>DASZTS010000087.1:0-173975 GCA_035547915.1 Pirellulales bacterium | reverse complement strand
TCTTCTCGATCGTTTGGATGCGGCAGTCAAACGCCTCTGCGATTTCCCGATCCGTCCAATTTGGGCCGTCTGCATCCGCCTTCAGCAAAACCTGAGCCCGCTTCACTTTCTGGCTGGTACCTTTCAACTTTTTGACAACCTAAACCAACTCTGCGCGCTCCTCATCTGTGAGCCGCACGACATATTTTTTCTGCATGGAACACCTCCTTGTGCCATGCAACATCCACCATCTGGACAAAATCACCAACCCCAATTCCTAGGCCTGACAAAGCACTAGAGCGATATTTAGGACCGATTCAGATACTGTTGGTAAGCGGCCACGGCCATCTCATCGCAACGGTCGTTCTCGGGATGGCCGCTATGACCGGCGACGCGAGTATAGCGCACGGCGTGTCGCGAAATCAGCTCATCCAACCGCCGCCAGAGGTCTTCGTTCTTGACCACGCTGCTGGCCTTTCGGGGGTCGCGTCGCCATCCATTGGCCTTCCACTTCGCCATCCACTCGCTCAGCCCCTTGCCGACGTATTCGCTGTCGGTGAGGATCTCTACTGCCGAACGGCGTTTCAGCGCTTCCAGCCCGCGGATCACGGCGGTGAGCTCCATGCGGTTGTTGGTCGTCTCCGCCTCGCCGCCGCTGTTCACCAATTCTCGACCCGAGGTCGGATGCCGTAGGATGAAGGCCCAGCCCCCGGGTCCCGGATTGCCGCTGCACGCGCCGTCGGTGAAGAGCATGACGTGCGGTGGCTCGGCGGATGAGCGCTTAGCCTTCAAACCGGCGTCCGGCACCGCCGAGTCGTCTTCCGTCGAAGCGGACTCGCTCATGCCGCACCGCCGCGCACGATCTTGAGGTAGAGATCGACCTTGTGCCCACCCAAATCAACGGCGACCGGAGCGACGTCAGCAAGCGGTTCCTGCCCGGCCTCGACGGCCAGTGTTTCCGATGCGATGTAGTCGCCGAATTGTACGACGGCGTCCTTCACCTGAGCAGCGCCGGTCACGATCCCGATCGTAATCCGATCGGTGAACTCGCACCCCGTTTCTTTTCGCAGATTCTGGATGGTGTGCACCAACTCGCGGGCCACGCCTTCGATCAACAGGTCGTCGGTCAATTCCGTGGCAATCACAACGACCGCGCGCGGGCCCTGCGCGGCCGCCCAACCGGGCTTGGCCTGCAACCGCACCTGAAGGTCGGAGGAGTCGAGCGCCACCGGACCGTCGGGCAGTTCGATCGATACCTGCCCGTCTGCTTCCAGGCGGGCCAGCAAGCCGGCCGCATCGGCCGTGGCGAGTGCCTGCTTGAGCGCCGGAAGACGCTTGCCCAACCGGGGGCCTAACTTTTTCAAGTCGGGCAGGATCGTATAGGTAATATATTGGTCGGCCCGCGGGATGAACTCCACGAGCTTCACGTTCAGCTCTTCGCGAATGAGGGCGGTGTGGGCTTCGAGCCAGGCTTGGTGCTGCGGGTTGACGAGCACGATTTCGACCTTGGCCAACGGCTGCCGCACCTTGAGCTTGGCCCCCATCCGCGCGCTGCGGCCCAGCGAAACGATCTCGCGAACGAGATTCATCTGTTCCGAGAGCGGCTCGTTGACGATCGATCGGTCGCCCGTCGGATAATCGCACAGGTGCACGCTCTCCGGCGCTCGGCCGCCGGTCGCTTCGACTGCCAGGTTTTGCCAGATCCTCTCCGCCAAGAAGGGAACGAACGGCGCCACCAGTTTGGCGGTGGTGAGCAGGCATTCGTACAACGTCCAATAGGCGTCGACCTTGTCGGCCGACTCTTCACCGCTCCAGAACCGGTCGCGGCTGCGGCGGACGTACCAGTTGCTCAGCGCGTCGACGAAGCCCGTGATTCGGCCGCAGGCGGCGAAGTTGTCGTAGGCGTCCATCCGCTCGGTGACGGCCAACACGGCCGAGGCCAACTCGCCGAGCACCCAGCGATCGAGCTCGCTGCGTCGGGCCGCCGGGCGATACCCACGGGCCTTGGAGAGATCGGCCGAATCCAGTTGACCGACGTTCCCCGCAAGCGCCGCGCCCGGATCGAACTTGTCGATGTTTGCGTAGATCACGAAGAAGCTGTAGACGTTCCACAATCGCAACAGGAATTCGGGGATGCTGTCCTTGATCGCCTGCTCGTTGTAACGGATGGAGGTCCACGGCGCCTGGTTGGCAAAGAAGTACCACCGCAGTGCGTCGGCCCCGTAGCGATCGAAAATCTCATTCGGCTCGCGGTAGTTCCGCTTACTCTTGGACATCTTCTGTCCGTCCTCGCCGAGCATCAGCCCCAACACGATGCAGTTGCGGAACGGATGCGGATAATCTCGTTGCGGTGCCGACGCCTCGCTGTTATCGGCCGCACCGAACAGCAGCGTGCTGATGGCGAGCTGGCTGTAAAACCAACCGCGCGTCTGGTCGATCGCCTCGCTGATGAAGTCGGCCGGGAACTGCGACTGGAATCGTTCCTTGCCCTGGTGCGGATAGCCCCACTGGGCGAACGGCATCGCCCCCGAGTCGTACCAGCAGTCGATCACTTCGGTCACACGCCGCATGCGTTTGCCGGGCGCCTTCGGAGAGTCGTACGTGACCGCGTCGATGTACGGCTTGTGAACCCGCAGGTCGTCGGGCAATTTCGGGTTGTTCTGCTTGGCCGCTTCCCAGACCTCGTGGCCATGCACACCGGGTTTGCCGAGTAGCTTGGCGTAGCTGCTCAGGGCCTCCATATAACCGGTCTCTTCGCAGACCCAGATCGGCAACGGTGTGCCCCAATAGCGCTCGCGCGACAACGCCCAGTCGACGTTCGTCTCCAAGAAATTGCCGAACCGCCCGTCGCGGATGTGCTCGGGCAACCAGTTGATCTCGTGGTTGTTCGCCAGCATCTCCTGCTTGAAGCGACTGGTGCGGATGAACCAGCTCCGCCGCGGATACTGGATGAGCGGATCTTCGTCGGCCCGCCAGCAAAACGGATATTCGTGTAGATACTGCTCCTGGTGATACAACAATCCACGGCGTCGCAGCTCGCGCGAGATGTCCTTGTCGGCCTCTTTCACCCAGCGTCCCTGGAAGCCGGGCGCCTCGGCCGTAAACTTTCCATCGGGGCCGACCGCGCAGATCAACTCGGGACCCTGGCCGGGCTTGAAGCGCTCGGCCTCGCGCCCAAGCACGTCGAAGTCGACCTCGCCGAAGGCGGGCGCCTGATGGACAACGCCCGTGCCGCTATCGACCGTGACGAAATCGGCCGGCACGACACGCCACGCGATGTGCTGACGCCCGCCTGACGCGAGTTCCCCTTCCTTCTCGCCAAGCGCTCGATAGTAATCGTCGAAGGGAGGGAGGTATCGCCGGCCGATCAGCTCGTGGCCAAGCAACGTGCGTTCGACCGCCAACTCGCGCCCCACCTTCGCGGCGATCGTCTCAACGAGGGCCGCGGCGATGATCAGCTTGCCGGTATCGGAAGCTTCGGGGTCGGCGACCACAGCATATTCCAAGTCGGGGCGGACGGCCGCAAACTGGTTGCTGGGCAGGGTCCACGGAGTGGTCGTCCAGACCAAGAGCGAGGTGCCGGGCTCGTCGACCAGCGGGAATCGCACGTAAACACTCGGATCGGCCACCTCGCGATAGCCCTGTCCGACCTCGCCCGAGCTGAGCGCCGTGCCGCCCTGTGCCCACCACCAGACGATCTTGTGCCCTTGATACAACAGTCCGCGGTCGAACAGCGTCTTGAGCGACCACCAGACGCTTTCGACGTAGGTCTGGTGATAGGTAACATAGGCTTCATCGAGCCTGATCCAGAAGCCGATCCGCTCGGTGAGCCGCTCCCACTCCTGCATATACCGCCAGACACTCTCCTGGCATTTGCGGATGAACGGTTCGACACCGTACGCTTCGATTTCCTCCTTGGAATGGATGCCCAGTTCCTTGCAAACCTCGACCTCGACGGGCAGCCCGTGTGTATCCCACCCCGCCTTGCGCTCGCAACGATAGCCGCGCATGGTGCGGTAACGCGGAAAGAGATCCTTGATGGCCCGCGTCAGGCAGTGTCCTGGATGGGGCATGCCGTTGGCGGTGGGCGGGCCCTCATAGAAAATGAAGGCGGGCGAATTGGTCCGTCGTCCCAGCGACTTCTCGTAGATCCTCCGCTCCTTCCAGAAGCGGATGATTTCGGTTTCGATCGACGGAAAGTGAGGGCTCGAATCGACGGGACGGAACATGGCCCCTCGGGGTGGCTGGGAATGCGATGCAAAGCGCACAAGTAGAACGCGCAGCCGGGCTTTTTTCAACGGATTCATTCGATGCTCATCGAGATCACTTCTCCCGACGATCGACGCCTCGATCCCTATCGCAATCTCAAGCAGAGCAACCTGACACGTTGGTCGGGCCTGTTCATCGCCGAGGGCGAAAAGCTCACGAGGCGGTTGTTGGAGAGTGAGTTCGAAGCCGCTTCGGTGCTGGTCGAGCGGAACTACGTCGATACGTTCGCTCCGCTCATGAAACCCGAGACACCGCTCTTCGTGGTCGAACAGAAGCAGGTCGAAACGATCGTCGGCTTCAACTTCCATCGCGGCGTGCTGGCCTGCGGCCGCCGACGCCCCTTTTCGACGATCGATCAGGTGGCGGCTAAAAGCAGTAACGCAACGTTCGTTGTCTGCCCCGACGTGCAGGACCCCGAGAACATGGGCGCAGTCTTGCGGATTTCGGCGGGGCTGGGGGCCGACGCGCTGGTCCTGGGCCATCGTTGCGCCGATCCGCTTTCGAGACGGGTCCTGCGCGTCTCGATGGGAGCCGCGCTACGCCTGCCGCTGGTCGAGTCCGATAACCTGCCGGACGACCTGCATCGCTTACAAAGCAACTGGAACTACGAACTGATCGCCACGGTGCTCGATACCGACGCCGAGCCGCTGCAACACATGGGCCGTAAGAATCGCATCGCCCTGGTTTTCGGCAGCGAAGGGCATGGGCTGGAACGATCGCTGGTCGAACGGTGCGATCGCCGGGCAACCATTCCCATGCAACCGGGCACCGACTCACTTAACGTCTCGGTCGCCGCGGGCGTCTTTTTGCATCATTTTCTGCGCGTGGCGAAGCAGTAGCTACGCTGCGGGCTTTGGCCGGTGTTATGAAAACGTCGCGCATAGTCGATTCAGCGCGGCCGAGGTATCAACCGTTCTGCGTTGGCGAAACAGATTTGCTCCAACTGTCGACCGGCCAAGTCAGATTCTTCTAGCTTCAAGACGGCAGAGCTGATGTAGAAGAAGGGCGCCGCGGAGCCGAACAAGATCCGATCGACGCTCACCCACTCGATCAGGCGAGTCAGGCCACCCATGCCTTCGAGCGTCGCGATTTCGAAGTAGACTTCGCCCGCCGCCGCGAGACGCTCGATCACGTCGCGTTTGCTGGCATGAAACGCGCCGAGCAGCACGAGTTGTAGACCGGATGCCTGTTTGACCAGATCGATCAACGGTGCCATATCGAGCGTAGGTACTCGACCGCGCGCTGGTTGGGTGCGTTGGTCCTCGAGCGAGATCAGCAGTTCGACGATAAGTTGTTGTTCCGCCGCCCGACGCACAAGCGACACGAACGACGGGTCGTCGAGCGGATAGCCGTGGTACGCAGGCGCCAAGCGAATGCCCCGCATGTGGTGCGCTTCGCGGCAACGTCGCAGATCGTCTTCCCAGTCGGGCAACTTTGGATTGACCGTGCCGAACGGCAAGCAGAACTCACCGTCACCCAAGGCTCGGCAATCGGCGGCGAGCCGCTCGTTGACGGCGCCCATGTCGCGATGAAACAACGCGTCGAAGCTGCCGACCCAGGCTTGCCGGACGCCGGCGCGTTGCAGCCGGCCGAGCAGATCGGCCGGCTCGTCGCCCGGCAGTCGACGAAACGGCCAGCGGCCGAACCAAACATTACTGTCGATGATGCCGGGCGTCATACGCGGACTCCCTTGGCCGCAAGAATCGGCGCCATCATGCGCCGCAGATTACCTCCCAGGATTTGCTCTTTCGTCGCGTCGTCCAGATCGGCTCCCACGACCTTGGCCAATTGGCTGGCGAAGCTGCGGCCGGGCGCATCGCTGCCGTAGATGACGCGGTCGGCGCCCAACTCGCGCACGGCCATCTCCGTAAACCCGTTCGTCGGGTCCGATCCGGCGAGGTCGATGGAGATTTGCTTCATGGGCCTCACCGTGCGAATTCCGAGCTCCCAGGTGCCGCCGGTATGGCCACAGATCAGGGGCACGCCCGGATGCCGCTTGGCCAACTCGACGAGGTCGTCGGGCGTCGACTCCCCCGGCCCGTTGTTCCCGTCGGTCTTTAACCACGTGTGCTGAAAGATGACCGCCTTGAGCTCGGCGGCGCGGCGAATGATCGGGTCGAGCGACGGGTCGTTGCACCGCTTGGCGACCCAGAGCTTGATGCCGACCATCGGCCCGTCTCGTACGCAACGGTCGATCTCCTTGAGACTGGCTTCCACGTGCTCGCCGCTCACGTAGCAGAAGCCGAAGGCCCGGTCGTGCCAATGCGAGAGAGCTTCGAGCACCTGATCGTTCTCTTCCCGCAGCCGCTCAGGCGATGGCTGCATGCTGTGCGGATAGCCCATGTAGATGCACACCCGCTCGATCCGCATGCGATCGGCATAACGCATCAGGTCGGCCATCCGCTCGATGGGCGTGCGCCCCGCGGGCGAAGTGATATGGCAATGCAGGTCCCAGATCCGTGGCGTGGCTCGCGGTAACATTTGTCGGGTTCCTCACCAAAATCGAGAGATGCCACGCCGAACGACGGTGCGACCTTGCGAATCGGCGCTCGGACATGCCATGTTATCACGCGTCGGCGCGGCTTAAGCACGATTTCCGGTGACCATTCGCCCGTGACCCACGCGCCGATTACAATATGGGTTTGCCCCTGCTCGGCTTGTGTGTCAACGCCTCTGAGAGCCTCGGATGAAACTTGCGTTCAGTTCCAACGCCTACATGCATTTTTCCGTCGAGGAGGCGATCGAGCGCGTCGCTCAGATAGGGTACCAGGGGATCGAGATTCTGGCCGATGTGCCGCACGCCTGGCCGGTAAATCTCCTGCCCGAGCGGAGGCGATCGTTGCGGGATGCGCTCGAGACTCATGGTCTCACCGTCTCCAACGTCAACGGTTTCATGATGAATGCCGTCAACGATCCGCGGCAGCCTTATTGGCACCCATCGTGGATCGAACCCGACCCGCACTACCGCGCCATTCGCCGCGAGCATACCAAACGGGCGTTGGCGTTAGCCGCCGAGATCGGCGCCAAGAATGTACAAACCGAACCGGGCGGCCCGCTCGACGAATCGCAAGACTGGGAGCGGGCGGCGGGTATCTTCTACGATGAGCTGATGCCGTGCGTCGAGGTGGCCGAACGCCTCGGCGTAGGACTGCTGATCGAGCCGGAACCCGGGCTGATGATCGAGCGATTCGAGCAGTTTCTGCGTTTCGTCGAACGGATCGACTCCCCGCAGGTCGGCTTGAACTTCGATGTTGGCCATGCGTTCTGCGTCGGTGAGGATCCGCAGGACTGGGTCGAGCGGATGGCGCCGTACACCCGGCACTATCATTTGGAGGACATCGCGGCCACGCGGGTACATCAGCACCTAGTGCCCGGCCGCGGCGCGATCGACTTCGACGCGACGTTGCGAGCGATCGCGGCCACGGGTTACGACGGCTGGGTTACCGTCGAGCTCTATCCGTACATCGACGATCCCGATGCCGCCGCGCGCGAAGCCTTCGGCTACGTGACCGAGGCGCTCGACCGGCTGGGGATCGCGACCGGCTGACACCGATGGCCGCCTCCGCCTCTCCATCCCGAGTTCGCGCCTTTCTGGAACTGCTGCGGTTCCCCAATGTGTTCACCGCCCTGGCCGACGTCGCCATGGGTTTCCTTTTCACGCACCTCACGGCCCAACCGGCCGGATCGTTCGTCTTGCTCGCCGTCGCTTCGGTGTGCCTCTATCTGGCGGGCATGGTGCTCAACGACTACTTCGATCGCGACGTCGATTTCGAGGAGCGACCGGCGCGACCGATCCCTTCGGGGCGGATTTCGGCCTCCTTCGCCCGCGTGTTGGGCTTCGGTCTTCTGGTCGCCGGTGTCGCAGCCGGCTGGACCGCCGGCATGCTCGAAGCCACAGCACGCAGCGGGATCGTGGCGACCTTGTTGGCCGCGTGCGTCGTATCGTACGACGCCCTCTTGAAGCGCACGCCGCTCGGGCCATTGGCCATGGGGAGCTGCCGCATGCTGAACGTGCTGATGGGTATGAGCGGGGGGGCTGGGCCCTTCGTGGCGATCCATTGGGTGGTGGCCTTGGGTGTCGGCATCTATATCGCGGGGGTCACCTGGTTTGCGCGCACGGAAGCCACCGAGAGTCACCGTGCGCCGTTGGCGGCCGCCTTGCTCGTGATGCTCGCGGGCATCGCAGTGCTGGCCTGGTATCCACAATGGGCCGCGGACGATGTGCCGGAATTCAGCCGGCCGATCTACGCCTTGCGGACGGGTGACCGCTGGTATTGGTTCTGGGGGTTGATGGCCGTCATGGTCGGCTGGCGGGGTTTACGAGCGGTCATCGATCCCTTGCCGGTCTACGTCCAAGGCGCCGTGAAACAATGCCTGATTTCGCTGATTGTGCTCGATGCGGCGGTCTGCATGGGCGTGCGTGGCGCCTTCTACGCCGCCTGCATCGTGGCCTTGGTCGTCCCGACGATGTTCCTAGGGCGTTGGATCTATTCGACCTGATGTCCCCTCGTGGTGACACATTCGGCGTGTAAACAAACCAGCGGAGCGTCATGCTTCTCGGCTATAATACCAACGGTCTCGCGCATCACGATCCATTCCAGGCGATCGAGCTGCTGGCCGAGATCGGCTACCGCAGCGTAGCCATCACGCTCGATCATGGGCGGCTCAATCCATACGCCGCCGACTTTGCTACGCATGTCGACGCATTGCGCCGCATGCTCGACCGGCTCGGCATGCGCAGCGTCATCGAGACCGGCGCCAGGTACCTGCTCGATCCGAAGACGAAGCATGAGCCGACGCTCGTCACGGCCGATGCCGATGGCCGGCAGCGACGGATCGATTTCCTCCGTCGAGCGATCGACGTCGCCAGCGACCTGGGGAGCGATTGCGTCTCGCTCTGGTCGGGTGTCGTCCGCGACGCCGCGGACAGCACGACGGTTTGGAACCGGCTGCTCGACGGACTGAAGCGGACGCTCGACTATGCCCAGGCCCGGCGGGTGCGAATCGGTTTCGAGCCGGAACCGGGCATGTTTATCGATACGATGGCCGCTTTCGATGAACTGGCTGAGCGGCTCAAGCACCCCGCCCTCCAGCTTACGCTGGACATCGGGCATTTGCAGTGTCAGGGCGAGCTTCCCCTCACGGATTACGTGGGACGCTATGCCGATCGGCTGGTGAATATCCACATCGAAGACATGCGGCGGGGCGTCCACGAGCATCTGATGTTCGGCGAAGGCGAAATCGACTTTCGGCCGCTCGTGCGGTATCTTTGTAAGTGCGGATACTCGGGTGGGGTGCACGTCGAACTGAGCCGGCACAGCTATGAAGGCCCCGAGGCTGCCCGCCGGGCGTTTAACTTTCTATCTCCCTTGGCGGGCCCGTAGGCCGCAATTCGCAACGCGACGATCAAAGACCATGCAACTTGCCGTGTTGGGAACCGCCGGCTATCACCCCTGCGAGAAGCGCCAGACCGCGTGCTTCATGTTGCCCGAGGTTGGCGTAGTCCTCGATGCGGGCAGCGGTTTCTTCCGCGTCGGTCCGCGGCTGGTAACCGACGAACTCGATATCTTCCTGACACATACGCACCTCGATCACGTGTTCGGCCTCACGTTCCTGTTCGACGTGCTCTACGGTCGCGAGCTGCGGCGCGTCGATGTCCACGCCGAGCCGGCCAAGGTCGCTGCCATTCAGAATCACCTGCTGAACGAATTGCTCTTTCCCGTGCCGTTGCCTTGCCAATACCGACCGCTCAACGGTCCGGTGGCGCTGGCGAACGGTGGCACCTTGACCTCCTTTCCGCTGGTACATCCCGGCGACACGGTCGGTTTTCGTCTCGATTGGCCAGGACATTCGATGGCCTATGTCACCGACACCGTGGCGGATCCGGCTGCGAATTACGTGGAGCAGATCCGCGGTGTCGACCTGCTCGTGCATGAGTGCAACTTCACCGACGAATGTCGCGACCAAGCCCTGCTTACGGGCCACAGTCACACGACGCCCGTGGCCCAGGTGGCCAAACGCGCCCAGGTGGGCGAACTGCTGCTCGTGCATCTGAACCCGATCGCCAGCGGAGACGATCCGGTAGGTCTCGACGTGGCGCGAGCCATTTTTCCGAAGACGACCATCGCCCACGACAACATGGTCGTGGAGTTTTAGGGCAACCGACAAAACCGCATCGCGCTCCAAAAAAAATCGGCGATTCACGGCCGATTTTTTGCCCACGGCGCCTGGCGTTCGGGCGATTTCTAAAACGACTCGTCGGCGGAGGGTGGCGATGGTGTCTGTTGCTTCCAGGTCGACACATGCACGCCGCCAGCGTCGATAATCACGCGAATCGCTCCGCTGTCGGCGGTGTTGAACACTCGGGCGCCGTGTTGGATATACGCTCGATCGACTTCCGGCCGACGGTCATTGAAGCCGCCGCTGACGATGGCGACATCGGGCGTGCTCCAGGCCGCAAATCCCGGAGGATTGCTCCGCGCGCTGCCGTGATGGGGCGTCAGGATCACGTCGCAGTGGCAGGGCGACTCGGACAGCAGGTCGTCCATGCCGGGAGTCTCCAAGTCGCCGGTGAGCAGGATGCGTTTGTCCCGATACTCGATGTCGAGCACCAGGCTGTTGGCGTTGTCGCTTCCCAACACGCCGCTGCGCGTCGGGTGCCACACTTCCAGCAAACACTCGCCACCCACTCGTAAGCGGTCACCCGACCACGTCTCACGCAGCGGCACGCCCGCCCGTCGGACCGCCGACACGAGCGTCTGCATGCCGGCCCCTTCGTCTTGCAACATGGCCGGCGTCGTATAGACCACGCCCACGCCGAACTTTTCCAACAATTCAGGCACCGCATTATAGTGATCGACGTCGGCGTGCGACAGCACGATCGCGTCGAGGTGAGTGACACCGCGATGCCAGAGGTAACTGGCCACCGAACGGGCACCCGCCGCGGGCGAGCCTAAGCGGCCGGCGTCGTAGAGCACCTTTTCGCCGGCCGGCAATTCCAGCAACACGGCGCAGCCGTGCCCGACCGACAAGAAGGTGCAGACCAACCGCGGCTCGCGCGGCTTGGCCGCGATCGGCAGCAGGAAACCGAGTGACATCCAGCAGGCCAGGCAACCGAGGCACCAGCGCCGCGGCGGACGGTAGCGCGGCAGCGCCGTCCAAACGCCCATCGCCGCATAAAAACCGCAGAGCCACCAAAAAGCCGGGCCGGGCGCCCAGAGATGACTCCAGCCGAGCGATCCCGCATAGTCGACGCTGGTGTCGATCAGCCACAGGGAGCCGTCGCAAGCCGCACCAAGACAACCAGCAACGGGCGCCCCCAACCAGCCGACCGTCAACAACAAAAAGCCCGTACTCAGGGCCATAAAGACTGGAATCGCCAACACGGGCGTCAGTATCAGAGTGGCGGGCGAAAGCAGGTGAAACTGCGCCAGCACCAACGGCACGCTCGTGCCCCACACAGCGAAGGTCGTGGCGAGAGCTTGCCGCGAGCGTTGAGCCGATCGGCGCAGTACCCTTTCGTGCCAAGGTCGCGTGGCGGCAATTAGCCGATCGAGCGGGTCGGTGATCGGCGTCGGTCCGAATCGAGCACCTGACCAGACCAGCACGGCCACCGCCAGAAACGACAACTGGGGACCGATGCGGAACAGATCGCAGGGGTTCATGAGCACCACCACGAGCGCCGCCGCCGCGAGCAGATTCAACGGCTGCCAACGGCGCCGCAACAACATCGACAACGACACCAGCAGCACCACGATGGTCGCCCGCACCGCGGGCGGTTCGGCGGCGATCGTCAGGGCGTACGCCACCGTTACCAGCGACACGGCGGCCAGTGCCGGCCGCCTGCCGATGAAAGCCATACGCAGCACGCCGAACAAGAATACCGACAGGATGCCGACATGCAGGCCCGAGATCGACAGCAGGTGGACGGTGCCCGTCTTGGCGAACGCCGCGTTCGTCTCGTCGTCGAGATCCTCGCGCACCCCGAGCAGCAGGGCCGAGGCCAACCCAGCCCGACTCGCGTCGATATGCCGCTTCAGCAAATCCTGACCGCGACGGCGCAGGTCGTCGAATAGCCGGCTCGGCGACCAGCGACCTCCCCGTTCTTGCACGTCGACACACTCCAAGAAGTCGGCCGATAGCCGGCTCAGTTGCCGATCGGCCCGGCCATGCCGGGCGAAATCAAATTCGCCGGGATTCTGGGGGCCGGATATCGCCGAGAGTTGTCCGACGATCTCCATCCGGTCGCCACTCCCGACGTCGGTGACGACGCCGTCGACCCAGACTTCGGCGAGCCCCGAGGCCCGTCGCCACGCCTCACCGTCGCGAATGCTGGTCACGCGCACGAGAAATCGGCTCCGCTCGCGCCGCGGAATCGCCATCAGCGGATCTCTATCGCGGGCCGGCAGATACCGAGCCGTGCCAAGTGCCACCGCCCGCAAGGCCGCAGGTCGCGCCACTTCGTCGGCGAAGAGCCCGATTTCTTGCGGATCGTACGAACTCCAATGCAGGTGGTGCCACGCGCCTCCCAATGCCGCCAGTGAGAGACCGAGCAGAGCGGTGCCGAGCAACGGATGCCGGAGACCGCGTGCAGCGAACCAGCTTCCCCAGGCGAGATGCCCCGCGATCAGCCAGGTTGGGATTGTCGGCGAGCAGAAGCGGTCGGCCACAATGCCCGCGGTCACCATGGCCACCATCAGCACGAGCGGTTGGTAGCGTGGCTGCCGCGGCGAGTCGCTGACGGTCGCAAGCCTTTGATCTGCCATGATCGGCTGTGTCTGAGTTGCCCGCTCTTACCTACCTGGTCCGACTACTGTGTGACGACGGACGATTCCATTTGCAACGGTCCCGCACCCGCCGGCCTGATTGGCAATGCTCCATCGCTGGCCGGGCGCTCGGCCACTCGTACCGGATAAATCTCCTGGCTCGGCCGCAACGGATGCTGCCAAGGGCGTTCCAACAACCCGTCGTCGACGAGGCCGGCGAACCATTCGGGCGTGATGAAATCGGGAATACCACCATAGTTGCCGGGCGAGCGGTAGCGATGGATCTCACTCCAGTTGACGAAGACGTGTGAGACGTTGCGCCGACGTAGTTCCGCGGTCATCTGCTCGGGCGTCCGGTCCGCGAAGATCGCCGCCACCAGGTTGTCGTCGAACGCCGTATTGTAGAGCACCGGCGGATCGATATCGAAGACCTGCGCGTCACCCACGGATAAAACGGTCGAGCCCGGCGGCACGTGGTCGTTCAGCGTCAAGTACCACGGATTGACCCGGTCGGTGTCGCGCCTGGTTGTCGGCAGGCTCACGAAGTAGTCGCTGTAACCGAACTCCGGAGAAGTGATATAGACGAAGCTGATCGCGAGCCCGACGACAACATATGCCAACACGATCCGCCGCCAGACGAGCGAAACCGACCACACGGCGCCCAGCCCGGCGAGCAGTGCCACGACAGGCAAGGCCGGCACCCAGAAACGGTCGATCCGGTGCGTGAACAGCCACCAGGCGGCGATGACGAATACAAAATATCCGCCCAGCGCGATCGCCAGCCTGCGATAGCGGCGAACCGCGAGGCCGACAACGGCCAGCGGCAGCAAGATTGGGCTCAGCCAGGAACTCTTCAGCGCCACCGCCGACAGACTGTTCGCGAGTGCCGACGGACCGAACTCGTGCGGCAGGTGGGCCCGCCCCCACCGATCGTTCTTGTCGGCCGTGCGCGTAGCACCTCCCAGCCACTCGTAGAGCAGGGGGTAGACGGGATTGCCGGTCAACACCCAGTTCTTGGCGAACCACAGCCCGCAAGCGGCGATCAGCGCGATCGAATAGATGACGACCGGCCGCCAGCAACGCTTGCCGGAGGAAGCGCAAATGAGGGCCATCAGCGGCAGCACCACAAAAAGCATCGCCGGGTATTTGCACGAAACGGCCCCTCCCGAACAAAGCCCCGCCACGGCCAGGCAGGCATCGCGCTGATTCCACCAACGCCCCGTGTCGGCGGCAGCGAGGATGCACTCCCGCCAGAGCAAGACGGCGTACAGCGATAGGAACAGATAGAACCCGAGCGCGCCTTCGATCAGCCCAGTCGTGGAAACATGCGCGATCCAGGGAATGGAGAGATAGAGCACTGCCGCAACCGTGCCGGCGCCGGAGGATGCGAAGCGCCGCCCAGCGGCGAAGAGCGCCAGCGCCGTGAGCGGACCGAAGGTCGCGATCACGGTCTTGCCGGCCAGCGCGCCCAGCCACCAGTTGCCGCAGGCGACCATCGCCAACAGGCTGAACATCTCGCTGCCGAGCGGCATGTTGCCATAGACGTTATGCCGAAGGAATTCGATCTTTCCTCTTTGGAAGAATTCCTTGGGAGCTTGCAGATGATACTCGCGCACATCGAAGTCGACGGGCGGCAACACTCCGCCCAGCAAAATCGCCGCGACGAAGGGTGCCGCCAACCACAACCATTCGGCCGTGATCCCATCGTCAGCAGGCGAGAGCGACGTGCGGCCGATGCGGTTGCGCCGCCGGCCGGCCTGCCAGCACGCCAGCGCAACGATCACGACGGCCGGCACGAAAAACATCCCACCGGTCAGTCGACCGGCCAAACCAACCGCCAACACATAGAGCGAAACCGTATTGAGCCCAACCCCGGTCGAAAACAGAAAGTGTTCCAGCCGCGTGAGAACGAATGCCTCACCGCTATCCGATCCGTCGGCCTTCTCATCGGCCACGGGCGGGTCGACACGCAACGCCGCCAGTAAAAGGCGGCCGGACAACCAAGCGAGGCCGACGATGCCAGCCGCCACGACCAACACGGGAAGGCGGTCGGAGAGTGTCCACAATGGAGAATCGCCGAACCACCGCGCGGCCGCCTGCTCGGGTAACAGGGTGCGAGCGGTGAGCAACTCGAACCGGGTTACGCTTCCTCCCAGGTCGGCCAATTTGGTGCCGAGATAAAGGACCAAATACCCGACCGCGAAGACGAGAAAGCCGACGAGAGAGAGGGTGCTCGGTGCACGAGCCGGCTCGCGATCCCTTGGTGGCGACGGCCGAGAAGCCGGGGTCATTTCCTTTTTGGACACGAACCGGCCTCCCGCAGGGCTAGTGCCCATCTCGCCGCGCTGCGGCAAATCGTCCGCCTCGGCAGCTAGCTTAGTCCATGCCGCGAACCTTTCGCAAGCAACCGACGTCCCTGGGACGTCCCTGAGCAGCGAAGGGGTGTTGTTACAGGACCTGTCCTACTTGCAGGCAGGTTTCGGCCCGCCTCCGAAACGTTCCGCCGTTGACCACAAACCACATTTTGTCCTATGCTCCGCCACGTGTATCGCCCAAACTCCCCCGCCCCGGCCCGCGAAATGCCCCATCCCGGTCGATTCAGCCAGCGAGCGAGCCGCGCCGGCGGGCAGCCGATCAGCGAGCTGATGCATCAGGCGCTGGCCCGTCCGAATCTGGTCTCGCTGGCCGCCGGGTTTGTCGATCAGCAGAGCTTGCCGGTCGAACCGGTCCGCGAGGCAATGGCGGCCTTGTTGGAGGAGCCCCTTGAGGCCCGTGCCGCCCTCCAGTATGGGACGACCCTCGGCTTCGCCCCGTTGCGCGAGCGCGTCCTCGCCGAACTGCTGGCGGCCGATGGGCAAACCGTCGCCGAAACCGGCCTGTCGGCCGACCGCCTGATTTTGACGGCGGGGAGCAACGAACTGCTGCACCTCGTCACCGACACGCTCTGCGACCCGGGCGACCTCGTTCTTTGTACGGCCCCGACCTACTTCGTCTACTCCGGCATCTTGAAGAATCTCGGGGTCGGTTCGTACGGCGTGGCAAGTGACGCGCAGGGTTTGATCCCCGAGGCGTTGGACGAAGCCTTGGCGCGGCTCGACCGACGGCAAGAGTTGTCGCGCGTCAAGGCGCTCTACATCGTCAGCTACTTCGACAATCCGCGCGGCGTCACGTTGGTGGGCGATCGCAGGGCGGCGGTTGTCGAGATCGTCCGCCGTTGGTCGCAGCAAGCCGGTCACGTGATCTACATCATCGACGACATGGCCTATCGCGAACTGCGATACGCCGGCCCCGATCTGCCTTCGCTGCGGCGATACGACGAGGCGGGCGATACCGTCATCACGACGCACACGTTTTCGAAATCGCTCTCGCCCGGACTACGGGTCGGCTACGGCCTGATGCCCAAACCTGTGCTCGACGCGGTGTGCGATCAGAAAGGGAATATCAATTTCGGGTCGCCGAATTTCAATCAGCACCTGGTGGCCAAGCTGCTCGACGCCGGACGCTGGTGGCCGCACGTCGAACGGCTGCGCGAGGCCTATCGGCCCAAGCTGGCCGCCATGCTCGCGGCGGCCGAGGAACATTTGGGTCCGATCGAGGGCGTGAGTTGGGTGCAGCCCGAGGGCGGGCTCTATGTCTGGGTCGAACTGCCCTCCCACTGCGATGCGGGCCCGAACGGCAAGCTCTTCGACCTCGCCCTCGCCGAGGGTGTGTTGTATGTGCCGGGCGAATTCTGCTTCCCCGGCGAAGGAACCGAGGTGCGGGCCAATTCCATGCGGCTCAGCTTCGGCGTGCAGCCGAGCGAACGGATTCACCTGGGCATGGCCGCCCTGGCTCGTGCCATCGTCAAAGCAACGGATTGATCGATGCGGATTATCGACCGTTACCTGCTGCGTCAGTTCTTGCAGGTGTTCTTCATCTGCTTCATCAGCTTCGACGGCCTGTACATCGTCATCGACGCCTTCAGCAATCTCGACGAGTTCCTGCACTACGCGGAGACCGAGGGGACGGTGTATGGGCTGATCGGCGAATTCTATGCCTACCGCTCGATCTTCCTGTTCGAGCGTATGAGCAGCATGCTGACGATGATCACCGGCATGTTCACCGTGACCTGGATCCAGAGGCACAACGAGCTGACGGCGCTGACGGCGGCCGGGGTGTCGCGGGCTCGGGTCATACGTCCGATCGTGATCGCGGCGGTGAGCATCAGCCTGCTGATGTGCGCCGGGCGAGAGCTGGTGATTCCAAGGCTTTCGAAGAAGCTCGAACGCGACCCGAAGAACCTGCGTGGCGAGAGCGGCCAGGAGTTTCGCCCTCGCTACGACAACGAGACGAACATCCTCATGCAAGGCCGCGTCACCTACAGCAACGAGATGCGGATCGAGGAGGCGAGCTTCATCCTGCCCGAGACACTCAACAAATACGGCAAGCAACTCGCCGCGCCGAACGCCTATTATCGGGAGCCGACGGCCCAACATCCGGGCGGATACTTGTTCAAGGGCATGACCGGTCCCGATCGGTTGTTGCAAGGCCGTTCGCTTACGCTCGATGGCAAGCCGATCGTGATTACGCCCCTCGATGCGCTCGATTGGCTGGCGGCCGACGAGTGTTTCGTGGTAAGCAACGTCAGCTTCGAGCAACTCAGCGGCGGCCAGGGTTGGCGGCAGTTTTCGTCGACGCGGGAACTGATCAACGGCCTATCGAACCCCAGTCTGGGGCTGGCCGGCGAATTCGGCGCCGACGTGCGCGTGGCGATCCATTCGCGTGTCGTACAACCCTTCTTGGACTTGACCCTCCTCTTCCTTGGTCTGCCGCTCGTCTTGCACGGCACGAACCGTAACGTCTTCATCGCCATCGGGCTCTGCGGCTGTGTCTGCTCGGCCTTTATGGGCGTGGTGATGGCCAGCCAGTATCTCGGGCAAATCTCGCTCATTCGCCCCGCGCTCGCCGCCTGGGCACCCTTGATGATCTTCGTGCCGGTCGCCGTCACGATGTACGACCGGATCGAATACTGATACGCTGTCGTTGTCAACATCGAGCCCGACGCCGAACGTGTCCGACATTGGCGGCCCCGCGTTGGGGCCCTGCCCGGCTTCAAGGTGGGAATCTGCTCGCAGGGGAGCGTCACTTACAAGGGCGATCAGTTCCGCTCGATACCGCTGGCGAGTTTGCAACTCTGGCCGGAGTACCCGGTGTCACACTCGTCGGCCTGCAAAAAGGACCGGGCGCGGAGCAAGTCGAAGCAAACCGTGCCAACGTTCCGCTGCACGTCTTCGACGACCTCGACCGCAATGCCACCTTGGTCGACTCGGCGGCGGTCATGCAGCACCTGGATCTGGTGATCACCTCCGAGACGGTCATCGCCCACTTGGCGGGAGCACTCGGACGGCCGGTCTGGCGCATGGTATAGCCACAACCTGCCGAGCAGCGGCCGACGTAACGCTGCCCAGCCAGCAGGTCGCGGAGACGCGTGTGGCAAATGCTCGCCGGCGATGATTGGTCCCCTTTAATGGCAGGTTGCTAGCGTTGATCGGTCCGTGGCGATGCGATCGAGGACGTCAACGATTGATTCAAGAAGACGTCGCCGCACAACCTGCCAGTAACCCATAGCCAATTGGACGAAGAAATGCGACACTCGTTCGCCAGGAGCAAACATGACGGCTGTCGTGGTTTTTAAATCGTGTGTCGAGGCAATGCGGAAGGGGGCGCTGATCGAGCGCGTCAGCGCGACCGACAAAGAGTTTCATTTCCAGAACTGGTTCAAGGCGAGACTGCAGAAAACCCGCATCCATTTCGACGTGGGCGGCCGCAATAGCTATCCCGATTTCCGGATGGTGAAGACGAGTGACGGGTTCGAGGTCAAAGGACTTGCCTATCCCGGCCGCGATGCCTCATTCGACAGCAACAGCCAGATTCCCTCTGGATACCATAATGGTCGAACCGTCTACTACGTCTTCGGGCGATATCCGAAAAAGCCCGACGGTCGAACCTACCCCGTGCTCGACTTGGTGATCTGCCATGGCGACTTCCTCAATGCCGACCACGAATACCGACACAAGAACAAGAGCGTCAAGGCATTCGGCTCGTATGGGGATTTGCTTATTCGCGATCGCAAGATGTACGTCGTGCCGACGCCGTTTCGCCTCGTCGAGGGCGTGGCGCACAACCAAACGTTGATCCTGCCGAAAGGCGCAGCCCCCGGCGACGACTTCGTAGAAGTTGGAGACCTGCTGCGCGTCGAGGCTGCGGAAATTGTAATCGGTTACAGCTTCGACCTGCAAACCAACGAACTTGCGCCCAAGATGATTCCCAACCCGGCTACCGGACGCGAGCATCCGTTTCGCGCCTGGCGCCTTAAAGGATCGTCCGAGGAACCGGTTACAATGCGTACGGGCAACATGCAACCGGCCGACATGGAAACGGATAGCCAAGACGACGCGTAACCCATGCAGCTCATCGAATCCGACGACTTTCCCTTCGAGTTCCTTTCGTCGCTCGCCGAACGTGAAAGCTGGCGCAAGGAAGTCCATCGTCCAATCTATCACGTTCACAAGTGGTGGGCCAAACGGCTTGGCTCTGTCTTTCGCGGCATTCTGCTCGGCTGTGTCCTCGAAGAGGACCGTGAGCTAACCGAAGAGTTCCACAATTCCCACAATTTCGTGCGGCGGACGGTCTTCGATCCGTTCATGGGCTCGGGTACGACGATCGGCGAGGCCCACAAACTCGGTCTGACTGCCCTGGGGCGCGACATCAATCCCGTGGCCGTTGCGGCGGTCCACACGGCATTGGGGCCCCTCGATCGCAAGCGGCTCAAGGCATGCTTCGACGATCTGTCAGAAGGCGTTGGGGCGGAAGTCCGTCGCCTCTATCGGTCGGTCGATTCCCACGGCCGCGAGTGCGACGTGTTGTATCATTTTTGGGTCATGCAGGTGACTTGCCCCTCCTGTGACCGCGTCGTCGACCTCTTTCCGTCGTATGTCGTGGCCCGCAACGCCTATCCGAACCGCAAGCCGCAAGTGCAGGTAGTCTGTCCCGACTGCGGCTACATCGGTCCAAGTACCCATGACGCCCAGGAGGCGGTTTGCCGTGCCTGCAGCCACAAGTTCAATCCCGGTGTCGGCCCCGGCCGCGGAGCGAAGGCATTCTGCCGAGATTGCAACGAGACATTTTCGATCGTCGAAAGCATGGTTGCAGACCATCGGCCGGATTTCCGGCTGTATGGCAAGCTCGTCCTCACACGCGACGGACAAAAGGAATACTTGGCAGCCACCCAACGCGACCTGGCCGACTACGAAGCCTGCTCCCGGCGATTGGCCGACGAAATCTCCGATGGCGAGCTTCTCCTCCCCTCACTCGCACTTGCCCACGGCTACAACACTCGGCAGGCGATGAACTACGGCTTTCGTTCGTGGCGAGATTTCTTCAACGACCGTCAGTTGCTCGCCCTCAGTTGGCTGCGGCGTTCGATTCAATCGCTGGGGGACGAAACACAGCGAAGTGCGCTTTTGACCTTGTTCTCAGGCGTGCTCGAGTTCAACAATCTTTTCGCCTCGTACAAAGGCGAGGGGACTGGTGCCGTTCGCCACATGTTTTCTCACCACATTCTCAAGCCCGAACGGACGCCGATCGAGGCTAACATCTGGGGAACGCCCAAAAGCTCCGGATCGTTCTTGAATCTCTTTCGCAGCCGCCTCCTGCGGGCGATCGATTATCGCCGCGACCCGACCGAACTGGCCATCAATGGGGCGGGCCGCCGCGTCTGCTCGCTACCTTTTTCGGAAACGATCGAGCGTCAATGGCCCCGTAACGGCCGTTTATCCGATCGGGGTATCTATCTTTCTTGTGGCACATCGAGTGACACGGGCCTTGCCGAGAGGAGCATCGATCTGGTCGTCACCGACCCGCCCTTTTTCGACAACGTTCATTATTCCGAATTGGCCGATTTCTTTTACGCCTGGCAGCAGCTCGATTCGATGCCGACTCAAGCGCCGCGCAGCACACGTAGCGTCCTGGAAGTACAGGACACGAGCGCCGAGCAGTTCGCGATGAAGCTCGCCGATGTGTTTCGCGAATGCCATCGCGTTCTGCGTGACGACGGCCTGCTCGTTTTCACCTACCATCACTCTCGCGATGATGGCTGGCTGGCGCTGGCTGGCGCGATCCTCAGCGCTGGCTTTAGAGTCATAAATGCTCACCCCGTGAAATCCGAAATGTTGGTGGCAACTCCGAAATCGCAGGCCAAGGAGCCGATCGCCTTCGACGTCATCCTCGTCTGTCGCAAGCAGTCGGAGGCCGGGGCCCGGCGGCCCCCCAGCGTCGCCGAGGCGCTCGCAACGGCAAGCTCAAAGACCAACCGCCTGTTGGCTGCCGGTTTCACCCTCTCGCGCAACGACCGCAAGACTGTGATCTATGGGCAGCTTCTCGCTGCGCTGAGCAGCGCTGAGGATATCGCGAGTTTTGCCGCCCTCGTCGATGCCCAATTGGATAGCTACCCACCCTCCGCGAGCCCCGCAAAAAGCTTCCCACGTCAACAGTATCTAAAGCTACGTGACTAGCCTTTAACCCAGTACCCATGGCTCACTCTTCCAGATTGGCACACCGCTGAGTCAACTCGGCCGAAGTGATGCCGCGGATCAAGAAGCGCTTCTGTGGCGAGGTTGCGCCGGCGATCAATTCAAGTTGGGATTTTCGTAGGCCGAGTTCGCGGGCTAGGAGTTCGATAATCGCACGGTTGGCCTTTCCCTTCTCGGCCGCCTGCGTGACAGAAACTCGCAAGATACCGTCCGATCCCCGGCGAATCTCATTGCGTCGAGCGCCAGCATGGGCACGCACTGGCAAGACGACGCCGTCGGGGTGCGGTTCGACTTGCATGCTCGTCGCTACTTGGAATACCTCTCGATCGCGTCGGAATTGAGCTCGACGCCCAGGCCGGGACCGGTCGGCACGCGGAGCATGCCCTCTTCGTCGAGGGCGAAGCGCGGGGTGATCAGCTCCTCGATGTAGGGCACGCCGGTCTGGTATTCGACCCACCGCGCCACGGGCAGCGCCGCCGTGAGCGCGAGATCGGCGGCGACACCGATGCCCGTGTTCCAACCGTGCGGCACGAGCAACACGCCGTGATCGTAGGCCATCCAGCCCAGCCGCCGGCCCTCGCTCAGGCCGCCGCACTTGGTCAGATCGGGTTGGATGATGTCGAGCGCCCGACTGGTGATGAAGGGCTGGAAGGATTGCCGCCGCGTGAGCACTTCGCCCGTGGCGATCAGCACGGGCGATTGCTGCCGCAACTCTCGAAAGCCGTCGACGTCGTCGGGCTTGAGCGCCTCTTCGAACCAGGTCACGCCATACTCGCCCAACATCTTGGCCGTCTCGCGCGCCCAGCCGACGCCATGGGGCCAGAACTGTTCACTGCCGCCGGCATCGACCATCAGTTCCACTTCGTCGCCGACAGCGTCGCGGGCCGTGCGGACGAGTAGCTCGTCGTACTGCCGGCTCACGCGACCGAAGGGCCGCCAGCCCATCTTGATCGCGCGGAATCCCCGTTCGACCTGTTCAGCCAGTTTTTCACGCAGCAGCCCAGGTTCTTCGAACAACATCGAGGCGTAGGGCTTGATGCGATCGCGGTAGTTGCCTCCCAGGAGCCGCGAGACCGGCTGGCCGAGTGCCTTGCCGAGCAGATCCCATAAGGCGATGTCGAGGCCGCTGATCGTGTGTTCGACCGACCCGCCGCGTCCGAGCCAGAACATCGATTGCCGCAGCTTCTCGCTCACGCGCTCGGGCTCCAGCCCGGTCTCGCCGATCAGGTGCGGTCGCAACAGCTCAAGCGAACCTTCCACCAACGCCCGCGTGGTGTAGCAACTCCCAACACCCGACAAACCTTCATCGGTGAGCACCTCGACGAGCGTGTTGTACTGCACATTGGGATCGGTGCCACCGGGCCAGCCGTGGTCGTGCGTGGCGCCCCGCAGCGCGATGGTACGGACGTGCGTGATCTTCATAATGGGAAGGGGAGGTCACGAGAAAGGAGCTGGGCCGTCAATTCGCCGATGAACGTCAGCACGACGCCGACGTAGAGAATGCCCGTGGCACTCTGCGTGTTTGGGATCTTCAAGATCTTCTTCACGGCCAAGGCGGCGGCCAGTGCGCCGGCCAGCCCTGTCAGCCAACGCATGGCGACGAACAGCCACTGGGCCAACTGGAAGGAATCGCCCGCGCGGCAGGTCAACGCCAGTCCGACGCCCGCCAGCACCGCCCGCACCAAGAGGACCGCGATCATCAGATCGGTCAGGCGGTTGAGGGGCGCCAGAGACATGCCAGGCGCGTTGAGGTACCAATGTCCGAGTAGCATGGCGCCCATCGTCACGCCGAGCACCGCACCGCCCGCAGCCGGATCGGCAACCCATAGCCAGCCGCCCGGATCGCTGCCGCCGAGGAACGCGACTCCCTGGTTCATCCACGCACCGGTCAGACTGCCGACTGCCACTGTCGCGAGCGCAAGCATTCCCGGTCCGGCCTTTTCGTAGAGCCAGGCCGCGGCACCGACGTAGCTGGCCACGGCTGCGACGACGGGCGGCCAGATTTGCAAACCGGCCTCCCGGGGCGTGATCCAGCCGAGCAGGGCGGCCAGAGAATTGATTCCCAAGAGCACGTAGAGATTGTTGCGATAGTAGCCGCTCGTCACCTGGCGGGGCGAAACCAACAACATGGCAGCCGCCAGGCCGAAGGAAAGCCGCAAGACGAACTGGGCGAGGAGCTGCATCGCTACGAGCGGCGATCGCCGTAGATCAGGTTCATGATCTCCGAGCGGCTCGAAAGGTGCGAGCGAAAGATGCCGCGCATCGCCGAGGTGACGCACAGGCTCCCCGGTTTGCGAATGCCGCGGATGGTCATGCAGGTGTGCGTGGCCTCGATGACGACCGCCACGCCCTTGGCCTCCAACTCGTCGACCAGCAGATCGGCGATCGTCTCCGTCATCCGCTCTTGCACCTGCGGCCGCCGGGCGACCATCTCGACGACGCGGGCCAGCTTGCTCAAGCCGATGACTTTGCCGGCCGGCAGGTAGCCGATATGAGCCTCGCCCATGAACGGCAGCATGTGATGCTCACACATGCTGTTGAAGCTGATATTCTTCACGAGCACGACTTCGTCGTACTTCTCGGTGAAGAACTTGCGCAGATGCAGCCGTGGGTCGTCGTGCAGACCGGAAAACAGTTCGGCGTACATCCGCGCGACGCGGGCCGGCGTCTCGCGCAGCCCCTCGCGATCGGGGTCTTCGCCCACCGCAGCCAGGATCTCGCGCACCGCTCGCTGGATGCGCTCTTGGTCGACGCCCGACGTGGTCGAATCGTTTTCGCCGTCGGGGCAATGAGGGGTGAAGCGTGAATTCTCGGACATGGCCAATGGATCTTAGGTAGCTCGATCTGACCGGTCAAGCAGCAACAGCTCGAGGTAGCTGCGGCGTTCGCCATCTTGCAAAGCGAGCTTGTCGGCCAGCGTCCCCAGACAGCTCTTAGCCTCCTCCAGGTCGGCCTCGTCGGCGGCCGTCTCGATCTCGACGAACGTACCGACGGATTCGACGTCGTCGAGCGCGATCTCGAAATCTCGACCGTCCAGCGTCAGGTCGGCCTTCCGGCGGCGTTTGCTCACCTCGGCAACCGGGCGAAATCCGAGTGCCTCGAGCAAACGGGCATGGTCCGACGCCCCGTTCAGCCCGCCCATCAAGGGCAATTCGATCTCCAGACGTGTTTTCGATGCGGGGTCGATCTTCGGCCCCTTGTACGTAATAAAGGCCTCATCGCCGATGCGGCGGATGCGCAGTGCTTCGTCGGTGTGGGCGAAGTCGCGCGAGGGATGGGCGTAATACATATCCCGCTGCGATTCGGGTTGCCCGAACTCGCCACCCAAGGCGCGCAGCCGGTCGGTCAAAGCCCCAATGTCCTCGATCCTGTATTTTCGTTCGACTTCGTAGCTCATGGCGATTTCTCTCGTAATGGCGCGATCCACAGGTAGAGCGTGTGTTCGCGTTGATCGTCGGCGGGGGTGATGGACACGGCGCGTTCCGGCACGATGCCTGGCAGGTCGAACTCGTGCGACACGACGCGCGTGCCCGGTCTCAGACGCTTCAATTGTGGGATGAGCCTCTGATTCAGACGCGGCAACAAGTAGAGCGTCACGATATCGGCCTCTGCCAGATCGAGCGTGAAGATGTCTTGCTCGACGATGGTCACACGATCCTCCAATCCCTGCAACCGCGCGATTTCGCGGGCTTCCTCCACGCGCTCGGGGGCGAGGTCGAAGCCGACCGCGCGACAACCATATTTCTTGGCCGCACGGACTACGATCCGTCCGTCGCCGCAACCGAGATCGTAGAGCAAATCGCTCTCCCGCGGCGCGGCTAATTCGAGCATCGCGTCGACGATAGCATTGGGCGTGCGGACGAACGGAGCATTGAGCCACGGCCGCGGTAGCGCCGCGGTATCGAGGCGGGCGATCGAGGCCTGATAGGACAGGCACGCGGCCATCAATGTTGCGAACACGGCGAGCAGCAAGACTCGGCAGCGCGTTTGATAACCAGGATCCAAATCAAAACCCGCCGCGGTGCTCGCCCGTGCTGACTACAAATCCACCTCGCGCCAGGCCAATTGGAGCCCTTGCTGGCGCGCGTCCGGTGGACAAGGCGGCCATTATCGACAGTCGGGCTTGGCGGGGCAATCTGCCTCGCGGCGATTGGCGTCGGGCGATATCTCCTCGCACGATCAGGGCCGCCGGACACACTGATTAGGTAGCACTGCCACGGGGTTGCTTCGCTTTGGCGATGGCCTAGAATGGAAGGATCAGTTCCTCGCAAGGTGCCTGCGGGGCGAGGTTTTGCGTTTCGCTGCTTTCTCTTGCATGGCTCAAGATTTTTCACTCGGAACCGTCGAGGTCGCGCTTTCGCCGCTGGAGCGATTCGAGGAATTCGTGCAGAGCCGCGGCAAGCGCCGCTCGCCGCAACGCCGCACCATCGTCGAGCAGGTCTTCAGCCGCCACGACCATTTCGACGCCGAGGAGCTGCTCGGGCAGTTGAAGGAAGTCGCCGGTGGCCGAGCCGTGAGCCGCGCCACCGTCTATCGCACGCTGGGCGAGTTGGTCGAGGCCGGTCTGTTGCGCGAAATGGACCTCAAAGGCCGCAAGGTCTATGAACACGACTACGGCTACCCGCAGCACGACCATCTGCACTGCGAGCGCTGCGGCAAGCTGATCGAATTCAGCAGCGACGAGATCAAACAGATACGCGACGCCGTCGGCCGCGAGCACCAGTTTCGCGTGCTCGGGCATCAACTCATCATCAACGGCGTCTGCTCCGACTGCCAACGCACCCGCCGCCGCTCGCGTCCGCTCGATCTGATCTAGCGATCTGCCATCGGCATCGGTCCGCTCTTCAGCGTTGCGGCGCCCAATCCGCGTGAGCCCTACGACGCGTGACGGGTGGGCCGCCTGCTGTGCCAGTCGGTGGCAAGCTGGTATTGATGGGCCGCCCGAAGAATCGTTCCCTCATCGAACGGTCTGCCCACCAATTGCAGGCCGATCGGCAGCTTGGCGCTCGATTGTCCACACGGCATCGAGAGCGCCGGATGCCCCGAATAGTTGAAGGGCAGGGTCATATCCAAGAAAGCGCGCACGAGCGGCTTGTCTTGATCCTTCAGTTTCGCGGTCTGCTGACCGAACCGTGTTGCCACGATGGGCGAAGTCGGCGTCGCCAGGCAATCGATCTTGGAGAACACTTCGCCCCACGCCGCGCGTACCTGCTTGCGCAGACGCTGCGCATTGATGTAGTCGACCGCGGGCAAGAAGAGTCCCGCTTCGAGCAACGGGCGGATGTCGTCCGCAAACCGCCGGCCCTTCGGATTGTCTCGTTCTTCGACCTTCAGAAATGGCTGATAATAAGCGCTCGCTTCGGCGAAGAGCACCGCCCGATGGGCACCGACAACTTCTTCCATGTGCGGCAGTGTGACCTTGACGCGTGTCGCACCGAGGCGAACCAGTTCATCGATCGCCTTTTCGACAGCCGCGCCCACGTCGGGATCGACGGCATCGAGGAACCAGTTCTGGGGCACGCCCAGTTTCAGGCCGCGCAACGGCGAACGAAGCGCCTGCGCGTAGTCGGGTACTGGTCGCTCGCTGCTCGTTTCGTCAGCCTCGTCTCGGCCGGCGATCACTTGCAGGACGGCGGCAGCCTCGGCGGCCGTGCGCGCCATCGGACCGACGTGGTCCATGGTCCACGAGAGCGGAATACCGCCGGCCCGGCTCACGCGGCCATAGGTCGGCTTCAGACCGGTCAATCCACACAAGGCGGCCGGATGCCGGATCGAGCCGCCGGTATCGGAACCGATGGTGAATGGGCAAATGCCCAGCACCACCGCCACCGCCGATCCGCTGCTCGAACCACCGGCGATCCGCTCCGGATCCCAGGGGTTTTTGCAGTTGCCGTAGGCTTCGTTTTCGCCGGTGAAGCCAAAAGCGCATTCGTGCAGATTTAGCTTGCCGATCGGGACAGCGCCCGCGGCGGTCAACCGCTGCACCACCGTGGCATCCGCGCCGGGCTTCCGTTCGGCGAACATGCGGCTGCCCGCGGTCGTCGGAACGCCAACCACGTCGAACAGATCCTTGACGCCGAACGGCACGCCGGCCAGCGGCAGCCTTTCGCCCGCAGCCAGCCGCTTATCGACCTGTTCGGCCTGTCGGCGTGCCAGTTCGGGGGTGATGGTGATGAACGCCCGCCATTCGTCGTTCAGGCCGGCCGCCTTGTCGAGGGCTTCGTCGGCGACTTCCCGGGCCGTGCGTTCATGAAGCTGCACCTGGCGGGCGAGGGTCAGGCAATCTGAGAGCGGCATGTTTGTTTATCCAGAGCGGCGATCACTCGGCGAAAATCGGCCCGGCGTTGAAGACCCGAACACCGTCACATCACTCCGCGCGTGGCACTCGCGGCGCGGGGGTGGGCGAATAGACAACGGCGGGCTCCGTTTCGCCGAGTTCCACACGGTGGAAGGCCGACATGTCTTGTTCCAATCCGGTGAGGAGCATCGCGACCGCGGCAAAATCTTTCGCGTCGCGGGGTTCTCCGCCCAGCAACTGGCCTGACATCGCGGCGAGCGTTTCGGCCTTGATCGGTTGTTCAACGGCGTCCGGCGTCGATTGGAGCATTGCTCAAACTCCGAAAGGGGATGACGGTGCGAAGCGTGCGGCAGGCTATGAATACTTGCGGCCGGTGAGGATTTCGAAGGCCTCGATGTATTTCGCACGCGTGCGCTCGATGACCTCCTCGGGGAGCGCGGGGGGCGGACTCTGCTTATCCCAGCCCGTGCCTTCCAGCCAATCGCGTACGTATTGTTTGTCGAAAGAGGCCTGCCCGCGACCGGGCTGATAACGGTCGGCCGGCCAAAAGCGCGAGCTATCGGGCGTGAGCACCTCGTCGATCAGGATGGCCGTCGCCCGCCCATTTCCCTGGCCTGCCACCAGCCCCCATTCCAATTTCGTGTCGGCGATAATAATGCCGCGCTCGCGGGCGTAGTGCGAGCCACGGCGATAAACATCGAGCGTCCTGTGGCGTAGCTCTTCCGAAAGGTCGTGGCCAACCGCCTCGCTCATGGTCTCGAAGGAGATATTTTCGTCGTGGCCGCTCTCTGCCTTCGTGGCGGGGGTGAAGATCGGTTCGGCCAGTCGGTCGCTCTCCGTCAAGCCGGCCGGTAGCGGAATTTTGCAGACGGTGCGGTGCTGAACGTATTCCTTCCAGCCCGAACCGCTGAGGTAACCACGAGCCACGCACTCGATCGGTACAACCTTCGTCTTCCGTACGAGCATCGTCCGCCCGGCGAGCGGACCGCGGTCGATCCCGTCCGGCAACGGCATTTCGTCGACATCACATGTGATCAGATGGTGCGGCTCGCCGAGCAATTCGAACCAAAAACGGCTCAATTGCGTGAGGATTTTCCCCTTGTCGGGGATGCCACTGGGCAGTATCCAATCGAAGGCGCTGATACGATCGGTGGCGACGAGCAGCAGCATCTCGCCGAGATCGTAGACATCGCGCACTTTGCCTCTTCGCATGGGAAGGGGCGACAAACACGTTTCCAGGACGGCCGATGCTAGCATAAGATTAGGATAACGGCTCGAGCCTCAACAAAACAGCGCTACAACGAAACAGCGGCCATGCCGACAGGTTCCCTCCGGCTGATTGTTCCCGCAGGCGGACAATTGACGCCTCAAATGGCGGAGCAATCGTACATGTCTGGTCCCGACCAGATACCCTGGCTTTGCCGCGCGCGGCTGCAAAACGGCGAGTTGATCGTCGAGCGCAACGTCGTCGACTCGGGCAAATTCCACATCCCCTGGCCGGTCGAAGGGCATGGCCGGTTCATGCTGGCTACGGCCACGTTGATGCAGCGCGATCGGCCTTACCACCTGGCGGTCGAGTTGGCGCGTGGCAAGGTGAACCAGGTGCGCAACCAGATCGCCGACTGGCAATCGATCGGGTTGATGGTGCCGCCCAAGGTCGAATCGGCGATGCACAAGGCGCTCGAAGCTCTGTCGCACGCGGTCACCAGCCAACAAGACTCCGCACGCGCCACCGCCTTGGCGCAGAAGGCGATCGTGCTGGCGCTCGACGCCGCCGACCTGCTCGTCGCCAGCTATGCCGATCAGGCGTTGGCGGCGCGGCACCGCAGCGGACAAAAGCTGCGCACGCTGCTGGCCGCCAACCTGGGGCAGCATCGACTCGAGATGCCGCTGGCCGCTTATTATCTGAAAGCCTTCAACGCGGCCCAGGTTCCGCTCACCTGGCGCGCGATCGAAGCGAGCGAAGGCGTTTGCCAATGGGACGTGCCCGACCGTCAGATCGCCGCCTGCCGCGCCAGCGAGTTGCCGGTCTACGGCGGCCCCTTGTTGCGACTCGATGCCGGCGGTCTGCCCGATTGGCTCTACCTCTGGGAAGGCGACTTCAACAGCATCCTTTCGTTCGTCACCGAGTTCGTCGAGAAAGTGGTCACGCGCTATCGAGGGCAGGTTGACTTCTGGCAATGTGCGGCGCGCGTTAACGTCGGCGAGGGACTCACGCTCAGCGAAGAACAGCGGTTGCGTCTGGCCGCGCGGGCCATCGAAGTGACCCAGGAGCTCGATCCCGACACGCCTCTCGCGGTGCGTTTCGATCAACCCTGGGCGGAGTATATGGGCCGCTCGGCGCCCGACTTTTCGCCGCTGCACTTCGCCGACGCCTTGGTCCGCTCGGGCTTGAAGCTGTCGGCCGTCGGAATCGAGATCAACATGGGCTACCAGCCGGGAGGCAGCTATCCGCGCGATCGGCTCGAGTTCAGCCGACTGCTCGACCTGTGGAGTTATCTCGGCTTGCCTCTGCACGTAACGCTCGCCGTGCCGGGGGGCGAAGCGTCGGTGCCGGCCGGGCGTGGCCGCTTAACTCCGATGGCGCAAGCCATGCCGGGCGGTTGGTCGCCGGAAAACCAGGCAGGCTGGATCAAGCATTACGTGCCGCTCTTGATCTCCAAGCCGTCGGTGCACGGCATCTTCTGGAACCAACTCGTGGATGGCGAGTCGGAAGAATTGGCGCACGGCGGCTTATTCGATGCGGCGGGCAGTCACAAGCCGGCTCTCACCGCGCTAGTCGGGCTCCGTCGAAAGCACCTTGATTGACAAGGCGCCCCGTTTCACAAACAGGCGGCGTGTGGGGCACGTTCGCTTTAGATCGCGCCAAAGTCGCCGGTTAGGCCGAGGGGCGGCGGCAATGCTGGTAAGCCAGGATGACTTCGTAGAGGTCGGTCGAGATCGTAATTTCGTCGTCCGCGAAGTCGCGGAGCCAGGTCCTTTCGCTGCGGACGGCATCGGCCAGCAACGGAAAGATTTCGCCCACCCGAGCGCGTACGGTGTTTTCGGGTACTTCGGCTTCGGCGGTAGCGGTGCTTTCCGGGCCGTAGTAAACGCGTAAGCGGCATCGTGCCATAGTCTCGCTTCCTTACTGGCTTGCTGTATCGAATCGATGGCGCAGGCGCAGGCTGCCCGCTGCATCCGTTAGCGTGCCATCTGTATCGGCAACAGGCGTCGTGAGGGTTGAGCCATTTGTTAGGAAGTTGCCACGGGTTTCTTCCCTAACGCGCAAAAATGCTTGTATCGAGTCAGAAGTAGTGGTATCGTCGCAGGCGCGGTGGCCTTCCTGGCCGCTCCATTTCCCGCACATTCCGTGTTTTTCGGTCGAACAGAGTAGGAGAGCCGTTATGTTGCGCTATGCCCGTCCCATCTTCGCTAGTTCTTGTCTCTGCGCGTGCGTATCGATGCTGGCCGTTTTGCCAGCGGCCGAGCCGCCCACCGCGGCACGCCCTCGGCCGACCGAGCGTGAAGCCAAAATCCTGGCCGCGCTCGACCAGCCGACGACGGTCGAATTCTCCGAGATGCCGCTGAGTGAAGTGGTGGCGAGCCTGAAGCAAATGCACCGGATAGAAATCCAGTTTGACACCAAGGCCCTGACCGACGCCGGCGTGGGCAGCGACACACCGATCACGATCGATCTCGAAAGCATTACGTTGCGTTCGGTCCTACGGCTGATGCTGAACGACCTCGACCTGACGTACGTCGTCGGCGACGGTTATCTGATGATTACGAGCAAGACCGAAGCGGAGAACATGCTGCGTGTCAGAGTCTACCCGGTGCGCGATCTCGTCACGCGTAATAGCAAATTTCGCCCGCCGGTGGTGTCGGAACAAGCAGGCCGAGACGATTACAGCTCGGTGATCGACCTGATTACGAGCACAGTGGACCCCACGAGCTGGGACGAAGTGGGCGGCCCGGGCTCGATCAAGGAAGATCGCAACTCCGGCTCGATCACGTTCAGCCAGACGGAGGAGGTTCACGAACACACCCGAAGGCTGCTCGCCGCACTGCGCGCTGCTCGCGACAAGCAGCTTGCCGTCGTGAAAGCCTCAGATGGCGGGCCACAACCACAGCCTCCGGCCAAAGACGGCGGACTGCAGATCAGGGCGTATCGGTTCCTCGGCGCAAACAGTGTCCCCTCCGGCCGCGCTGCGGTAAATCCGATGCAGGGCGGAATGATGGCGCTGAGTGACAAAGAGGCTGCGGCGGCAGCCGCGAACGCTCTTCCGCAAATGGGGGCCGCAGCGCCCCAGGCCGCGCCTGCGCCGGCTCAGAAGCCCCATGATGCGAATGCTGCCGGGTCCTCGACGGCTGCCGCACAAACTGACGAGCATCTTGCCGATTCGGCTACCGAGATTGCCCAACTGCTACCCAAGATGGTTGAGCCGCAGAGCTGGCAGCCCAAAGGAAACGGCTTCGTCGGTGCCGTTGGAGACACGCTGGTCGTGCGGCAGACACGCGAGGTGCAGCAACAAGTCGCGCAGTTTCTCAAGGATGTTCTGCCGGGCCGCATCGCCATGTCGACGAGTGTGGAAAAAGGGACAACTCTCCAGTTGGCAGCGCCGGGACCGCAGGTGGACTGGCCCGCAGAGGCCGATCCGGCTCCTGTTGCCGGCGAACGGCAGATCGAAGAGTCGCTCGACGGAATGTGTGACGTTGGGTTCGTCGAAACGCCGTTTAGCGAAGCTCTGAAGGAGCTTGCCGCCAAGGGCAATCTAAAACTTTGGCTTGACCGTAAGGCCCTCAGCGACGCTGGCGTCGGCACCGATACGCCGATCACCCGGCAGATTCAGAGCGTTACATTGAGAACGGCGTTCAAGCTACTGCTCGGCGAGTTGGATCTGACCTACATCATTCGCGATGAAGTGCTCGCGATCACGTCGAAAACCGAAGCGGAAAACATGCTCGTGACGAAGGTGTATCCCGTCTTCGACCTGGTCGCAACGCCCGCGGGCAAGTCGCAGCAGGCCAACGTGCTCGAGTTTCGCTCGCTGATCGACACCATCACAAGCACTCTGGGGCCGACGACCTGGGACGAAGTGGGCGGTCCGGGCGCGATCAAAGAATTCACCAACTCGGGCTCATTGGTCATTTCGCAGACGACGGAAATCCACGAAGAGATCGCAGCGTACCTGAGGGCGCTGCGCGAGGTGGCGGCGGACCAGCGCTAGGATGTTACGGTCGGTTTGGCATCGTCGACCAAATCGGCTAAGCTTCCCGGCATGGATGCCAGGTCGCCGACAACTCATTTCGCCGCACGGCTCATCGGGGCCGTGCGCGAAAAACGAAATCCCGTGGTGGTCGGGCTCGACCCGCGTTGGGAACAACTGCCGCCTGCGCTGACGAGCGGCATTTCCGCGCAGGATCGCGCGGCGATGGCGAAGGTCTATTTCCGTTTCTGTGCCGATGTGATCGATGTGGTCGCCGGGGTGGTACCGGCTGTGAAGCCGCAAGCCGCCTTCTTCGAGCAACTCGGACCGGACGGAATGCTGGCGCTGGGGGAGGTGATTCACCATGCGCGATCGAAGGGGCTGTTTGTCATTCTGGACGGCAAGCGCAATGATATCGGCACCACGGCGACGGCCTACGCCGATGCCTATCTGGGCGAAGAAAGCGGATGGCGGGCGGATGCCCTTACGGTCAGCCCCTATCTCGGCGCCGATAGCATTCAGCCGTTCGTCGAGGTGGCGAATCAACGTGGAGCAGGGATCTTCGCGCTCGTGAAAACATCGAACCCGGGTGGCGGACAGTTTCAGGATCTGGATGCTGGCGGCCAGCCGCTCTATCGGCACGTAGCAGAATTCGTCGAACAGCTCTCGGCCGAAACGCGTGGCGATCACGGTTACGGTGCCGTGGGTGCGGTGGTCGGGGCCACCTATCCCGAGCAGCTCCGTGAGCTACGCTCGGTCATGCCCAGCGCGTGGCTTCTCGTACCTGGTTATGGCAGCCAGGGTGCGACTGGCCGAGACGTGGCCGGCGCCTTCGATGAGCAGGGCCTCGGCGCGGTCGTCAACAATTCTCGCGGCATCATCTTCGCCTATGCTCGCCGCGGTTACGAAGAACGTTTTGGTGCCGAACGCTGGCAAGAGGCGGTGGCGGCCGCGACCCGCGAGATGATCGACGAGCTGCGGGCTGAGACCAACGCGGGACGGTTGTAGCGGGTGCTGGTGGGGACCGCGCCCGCAATGCGGTGTCGGAGGCGTTCTTACCGTCTGGCCAAGCGCTCTTTGACCCCCGGAATTATCCGCGCCGCGTTCTCGGAATACACTTTCTTGAGTACGTCGTCGGGCAGATCGATGCCATAGATCCGCCAAAAGCCTTGCGGCGGAAAGGGCGTCTCGGCATAAGCGAAATATTCGTCGCGCGTTTCCAGAAACCGCCAGTAAGACACCAACCGGTCGGGCGAACGTGGCCCGTCCGTGCCAAACAAGATGCGATCGGCGTAGCGCACGAAGAAATCGCGGGCCGTGTAAGGCTGGCGGCCCAGCTCATTGATCCTTGAGGCGATTTCCAGAACCAAATTCGGGTATTCATCCAGCCAACGCCCCGCTTCGGCCAGATCCTCGCCGTCGTTCGCCAAGTGGGCGCCGATGAAGGTCGTGCCGGGATGCCGTTTGATGATACGGTTCCGGGCATCGTGCAGCTCGCCTCGCGTTGGCCATTGGGGCCCGAAGAAGCTCCAGTCGGGATGACGGTGAAGCTCTTCCCAGCGTTCGTTGGTTTCGTCGATCGGTTCGAAGAAAGCAGCGGGGTCGGCGGTGTGCATGATCACCGGCAGGCCCAGTTCACCGCACGCGTGCCAGATCGGATCCCAACGTGGGTCATCGACCTTGATGAGAGAACCGTCGGCGTTTCGGTATCGTAATCCGAAATCTTTGAAAACCTTGAGCCCGCTCGCACCGAGTCCTTTGAGCCGAGCCAATTCTTTGGCCATGCGCCGTGCGAAATCGGGCCGCTGGCAATCCCACGTCGCCGGGTCGTCGGCCTTCCCCTGGCCCCGCCAGTCGACGTTGGCGAAGATCAGGAAGCGGTCGCGATAATTCGTCCACAAATAGGCGACGTGCTCGTCGAAGGCGTCGCCCATGCCGCCGTCGAGACTGACGCACACGGCAACGTTCTGCCGATCCATCACGCCCACGAAGTCTTTTAGTTCCTGCGGCGCGTGGTGCAAGCGGATCCGCGGGTGAACATGCACATCCACCACGGGGAACTTGGCCTTCGCGAGCGGATGTTCGCCGACCTTGAGCTTGGACCGCGGCTGGAATCGATCGAGCAAGAGCTGCCGACCATCGCGACCGTCGAGGGGCGGCTCTTCTGCCGCCGCCCCGGCACCGATCGCCGCCGCGAGCGACCACATCAACAGCGTGCGCATAAGCGGCGGCCTAGATTCCCATTTGCGCCAGGGCATCGATCACGCTCCCGATCGAGCCGGAGAGCGTCGGGTGTGTCGCTTCGAATTCGCGTGCGGCGTCGCCCAGGCGGCGAACCACCGACGCATGCTCGGCGGCCTCGCTACGGGACAACTTGCCGCTCGTAGCGCCTCTTGCCGATGCGTGCGGATCCCGGGCCAATGTATGTTCAATGTCGGCGATCGCTTGCCGCACCATGTCGCGCGTGGAGGGGTCGAGGCTGTGTGCCGCATCCAGTTGCCGATGAAGCTCGGCCAGCGTCGCACGAAAATTCTCTGCGTCTTGGGGCATAGCGCCAGGATAGGTCTGCTCGCCGCGCGTGACAAGTCCTCGGCCGCGGTGCCACTGGTGTCTTTTCAAGATTTGGGCCAAAATGGGGCTTGGCTCGATCGCCGAACGCGCGCCCTCGCAACTACTTGATGAAAACGCATTCGACAACCATTCTTACCGTCCGTCATCGGGGCACAGTGGCCATCGGCGGCGACGGACAGGTCACGCTTGGCACGTCGGTGATGAAGGGCGACGCCAACAAGATCCGCCGTCTGCTCGACGGCAAGGTGCTCACCGGTTTTGCCGGCTCCAGCGCCGATGCGTTCGCCCTGTTGGAGCGTTTCGAGGCCAAGCTGAAGGACTATCCATCCAACGTGCCGCGCGCGGCGACCGAACTGGCCAAGGAATGGCGGACGGATCGCGTGTTGAGGCGGCTCGAAGCACTGATGGCCGTCGTCGATGCTCGCTGCACCCTGCTCGTCACCGGCAACGGCGACGTGATCCAACCCACCGACGGCGTGCTCGGCATCGGTTCGGGAGGCAACTATGCCGTGGCCGCGGCCCGGGCCTTGATCGCCCATGCCGACCTGCCCGCGGGCCGCATCGTGCGCGAGTCGCTCGCTATTGCGGCCGGCATCGACATCTATACGAACACGAACCTCACGGTGGAGGAACTGCCTTGCGAGACCTGACGCCGCGCGAGATTGTGGCCGAACTGGACCGCCACATCGTCGGTCAGCAAGACGCCAAGCGGGCGGTGGCCATCGCCATCCGCAACCGTTGGCGGCGGCAGCAACTCAGCGAAGACATGCGGGCGGAGGTCGCGCCCAAGAACATCCTGATGATCGGCCCCACCGGCGTGGGCAAGACCGAGATCGCGCGACGGCTGGCCAAGTTGACCGGCGCGCCCTTCATCAAGGTCGAGGCCACCAAGTACACCGAGGTCGGTTATTACGGCCGTGACGTGGAGAGCATGATCCGCGAACTGGTCGAAAACGCCATCGGGCTGGTGCGCGAAAGCGAACGAGCCAAGGTCGAGGAAGAGGCCACCCGCCGGGCCGAGGAACGCCTGCTCGATCTGCTCGCCCCGCCTCCGATCGCGCTGGCAAACGCCGACGAGGGCGAATCGACCGACGCCGCCGCACGGCAGGAACGCACGCGCAAGAAGATGCGCTCATTGCTCCAAGCCGGCGATCTCGACGACCGGAAGGTCGAAATGACGATCGAGCAGAAGGCGGTGCCGATGATGCTCACCGGAATGGGCATGGAGCAGGTCGATCTCGATTTGCAGGGGATGTTCGAAAAGATCATGCCCCGCAACACCACGCGCCGCGAGCTGACGGTCAAGGAAGCGCGCAAGGTGATCCAAGAGCAGGAGAGCGATGCGCTCATCAATCAGGAGAAGGTCAACGCGGCGGCCATCGAGCTGGCCGAGAACCTGGGCATCATCTTCGTCGACGAGATCGACAAGGTAGTAGCCAGCGACACGAAGAGCGCCGATGTGTCGCGGCAGGGCGTGCAGCGCGACTTGCTTCCCATCGTCGAAGGAACGACGATCCAGACCCGCTATGGGTACGTGAAGACGGACCATATCCTGTTCATCGCGGCCGGCGCGTTTCACCGGGCGAATCCCAGCGATCTGATGCCCGAGCTACAGGGGAGGTTCCCCATCCGTGTGGAGTTGAAGGACCTGACCAAGGACGATTTCATCCGCATTCTGACCGAGCCGAAGAGCGCCGTCACGAAACAATACACGGCCCTGCTCGAGACCGAGGGCGTCGAACTCGACTTCGCCTCCGACGCCGTCGATGCGCTGGCGACGTACGCGTTCCAGGTCAACCAATCGACCCAGAACATCGGCGCCCGCCGGCTGTACACCATCATGGAGCGGCTGCTGGAAGACCTCAGCTTCGAAGCGCCCGATAGGGGGCGAGGGCGCGTGGCGGTCGATGCCGCCTACGTCAAGGAGCGGCTCGAGAAGGTGGTCAAGGACGAAGACCTCAGCCAGTTCATCCTATAGGGTGGCGCCGCCAGCGTTGTGTCGACCGCCGATCCGCAAGCCCCTGTCCGCCGTGTGCCGCTGCACACCAAGATCGTCATCGGGCTGATGCTGGGCGCCGTGCTGGGACTCGCGGCCAACTGGTTGGGGCGGCAGCCGGTGACGGCCGGGCACGACAACCCCGTGGACGCGAATGCCAACGGCCTGCACGATGCGCTCGATTGGGCAACCCTCAACCTGGCCGAGCCGATCGGTCAGATTTTCTTGCGGCTGATGTTCATGGTCGTCCTGCCGCTCGTATTCTCGGCGCTGGCCTTGGCCGTGGTCGAGATCGGCGACGTGCGCCGGCTGGGCAAGCTCGGGTTACGGACGCTGTTCTTCACGGCCATCTTATCGGGCTCGGCCGTCGCCATCGGCACGACGCTGGTCAACCTGGTCAAGCCGGGCGAGTCGCTGGGACCGGAACAGCGTGAAGAGCTGAAGACCCGCTACGCCTCGCGAGCCAAGGTCAGTGTCGCGCAAGCCGCGGGAGCCAAGCCGCTGCGCGAGGTGATCGTCGACCTGTTGCCGCAAAACCCGTTGCAGGAGATGGTCGGCGCCATCGACGGCAGCTCGAAGGGCAATGGCATGCTGGCGGTGATGGTGTTCTCACTGTTGTTCGGCGTGGCGATCGCGGCCGGCGGCCCACGATGCGCCGTGCTGGTTGGCTGGCTCGAAGGGCTGAACGCCGTGTCGATGATCATCATCGGCTGGGCCATGCGCCTGGCGCCTCTCGGGGCCGGCTGCCTGGTGTTCGCCATCACGGCCCAACTCGGCATCGACATCCTGCTAACGCTCTTGCGATTCGTGCTGACGGTCATTGTCGCCTTGGCCGTGCACCTATTCGTCACCTATCCCGTGGTGCTCAGTCTCTTCAGCCGTGTCTCGCCACGGCGTTTCTTCCGCAGCGTGCGAGAGGCGATGCTGGTGGCCTTCGGCACGTCGTCGTCCAATGCCACGCTTCCCACGGCCATCAAGGTGGCCGAAGACGACTTGCGCCTGCCCAAAGAAATCTCGCGGTTTGTGCTCACCGTGGGAGCGACCGGCAATCAGAACGGCACGGCGCTTTACGAGGGCGTGGTAGTGCTCTTCATGGCGCAGGTCTTCGGGATCGAGCTGTCTCTGCCGCAACAGCTCAAGGTGGTGTTGATGGCCGTGTTGGCCGGCGTAGGAACGGCCGGAGTGCCAGGCGGATCTTTGCCGCTGATCGTGGTACTTATGCAATCGGTCGGCATTCCGGGCGAGGGAGTCGGCATCATCATGGGCATCGATCGGCTACTCGATATGTGCCGCACGGTCCTCAATGTCACCGGAGATCTGGTCGTGGCGACGTGCGTGGCCGGCGGGCCGTCGATCGAGTCGGCCTCGGAATGCGAACCTGCGAAGCAGCCGATCGCGGCAGATAACGCTCCGCCGGACGTGATTCAGGGTTGACGGTCCCCTTGCTGCTACGGTCCTCGTCTGGCGGGCTGACCGGGGCCGACGAGCTTTCCTACGGGGCGACCGACGAGGATGCCGCACATGCCGCCGCGCTGCGCGACGTTGACCACCTGTTTCTGCGAAGCTCGGCCGACAATCCCCACGCCGTACTTGGTCGGCGCGAACCCCATCACCGTGTAGAAGGGTTCGACGTGGACCTGGCCCTGTTCGTCGACCACCGGGAACTCATTTACTGGAATGCTGGCCAGCCGCTGCACCACCCAGGCTTCGTCGCCAGCGAGGGCGTCGTCGATCGCTCGGTCCCATTCCACCTGCGTCATGCCGTGGCCGAGGTAGACCCGGTCGCCGCCGTACGACCGATTGGGCTTGAGCACCAGTCGTTCGTGCTCGCGCCGGACGTAGTCGAGCAGATTGCCGGTCTCACCATGCGGCAGCGACGTTTGCCGATCGGTCAGCAGCCGTGTCCAGAGGATGTGCCGGCGAAATAACTGTCGTTCGTCGGCATTGAAGTATTTGTGACTCAGCACGGGATCGGTGAGAATCTCCCAGCAGCTCTTGTGATCGAAGTCGCCGCCGATCGACGAGATCATGCGGTTCTCGACGAACAGCCGCCGCACGGGTGCGAGATCGGCACCGGAGGCTTCCAAGGCGAGCAGGTCGCGCACTTCGTAGTCGCGGTAGGCGATATCGACCGGTGTTCCTTCGTAGTAAACCTCGCCCTTCTCCAGAGACAGCTCCGCGGGGTCGGCGTGCGTGATCGTCATGCCGTGCCGCGCGTGAAAATATTCGGCCAGCGGTTCTTGCTCGCACGGGCCGTCGCCCGAATACTTGGGCTCGATGAAGCACACATTGCGCCCCGTGCGGCCGATCGCCTCCAAATGGTCGATCACTTCCTGGATGAACAGCTCGCGGAGGTCCTGCCCCACTTCCATGTGCAACTGAGGGTCGTACTGCGCCACCTCCGGCAATACGACTTCGGTGAGCATCTGCTCGCACGTCGGTCCGAGATGAATGCCGCCCACGCCGCACAGGTTCGGCTCGAAGAACCGTAGCGATTCCTTCCAGGTCGGGCTGGTGAATTCGACCATGGCGTCGAGGCGGCCGAAGACCGGATTGTTGTCTCGCTGGCTGGGGCCCCAGCTATCCCACAGCCAACGTTCTTCCGGTTCGCTGAGCGGCACCAACTTGCGGACGGCGAAATCTTGCACGTACAGGTCGGGCAGCCGCTTGAGAGCGTTGAGGATGGTCAGCGAGACGAAATGCAGATAGGCGAGCTGGTCGGGCATGACGCCGATCGGCCGCAACATGACGCGGATCGCTTCGACGTCGCCATGCCGCGAGTAGATCAGGTTGCGTCGAAAGGCCTCGCTCGTCATCCGATCGGTCAGTTCGACGATCGTGTCGGGCGAGAAGCCATAGAAAACCTTGCGCAGGCGGCTTTCGAGATTGAGACCGCTCAGGCCAAGTTCTTCGGCTGGAGTAAGCATCGCCCGGCAGTTTAGCAGGAAGCAGCGCCGATTCGGAGCCTCATTTCCAGATCTATTTGAAACGGGTTGGCACACGGCGCCGCCAAATATACCCGTACGGCTCTCGAATACCTTTTGGGACAATACAGCGATTGCGTTGCTACAGCGGCACGTTGAGCCGCACCGTCATGCAAAACTGCGAGCCCTTTCCTTTTAGCCAGTCCTTCTGCATCGCCTTGAGCGTCGTAATGCGATCGCGATGCGATTCGGCCTCCAACCGCAAAGGACGGTCGAAGGCCGTGAGGTCGTCGAGCAGGGCCTGCGGAGCGAGCATGACGCGGATCTTGCCCTGCCGCATGGTTTTGTATCGCTCGAAGGTCATCGCAAACACACATGGTATTTCCGCCACCTTCGCGCCGGGCGCCATCTTGGCCGCCGCACCGATCTTGAAAGGCTCCGCGATGGCCAGCCGGATCAGGTTCAGCACATACCAGCGATCGTCGTCCGAGAACAACAGGAACGGCTGATGTTCGCTGGTCTTCTTCGCCGCACGGCGGATCAAGCGCCGCGGTATGGGATGCGAGATGATCTGTTCGAGCGGATCTTCGCAATGCACGTCCAAGATCAACCAAGCCTCCTCCGCCCCCTTCGCCCCCGTGGGACGCGATACGATCGTGTTCTGCGAGACGTGGATCACGTCCAGATCTTGTCGGCGCCGCCAGGCCCGCCAAGCCCAGAAAAAGGCCCACAGGCTGCTAAAGGCCAGAGCCCCGCCCCAGGTTACCAACTTCGGCCAGTGGTCCTGCAACAATCTTTCGGCCTGCTCTGCGATTGACTCCCAATTTGGCATCTTGGCGTCCCGTATCGATAGAATGTGGTGATCTCGTACGAAGTATCGATTCAGTTCTCTACTCTTTATTCGGGCCTGGATCGCGACTATTCCTTGCTTCTGTCTGGCAACGATCGCTCGGTGTTCGGGAGTGAACCGATGATTGGTGTGTTTGGTGTCAAGCCGATGATTCGGGTACTTGGAGTTACCCAGCATTACAGCGTGCGGCGCGTCCTTCGTCATGTCGATCTGGAGATCGAGGAGGGCGAGATGGTTACCATCCTTGGACCGAACGGCATGGGCAAGACGACCCTGCTCGGCGTCATGGCCGGCGTAATCCAACCACAACAAGGCGGCGTCGAGATCAACGGTCTCATGCGTTATGCATCGGCGGACAACGAACTGGCCATCCGCAAGCTGGTGTACTACCTTCCCGACCATCCGTGGTTGCCGAAGAATCGCACGGGCCGGGAGTTTTTGTTCGGCGTTGGGCACATTTACGGGCGCGACGACGAGCGCCTGCTCGATCATGTCGAACGGCTCTTGCGGCTGTTCGAGCTGGCGCGCGAAGGCGATTGGCCGATCCGCAGCTATTCCAACGGCCAGAAGAAGAAGATGGCCATCTGCGCGGCCCTCGTCAGCGAAGCCCCGATTCTGTTTCTCGACGAGCCCTTTTCGGGCGGTTTGGATCCGTCTGGCATTTTCGCCCTAAAACGCGTCTTGCAGCGGCTGACCGAGCGGAATGCCGCGACGATCATCATGACCACGCCGGTGCCCGAAGTGGTGGAAGAGCTTGCCCACCGTATTGTCGTGCTACGAGACGGCCAGGTTGCCGCGTTCGACACCGTAGAGGGTCTGCGGCGGAAGGCACAATGCGCCGGCCCGCTTTCCGAGGCGCTCCAGAAGCTGTTACATCCCGAAAGTTTCGATAACGTGGCACACTACTTCGACGAGACGCGACGATGATACGCCGGGTCGTGCAATGGTTGCGCGTGGCGGCGCTGCCGCCTCGGGTATGGCTCCTGTTGCTGCCGGTGCTCGCCATCGAAGTGTGCTATTGGTGCACGGTTTGGCAGGGAGCCGCGTTCCCGATTGACCACTTTTTGCTCCAGCGGCGCGACTGGCTCTTGATCGCCGCGGCAATCTTACTGGGAATGTCTCGTGTACAAGCCTTCCATCCGCTCTATCAACACGGATATCGGAACTGGCTGCGGGTCACGCCGTGGACGAGCGGCGTGCCGCTGCCGGTGGGACCGATCCACTTGGTGCTGCAAGACGCGGTCTTGCTGCTGCTCGGTTTTTTGCTTTGGCACCATCCGCAAGTCTCCCAGTTCTACCTGCCGCTGGGCTTCATGTTCGGTTACCTGGCTCTCCTGTGCGCGAGCTTCGCTTCTACGGGAATGACCGGCTTTGCATACTTGCTGGCGTTCGGCTTGGGGGAAGTGATCCGGCAATGGTACGACCCCGCCACGGCGCTGGCTATCGCCGTCTGGCTCTACCTGGCCGGCTGGATCGGTCTGCGACGCATGCTGGCGAAGTTTCCGTGGGGGCTGTCCACGTATTGGACCGCTCCATCGTTGCAGTCGATCAACGAAGCGAACCTGCGCCAGATGCTGGGGTGGCCACTGGACCAGCTCCAGCGTTCCCTGGGCAAGCTAAGCTACGTCCATGGATGCTTGCTTAGCCTGCTGATGGGCTGGTGGGCTTATAGTCTTATCTCTCTCGTTCCCAATCCGATGGACGCTGCCAATTTCATGCGACTGGCGCTCGGCTTTTCCACCATCCCGGCCCTGGCGATGAGAACGTTCCCTTACTGGATGGATTATCGGCCGCCGATCAGCTTCTGGGGCCGACTTCTGACCCTACGGTGGATCATCCCGCGCTACGATCATTTCCTGATAGCGCCCATCTTGATTTCCATTGCGGCGACGACGTTGCCCTATCTCTTGGTCGGTTGGCAGGTGCCCGATCTCGCCGCCCTGGCGCTGACCGTCTCGGTTGTGCTGGGGCTGGCCGCCAATATGCCTCCGAGTCTAGAGAACTGGCGACTGACCGGTTTCCACCGCATCGTGCCGGGAAGCATGAACAAGCAAGAATTCGAGAAGATCTAGCCGGCACTGGGCGGCTCGGCAGCGAGACGGGCGTCAAAACGTCACGGGGGCGCTCGGTAACGGCCGACGAGCGGGCTCGACCAGGTCGTCGGCGAGGGTCGGGCAGGGACCGGGCAGGTGCAGGCCGGCCAGCCGTAAAAAGCCGGCCAGCATCTCGTAACCGCGTTCTGTGAGAATCGATTCGGGGTGGAACTGCACGCCGACCACCGGCAGCTCGCGATGAGCGATCGCCATCACCACGTCGTCGGATGTGCGAGCCGTTACTTGCAATTCGCCGGGCAAACTCGCTTCTTCGACAACGAGGGAGTGATATCGGCAGGCACGCAGCGGACTCGGCAAACCGGCGAACATGCCGCATCCCATGTGAAACACCGGATAGGCCCGGCCGTGAACCGGCTCAGCGGCGCGCACCACGCGGCCGCCGAGCGCCGCGGCGATCGTTTGATGGCCGAGGCAAACGCCGAGAATCGGTACTTCGCGATGGAGCTTGCGCACGAGATCGAGCGACACTCCGGCCTGCTCGGGTGCGCAGGGGCCCGGCGACAGCACGAGCGCGTCGGGCCTCAGGGCGCGCACCCGATCGACGTCGATCGCGTCGTTGCGCACCACGAACGTCTCCTGGCCCAGTCGCTCGAAATAACGGGCCAGGTTGTGAACGAAGCTGTCGTAGTTGTCGATGAGCAAGATCATCGCAGCGATCGCAAGAGGCCCTCGGCCTTGTGCCACGTTTCATCATATTCCAGGGCAGGCACCGATTGGGCAACGATGCCGCCGCCTACGGGAAACTGCCACCAGCCGCGTCCCGCCGTGACGGTGCGGATGAGGATGCTGGCGTCGAGCGTGCCGTCGAAGCCGACATAGACGAGCGAGCCGCAATACGCCCCGCGCGCCGTCGGCTCGAGTTCGGCGATGATCTCCATCGCCCGCACCTTGGGCGCGCCGGTGATCGACCCACCCGGAAACGCCGCCCGCAACAGATCGAGCGGCCGGCAACCCTCGCGCAGCGTGCCACGCACGGCCGAGACGAGGTGCTGCACGTATTCGTACGTTTCCAACTCGCAGAGCTGCGTCACGCACACGCTTTCGGCGCGGCAGACACGGGCCAGATCGTTACGCAACAGGTCGACGATCATCACGTTCTCGGCACGGTCTTTCTCACTCAGTCGCAGTTCGTCACCGGCGAACAGGTCGGCCTCGGGCCAGCGCGTGCGTTGCCGAGTTCCCTTGATGGGCCGCGCTTCGACCTGGCCCGCGCGGACCGATAGGAAGCGTTCCGGCGAAGCACTCGCGATCTGAAATTCGCCCAGGTCGAAATAGGCAGCGAACGTCGCCGCGTTGCGCTCGCGAAGCCTCAGATAGAGTTCACTGGCGTCGTCGTGCGCGGGATAGAGTAACCGCTGCGCGAGATTCACCTGAAAGACGTCGCCGGCCTCGATATAGTCGATCGCCCGCCGGACGGCTTGCAAATAGGTCTCATGCGAGAACGTGCTCGTCAACCCAGGCATACCGCCGACGGCAAACTGAAGCGCCAGATCGGAAGGTGCGATCGATCGGGTTTGCGGGCGTTGCGGAGGTTTGGGCTCGGCCGCCAGCCGGCCGCGAAACTGATCGAGCCGTTCTCGCGCGTGTCGCCGCCGCGCCGCCTCATCGATCTCGGGCCAGCCGTGGGAGATGAGCCAAGCCCGCTGGCACTCGTGGTCCCAGGCGACTACGACGTCGTACAGACCCATCGCCAAAGCGGGGAGTTTGAACTCGTCGATCCGCGGCGGCGGCAGACGCTCATACTGACGGCCCAAGTCGTAGGCCATCAGCCCGGCGGCGCCACCTTGAAAGGGAGGCAAGTCGGCCACGGTCGCGGCCTGGAATGGCGATATCTTTTGGGCCAGGATCGCCAGTGCGTCGGGCCCGCTGACGGGCAGCTCAAAATAGTCGAACGGGTCGGCCGCAAGAAACGAATACCGGCCGAGCGCCGCGTGTCGCCGGGCGCTATCCAGCCATAAGCAATGCGGTAGCCCGCGCAAACGAAGAAACGCTTCGCGCGCATCGGGCACCGGTGAGAGCTCTTCGATAAATGGTTCGAAATACGTCGCGGGCATAACGGGCGATCAACGGGGCGCACGCGCCACGCCCCAAGATGGTAGGACGGCAAAATGCCACGCGACGGCCGGCCGGTGACGAAGGAGTTTTGTCATGGGCCCTCTTTCTTCGATTCTTCGTCACGGCCACGATGGCTCTTTTCGGGCCGGGTCAGAAATCCCCAATCGAGCGCCTGATCCTGGCGGTATTGTTTACCCAGCGTCAAGGCCGTGACCGCCTTGGCCATTTCATAGCCGAGATAGAAGGCGTGGCTCGAGTCCAACTTTCCCGACCCGGTGGCCTGCATTTCGTCGAAGAGCGTGAACGGATCGGTTCCCGTCAGGTGCAGTCCGGCCGCGAGCACATGCAATTGGCCACCCTCGGCGAAGAGGCGATAGTTGCGGTCCTTGAGTTGTTCGCCCAGTTGCCGTAATTCGGCATCACCGTAAGCGAGGGTCTCCGGATCGCGGAGCATCAGCAGCCGAGGCTCCACGCGTTTGGGTAGGGCGCGGTGCGTCACGGCATAGTGGGCCAATCGCCGAGCGAGATCGCATTCGCGCACCGACGTCCGCGCCCAGTTGATGACCTGCGTGGTCAGCACGCTACGGATGCCCAGCTCTTCGCAAAAGCCGAGCAAGAGCACGTTGATGGCGGCCGAATCGGCGTCGGTCAGCTCGGTGAGATTGCCGATCCCCATCATCATTTCGGCATCGGGATAACGATCGCGAATCGCCAAGTAACGCCCGAGGCTGCGGGCGAAACCGAACCCGATCGGCTCCAGCACCGGGTCGATCCGCAAGGGGACCCCCGCGTCGGCCAGCAGCTCGACGGTTTCGTCGAGTCCGGCCAAGTTTGCCGGCACATCGGGTACGACAACCACCTCACAACCCCAGTCGGCTGCATAGGCGCGGTTGCTGCTGTTGACCGATAGTACCAGTTCGGCCCCGGCACGAGTCGCCGCGGCGATCTCGCGCGGATTGAGGCTATCGATGCTCACGCGGTAGCCCTCGGCGCGCAGCGTCTTGATGCAGTCGGCCACGCCCGGCCACTCATCGCCGGGATCGCAACCCACGTCGATGACGTCGGCGCCTTGTGCGGCCAGATCGGCGGCCTGGCGCAAGATCGCCTCGCGCGCCAACCGCGGCGCGTGGTTTATTTCCGCGATGATCTCGATCGCGTAGGCACCGTAGTCCTCGAGCGGCTTCTGGCCGAACCATCGTGGCAGCTCACGCAGGTCCTTGGGACCGCGTTCCACCGGCACCCCCGCGGCCCGGCCCAAAACGTCCAAATCGCCCGAGCAATAGCCCGACACCATCACGCGCGAGGTTCCGGGCGGCACGCTCATGCGCCGCGCCACCCATTCGGTCGTCATCAACGCCGCCACCGTGATACCCAGCACCTCGACGGTGTAGTCGAATCCCGCCTTGCCGGCCAACCCGGCGAGCACGCTGCGCAGAGAATGCTCTGCCAGCCGGCCGGTTATGAAGTGGATCTGCTCGGGCATCGAGACGCGGGGACCGCAACGTGTATGCATCGGTACTACTTGCATCATAGCCGCACGCGGTCGTCGAAAAGTAGCCTTCGCCGGCGCGGTTTCGAGCGGCGAAGCCTCGTCTTGCGTCTACCGTGCAGCTTCTGGGCTAACTACAATACAACCCGCGAAAACACCTTCCGGAGAACACAAAGATGTCCGCACCCCGTCTGATGCCGTTGGTCGCACTGGGAATGCTCCTTACGTCGGTTGCCCGTTTGCCCGCGGCCGAAGACGAGAAGGGTTTTGTCTCATTGTTCGACGGCAAGACGCTCGACGGCTGGCAACTCATCGGCAAAGTCGGCCCCGGCTACGTCGTGAAGGACGGCGTACTCGTCTGTCCGAAGGACGGCGGCGGCAAGTTGTTCACCAACAAGGAGTACGCCAATTTCGTTCTCCGTTTCGAATATTGGGTCGAGCCGGGCGGGAACAACGGCATCGGCCTGCGAGCGCCGCTCGAGGGCGATGCGGCCTATTTCGGCATGGAAAGCCAGGTTCTGGATGACGACGCACCGCAATATGCCAATCTGGAGCCCGGTCAGTACCACGGCTCGATCTATAAGGTCCTGCCGGCCAAACGGGGCGCCCCGAAAAAGGCAGGCGAGTGGAACACCGAGGAGATCGTCTGCGACGGCCGACACGTGAAGGTGACCGTGAACGGCCAGGTGACAGTCGACGGCAACCTCGACGACGTCAAGGATCCCGAGACGCTCAAGGCCCACCCCGGCATGCAGCGTACGCGCGGCTTCGTCGGCTTTCTGGGCCACGCCAGCCACGTCGAGTTCCGCAATATCCGCATCAAGGAGCTGCCCGCTTCGAGCGCGGGCGATAAATGACGCGGCTCGCGCGTCATACCTCCAAGCGTCCCGCGGCAAGTCGCGTTGGGACGGCGTCGCGGAATTTGCCATAGCACTGCGGCGTGGCCGGAACGACCACGTGCACATATCGGCACGAGGTGCCATATGCGAAGCCGGGCCGATCGGCTACGGGCGACTCCACCATCACTTGCAGGCGTCGGCCGAAGAGCGATCGGGCGTAGGATTCGAAAAGCCGCTGCTCGACCGCGGACAGCCGCTGAGCGCGGTCTTGTTTGACACGCTTGGGAACCTGCTCGGCCATGTTCGCGGCGGGTGTGCCGCGGCGCGGACTGAACGGAAAGATATGCAGCTTCGAAAAGCCCACCTCCTCGACGACTCGGCACGTCGCGTCGAAATCGTCGTCGGTCTCACCCGGGAAACCGACGATGATGTCGGTGGTGAACGCCGGCCGATCGAGACTCTGCTTGGCAAATAGACAGCGGTCGACGAATCGCTGGCTGCACCAGCGGCGACGCATGCCCCGCAACACGCGGTCGGAGCCGCTTTGTATCGAGACATGCAGATGGGGGCATACTCGCTGCGGATTGGCCGCCATGACTCCGATCAGCTCGCGCGTCACTTCGGTCGCTTCGATGCTCGACAGGCGAATGCGAAACTCGCCGTCGAGCCGGCATAACCGATCGACCAGGTGCGACAGCCGCAGCCACTCGCTCTTCGGCCGGCCGGCGTTGAAATCGACGCCGTAGTGCCCCAGATGGATCCCCGTCAGAATGATCTCGCGATAGCCGTTGGCCACCAGTCGGCGGACCTCGTCAACGATGTCCACCGCAGGGCGGCTCGTGAGCGTCGGGCGCACGTGGGGAATGATGCAGAAACTGCATCGCAAGAGGCAGCCGTCTTGCACCTTCACGTAAGCCCGCTTGCGGCAATCGAAACGGGAGATTCCCGTGGGCACGTCAACCACGCCGAAGCGGCCCAACAGATCGGGCAGTTCCCGCTTGTCCTCCACGACTTCCGCCACGCCGGGCAACGCCGCCACTTCGTGCGGGGCGCGGGTGGCATAGCAACCCATGACGATGATCCGCGTGCCGGGGTTACGGGCAGCGAGTTGCCGGATCGTCTGTCGGCTCTTGGCATCACCCTCGACGGTGACCGTGCAGGTATTCACCAGGCAGAGATCGGCCGTCTCGCCTTCGCCGGCCGCGCGGTAACCGGCCAGCTCAAGCCCCTCGCGCACATATTGCGTTTCGTACTGGTTTACCTTGCAACCGAGCGTGACCGCGCGAAAAGTGGGGCGGGACGCGGTCATTGACGTCTCAATCGAGTGCCGATGGCAATAAGGAATTCAGTCCGAATGCCGCATCGTACCAAGGAGGCCCTCGTCGGTCACGTGCGGTCGAGGCACAACTGGTCGAGGAGATTTGCCATCGGTGGCAATCTCCTCTCCCGGGGGCCTACCTGGCGTCGGCGGCAACCGTCTGCCGATCAACCGGAGTCGTTACCAGCGCGACGGTCAAAGCTTTGCGAGACGTTTTTCGTAGTCGGCGACGACGAATCGTTTTCCTTTGGGGACCACGCGGTGTCCTTCTGATTCCAGGCGTTGCCTCACGGCGTCGATGCCGCCGGGGTACTTGGCGTTCAGTTCGCCCTGCGACTTCAGCGTCCGCCAATAGGGCGTGATGCGCTTTGCGCCTTCCGCTTCGGCTTCGTCCGCAGCGTGCGCGGCGATCCAGGCGAAGATGCCGGTCGTGATCGGGCAGGCGATCGTCGCGAGGTGATTCTTGGCGACAACGGCCCGAATCTCATTGATCGTGATCAGCTTCCCGCGCGGCACGCGCTTCATGATCCGATCGACTTCGCGCGGTGCGGGAACGACCACCGTACCGTTCCCCCAGCGGCGGCTCATCGCGCCCGTGATCTTGACGACCTTCGGCAGATCCTTATCGTCCGCGAGCTTCTCTCGCCAGGTCTTTCGCTTGGCCATGCGTCGCAACTCCGCTAGACAATCTCGCCGATCACCTCTCCCTGGATCTCCGTCAACCGTTCCTTGCGACCCTGGTGCAAGTAGCTCAATTCGTCTTGATCGAGACCGAGTTGGTTCAAGATCGTTGTGTGAATGTCACGGAAATGGTACGGCCGTTCGACGGCCCGTAGACCGATCTCGTCGGTGGCACCCACGACACAGCCGCCACGAATGCCGCCACCGGCCATCCACACGGTAAAGCCCAGGTTGTGATGGTCTCGCCCTTTGCCGCCTTGCGCTTCGGGCGAACGGCCGAACTCGCCTCCCCATAGGACGAGCGTCGATTCGAGCAAGCCGCGGCGTTTCAGATCGGTCAGCAACCCAGCGATCGGTAGATCGGTCTGCGACGCCATGCGCAGATGGTTTTCTTCGATATCGTTGTGGGCGTCCCACTGCATGTTTCCGGCCCCGCCTCCGGACACCACCACGTTGAAACGCACCCCTTTCTCGACCAAGCGTCGGGCCAGCAGGCAGCGTCGGCCGTAGTCATCGGTCGGCTCACGGCCGATGCCGTACAGATCGAGTGTCTCCTGCGTCTCTCCGCGCAGGTCGAAGACCTCGGGCGCCTCGCTCTGCATCTTGAAGGCCAGATCATAGGCGCCGATGCGGGCTTCCAACTCGTCGTCGGCGACGGCTGCGGCCCGGTTTAGATTGCGCACCAGTTCGATCGTTTGCCGCCGCTCGTCGGAGGTAACCCCGGAGGGAAGCTTAAGGTTGCGCAACGGACGCTCGCCCGCTCGTAGCATCGTCGGCTGGTAGACGGCCGGCAAAAAGCCGTTGGCGTACATCGGCTGTCCGGCTTCGAGTGCGCCGTGACCGTCGGGCATCACCACGTAGGCGGGCAGTGAGTCGCTCTCGGAACCAAGCCCGTAAACAACCCAGGAACCCATGCTGGGAAAGCCCGGCATCGTGCGGCCGCTGAACAATTGGTATTGGGCCGCCGAGTGGACCACCATGTCGCCGTGACACGAACGGATGATCGCCAGGTCGTCGACATGCCGGGCGATATTGGGGAAGAGATCGGAAACCTCGATACCGCTCTCTCCGTAGCGTTCGAATCGCCGCTTGCTTCCGAGCAGCTTCGCGTCCTTGGCGACGAATTGATACTTTGCCTCGCCGAATTGAGCGGGTCGCGGTTGACCGTCGAGGCGGTTCAAGAGCGGCTTGGGATCGAACGTTTCGAGATGGCTCGGACCGCCGGCCATAAACAGGAAGATGGTCGCCTTGGCCTTGGCTTCGGAGAGGCGCGGAGGCTTGGCCGCCAGCGGATTGACGGCGCGGGCCGATTCACCATTCACCAACGACGCCAGCGCGAGCGAGCCGAAACCGCAAAACGCGCGCTCGATGAAGTGTCTTCGTGTGGTGGCCGGGCATCGATGCATCTGGCGGCACTACTCCACGTACAAAAATGCGTTGACGTTGAACATCGCCAGCGCAAACTCACGCAATGGCTGGTGGGCGAGAAACTCGGCCGCGAGCGCCGCTTCGCCATCGTTGGGCGGCCTGCCCGCGACTAGTCGATAGGCGAGATCGATCTGGTCGCGCGCGTTACCCGGTGCTTCGCGAGCCAGGCGGTCGGCCAAGGCGTCGGCCAATTCATTCGAGAGCTTGCCGTTGAGCAGTTCCAGGGCCTGCGGCGCATGCGTGCTCGCTTCGCGGCAGGCACAACTGATCTGCAAGTCGGGCTGATCGAAGACCTCCATGAACGGCAACCGTAGGTTGCGCTTGGCGATCAAGTAGACGCTCCGCCGGTCGTGCTCACCGCGTTCCGCCGTCACTTGCCATTGTGACGGCTTGTAAAGCAACTCTACCAAGTCTGACTCGACGGGTACGACCACGCTCGGGCCACCCGCCCTGAGATTCAACCTACCCGCGGCCGAGAGCATCGCGTCGCGAATCTCTTCGGCCTCGAGGCGACGGCGTGGAAAATGCCACAACAGTCGATCGGCCGGGTCTGTTTGCATACCCTGAGCGGTGTTCGCCGAGCGCGACGCTTGGCGATAGGTGGCACTCGTCACGATCAGACGGTGCAATTCCTTCAGCCGCCAACCGTCCGCAATGAACCGGGTTGCCAACCAGTCCAGCAATTCGGGGTGACTGGGAGAGTCGCCATTGACTCCGAAATCGTTCGGCGTGGCGACGATGCCGTGCCCGAAGTGATATTGCCAGACCCGATTGACGATGACCCGCGCGGCGAGCGGGTGGTTCGGTTCGAGCAGCCAATCCGCCAGAGACGTGCGCGGGTTGGGGAGGTTCGGTGACAGCTCTGGCGCGCCTTCTGGCAGAAACACACCCGGCACGCGCGGCCCCACCGGTCGACCCGGTTTGTCCCAGTTGCCGCGCTCGAGCACATGGATGGCTGTTCGCTTCGCCGCGTCGTCGGCCACCGAGCAGATCGCGTCCAACGGCGGCGGAAGCTGCGCCTCGAGTCGCACCAACTGGGCTTGGAGATCGGAGCGGTCGCCGGACGAGTTTTGCTTCAGTTTCTCCAACTCGCGCGTGACCCGCTGGATGTCGGCCTTCACCGCTTCGGTGCGCTCTCGCCAGGCTGCCTGCTCGTTGTCGCTGGCGAGCGGTACGTCGTGCTCGTGCGTGGCGGCCAAGAAGGCTTCGAGACGGTAGTAGTCTGACTGTAGCACCGGATCGAACATGTGATCGTGGCAACGGGCACAACCGACCGTCAGGCCGAGAAACACCGATCCGACCGCGTTGGTCATCTCGGTGAGCACTTCGTTGCGGCTGCCGGCGACCTCCTGGTTGCCCGCATTGCGCCGCACCGGCCCCAGCCGAAGAAAGCCGGCCGCCACGAGCAGTGCGGGATCGGCCGGCGTCATTTCGTCGCCCGCGAGCTGTTCGCGGACGAAGCGATCGTAGGGTTTGTCGGCGTTGAGCGACTCGATCACCCAGTCGCGGTAACGCCAAGCTCCGGACAGATAGCGGTCGTATTCAAACCCTTCGGTTTCCGCGTAGCGGACCACGTCGAGCCAATGCCGGCCCCAACGTTCGCCGTAGTGCGGGCTGGCGAGCAGCCGGTCGACGAGCGTCTCGTAGGCCGATGGCGAGGGATCCCCGACATACGCTTCGATTTCGGCGGGTGTGGGCGGTAGCCCGATCAGGTCGAAATAGAGCCGGCGGATGAGCGTGCGGCGATCGGCTTCAAAGGCCGGGGGCAGGCCTGCGAGCTTGAGTCGCGCCAGCACGAAAGCGTCGATCTCGTTATGCAGCCAAGCCTGGTCGGCGGGCTCGGATAAGGTCGGCGGCGGGGAGGTGCCGCGGGCCTGAAAGGCCCAATGGCTGCGGTCGTAATCGTCGGCGCGAGTGATGCCTGGACCGACAAGGCAGCCCAACAACAGCAGGGCGACCACTGCGACTCGCAATCTAAGCATCTTCGACTGGTATTCGTGGTGTAAATCCCGCAGGCAGGCGTAATGCCGCCCTCACTCCTGCCACCAGTGTAAACCCATTGTCTTGGCGAGGAAACGCTGCTGTCCCTTGACTTCGGAGTTTGGACTTTAGACTTTGGACGTCATGCCTGTCTCTTATCTCACCGTCGGCCAACTCGCCGGACTTGCCTTTTTGTGGGAAGTCGCCGCCAGCAAGCCGGGAAATGTCCACCGGGCGGCCGATTTCGAGGACCTGACCTTCGTCGATTTTGCTATGAGTGCGGTGGCCGTCGCGCCGGCCTTCGACGCCGCCGCGACCGGTGCCCCTCTCGGCCAGGTCGTGGTCGATGCGGTACGACGCACGCGCGACGCTGTGGGCACCAACACCAACCTCGGCGCAGTACTGCTGATGGCGCCGCTGGCGATGGCGGGTGGCGACTTGCGCGCCGGCGTCGCCGATGTATTGCGCTCGTCGCGGGCCGATGACACCCGGCTGGTCTACGAGGCCATCCGGTTGGCGACGCCCGGCGGGCTCGGCCAAGTCGACGAAGCCGACGTGTCCGGCCCTCCGCCGGACGATCTGCTTTACGCCATGCGGCTGGCGGCCGATCGCGATCTGGTCGCCCGGCAGTATGTAAACGACTTCACTGAGCTTTTCGACGTGGTTCTTCCGGCCATTCGGCACGGGCTCGCGGAAAGATGGCCCCTCGGCCAGACGATCGTGCGTGCCCAACTGCGGCTGATGGCCGATTTCCCCGACAGCCTGATCGCTCGCAAATGCGGCCCAACGATCGCGCGGCAATCCTCGACGATGGCGGCCGCCACGCTCGAGGCCGGTAATCCGGGGGACGAGCCCTATGAGCGGGCCTTGGCCGACTTCGATTTCTGGCTCCGCTGCGACGGTCACCGCCGCAATCCGGGTACGACCGCCGACTTCGTCTGCGCCGGGCTGTTCGCCGCGCTGCGAACCGGCATAATTGAATTACCGGTCAAGTTTTACTGATGGCGAGGCCGCTCACGGACCGCCCTATCCCGGCCATACAACGATCCCGACATGCCTGAAACGTATCGAGTGCGGCTGACGAAGGATTATCTGGTCTTTTCCGCTGCGCACTTTATCACCTTCGACGGAAATGTCTGCGAACGGTTGCACGGGCACAACTACCGCGTGACGGCCGAGGTTTTCGGTCCGCTCGACGAGAACCAGTACGTGATCGACTTCATCGCCTTGCGCGACGCGCTGCGGGACATTGTGCTGGAGCTCGACCATCACGTCCTGTTGCCGACCGAGCATCCACTCATCCAGGTCACCGCCGACGAGACCGCCGTCACAGCCGTTTTTGAAGAGCGCCGGTGGGTCTTTCCGCGCGGCGACTGCGTCTTGCTGCCGGTACCGAATACGACGGCCGAACTGCTCGCACGTCACATCGGCCGCCGGCTGTTGTCGGAGCTCGCCTCGCGCCGGCTGGCCGCTCCGCGGCGTCTACTCATCGAAGTCGACGAATGCGAAGGCCAATCGGCCGTCTGCGAGCTGACGTGAACGATCGTGGACTATCTCGATACCCGCATCGGCGACTGACGAGGTCGGCGGTATAATGGCCGGCCGCATGAACGGCCGCACGTCCTAACGCCCCGACGAAGCGATATGTCAACCGGTGATCCACACTCGACGACAACTCCATCGGCAACGCCCCCGCACAGGCCCGCGCCGCGCTGGCAGCCGGTGACGGCGATCGATCGACGCGTGTTGGGCGTCTTGGCGGAGAAGGCCAAAACGACGCCCGACGCCTACCCGATGTCTTCGAACGCCATCTGCACCGGCGCCAATCAGAAGAACAACCGCCATCCGCTCATGCAGTTGCAGCCCGACGATGTCGAGGCGTCGCTGGAACGGCTGCGGGCCTTGGGTGCCGTGGCCGAAGTGCAGGGAGGCGGGCGCGTGCCCAAGTACCGCCATTACCTGTACGACTGGTTGGGAGTCGACAAGGTAGAGATGGCCGTGATGACCGAGCTCTTGTTGCGCGGCGCCCAGACGGTGGGTGAATTGCGTGGCCGGGCGGCACGCATGGAACCGATCGCCGACTTGGCGGCGTTAAGACCGGTCATCGATTCGCTCAAAGCCAAGCGGCTCGTCATCACCCTCAGCCCCGAGGGGCGTGGCCAGGTCGTCTCGCACGCGCTCTACCAGCCGCAAGAGATGGACAAGGTGCGGCGCGAAGCGGCCGGTTCCGCCGCGATGGGGTCGGAACTGGGAGAGGGGCCGGCGGGGCTGGCATCTTCGTCGGCCGACGTGACCGAGCCTGTGGCGCGGCCGCAAACGGCGCGACCGCCGGCCGCCGTCCACACATCGACAGGCTCCGCCGAGGCACTGGCCGACCTGCGGTCCGAGTTGGCCGCCGTGAGACGGCAAGTCGAGGAACTCGCTTCCGAGTTGCGCCGGCAGGCCGACGAGTTTGCTCGTTTTCGGGCCGAGGTCGGCGGCTGAGTTCGAGTCGTCGGGTTTGGTCAGGCGTCGGCTCCCTAAGAAGCCAAATTGGCTTCCCGTGCGCCCCACTACCGGTCCATCGGCACGCGGTGATTCGCTCCAATGCCTTTCGCTACAGTCAGTTGCGACGTGCGGTATTCTCTGGCACGCCGAATGCAAGCCGCGAGTGTTTATGGCGCCCCAGACCTCGGTGACCCATTTCTTAGATACCGTGGAAAAGAGCGGGTTGGTGGACCGCGCCCGTCTGGATGAAGTGCTCACCGCCCTCGAGCATGAAACAGGCTCCGCCGCTTTACACGACACGCAGGTGGTCAGCTCGCATCTGACGGGCCGCGGGTTGTTGACCGGATGGCAGAGCGAACAGTTGCTGGAGGGCCGTTACCGCGGATTCTTCCTGGGCAAATACAAACTGCTCGACCACCTGGGCAGCGGCGGTATGAGCAGCGTCTATCTGGCCGAACATCAGGTGATGCGCCGCCGCGTCGCCATCAAGGTCTTGCCGACGAACCAGGCCGAAGATCATTCGCGCGTGCGCCGATTTCATCGCGAGGCGCGGGCCGTCGCTTCGCTCGATCACCCGCATATCGTGCGGGCATTCGACGTCGACCAGGAAGGCGACGTGCACTACCTGGTGATGGAGTATGTGCAGGGGCGGGATCTGAAGACGCTCGTCGAGAAGGAAGGCCCGCTGCCGGCAGCCAAGGCCGCGGATTACATACGGCAGGCGGCCGACGGTCTGGCCTCCGCTCACGGGCTCGGGTTGGTCCACCGCGACATGAAGCCTGCCAATCTTATCGTCGACGGCCGCGGCGTGCTCAAAGTGCTCGACCTCGGGTTGGCGAGCGTGAAGAACGACATCGACAGCGCGATCACGAGCGAGTTCGACGACAAGGTGCTCGGCACGGTCGATTACCTGGCGCCCGAGCAGGCGCTCGACAGCCATATCGTCGATGGGCGGGCCGACATCTACAGTCTTGGTTGCACGCTCTACTTCGCCTTGGTGGGCCATCCGCCGTTCGGCGACGGCTCGTTGGGCCAACGGCTGATGTCGCATCAGGTGCGCGAACCGGCCGACATCCGATTGGAGCGGCCCGATGTTCCGGAGAGCCTCGTGAGCATCTGTCGACGGATGATGGCCAAGTCACCGGCGGCCCGGTATCAAACCATGGAAGCGGTTTCGTCGGCGCTCAGCGAGTGGCTGCACGCTCCGGCACCGGAGGCGAAGCCGGCGACCGGTGACGAGGAATTGACGCTCGCGCCCCTCGATGACGTTCCAACGCCATCGACCGAGACTCGTCGATCGGGTGTTGCCAAGCCGTCGTTGCCGAAGGGCCGAATTGCATCTCCCTCCGTGCAATCCAGGCAGAACAAACCGCCTCGCGCGTCGGCGCCGCCCAGGGTAGAGTCACCTCCGGTCGACTGGCTACTAGCCGATTTGCCGCCGATTGCTACGCTGGACGCTGCGACGAGCGGTTCGACCAAGATCAGAAACACTCACGGTGAGCATTCGCTGGCCCCTCGCGGGCGTGCGGGTGGGAATCGCTGGGAATCGCCCTGGCTCTTGATCGGAGTCGGCACCGGCCTCGGTTTGCTGCTCATCGCGATCTATTTCGCCCTGCGAACCTTCCTCGGTTGATGCTCCTTACTCCTCTGCGAGCGGTGATGCTCGTCGCCGCGGGCGCGGCCACCGGCGTGCTGGGCGCTATTCTCGGCATCGGAGGGGGCGTATTTCTGATACCGGTGCTGGTGATCGGCCTCGGCCTGCCGATGCACGAGGCCGTAGGGACGAGCATCATCTCGGTCATCGCCACTTCGACGGCGGTGGCCAGCACCAACGTCGAGCGCGGTACGGCGAACATGCGGCTGGGGATGACGCTCGAGATCGCCACGGCCCTGGGCGCCATCGCGGGTGGTCTGACGGCGCATACCCTTTCGCCGCAGGCGCTAGAGGGGCTGTTTGCGGCCGTGCTCGTACCCTGTGCCCTTTTGATGTGGCGAGGACGTACAGAGCATGCCTCAAACGCAGCGTCACCGACCACGACAGTGGCGCCGGATATCTCGCTGGGCCGTCTCGGCGCCGCCTACTTCGATTCGGCACTACGCGAGCAGGTCAGCTATCGTGTCGAGCGGCTGCCGTTTGGCCTACTCATATCATTTATCGCCGGCAACCTTTCGGGACTGTTGGGTATCGGCGGCGGTGTCTTCAAAGTGCCCGCCTTACACCTGCTGTGCCACGTGCCGGTCAAGGCCGCGGCAGCCACCTCAAATTTCATGATCGGCGTGACCGCCGTGGCCAGTGCCTTCCTCTACTACGGACGTGGCGAGGTGCGGCCAGCGTTGACGGCCGCGGTCGTCTTAGGCGTATTGGGGGGCTCGGCATTGGGTTCGGTGCTCAACCAATACCTGGGCGGTCGTGCGATCCAACGGTTGTTTGCCGTCTTGCTGGTGGCCGTCGCCGCGCAAATGCTTTACCGATCGATCCGAGGCGCTTGAACATGAAAGACGATCATCGCGAGTTGGAGCACTGGGTACATTGGACGCTCCTCGGCGGCCTGGGGGTGAGTGCGGTCCTATTGCTCATGGGCCTGATCGCGATGCTCGCCCAGGGACTGGAATCGGCATCACCGCACGAACCGGTGGGGCGGCTGGTGCACGACGCCTTGCAGTTTCGCGGATCAGCCGTGACGACGCTCGGCCTACTCGTGCTGATGATCACGCCCATCGTCCGCGTCGTCGTGCTCTTGGTCGGCTGGGCCGCTCGCCGCGACTGGCTTTTCGCCAGCGTCGCGCTAGCCGTACTTTCGCTGCTCGTCTTCAGCCTTCTGCACGGCGTGGGGTGAGGTAGGCGCCGTCTCGGCGACGGAAGCCTCGCCTTTCGGTACGTCGTCGGCCTACCTGAGCGATGGCGTCCGCGATCCGCCGCGAGCCATGAAATCGGCGAGCACCTGCTGGGCGAATCGCTCAGAGAATCGTTTTGCCCCGGCGACGAGCAGATGGTGGCTGTCCCAGAAATCCTGGTCGTTGCACCACTCGGTCGCGTCGTACACCGGCACCTCGCATTGGCGGCTGACGACCGCCAGATAGTCGTTGATCGCCTGGCGGGCCGCGGCCGTGTAGCAACCGCGGAATTGACTCCCTTCGGGCATCACGAAGAGGGCCGTCTCGATGCGCTGCTGCCGGCAAAGTGCGAGCAGGTTCCGCAGCGCTCGGTCGGCCGGTTCGGTGACGCGGAAGGCATCGAACATCGGCGAGTATTCCCTCTTCGCGTTGTCGGTGCCCTTTTGAAATTCTTCGGGCGTCACCGCGTCTTTTCGCAAGGGGAGCCAGCCGTAGTCGGTCAGCCCGCTCCAGGGGTCCATGTGCGCCTTCTGGTCGAGCCACGTTGGTAGGAAATGGTTCAAGATCAGGAACCGATTGGAGTACCACGGGGCGAGATGGCAACGACACCAGCGCCAGACGAACGGGCGGCGGTTGTAGACGTAATCGACGACGAGGATCAGATCGCGCCAATCCATGCGACGCGGCTCGATCCAACACTCTTCGCCGATGCCGTTCTCCTGGTGGTATAGCAGCGGGTGGACCTCGATCAGCACCCGTCGCGGATTTACGCCGTGCCGCAGTAGCCGTTTGAGGAGTTGGAACTCCTGGATGGGGCCGCAGCCGGTGATCGCGAAATTGAAGACCAGATCGTCGCGGGCGGCGGCCGTCGGCGTTTCGGCAAACGATTCAGGATCGAGCCCGAGGCCGGAACGCGAACTGCCCAGTACGAGCGTCAGTGGGCGATTCGGGGCTTCGGCCTGGCGGCCGCGCAGCAGGGCGAGTTTGCGCCCATATTCCGGGTCGTGCAACACCGGCACCCAATGGTCCATGATCACCGACATGCCTATCTGTAATGCCGCGAAGGCGGCCAGCGCCGAAAAGATCGCCCTCCGCGCACGACGTTGTGCGATTCGCGCGGCAGCCGCTCGGCGCGCTGCCAGATCACCGTCGGCGGGGGCGGCTTTTCTGTAGTGTCGCAACGTGTTGACCGTAGTAATAAGCAAAGTCATGGCTATTTCGTGGCGGCTTTCGTGGGCAGCCAGCGATTCGCGGTCCGCTGCGACGGCTGCGAGGTTCTGTCGGCCGGCGTTGCCGCGATCACCTCACGCCCGAAACGGGCCGAGAATGCCGCGGCGGCTTCGCTCAACAGGTGGTGGCCGTCGGCAAAGCTTTCGTCGTCGACCGACGTCGAAAAATCGAAGACGTCGAAGGCGTATTCTTCTTGCAGACGATGCAAATAATCGTCGACCATCGAACGCAGGCCGGGCGGATACCAGTCTCGGAACTGGCTCGCCTCGGGCATCAAATAGACCCCGACCGCGATTTGCCGCTCGCCGCAGAGATCGAACAGTTCGCGGAGGGCGCGGTCGGGCTCGCTCGTGACGCGGAAGTCGGAGAGCGCCTGTTGGTACTCTAGCCGTGCCTTCTCGAGCCGCTCCCGGCGGGCCTCCTCACCCCTGTCGCTCACCGTGAACGGCAGCCACCCCGAGGGGCCGACATGCCGATACAGTCGGTACTGGCCGGGCTGCGTACACCAGCCGGGCCAGCACATGTCGAGCAGTTGCTGGCGGTACACATACCAGGGAGTCATTCGGCAGCGCCACCAATTGCGCCGCAGAAAGCCCGGATTCTGGCTATAGCCGCAGAGCACTGTCATTCTCGACCAGCCCAGCCGGCGGACGTCGATGCGTGTCTCCTCGCGCAGGGCGCCCGCCCGTTGATTGAGAAACAGAGGATGCAATTCGACGAGCACCTTGGCCGGCACGATGCGCCGCGCCAGGAGCTCGGTGAGCAGCATCGACTGCTGAATCGGCCCGGCGCCGGTCATGGCGAAATTGAAAACGATGGGCTCCGGTGAACCTTCGTTCGGCGGCGCGTCGAACACTTGCGGATCGATGCCGACTTCGGAGCGCGAGCTGCCCAGGATCAAGATCAGCGGCCGTTCGCCCGCGCCGTCGAGTTGTGAGCGCAAGCGGGCCAATTTGGAGCCAAACTCCGGGTCGCGAATCTCCGGCCAGCCGTCGAGCGCGGCATCGAGGGCTGCTTGGGAGGTGATGAACATCAGCAGGCACCAACCGAGCGCCGCTCGGGCACGGCGCTCGGGCCGCTTCCGGCGATCGTGCGTCATGTCAGAACTGGAAGTAAATGAACGCCTTGCCGGCATCGGGCGCGAGTACCAGGGTGATCGTCAACAACACGGCGTAGCTCATCCCCAGGATCGGGGCGGGCATCCGTAGCGACCACTTCTTCCACAGGCCGTTCAGCGCGAACACGTGGGCTGCCACGATCACCGCGGTCAGTACCCACAGGCTTTCCTTCGACATGGGCGGTCCCATTCCGTGCCGCGCTGCGAACATGCGGCCCAACATCACCGTGGCCGTGGTGAAGGTCGTGGCCCGGAAGAAAATCCAAGCCAGCGACACCGTGAGGAACGTCGCGGCGATACGTAATGCTGTGCCGGGTGGAGTACGCAACGCCTCATCCAGCTTGGGTCGACTTTGACAGAAGGCGCGGAAGTAGCGGTGGACGATCAACACCACCCCGTGTATCACGCCCCAGATCACGAAGGTCCAACTCGCCCCGTGCCAGAGCCCGCCCAGTGTCATCGTGATGAGCAGGTTGCGGTTCGTCTGCCAACTCGTGCCGCGGCTTCCTCCCAGGGGGATGAACAAGTAATCGCGCAACCAGCTCGATAACGAAATGTGCCAGCGGCGCCAGAATTCGGAGATGTTCGCCGAGGCATAGGGCATGTTGAAATTCTGCGCCAGTTTGAAGCCCAGCATGTGCGCTGTGCCGAGCGCCATGTCGGTGTAGCCCGAGAAGTCGCAGTAGATTTGCAGGGCGTAGGCGAGCACGGCCAGCCAAACCGCGGTGGTTCGGTATTGTTCGGGGTTCGCGAATACCGGATCGGCGAACATGGCCATGCGATCGGCCACGGCCATCTTCTTGAACAAGCCCATCAAGAAGAACTGCGCGCCCAACTGCATCCGCGCCCAGTCCCAATGCTTGCGGCGATTGATCTGCGGCAGGAAGTCGCGCGCCCTCACGATGGGCCCCGCCACGAGGTGGGGAAAGAACGTGATGAACAACATGAAGTGTGCCAGATTGCGTTCAGCCGGCACATGGCGGCGATAGACATCGACGCCGTAATTGATGGCCTCGAAGGTGTAGAACGAGATGCCGATCGGCAGGATCACTTGTAGCACCGGCAACGACGATGTGTGCCCCAAGGCGTGCAATGCCTCTTCCACCGAATGCAAGAAGAAGTTGGCGTACTTGAAATAGCACAGCAGCGACAGGTTGCCGATGATCGTGATGCTCAACAGAAGCTTGCGGCGCCACTGAGACTCCGACGCCGCTATTCCGCGGGCGACGAAATAGTCGACCGTCGTCGAGACGCCGATGATCAGAGCCAGCCACTGGTTCCAGCTCGCATAGAAATAGAAGCTGGCCACGAGCAACAGGTAGGTTCGCCAGCGGTGCCAGGGAAACACCCAATACAGGGTGAAGATGAGCGTGAAGAAGACGAGGAATCTTTCGGAACAGAAGAGCATCGCTCCGGCCTCGATGGAGAACTAGGAGTCGGCAGATCGCTTGTGGGCGGCGGAGTATAGCGAAAGCGACTCGCCGTGCAACCTCAATCGGCCGGCGCAGGCGCTCTGGTGGAGTGAGGCGATTTGGGCAGGGAGATTAGAGCAATCGACAAAGGCAGCTCGAGCTCGTGGTCAGCCGCTTTTAGAGAAACTCGCCGATCTGCTGAAAGTTGTAATCGAGCGCCGCCCGCGTCCATTTGCAGTAATAATCGGTGCCTTCGAGCTGCTTCTTGGCATCGAGCAAATACTGGGCGGCCTGGCAGAGCATCGTAACGTAGGGGATGCCGCGTCGCGGGCGGAAGCCGTCGATCGCGAAATCGTCATCCGGGTGGACACTGATGGCGACGATCTTTTGTTCTTGGCAGCGCCGGCTCAGCTCCCTGCCATACTGCACGCCCTCGGCCACCGTAACGGCCGTTTCGGGATCGATGACCAGCAACGTGGTGTGTTGCCCGGCCGCGAAGAAATCTTTGACGACGGCGACCACGTCATCCGACGGTCCTATCGGAAGGATGGCGAAGAACTCGTACCGGATTCTGCTCTCTTCGCGCTCGCGACGTGAGAAAGGACAAGGCGGCTTGTTCCCGAAGGCGGCCGCCGGCTTTTCGATCACGCTGCGGCAATATTCTTCCATCCGGAAGATCGCATCGCGTTTGCCTTCCTCGCTCAAATCGCGCCGCATTCGCAGGGTCCTCCGGTTGCGCGTGATTATAGATCAGTCATGGCCGTTTACCATGAAATAGCGGGCGGATGGCCGCGGCCCTCACAGCGTCATCGATTCCGTCGCCGACGAGCAGGACGGCCGCCCGCTGTTCGACGTGAGAACCCGACGAATCTTTGCCCAAAGTGCGAGGCAACTCGGCAAGTTGCTTTAGCAGGCGATCGCTCAGCTCATCGATACGGGGCCGTAGGTCGGTGCTCAGATCGCGAACGTCTTCAAACGTTCCCCGATCTTGTGTCTGCCAGTCGGCAAAGTCTGCCTGTTGCACGAGTTTGCCGCCCTCGATCTGCGCCGACATGAACTCTTTCGTCTGCTGTCGACTCAGACCGTAACGGAGTCCGCGCTCCTCGAGCGCCGTCAGCAACTGTTGTTCACGAGCGGGGTCGGTGATCGGGGCCCCTTGGTTCCATTTCCAGCGGGCAACGTCGTGCATCAACAACAACCTTTGCCGCATCAGGTCGAGTAGCCCGTCCAGTCCCTCGTCGGCCGCTGGACGGTTGGATTCGGGAGAGGTGGTAGCTGGCCGAGCGGGAGGCTCCGTCGACCAACAGCCGACGAGTGCCGGCGCACCGAAAACGAAAAGAAACAGAGCGGCACCGTGCCACAACGATCGGCCGCGCGAGGTGCGGCTCATGCGGCTGCCGCCGACGCCGGTTGGCGAGGCGCGTGCTTGGTGAGCAATCGTCGTATGGCGTCCAGCACGCGCTGCACGGCCGGTCGGCGATAATCCCATTTGGGGTCGGCCTCGACCGGATTGACCACCATCGTCGCATTCGCTTCGAACAACAGAACGTCTCCTGTGGGCCCGATACTGAAGTCGGCGCCGGCGTAATCGAGCCCGAGGGTCTCGCGTATGGCCTCGAGCGACGCCATGGCGCGTGGGCCGAGCACCTGCGTCATATTTTGCAGAAATGCCGCGTCTTCTGCTCGGTTCGTCGGATCGTCGGCCATTTCCGCGCTGAAATAGTGGATCTTCCATTGATGCGAGACGGCGACGTGCAGCGGATAGATCTCGCCGTCGATCATCATGACCCGGTATTTTCGAATCTTCCCGCCATCGCCGCGCGCATCGAGATATTGCATCACGGTGAACTCCGTCCCCGGCATGCCGCGCACCGCGTCGTCGAGCGATGCCGTATTCTCGACCTGCACAAAAAAGCGGCCCGTATGAAAACCCGGCGACCTGAGCAGTAAGGGAAAGTCGAAGCCCGCCGCGGAAAGTGTGCTCGCGGCCGCGCTACTTTCCAGCAGAGCCCGAGGTAGCAGGGCCATCTTCGGCGTGACGACCCCCTGTATTCTTGCCAGTCGCCGGGCGTTGTCCACCCGCCCCGTGCCCATGACGCGCTCCGGCGGATTGATTACGGGTGCCGTCGACCGACGCAGCACTTCCACAGCCGCCGCGAGCGAGTCGGCGCAGAGGTCGGCATCGCCCACCGCATTAAACACCAGGTCGTGTGCGGGGAGGGATAGAGCGCGGTCGTAGAAATCGACAAACAGGACGGAAGTCAGGAAGACTCGATCATCCAGATGACGCTTGATAGGCACCGCGCCTCCGGCCGCCGACGCCAAGAGGAGAACTCGGACGGGCGAACTCGCTCCTCGATACGGCAGCGTTAGGACCGGGCGGGTCTGACAGACCTTGCGGCGGTGCACCGCGGCCGCCTGTTCATCACCAAGGCGCGTGAACAGATAGGCCAACCCCTGGTGCACATCGGCGTTTTCGGGCGCCAAGCGAAGCGCTATTTCGAAATGCCGCCGTGCTGCCTCGATCGCGTCTTTCTTTGCCAGCGCGTTCGCGAGGTTAATATGGCCGACCGGGTTTTCGGGATGCTGCCTTACCGCCTCGGCGTATGCGGTCCGCGCCGCGGTCTCGTATCCCGTCTCCATCAGCAGCGCGCCCAGGCCATTCAAGGCGCGGAAATCGGTCGGCGCGAGTGCCAGCAGTTCGAGAAAAGCGGTCCTCGCCTCAACCGGCCGGCCCAACCTGGTGAGCGTCGCGGCGCGATTGAATCGCAACTCGACATCGTCGGGCGCCGTCGCCAGCGACGAGTCGATGCTTCGTAGCTCATCTTCCAGAAGAATCCGCGGCGGCCAGGCTGTCATGGCAGATGAACTTTGTCGCCGATCAAACCGGTTCCCTCCGGCAACGGCATCGCAGCGCCGCACCGAGGCGGTTTCTTGATCTCGGTGCGGACCGGTCGGTTCTTGGCATCGACGTAGACGACCCGATGTTCGGCATGTTCCGCTTCCGCCCGCGACATCTGCTCCAACGACAAGATGATGACCTCATCGCCCGGATGGTAGAGCCGAGCGGGGCAGCCATTCAGACAGATTGTGCCCGATCCCGGTTTGCCGGGTATGGCATAGGTCTCCCAATGGGCGGCGTTGGACAGGCTGTTCACGTGCAACATCTGGAAGGGGACGATGTTCGCGGCCTCCATGAGTGCCGAATCGATGGTGATGCTTCCCTCGTAGTCGAGCTTCGCCTCCGTCACTCGCACGCGATGCAGTTTGCCCGTACAGACCGTGATGGACATATTCGCTCCGTATCTTCGAGTCAACGCTGCCGTGCCACCGGCAAATCGGCCGGACCATGCCGCCTGATCGTGTTCCACAACGAGCCGACAGGGTGCCCGATTTACCCAAATGGAGCAAGACCAAAGAAGCCGGCCGCGGCCGCGAGAGTGTAGCCGGCCGTTCTTCTCCGAGCAGACCAGCGCGGCTTTCCCGACCTATTAGGAAAAAACTACAGAATCCGCAGTATTTACCTTCTCGAAAAGAACGGACCCAAAGCTGCGTAATCTGTGCCGGTTTTAGGGCGCGCGGGGTCCGTTAATGCTGGTTGTGTGACGTGGTTGTAATCATCCGATGATTCCGGGTCTGACGATGATGCCTAGGGCACCGATCGCACCGCCACTGGCGTTCCCGCCGCCGTGGCGGTGCCCCGCCTATCGGCTTCCGCGTTGGAGATTGTCAGACCCATGATTCGGCAACGTGTCTTCGCGGCCTTGTTGGCGTGCGCGTTCGGTTTTGGTTTCGGGCCAGCCGCGCTGCGCGCACAGCAAACCAATTCGTATCAACCGGCGCCCCTGCCTCAAGCCGCCGTTGAGCAGAACCCGGCAAGTTCCCCACCGCCGCAGATGAACGTTGCGCGCCGGACCGTCCCGCCGCGAAAACGGCCAGCGGTCGCCGGGCCGACGAAGGAAAGCCTGGCCCCCAATTCCATCTCGTTGCAAGGCGATCAGCCGCCAAGTCCGCCGCCCCAAGGCCCCGGTACCCAACAAATGAGCTTGGCCCCGGATTCGATCTCCTTGCAGAACTACCAAAACCAAGCGAATCCGAATTCACCGCCGCCTCCACCGACCGAAGCCGACTTGGGGCCGATCGTCGACAACCAAAGCCTGCTCGAACAACGTCAGCAAGAGGCCGAGGAACGGATTTCCGCCCTAGAAGCGCGTACCGCTCCCAAGCTGCCGCTCATCAAGCTAGGTGGTTTCTTCCAACTCGATAATGCCGACTACTCGCAAGATGCGGGCAGCCGCCGCACTTACGGTACGATGCAAGACGGTACCGGCTTCCGCCGCGCTCGTATGCAAGCCTACGGCAGCGTGACGGAGTTCACCAACTACATCGTCGAAATGGACTTTGCCTCGTCCGGCCGGCCGAGTTTCCTCGACGTGTGGGGGGAGCAGACCAACCTGGGCTGGCTCGGCACCGTGCGTATCGGTCAATTTCGGCAGCCCACCACGATGGATGCCCTGACGAGCGTACGGCACTTGGAGTTCATGGAACGAAGCGCGGCCTTCCAGGCGATGGATCCGTTCCGCCGCGTGGGCATCATGTCGTACAACATGTCGGAAAACCGCAACACGACCTGGATGGGGAGCGTGTACCGTACCGGTTTTACCTTCCTCAATCCGACAACGAATGTCGACAACTCGAACACCTTGGGCGATACGCGCTATGGAACGTTCGTCGGCAACGTCGGCGGCGTGTCGACCGCTTATCGTATCACCCATCTGCTCTGGTACGACGAACCGGCCGAGGGGCGCTATTTGCTGCATGTCGGCGGTGGCTTCAACTACAGCCGCATCGGCAGCAACGGCCTGACGCCTAGCACCACGAATGGCGGGCAGTACGACGGCCGTACGATCCCGGGCATCTTCGTCGGCGATTCGCAAACGCAGGGCATCACCGCCAACGGCACGCCCTTCGTCGCGAACACGGGTAATATTCCGGCCACGAGTTTTGAGTTCTACCACTTGGAGTTGGCGGGCCAATACGGGCCGGCCCACTTCCAGGCAGAATGGCTCGCCACGTCGCTGCAAACGATCGGTTTTGGCAACGCCTTCCTGACCGGCGCCTACATCCAGTGTGGTTACTTCCTCACGGGCGAGAACTGCGGCTACAACCGGCAGTTCGGCGTGATGGACTACAACTGCAAGCCCTTCACCGAGTTCTTCGGACTGGGACGCGGCAAGGGTATCGGTGGCTGGGGAGCGTGGGAAACGGCCTTCCGTTGGGACTATCTCAGCCTGCCCAGTGTCGGTCAGACGCCTCCCTCGGCGGCCGCCGTTGCGGCGGGGACGACGAACGCGGGCACGTCGGGCTCGAATGCCAACCCCGGCACGCTCAACATGGCCACCGCGGCTTTGAACTGGTGGTGGAACCAATACACCCGCGTGCAATTCAACTATATCAATGTCTGGAACAACAGTTCCTTTCCCGTGTACGGCAAGAGCTTTACGGGCATCTTTGGCGCCCGTTTCCAGGTCGAGTTTTAGTTTAGAGCGGCTGACAAAACCGGGAAGCCGGAGCGCGCGTGGGCGAAAAAAATCGGCTGTGAAACGCCGATTTTTGTGGAGCGCGAACCTGTTTTATCGGTTGCTTTAAGTAGAGTGGTCCACACTTTGACGGCAGGCGGGGCGCCGTTAGGGCCGATATAACGGGAGTAAGTTTCCCGAGTTACCAACGGCCGGAGGGTAGCATGCAGTCGCCGTGGGTGTTGGTTTTAGGGTTGGCGTTGGTCACTTCGCCTGCCATGGCGCAACCTCCGGCAGGGTTTTCACCGCCCCTGACTGCGCCATCTGGACCGCCGAGTCCCCAGTCGGCGGGAGCGCCCGTTCCGCCGGGTTACCAGACCCCGGTTTCCCCTCGCTCAACCCCGCCTCGAAATCCTCAGTATCCCGTCCAGCAATATCAGCGTCCGCCGGCGCGGCAGTATCAGGCCCCACCGAACCAGCCATACGCCCCTCCGCCCAGCAGGCAATATCCGGCGGCGCCGAATCAGCCATACGCGCCGCCACGCAGGCCGTTCCCCAATCAGCCGCCTGGGCCCGCGACGGTCGCAGCGCCTTACGGATATCAACCGAATGCGGCGATGCGGAGCCCGTCGGTACCCGTCCGGCCCCCTCAACAACAGATTTACGCAGGGCCACCGCGTCGCCCCGCGCCCGCCCCTTGCTCCTGCCCACCTGCGGGCGCACGAAAGCCTTCCGCGCCGCCAAAGCAATCAAGTTTCTTAGGCCGCATCTTACATTGGGACGAAGATCCCGATCGTCCGAAGACTCAGAAGGAAATCGACTGGGAATACAAATTCCGCAACAACGGTTGACGAATCGTGGAAGAATTGTGTTTGCTCGGCACGGCAGTTGTATAATTCCGCAGAACTTGGTTGCATCGATTAGCTAGCTTGCCGGACAGGGGAAAAAGCCGATGTCTGTTTCGCGAAGCATCCTGCGTTGCTTTGCATTCTGTGCCGCGATGGTTGCGGCGGTGCCGACGATAGCGCATTGCAGATCTCCGGTCGAAACCGACGCTCCGGCGGCGCAGCGCGCCAAGGCCGATTGGCGATATCGCTATCATCGGGGGCGTTGGTGGTATTGGCTTCCTTCCAATTCGTGGGCTTACTACAACGGCAACAGGTGGGTGGCCTACGAGACTGTGCGTCGGGCGAACGAGCCGCAGGCGAATGGCAACCCGATTGGATCGAATGGACGTTACCAATACACCGAATCGACCGGCCGTTGGCCTAACAGCAACAACGGCAGCGGAGTGGATGCGGCTCCGGTCCCCGGCGGCGCACCCGCAGGCCGGAGTGGCAGCCTGCCTCCCCATGGTCGGTGGCCGCGCGGCGACAATGGTAGTGGCGTCGACGCAGCGCCCACTCCGGGCGGATCGCCCTACAAAGCCGATCGAAACCTTCCCCCGCGTGGTCGCTGGCCGCGCGGTGACAATGGCAGCGGCGTCGATGCAGCCCCGGAACCAGGGGGCGCAGCGTTTATTCGGGACGAATGAAACGCGTTGTTGCGCACCCGGCTATCCCTCAACCGAGATGGTTCTCGCCAGTGAGACGACGGTCCTCGTGGCGATGAGCACTCCTTTCAATGTTTTGTGGTCAGCAGGCCCAAGCTGCCCAGCCAGCGGACGCAGAGTTGCGTCCAGATCGAGGGTAGTTTTTCGTTGGCGCGCACGCCAAAGTCGTGATCGCCGCTGCCAAAGACGTGTAGTTCGGCCGGAACACCGGCGCGCTTCAGGGCGAGATAGGCGATGACGCTGTGCTCGGCGTCGCTGATCTTGTCGTCGGTCGAGTGCGCGAGAAAGATGGGCGGTGTCTGGTCCGGCACATGAGGAATGTGGATGTCGGGCGACAGTTCGTCTTTATCTTTGGCCTTCAGATAGCCCGAATAACACGCGACGGCGAAGTCGGGGCGGCAGCTTACGTCATCCACGGCATCGATAGGGACGTAGGTGCGCTTCTCGAAATGGGTCGCGACTGCGACGGCGAGATGTCCTCCCGCGGAGAAGCCGACGATGCCGATCCGTCCGCGATCGATTCCCCATTCGTCGGCCCGGCTGCGCACCAGGCTGACGGCGCGCTGGGCGTCGAGCAAGGGTCCCAAAGGCGGCTGGCCCTTCGTGTCGCCGGCACGTCGCGGCACACGGTATTTGAGAATGATTCCGGTCATGCCGAGCGAGTTGAGCCATTCGGCCACTTCCACGCCTTCCAACTCCCAAAAAAGATCGTGATATCCGCCTCCGGGGCAGATAATCATGGCCGTACCGGTGTTCGTGTCCTTCGCGGCCGGGTACACCGTGATCGTGGGTCGCGTCACGTTGGTGATCAGTTTCGTGGGACCTTCGATCAGGGGTGACTCGTACGTCCGACTCGCCTCTGTGCCGGCGATACCAACGTCGCCGGGCGTCTCCCCCGGCCAGAGCGCGACCACGATCGGCTCGGTAGCCAGGGCCCTACCGCCCACAACCGTGCATACGAACCACAAAATCAGGCACCTGAGCGGATTCATTCTGTCGACTCCCATGAGGGCGAGGGGCTTCTGAGTCCCGATCAGGCGCCACGATAACAGCCTGCCCGACTGGACGCGAGCTGCGACCATGAACGCAAATCGTTTTCGATCGTGCCTGAGGGTGCCTGAGGTCCCCGGCTGGCAAACGAGCGCTCTTCCGTTGATAATGGCGATTCGGAACCCGCCCGAAAGCCCTGCTGTAGAACAGAAAAGACGCTACCTAACCATGCAACCGACCACGGAAAATCTGTCGGCCGCTTCGACCGACGCTATCGAGATCGTTCGCCCCGAGTTGCCGAAAGGAAAGTTCCGGGCGGTGCTGTTCGACTTCGACGGCACGCTATCGCTCATCCGCCGCAACTGGCAGAACGTCATGATCCCGATGATGGTCGACGAACTGGCGGCGACCGGCACCGCCGAATCTCGGCACGAGTTGTACGCACACGTCGAGGAATACGTGATGCGGCTGAACGGCAAGCAGACGATCTACCAGATGATGCAACTCGCCGACGAGGTCACCCGGCGCGGGGGCCAACCGCGAACCGCACTCGAATACAAACACCAGTACCACGACCTGCTCTGGGAGCAGATCAGCCATCGCGTGGCCGGATTGGAAGACGGCTCGATCGATTCGGAAGAATTGACCGTGCCCGGCACGCACCAACTCCTGCAGCGGCTGACCGACCGCGGCCTGACATTATGGCTCGCCTCGGGCACCGACTTAAAGTTCGTGTCCGACGAACTGCGGGCACTCGGGCTCGATTCGTTCTTCGGCCCACGGGTGTACGGCGCGCTCGACGATCACCAGGCATTCTCCAAGGCGATGATCATCGAACGGATGATCTCCGAAATGGGCGTGGCTGGCGACGAGTTGCTCGCCTTCGGCGACGGATTCGTGGAGATCGAGGAGACACGCCGCGTGGGCGGTGTGGCGGTGGGCGTCGCCAGCGAAGAAGAAACTCGCTCGGGTGTTAACGCCTGGAAGCGGCAGCGGCTATTGCGTGCCGGCGCCGACTTGATCATCGGCGATTACCGCTGCCAGGACGAGTTGCTGCGGCTGCTCGGGTTGTCGTAGCCCAACCTGACAACCGCTCAGACACGGTTGCACGCCGTCGCGGGAGCGCTGCTCTCACGAAGATCAGAACGGCCAGTTCTTCCCGAGCGCAGATTGCTGGATCTCGGCGAGCTGCCGGATGCCGCCGCGGGCGAGTTTTAATAGCGACGCTAGTTCCTGCTCGCTGAAGGTCGCTTCCTCACCCGTTCCCTGCACCTCGACGAAGCGGCCCGATCCGGTCATGACCACGTTCATATCGACCGCCGCCGCGAAATCCTCCTGATAGTCGAGATCCAGCACGGCCCGACCGTCGACCAAGCCGACACTTACCGCGGCCACGCTGTCGCGCAGCGGCGCGTGGTTTGGATTCGCTGCGGAAAGACCCTTGGTCGCCGCCAGCGCATCGACAAGCGCCACCAGCGCCCCGGTGATGCTCAGCGTGCGAGTTCCCCCGTCGGCCTCGAGCACGTCGCAATCGACCGTCACCGAGCGCTCGCCGAGCGCTTCCAGATCGACGATCGCCCGTAAGCTGCGCCCGATGAGCCGTTGGATCTCGGTCGTGCGGCCATCCATCTTGCCACCCCGCTCGCGCGGCTTGCGCGGGGAGGTGCTGCCGGGGAGCATGTTATATTCGGCGGTGATCCAGCCGCGGCCCTCGCCCTTCATCCAGGGTGGCACTTCATCGGCCACGCTGGCCGTGCAGAGCACGGTCGTGCGGCCGGCCTGGATCAGCACACTGCCGGGCGAAGGACGCGTGTAGCGGCGCTTGATCTTGATCGGTCGCAACTCGTCGTGTCGGCGGCCATCGTGGCGCATGGTTCAGTCTTTCTCGCCCGTTTCGAGCACCGCCAAAAACGCCTTCTGCGGGATGTCGACACTGCCGATCGACTTCATCCGCTTCTTGCCTTCTTTCTGCTTGGCCCACAACTTGCGCTTGCGCGTAATATCGCCGCCGTAGCACTTCGCGGTCACGTTCTTACGCACTGCGGAGATCGTTTCGCGGGCGATGATGCGGCTGCCGATCGCGGCCTGCAAGGCCACCTCGAACATGTGGCGGTCGATCTCACCACGCAGCTTCTTGACGATCGCCCGGCCGCGACGGTCGGCGTCGGCCCGGTGGCAGACAATCGACAGCGCGTCGACGCGCTTACTCGCGACCAGGATGTCGAGTCGCACCAGATCGGCCGGCACATATCCGACCAGTTCGTAGTCCATCGTGCCGTAGCCACGCGTGCAGCTCTTGAGTTTGTCGTGCAGGTCGTAAATCACCTCGGCCAGCGGCAGGTTGTACACGAGCATGGCGCGCGTCGGCGAAAGGTATTCGGTGCGCACATACTCACCCCGCCGGTCGTTACACAACTGATGGACCAGCCCGATAGCCTCGTTCGGCAGAATGAAGCTGACTTTGACGATGGGTTGCCGGAATTCGTCGATGTCGCCGGCGTCGGGCACCTGCTGCGGGTTGTAGATTCGCAGCAATTCGCCGGTCTTGGTAAATATCTCGTACGTCACGTTCGGTGCGGTCTGCACCAGGTCGAGATCGGCTTCCTTTTCGAGCCGTTGCTGGATGATCTCCATGTGCAGCAGCCCCAAAAAGCCGCAGCGGAAACCGAAGCCGAGCGCGTCGCTCGTTTCGGGTTCGAATTCGAAGCTCGGGTCATTGATGCTGAGCTTGGTCAACGCCTCGCGCAGTTCTTCGAAATTTTCACCGTCCGACGGATAGAGGCCGCAAAACACCATCCGCTTCGGCTCTTGATAACCCGGCAGGGCCGCCGCCGCGGCGTCGCCCGGCACGGTCACCGTATCGCCGATGTGGACTTGGCTCAGTGTCTTGATGTTGCAGATCAGGTAGCCGACCTGGCCCGCCTGCAGTTCGTCGCACGGCCGGCGGTCGGGCACGAACTGGCCGAGTTCGAGCACATCGTACGTCAGACCGGTCTTGAGGAAGCGGATTCTTTGACCGCGGCGCACCGTGCCGTTCATCAACCGCACATAGGTGATGGCGCCGCGATACTCGTCGTAGTGCGAATCGAACACCATCGCTTGCAGCGGGGCTGCCGGATCGCCCGCGGGAGGAGGCACGCGGTCGATGATGGCGTCGAGCAACGATTCGACCCCGACACCGGTCTTGGCGCTGACTGCCAGAACGATGCCCGGGTCGATGCCAAGGCTCGACTCCATCTCTTCCATGACCTGTTCGGGGCGTGCGCTGACCACGTCGATCTTATTGAGTGCCGGCACGATCGTCAGGTCGGCGTCGATGGCCGCATAGGCATTGGCCACCGTTTGCGCTTCGACCCCCTGACAGGCATCGACGAGCAGCAGCGCGCCTTCGCAACAAGCCAGGCTGCGCGACACCTCGTAATGGAAGTCGACGTGGCCGGGCGTGTCGATCAGGTTCAGCTCATAGACTTCGCCGCCCCGCGTATAGCGCATCGCCACGGCGCGGGCCTTGATGGTAATGCCACGCTCGCGCTCGAGCTCCATATCGTCGAGAAGCTGTTCGCGCAATTCGCGGCGGCTCACCGTGCCCGTCTTTTCGATCAACCGGTCGGCAAGGGTGCTCTTGCCGTGGTCGATGTGCGCCACGATACAAAAATTACGGATATGTTTATTGTCCATGAAATTCTCAGCCGTTCGTGGCTAGGGCGCCTGGTCTTTCGTTTACGACCTGCCTACTTGCCGGTGCTCCGCCCGGGCGATTCCCGCCGCGCCGATATAGCCGGCGTCGCCGCCCAGCGAGGCATACTCGATCGGCGTCTGTTGGGCCACGACCGGGAAGGCCCGCCGGTGCACTTCCTCGCGCACCCGCGCGATGAATTGTCGTCCGAGCGGCGTCTCGTTCCCACCGAAGGTCATCGCTCCCCCCAGAACGACACAGCTTGGGTCGATGGTGTGCATCAGCGACGTGATGCCGATTCCCAGGTACCGGGCCGTCTCCAGGATGATTTCCAATGACAGCTCGTCGCCCGCTTCGGCGTCCTTGGCCAGCATCAGTGGCGTGAGAGCCTCGCCCGATTCCATTCGCCCCCTCAGTGAGCTTGGCCGACCGGCGTCCAGCGCCTCTTGCGTGCGGCGAATCACGGCCAGCGCGCTGGCATAGGCTTCGAGATGTCCCGGCTGCCCACAGGAGCAGATCCGCGCATCGTCGCGGCAATCAATAATGATATGCCCGCACTCGGCCCCGTGGCTATGTTGGCCGTCGATGGAGGCATCGCGCACGATGATGCCCCCGCCGATACCCGTGCCCAACGTCAGCATCACCATGCTCGACAACGACTTACCGCTGCCGATCCAGAATTCGCCATAGGCGGCGGCCGCGGCGTCGTTGGTGAAACTGACCGGTAGCTGGCACTGCTCGCTGAGGCGGTCGCGAATCGGAAAGTCGATCCAGCCCGGCAGATTGGGCGGATCGAGCAGCAATCCGGCGGGAATATCCATCGTTCCCGGCGTGCCGAGACCGACGCGGGCGATCTGCTTTCGGTCGAGACCGATCTCCTCGACTAGCCGCAGAGCCGCCTCGCCCATGCGGCGAGTGCCGTTTTCCGCACCGCGTGGGGCGTCTGTGGGCACGCTCGTCCAGCCGAGGCTCCTTCCCTGGTCGTCGACGACGCCTATCTTGACGCTCGTGCCACCAACGTCGACCCCTATGAAAAAGGGCGGCTGGGCGGCACCGACCGGCAGAAAACGGCGAGGCAAAGGCATTGGGCCGGCGGGCTAAGGAACGGCAGACGCTGGGGCTAGGAGAAACCGTTGTGGAACGCACAAGTATAGGAAGCAAGCCGGTTTCGGGCAATTCCAACGCACATCTGCACGGCAACCCCATTCGCCAACAGCCGACCTCCGCATTTATTGACCGTGGTTGGCGGTCAGGAACGACGCAGCCAGCCGAATGCGGATTTCCGTGGCTGATGCGAACGAGCAAACTATCTTTACTTGGCCGTCTTACAAACCTGTTTCGGCGCTATCCTTACTATCCGCAAACCGATAAGCTGGCCTCGACACTTCAGTCATGGGCGGAGAGTTCAACTTGACAACCGCGATAGTCTTGGAGGACGATTTTGCTCAGAGCCGCGCGACCGGGGCGGCTCGCGGAACGGAAAGCAGCCCGATGACTACCGACAACGACCTTGCGGCCGCGGCGTCTGCGCATCACAAGCGGCGCGCCATCGGCTGGCTCGTCGGTTTCTGGCTACTGCTGGTGTCACTCACGCACGTTCCGAGCCCGTTCCCGAAGGTCGGCGAGCCCGACCATTTCGACAAGGTCGTTCACTTCAGCCTGTATGGCACCTTGGGCCTGCTGGCGTTGCACGCCCTGACGGTCCGCGCGGCAAACTCCGCGGCGATGGTGCGCTGCGTCGGCATCTTCGCCGCGGTAACGGCGTTCGGCCTGTTCGATGAGGCCACCCAACCGCTCACGGGCCGCGACTTCGACTGGTTCGACTGGCTCGCGGACGGTGTTGGCGTTCTCGCCGGCATCGCGCTCTACGAGGCCGTGCGACGTCGAAGAACTCTTCACGCGACGTCGAAGCTGTCGAACAAGCGCTGGGCGAGCGAAACCGAGTAGATCGGGCGTCGGCGGGCCGACTCGCGATTCATTGCGGCCGCGGCACCTGTTATCTTGAAGGGCAGCCGCGGTGGTGGACCGGCTAGTGGATGGGTGGCGAACCCCTCCCGTGTCTGCACTGGGCCAACCGTTTTCAGGATCGAGTCGAAACCAAGATCATGCTCCTTGCGCCGACGGACGAGCGCGACCGATCGCTCGTTGAGCACATTCCCCCGACCGGCTGGACAAATCCTACGCCGCTGGGTCGCTACAATCTCGTTGCGATCGGGGGCGGTACGGCCGGGCTCGTCTCCGCCTTGGCCACGGCCGCGCTCGGCGGCCGTTCGGCACTCATCGAACGGAACCTGCTCGGCGGCGATTGCCTGAACTACGGAAGTGTGCCGAGCAAGGCCCTGTTGCGTGCCGCGCGGGCCGTCTACCAGCTCTCACTGGGCGAGAAATACGGCTTTCGTTTGGCCGGCGCGCCGCAATGCGACTTTCCGGCGATCATGGAGCGTGTGCGGCGAATGGGTGCCCAGATCGCCCAGCACGACAGCGCGCAGCGGTCGGATGTGGCCGGAGTCGACGTCTTTTTCGGCCAGGCCCGCTTCACGGGACACAATCGAGTCGAACTCGACGGCCGAAAACTCGACTTTCGACGGGCGGTGGTGGCGACCGGCAGCCGGCCTGTCGTGCCCGATATTCCGGGTATCGAAGCACTCCACTGCCTGACCAATGACACGATTTTCTCGCTCTCCGAGCTACCGCGACGGTTGATCGTCATCGGCGGCGGGCGCGTCGGCTGTGAGTTGGCGCAAGCCTTTCGTCGCTTCGGCAGCGAGGTGCACCTCGTGCAGCGAGAGGAGAGACTGCTCCCCAAGGACGAGATCGAGGCGAGCCGGCTCGTGCAGGCCCAGTTCGAACGCGAAGGAATCCATCTGCATCTGGGCTGGAGCGGCGTCGCGGCCGAGAAGGTGGGCGACGCCAAGAGTCTCGTCATCCAGCGCTCAGGAGAGAAGAAAAAGGTGCTCGCCGACGTGGTGCTCGCCGCGGTGGGACGGCAGCCCAATGTCGAAGACTTGGGGTTGGAAACCGCCGGAGTGCGCTGCTCTGCGGAGGGAATCGAAGTCGACGACGGCCTGCGGACTTCGAATCGTTGTATCTATGCGGCCGGTGACGTCTGCTCGCCGTACAAGTTCACGCACGCGGCCGAGGCGATGGCGCGCCTCTGCGTGCGAAACGCACTCTTTTTCGGTCGCAGACGGGCGAGCCGGTTGGTCATTCCCCATTGCACCTATACCGATCCCGAGGTGGCCCAAGTCGGACTGACGGAGCACGACGCGGCCGAGCGCGGCATCGCGATCGACACGTATCGGGTCGAGCTGACGGATGTCGACCGAGCGATCGTCGATGGCGCCGACCAGGGGCTGGTGGTCGTTCATACGCGACGCGGAAGCGGCCGGGTGGTAGGCGCGACCATCGTCGCCGAACATGCTGGAGAGATGATCGGCGATATGACGCTGTTGATGACTCATCGGCTTTCTTTGTCGGAATTGGCGGCGACGGTCCATTGTTATCCGACGCAGAGCGAGGCGTTGAAGCGCATCGCCGACAGCTATTCGCGGAGCCGCTTTACGCCGTTGCTGGCCGCCTTGGCCCGCTGCTGGCTGGCTTGGCGGCGATGACCGTGGAGCAGAAGATGTCGAGCGAATTGCTGCATCTCGAACTGTTGGCCGAGGTCGACTCGCTGATGAGCGAACTGTCGGCCTGGACGCGCCGGGCGGGCGACTGGCCACCGGCCCGGCATTCACAGGCCCTGGTCCGCCGCCTGGCCGAGCGCACCGATACGCTGCGCGTGCGACTGGACGCCCCACTGGTCGTCGCCACGCTCGGTGGTACGGGCACCGGTAAGAGCACGCTCGTCAATGCACTCGTCGGCGGCGAGGTGACCCAGGCCGGCCGGCAGCGGCCGACCACGCGGCAGCCGATCCTGGTGTCGCGCGACGACCTGCGGCCCGAGCAGCTCGGAATCCCCGCTCAGAGCGTGCAAGTGGTCCATCGCAACCTGCCGATGCTGCGAGATTTCGTCCTGCTCGATTGCCCCGACCCCGATACGACCGAAGACGAAGAAGCCCCTGGCACCAATTTGGCGCGATTGCGCGAGTTGCTGCCGCACTGCGATGTACTACTGATCGCTACCACGCAGCAGAAGTACCGCAGCGCGCGGGTGGCCGAAGAACTCGCGACGGCCGCCGCGGGCGCACGACTGGTTTTCGTGCAAACGCACGCCGACACCGACGACGACATACGCGACGATTGGCGGAGGATTTTGGCGGATGACTACGCGACCGGCGAGATGTTCTTCATCGACTCCGTCGCCGCTCTGGCCGAAGCTCGGCAGGGTGTGCAACCGCGTGGCGAATTCGCCCGGCTGGTCGAGTTCCTTTCCCACCAACTCGCCGGTACGGCCGCTAAGCGGATCCGCCGTGCGAACTTCTTGGACCTGACCGCCGAAACACTCTCGGCCTGCCGCGAGAGACTCGATGCCGGTCTGCCGAAGATCCAAGAGCTCGAAGTGGGCATCGCCGAGCAGCGCGCGAAGCTGGCCAGCCGACTGGCGAGCGAGATGCGCGCCGAACTGCTCACCAGCCGGCGTTCCTGGGAGAACCGGCTGCTGGGCGAGGTGACTTCTTGCTGGGGCTTCAGTCCCTTTTCGTGCCTGCTGCGGCTGTACTTGGGCATCGGCGGCCTGTTGGCCAGCGCCGCCTTGTTGCGCGTGCGTACACCGGCCCAACTCGCCCTATGGGGCGCCTTCGAAGGCGGCCGACGACTGCGGCAGCGCCGCCAAGAAACCGCGGCCGACGAGGCCTCGGCCCGTGCCCTTGCGGCCGGCTGGGAGGAGGGCGAGCTGCGCACGGCCGCCATCATCATAGAGGGCTATGCCGCCGACGCGGGCTTGCCACGCCGCGAAACACAATTGGCGACCGTCGAGCGCGAAGCGGCCGCCGCGGCGAAGGCTTGCGTGTCGGTGGCGGGGAGCGAATTACAACAAGTCATGGCCCGACTCGCCCAACGGCACACGGGCTGGTGGGTGCGCTGCCGTTACGAGCTGGCATTGGTCGCACTCATCGTGCTCCTGCTCTATCGGTTCGGCCGCAACTTCTTCCTCGATTCGTGGCTGGCGGTCGACCTGGGCCTGCGACAGCAACCCGCACCGGTGTTGGGAAGCGATTTTTTCCTGGGGGCGGGTTTCGTCCTCTTGCTCTGGTCCGCGCTCCTCTTATGGGCCTTCAGCACACGGCTGCGGCGGGGCGTGCGCGGCGAGATTGAGCAGCTCGCGGCACGTTGGAACAACGGCCGGCTGATGTCGCCCGTGTTCGCCGAACTCGAAAGCGATTGTCGCACCATCCACGAGTTTCGCCGCGAGCTGGACCGCCTGGAGGGGCGCGTCATCCAACTCCAGCAGCGACTCGCCACCCCCGACACGCGGCTGGGGCACCGTATCGCGTAGGTCGTTACCGGCTGGTTGGAAGGCGTGGTGCGGTTCTCAAGCGGTTATTTTCCAGCTCGGCAGATCGAGCTCTGGCACGATCTTGAAGCGATCGAGCTGTGCCGCCACATCGATGTCATGTTCGAGGCCGATCTTTTTGAGGTTTCGGCCACCCTGGGTTGAACGCAATTCTGCGGCCAACTCGACACTCAGATCGCTGCCGGTCGCGCGTGCCAGAAACGCCCGCCAAGCGTCGCGAGCGAGCAGAAGCTGATCGTTGATCTCGACGGACGATTCATCCTCTGTGCGTCGCCGCAGCAAGCCATCGGCGACGAAGCCAGCAAAAAGGACGTCTTCGCGGGTGATCTCGCCGCGTGTGCCGGCGCACAGTAACCGTACGTCGCCCGCATCCGCCAAGCTTTCGACGACGGCGGAACCATTGGCGAAGGCGCCGATCAACACTCGCCGCGCCAGCCTGGCGTGGGTCATCGCGCGCGTGCCGTTCGTCGTGGTGAAGACCAGCGTTCGGCCGCCCACCGACGCCGAAGTGAACTCATCGGGTGAATTCCCCAGATCGAACCCCTCGATCTTCAACCCTCCTCGCTCACCTCCCAGCACGGCTTGGCCGGCAGGCAATTTGGCCACCGCCCGCATCGCATCGTCGACCTCCAGGCAGGGAATGACCTCACGCGCGCCAGCGGCCAAGGCATGCGTGATCACGGTCGTTGCTCGGAGCACGTCGACCACAACCACCGCCGCGCCGGCCAATTCGTCGGGGGTGACCAAGGCGGGCAGAAAGTGGACTCGCAGCGACGTCATGTCGCCCAGCATAGCGAGCCCGCTGTGCCCGGGCTACCGCTCGGGAGGACTGCGGAAACCTGTCGCATCCATGCGGGGAAATCTCGGATTTACCGATCTCGATAAAGCGCTTCAGCCGCTTGCAAATCACCCCCTGTCTCGCGTCTACTGTCTAGCGGTTTAACGTTCCCTGTACTCAATCGACCACCATGCAAAACACACTCTTCGATCTCTCGGGCCGCGTGGCCCTTGTCACCGGCGGCAGCAAAGGGCTGGGTCTGGCGATGGCCCGTGGTTTCGCCGAAGCGGGAGCCGACGTCGTCATCAGCAGCCGGCATGAAAACGAGCTCCGGACCGCGGTGGCACAGATCAAGGAAGGGACCGACCGGCGGGTGGAATATATCGTGGCCGACATGACCGAGCGGAAAGACGTCGCCCGGCTTGCCGAGACAGCGCTCGCCTTGATGAAGCATGTCGACATCCTCGTGAACAACGCCGGCTCGAATACGGTGCAGGCCATCGACAAGATTCGCGACGAAGATTGGGACCGCTTGATCGAGCTGAACCTGACGAGCTGCATGGCGACGTGCCGGGCGCTGGTGCCGCAGATGAAGGAGCGGCGTTGGGGCCGCATCATCCACATGTCGTCGATCATGGGGCTGGCTTCGAAGGAGCAGCGCAATATCTATTCTGCGACCAAATCGGCCCTGCTCGGGTTGGCGCGGGCCAGTGCTCTCGAACTCGGCGAATACAACATCACGGTCAACTGCATCGCCCCGGGGCCGTTTCTGACCGATCTGCCCGGCAGCATGCTCACCGACGCCGAGAAGAAAGGCTTCGCCGACCGGACAGCATTGGGCCGCTGGGGCCAGCCGCGCGAAATCGCCGGCCCCGCGCTCTTCCTCGCCAGCGAGGCCGGCAGCTACGTCACCGGCTCCGTACTCACCGTCGACGGCGGCACGCTTGTAAAAACCTTTTAGAGCGGATCGGAGTCGGTGTGAACGCCACCGAATCGCCGCAGGTCGGCCGCAGTCAGCCGACCATCGTGCAAGGCCGAGGCTACGAGCACGGACTCGCAGCCGGCGTCTGAGAGCCGCATCAGATCGTCTGTGTTACGCACGCCGCCCCCGGCGGTGATTTTCAGGGCGGGGTGGTCGTATTTCAGGCGGCGGCAGAGATCGACCGTACCGACGCCTTCGCCCAGGCCGACGCGGGCGATGTCGAGCACGATGATCCGATCGATTCCCAGCTCCACAACCTCCCTCACGATCGCTTCGGCCGAGATATGCTGCCACTCTTTGGCACGTACCACGGGGGTGCCGTCGCGCAGATCGAGGCTGAAAATGGCTCTGCCGGGGCCGATTGCATGGAAGGTGGCTGCCAACTCTTCGGGGCTCGCCATCGACTCGAGCCCCACTACGATACCGGCGAGTGATTCACTTTTGTGTTCAAATCGGGCCAGCGCTGCGGCCCGTTCACGCGACGTGATGCCGGCATCCACCCATAGCCGCAAGCCGCAATCGATCAGGCTCTCCAAAACGGCCCAGTCAGGTTGAGCGCCGGCGATGGCATCCAGGTCGGCCAGGTATATATGCTCGAAGCCGAGCTTACGGAACGCTGCGCCCACGACGGCCGGCGAAGGCGTGTCGCACAGCAGGCTCTCGATCGGCCGATATTCTTCCCGCCGGCCCGCCACGCCGCGCACCACGCGGCCGTGTTTTAAGTCGATGACGGGAATGACACGCAATGTCGGCAACGGGCCCTAATACCCAACGGCATGCGGTGCATAGAGCGGCATGTGACGATAGTAGACTTCGAGCGTCATGATGGCGACGGCCGTAACGTATAGCCGGCCCCCCGCGCGGGCCTGGCCGCCGGAGAAGTACCAGCTTCCGTCTTCATGCCCTCCCTCAGCCTGCGTGCGCACCAGGAAATCGCGCATCTGGGTGTTCCATGCCTCCCACTGCTCGCCGCCGTACTGGTGCATGATCTGCGTGGCGTAGTAGTTGTAGTACATGTTGGAGTTACTGCCGAGCATCGACGGGCCTTCACGTGCCAGCAGCTCGACGCCTCTTCGCAGACCCTGGTGGTCTTTGGGCCACCCCAGGTACATGCGGCAGAGCAAGCCGACGGAGGAGGTCGTGAACTCCTTGCCCTCTTTGAGCTTCGGTTTGTATGTGTAACGCGCCCCTTTTTCCGCTTGCACACTATCGAGGAAGCGGCCAGCCCGCTCGATCGTTTCGTAGGGCACGCGCAGATAAGCCATCTGACCGCTCTTGAGCGCCATGATTTGCCAACCGCTCACCGTCGTATCGCCGGGCATTCCGGGCACGTAACGCCAGCCACCGCCGCGAGGGTCCTGGGCGGTGACGATGAAATCGATCGCCTTCTGCGCGAACGGCTCGAGCGTTTTGTCATGCGTCATCGCATACGCCTCGCAGAGTGCGATGCTGGCGATGCCGTGCGAGTACATGGTGCCGCCGCCCTCGCCGCGCAAGTCGCCACCTTGCGATGTGATCAGCATGTGGCTCGTGAGGTAGTACAGCCCGCGTTTGACGTTGTCCTGATAGTCGCCCTCGAAATGCGTCTCGCCGCGGCCCAAGAACGCCAACAAGGCCAACGCGGTGGCCCCCGTCGAAGAGACCTCGGTGCCCCCTTCGGAACAACGGCCCTCACAAGGGGCCTGCTTCAGATCGAAACACCAACTCCCGTCGGCGCGTTGATGCACCTGCAACCAGCGCAGACCACGGGAGACCGCGTCTTCGCTGGCCTGCGTGGCGCCGCCCGTCATCGCCAGATTTGATCGCACTCCGGCATTCCGACCATGGAGCGCCCCAGTGACGTCGGCATCCCCTGCGCCGCCGACCTCGCCGCTCAACATGCCGGCCGGCAGATCTGCCAGCGCCTCACCGACGCTATCGGGTATGACGTGGCTCTCCGTCGATTGCGTCGGCGCCCCGGCCGCACGGGCATCGGCGGCGACACTCTCGGCCAGTTCGATGGTCGTCTGCTCCAACGGTTCGCTCGTCGATTCGCCCGCCAATAGGTCGGCCTGCGATTCCGCCTGGAATTCACCGGTATCGACAGATTGCTGCGAGCTCTCCACCGTCGATGCCACGAGGGATAGGCCCTTGCCGTGACCTTGCGGAGCGATCGCCAGCAATCCGAGAACGATCACGAGCAACGCGTGCAAAACAAGACTGACCAGGCAACTGGACGTCGACCGCCAGAAACGGCAGACTTGCTCGGTAGCCCAGAGAGGCTCCGTGTCGTCGGGTAGGGCAGGCACCGGTTCGCAGGGCGACGGGACAGCGGGCGGCGGCGACTGCCCGACATCGACCACGGTCGAATCGGAGAGGTTTGTCGTGCTGTCGGCGGCACTCGGCGGACTACCCGCGGCGACCGAATGAGACAGCATGGCGTTTGGTCCTCGAAACCAACGGCCCGCCCGCGGCGGCACCCCCCCTCCAAGTCAACCGCTCAGCATGGCCTGCTACATTATAGCCGATCAGTCCAACCAGTCGTCTTCCTGACTCTTCTTCGTATAAATCGGCATGTAGCGATAATAGATTTCGAGGGTCATGGCGGCCATGGCCGTACAGTACAGACGTCCACCTGCGTCGAAACCGTGGTCGGCACCCTTGAACATCCAGCTCCCCGTTTCGTGCTTCTCCATGGCCTGCGACGCCACCAACGAATCGCGCATTTTCACATTCCAGGCCTGCCAGATGTCCCCGTCTGGGCCGTCGTACTGGTGGATCACCTGGGTCGCGTAGTAGCTGAAGTACATGTTGCTGGTCTGGGGACCCAGGCTCGCCAGATACTTAACGCCCTTCTCCAGCGCGGGCTTCTCATGCTCCCAGCCGAGGTACATGCGGCACAGCAGCCCTACCGCCGTGGTCGCGGGCCCCTGACCGGGACCGGTGTAGCCGTAATAGGCGCCGTTCTCCGCCTGGGCCGAGTCGAGGAATTTGGTCGCCCCGTGGACGGTCGCCTTGCCGACTTGCAGATAGCCAAGATAGCCGCTCTTGAGGGCCATGATCTGCCAGCCCACGGCCGACGTATCGCCGGGCTGCCTGGGGCCATAGCGCCAGCCGCCACCGACCGGGTCCTGAGCGTACATGATGAAATTCAAGGCCTGCTGCGCGGGCGGTGCGAGCTGCTTGTCCTGCGTCATGGCGTAGCCTTCGCACAGCGCGATCGTGGCGATGCCGTGCCCATACATCGACCCGCCGCCGCCCGACATATCGCCGCCGTTCGCCGATACGCTCATGTTGCTGCCCAGCCAATAGAGCCCCCGCTGGACTTGCTCTTTGTATTTACCCTTCTTGTGCGTCTGCCCGGCGCCCAAGAACGGAAGCAGGGCCAGGCCGGTTGCCGCGAAGCGGGCATCCTTCAGTTTGCCGTTGTCGGAGCATTGGCCCTGACATTTGCTTTCCGAGTGATCGAAGCTCCAGCTTCCGTCGGGGTATTGATGCTCGGCCAACCACTTGAGAGCCCGTGCTACCGCCGCTTCGGTGGCGTCGGTGGCGCCCGCCGCTCTTTTGGCCGCGTCGCCGCCAGCGCGGCCCGAGAGGCTACCCTTGCCCGTGCCGCCCGTACCGACCGACAGGTCTTTCAACAAGTCGCTGGCCGGCGCAGTCGCAATCCCGACTTCGGCCATCACCATTTCCGCCGTGGCCGCGGGACTGTCATTGATCTCGGTGGGCGTCAGTACGTCGGTCGTCGAAGCCAGTTCGGAGGTGGTCGGCAAGTCGGTCACATCGGAACTCACCTCTTCGGTCTGTTCGCTGATGTCGGCTACTTCGTCGACCGCCTCCGAGTTCTCGGAGACGTTCGCTACCAGTGCCTTGAGTTCGTCTTTCTTCTTCTCGGGCATGAGCAGCAGCCCGAAGATCAGGAGGATAACCATGTGTACGATGGCACTGATCATCCAGGCCGGCACGAGCGTCATCATGCCGAGCGCGCCGACCTTTTCGAGTTCTTCCAACTCTTCTCGCGTCGAGGCGCCTTCCTTCGATCCGGACTCGGCCTTGGGGGCAGCCTTGGTTTTGGCTCCGGCGGTTCCCTTGCCGGGCATCGCCTTGGCGACGAGTTCCTTCTTCGGAGCCGCGGCCTTTGCGGCGGGCTTGGCCTCTGTTTTCGCCTTGACGGGCTGACCTGCCGACTTGTTTGTAGTCGACGCCGTCGCGGGCTGCTGTCCGGTTTTATTCTGTCCGGCATCGATGTGGATGCCGTTGCCGACAGCCTTCTTCGGTGTGGGACCGGCGGCAGGAGCGGGGTGATCGACCGGAGGGATGTCGACATTGCTTCCAGCCGACGAATCGGTTGCCATTTGACTGGCTCCGGAGACTAGCACGAGGGACGGGGCGAGATGCCGTAACGACTTTAGCCTACTGGTTTTTTCGACGCTTGCAAGCGCGCCGCCCCAAGAAAAACGACGCCGCGAGTCGACACGCTCGATTATACCTTCGCGCGCGGAGCGTCTTCCAGACACGTCCGCGGGCAGGCACGAAAGTTCGACTTCCCGCAAGATGGTCGATGGTAGCCCAACCAGCGCCAAATAAAGACTGCGGCGACGCCCGTACTCGTCGTTGTGGTCGCGATAGTCGCGCCGCCACGCACCCGTTGCGGCGCCGCCCTCCGCTCTGCCAGGCAATCCAGAGTTGGGTAACCTGGTCGGTACGGAGCAAAGCTGTGCCTCGCTGAGTACTCCAGCTCAGAGTCGTCAGGCTCTGAGCAGAAAGTCATCTTTCTGTTCCTGCGCCTGGTTTGGAGGGGGGAGACTCGCGATCGCCCTTCAAAGGGAATTGGGGTCGAGCAGGTGGGAAGGATGGCGGTATTGGCGATAGAAGTCCATAAACAATTAGGGCTTAGGTTTCAACAGCCACGCTTTATGGATCGCTTTGCCCGATCATCCCTGGCCAATAATCGTTCACCGATCTGTTAAGCGGCCATCTTGTACCGCGAAAACTGCCCTTTTCCCGATCCAGCGGCAAAAGACCCCTTCCAAGCCCCCTACAGACCCCTTTGAGGCCCCTTCCGAACTCTGGTCGGTTTCGTGGCAGATAACCGCGAAGCGGACGTAGCGGAGACCGATCATTTGGCCCTTGGGGAATCGATCGAAAACCACATCGTCGATCTGCATCGCCGATTTCAAAACGACGCATGCCCCGACGCGGTTTGGGACTGGAACCCAAACGGCCTGCACCGCTACAATCAGGCGATCAATTGGTCGAGATCGCATTTAGGGAGAAGTGCCGCCGTGGCAAAGAGTAAGAAGAAGGTCGAAACCGTGTTCCTCGTCTGCGAGGAAACCGGGGACTATAACTACACGATTCGACGCAAGTCGGGCGGCGAGAAGCTGAAGCTTTCCAAGTACAGCCCGCGATTGCGCAAACACACGCTGCACGTCGAAAAGAAAAAGTAAGAGCGGCTGGCAAAGCCTAGATGCCGGAGCGCCGCGGGCAAAAAAAGTCGGCCGCGAAACGGCGCTTTTTCGGAACTCGATCCGGTTTGGTCGGTTGCTCCAACAATCGGTGCGGCGGGAAGCCGTGCTGCGTATTCTTGCCGTCAGGACGATATGGCCAAGCGTTGGCGCATTCATTCGCATTCGGCGGAGCGCATCGCCGCTTTGGAGCGGGCAGCCGGTGTCTCGGCGGTCGTGGCACGGCTGCTCATCTGCCGGGGCCTCGACGACCCGCACGCCGCGCGAAATTTCCTGGATCCGCGGCTCTCCCAATTGCGCGATCCGGGCGAGCTGCCTGGGGTAGCCGCCGCCATCGAGCGGATCGGGCGAGCCATTTCCGCACGTGAGCGGATCACGATCTACGGCGACTACGACGTCGATGGAATGACGGGCACCAGCCTGCTCGTACAGTGCTTACGCCTTCTGGGCGGCGACGTGGGCTATTACGTTCCGCATCGCGTCGACGAGGGCTACGGCCTGAACGACGAAGCACTAGAGACGCTCGCCCGTCAGGGATCGAAACTCGTCGTCACCGTCGATTGTGGCATCACCAGCCTCGCTCAGGCTCAGACGGCGCGGCGACTCGGCCTCGATCTGATCGTGACCGACCATCACGAATTCGCTCCCTCGCTGCCCGAGGCTGCGGCGATCGTCCACCCGCGCCTGCCGGGCACGGCATATCCGTTCGCCGGCCTGAGCGGTGCGGGAGTGGCCTTCAAGCTCGCTTGGGCCCTTTGCCAGCAGGCAAGCGGGGCCAAGAAGGTCGGCGAGGCGATGCGTAACTTCCTGCTTTCGGCCGTCGGTCTGGCGGCGCTCGGCACGGTGGCCGATATGGTGCCACTGGTCGATGAAAACCGTGTCCTCGTGCAGCATGGCCTCTCCAGCCTCAAGCAACGACCGGGACTCGGCCTGGCGGCACTGATGCGGTTGACCGAAGTAGACCGCAAATCGACGCTCGACAGCGAGGATATCGCCTTTTCACTCGCGCCGCGGCTCAACGCGGCTGGCCGATTGGGACAGGCACAACTCGCCGTCGAGTTGCTGACGACCACGTCGACCGAGCGTGCGGTCGCCTTGGCCGAATATCTGCACGAGCTCAACGGTAGTCGTCAAAGCCTGGAGCGGAGCATCTATCTGGCGGCCAACAAGCTTGCCCAGGAACAGCACGATGTGGAACGAGACGCGGCGTTCGTGCTGGCCGAGCGTGGCTGGCATGCGGGCGTGATCGGCATCGTGGCCGGGCGGCTCGTCGATAAATACAGCCGGCCCGTCGTGCTGGTGGCCTTCGACGGTTTGGGAGTGAAGCCCGGCATCGGCTCGGCGCGCAGCGTGCCCGGCCTCAACGTACACCAGGCCTTGTGCGGCTGCTCGCACCATCTCCTCAGCCACGGCGGACACGCGGCGGCGGCGGGACTGAAGATCGAGGAATCGAAGGTCGACGATTTTCGCCACGACTTTTGTGAACAAGTAGCGGGCTCGCAGACCGAGGCAACCCACCTGGTGGGAGCCGAGTTGGCGATCGACGCCGAAGTTTCGTTCGGCGAGCTGACCCTGCCCGTGCTGAATCAGATCGAGCGGTTGGCGCCGTTCGGCCAGCACAATCCGCGCCCTTTGCTCTGTGCCAGCGGTGTCACACTGGCCGGTCCCGTGCAGCGCATCGGCGGCGGCGGCCGGCACCTGGCCTTGAAGCTCTCGCAGCACGGCGTGGTATTGCGTGCCGTGGCGTTCGGCGGCGGCGATTGGGCCGACGATATAGGCCAACAGCCGGGCAAGGAACTCTCCGTCGCCTTCCGTCCGGTCATCAACGACTTCAACGGCATGCGCAGAGTGGAATTGCAATTGAGCGACTGGCAGCCCGCCACCGGCACATAACCTGCACGTCGTCCTATCATGGAAATGCCCGGCTTGGCGCTGGCGCGCCATAAGATGGTCCGCGATCAGCTTCAGCGGCGCGGTATTCACGACGCACGCGTTCTCGAAGCGTTGCGAGACGTGCCGCGCGAGGTATTCGTGTTGCCCGACCTGGCCGAGCAGGCCTATGCCGATCGGGCGCTGCCCATCGACTGCGGGCAGACGATCAGCCAACCCTACATCGTGGCCTTGATGACGCAGGCACTAGACCTTTCGGGCAGCGAGCATGTGTTGGAGGTCGGTACAGGGAGCGGCTATCAGACGGCCATCCTTTCACGATTGTCGGCCCATGTCGTCTCATTGGAGCGCCATGCAGGGCTCGTCGAGAAAGCCCGCCGAGTGTTGGCTGACTGCGAGAACGTGGAATTGATCGTCGCCGACGGTTCAGATGGCTGGGAGGAGCGAGCTCCCTACGACCGCATCCTCGTAGCCGCCGCTTCGCGAAGTTGCCCGCAGGCGTTGATCGACCAGCTCGCCGACGGCGGGCGGCTGGTCATTCCGCTGGGAGACAGCGAATCACAGGTTTTGACAACCTTGATCAAGCGCGGCGAGCAGCAAATCTGGGACACACTCGTCGCCTGCCGCTTCGTGCCGTTGGTTGCCTCTGAGGCCCGGTAAACAATCGCGCGCGGACTTACGCGTCGGGACCCTTGCCCTCGTCTCCCAACGCCAGCGCATACGCCAGCGCGTGACTGCGGCAGTGCGAGATGCTGACCTGCATGTCGGTGATGCCGAGTTGCTCGACCAGGTCGGCCGCTCCCCCGCGCAATCCGACCAGCGGCTTGCCGAGACTGTCGTTGTGCACTTCGATGTCGCGCCAACTGATCCCCTTGCGCCAGCCGGTGCCGAGCGCCTTGAGGATGGCTTCCTTGGCGGCCCAGCGGCCGGCGAAGTGCTGTGTGGCCTGCTTGCGGCTGTTGCAGTAGCGGATCTCCAACGGTGTGTAAACGCGGTTGATGAACAGCTCGCCGTGCCGCTCGATCATCTGCGCGATCCGCAAACACTCGATGATGTCGGTGCCGATGCCGATGACTTTCATGTCTACTTCACCCCGCAGGCCCGTTGGGCACGCGACAACACTTGCGACGCCTTGCGACGGGCTCGCTCGGCGCCGTCGGCAAGGATGGCCTCGAGTTCCGCCGGCTTGGCCGCCAACTCCGCCCTGCGCTCGCGCGGGCCCGCCAGAAATCGCTCGGCGACATCGGCCAGCGCTTGCTTTACCTGCCCGTATCCGAAGCCGCCTCGGCGATACAGGGCCGCCATCTCGTCGCGCTCCGCGTCGGTCGCAAACAGCGAATAGAGCTGGAAGAGATGATCCTCGTCGGGTTCCTTCGGCTGCTCCATCGGCCGCGAGTCGGTGACGATGCGCATGATTTTCTTCCGCAGTGCCTTCGGCTCTTCGAACAGTTCGAGAGTGTTGTTGTAGCTCTTCGACATCTTCTCGCCGTCGGTTCCCGGCACCTTTGCGGTATCCGCCAGCACCTTGGCCTTCGGCAAGACGAAGGTTTCGCCGAAATGATGGTTGAAGCTGCCCGCGACGTCGCGGCAAACCTCGATATGCTGGACCTGGTCCGCGCCGACCGGAACGATGTCGGCGTCGTAGATCAAGATGTCGGCGGCCATGAGCACGGGATAGGTGAAAAGTCCCGCGTCGGCCGGCAGCCCCTTGTCCTTCTTGTCCTTGTAGGCATGGCAACGTTCTAGCAGACCCATGGGTGTGCCGGTCATCAACAACCACGCTAGTTCCGAGACTTCGGGAACATCGGACTGCACGAAGAGCGTGGCCCGCTGGGGGTCGAGACCCAAGGCCAGCAAATCGAGGGCGGCATCGAGCGTGTTCTGATGCAGCGTGCTACGGTCGCGCACGGTGGTCAAGGCATGCAGGTTGGCGACGAAGTAGTAGGTCTCGTTGCCGTGCTGTAGGTCGATGTACTGCCGGATGGCGCCGAAGTAATTGCCCCAATGAAAACGGCCTGTGGGCTGAATGCCGGAGAGAACGCGCATTTGCTTTTCGGATTTCTGGTTTTAGGGTTCAGATGGGCGCCGAGCGAACGAGCCAAAGGCGGCTTTATTCTCGGTGACGCATCATGTCTCGTGTTTGGTCGGTTTCTCGGTCTTCAAGCTACCGACGATCTCAGACACGTTGGCGGCGCCGAGCTCGGCCAGTGCTCCCGGCAGGGCGTCGAGAATCTCGATGGCGGCCGTGGGGCGGTAATAGTTCACCGTGCCTAACTGCACGGCACTGGCGCCCGTAACGAGGAACTGCATCACGTCGTCGAGGTTCGCGATGCCGCCGATACCGACGATCGGTGTACGTACGGCGCGGCTCGCCTGGTATACGGCACGCAACGCGATCGGTTTGATGGCCGGACCGCTAAGGCCCCCCAACACGTTGCCCAGCATCGGTCGCCGCCGCCGCCAATCTACGGCCATTCCCAAGCACGTGTTGATCAGCGAGATGGCATCGGCGCCCCCCGCTTCGGCCGCCTTGGCAATGTCGGCGATCGACGTGACGTTGGGTGTCAGCTTGGCTAACACGGGTAACGAACAGGCCTGCCGCACCCCAGATACTACCGCCTCGCACTGCCGAGGATCGGTGCCGAAATCGACGCCGCCACTCACGTTGGGGCACGAGATATTCAGCTCGATGGCCGCCACGCCCGAACTCCGATCGAGTTGTGCGGCCAGTTCGACGAATTCCTGTTGCGTGCGTCCCGCGATGCTGACCACGATCGCCGAACCGACCGTTCTGAGATACGGCAGATGGTGCTCGATGAAAGCATCGATGCCATCGTTGTCCAGGCCGATCGAATTGAGCATCCCGGCCGCGGTTTCGATCGTTCGCCAAGGTGCGTTGCCGATGCGCGGCTGACGAGTGATGGTTTTCGGCAGAATGCCGCCCAGCCGACTCAGGTTGACGAGTCCCTGCATCTCGCGGGCATAACCGAACGTACCCGACGCAACCAGGACGGGGTTGGCGAGTCTGAGCCGCCCGAGCTGGACGGCGAGGTCGATTGGAGGAGAGGGCGCTGACACGGTGTCAAATGTAGCCGTGCCAACGCGTTGCGACAACCGCTCGCGAGGGGTTAAGGCGGCGCAGCATCGCCTGCTGCGCAGCCGTGCGGTAACGCGCTTCTCGACGAGCGCCGGTTCAGATCAGGCCGCCGTGTGTACGGAACGGCGTCAGATGATCCGGCTGATCCAGGAACCAGATGCGTTCCCAGTCGTCCAGCAAGTGACGCAAGTCTTCAGACGTCCAGATCAATTGCTGCGCGCGGCGAACTGGATCGGCCGAGTAGGCCGGGATAATGCACCCGACGCTCGAGCCGATCGACAGGCCCAGCAATACTGCCAAAAGCAGGTTGCGCATTACTAACTCCTCCGAGTGACGAGTCTGCCACGCCGACGTAAGTCGCGGCGCGCAGTCTCATCGGGCATCCGTGCCGCTACTGGCCTGCTGCCAAGAGCGACATCCATGTGAAACGTGTGCGGTGACCGAAAGCCGCGAAAGGCTTTGCGGCGGGCGGGAAGTGAAGGTAGGTGGGCGGCTTGGACGAGCGGTGAGCTCGACGGGGCGGGTTGGGATCAAGCCTGGGAGCAACGGTTTCGTTGCGGTGGGTTCAACCAGCGGCTTCTGAATTGCCGCCGTAAACCGGTTGTGCGGTAAGTTCTTCGGAGGTGTGTCCGGCGGGGGGCGTTGCTTCGGCGGCTTCTCGCTGTTTGGCGGCGGCTTCGGCGGCTTGCCGTTCCAGCTCGCGCACTCGCTCTTCCATTTCCTTGCCCGGTTTGAAGGTAACTACATACTTCTCCGGCACATACACTTTGTCGCCGGTGCGCGGGTTGCGAGCCTTGCGGGCCGCTCGTTTTTTAACCTCGAAGACGCCAAAGTTTCTCAGCTCGATACGCTTTTCTTCGACCAAGGTCTCGACGATCGCATCGAACGTCTTCTGCACGATCTCTTTGGTTTTGAGTTGCGTCAGCCCGATTTCTTCCGAGATGGTTTTGACGATTTCTTTCTTGGTCACAAGCGGCTCTCCGTGTGATAGAGGATGGGAGCTGTCGCAGCCCGCCCTCAAGCATCATTCAACGCTCCAAGTGTAAATGGCGTAACAACTAGTGTCAAGCTCACCGTACATAAGGAGGCCAAACGAGCACGACGGATGTTTGCCGGAAGGCAAAAACGAAATCGATCTCCTTCGCGGAAGGGAATCCGTATTAAAGGCAAATTGTCAAAGAGCTTAGGCATGACAACCGCGCCCGAGTCCGGGTTTCGCGTGCAATTTACGGCCGCGAACGGTCTTCTGCCTCGGAACACCCACTAACTGGGGCCAGGCCACAGGGCATGGGTGCGCCGCCAGACGCTAACTCTGTCTGACAGGCACCATAATCGACGGCATATCCGGCAAACTTCACTTAAACCCAAAAATCGGTTCGCAAAGGACCAAGTTCCGCCGATTCGTTAAACTCGGAAGACCTTCACCTGCCGTAGCACCTCTTCGACCGGATAAAGAGGGCCGTGGCCGCTGCCTGGGCAAACTTGACAAGTATCGGCCCAGGCTTCCTCTGTGCGCACGTTCGATTGCCAGAACGGCCAGGTGCGACACTGTCGCGGACGTGACCCGTACACCGTGCAGCGACGCGTCTTGCCGTCGAAGAAGACGCAATCGCCGTTGGGGAATTCGACGAGACTACGACGCGCGCCGACCCGCCGTACGTACTGTCGCTCGAATTCCTCGACGGCCAGGCCAATGCTCTCTGCCAACGCATCGATCTCTTCCTGGTTTACCCAGACATAACCGGGCGCGCCCGTGCAGCAGCTCCCGCATTGCGTACACTCAAACCGCAGGCCGTCCTTAAACCAAGGCTCCTTGTCCATCGTTTTCTCCGTCACGAATTCGAGACCGTTTCCTTACATCGCAACCAACTGCTCGACGACTTCGCCGATGGCCCCGGCTGCGCGATCGATCTGGGCGACCGTATTGAACGGGCCGAGGCTGATCCGCACGGTACCACCGAGCGACAGCGTGCCGAGCGCCGCGTGCATCGCCGGTGCGCAGTGCAGGCCGGCCCGCACTTGCAGTTGATAGGCCGAATCCAGTATCGCCGCCAATTCCTGGCTATCAACGCCTGGCGCCGTCACGCTCACAAGCCCCACCCGTTCGCCGGCGGTCTGGGGGCCGTGCAGAATCAACGACGGCGTCTCGCGCAGACGCTCGAGCAAACGGTCGGTCAACGCGATGGTTTCGGACCGTATCCGTTCGATGCCATGTGCCATCAGCCACTCGACACCGGCTCCCAACCCCAAAATGCCGGGCACATTCAGATTGCCGGCCTCGTACTTATCGGGCATCGTGGCCGGGTGCTCCTCGTCGTCGCTGAACGTGCCGGTACCGCCCTGCCGCAGATTGGCGATGCGGTGTTCCACGCCGGGCCGAACGTACAGAATGCCCGTCCCCAACGGACCAAGTAAACCCTTGTGGCCTGGCGCCGCAAAAAGGTCGACCGACAGATGCTCGACGTCGATGGGAAGTTCGCCGGCCGTTTGCGCGCCGTCGAGCAAGAACAATACATCGGCTTGGCGGGCAATTCGGCCCACTTCCGCCGCCGGTTGCAGCGCGCCGGTTACGTTCGAGGCGTGGGTCATGGCAATCAGCATCGTGTCGTCGCGCAACGCGCGGCGGACATCGTCGGGATCGACGACACCGCGACCATCGACTCCGACGCGCGTGACCGTAATATGCCCCGCCTCGGCTAGCGTCCGCAACGGCCGCAAGACGGAGTTATGCTCGGCGACCGTCGTGATGACATGGCCACCATGCCGCAGTGCACCGTGAATGGCCGTGTTCAATGCATCGGTGCCGTTGAGCGTAAATACGAGGTGACGCGGGTTTTCCACGCCCAGCAGACGCGCGATCGCCGCCCGCGTTGTCTCCACGCGTCGCGAGACTTCGACTGCCTCGGTATAGGCACCACGCCCCGCCGCGGCCCCGAGTGACCGATGATAATGGTCGATGGCCTGATAGACAGCCTCCGGCTTGGGCCAGCTCGTGGCGGCCTGATCGAGATAGATTCGCCCGGACATCGGCTAGCCGCCAATCTGGAACATGGCGCGGACCGGCTTGACGAACTGATCGCTGTTGATGCCGTGACCGGCTTGTTTCGCCAATACGCAAGACCGCAACAGCGACCGCACCTCGTCGTCGCTGCCGCCGCCGCGTAGCAGGGCTCGGGCGTCCCATTCGACCGTGGAAAAGAGGCAATTCCGCACTTGCCCCTCCGCCGTCAGACGCAGGCGATTGCAGTCGCCGCAGAACGGCTGCGTCACCGGATTGATGAACCCAACCGTTGCCGACAGATCGGTGTAGCGGTAATCGGTGGCGGGCTGGCTGGGGTCGGCCACCGGCAGCGGCACCAAGGTGCCGAATTCGGCTTCCAGCAATTCGAGGATGCGACGGCCGGAAAGGACCTGGTCGGCCGACCAACTGCCGTCGGCATCGAGAGGCATGTATTCGATAAAACGCATTTCGAGACTGCGCTGACGCGCAAAGCGAGCGAGCGGTACTACATCGGGCTCGGTGAGATCCTTGATCGCGATTGCGTTGAGTTTGATCTTGTCGAAGCCGACCCGTTGCGCGGCGGCGATTCCGGCGAGCACCAGATCGAGCCCTTCACGCCGCGAAATCTTCAAAAACGTCTCGGGCCGCAACGTATCGAGACTGATATTCAGCCGATGCAAACCGGCTTCGCGCAGCGCCAGGGCCTGATCGGCCAGCAGCATGCCGTTGGTCGTCAGTGCCACGTCGACGATGCCCGGCACCCGCACGAGACGAGCGACGAGCGACGGCAGGTCTTGCCGTACGAGTGGCTCGCCGCCGGTCAGCCGAAGCTTGTGGACGCCCAGCGAGACGGCCACCTTCACGAATCGCTCGATCTCCTCGAAGGTGAGTAGCTCGTTGCGGGGCGTGAAGCGCACCGCTCCCGCGGGCATACAATAAAAACAGCGAATGTTGCAGCGGTCGGTGACACTGATCCGCAGGTCACGATGAACCCTTCCAAAGCGATCCACCAGAAGTGCCTGATCCGTATCGTCAGACACCACAGGGAGAACCGTCGGACGTCCGACGCCCCCGGCAACGACCGCCACGAACGGCTTGTCGCTGTCGTGACCTGTCCGGCCGGCCTCCGCTTTCATGGTGTTGCCTTTACGCTGGGATGGACCCATTCGGTGCCGCCGTCGGCCCAATTCTCTTTTTTCCAGATCGGCACCGACTGTTTAAGCGTATCGATCAGCCATTGACCGGCCTCGAAAGCGGCCTGACGGTGAGCACTGCTGACGGCAATCGCCACACTCGCCTCGCCGATGGCGACGTGTCCCAAGCGGTGTATTATTGTACATCCGACGAGCGACCAGCGCCGCCGCGCCTCGGTCTCCAGATCGGCCAGCTTGCGGGTGGCCATCTCCGGATAGCACTCGTAGTCGAGCGATTCGGTCCGACGCCCGTCGGTCATCTCCCGAGTCGTTCCCAAAAACGAGACAACCGCGCCCGCCAGGGGCGACCGCACGCTCTCGATGAGGGCGGCGACATCGATCGGCTCGCTCGTTAACGCCACCATGAATCGTATTCTATCCCCGCGGCGAGAGACAAGCGAGCGACTATGAGAACCACGCCTCGCGAAGGGCACCGCAACCGCCGGCACTTGGCCTCCTAGCGGTCGACGAAGCCGTTTTTAGATCCGGTCGTGCAGGCTACAATGGGCTGAGCACTCCCGGTCGTCGCGTTCTGCTTTACGTCATGTCTGAACCCGTGCAGCCCGATCGTTCTCCGACGTCGCGTGGCGGAAGCCGTCGTCTGTGGCCGGCTCTGATCGCACTGACTCTGGCGATCTTGGTGGCGGGCGGCCTGTGGGTGGCCGTTCGCAACTCTCGGGCAAGCGGCCTCGCCGAGCCTATGGCCGACACGGCGCTCGACACGAAGCCCGCGCCGGTCGATCCCGCGGGCATTGCGTTTGTCGACGTGGCGCGTGAGTTGGGTCTGACGTACGAACTGCCGCAACAGCCGCGGCCGATGAGATCGCCCGAAGCGTTCGGCTCGGGTTGCGCTCTGTTCGACTTCGACGGTGATCATTGGGTCGACGTCTTGCTCGTGGCCGACCCCAATCCGATCCTTTATCGCAATTTATCCGGAAAAGGATTTGAAGACGTCACCGCCACCATGGGGCTGACACTGGCCAGCGCCGATAACTGGACCGGGTGCACCGTGGGCGATTATGACGGCGACGGTTGGCTCGACCTGCTCTTGACCGGCTTTCATCGGCTAGTGCTGTTGCGCAACGCCGATGGTAAGCAATTCGAAGAGGCGACCGGTCAGGTCGAGCTCGATCCGCTCAATCACAGCCATTGGGGCGCGAGCGCCGGCTTCATGGACCTGGACAACGACGGCGATCTCGATCTGGTGATCTTGAACTATGTCGTATTCGGTCCCGAATCGAAGCAGTATTGCGAACTCACCCCCGGAGTGCTCTCCGGCTGCCCGCCCAAGGAATACGAACCGGAGTTCGGCGAGGTGTGGCGCAACAACGGGTCGGCCGGCTTCGAGCTTATTTCGGCGGAACAGTCGGGAATGGACAAGACACATGGTGTCGGGTTGGTGCTCGCCTTCACCGATTACGACGACGACAATCTGATGGACTTTTATATCGGCAACGACGGAACGGCGGCCGAGATGATGCACAACCTCGGCGACATGAAGTTTGAAAACGTGGGCACGCTGAGCGGGCTGTCGGTCGGCCGCAATTACAAACCGATGGCCGCGATGGGCGTCGACTGGGGCGACTATAACCGCGACGGTCAACTCGACCTGACCGTGACCGATTTTCAGAAGAACTGCTTCGCGCTGTACCGCAACGAGGGGCGCGGATTCTTCGTCGAGGCCAGCAATATGACGGGGCTCTCCTTGTCGACCTGCGATCGGCTCGGCTTCGGCGCCAAGTGGATCGACATGGACAACGACCGCTGGCCCGACATCTGCTTCGCCAACGGTCACGTTTACGACAATGTGTCCGACATCGAAGGGCACGGTGCCCAATTCCGCCAGCCGATCCTGTTGTTCCGCAACCTGGAAGGGGCCCGATTCGTCGACGTGGTTCCGGTGCTAGATCAATCCGTCGCGCGGCCGCTGGTGGGGCGCGGCTCGGCGGTCGGCGATTTCAACAAGGATGGCCGGAGCGATCTCCTCGTTGTCGACTTCGAAGGTCCGGCCATGTTGCTGGAAAACCGTTCAACGACACCGTACCACTGGCTCACTCTCGAACTGCGAACACCGGGACCGAACAAGTTCGCCTATGGGGCCCGGGTCACGGGGCATGCCGGTGGTGAGATTTGGGTCGGGCAGGTCGCGCCCGCGTCGAGTTACCTGTCGTCGAGCGATTTGGAGGTTCACTGGGGATTGGGCAAATTCGACCATCTCGAAAAGTTGACCATTCGGTGGCCCTCGGGTGATGAACAAACGATCGAGAACGTGGCAGCCGATCAATTCTTGCCGATCACGCAGGGCCAGCAGAACGAAGTGGCGGCCCGCGGGGATGCAACCCCGAACGCTGCTCCCTGAGCCGACGAAGCAGCGGCCTGCTCAACGATCCAAGCCGCCCGCGGCGATGTAGAGCTTCAGTGCGTGCAGCGTGGGCGCGACGTCGTGAACCCGCAGGATTTGCACGCCTTGGTTGGCCAGCGCAAGGCTGACGCCCAGGGTGCCTGCGGTCCGGTCGGCCGTCTTGTCGCCGATGATCTTGCCGATAAAACCCTTGCGCGAGTGACCGACCAACAACGGACAGCCCAGCTCATGAAAACGGTGGCAATTTGCCACGAGTGTCAAGTTGTGCTCGTGTGTCTTGCCGAATCCGATGCCGGGATCGAGAGCGATCCGATCGGCCGCGATGCCCGCCTCGAGGAGCGCATTCCGGCGGCGACGCAGGTGCTCGAGCACCTCGCCCACGACGTCGTCGTACTGCGGATCGTCTTGCATGTTCTGCGGCGTGCCCAGCATGTGCATGGCGCACACGGCCGCGCCTGTTTCTAGCGCGACGCCGAGCATGCGCGAGTCGCCCGTCAGCGCCGTCACATCGTTGATGATCTCCGCACCCGCGGCCACCGCCTCGCGCGCGACGATCGATTTGGAAGTGTCGATGGAAACGGGAACCTTCGACGTCTCCGCAAGCCGCTGCACGACCGGCAACACGCGTCGCAGTTCTTCCGCCTCCTCGATCGCCTGCGAATAAGGGCGTGTGCTCTCGCCGCCCACGTCGATCAGGTCGGCGCCTTCGTCGGCCAATCGCAAGCCGTGCTCGATTGCCGCTGCGGTCGAAGCGAATCGCCCGCCGTCGGAAAAGCTATCCGGTGTGACGTTCAAGATGCCCATCACCAACGGGCGCGACGGGAACTCGAGTCGCGTGCTTCTTAACCGCCAGGAGCGAGGACGATCGGGCATGGCTCGTGACACGGCTACTCGCGCGCGGCGCTTCCTCCGCGACGACGGTCGGCGACCCCGTGACGGAGGCCGCTGGCCGAATCGAGCCAGATCGAATTGGCGGAGCCTTGCCGATGCGGCTTCGTCTCGATGTGGTGCCCCATCTCGGTGAGCCCTTTCACGACGTCGGCTCGCGTGGGATCGGTGGTTCCTTCGAACAGCACGACGTCGGGAAACCACCCGTGGTGCAGCCGCGGAGCGTCGATCGCATCGCAAAGTGGCATCTCGTACTCCAGCGTGTTGATCAACAGGCAGACGACCGTGCTGATGATGGTACGGCCACCGGGAGTGCCTGTGATGAGCACCGGACGGCCGTTGCGCACCACAATGGTGGGTGACTGAGAGCTGAGCATCCGTTTGCCGGGGGCGATCGTATTGGGCGGTGTACCGATACGGCCGCGGCGGTCGGTGTGGCCGGGGTGCCAATTGAAATCGGTCATCTCGTTGTTCAAGAGAAAGCCCGCTCCCCGCACGACAACGCGCGAACCGTAGCTATGTTCCAGCGTGTAGGTATTTGCCACGGCCATGCCGTCCGCGTCGATTACCGAAAAGTGCGTCGTGTCGCTCCCTTCGGGGGCCAACTCGATATCGGGGGCAAGTTGATCGCTCGGCGTGGCACGATCGAGGTCGATGTCGGCGGCGCGTTGCCTGGCGTAGTCCTCCGACAGCAACATGCCGGGCACTTCGACAAAATCGGGGTCGCCCAGCCAACGTGCCCGGTCGCAAAACGCCCGCCGCAGCACCTCGATCACCAGATGCTGCGCGCGGGCTGAGCCGCGGTCGTATTGTCGCAGCTCAAATGATTCCAGCATTTGCAGCGCCTCGATCGTGGCGATGCCGCCGGAACTCGGAGGCGGGGCGCCAAGAATCTCGTAGCCGCGGTAGGTTCCGCGTACGGGACGGCGCTCGACGGCTCGATAGCCCGACAGATCATCGGCCGTAATGAGTCCGCCACCACACTCCATCTCCGCCACAATCTTGCGGGCTATCGCGCCCGTATAGAAGGCCGACGGGCCCTCTTCGGCGATCTTTCGCAATGTCGCGGCGAGATCGGGTTGACGAAGCCTGTCGTCGGCCGCCCAGTCTGCCGTCGCTCCCGCTTTGCCAAACACGCGGCGCAATTCGGTGAACTCGGACGACGTTTCGAGCAATTCATTCAAGTCATGCGCGAGCCGCCGTCCGAGCACAAAGCCTTCGTCGGCCAATCGCACGGCCGGCTCGACGAGCGTCTTCCACGGCAACTTGCCGAAGCGTCGATGGGCCAGTTCGAGCCCGCGCAGCGTGCCAGGCACGCCGACGACCTTATGGCCCCTCGGGCTATCGCCCAGCGAAAACATCGTGGCGGTCGCCTTCGCCGGCGCGGTCTCGCGGTAATCGATGCAGGTCGGTTCGCCGGCCTCACCGGGCCACACCAGCATGAAGCCTCCGCCGCCCAGATTGCCCGCTTCCGGCAAAGTCACGGCCAGGGCCAAAGCCATTGCCACGGCGGCATCGACGGCGTTTCCTCCCCGCCGGAGGACCGCTGCTCCCACGTCCGAAGCCGGCGCCGAATCGGAGACAACGATGCCACGGGTCGCGGTAATCGTGGTGCTCGGTTGTACTTCGCCAAGTGCCGAAGGCGCGAGGCCGTTCACCGACATCGCGCCCAAAGTCACCAAGCCGAAGGCGATATAAGTCGCGCAAGGGCGTAGTACGCGGCCGAGGGACCGAATCATGGCAGGTCTATCGATCGGGCTTGTTCATGATCGCATCGCGCAATTGCCCCACGCGATCCAGATCGATACCTGGCGGATCGTGGCTCAACAGCCACTCGATGTCTTCCAAGGCCAGCCGTCCCTGACCGTTCTGATAGCGGTAGAAGGCGCGGTACATGCGATCTTCTGCCGAGTCGGGCGTGATCATCAGAATGGCATCGAGGTAGCGCAACAGGGCCGGCGTGTCACGGCCGCGCACGGCCAACGCTAGCAGATTTCGTAGCATGCGAACGAGCAGGGCACTTTTCTTGACCGGTTCGAGGGCGTCGTCGTCGAGCGGCTGACCGGTCGCGGCCAGCACGCGTGACCGTGCCTGGTCACGTGTCAGTCGTTCGCCTCGCTCAAAGACGTCGATCAATTGTTGTTCGCCTTGCGAGGGGCGCCAGGCGACTACGAAATGGCCCGGCAATCCGATACCCACCACGTCCAGACCGCATCGCCGTGCCAGCTCCATATAGACCAACGAGAGCGTGATCGGTAGCCCCTCGCGGTCGTCGAGCACTTCGTTGATGTAACTGTTGCGGCGGTTGTAATAATCGCCGCGGCTGCCGTGAAAGCCGTTCTGGGTGAACAAATACTCGTCCAGCGCCTTCAATTTCGCGGCATCGTCTGCATCGCGCGGAATCAGACCGTTCAGCTCGTCGGCCATGCGCTCGAACTGCGCCCGATACGCTGCCACGTCCAGGTCGTCGTTGTCGAGCCTGGCCAGCAGGAGGGCCGCGTTCAATAGATCAATGTCGCCCTCGCTGCGGTCAAGCTCTTTCTTCAAGTCACTCAGCACCCGCTGCTCATCGACGGCGGCGGCCACTTGTCGCACACGTGCCGCTTGTTGGTCGAGTCGCTTGGCTCGTTCGCGCAGTAACACCACCGCCAGATCGCTCTCCGGGGCCAGCCGATCGATCAAACCGGGATCGACCTCGCCCGGAAGCGACAATCCGGCGAGCAATTCGTCGACACTCTTGGTGAGCGATTCATCGACCTGTGGCGTGATGATCTCCTTCGCCAGCACAAATCCTTTGAATTCGGCCCGCGTGTCGCGGAACTTTGCCAGACCGGCACGTCCGGGATTCGGCTGGGCGCGCGTCGATTCGATGGCCACGCGACCGTTGACGTAGCAGACCACCTTGTCGCGGTCGATGCGTACCTTGAGCGTGTTCCAATCGCCCGGCAGATAGTCGGGAGTGGCCCGCTCCTCGAGCACTTGCCAGGTGGTCACGTCCGGCCCGTCGAATTGTGTCAGACGTAGTTTGCCCGCACTGGGATAGAACCCGAAGTGCCGATTCCCGCCGTCACTGGAAAACACCAGGCCGGCCGCGCCCGCCTCATCGTCGAGCCGCACCGTTACCGCAAGCTCGTAAGGTAACTCGGGCACGTCTTGTTGAGACAGGCAGAGCGTGCGGCCACCAAAACCCTGCCCCGCTCCATCGACGATGAGCTTGCCTGCCTTCTGACGCCAGCGGCCGCCGAACAGCGGCTGCCAGCGCTTCGGATCGGGCGCCCCGAACGTCAACCAACGCGCGATCGGAATCGGGTTTGGTTTTTCGAGCAGCGGCCGCAAGCGGTTGCTGGCTACGGCAAAGCCGAGGTTCGCCGTGACTTGCGACTTCATGGTCAGCAGGCCGTGAACACGCCCTTCGAGGTCCAAGAGCGGCCCGCCGCTGTTGCCCGGCTCGATCGGGATGGCGAGCTGAATCATCTTCCGACCGTCGATCTCGCGCTGCCCCGAGACAACGCCGGTGACGACACTGTGCGTCAGGCCGTGCGGATTACCTACCGCGACCACCGGTTGACCTTCCTGGAGAGTATCGGAATCGCCGAGCTCCAGGGCGGGCAGGTCATGAGCGTCGACTCGCAACAGGGCCAGATCGGCCACACGGTCGGAGGCCTCGATGGTGGTGACTTCATGACGCTTACCGTCTGCCGTTTCGACGGAAATGGGCCGCGACTCGCCGATCACGTGCAGATTCGTTGCGATGAGGCCGTTGCCGTCGATGACAAAACCCGTGCCCAACCCTTCACGCTGCCCGTCACGTCCCGTGAAAGTGATTACGACCACCGATGGCCGAACCCTTTGAAATAGCTTTTCTACCGAGGTCGGCAGTGCCGCTTGTGCCTCGGCACCGGCCGGCGGGTCGTGAGCGAGGGCGTATCGAGTCGGCAGCGCGAGCAGCAACGCATAACTGATTGTAAACGTCGTAACAAAGAAGGGTTTGTCCATTACAAGCGATTCTCGGCGGACAAAGAGACCAACGGCTCCGACCATTGTAGAGGGGAAGCGGCCGAACCGCCATTTATCGCGGGTGTTCGGCGGCAGATCGTCGGTCGAAGAGGAGACGCAGGCATATAATTGAAGCAGGTAGACGCAGCTCCGAAGAGTTATTTGTTGCATCTTGATTCAGCGGATGTTCTAACATAGGCGGTTGTACGCGGGGGCGCCGTCGATCCAATCCGATAGGGAAAATCGAATTAGCCCGGCAGGGGTATCTACGGCCGCGGGAGCGGAGGTTATTCTCAGAACGAACCTGACTTGGCTTGTGTTTGTGCTGACCTGCCTGACCATCCTCAACGCCTTCCCTCCCTGTTAACGTCGCAGTTTCGGTCTCATGGCGAGCGCTTGGCGCTGCGGCGATTGGAGACCGACGAATTCGAGCTGCGGCCGACGATCTGGGGCAGCGTGGGAAGCGTGATCGAACGGCGCGGCGCGGCCCTGGACGGGCACAGGGGGCGCGTTTCGTGTTAACCGAATGCAGCGTGATCGGTCCGCAGACCGGCGGACCTAGCGGGAGTAACTATGGCTATAAGAATTCTCATTGCCGACGACCATGAAGTCGTTCGCTCGGGCTTGAAGAGCCTTGTCAGTGGCACCGACATCGAGATCGTCGCCGAGGCAACCACCGGTGAGGAAGCCGTCAAGTTGACGGCGAAGCACAAGCCCGACGTCGTCCTATTGGACATCCGTATGGCTGATAGCGACGGATTGAATGCCCTGGGCCGTATCAAACTCGACCGGCCGAGCATTCCCGTGCTCATGCTTTCCACCTACGACAATCCGACCTACGTTGCCAGGGCTGTGGCGCTCGGCGCGAGTGGTTACTTGATGAAGGGCCTCAGCGGCGAGGAATTGCTGGCCGCCATCCGCCGCGTGGCCGGGGGGGGCGACGCTTGGACGCGCGAAGAGCTGCGCCGCGTGACGGGTGCCTTGGCCACTCCGCGGGTCACCGCCGACGTCGAAGTGCCGCTCACGCAGCGCGAAAGTGAAGTGCTGCGGCAGCTCGCCTTCGGCCTGACCAACAAGGAGATTGCCCAGGCCTTGGGGATCAGCTACGAAACCGTGAAAGAGCACGTGCAACACGTCCTGCGCAAGATCGGTGTTTCCGATCGCACGCAAGCCGCGGTATGGGCCGTTCGCAAAGGGCTGGTTTAGTGTCCAAGCCGACCGACATTTACGTCCGCAGTCTCCTGCTCGAAGAAGAGCGTATCGCCTTTCGATCGCCGATGAAGTTCGGCGGCCGCGTGGTCACCGATGCGGTGTTGATGCACGTCTGGGCCGATGTCGAGACCCGAGACGGCCGTCGTGCTCGTGGCCTCGGTTCGATGCCCATGAGCAACATCTGGGGCTGGCCGACGCGCGATGTGCCGGCCGAGAAGACGCTGAGCGCGATGGTCGATCTCTGCCGGCGACTCGTGGCGCAGGCTGACGAATATTCCGAAGCTGGGCATCCGCTCGACATCACGACCGATCTGGCTCGCACTCACGAGGACACTACGACCGATGTGGTCCGGCGGCTCGGTATCGCGGAGCCGATGCCGCGATTGGCGCAACTCGTCGCGGCCAGCCCGATCGAAGCCGCCGTACACGACGGTTTTGGGAAGGCGCTCGGCCTCAATTCGTACAACGCACTCGGCCCGGAGTTCGTCAGCCGCGATCTGGCGCACTGGCTGGGCGACGATTTTCGCGGCGAGTATCTCGACCGTTACACGCTGCGCGAGCCGAAAGCGCGGATGCCCCTCTACCACTTGGTCGGCGCACTCGATCCTCTGACGGAGGCCGAAGTCGATCAGCGAATCGACGACGGCTTGCCGGAAACGTTGGGCGAATGGATCAAGGCCGATGGGCTGACTCACCTGAAGATCAAGCTCAACGGCGACGATGCGAAGTGGGACGTCGAGCGCGTAGCAGGTGTCGAACGCGTAGCAGTCGCTGCGCAGGCCGAGCGTGGTTGCGAGCGCTGGAACTACTCACTCGATTTCAACGAGCGCTGTGCCGACGTCAGCTACGTGCTCGATTTTCTCGCCCAACTCCAAGAGGTGAGCCCAGGCGCGCTGGCGCGCGTGCAATACATCGAGCAACCGACGCACCGCGACTTGAAATCGCATCCCCACCACCGCATGCACGCCGCCGCCCGGATCAAACCGGTGGTGATCGACGAGTCGCTGGTCGACTTCGAAAGCCTCGTTCTGTCGCGCGAGATGGGTTATTCCGGCGTCGCGCTCAAGGCGTGCAAGGGCCAGACCGAGGCGCTCTTGATGGGCGCGGCAGCACAGAAATACGGCATGTTTCTCTGCGTGCAAGACCTGACCTGCCCCGGCGCCTCGTTCTTGCACTCGGCGAGTCTCTCGGCCCGCATTCCCACCGTCGCCGCCATCGAAGGTAACTCACGGCAGTATTGCCCCAAGGGAAACCTGGGCTGGCGTGATCGCTATCCGAGCATGTTCAAGATTCACGACGGCATGCTCGGCACGGCCGTTCTCGATGGCCCGGGTTTGGGTTACGAGGCACCTTGAACCGGACCGACCTCCGATGTCGGCAGTGAGCTAGCCGTTCGGATATCGTACAGCGCTTCAATATCCCGTTTCGGGATAGAGCGGGATCGGTTGCGGCATGCGCCGAGGCAGCGCCGCGGGCGCCGTATCAACTGCCGGGAGCCGCTCGACGGTCTTTTGTGATCCAGAGGGGGATTGGGTGGGTGCCGATGGAACGACGCTGTTCGCGTTCGGCCGAACAAGCGTGGCGGGTGGGAAGTTGCCGTTCGGCTGGGCTCGCACCGTGGCCCGAGGAGCGGCGAACGTACGTTTGTTCGCCGGTGGACGCACCTGCGGCTTTGTCGGCGCCAGGCCATGCTCGCGCGGAACAGGGGTGACGGGCACGAGTTCTCCACCGAATTCCAAATCGTCGGCAGATAGCACGCTCGGCGTGCCGGCCGGCTGCTGTCCGCCTGTGGCATCGCCAGTGCGTCCGGATGCCCCGCCTTTGGCCGTCGCCAGGACAGTGAATGGCTGGGCACGCTCAGGCGAAACAACTTTGTCGCCCAGATCTCGCTGCGGAATGGCCTGTGCCACGCCTGGAGAACCCGTGGAGGAAGACGGCTCGCCGACGGCTGGGCGGTCATCGCGCGGATCGTCACCTTCGGCCGACTCGCCACCTAGAACCGCCAGCAAGGCGCGTTTGTAGGTCGACCAAAGCACGTCTCGTCGCATACCGGCGGGCACGCGCACCTGTAGTGTCGGCACGTCCCGGTCGGTGCCAATATATACGGCCAGCGAGCCTTGTTCCGCGATCGTGTTCGCGGCCATCGGGCGCAGTCCGCTCAGCTTGGCAAACTCGCGGGCCAATCCTTCTGCCGGGCCGGTGTACGTGAGCTCCGCATTCCGACGGGTGGCCCCAAGCACGATCACCTGGTCAGGCCGAACATCACCCAGCAGATCGATGACGACACGCGTCTCGGGCTCACTCTCCGGCTCACGGCCGCTTAGCCAGATGCTGCCCATGGGAATCTTTCGCCAATTGCGCGTGGGAAAATTGCGGTCGAGCCGGACACCCCGCGCGTTGCCTCCCAAACGCCTCAGTCGGCCATCGGGGTTCGGGTCCCGCACGAGTGTGACACGCGCGCCATTCGTACGGCGCGGAAAACGGTCGAGATGCTCCGCGAGCTGTTCGACGAGTTCGAGTCCGGCCACTTCGTCGCCGTCGAGGGGGCCGACCACCAATACCTGCCGGCGGCCCTCGCCAAACTGGCGGTACTCGATCACCCGATCTTCAATCGTTCGTCCGAGCACGTCCCAGCGCGAGTCGCGTGAGGACGTATCGTTGCCTTCGCGGGAGGTTGCGGCACTGGCGAGTGCCTGCACCGATCCGGACGGCCTCGTCGATGGTCGTGCCACCGGGGCGGATGGAAAGGCTGCCAGGAGGGGCGAACCACAGCAGGCGGCGATGGCCCAGACGCACACCGCGCCACGTCGCAGGACGAGATTCATTCCGTTCTTCATCCGATCGTTTCGACGCCGGTGGGATGCCATTCCAATCCGCCGGCGGGCGCACAATCGCCCAGAAAGCATAGCCCGCGGCGGCGCTGCGTCAAACTGCTCGGCAATCGCTGGCCCGCGAAAAATCGCTACCATCGGCAAGGCCGGCACGCGATGGCGCCGCATCGACCGGATGCAGCAGCGATTCGCCTCTCACAACCAGAGGTGTAGTCGGCCACCGAGCATATCGGGCAGGGCCTGCGATACATGCTGCCGCACCTGGTTCTGGTGATAGCGCGTGCTGAAGTGCGAGGCCACGATCAACTCGTTGTGAAAACGATCGCGACGCTCGATCAGGTCATCGAGGTGCATGTGCCCGAACTTGTGGATCTTGTCTTTGCGATGCCGGGGAGCGACGAAGGTGAGCTCGGTGATCAGCACCTCTGCCTCGAACATGGCCGGGCAGTTGTCGAGCCCCTCGGGCGAACTATCGCCCAGGTAGGCCACGCGCGGCAGACGCCGCTCCTCGGTCACTTCGATACCCGACATGCGTAGATCGCGGATCTGGTCGCCCGCGAGCTGTTGATACTCGGGCTTGAGTTTCTTCCGCCGCTCCCAGACGACGAATCCCAAAGACGGCACGGTATGTTTCGTGGCCGAGACGGTGACGACCAACTCGCGCGAGATCTCGATTTCGTCGCCCGGCCGCGTCGGTAGCAGCGTGCAGGGGAGTCGACCGCGGTCGAGGCGCGTGAACAGCTTCAGGATGCGCCGCACCGGCTCGACCGCCTCTTCGGGCAAATGGATCGTAGGCGGCTCCATCTTCATCATTCGCCGGCGGGCGACATAGACCGGCAGAGCCGCGATGTGATCGAGGTGGGCGTGCGACACCAGCCAGGTGCCCGTTCCCATGAAGGCCCACGGTTGTGCGCCCAGGTCGAACCCGAGCTTGAGCTCGGGAAAACGCCAATACGTCTGCACGGCGGCCCGCGAGTAGCCTTCGATCGTCAGGCCCTTATGAACAAGCGTCTTGCAGGGCAGATTGTTGACCATGCTGAATGAACCCGCCCTGCGCCGCGGCGCTTGCAGTAAGGGCTATCTCTCAATTGTTAGGCGACCGTTAAGGCTATCAGTGTAGAGATACCCCCTGCGTTGACAACCACTCCCGCCGAGAAGTTCACTCGCCGGGCTCGCGGCGGGCGGCATGATCGTAGTTGTCGGTCTGCGACGGGTCGAGGGGAGCGGCCAATCCGTCGCCGGCACGGAGCCAGATTTCGGAATGCAATTCCGGCTGCTCGGCGCGCACGCCATGATGCCGGACAAGCTCGAGGACTGCCAAGAACATCCCAATCAGGGCCGATTTATGCATGCCCGGCTCGAACAGATCGCCGAACGCCACGCGGCCGTGCTGCCGCAGCCGCTCATGGATACGTGCCATGTAGACGTGAATCGGCGTGTCGTCGTAGACAATGTTCGAGGGCACCGCGACGTGGTAATCGCGCATGATCCGGCCGAATGCGCTGACCAAGTCCCACAGCTCGAGTTCCTGGATCGGCTCGTCGGCCAAGTCGCGTCCACGTTGCGACAGTTCGCTGGCCATACGCGGAAACCGTTCCTGCCACGCTCGGCTTCGCTCTTCGAGGATGCTGGCGGCGTCCTTGAACTGCTTGTATTCCAGCAACCGCCGCACGAGATCTTGGCGGGCATCTTCGACGATCTCTTCCTCTTCGCCGCCGCGCGGCAACACCATGCGCGACTTGATTTCGATCAGCGTACTGGCCATCTCGAGAAAGTCGCCCACGGCGTTCACGTCGAGCTGCTCGATGACGCCGAGGTGGGCGAGAAACTGGTCGGTAATCGTGGCGATGGGAATGTCGACGATCTCCAACTCGTGCTTCCGCACCAGGTAGAGCAGCAGGTCCAGCGGCCCGCGGAAGATGTCGAGATCGATGCGGAAGGTCATGCCGATCAGAAACCGATTTTGAAGTCGACGCCCACGGTCTCGTCGGCCCGGGTCGCTCGCTCAGCGGATACGCCGTCGAGCTCGAATTTCCGGGCGATGCTGTTGCCGGCCAAATCCTCGAGCCAGGTGTCGGCTATCAGCCGGTATCGGCCCGGCGGCCACGCCTGCTGAGGTTCAAACGTCCAACTCGTCTCGCCAGGCCCCACCACGGCCTTGCCCGGCACGGTTTCATCCCCGCCGTCGACCACCCACAGCATACGGTCCAGCAGAGCACGATCCAAAGGTTCGTCGAACTTAACCACGAGCGGCGAGATCGTGTCCGCGGCGGGAATCGTTAACCGCCACCGTCGCGGTTGCGGGCACGTCTCATCCGGCTCACCGACGAGAAACTTTTTGCGGAAATCGCCTTCGAGCGGCCTGCCGGCTGCGTCACGAAGATCGCGACCTATCACGAGCGAATACGTTCGGCCGACCTCTAGTACCGGTCCCGAGTCTTCGCGCGGCTTCAAGCCCCGTTTCACGCGGGCCGGGTCGAGCAGCAGTGTGAGGCGATCTCCGGCCGGATTCCACAACTCCTCGCCGAGTTCGAGAAACGGTAGATCGACACGATTGCCGGCCGCGTCGAGCAGTTCGAGGTGTTTGTAAGCGTCGCCGCGACTCATCGGAGCCGTGAATCGCACATAGAATTTGAGCTGGTTCTGCGGCAGCTTGTCGCTACTCGGATAGATCGCGGTCACTCGCGCGGCCGGCGCTGGCGCACGCGCGGGAATGCGAAATTCCTCGACGACCGCCTCTTCCCCGTCTTGCCGATACTCGGCCCGATAGCGCATTCCCGGCTCCAATGGAAAGCGGGGCGTGAACCGTAGCCCGTCGGGCAATGTTGAATAACGTCCCGCCAGGGGCGGCGGATTCGGCGGCTGTGCGTCGAAGACCGCATAGACTGCAAACGAGGCCTCCGGCCTCTCGCGCAACGTAGCTACGCGTTCGCTATCCAGCGGGCGCAATTCAAACACGCGCCGGCCGTCGCCGTCGGTGGCCAACGAAATGGCCGGTTCCGATGGCGCGGCGACGGCTGGCCTGCAAACCAATAAAAGCGCAACTAACGCGGAGCGCCACAAAGAGCGCCCTTTCGAGACGCACCGCATGCGATTGCTGAGACCTGCGTGGTGGAATTAGGGCAAGGCTACGGTCTGCAAATCCAGGGTGCCCGGCGATGCTTCGATCAACAACAGCGCTTGCTTGTCGTCAAGCTTGTCGAGCTGCTGCACGCCCTTCAACCCTTCCACGGTCTCGTAGCCGACGCCCGCCGTGTCCTTGACGGGCGACTCGATCCCCTCGGCGTCTCCGAGTTGGTCGGCCGCAAGCTTCATCACACCGCGGGCACTGTTGGCGATGAGCAGATACTCCTTGCCGCCCTTCTCGTATACGACGATGTCGAGCGGCCGATTGTGATTGCCCAGCTCGGCCACCGTGGTGCCGCGCACCTTCTTGCCGGGCTTCAACTCGACGAGCGGCACCTTGACCAGCGGCGTGCAAGTGTAGGCGGCCAGCAGATGCGGCTGGTCGTTGATCGTGTACGAAACGAACGTTCGCACGGGGGCGTGGGTCTCGAGTTTGCCGTGTGAGGCGTGGAAAATCTCGACACTGGTGCCGGCATCCGTGTCGGCGAACGGGAAAGGAATCGTCCGCAAGTTCGACGAAAACTCCTCGTTTGATAGGCCGGCCACGACGACACGGCCATCCACATACGCCAAGTCGGTAATCGATTCTTGCCGTTGGCTGTTCCCGCGGCGGTCCTTGGCGCCCGGGCTTGGCGCGTTGGGCAGCGCCGCCTTGGCATAGCGAACCTTTTCGAGCACCAGTTCGGCCAGCTTTCCATCGGAGCGCACTCGCAAAATCACAGGAACCGCATCGGGCCCGCGGCCGCGAGAGACGCTCAGGTAGGCCGTTCCCGACAAGGGATTAACGGCGACATCGTTGATCAGCACCTGATCGGGCGCCGAACCGAGAAGGGCCGCGACCTGCTGATTCACGGCCGTCACGTTGATCGCAGCGCCAACGTTGCCGGAGCGATCGTCGGTATCGATCGCGAACACCGCAGCGCTGGCGGGATCGCCCACGAACAGGATCCCGTCGGGACCGAACGCCATGGGCCCGGCGAATTTCAAATCGGGCTGGCCCTGGCAATCGAGCCCGCTCAGCCGTTCGGCCGCGGATACCGCCGCCGTCGTAAACGCTAGAACCGCTGCCAAACAGATCGATTGCCTGATCATGGTCGGGATCTCTGAGGATTCGTTTTGGTGGGAACGACAAAACAACCAGAACGGCTTCCCGGCGCCGTGGCGTTCAGTATAGCGTTGGCCCAGAGCCGGCAACCAGTGTCGACAGGCAGGAAACGCACGTGCCGGCTTCGCTTCAGATCGGAGCTGCGCCTTGAGGGAATTCGTGCGGTCTCCCTCCAAGGTTCGAACGGCGCGATGATGCGCATTGCAACAGGAGCGCGGATCGCTCACTTGCTCACCGAATCTGGGAACTTGATCGGCACGGTCCGCACGCGCCCCTCTCGCTCGGTGAGAAAGTCCAACTCCTTCCCGTTGGCGTCCGCCAGGAGCCGCCTGAATTCTGCATCGTTGGCGAACGGCCGGCCCGATACCTCGTAAATCCGGTCGTTGACCTGTATGCCTGCCTTCGCAACGGGGGAGCTCGGCACGACGCGCGACACGATGACGGTCCGTGGTTCTGCATCATCGCTGCGCCAGGAAAGCCCCAGCCGCACCGGCGGGCCGACGAGTTCGAACGACAGATTGATTGGTTGTGCCGAGCCGTCCCGCGCAATCGTCAGCGTCACCGGCTTCTCCGCCGCCAACACCAGCCCACGCAAATCGGCCCCGAGCGTGACGTCATTCCCGTTGAAGCGCAGAATGCGGTCACCCGCACGCAGACCGGCCCGCGATGCGGACGACCCGGACGCGACGTTAAGCACCCGTAGCCCCCGGCCCTGACCTTCGTCCGACTGATTCCAGACCACGCCAAGGCGCGGCGCAACGGGCGTCAGCGGCTGCTCTCGCCGTTGGCGCGACTCCGATGCTTCACTACGCGCCGCGCCGCGAAAGCCCGATAACCGGGGCTCGTTGGCCACATTTCGGACCAGGTCGAAGAGCATCCGCGTAATCCGCTCCATCCCCACGAAGTCGAGCTTTTCTACATCGTCGCTGGGACGGTGGTAGTCGGAGTGCAGCCCCGTATGGAGCATGAGCACCGGCACGTTGCGCTTGTAAAAGGAATAGTGATCACTGTCTTCTCGCATAGTCCACGAGAAATCGAAAGTCAGATCGCTTTCGGCATTGCTCAGGCTCAGCAGCCGGCGCAGACCATACGCCGTACGAATGCCGTACGTTTCCATTCGATCGCGCTTGAGGCGACCGATCATATCGAGGTTGACGGCGAGTTTAACCTTTTCGAGGGGAACGGTCGGGTGAGCTACCCAATGTTCGGAACCGAGCAGGCCTTTCTCTTCCCCGTCCCAGAACGCGAAGAGGACCGTTCGTCTTGGCTTTTGTTCGAATCGCGAAAAAGCTTCGACGATTTCGAGCAGCCCGGCTACGCCGCTGGCATTGTCGTCGGCCCCGTTATGGATGTAACCGGTGGGACCGTAGCTGTTTTGAGCATTGCCGTATCCGACATGATCGTAGTGGGCTCCGACCACAATCACCTCGTCTTTGAGTTGCGGATCGGTTCCTTCCAACAGGCCCAGAATATTGCGATATTGGGCCCCGAATGTCTGAAAATAGCTGCGAGCGTTCGCACCGCCGGCCAGGTGGTGTCGCTGGAATTCTCGGCCAATGTAATGGGCGGCGGCTTGGCCACCACGCGTTCCCGCCTCGCGGCCTTCGAGCGTATCGTCGGCCAGATGCTCGGCATGCCGGCGCAGGTCGGCCGAAGTGATCGACGCCAAGGCGTTCATAGCGGCCGATTCGGCCGCCGGTGCGGGCTGGACGTGAACAAAAGCAAGGAGGAAGGTGGCGGCTAACGGTCGCATCGTCTCGGTCGCTATGGGGTCGGCAAAAAGACCATCCAGCATGTATACTCTAAAAACCGTCCTTCCGCCTGAGCATCCTGCTCTTGCAGGGCCGACGTGAATGCATAGAATCGCTTTGAGTCGGCCTCGCCGCCGGCGCAAGCAATTCGTTGAGTTTGACGAGAACCCTCCCAGCGAGTCGCGAAATGCGATGCGCCGATCGGTTTTTCTCCCGACTCTTTGACATTGAACCTGGAGAGGTGGCTGAGTGGTCTAAAGCGCGGGTTTGCTAAACCCGTGACCGAGAAATTGGTCCGCAGGTTCGAATCCTGTCCTCTCCGCTTGTTTTTAGAAACCGCCCTTCGACGAGTACGTCGAAGGGCTTCCTCATTTCTGGGCAAAGGGTTACGCCGTCGAGACGGCAGTTCAAACACACGATTTCGAGCAAACGCCGCTTCGTGACGTAATCGGCGGTAAGCCATTGCTCCTTCAGGGTTTGCGAGAGTTCAAACACTTTGGCCGCTAGTTCCGCCGTTTCGTCGTGGGAGCGGTCGAGCACATCGAGTTGCAACTTGATCGAAGCCAGCCGGTCGCGTAGCTCAGTGTGCTTCTTGGCGAAGACTTCCTGGTCGATGTCGTCGGCCAACCGCATGTTGAGCAGCCTGTCCTGCTGCTGGATGACGAGCGTTTCTTGCCGGGTTAGTTCGGCCCGTTGAGCCTGGCTGTCCGCTTGGGCATCGCGGGTCTGCGACGCAAGCACCAGCCGGAACCATTCGCGGATGGACTCGTCCTCCACCTTCATCTTGTCGAAGATCGCGAGCACCTGTGCCTCGATGTCGGCTTCCTTCACTCGGATGCGGGGATGGTCGCCCTTGGCATAACGGGAGCAGCGGTAGTAGACGTGTTCGTTAACGCCGCCGTCCTTCCTCTTCTTTCGGACCAGTTCGCCGGTGACGGGATGACCGCAGTGGCCGCAGGTCATGAACTGGCCCGCGTAGGTCAACGTGGTTGCATGGTGGACGTGTCCGCCGAGGAGAGCCTGCACCCGGTTCCAGGTCGCTCGGTCAACCAGTGGCTCATGCTTGCCCGGATACCATTGGCCCTTGTGATGGACTTCGCCTACATAGGCCCGGTCCTTGAGGATGTTGTGGATCGAGGTGCGGGGGAACCGTGGCTGCGACGGGCGGTACACCCGGCCCTCGGAGTTGATCTTCTCGACCACGCCGTCAATCGTCAGATTCTCGTAGGCGTAGAGATGGAATATCCGCTTGACGTTGTCCGACTCCAGTGGGTCGGTTACGACGAGGCCCCGGCCGTCCTTGCGGACATTGCGATAGCCGTAGGGAGCCGGTCCGCAGAACCAGCCTTCCTTGACCCGGCGGGCGATCCCCTCGCGGACATCGACCGACATTTGCTCGGTGTAGAAGCTCGCCATGTTGGCGAGCGTCCGCCGCATCATGCGTCCGGCAGGCGTGTTCTCGGTCGGCTGTGAAATGGAGATGAACGGCAGGTTGTACTCCGACTCCAGCCGTTCGAGTTCGACGTAATCGAAGAGATTGCGGGACGCTCGGTCCACTTTGTAGAACAGCAGGCCGTCGAGGGCGAAGGCGTTCTTCTTGGCGTAGGCCAGTAGTTCGCGGAAGGTTTTGCGTTGTTCGCCCTTGCTGGCCGTTTCGGCGATCTTGAAAAACTTGACGATCTCGCCTCCGGCCTGGGTCGCATAACGCTTGAGGGCTTCCTCCTGCACTTCCAGGCTGAAGCCCTCGCGTTCCTGTTCCCGGCTGCTGACCCGAGCTAAAGCGGCGAACTGCTTCATGGCGGCGACCTCGACGAAAGTGCCTCGAACAACTGACCTGCGTTAAGGATCATTGTAACGGCTTCCTCAGCGGTGATGGTAGCTTCGTAATGCGGCTGCCAGACGCGGATCGTCGCCTCAATCAGTTCCGGCGTGATCCAGCCCGGTGCCCCAGCCGGGACGATGCTCTTCGCATCCTCTCGGGTTCGGCAATCGCGTTGTCGATTGCTGCGGGACATGGCCGGGAACTACCGGAAGGGTTTCAGAAAATGCGCGCGGAGTCCCATCTGACCCGGTGCGCGGGACATTCAATCCACTTGAGAGCCGTTGCGGGTTACGACACACGCAACAGCCCCTCTCGCTGGTATCGCTGCAATTCTTCATGAGGGATTGCCCAGGCAGTGTGAGCGCCACGCCCGCTATCCTTCTTCCGTGCCCGGATACGACCTGTACGGCACCAGTACCGAACAGAGAATTCGGATTTGCCTATCGCACGGGCAAACTGCTCGGTGGAGTACCACTCCCGTACCTGCTCCCGTTCAACGAGAGCCAGGAGCAGTTGCTCAATCTTTTCCAGCCGCGATTCGACCGTCATGGCAGCACGCTACCTTTCCAGGTCCGCACATTCATGTTCGCGGACCGTCTCCCTGTCCGGCGTGCGGGCACTCGCGGCGTCCTTTCGCAAGTCCTGCAATCCGACTTTTTCCGCCGCCGGCGAGCTACCACGCCCGAGGATCACATCCCAGGACGTATGGAACTCGACATCCTTGTGTGGGTTGCTGGCCGCGTCCCGTACCATCGCGGTCAATTGCGGGCCGTCGCCAAGGGCGGCATCCAACGCCTTCGGCATGATCTCCGCTTCACGGATCGGGTAATACAGCGACTCGTAATGCTTCTGGCTGTCGATCCCGAAATCGACCACCGCGCCGTGGCTCGGCCACGAATCCATCAGAATGCTGGTGATGAGGCTCCGAGTGGTATCACGCACCGCCAGCAACTGCTCGGCAAACCGCGTATGTTTGTCACTCATTGTGTTTCTCCAGAGAAAGGGCGGGATTGGGCAATCCCGCCCTCAGCTTTACTTCGCCTGCTCCGAAAGCAGCATCGGCGAGATTCCGGTGTTGTGCATGTTGCTGGCTCCATCCGTTTTCTGCTGAGCTTCCAGCGTCATCCGGTGCTTCTCAAGCTCCACACGCTCCTTGCTGCGCAGCTCTGCGAAGTGCTTGTCCGTCTCCCTCTGCTCCTCCTGCTTTTTCTCCTTGGCTTCCTGCCTGCCCATAATCGCGGCGAAGACGATGAAGCATCCTGCCAGCTCGAAGCCCACCGCAGACCTCGGCCACGACTTCGGGTTGATGGACTCGAAAAGGGCGATCAGCACGAAAGAGGCGATCAGCCCACCGATCGCATATCGAATTAACGTGTTCATGATTTACTCCTTGAGAAATGGCGGGGAGAACGCCTCCCCGCCGGGTTGGTGTTAGCTCAGCCACTTGGCGATTTTGCTGGCGAGCCCTTTCTGGGCCGTTGTGCGAATTGCCCCACCTGTATCGAAGATGGTCCACATCTTGCGGATGCCGAGCATGGCCATCGAAAGGACGAACAGTCCCGCGAGTACATTTCCACCGTCCATATTGACCTCCGTTGAAAGAAGAGAAGGTTACTTGGCCGCGATTACATTTCGTGGCCGTCTCGATCACGTTCCTGGGCCTGCTCCTTGCCCTCCACACCGGCCCGATCCTCGGCCTGTGACAGTTCTTTGGCGTAAGCGCGGATGTCCTCCAGGCTCACGCTTCCGACCCGTTCTTCCTGCTCCGGTCCTTGTCCGGGACCGCCACGGGCATCGGCGATCTCGCCTTGCGTCAGCGTCCCGTAGACACCGATTTCCTGGTCGGCAACGCTTTCACGCGATGGGTTGATCGCGTTCCGCAGTTCTTTGAGCCCTAATCTGAACATCGCCGCTGCGTGCCCCTCGCCGATCTTGCGTGCCATTGCACACCTCCTTTCATGGTCACATGGGCCAATGATGCGCCCTGTTCGCCAAGGCGATCAGGACCAGGGCCAGTATGCCTGCCGCCAGCAACCGCCATTGCCAATAACCGGTGTTCCAGTGCAGCCAGCGTTTTTGCGGCCTTGGCAACGCCGGATTGAATTGCGGGTCGGCGAACCACTTGATTCGCCTGGCCAGAATCGGTGAAAGACCCCGCTGGAGCACGATTAGGCAGTCGTTGCTGAGCGTCAGGATTTCTTCCGGTCGCAGCAGTGCCCGACCAGCAACCGAGTAATTCAGGTTGCTGCCCCGGCTGACCTGCCCGCTGCTCTGCTGTGAGCCAGACCCCGATTGCCAGGATTGCGACTGGTTTTCGCCGTAGCTCTCGACCACCTGCGTCCAGTCGCCGATGGATTTGCTCAGCCGTTCCGCGCTCTCGTAACTGCTGGCAGCGCCGAGGTAGACTTGCGTGCCGCAATTGTCGTAAAGCAGCGTCGGCTTATCCCGGAAGGCTGTCCGCACCTGCGAATCGGATTGGTAGGCCAGCACCATCCGGACCCCAGAGCTACGACCACGCACCAAGGCTTCTTCCAGGGCGGGTAGCGAACCGAGTGCGGACGCCTCGTCGAGCAGGAACAGGACTTCGCTCTCATGCTCATTACCCGTCGCCCCAATGACCCGCACCAGTGTCGCCACCCAGCAACGCAGCAGGCCCCTCTGTGCTTCCAACTGGTCCGGCGGGATCTGCAAATAGACCGTCGTTCCAGGCTTCCGCAGGTCTACCGGGGCGAAGGTGCTTTTCGCCACTGCCGCCGCGACCAGTTCCGAATCCAGGAAAGACAGATGACGGGTGACGGTGCTTAAGACCCCCGCACCTTCCTTGGTCAATCCGCTGCCGTCCTTCTCAAAGAGGGTTTTGAGCTGGTTGCCGAGCCGCGCCGGGATACCCCCAGTTTCCTGCAACATCCGCAGGGTGGCCTTCAGCATCTCCGGGTCGCTGATAATCTCCTGGACGGAACTCAGGTTCCGGTCCTCGCCCTTGAATCGCAGCAGCACCAACACCAGCACTGCGCAGATCACCTGGACTGCTTTGTCGTTCCAGTGCGGGTCAGACTCCGTTCCCTGCCGGACTACAAGCGCCTCCGCTATCGCCCTCGCGGAATCGACCAGCGAAGGGCTGTCGGCGGGCACGGAATCGAGCGGATTGAACCCATCCGTTCCACCATTGAATGGCGCGAGCCGGATGACACGCTGGCCTATCGCCATCCGCCGATTTGCCGTGGTGTCGAACAAATCCCCTTTTGCATCGAAGCAGACCACCGAGCCGCGAACATAAGTGAGCAGGTTCGGAATGACGATGCTCACGCCCTTGCCGGAACCCGTGCTGCCGCACACCAGGACATGGCAATAATCTGGCAGGCGGATCAGGGCACCCTTGAAGGTCCGCCCCAGGACAAGCCCAACCCCGGCCAGCATGCCGAAGGCGCGGAGCGCCTTATCGGTCATGAAGGAGGCAGTCCCGTAAGCCGTCCCCGATCCCCGCCAGCGGCGTCGATAGAAGACCACCAGCAACACACTGATGATGATTGCCAGTGAAATGATCTGGTCGTCAAAGCTCGGTTGCATGGCATACACTCCCGTCGAACCGCCTCTATTGCGCGGTGGATTGATGGCTCAGTTGCTCAGCGGTCGCAGCCGGTGGAGCAGGTCTCGGATTTCCTTCTCGTAAGCTGCCAGGGCTTCCTTGATCCGCTCGTACACCATTGGGAAAGCCTCGCGCTTCTCCTCATCCCTCAAGTTGAAGATGTCCAGAATGCGAAGCGTCGCCTTCCACGCGATGTCGTGCTGGATGCGGACCATGACTCACCCCTTCCTTGCCTTGTCACGCATCATGCTCTGGAAGGTCTTCACGTCGAATTGCTCAGCTGCCTTCCTGGCTTCCTTGAGCGTCTCGCTCAGCAACTCGACCAGCTCGGGCATGCTCAGTTCCTTGCCGCTGATGACGACGCTCGCCCCTTGCGGCATGGCGATCTTCACCCGCGACAATTTGACGGTTGCTGGCTTGCTATTGCGGCTCTGACGGCCAGCCTGTTCGATGGCGTCCCGGCTGGCACCTGATAGTGCCTGGGCCAGCATCCGCTCCTGATCTGCTGGCGACTCGCATTTGCCGATGGCATAGGCCGTGCTCAGCCCGATCTTTCCGGCGGCCAGGGCCTCGCGGACGGCAGGGACGACCTTCGCTATGGCCCGCAGCCGCGTCACCATGCTGGGATCGAGGTGGACCAACTCGGCCAACGCCTTGTTCGTGATGCCGGGATTGAGCCGGGCCAGTTCCTCCAGCCCATCGACCTGTTCAATGGGCTTCAGGTCCTCGCGCAGCATGTTCTCTGTGAACTGGATCACCCGGATTTCCGATTCCGACATCTGCCGGTCGGTGATGATGGCCTGAAGCTCTTGCAGTCCCGCCAAGGGAGCGGCGCGGTATCGGCGTTCCCCCCACAGCAGCCTTCCATCCGGCCTTGCTCCGACCGGCTGGAGCTGGCCCTGGGCCTTCATGGACTCGGCAAGCCGCCGGAGGGCTTCTTCATCGAAGGATTTGCGTGGCTGGTTCGGGTCGATCTTGAACCACGATAGTGGTTTGGTGGTCAGGTTTCCCATTGCTTCCTCCTTTCAACTGCCGACAGATTACCGGCAACCCCCCGGCTTCCATTGAGTGCGGAATTCCGGGAAAGTGGGAAACTGAAAATGGGTTGCGGCAGGCAAGCTCTTTACAACCGCTGACCCTACAGCCATTTACGCCGTGCGCGTGATGATGCCTCGCCCCGCCAGACCTTGCCGACGTACTTGTCCGAGCGCCCTTGCGAGTGCAGATTGCGGAAGCAAGACAGGTCGATCAGTCCCGCATCACTCGGAATACGAAAACGGCATACTTCTCAACGCGTTGCATGTCATGACGGCAGCGGCTATCGATTTCCACATGACGAAAGCTGCGAGTTGCGCTACTGTCGGAGGGCAGCACGGATGGAAGTGTGGGGCATCGGAGCGAAGAGAATCACTCTGCGGAGCAAATCCGGCAAAGAGTCAGCGAGATCATGGATGACTGGCGATCCTATCCGGATTTCGCCCATCTTTTCGAGTCGCTGCTTCAGGCCAACCAAATTGGTGACACCGCGTATAAAGCCCAATTCGAAAAAACAACCGGCCAACACATCGCGGTCAAAACCATAAGAAATACCCGGCTTGGTTTTCAGCAACCGAGTTACCAGTTTGTAAGCGACCTGGCCGACCACGCGCTCCTCTCGCTCGATCCAAATCGAGTTCAGAGACCGGAAGGAGGCTCCCCATCCGGAGATCATCGCGTCGCTCTATTCACTGCCGCCGGCCTGATTGAGGTGACTCCCGAATCCATCGCCCATTGGAATGAGGAGGTAATAGCGGGATGGCAACGCAAGTTGCAAAACCAATCGGCAAACGAAAAGCCCGTTTGGCGAGAAATCATGCTCAAGCTGATCGAGTTTCAAATGCAGGGCAGTCGGTGCGATCTGGCCGACATTTTACAAGCGGTATACGTTCCGCCTGACCCAAATACCCCTGCCTTCAATCTGGACCGCTTAAACGGCATATTATTCGGTAACAGTGTTCCAACCCCCGCAGAGCGTATGGGGCTGGCACGAGCAGTCGGGCTAACTGACGACCAAACCTCCCTCATCGAGACCGCTATCGACAACGGGCAGTTGCAGCTTGGCAAACGTATTCGCAAGTCATCTTTCTCGACACTTTTTGACGATCTGCTTTCCCACCTGCGCGAGAATCGTATTACGTTGCAAGAATTGTCCGACCGTTCGATCCCGTTAGGCGGGGATACCCCAGCCTTTGCCCCCACAACATTATCGAATTGGAGAACTGGCCGTGACCGCCCTTCGCTTTCCGCATTCCGGGGCTTAGTTCGCGTACTTGAGCGTTTCCAGAACGCGGTTTCGCCAGCGGCGATCGAGCAATTGATCAACGCCTCCGGGTTTTCATCTGCCGAACTCAACGACGCAACACACGACATCGTCGCCCGAATCAACGGCGAAACAAGGCTAAAACCACTCCTCGCAAGCTTACGCAACGCCTCTGACCTGGACGTGCCGCTATCCCAGGTGCAAGATAGGCATTCATACAAAAACTTGAGCAGTTGGGAATTGGAGTCGGTTCCGGATTCTCCGTCGCAGGCGCATTTGCTCGAATTGCTGGAACTCTACAACTCCATTCTCCGAGAGAAAGGAAAACAGGAACTGTCTGCGGAGGAGATTCAGAGAGTCATGGCGGTAGGCGAGCGCGACCGCGAGGATGGACTTGCCCGTGGCTTTATCAAACGCGCCCATGAACACCGGCCTCCCGTAACCCGACGAATCGTTACTCCAGATCTTGATGATGGCCGCACCCGCTAATAGACATCGCTTTCATTTTCACGTAAAGGAGGTCGTATGAAACCGGCCTCCGCTTTCATCGTCGGTGTGTTCATAGGAGTCTTATTACACAACTCTTTTACCCCTGACTATAGACTAGCAACGACCAAGGCTGAAATTGCCGCAAGAGGCAATGGCGGTGTAATTAATGAAGATCACAAGCAGCGGGGTCAACAGTTGCTGGCCGCTCTCCAAGAAGCGAGTCGCAGTAGACCGTGGAACGCCCCGGGCCAGGGGCACCGAATGAATGTTAGTGACATCGTGCTAACCTACATTCCCGTCGGGACCCCCTTTAACGAAGCACAGGACATTCTGCATTATGGCGGGATGACCTCCGGCCTCTTCTTGGATGCACCACCCAAGCCACCCTTTATGTGGGCAACAGGCTATCTTTTCTTGGGCTTATTCGACAACGCCGAAGTAAGCATTCAACTCCGCGCGCGCATTCCGGGTGATTTTACCAGCACTGTTGGCACAGTCGACGCAATCATCGCTTACTCAAGTCTATAATGTAAAATGATACTTTTATGACCGATGACACCATATGGAAACCAACGGCCGCGTGCTTACTTGCTACGGTGCTACTGTGCCCTTTTTCGTCGTTTGCCGAACGCTTGACCGCCCTTTCGCCCTCAACCACAGGCCATGCCTGGAATCCTGCGCTTTCTCGCGATATCAACACCTCGCAATCGCAGTCGCTCACCAGGACGCCGGACGTGCCCAAGGAGCAGCCCTCGACAGAGACTACGCCTGTCGACATTGTGGTTCTAGGCAACGAGTACAAGGTTCCGCGCAATTACATCGTAACGATGTTTAACTGGAACGCCACCGTTCAAAAAGACGGCCTTCCCACATTACGAGTAACCTTTCCGGATTTTCAACCCCTAAATCCCCACACAAGAGCATGTCTTCTCTCTACCGCTTCCATTCGTCCACCTGGGTGCATGTCCATCGACTTCAGGCTAACAGGATATTTAAGCCGTAATCTCCATAAGGCGGCGGCCAAATTGACCAAAGTCATCAAACACTCCCGTGACTCGAACGGCATTAAAGATGGGCCCTACGACTATAAGTACGAGGAGATCCCGATATCGGCGACGGCTTCATATCGGACGTATTTCAAACCTGCGGGGAACACGCTATCGTTTTTCAACTGCTTCGTTGCTGACGCGCCGACAAAAGGCAGGGCCGTCACCTCACGCTGTACAAAACAACTTTTGACGTCACGAGGCGCAGGAGTAGAGTACAGTTTCAATCTGGACATGATTAAGGACATTGATGCGATTGACACGGGCCTCAGTACCCTCGCGGATACATTCGTTATAAAAGGAGAAGCACCATGACCTCGTTTTCGCGACATTTCGCAAACTCCATCGCCTCTATCGCCCGTTGTATGTTGGTATCCGCGTGCTTTTCCGCAGCCGCATTCCCAGCCAACGCAAACCGCTTAGTACACATCTGGTCGTGACCCGTTGCCCAAGTGGACCTGCTCGGAGCTGCCTATGACCATTGTCTTAATGTTTTGGTGTTTGGGGCACAGTCGGAGCAGCGTGGACTGGGCTGGCATTGCTCCCATCTAATGCCAGTAATTCCGTTATGGCAAAACTCCGCTCCAGATCCTTCTTGGAACAGGTACTCGTGGCGGCTTGAAACAGGGGCTTTGCTTCCAGCTTCATGTTTCGCGACAGGTAAAACTCTGCGATATAAAAATTGGCATCGCAAACCTGGTCGGCCTGCTCATCCGCGGTCCCCGTCTTTGCCTTAGAAAACACATCGTCGGCCGTCCCCTTATCACGGTAAAGCGCCAGGATAGGTGCAGGCCATTTACTTTCTAACAAGTCATTGGTGTTGCGCTCGAACTCATCCTGATCGTCTTGACCGGAGCGCACTCTTGCAAGATGCAGCCAAATAACCTCCAGAATCTTTGAGTCATTTGGTTGATCTTGCTGAATCGCACTCACCAGATCATCGATCGCCGCCGCAGGTGATGTGGCATAAAATCTCGCAAGGCCACGCGCGTACAGAAGGCCAGCAATAAACTTAGTGTCCCTAAGCGTATTAATCTGCAACGCATGGTCAAAATCACGCAGAGCGTCGCCAGTTTGGCCTTGTATCAACGATATTGTGCCGCGTAGTGCCAATGATTGGACATAACGAGGATTGACACTAAGTGAGCGGTTCATATCTGCCATCGCTTGGTCGAGCCTATTTGTATTCAGGTACGCCACACCCCGTTTCATAAATACAACCGGCTGCGCATTACCACTATTAATCAGTGTCGTACATGCAGTTACGGCGGCGTCGGGGTGGGTTACGTCATTGCATAGCGCTAAATTGGTATCAGTTGTTACAAGATGTCGGCCAATTATAACGCCAGTGATGGCACCAATACACACCAAGGTAACCTGTGGGTTATTCATGATGTCGGATAACCCTTTGGGCACTTGCTGTTTTGTGGTGCTCGTCGCGTATCGGGAGCGTCTGTAAAGCTGATAATAGTAACGGCAGACCAGGCATACACCGATCACAATCAGTGCGTTGCGCGGGAGGTATAGCAGAATTGTCATCATGAGAATCACGCAGCCCAAAAACAACAAGAGCAGGTTGCGGCTTATGGTCTGGGGCTGGGCGTCGGAGTCTCGTTGTGCAGCCTTATTCTGTTCTCGCTTTGAAATCTTGCAAACCAGGAACGACAAAGGCACAACGATGCTTAGGCAAATTACAGCGGCGGCGAAATACGCTGGTACGATATGCTTGCCTATCAGACCAACGTCCACCATTGCCACGGCGATAGCAATTGCCATCGTCTGCGCTACATCCCACATATATCTCCTCATACGCAACCTCGGATAGGTCGTAAGTAGAACCATATCATAGGCTTACAACACTTCCATTCCATATGTAGAAACGCCCATTCAGCCTAACGATGTACATCCGGTATGTTTCGCCAGTTTTAAGCGTTATTCCTCCACCACGAATAGTCGGCGATATGACCGTTATTCTATCCCCGTCGAGCTGGTCTGCGCCAAAATATACATGGCTTATTCTAACTACCCAACTAGGCTGTCCATATTCGTCCAAGGGAAGCTGCTTCTCAATCACGCCTTCAAGACCCAATCCTCCTTTTAAACTTGGTGCAATACTGCCATCCTTCATTTTCTCCAACGTATCGTGTGCTTCGTGCAGTTCCTCCGGAGACAACTGTCGCACAACCAATCTGCCCTCGTTAAGGCACAGTCCAAGCATACCTGGCTGACAAGAAGTGCTCGCGCAAGATGATAGGTACAGTACGGCAACAAAGCAGAACATCGTAGTGTATGTTCTAAGGCGCATCCTCGGTTAACCTTACATGAGCTTAGGTCGTGGCATGTCAGGAAACACCTCGATATCCGACAGGGACTTTGGCAAGAAAACTCCTAGTTATGAAATGGCCTCTAGTGCCTGCATATCCGTATCTACCTAATTTACCATCTCATCAAAGTATTCGATACTCATCTCGCAAGCCATGTTAGCTAAGTGCTCGATAGTGTCCTTCTCAAAGAACAAGGCAAACTCCTGTGAGAACGGACGTAGGCCTACATATAGTGTACACTCGATGTCCGTACTCATTGTTCTGAGAATGTTGATACGTTCTTCAATACTTGGAAATTGGGCCAGACACCGTTTTACGGCAAGATCCGAATCTGCCTCATCAAACACGATGACATCTCCAGTCCAGGCGTTAGCTCTTGGCGTGGACCGTGAGGGTACACGCTCTAAGCCCTTGACAACGAGGCGCCCATCATACCCGACAACGCTTGCCAGTGTGTCTGCCGATAACTTTTCGGATCGTATCTGGAGACCAACCGTTATTCTCATTACTGGAGCCTCACGTTCTTCAAGAGGTGCGGAATGGTGCCGCTGCCCTTTTTGCCCATCGAGTAGCCTCTTATGCTCAGAAAGTGCATAGGGGAGCTAGTACTCAGTTTGATGTTTCTTCATTGCACGGATACCCGGTTGAATTCACTGACAGGCGTAAAGCAGCAAGCGCCTCGACACATTCAGCAGGCAACACGAGGGGGAATATCACTGTCTCTGTCAAATCGTAAAAAATGCCGATGCGTACTTCAGCTCTGGAACGGGAAATCACAGACGCAGCGCTAGAGAGCCCGCCTAAAAACACCTTTAACAGATCTCCAACGCTAGAGGCAATATGTAGTAGTGTCGTATCTCGATATCGTAGTGAGACTCGGGCCGACTCGCGGTCAAGCCGGTCAACATGCAACAGGTACGCCTGTGGCACGATGGTCTCTAACGTGGACACGTCTTTTGCAGAGGCAACAAAAACAAGGTCGATATCGGCGTCCATACCAGCGAGTGGCCTAAGAAACAAGTTGTCAGTTTATCATCTCATCAAAATACTCAATGCTCAAGTCGCAGCCTAACTCAGTTAAACGACTTACTGTTTGTCTTTCAAGAAACAAGATAACCTCCTGCGAGAATGGGCGCAATCCTTCCCTGCTGCAAAATGGGTCTGATGGGGCGTTACGGCGACGCCGGGTATGACCGCACCTTCGTGGCACAACGCCGAGGCATGGGCCGTGCGATCTACAAACGGAGTAACAATAGTTATAAGAGGCTCACCCTGTTCCATAAAGGTCCTAAGCCTTTTGTAGTTGGGCTAGCCGCGCCGCGACAAGAAGCGTGTTACTTCGGTTGCCAGGTAGCCCCATCATCTCAGTTTCGACGCGCCATAGATAGCAGAACAAGTCGTTCTGAGATGCTTGACCGGCTATTAAACGATATACAGCGTCAACGTAGGTGTCATACTCGCTATCGGCCTCCGGTATGCCTGCGATACCTATGGGGTCCCACTGCTTCAATATGGTTCGGATTTGTTCGTTCATGTCGCTTTTGCTCGCAGTCATGGCCATGATAGACTACAGGAGCCTCCCTATTGCTGGGGTCCCGTATCCGTGGGTTCATCAAGTATCTTCAATAGAAACGCGGCATCGGGATTGCCGTTCATATCGGCTTGCTTCATCCATTTCCGTGCCAGATCCACATTTTTTGCAACTCCAAATCCAGACGCATAGAGCATTCCGGCGTACAGTTGAGCCGGAGGCAAACGCTCCTCCGCCCTATTAACCATCCATTCCACAATTGCGTTATCGCCAACAGCGATTCGGCTAAAACGCAAACAATTGATATCGGCCCGTAGCTTCTCCTTGGGACTGCTATCTAACGCAGCCATTTCCCACAGCTTCATAGCGCCTTCATAGTCGCCGCTCTTTGCCTTTGAGGCCCCGGCCTTACAGGTATCGGCAGCTAGCAACTGGAATGGGAGCAATAAAATACCACAAAAGATGCATGCGGCAACAAATCTTATCATCACGGCTCCCCTTCCAGCTTTCGGTCAATGCGATCCATATCCTTTCGCGATGGAGCGGTCGGGTTAATGAATCGATCATACGGCGACGTTGTATTAAAGTCGAACGAATGAGACTGCATTACTGAGTGCGTACCAAAGTCTTCCGAGTATTGACCCAGACAACTTGCATCTGCATTTGTGCCAGCCGAGAATGTGACTGTAATATTTTGCGGCGATCCGCAGGTCTGGTTGGGCAGACTATCGGATTGGCAAATGCAATGATACTGGCATAATTTCTCTCCGGTAGCATTTCTTATACCACCGGTTTCCGGCGGCGTGCACGTGCATTGCGCAAGTCCCGTTGGATCTACATATTTTAGCGGATTCTGTGAAGCATAGCCGTACAGATTCACGCTAGACAATGTTGCTCCACCCAATCCAATCGGGTCGGCCTCGTAGTAACGGCCGATGCTGGGTTCGTAGTCACGCATCATGTTGTAATAGAGCAGCGTGGTGCTTTGGCTCACGAACTGGCCGGGGAAGCGCAGGTTGCCCGTCGCGCTTCCGGTGGTGGAGTAGGTCTCACCGAATGGCTGCTGGATGCGGTCCCACACGATGGACTTGCTGCTGTCGGTCATTTTCTGCGGTGTGTTCGTCTGGTCGGGGTGGATGTAGTAAATCGTGCCGCCGGACGTGTTGATTTGCGCCAGAGGCACATCGTCGATCCAGACATACTCGCGCAGGCCTTGCTCGCCGATCAGGTGCCCCTGCTGGTCGTAATGGTAGCGGGATGCTCCGCCAGCGGTTGCCTTGCTCACGCGCTGGCCAAAGGCATTGTAGTAATAGGCAATAGCGCCAGATGCGCTGCTGCCCAAGCGGTTGCGGTTGTTGTAAGCGAACGGAGTGCCGGAACCGCTTCCGTTGTCCGTCGCCACATTGCCGTTGGCGGTATATGTAAAGCTGCGAGAGGGATTTGTGATCGAGGCCAGCAGGTTCGTACCACTGGTGTAGGTGTAGGTCCGCGTTGTCGCGCCCACCACCCTCGTTGCCCGGTTACCGTTCGCGTCGTAGGTGTAGTTGATCGTGCCGTACTTTCCCGTGCCCTGCGTCATCCGGTACACATCGTCATAGGTGAAGCTTTGGGTGCGGGTTGAATCCAGGTTGTCCGTTATGGACGTAATGTCGTTGACGCCGTTATAGGCGACGGTGAGGTTCTGGATGTGCGTGGAGCCTGAACTGGTGACGATGTCGGTAAGGCGGTAATCCTCGTCATAGGTGTAGGTTGCGGTGAGCCCGTTGCCGTAAGTAATGCTGGCAATCGGCCCGAACGGCATGTATGTCACGCTGGATGCCAGGGTCGTCGCCGACCCGCCGCTGGGGGTGGTGGAGACGGCGGAGATACGGCCATCGCTGTCGCGGGTGTAACTTACCGTGCGACCCGATGGATAGGTGATCGTGCTGACGTGGTCGGCAAGATCATAAGTATAGGAGGTCGTGTAGTTCACCCCAGAATAAGGCGGAGCGGCGATGTTGCGCGTGGTGCTGATGACATTGCCGCGCTCGTCGTATTTCAGGCTGGTCGAACCGGACTGGTCGGTAAAGCTGGTCAGGTGACCGATGCCGAAATTGCCGCTGGCGGTGGAATCATAGCTGTAGGCGATGTTCTCGCTTGATGCGGCGGGAAACGTTTCCGTCAGTACACGGTTGAGTTCGTCAAACGTGCGGTCGGTCTCGACGCTGCGGGCGTCGTCTTCCTCGACACGGTTGCCTTCCTCATCAAGGTAATAGACTGTCGTTCCGCGGTCGGGACTGGTTTCCTGAATCACCCGGCCAAACCCGTCGTAAACGTAACTGGTGACCAGCGAGCGTGGGTCGGTGACGGAAGTCACGTTATCCTGGTCATCGTAGGCGTAGGTGGTGGTGTGGCTGAGCGGGTCTTCCACAGTAATGAGCCGATTAAGCGCATCAAAGGCGAAGCTGGTCGTCTTGCTCAGCGCATTTTCGGCGGAGACGCGGTTGCCCTGCGAATCGTAGGCGTAGGTGGTGGTCTGGCTGGATGCCCCGACTTCCTGCAACAGGCGGCTCACGATATCGTAAACGCGGCTTTGCGTCTTAACGATTGTGCTTCCGGAGTCCTCCACATCCTGCTCGGTGACATTACCGTCGGCATCGAGCGTGTACTCGATGCTGTTGCCGTAGTCGTCGGTCACCGAGGTCAGTCGGTGGGCGTCGTCGTATTCGTAATTCAGGCCAGAACCATCCGGCAGCGTGATCGAGGTGAGCAGACCTGCGTCATTGTAATTGAAATCCGTTTCGGCGTTACCACCTGTGGCGTGAACAATTCGTGAAGTAAGGCGGCCCAAGTCGTCATACGCAAGCGTAGTGACTACGCCATTGGGATCGGTAATGGACGTCGGCAGTCCGCGGCCATTATAGCTTGTGATCTGCGTCTCGTTGCCGAGCGCGTCCGTGATGGTGCTCAGATTGCCGTAGCTGTCGTAGGTGTAGGTGGTCGTTTCATCTACGTCGGTACGCGGGCCAGTTGCGGTCAGGACGTGGCCCGTGCTGTCATAGGTATACGTCCATGTGCGGGTGTCCCCATTGGTCGAATAAGGAATGCTCTGGGTCGTGGTGTCGGTTTCCGTCTTCGTCAGCAGGTTGCCGCCACTGTCGTATGTGAAATCGGTGGTTTTGCGCGGCTCGACGATCTCAGTGGGCAGGGCGAACGTGGAATCCCAGGTGGTCGTGATCGTCCGTGCCTGTGACGTACCATAGGCTTCTGTCCGGCTTGTTTGCAGGCCACGGCTGTTATTGGTGTAGATGGTTTCATTGCCATCCCAATCGGTCTTGCTGGCAAGGAATCCGTTGCTGTCGTAGGTATACTCGCGGCTGGCGGCCGGGATGCCGGTTGCGGCCTGCCTGTCTTCCTCGGTCACTTTGGAAGCGCCCTGGATGTTCGAGAAAGTGTAGATGATTTGCTCACCGAGTGGGAAAGTAACCGTCTTGGTACCATCGGTGTTATAGGTGACGGTCGTGTAATCCGCCCCACTGGCTCGTTCACTTGAAAGTGCTTGTCCGGTGCTGTTGTCGTAGCTCCATGTCGCGAACCGGTTACCAAGCTCATCTGTAATCCCCGTCAGGTACGTTGGAAAGTTGGTATTCTCGTATTCATACTCAATGAACGGGTACGGCATGGTGCCTGGATAGGTCACGTTGGTAAGCTCATATGCGTCTGCCGTTGTCCACGACGGGTAAGCCGCGTCATATTCGTAGGAATACACTTTGCCGTTTGAATCCGTCATGGTTTCGAGGAGGCCATCGCCGAAATATGTAAAGGTCAATGACCGTCCCTGATTGTCATCGACGCTGGTTAGTTCTCCGGACGTGTAGGTTAGTGTCTGGCTATAGCCGTTGGCATAATCGACCGATTGCAGGATACCGTTGGAATCGTATGTTTCTTCCGTGCCGCTCGGGTCGGTTAAGATGTAATCGGTTCCGTCCACGTCAAGCGTCAGTGTTACGTCCGAATCCGTCGGAGACCAGTCAGTGCCGTCGTACGTGAATTCCAATTCCTGCCCGTCGGCCCGCATAACTGTGATAGCCGAGGATGACTTGACAAACAGGGAGCGTTCCCAATTTGTCTGCCAGCTTAAGCCCAAGACGCCACTATGGCGTCCTTGGCTGTTGTAATAACGGACAAATTCCAGGGGATTGATGCCAGCCGTGCGGAAATCCACAGCCTGCTCAAACATGTTACCTGTTGCCACTGAGATGGGCTTGCCGACAAACGGTTGGCAGGTTTCGGTAGAGCATTGGTACGCAGATCCGAGGTTCTTGGGCTCGGTCGGGGCACTGCATCCGCCAGGTGCAAACATATCCTGGGCATAACCACTGGGGCATGTGGACGTGATATTCCCGACGAAGGGGCCACCAGAACACCCCCCTGACGTGTTGTTGTAATTCCAAACACATTGCCATGCCGGATAGGCCACGCCAAACAATGTGTAATAGCCTGGTGATAGGCTTATCAAATGGTTCCCGCTGCATCCGGTGTAATAGGCTAAGATATTGCCGCACACACCGCCGGGGCTTGTACTGTAGTAGTTACTATTGCATGCACCGGACGCTGTGATACATGGACGCCAGTTATACGGGGCAGTTTGGGCTATTGCCGCTGCCGAGTGCAATAGAAAGGCTGTGAAGGCGACAAGAGAAACGGCATTTGGACGTATCTGGTACATTGCCTGGAACCTTTCTATGCAAGCAGTGGCGGATTCGGCCGAATCCTAGAAGCGACGGTATGGATGGGTATAAAAAAACGAACCGATTGTACAGCGACATGGTTAATAAGGCGTTAACTGGAAAGAGTTCTGGCTAGGCGTTGGCCGGAAAATATCTGACGAATGACAGTGGCTTGGGTGTAATGAGCGTTAACTGAATTTGGGGAAAGTCTATCTACTGCGGTCACTGCCGGATTGCGAGTCGATGCGGTTTGAGAATTGTGAATGGAAACATGTCCCACGTTCCTTAATCCACTCTTGCATTTCTTCCTGCGATTTGAATTGCCCGATTTCTATACTGTCGATCGTTGGTCCACTTTCACCGACACGCTCAATGTCCACCTTGCTCATCTCGCGTATCCAAAGTACCCGGTGCCGCTGAAGCCCGGCGTGGGTCAGGTTGATCGATCCATCGGCGAGCGGCTTGTCGAGATTGCTGCCACGAATCAGCACCAGGTAAACACAGTCCCCAGAGAACTTGAGCAATAGCCCGTCCGACGGGTTGAATTGCCACGGGCCGAGCCAACTATATGGGAACCACATGCTGTTGCCGTCGCGAAGGCGAAACTCCACCGAGGCGGCGGTATCGCGGATGCCACGCAGGTAGCCAAAGGCGGCGCAGGACGCTTCGTCGCCCCCATCCCCGTCGTGTCCGCCGGTCGATGTGGGCTTGCCACCGGTTTTCAGAATGTGGCGAAGCCGGTCCTGATGAGGAGTGGGATTATCGGTCATGGTCCATGCTCCGTTCAGGCTTCAGGTCCCTGGCCGCAGATGTCTGGACCATTGCCGCCAACCGGCGAGCCAGTGCCAGCGGCTTGTCCAGGAGAGTGGTCGAACTAGTTGCCCCGTTGGCGGATTCGTCGAGTTGCGTTGCCGAAAGCGGGTCATCAGACTTGCTGACGGCTTTGAGTAGCGCTTCTCGGTCGTCAGTGAAGATTACCGCCTGTTCCTTGCCTCGCGTCAGGGCGACGTAAGCCGTCCGCTGGTTAGTCGCGGGCAAGGACTCGCTGGAGATGGCCACGAATACCTTGTCTACCGTGTCGCCCTGGCTGGCATGGCTCGTGGTCACGTAGCCGTGAGTGAGATGCCCGAAATCCCGGTCGATGATCCAGCCGTGATCGACGATGAGGTCGCCCCGCTTGGTGAATCCTTCAACGGTTAGAATCGCCCCGTTGGCCAGCCGGTGCTTGCCGTCCTTCGTCTTGCCGCCTGCCGTGATGCGAACGCGGTCGCCCCGTGCTAAGCCCAACGGAATCGGCCGGTAGACCTCGAACCGCTCGGCCAGTTCTACGGGCGGCTTTATCCCCTCTTCCACAATCAGACGCGATCCTTTGGCGTGGCCTTTGGCATTCTGCTGGAACTGCACCAGGTAGCCCGCTTCGTACTCCGTGGGATCTGCCTTCTGCGGATTGGTGAGATGCATCGGAACCCAGGCGGTAATCTCCCTTTCCTTGCCGAGCTTGCCGTGGGCTTTCAATCCCGCTCGAATCGCCTGCGTGATCCGGCTCCCCTCGGCGTGGGTCGGTGAGACAACCAGGGCCGTTTTGTGCTCGCCGTTTTTCTTTTTCTCGGTCACCGCAGCCAAATACGCTTCGCCCAGTTGCTGGTTCCGGTCCCCGTCCGGGACTTCCCTGATCCAGTTGAGCCTATCGAACTCAGCAAAGGCATCGGCGATCCGACCTTTGCTGAGCGCCTTCGCCGCCTTCTTGTACTCGCCACCCTGGCGGAGGATTTCGGTGACCTCGACGACATTCAGCCCGGCTTTTTCTTCGAGCAGCTTCAGAGGTTCACCGGCCGTCACGCTGCGATGCTGGCGACGGTCCCCCACCAGCAAGACGCGGGCATTCGCGGCTTCGGCCACCTCGAACAGGCGGCTCATGTCGCGAGAGCCGAGCAAGGATGCTTCATCGACCAGTATGACGCCACCATTGGCCGATTGCTGCAATTGCTCACTCTTCAGGAACATCGCCACCGTCTCGGCGGATGCAAACCCCGCCTCGTCGCGAAGAACGTCCTTTGCCTTGACGGATTGCGCCAATGCGACGACCGGCTTACCTAATTCCAGCAGGCGCTCGCCGATCTCCTGCTCCAGCGTCGTCTTACCCGTCCCGGCAACACCCCGGATAATCATCACCCGGTCACGGGAGCCCAGCACATGGCGGACGGCCGCTTTCTGCCCCTCATTGAACCAGTCGCGGGAGATGGGTTGTTGCGCATCACCCATCGGCCGGTGGCGTCCCCGCCCTTGACGGGCAAACTCGATCAGCTTCGATTCCAGGGCGAGCATTTCCTTGGTGGTTGCCATCGCACGGCCATCCACCTCGCTGCGGATGAGCGGACGTTTTTTCATCTCCGCTGCCGTGGTCTCAACCGTCACAGTACCCAGCCCTCGCTTGAGGGCCTCCGTCAACAGCTTGCGTTCCGGCAACACCGCGTCGCGGGTGAAGCTGTGGCCAATGGCATAATCAACCGCCATGCCCTCGCCACGCTCTGGCCTGACAGATGGCGTCGCCCGGCTGTATACCCCCTCCAGGGTATGCCGCTCGGCGACCGTCATCCGGCCTTCCCACTCCCGCCGCAGTTCCTCTGTGGTCAGGTTCTTGTTCTTATGCTCACGGGTTTCGGCACCGAGTTCCGCCTTGCGGTCCGGGTTCGTGATGCCAAGTTCCGCCGCCTTCTGTTCAATCTGGGCGGTACGCCGCGAAAACCGGCCCAGCACGTCCTTGGAGACGCCCGCGATCTCGAAATCATCGCGTTTGCGTTCAACGCCTAATCCCAAATCCTGGAGCTTGTTGGCCAGCCTGACGCGGAACGCCGCCTGGAAATACGGGGCGTCTCGCTTCAATTCACGGAACTGGCCCGCTTTCCAGCGTTCCTCGTCCTGGTCCCAGGTCGTGTTGAAAACGAAGCAGTGGGCGTGAAGCTGAGGATCGGGAACGCCGTCAACGGGCCGTGACGTGGTATGGATGAACTCGGCCCAGACCATGTTCCCGGTGGTACGGTCCTTGTCCTGTCCCTTGCGGCGGACGCGAGTTTTCATCTCCGCTTCCATCTCCCGCATGGTCTCATCGACCGCACAGCGGAATGCATCGAGTATCTGGCCGTCGCCCGTCAGTCCGTAAAGCAGCGACACTGACTTGGGCACCGAGAACGTGAAGTCGTAACCTACGGTGCGGTCAGAGCGAGTGCGAACCGTCAGTTGTTCAGCCGTCTGGGGATGCAGGTTGTCGCAGAGCCGCTCGAAGGAGAGTTTGTCAACCTGGCCCTCAAGGCCGAGCCGGGCAGCGCCCTGGCCACCCCAGGAACCGATCAGCTCCTGTCCTTCGGAGTAATAGTCAGCGCTAGCGTAGTAACGCTTGGCTCCCGAGGCAGAATCCTGTTGAGTGATACGGATCATGCCTCAATTCTAGGATGACACAATTTCGTTAACGAAGCGTTAAATCGGCAACGATTCTCTGCGGATTTCCTAGGCTTACAGCGACTTGAAAAAGACCAACGTCACCTCATCGTCACTGCAACACCACTGACTCACACGCCTGGTTTCAACGAGCTATTGGCGGATACACCCAGATTTTTCGCGTCCGCAGAACGGACACCTGGGTCCTCAGTAGACGCAATCCGCAGGATGGTTGGCGGACTCCCGCGCATCACGCAATCGGACTGTTCTCTGCAAGGGGAACCGATGTTTCCCCCTGCACCCCTTCCTTAACTGCAATCACAAGGCAGCAAATGCATGCAGGACAAAAAAACAGATGACGAAGAACCCCCGCTCAGGCTCAGCCGCTCCGGCTCTAGTGCACGGTCGGAACACTGCACCTCCCGCCGCCATCGCTCCTCACCGTACGCGGGGACCCCCGGTTATGCACCCCCGCGACGGCGATCCGCGATGGCGACGGTCGGAAAAGCAGGATGAAATATCAGGAAACTCACGACCAAGAATGCAGGAACGCGCCAATCACTCTTCGCCTGTTGTCCCTTTCTTGACAGCCTCTTCGAGATAATCTGCCCACCACTGCATCATTTCCCGCCGTTCGGGCAAGTATTGCGCATGGTTATACGCCGCCCGCACGTGGTTCTTCTCTGTGTGAGCAAGCTGCCGCTCTATGACATCTGAGCGGAATCCCTTTTCATTAAGTATTGTGCTCGCTGTACTGCGAAAGCCATGTCCTGTTGCACGCGAGTGATAGCCCATCCGGTAAAGAGCATAAAGCATCGTGTTCTCACTCATGAACGTGGACGGCTTGTGCTCGTTCGGAAACACGTACTCCCTACTCCCAGAGATTGTCTTCAGTTCCTGAAGAACGCTAAGCGACTGCCTTGACAGCGGAACGATATGGGGGAAATTGGCCTTCATTCTTTCGGCAGGAAGCCTCCAGAGTGACTCATCCCAATCGACTTCATCCCACAGGGCACCACGCAACTCGTTGGTGCGGACAAACGTGAGCAGAAGCAAGCGAAGTGCGAGTTTGGTCAATGGTTTGCCATCATAAGCATCGAGCTTCCTCAGAAAAACAGGCAGTTCTTTCGCTTTCAGGTAAGCGTGGTGTTTGACGACGGGTGCTTTGAGTGCCCCTTTCAGATCAGGAACAGGATTGCGCTCCGCTTTCCCTGTGGCGATCCCGTACCGGAAGATTTGACCACACATCTGGCTGACACGCCGAGCCGTGTCCAGGGTGCCCCTCGCTTCTATACCACGCAGAAGTTCAAGCACTTCCGGCGCTGTGATACCTGCAATCGGTTTATGCCCCAGCTTCGGGAGCAAATAGTTTTCAAGATAGATGCGTTTGACGCGTAGAGATCCGGGTGCTAATTCGTGCTGTCGATTTTCCAGCCACTCGCGAGCCACATCCTCGAATCTATTCGCGGCATTGACCTCAGCCACCCGCTTGGCTTCCTTTTTTATTTCCGAAGGATCGTGTCCCGCTGCCAGTACCTTACGGGCTTGTGTCTTCCGTTCGCGCGCCTCGGCAAGGCCGACCTCTGGATATACTCCTAAAGCCAGGAGCTTCTCTCTGCCCGTAAAGAAGTATTTTAATCGCCAGTATTTGCCGCCAGCCGGGGTGACCAATAGAAACAGTCCGTCTCCATCAGCAAGCTTATACGGTCTAATGCCTGCTTTTGCGTTGCGAACCTTGGTCTCCGAGAGAGGCATAGGGGTACATTTTTATTACACAGAAAAAAGTACCCCGAAATGTACCCCTATTCAGGAGCGAATGTCAACGGTCATGTTCGACCGATTCCGGACAGATCACAGGCCGTAATCGGCGGTTTCTCTCGATTGTGCGAACTGATGCGAACGGCGACGGAGGAGTAAATGGTGATCTGGGCGAGCAACACATTGGGCGATTATCGTGCTGTATATTCACCACATTTGGTTGGAAGTAGAAAGGATGTACCCCACTTTTCTACCCCTAACGTCACACGTTCAGACATCAATCGACACTCGAATTAGTTAACAGAAGCGTTGTCAGACAGCGAGCGAATTAACGCATGTATGTCTTCGGCACGCCACGCTGTGCAACGCGCCGAAAGCTTCACCGGTTTTGGATAGCGTCCAGCTTTGACGCCTTGCCACCAGCATGTTTTGCCAACAGGTATCACACTCAGCACCTGTGGTAGCCGGAGAAAACCGGTGTCAGGAAGGTCATGCATATCATGCTTACCACCTTTCTCAACCATTGATACTAGCACAGATGACCAGTACTTGTCTCTCGGAATCACATTGTGGACCACGTTAAATTGCTTGCTGCACTGCATCAACAGCTAGGTAAGTCGGCGTCTTGAGTTTCGCCTTATAGTTGTGGCGTGAACACTTTTTCCATTCAGAAATCCGCATTTAACAGCCCCGCCTAGGGCCTTCTTGAGCGGCACTTGTGAACCCGCCGCCGGTCCGGGCAAGCAGGAACAGGGGCCCCCACCCCATTGCCAGCTTGCCCGGTCGCTGACGCTCGCTTCGCCCCGGCCCAAGCGGGTTCATTGGGAGTGCCGGAAGGCCCCGATTGGCGGGGCCGACCGGTTGCCGGTGGGTGGCCCTGCTGCCCGCCGACTTCCTTTCAATCATCAATGAAAAGGAGTTCCTTATGAACACAATCGAAAACACCAGCGTTCAGCCCAAGCTCATTGCCGTCAGCAAGCTGGATAAATCACCCCGCAACGCGCGTCGCACCACGCCCAAGATGGGAATGGACGAGCTGAAGGCTTCGTTGCTTGCGCACGGCCTTATGCAGAACCTCGTCGTTACCGATCAGGGCGACGGCGTGTTTCACGTTATTGCGGGAGGCCGCCGGTTGGAGGCAATCCGCTCGCTCCAGGCGGAAGGCAAGCTGCCGGACGATTTCGCAGTTCCCTGCCAGGTCGTGGCCGACGAGCACGGGCTTGAAATGAGCCTCGCCGAGAACACCGTCCGGCTGGCCATGCACCCGGCTGACGAGTTTGAGGCGTTCGCCGCCCTGATCGACAAGGGCGAATCCGCCGCCCAGGTGGCTGAGCGTTTCGGCGTCGATGAAAGCCATGTCCTTAAACGGATGAAGCTGGCCCGCGTCGCGCCGCAACTCCTCAAGCAATACCGCGAGGGAAGCATAACGCTTGAATGCCTGAAGGCGTTCAGCATTACGGACGACCATCGCCGACAGGTGAAGGTCTTCAAGTCCCTTCAAGAGTGGCAGAAGGAAGACCCGAGCGAAATCCGCGCGGCCCTTACCGACAAACTGGTCGAGGCCAGCAGCAAGCTGGCGCGCTTCGTCGGCCTGGAAGCATACGCGGCAGCGGGAGGGCCAACCCGAGCCGACCTGTTCGGCGACGAGGTCTATCTCGAAAAGCCTGCCATCCTGCACAAGCTGGCCGAGGAGAAGCTCGAAGCCATCCGCAAGGAACTTGAGGCCGAAGGCTGGGGCTGGATCAATATCAACCCGGAACGCGAGTACGACTTCATCAGCCGTTGCAGCCGGATCAAGCCGCGCCTGATCGACGCCCCATCCGAACTGGTCGAGTTCAAAGAGCGTCTCGATGCCGAACTGGAGCAGATCGAGCAGTCGATCGCGAATGACGAGTCCGAGGAGCTGCTCAACCAGCAGGAGCTTGCCCAAGGACGGCTTGATGAAGTGGAGGAAAAACTCGCCGCCTTCGTCGGTTTCGACACCGAGCAGAAAGGGATTGCGGGCTGCTACGTTTCCATCGCCCAGGATGGCACTCCCTTTGTGGACAAGGGGCTGGTGAAACCGGAGCATCGCAAGGAACTCGCCCGCTTGCTCAAGGACGATAGCACCGAGGCGAAATCGGCCAACGCCAAGCCGAAGAATCCCTTGTCGGAAAGCCTGCGCCGCGACCTCGCCGCTTCGCGGTCACAGGTGGCCCAGGTGGAGATCGCGAGGAATCCCGCGATTGCCTTTGACCTGCTGGTCTTCCACGTGGCGACCGTGATGCTGAGTGAGGACTGCTGCGGTGACGGCCCTAACGTAGCGTTCCTTCCGCCGCGTGCCGATTCGAGGAGCGAGGAAACACCATCGCCTGCGGCAAAGGCCCTTGAAGCCATCGAGGAGTCACTGCCCAGCGGCTGGCTCAAGCCGAAATTGGAAACCGCGCGATTCGAGGCTTTCCGCTCACTGCCGCAGGAAGCCAAGCAGCAATTGCTGGCGTACTGCGTGGCGTTGACGCTGCAACCCAAGCTTGGCCCCGCGGCCGGGGACGAGGCCACAGCCTACGATGCCGCCCTGTCCTTTACCGGGGCGAGTGTCGCAGACTACTGGCGGCCCAATGGTGCCAATTTCCTCAGCCGCGTCAGCCGGGACCAGTTGCTCGCCATTGCCCGCGAAACCCTTGGCGAACCGTGGGCACAATCCCGCGCACGCGATAGCAAGGCGTCGCTGGTTGGCCAGATGGAACGCGCCTTCGCCGATCCCGGCAGGCCGGGCCAGACGCCGGAACAGGCCGAACGGCTGAAGAGTTGGTTACCGGCTGGCATGGCATTCGGCTCTCTCCCGACCCCCAAACAGGGCAAGGGCAAGAAGACCCGGAAGGCAGCTTAATCAACTGTGCGGCGGGCGGAAACGCCCGCCGTTCCCTTTGAAAACCTGGAAAGGAATCCACACATGACCAATGTCTTTTTTCTCCACCCGAAGCAGCCACAGACATGGCACGGGCTTTATTTCATCACCTTTCATGATCCTGACAGCATGACCGAGGACCAGGCCGCCGACAAACTGCGGCATCTGGCAATAGCCATCACCCGGCAATTTCCGGGGCTGGAGTTGGACCTCGATGAAGCCTCCCTCAACCTGCATTGAACGGGAGGACCTGCCATGACCAACCGAACCGATGTTTATACCCGCGTCACCGACCGGATTCTCTCCGACCTCGAACAAGGCGTCCGTCCCTGGCTCCAACCGTGGAACGCTGGCCACGCGGCCGGGCCGATCACCCGGCCCCTGCGGGCCAGCGGCCAGCCCTACAAAGGCGTCAACGTCTTGATGCTCTGGACATCGGCGATGTCCCAGCAATTCGCTTCGCCCATCTGGATGACTTTCAAACAAGCCAAGGAACTGGGCGCGAACATCAGGAAGGGTTCCAAGGGATCGCCCGTCGTGTATTCCGACCGCATCACGAGGACGGAAACCACGGACAACGGCGAGGAGCAGGAACGCGACATCTATTTCATGAAGGAATACCACGTTTTCAACGTGGAGCAGATCGACGGGCTTCCGCCGCATTTCTATGCCGCTGCTGAGTCGCAGCTCGATCCGGCGCTGCGCAACGACGCCGCCGAACGCTTCTTCGCCAAGACCGGGGCCGACATCCGCCACGGCGGGACCCTGGCTTATTACGCCCCCGGTCCTGATTACGTGCAGATGCCGCCCTATGCCGCCTTCCGGGATGCTGAAAGCTACGCCTCGACACTGGCCCACGAGATGACCCACTGGACCAAGCACCCGTCACGTCTTGACCGCGATTTCGGTCGCACGAAGTTCGGCGATGAGGGCTATGCGCGTGAGGAACTGGTAGCGGAGATCGGTGCCGCATTCCTGTGCTGCGACCTTGGCATCACGCCGGAGCCGCGCGACGACCACGCCGCCTACCTCGACCACTGGCTCAAGGTCCTGAAGGAGGATAAGCGGGCTATCTTCCAGGCATCGGCCCACGCCCAGAGGGCGGTTGATTTCCTTCATGGCCTCCAGCCTGAGATACCCACACCGGGTATTCCGGAAGGAGGCCAGCCATGACCAGCACTGTCCGATTCTCCCTTGGCCAGACGGTCATCACCGCCAACGCCAGCCTACAATTGGCGACCGAAGAAGTGCTGACCGCGCTTGCCCGACACGCCAGCGGCGATTGGGGCGACCTGTGCCCCGAGGATTCCCTCGCCAATGACGAAGCTCTCCAACATGGGGGTCGATTGTTCTCCGCCTACGGGCAGGGCGACAACCGTTTCTGGATCATCACGGAGGCCGACCGGTCCGTTACCACCGTCCTGCTGCCGGGGGACTACTGACGGCTCAATTCGAGGTCGGGGTAAGTTCCTTGGTTGAACGCATCGAGGAAATCGACTATCGCCTTCGGAAGGACCACCTCCTGTCCACCCGCGCCGTGGATTCGAATCGTATTGCCGGTCATTACATCTGCATCAAGGTTGTCCCGGCGAAGCATGTTCTGCACATACCTCACAATCGGGTTCAGGACGCGAACCGTGTTCCTCACCCCTTGCACGCCCGCAGCCCGCAGCGTTGACGCTACCTCTTCTGAATTAGCACCCATCTGGTCCAGCAGCTTTTGCAGGTTGTCCGGATGATCCACCCTGAACTCCTTGCAGATTCCCTCGTACTCGATATTTCCGCCGTTGAGCACTCTCACCGATACCACCTCCCCGGATTATATGACACGCATGACCCAAAAACGACTATCTATGCGATTCCATTAGCTCCCACAATCTTCAAGCCCGCACTACGAGGGGTGTCATGGTTACGGGTCGTCTCGCCGTGAGCGTACGTATTCGATAGCACACCCGTGTAAGGGCGCAATGCCTTTGCCAGCTTGTTTTCATAAAGGCGGTATAAAAGCGCGCGCGATGCGTTCCCGGAGCAGGCCACTCCTCGCGTTTGGCCGAAGGATCAATGACGGCTTGCCTCGTCAATGCTGCCACTCCATGTGGTTACCGGGATTGTGTTGTCTCTGTCGTCGCACAGGCCGCAGGCCGGTTATCCCTCCTGACATATCGCCGCCCTCCGTCGAGTGATATGGTCCGCCTTCCATTCCGTGTCTGCCGCCAGCCCGCTGACCCGCAGCACGGCTTTTGACTGCGGGCGTTAGCCGCTCTCCTTTCCGGCATGAGACAGCCCCAAGCCACCTGGGCCTTGTGTTTACGGCACTCTGATCCCGCCGCCGGTCCGGGCAAGCAGAAAATCGGCTCCCCCTGAAGGTCGCCCCCAATTTTCAGCTTGCCCGGTCGCTGGCGCTCGCTCCGCCCCGGCTCAAGCGGGCTCTTTTGACGTGCCGTAAGGCCCCGGTGGTCGGGGCTGAAACTCAAGAGAAGGAGAACATCATGTCTAAACCCGCACACAAAATCCGCAACGGCGTCCTGCAAGTCACCATCTGGCGCAACCACGGCGAGAAGGGAAACTGGTACTCGGTCAATCTTTCCCGCAGCTACAAGGTCGATGAAGGCTGGCGTGAAACCGATGCCCTGGGCCAGGACGACCTGCTCCCGGCAGCCAAGCTGCTCGACATGGCCGACACGTGGATCATGCACCAGCAGCAGGCCGACGCCAAAGCCCGCAAGGAATCCCAGCAGGCAGCGTAACTCAACCGGGCGGCCCGGAAACGGGCCGCCCACCATGAACCACAAACCGAAAGGGCATTTATCATGACCCAATACATAGGACAAATCACAGTCATCATCGATACCGAGGATGAATCTATCGCGGAAACCTTACTCTGCGCCATTGCACAGGGGATCGAGGACGAATCCGACGCAGTGGTCTTCGCCGACCATAACGGCGATGTTGAGAACTACGAGTCCCTTGAAGCCGAATGCCAGGATTCGCTCGAATCTGCCCAGTCCTTGCCACAACGGTTTGACGCATACGAAATCCAGCCCTGCCGACGCTACATCGACATGGACGAGCCGGATATCGCGTTTGTCGAGCCCTGCCAACCGTACGAAGCCGACTTCTGGACCGTCTATGGCCACATCAGCGGAGAAGGTGTGCAGGCCATCGGTGATTTTGATAGCAGGCAGCACGCAGAAGAAGTGTTTGCCCGGATCACCGGACAGGGCTACAACCGGGCCACCCCCAGGGCCAGGAGCTAACAGGTATGAGCATCGATGACGACATCATGGACGACCTGTTCCTTGGTTGTGCCCTTGCCGCTTTCTTGGAAGAGGCCATATCCCGGAAGGGACCGCCCAACATGGAAGCCACCCGCCTGCGGGCGTACAGGCTATATGAAGAATCACTCGCAGAGCGGCACTCCAGCCCCGTTTCCGTCCCTATGTTGACAGCCGACGGTAGCCGCCTTACATCTCCCAAGCAACAATCACGAGGCCCCATGTCCAAAACCCTGCATACTGATCCTCCTATCCAGATCGGCGACAACGTCTTCTACCGGTTGAGCGATGAGGAACCAATGAGCAGGACCAAAGGTAAGGTGATCGGCCTGTTCAAGACCAGGGACGGCCAAATCATGGCAGATGTCGAATGGGAGAAGCTCGGCCCGCCGAAGCGAGTGAACACCGAGAAGCTTAGCAAGGCCCAAGGTACTGTCGCGGTAGAGTGACCCCCATCACACACTGCCTTAACGATTTCTCATTCCCGAAGACACCTCCATCGAGTTTACGGTGGTGTCCTAACCTGAGCGAAGACGGAGCCGGCACGGGTTATTGGTTGTCTGAATCGTGGCTGCTTTTTTTCTTTTCGTGTTTCTCTTCCGGCACGAGGGTAATGTTGACCGGAGATTCGTATTTGTTGTCTGACCCAGTTGCGGAATCGACACCCCAACCTATCAGCCCTCCCGCTACTATGTTGCCCCACGTTGCACCCGCAGTCCCGGAATGGTTCATATAAGTGGCATCCTGGTACCCGGACTTGCGACACTCAATCTTGATATCGTACTTGGTCTTCTCGATGTACGCACTCCCAGGGGTATCAATAATACTTGCGATTTTGTCGCCATTTCGAAGTATGTTGCAGTTTGCTCCGGACGGGTTCGTATTCACCATGATCTGCTGCGAGCGGCCATCGACTATAGTCGAGCACGCTGAAAGGCTGAGAATGGCCACAACCGATAGGAAGGATTTCATAGTAACGCTCCGGCTTTGTTTGTGCCTTACGCTAGCCATTTGCAATCGGTCGGTCAACGAACAGTTTGTGTCATTCACACAATGACGCTACGCCTTCAAGCGCAATCCCTCATCGCAGTCGAGTAACGCCTCGCTTACCTTGCAAATACCAATTCTGGCCACCACCGGCATGCCGGTCGCGTCCTCACGGGGTACGCGTTCGCTCCCGTCCGAGCGGACCGGCTACGCCGCCCTCCCGACCGCTGGTGGAAGTGACAGCGGCGGGCGACCCAGACGGCCAACTTCCGGTTGTTCAACCTGAGCCTATCGTCGCTTCGACGCGGGTCGTGAGCGAGTCAACACCATAGCTTCTGGGATCGTCCGTCCCAGTCCGTATCAAGTTCAATTGCATGCGATCTATCGCTTACGTTGATCGCGGAATGGTACCCCCAGATGGTATCCACTCATCTTTCCAAAGTTTGCAGGCGTCTTCCCTATGCTCTGCATAGGTCGGCTGGAACGGTTCCAGCCGCCAGACGCCCAGCCAGCGCGAGTTCGGTGGGGCCATCCGGTTGCTCTCCTGACCGCACCGGATGGCCCCGCGACGCGCATCAAAATCGTCGCCTCCGCACGCCGACTCGCTCGCGAAAAGAACCTTGTCGGCTGCTCACGGCTCGCCTCGAATGGCAACGAATAACCATATAATTCAGTATCTTGCCCGTTGCGCGAAGGATTCCGACTGTGATAAAATTGTCACACAGGGTCAAGGATTGACTCGATCACTTCACGGAGGAATCTATGCCAAGAAAACGCAAGACCACCACGCAAGAAGAACCACCCGCAGACACGACTTCCAGCACCACGTCAACGGCAGTCGCAGAACCCCAACTGGGTATCATTGAACCCCCGGCGGGTATACCGGAACAGGCTTCTGAAAGAACCGAAAACCGACCCAGCTTTGCCGAGCGCGTCGGCCAAAGGAAGGGGCCGATACAGCCCGACCCGTTTGGTATCGCCGGCGACTACCTGGCCGGTGTCCGTCTCTTTGAAAGCCGCCGGGATCACCAGATGGCTTTGAAATTCAACGAGAAACCGAGCCAGGCGGTCATCGACAAACTGAAGGAGGCCGGGTACCGCTGGAATCCCGCCGACATGATCTGGGCACAGCCGGTATGGCCCGCCACGGCGATGAGCACCCGCATCAAGGCCGAACGCCTCTACCAGGAGGTTCGCCAGATGATCCGGGCGGAGAAGGGTATGGAGGATTCACCGGAAATCCCCTTCTGAACAACGTGTTAAGCGCTCGAAAGGCGGCGCGCCATGACCATGCCCCCGACCTATCAACTCCAGGATTTGGGCACACAGGCCCAGCAGATGGCCCGCAACTGCGGCAATGAACGGCTGGCGATGGTGATGCAGTATGTCGCCCTCGGCTCGATGATCGTTATGGCCGGGGTTGCCGCCAGCCGGGTATTGCGGGAAGCGTTCGGCCCGACCGAGCATCACCCGCACCGCGGATGGGAGCGATGAGCCATGTCGCATCAACCGGCAAATATCATGGAAGTACAGAGGTATCGGTCGAGTTCTTCAAGGGCGGAGGCAACCCCTTGACCGATGGCCAGGAAGCCTCCTCCCAAGGACCAGCCCTCCCTCTTCGACCTGATTGACGAAGCCGCCAACGACCCGAATCCTGATCCAACAACCAGCAAAGGAGAAAACCATGCAATACAAGACGATAGTGCTCGCAATGCTCCAGCAGCGAGCGGAGCTGCACGAGCAGCTTCGGAAGGAACGCAAGCTCCTGACGACGATGGAGTTTTACGCGAACGAACTGAAAGAGACTCACGAGTTCTGGATCGAGGCTCTGGCGCAAGCCAAGCCGTATACGGACGCCAAGCAGATCTCTTCGGAGGCAATGGAACGGGCGCTCCGCGATCTGGAGGATCGTTTGCCCAGCGAGTCGCCGAGCGCCGGGGACGAAGTGTTCTCGCTGGACGAGGCAGTGGCGTTTATTCAAGCTTCGCCGAAAAAGTAAAGGCATCGCGGGGTCAGAAAAGCCTCTTCGACACCGGGCACGCGACTACCGAACCGACTTCTCCAGAAACCGACTCCCCGCCTCCTCCCGCCAACCCACCGCCTCCCGCAGTACCAGTCAACGGCACCAGCAATCTCCTCGCGGCTCCCGCTATGGCCAGCGGGGAGAAAACCAAAGCCCGCGATATCATCGCCGCGATTCGCACCCTGCGTAGCGTCGAGCAGGAAGGACGCCCGGCCAGCCGCGAGGAAAAACAACTCCTTGCCCGCTTTTCCGGCTTCGGGCCGGTGGCCCTCTCCCTGTTTCCCAACCCCGTATCAGGGAAATACAAGGACTCCGGCTGGCAGGCACTCGGCGAAGAACTGAAATCGCTGTTGACCCCGGAAGAGTATGACAGCGCCCGCCGCACGACCTTCAACGCCTTTTACACCTCACGCGACGTTATCGCCTCGATCCATGAAGCCATTGGCCGTTTAGGGGTGCCGGAGAACGGCACCGTCCTGGAGCCGGGTTGCGGCATCGGCAACTTCATGGGCCAGGGCAGCCCAAAGCACCGCTTCATCGGCGTCGAGATGGATTCCATTTCGGGGCGGATTGCCAGGGCGATTCATCCCGACCACGACATCCGCATCGAAAACTTCCGCGATACGAAACTGCCCGAGAACCGCATTGACGCGGTAGTCGGCAATGTGCCCTTCGCCGACCTCAAGCTCGACTACCAGGGCCAGAAACTGTCCCTGCACGACTTCTTCTTCGCCAAATCCATCGACGCCCTGAAGCCCGGCGGCGTCCTGGCCCTCGTCACGTCGCACTACACGCTCGACAAACAGAACGCGGCCATCCGCGAGTACCTCGCCGACAAAGCGGACTTCGTCGGAGCGATCCGGTTGCCTTCGGATGCCTTCAAGCGCGAAGGAACCGCCGTGGTGACCGACATCGTGTTTCTTCGGAAGCGTGACCGGGGCGAACCGGCCCGCCATGTCGATCCCGACTGGCTGGGCGTCGCGCCGCTGAAGATTGATGGCGCAGAGGTTCCCGTCAACCGCTACTTCCTGAACCATCCGGAAATGGTCCTGGGCAACTGGTCCACCAAGGACACGCTTTACGGCGACGGAGGCTACAGCCTTACCAGCAATGGAGAGTTGGCCGGGCAGCTCAAGGCAGCCATCCACCGCCTCCCGGAATTCGCGCCGCCGCAGGCATCACCGGCGTCGAATGAGCCAGCCCCGGCCTTCACACCCCCACCGCCCGAACGCCATATCGGCGAAGGCAGCTTCTTTATCGGCGATGACCGGGTTATCTACCAGATCGACGGCGGCCAGGGCACCCCCGTCGTCTATGGCGGCACGACGCTGAAGTCCGACGGCACCCTGACGGGCAAGCGGCTTGCCGCCCTGATCGAACTGCGGGACCGCGCCCGCCGCGTGCTGCAATCCCAGAACGAAGGCTGGCCCGATGAACACCGCGATGGCGCCCGCCGCGACCTGAACCGCGTCTATGACCGGTTTGTCGCCACCTACGGGCCGATCAACAAAACCACGTTCGGAGAAACCAGCGACGGCACCGTCATCCGGCGGATGCCCAACCTTGTGAAATTCAAAGAAGACCCCGATGCGATGCTGGTCATGTCGCTGGAGGACTATGACGAGGTCACCGGCAAGGCGACGAAAGCCGCCATCATGAACCGCGACGTGGTGGGCAAAACCCCGCCCGTCACGCAGGTCAGGACCGCTGAAGAAGGCTTGCTGGTATCGCTCAACCAGCATGGCGGGGTGTATCTCGACTACATCGCCAAACTCTATGGCAAGCCGGAAGCGCAGATCATCGAGGAACTGGGCGACCTGATCTACCAGGACCCGGAGACCAAGAAATGGGAGACGGCTGACGCTTATTTGTCCGGCAACGTCCGCGAGAAACTTGCCATCGCCGAACGTGCAGCCCCCCAATTCGTCCGCAACGTCAACGCCCTGCGGGAAGTGCAGCCCGAGGATGTGCTGCCCGGCGACATCGACGCCAACCTTGGGGCACCGTGGATACCCGAATCCGACATCCAGGCATTCGCTGCCCACCTGTTCCACGTCGATCCGTCAGCGGTTCCGGTGGCCCACCTCAAGAAGGATGCCGTCTGGAGCCTTGATGCGGCCTACGCCGCCAAGGCGTCGGTTGCCGCCACGTCGGAATTCGGCACGTCGCGGGCCAACGGGACCTGGCTGCTGGAACTGGCGTTCAACATGAAGTCGCCCACCATCTACGACACCATCGACCACGGCGACCGCGAGGAACGGGTAGTCAACCAGGAAGAAACGATGGCTGCCCGCGAAAAGCAGAAGCTTATCAAGGAGAAGTTCCGCTCCTGGGTGTTTTCCGATCCTGACCGCACAGAACGCTTGGTACGCATCTACAACGACAATTTCAACAACCTGCGCCCTCGCCTATTCGACGGCTCCCACCTCGATTTCCCCGGCCTGAATCAAACGCTGAACCTGCGGCCCCACCAGAAGGATGCCGTCTGGCGCGGTATGAGCAGCGGCAACACGCTCCTGGCCCATGTCGTGGGTGCTGGCAAGACGTTCACGATGGCCGCCACGGGGATGAAGATGAAGCAGGCCGGGCTGATCCAGAAGCCCATGTATGTCGTGCCCAATCACCTGCTGGAGCAGTTCGCCCGCGAGTTCATGCAGCTTTATCCTAACGCCCGGCTGCTGGTCGCCAGCAAGGAAGACCTCTCCCGCGACCGCCGCAAGATGCTGACGGCCAAAATCGCTTCGGGCGAGTGGGACGGCATCATCGTGACCCATTCGAGCTTTGAGCGGATTGGGATGTCAAAGGAGTACCAGGAGAAGTTCCTCCGCGAGCAGATCGCCGAGTACGACCAGCTCCTCATCGAACATGCCGCCGACAAGGGAGCCAACCGCAACCTCATCAAAAACATCGAGAAGCAGAAAGCAGCACGGGCCGAAAAGCTCAAGAACCTGCTGGCCGAGGATAAGAAAGACGACGGGCTGGTCTTTGACGAGCTGGGCGTGGACCACATCTTTGTGGATGAGGCCCATTACTTCAAGAACCTCGAAACGCCGACGAAGATGGAGCGCGTCGCCGGAATACAGACCGGAGGGAGCGAGCGGGCCTTCGACGTGTACATGAAAGCCCGCTACCTCGACGAGCAGCACCCCGGCCACGGCGTCACTTTCGCCACCGGCACGCCGATCTCCAACACGATGGTGGAGATGTACACCATGCAGCGCTTTCTCGACCCGGAAGGACTCAGGAGCCGGGGCATCGAGCATTTCGACGCATGGGCCGCCACGTTTGGCGAAGTCATCGACACGATGGAGATTTCCCCGGATGGGGCGGGACTGCGGCCGCGCAGCCGGTTTGCCCGCTTCACCAACTTGCCGGAACTCCAGCAGATGTTCCGTTCGTTCGCCGACGTGCAGACCGCCGACATGTTGAACCTGCCGAGGCCGAAGCTCCAGGGTGGCAAGCCCATCGTGGTCGCCTGCCCCATGTCCGACGAGCAGCAGGCACTCCAACAGGAACTCGTGGAACGCTACGAACGCCTGCGGTCGCAGAAGGTGGACCCCCGCGTCGATAACGCCCTGAACATCACCACCGATGGCCGCAAGCTCGCCACCGACGCCCGGATGCTCTCGGCGACCGCCCCGGATTTCCCGGAATCCAAGATTAATCGATTGGTCGAAAACGTCTTTTCCATCTGGAAGGAAACGACGCCCAAACGCGGCACCCAGATGATCTTTGCCGATATGGGTGTCAACCCGACCCCGTGGGGCTACTCGCCCTACGAAGACATCATCCGGAAGCTGGTTGCCCAGGGCATTCCCCGCGAGCAGATCGCCGCCATCGGCGATGCCGAATCCGACGCCAAGAAACAGGCATTGTTCGAGAAGGTCCGGCAAGGATCGGTCCGCGTGCTGATCGGTTCCACCCAGAAAATGGGAACCGGCACCAACGTCCAGAAACGGCTGGTTGCCCTGCATCACCTCGATGCGCCGTGGAAACCCGCCGAGGTCGAGCAACGCGATGGCCGCATCCTGCGGCAAGGCAACGAGAACGAGGAAGTGGCGATTTACCGCTATGTGACCGAAGGTTCGTTCGATGCCTATATGTGGCAGGCCCTCGAAACCAAGGCCCGGTTCATTTCGCAGGTCATCACCGGCGACAACGCCGCTCGCCGCGCCGAGGACATCGGGGGCCAGGAATTGAGCTACGCAGAGGTGAAGGCCATCGCCTCCGGCAACCCGGCCGTGCTCACGCTGGCCGAGGCCGACGCCGAGCTACAGCGCTTGACCCTTCTCAAGAAAAACCATCTCGACGAGCAATACGTCGCCCGCCGCAGCGTCCGCGACTTACCCGCGACCATCGCCACCATGAACGACCGGCTGGCCAAGCTCGGCACCGATGAGGCGACTGCCATAGACCATGCCAATGATCCCGTGACTATCGGCAAACGCGCCTGGCCACGTGAGGATGCCGCTGCGGTCCTTGCCGAGCAGCTTGAACACCTGCCTCGCAACGTCAGCGACACCTCCCGTATCCCGATGGGCATCTACCGGGGGCTGCGTTTCGGGCTGGTCCTGCATCCGCAATTCCCGCCGGACGTGTATCTGGAAGGGGCAATCACCCGCCAGACCGCGTTGTCACGCGACCACCAGGGGCCGCGTGCCGTGCTGAATGCCCTCGAACGTATCGCCACCGGCTACGGCTCCGAGATCGTCCGCGTCCGGCAGGACCTGGCCATCGCCGAATCGCAGCTTCGCGACTACCGGGAACGCTTGGGCAAGCCCTTTGCCTACGAGAAGTACCTGACCGAACTGACAACCCTGCGGGACCAGTTGAAGGCCGCTCTATCTGGTTCGAACGCGGAATCGGACGATGAATCCGGCCCGAGCGCGTTCAATTTGGCCGCGAAGATCAAAGCCCTCCAGGCCGCCAACACCATCGAGACCACAACGCAACGCGACCGGCAGAAGGGTCCAACCGCCGAGGAGCCGGTCACCGCCCGCATCCGCAGGCGAAAGGAAGCAAGCCTGAGCGGAGAGGTGCGCCACCAGGAAGACGCATCGCCTGAACCACAAGCAATGTCGTTCCAAGAGCGCATACTGTGGGAGCGCCAGCGAAACGCCCAAGTTGAAGGGCAAAGCCCATCGTAGCAGCCGAAGGAAGAAGAAACCCCCTGCTCGGAATCCACCTCAGGCTCTGGTGAATGGTTTAAGGCATCACCTCTGCCTCTGTCGCATTTCGTCGCGGGGGCGCGGGGCTTGTAAACCCCCGCGACGAAACACTCCGACGGCGACGGTGAATGGCCCGTGAAAGGCTATTTCGACAGTTGAGATGCGTAGGCATTCCAGTCAATGGCTGGAACGGTGCCGAGTGACTGAAGCTGATTTAAGAGGCGGAACAAGAAGAACACCAAGGCATTCTCGGATTTGCAGTATGTATATCCACCGCCTGGCTTGAAGGTGTCAAAGCAGTGACCATCGACCGATAATCCGCAATCCAGACGCATCGGCCCCGTCAATCCCGCGTGGCAATCTTCGAACGATGCCGACAGCCCATCATTCCAGCCAACGTCAATCGACAGAATACCGGCAATAATGTCGAAGTGAGCCTTCGCGGGGTATTCCCCACCGGCATGACGTATGGGAACGGAAGTGCGTTTGAGGCGGCGAACCGATTCGGCTTTCTTGGCTGCGTATTCCAGATAGCCCTTATCGATCTTCGGCTTGCATTCAAATATGGCGTAAACAGCCTCGGCAGGGATATAGCGGTGGGACTCGCTGTCGAGCAGTGTCGGAGTGTACTGCCTGTCATGCACGACGACATCTATGGAGTCCGAAACCTGGCCTTCGCTATCAAGTATCGCAGCCTTGTGGACCGTATAGCGACTTGGCAGATATTTTCGCAGCACATCTATGAAGAACTGCTCGTTTACCTCGCCACGATCACCGTCGTGAATTATTCGGTCGGAGGACCGCAGCTTGGCGACCAAGCACGATTGCTCGCTCGCGAAAGCACGTTGAAGAAATTCTGTGCCGCGCACTTTGCTCAAATGTGATTCCGACATGACTCCTCCAAAACTATGACAGAGGGAACAGCGGCCCGAAGACCTCGTTGCGCCAGACCTTCAACGCCTCGCCATTCTTTCCTTGCCGCTCAAGCTGTATTGCCCGCGCAGCCACATCGGAGCCTGCCAGCAATGCAGACTTCGCGGCATCGCGTGCCGACCTGTCCATGCTGTCACTTACGGGCGGCCCCAGTTTTGCAGGGTCTGCCCAGGTCTCATGTATGCGGTCAGCGAGGCTCGCCAGAAACGCCTTGATCTCATAGGGGTAATTGCCTTCGAATGGTGGATGCAGAAGCTCCAACGCCATGACTTCAAGCAGGAAGGACGGTTTAACCGGCTTGCCGTGAAAGGCGTTCCACTTCTTCGTCATCCGCACAATGCCCTTCCACGCGCCGCTGTAGGCGTCCTGTGCCTTCACGGCGAGGTCGTAATGCACTTCAGGATCTGTCTCGGTCCAGCCTGATGACGTGCTGGTGTCAGGAATCTCGTAATGCGTGTCCTTATCGAACGCTGGCACCACGTCGAAGCTCATAACCTTCCCGCCGGTGTCTTCCTCCGCATCAGGTTTAACACCGAAATCTACTGTTACCGAGCGGCGTTGCCTTGAAACCTTGTCACGACTGTATTTCTCGACCAGTGCATCCTCGAACGCCTTAAGGAGATCAGCAGGCGGCTTGTCTCGGCGATGGCGTTCCTTCTCGCCCAGGACGCAGAAAATGTCCACATCCTTGAGTGGCTTGGTCTTGGTCCACCGCTTGTAGGAGCCGGTTAGGAAATCGCGCTCGATGTCGAACTTGGTTTTCAGGTAGTCCCGGATTTCGTTGTGACGCCGTGAGGCGTCATCCTGCTCGCGGTCGGTAAGTTCCAGGCGGCTACGGAATTTTTTGAATGCTTCATCAACGGTAATCATGTTGCTTTCCTCCAGTATGCAGAGCCTGTCTTGATGCCATTGCCGTCAATCGTCGTGCCCAAGCTCTGCCGAACGAAACCGTCGGTCGAACGAAATGCGGTTGAGCCCCAGCCGTCGATATCGGGAGTTCCAGGCTTCGTGGTCAGCACGATGCGGTAATCGCAGGCCGAGGGCCACTGCCCGGCCTTGCGGATGTGGTACCTAATATCATCGGTGTTGACCCACATGCCGCCATCGCCGGACGAGCCATAGTAGATGTCGAAGTCCCAGCGGCCGATGAGGGCATTGGTGTCGGGGTTGTAAACTTCGAGATGGACCGCCTGCAGTTCACGCGAATTAAGCCAAGTGCTGATCCCTCGCTGCAAATTGTTCCAACTGTTGACCAATTTCTCCGGGCTGAGTCCACTGCAACGGATGATCTCCTTTAGCGACATCAGCATCTTGTCCGTGACGAAGGTCACGGAGTGCGTGTAGGTGTTGACGACAACGAATGTGCTCATGGCCGTAGGAATGCCTCCATGTTAATCGCGGCCTCGGTCTTGCCGCCTTGACTTGATTGCTTGTCGCCATCATCAACAGCTTCGCTCTTATCGCGCACCGTGACGTGCGTTGACTTCTTGGCAAGGGCGTCCCTGACCCAAGACACGTCATCTGCGTCGGCGGGCAAACTCAGCACCCACTCGCCTCCCGTCGGACATTCCGCTAGCGCCCCCTCATTGGCATCGTCGCCAGAGACTGCTTCTTCGTCGTACAGACAGTAAATCCGCACGCGGGGCCCCTTGCCGCGAACGACCATCGGCGAGTCCTTCGGCGATTCAGTCGAGATGATGGAGGATGCGATTCCCTCGATTCCCAGCAATTCGTGCCGCGCCGCACCTTCATTGGGCGCGATGAGGTCCACGATGACCTGCCAGGCATCCAATGCACTGCGTTCCGGCGTTGCCCGGATTCGTCTCGCAACCGTGCTCATGGCTTTTCCTCCTGAACCGACTTGGCTTCAGCCTGCGCCTGCACCGCCGCTTCAAGGACATCGGCCGCTGTCAACCCGCCTGGATTAACGGCAGTCTCCTTCTTCAGCGCGCACGCCGAAATCACCAGTTTGCGAATGCGACGCCCGTCAAGCCCCACGCAGTGCTTTGCGGCACGCACGAATTCCGGGTCCTTGACAATGCGGCTTGCGGCGGGGAATGCCTTAGCGAGTTCCTCAATGGCTGATTGCAGGATCGCACGGCACGCTTCAGGTCCCGGCATGCCGACGTTTTCGATCAGGTCGGCGCGGGACAGGAACGCACCGTCAACCGCCCGCGTGAAATTGCTTGTGGCAATGAACAGCAAGTGAGGGTACTTGGCTGCGAGTTGGTCCAACTGAGCCAGGACAGCGTCTGTCGCCCGGTGAACGTCAATCGGGTTGGCATCCATACTCATCCGGCCGCGATCCGCTGCCAGTGTCTCAACTTCATCGAGAAGCACGATCAGCGGACCCCGCTCCGCTTGCTCGGCGATTGTCTGGCCGAGTAGGTCGCGGACCGCCCGTTGACTTTTGCCGAGTGCCGCGCCCGCAAGGGCATGCGGCTCGACCTCGATGAAGCGGAACTGCCCAAGCTTGCCGATGACTTCCGCCGTCCGGGCGGCAAGCCCGCGGGCGAGCGATGTCTTGCCGGTGCCTGGTGGACCATGAAGGACGATCAGCCCGTGCAGCGGCAAGTTCGAGCGGTTCACCTTCTCTCGGAGCGTGAAGTTGAGGATCGCCTGCGAAAGCAATCGATCCTTCTGGGCCGGTTCAACAATCACAGCTTCCCATTGGGCGATGAATTCGTTGTCCGGCAACATCCGGCTGTCCAGCACGCCAACGGCGTCCACGCCGCCCGAGCCAACTCCAGCACCAGCGGTTGGAAACTTGGCAACCCTGCTTGTGGCGCCTTCCTGCTCGCCGTCAAAAGAAGACCTCTTCATAAATCACTCCATTCAAATTTCCATTCTGCATCGTGCCGATTGCCTGGCCGGGCCATCAGCTATAACGAACATACCGGTTCGCTCTGGCGCTGTCAACTATAACGAACGAAATCTCTTGCTACGGCGTACAGATTCTGTAAACTGGAGTGCGATTTGACACAAGGCTCAAGAGCGGGACGAGCAACCCATGTCACTGGCTAAACGAATACGCAAGCTTCGCGAGGAAAAGGAGTTATCGCTCGACGAGCTTGCAGAGAAGGCAAAGATTTCCAAGACCTACCTCTGGGAGCTGGAGCGGGACACGGCGGGAGAGAAGAAGCCGTCAGCTGATGTTTTGCTGCGGATCGCGAACGGCCTCTCCACGACACTTGCTGACCTGCTATCGCTGGAGACGGTGCAAATCCAGCAGGCGGCCGTTGAGCTGCCGCCTTCGCTCAAAGAGTTCCAGAGTCGTATGGCCGCACAGAACACGCCGCTGACCGAGGATGATTTGCGCGACCTCGCTGTCATGAAGTTTCGTGGAGGTCAGCCCCAGACCGCAGACCAGTGGCAACAGCTCTACCTGCTTCTGGCGAACTCGATCCGGAAGGGCAAAAAGAAATGACGACGCCCCTCCGTTCAACGGCTTCCCTCATTGAGGAATTGGTTCGCTCGACCGGCGCGAATGATCCTGCGGCGGCTATTCGCCTAAAGGCGCAGGAACTCATTCGCCTGCACGTCGCCTCATTCGGCGAACCAACCATGCCGATCAGCGTGGATGTACTGGCAAGCCTGCGCGGCATCGCCCGGAGTGACGAGCTTCCGTTACACAGTCCCGACGCGGAACTTGTGCCGGACGGCAGCGGCGGCGTGAAGATGCGGGTTAACCCCGATCTGCCGGAAACGCGACAGCGTTTCAGCGTGTCACACGAGATCAGCCACACCTTCTTTCCCGACTACACGACGAAGGCCTGGTGCCGCACAGATGCCCGCCACCGGGACCGGGATGATCCCGACCAGTACCTGGAGATGCTCTGCGACATCGGGGCCACCGAGTTGCTTTTTCCCCAACCGTGGTTTTCCACAGATGCCGCAGCCGTGAGCGACGCAAACGGTCTTGTCCAACTGGCAGCAAAATACCACGCTTCGCGCGAAGCGACGATGAGGCGGTTTGCGGAGACATCCGCCGAACCAGTCGCGGCGGTTTTTCTTTCGTGGAAGCTCAAACCGACACAGAAGCGGTCGGTTGGCCGCCATGACCAAGGCAATCTGTTCGGTGTCACGGCTGAAGAAGAAATCCGCGATGCGCTTCGATTACGGATCGAGTACACGGCCATGAGTGAAGCATTCAAGGCGGAAGGTCACTTCCTCCCCAAGGACAAGTCGGTGGAAACCGAAGGGCCACTCTACCGTGCCGCTTCGACAGGACAGCCTGCGGAAGACGAGTGCGAACTTGATCTCGGCCAGGCTTCAGGCAAATACCGCGTATGGGCTATACCGCTGTGGACGGCTAACGACCAGGTGGGAGCCAAGGGCGAAAACGCAGTGGCTGCTATCCTGCGACCCGTTTCCGTTCGCAAGCCGCAACGCAGGAAGAACAACTCCGGTGGCGCGAGACTGTTCGATGAGTTATGACTTTCAACGGCCACACGGAAAAGCAAATTACTTGATTGAGGTTTATCTTCACGCATGAGACTGACACAACAACAGCTGGAAGCACACCTATGGGGTGCAGCCAATATCCTTCGCGGCAAGACCGCCGGGCAGGATTACAAGAATTACATCCTCTCGCTGATGTTCTTCAAACGGCTCTGCGACCAGTGGGAGCATGAGGCTGACGAGGCGATTGCGGAACAGGAACGTCAGCAGGGCAAACCCTTCACCGAGAAGCAGAAGGCGGTCTTCCGCGCTCGCGGGGAGCATCGCTTTAAGATTCCCGAGGGCAACCGCTGGGGCGACATCCTCGCCGTTTCCGAAAACATCGGCGAGAAACTCACGGAGGCCATGCGGTCGGTCTCGAATGCCAACGATGAACTTCGTGGCGTCTTCACTGTGGACTGGGCACAACCAGCACCGGACGGCTCGGGAAAGAAACTGATCCCGAACGAGGTCGTCCACGCCCTGGTCCAGCATTTCAATGAGATTGACCTGTCGAACAAAAGCGTACCGCCGGACGTGCTGGGCCGAGCCTACGAATATCTCATCAAGCAGTTCGCAGACGATGCCGGTGCTAAGGCGGGCGAGTTCTTCACACCGCCCGAGGTCGTGGACATTCTGGTGCGCATCCTGCAACCGAAGCCGGGCGACACCATCTACGACCCCACCTGTGGCTCCGGCGGTATGCTGATCCACTCTGCCGACTATCTCCGCGAGAACGGGCACAATGCGCTGGCTGCCCGCTACTTCGGCCAGGAAATGAACTGGAGCAACTTCGCCATTGGCAAGATCAACTCCGTTCTCCATGGGCTTGAGGCCGACATCAAGGGCGGGGCCAGCACCATCACCGACCCGCAGCACCTCGACCACGGGCAACTGAAAAAGTTCTCGCTATGCCTAGCCAATTTCCCCTTCTCAGATGAATTCTGGTGGCTGAAGCCGGAGCAGCAGACGGACGACAAAAAGAAACGCGACAAGCTGAAGAAGGAAGTTTTCGGTAAGGAAGGATTCAAGGATCAATACGGACGCTTCGGTCGTGGCACAGGCTTCGCCTCGCCCCCTGCCGGGTACGGCGACTACGCTTTCATCTTGCACATCCTCGCGTCGCTAACCGATGAAGGCCGTGCTGGCGTCGTCTGTCCCCAGGGCGTGCTCTTTCGCGGCCAGCCCGAAGTCGAAGAGGAAACTGGGGAGTTCGATGACGACGGCAATCCGAAATTCAAACGTCGCAAGGCGGACGACGAGCACCTAATCCGCCAGGCGTTGCTGGATTCGCGGCTGATTGACGCCGTGATCTCGCTTCCGCTCAACGTCTTTTATGGTGCAGGCGTGCCCGCGTGCCTACTGATCCTGCGCAAGGAGCGTCCGCCGAAGCGGCACGACAAGGTACTGCTCGTGTACGCCGCAAGGCACTACCGCGAACTCTCCAACCAGAACGAACTGCGGCCGCAAGACGTGATGCGTATTCTGGTTCATTACCACGCCTACGGTGACGCCACAAAGGTGCCCGCCCTCGTGGCCGAGCACAGCGGCCGTATCCGCGAGCAGATTAACGAGCGCGAGGCCGGAGAAGTCGAACGGCTTGAGGCGGAGTACAAGCCGCACACCGACAAGCTGGCCAAGCTTGATACCGAGATCGCTGAGTTACAGGCCGAGGCGGGTCACATTGCCAAGAAGACCGAGAAGACCAAAATCGAGGGCAAGATCACGAAGCTCGAAGGCCAAAAAGAAAAGCTAGCCGCGAAGATACGCGAGCGGGACGAGCGTATCGGAGAAGCCCGCCGACGTGCGGAGGAAGACCGGAAGGCCGTGGCCGAGGTTGGTCACGAACTCGGTACGCTATACGGTGATCCCGATGAGCTACTGAAACATGCACGGGTGGTTCCCATCGAAGAAGTGCAAGAGAACGATTTCAACCTGAACATCCCCAGGTATGTGGATACGTTCGAGCCGGAGCCACGCATTGAAGTCAAGGACGCTCTCGAAGACCTCGCGACGGCGGGCAAGGAATTGTCAAAAGCAGAGAACCTTCTCCAACAGCTCTTGCGGGAGGCTGGTTATGCCACACCGAACGCCCGTTGAGCGTGCCGTCGCAACATATTGCCCGGATTGGCAAGTAATATCCGCCCACAAACCAGGAGTCTGCCGGGTGAATCCCGAAACATTGAACGCGGCTACGCCAACAGATTTGACGTTCCGATACATCGACATCAGCAGTGTTAATAGAGGGACTATAGACTGGGAAGCCGTTCAAACGCTCCGATTTGCGGATGCTCCGAGTCGCGCTCGCCGAGTAGTTCGGCCAGGTGATGTCCTACTTTGTACCGTCCGTCCGCTTTTGGGTTCCCATACCGCTGCCAACTGGACTGAGCCAAATGGATATGTGTGCTCGACGGGATTCGCAGTTATTCACCCCGAGGGGCCGCTAAATCCGCAGTTCCTGAGGCATCTGCCGTTTTGTGAGCAGGTAACTCGCCAACTCGTCGCTTGGCAGTGCGGCACCAATTATCCTGCGGTCAATGAGACAGATATCCTGCGACTGCGAATTCCGTTGCCCTCAGAAGAAGAACAGGCTGCAATTTCCGGAATCCTGGACGCTGTGGGTGAAGCCATCGAGCAAGTCGAGCGAGCCGCAAATAGTGCTCGGCAAGCTAAACGCGCGTTGCTGCAAAGTCTTTTATCTCATGGAATGCGAGGTGAACGGCAAAGGAAATGTGCAGTCGGCTGGATTCCAAAGTCCTGGGAGGTTACTGAGGTCAAGTCAGTCGTGCGTGAATTTCAGTACGGGATGTCAGTTCCGATGCAAACAGCAGGGACGCTTCCGATCCTGCGAATGGGAAATATCCAGTCCGGTGATGTGCTTCTCTTTGACCTCAAGTATGTGACGTTGCCGGACAGATTGACCGAGCCATACCTTTTGCGCCGCGGTGACGTGCTGTTCAATCGCACGAACTCACAAGAACTCGTCGGCAAGGTGGGCATCTATCGCCATGACGAACCATGCGTCTTTGCCTCATACTTGATCCGGCTTAAACCCGATGCCGAGCGGGTAGACAACTACTACTTGGGCCAACTGCTAGATTCATATGACGCCCAATGCCGTATCAAGCGTTACGCGACACCAGGTGTGCAGCAGGTGAATATCAACGCTACTAACCTTGGGAAGGTTCTCATCCCCGTACCGACCGGTAAGACTGGACTGGACGAGCAGCGCGAGATCGCTGCGATTCTGGAACAGGCTGACGAGACCATCCGGGCCTTCGGCCCGAAGCTCAAGGCGCTTCACGATCTCAAGAAATCGCTTCTCCATGATCTGCTGACCGGCGCTGTCCGCGTGAAGGCCAGCTTCTCCAAAGTCGCGGAGGCCGTATGAGCGAACTTGGCTATGTCGAACAACCTGTAATTCAGTGGCTCTCCGGTGAAGGCAGCCCTAAGCCCGGCGATAAGGGGCTCGGCTGGACGTATCGCGACGAGGAGGCGATGGCGGCTTTCGACCGGCCGCTGGAAGACCCCATTGTCGAAAAGCTCCTGGTCGAAGCGATCATCCGCATCAACGCTGAGGTTAAAACGGAGGCACAGGCCAAGCTGGCTGTCGGTGCGCTTCGCAAAGCGATGTCGCACCCGGACAAGCTCACGGCCAACCGAAGCACCCTCGACTTGCTACGTGACGGTGCATCCGTGGAGATCGTACCCGGTCAGCCCGCCAAGACGGTACGTTTCATCGAGTTCGATCCGGCGAAGCAGAAACTCAACGATTTCACCGCCACGAACCAATACCGCGTCCAGGGCGTCAAGCAGTGCCGCGAGGACACGGTGTTGCTGGTCAACGGCATCCCGCTTGTGATCGCGGAGTACAAGAGCTACGTAGCCAGCGGCAAGGATTGGACGGAAGCAGTCCGGCAACTGCACCGCTACCAGCGGCAAGCGCCGCTGATCCTCACGCCGAACGTCTTTTGCGTCGCAGCCGACGAGCAGGAATTCCGATACGGCACCGTGCTCTATCACGATGCGACCAAGGAGCAGATCGACAGCCATCTCGACTGGTGGGGAAAGTGGCTGAGTCTCTACCCCGAAGAAAGGGGCTGGTGGAATACGCCAGCAGCAGACCAGTCCGACGACGCCCTTCAAGTTCAGGTGCGCGGTCTGCTACGCTTGAAACCGTGCCACGTCCTTGATTTCCTCCAGCACTTCATCGTCTTCGAGACGAAGAAGGGCAAAACCATCAAGAAGATCGCCCGCTATCAGCAATTCGAGGCGGTCAATGATATCGTGGATCGCACCATCGAGAGCGTCGGCAAACAAGTCGAACAGCAGGATCGCACCGGCCTCATCTGGCATACTCAGGGATCGGGCAAGTCACTCACGATGGTGTTCACGGCCTACAAGCTGCGGCGGCACCACGCCCTAAACAATCCCACCGTCATGATCGTGGTGGATCGCCGGGACCTGAAGACCCAGCTCTCGGACGATTTCGAGGCATGCGACTATCCGAACGTTGAAAAAGCCCTAGGCGTCGAGGACTTGAAGAAGAAGCTCCGCAACGACTGGCGCGGGACTTTGGTTACGACCGTCCAGTCTTTCCAGCAGATGGGTGACCTCCCTCCCCGCGACCGCGACAACATCATCAGCCTGATCGACGAGTGCCACCGCAGCCAGAAAGGCCAGGGCACTGAAAGCTACGCCATGACCATGCGGGTGAAGCTGCCCAAAGGCTTCCGGTACGGTTTCACAGGCACGCCGATTGACCGCACGATGGTCAACACTCACCGCGATTTCGGGCCGACGAAAGACGGCACGCAGGAACGTTACCTGAGCTATTACGGCATCAAGAGGGCCATTAAGGACGGGGCCACACTCGAAGTGCATTACATCCGCGACAAAGTGCCGTTCATCGTTGACGAGAAGCAACTGAGCGTCGGGTTCGAGGAAATGTGCCAGGAGATGGAACTGGACGACGAGGAAGCCAAGGACTTAGTCCAACGGAGGAAATCGCAATGGAAGGAACTGGCGCGGCATCCCGACCGCATCAACATCGTGCTCGACAAGATGCTCACACATTTTCTCGAACACCCCGACCCAAACGGCTTCAAGGCCCAGCTTGTCGCCGTTGATCGAACGGCCTGCGCTAAGTACAAGGCCGCACTCGACGATAAGCTCAAGGCGAAGGGACTTCCACCAGAATGGTCTGATGTCATCATCTCCGAAGCTCAGAACGACGAGCCGGAATTGCAGGCGTTCCATTACGGCAAACAGAAGCAGGATGAGCTGATTGACTATTACAAGCTCACGCCGACCGAATGGGAGAAGTGGAACCACGAGCGGCACGGAAACGACCGGGCGAAGTGGCGACCGCCCCTCAAAATCTTGATTGTCTGCGACCGGCTGCTCACTGGCTTCGACGCCCCGGTTGAACAGGTCATGTATCTGGACAAGCCCCTGCGCGACCACAACCTCTTACAGGCCATTGCCCGCACCAACCGGCCCCTGCCGACCATGAACAAGCGGACGGGCGTGGTGGTGGATTACTTCGGCGTGTTCCAAAGCCTCGAAAAAGCCCTCAACTTCGATGAGAACATCCGCGAGGAATCCTTGATAGATTGGGAGGCGCTCAAGAAAACCGTTCCCGGTGAAGTCAGCCGATGTATGGAGCTATTCCAGGGTATCAAAATCGAAGACACGCGGGACTGCCTCCTCGCCGCTCTGCGGCGCTTGGCCGATCCCGATGCGTCCAAGAACTTCGAGCACAATTTCAAGAGCCTCGAACGGCTTTGGGAAGCCGTCGCGCCCGATCCCTGCCTCTACGAACACCGCTTCGTTTACAACTGGCTGTGCGGCATCTACATCGCCCACCGTCGGCGGCAGCGCGGTTCCCAGGCCACCTATGGGGAGCTTTCTGCCAAGACACGACAGCTTATTCAGGAGAACACTACGTTCGTTGACATCGCCGAGGCCCTGCCGGTCTACAAGATCGACAAGGACTACATCACGAAACTCGACGACCTCCCGACGCCCGCCGACAAAGCGGCTGCACTTGAGGCGATCCTCACTCGCGAACTCGAAGAAGGCGAAGCAGGCTTCACCTATCGGCAACTTGGGGAACGCCTCCAAAGGCTCAAGGCACGTAAAGATGCTACCGACGAAGCCATTGAGAAGCGGCTCAGGGAGTTGCAGGGCATCGCTACGGATACGGCAAAGACCAAAGAGGAACCCGAACGGCTGGGCCTTCAGGCTCCCGGCGAATATGGTTTGTTCACCGTCCTGCGTGCTCATGCACCGAACGCTGAAGAAGCCTACGTAGCGCAGTGCGCCAGGAATATGGTCGGGCACTTGCGGTCCCGAAATCTCCTCAGCACTGGCTGGAGCAACTCAAAGGGTGGGCTGATGCGGGTGGAGCAATCGCTTCTAACAGAGTCATGGAATCCCGATTACTCCGGCCTTGGTTTCGACGTGGATGAGGCACATCCTGCATTCCTTAAACCTGCGGTAGAAGAATTGGCCAAGAACGATGAGTAGGACATGCTGATGAAGACCGCTACGCAAGCTCGGATCAACATTGGCGGAAAGCAGGTGGACTACCGGGTTATCCGCTCCAAGTCCGCGAAGAAGCTGCGTATCCGCGTCGGAGTTCGCGGGGTTGAGGTCATCCAGCCAGCGGATCGTGATGGGGCCGAGGTACTAGAGTTCGTCGAGGCCAATGGACCGTGGATCGCGGGCCAGCTAGATCGAATCGAGCGATTCCAGTCTATCCGGAAGCCAAAGCTTACCCCGGCGGGAACCCTGCTGTATCGCGGCGAACCCCTCAGCATCCGAATCGAGTCGCATCCACAGCGGGGTGGCGCGAATCAGATCGTTCACGATGGGGACGCACTGGTCATTCTCCAATCCGGCCAGTCCACGACCTCCCCCGCCAAGTCCCTCGAAAACTGGCTGAGAAAGCAGGCACGGGAAACACTGGTTTCAAACCTTGCAACCATCACCCGCAAGCTTCGGCGTGAGCCGGGCCGGATTTACATTATGGGCCAGCGGACCAAATGGGGTAACTGCTCGTCGCTTCAGAATCTCTCGTTCAACTGGCGGCTCATTATGGCCCCGGAGTTCGTGCTGCGGTATTTGGTCACGCACGAAGCTGTGCATCTGGCGATTCCCGATCACTCGCACAAGTTTTGGCTGACCGTTCAAAGCCTATGCCCGGAAACTGAGCGTGCCAAGCAATGGCTCTGCTCGCACGAGGACATACTGGCCGTTGACCTCGACTTCATAACAGGGATGCCAGAGCGCGCGGCGGTGAATGGAGATCAGTCATGATAATTGATGCCGTGAAACACTCTCTGGAAACTATGGACAGACGGTTTCTTGAGTTGTCGGGCTTAATCTTCGACCCCTACACAGACGAACTATTGCGAGAGTTGGGCGAATCGCAAGAGAAACTACTCGAACGGCCATTTGCTTACGAGTTCTATCACCAAATGCGAACTCTGTGGGATAACCGGTCGCCGCTGGTGGCTCATTTCGCAGACGTAGTAATCCAAGGCGAAGTAGACAAAGGATATCAGGCAATTAGCGGCCTTGACCGAGTGCCCGATTTTCTGCTGCATCGTCCAAATTCCGATGAGCGGAATTTTGCGGTCATCGAAGTCAAATTGGCAGCGTTTGCGCGGGATATTGAACGAGATCTCAATAAATTCGTCGCCTTTCGCAATAGACGCGGTTATCAGCATTTCGTGGAGATTGTCATTGGCCACGAGGCAGAGTTACGGAGAGTTAACCTGGACGGTCTGAACCAAAAGGGAGATTGGGTCATCGAAGTCGCGGTCGTGCTTTTCAACACGGACGACTGGAAGGCTACGGATCACCGCATCAGCCGCATAAACCCTGAGCGGAGATCCGGCGAGTATGTTTGACAAACTATTGCGTGAACTGAAGAAGCTCGAACAAGGCGTGACGGTGCCTGTTCAACTTCATTTGGACGAAAAAGGGTACATCGACCGTCAGTGCCCCTCCGAGGAATGCCGGGCGGACTTCAAGGTGCTTCGCCAGGATTGGGAAAATAAGGTGCAAGCCCATGTCTCCTATTGCCCCATTTGTCGTTTCGAGGCCGCACGAACTGAATGGAACACCGACGCTCAAAGGGAACATCTTCGGGAAGCCGCGATAGCTCATTTGAAATCGACGATAGGCCAGGCAATGCAACAAGACGCCCGTGAGTTCAATCGCAGGCAGCTGCGCGGCGGCTTGATTAGCATGTCGATGTCCGTCAAGCCGAGCCAATTGCCAGTCCTGATACCACCGCAGGCGGGCGAGGCATTGCGGCAGGAATTCATTTGCGACGCTTGTTCCTGTCGATACAGCTCTATCGGAGCCGCATTCTTTTGTCCTGCATGTGGACACAACTCAGCGCAATCGACCTTTGCAGCGGCAGTTCGGACTGTACGCGAAAGCGTGCTGGCCTTGTCGAGTATTCGCTCGGTCGTGGAGGCAGCAGCCGATGAAAACGCGGCCGAGAATACGGTGCGCCAACTCCTGGAAAATGGTCTGGTGAAGTTAGTCGCCTCGTTCCAGCGATTCGCGGAAGCAACATTTCACGATCTGCCAAACGCATCTACGTTCCAAGTTCGAAAGAATCTGTTTCAGAATCTGAATGAATCCACTTCGCTCTGGCGAAATGCGACTGGAAAAGGTTTTGACGACTTCCTCACTCAGAAGGAGCTGAGCGAGCTACATCGGTTCTTCCAGCAACGACACCTTTTGGCGCATCGTGAAGGGATTGTGGACCAAGAGTACCTCACCAAAGCCACAGATACATCCTATTCAGTTGGACAAAAACTCGTGGTGAAAGATCAGATGGTACTTCTCCTCGCCGAGCTTGTGGAAAAGCTGGCGCAAGCGTTGTTGCGGACCTCTAACCCGAATGGGTCGCCATGACGCCCACCGGCCAGGAATAAGCTCTATGGAGACCGCGCTGCTGATTGAACAGCCTTTTCAGGCATTCTGGACCACTTACGATCCGCTTGACCTGGCCAGTGGCAGCCTTGATCCGCTCGGCTTCGCTCGTGGCTATTTGGCTCTTGCCGACCGATTCCTTCCTAGCTTTACCACCGTCACAACGGTTCCGCGTTATGTCTCGATGCTGTGCGCGGCCCTGAAGTCCGTAGAGACCTACCATCGCCTTGAGTCAGGCGTTTCTTCTTCCAAGGCCCGGCAAGAACGCCTCAAACTGCTCAAGTCATTTGAACGCGCTTGGGCGCTTGCATGCGGGCTGGCGGCCCAGGATAACGCCATCGGTTCAGTGGCGGTGACGGGGCTGCGTGGAATCCGTTACGTCAATCGGCAGATGGATACGCTCTCCGGGCGCGAAAAGTACATCAGGACCGGCTCTTTCAACCTGCTATCCAATCAAGTCCGCTACGGCGGCATCGGCATCTATTCGACGTTCATGGAGGAATGTCACCTTGCGTCGATGCAGAGCTTCACCCTGCGGCCCCTTGGCGAAGCGCTTGCAGATGCGTTTCCGAAACCCCCGCCAGGCACCGCAATTCACGATGAAGACGCTCGGTTATCGCTGGATAGCCTCCGGGAATGGGGAAGCAACGCTCACATCGGAGCATTTACGGCTCGCGAGGGAGCGACCCTGGCAGAGGCGCTCCGGGGTGGCGAGGAAGCCGACCACGCCGACCATGTGCGATGGGCAGCGTTGCGGATGCTCAAGAGACTGAATCCGCAGCCTGGTTATGATGAGGGAGACCTACTCCGTCGGATAGCCAACGAATTGCGTAGCGGAACATTCGAGAAACTCGCGGTGCCAGCGGATTGTTTAACGCAGATCGCCGCGACGCTTCAAATCCTCGAACCGTTTGAGCAATTCTACCAGGGTGCCATTTTCGTCTTCGAGCGAATTCGCGGTGCTGCTTCTGATGAAATTGAGGTCAGTCTTTCCGATCTTTCACGCACGAACCCGATGCAGGAGGCCCGACACGCCATTCTCAAGGGCGCTGAGAGTTTGCAGAGAAACTTGCAAGCGGCCCGCGAGATCAATCCAGCCACAGCAGCGGAAGTTGATGCTGTTTTACGAGAGTCGGGAATCCTGGCCCTTGCCAACGAGGTGCTTCACCAGGCGACTGACGCCGTAGAGCTAATGCGGTGCATCGTTCGGCGACACACTCAGGTCCAATCTGGCAAATTCGATAAAGGCTTGCCAAAAGCCGCCTGGACCCGCTTGGCCGAGGGTGGAGACAGAGTGCGATTGACGGCCCAGCGCCACCAGCTACCGGTATCACAGCGACCGGCGACCTGGAAGGATGCCAGCCGTCACCCTTATCGCACGAACAGCGCCTTTGCCTTCATCCGTGCTTGCGACATCAAGTGAAGAGGCTGGATCGATGGCAAAAGCAAACAAAAAGATAGCTCCTCCTCTCATCGATGCCGTCCGGCCTATGGACGCAGATGGCCCGCTCGCTTCGTTGATTTGCTCAACTTACGGCTTGTCGCTCGACCAGCCAAACTTCTTCGAGCAGGACTTTCTCCCGACCGTTCTTGGGCTCGGCGGAGTGCGTGACCGTGGCTACGCAGTCCCAGTGGCAATGGAGAGAAAACTGAAAGAGGTTTACTCTGCCTTGGCAGCCGACGCGCATGCTCTCGCCAATGGTGGCCGGCCAAGTTTGCAAATTGACATCATCCCAATCGGCCATCGGACCAACCACGCCAAGATAGTGCTGATCCATCGTAAGAGGTTGATCCGTCTCGTCATTGCTTCGGCCAATCTCACGCATGAAGGCTATCGGCGGCAGAGGGAGATCGCGGTTATCCTCGACTTCAAAGACGGTGGAGCGCTCCCCCTCGCCGTGCTTCGGACGGCGCTGGATGGATGGTCTGCGATTCTTGGCACATCGACGAGCGTGCCAATGCAAAAGGCATTTGATGCGGCGATTCGCCAAGCGCAAGGCTGGGCCTTGCCTGCGACGTTCACCGGCGGTCGCAAGATGGAAGTGGTGTTCGGGGGCGGTCCGAAGCCCTTATGGCGGGCACTCGTCGAAGCCTGGCCGGAAGGAGAGGAAGTCCTGGATTGGTGCGTCTGCTCGCCGTTTTGGCCTGACAGCACGGGCGGGGAAACCCCTTTCGAGGCAATTGCCCGTGGTCTCGATGCGCGGGGCGCACACTTGGAGAACGCCCGGTTGCGGATCATGACTTGTGCGGACTCGCCGGGTGAAAAAGCCCGTCCGAAGTTTCCATTCCAGCTCGCACGGAAGCTATTTGAAGGCGGTTTCCCCGTCCGCAACGGCTACATTGCAGCAGCGCGGCTTGAAGCCCTGCGTGAGGAAATCCCAGAGGGAACGGCTGAGGATCACCGCGAGCTGCACGCGAAATGGGTGCTGCTACGTGGCCCGACTACCGCCGTCATGCTGATCGGTTCAGCGAACTTCACGCGCATGGGGCTTGGGGTGGGTGCCCGGCCGGAGACAGCGAACATCGAGGCGTGCGTACTCATTACGGTACCAGCAACGGAGGCGGACCCCGAGGTTTGGATGCGTCCGCTCGCTGAAGAAGGCATCGTCGATCTTGCCTCTTTCCAAGAAAGCCAATTTCAGGAGGCCGCTCTTGAAGAAGACGATAGCTCGCCGTGGCCTGACTTCATCGTCCGCATTGAAGTAGTAGCCCAATGGGAGAATGGACCGGACCCGGTAGGTTCCGTCCGCGCGATTTTACGCCCTGGCCAGCATCCGGCGTTCTCTATTTCGCCAGTCCATGAACGCAACGAACCACCTTCGACTCCTCTCATAAGCGTGGCGGAGGATGGCGCTCCTGTTGCCACTCCGGCTGATGCCCAGGCTATTCGCCGCATACTGACTAGTCGTATGGTTCTGGTGACGTGGGGAGAGCCATCCGCGTGTGTTCGCTTCCCCGTAAATATTGACGAAGGGAGCAAAGCAGCGCTTCCGAGCGTGCTGGGGGCTCGCCCGGATGAGCAGCAACTCCTTGCTTATTTCCACGGCCGGATTAGCGAGGAAGACCTGATCGAGTTACTTGAGCAGCGGGCAGCACAAGCCCTGACGGGCACATTGGCACCCACACCCCAGGAGGCCGAGCGCCTGCGACAACTTCAGAGCTACCTTCTCCGCGACTTTGTGGAAAGCCTGTTTGGTCTTGCCGAAACACTCCGGCAGTCCATGCGCTCACCACGCGCATTCGAGCAGGCGCTTATCGGTGATTTCAGCCCGGTAAGCCTCGCTGAACAGGTGCTTCAGGCATTTCGTGCCGGACGACGCTCGCCGACCGCTGCGGCGTTCCAGTTCGTCGAACTGATCCAGGTTGTGGCAGGGCTGCAACTGACGCCACAGGACGGCCAGCCAATTGAAGAGATAGAGGCATTGGAAGAAGTGCGTGCGCGTGGGCTTTCGCGTTTACTGGCCCTTGCGGCATGCGCTGCGGAGCGAGCCGAATTCTGCCAGACGTGTTGTGACCGGGACTTTTCTCGTTACGTTGCAGCATCGCTGCCCGCTCCGGTCGCCAAGCAGTGGACATGCCTTTTCAACAACGGCACGACTGTTGAAGCGGCGACCACTGGCTCCCGAGTAGGGGGTGCTCTCTCATGATTCCGCAACTCGATACAGTTGTAGACCTCGCACGCGACAAAAAGCGAATGTCGGAGGAAGACCCTCGGCGTCAACCAGCCTCGGTGAGCAAGCTTTTGAACGCCTTTTTTGGGCCGCCTGAACTGCGCTGCGAGATTCAGTTGCTGGCTGATGAAGTCGGCATGGGAAAAACGTTTGTCGCTTTGGCGACTGCATACGCCATTCTGGACACACTTCGGCACAAGCCGTCCGACGAACAGCCTCCAGACTTGAAGAAGTGCTATCGCGCGGTCCTGGTTGTTACGCCGTTCGGGAACCATGCGTTAACAGAGAAATGGCACCGGGAAGTAGAGGCCCTTCGCACTCGCTGCTCGCGAGACTTAGGTGCAACCCGCTGGTTCAACTCCAAAGTATGTAAAACGCCTGAAGACCTTGTCGAGAGCCTGTGCCGAGCGCACGATCTGCGCCGCGACCCTGCGAAAACGCCCTGTGTGATTGTCTGCCAGGGGAATATCTTCACGCGGCGCATGCGTGATTCTGGCGAGCGGCTCCGGTTCCTTGCCGCCTGCCTGTTCCGCTGGTGGGGCAACAAAATCAACATGGAGGAACGATACCACATCGTTCGCCGTGCCGCCGAGGTCCGTGGATTCTCTAACTGGGATGGACTAGCCCGTCGCGTGGGCAAGGGGGACTACGAAGTCGATCTTTGGGACTTCCGGGAGCACGAATCCTACCTGTCTATCTCCCAGCACGAGAGGAAGGGCTGGGAACAATCGCTTCAGAACACCTACGAGCAGATACCATTTACCTATGCCGAGGTGGCAAAGGCATTAGACCAGTACGCGCTCTTTCCCGACGGCGGTGAGTTCTTTTACGATTGCGGCGAACGAGTGCGTCAGGGAGTATCCGAACCACGGGGCTTGTTGCCTTATTGCAAGTGGGCGGCTGACCGAAAAGGCTACGCTGAATGGTATTTCAACGGGTTCAAGGACCGACTCCTGGACCTCTACCGGGAACTGATTCCGATATTGTTGAAGAACATGAAGCTGGACCTGCCTCTTGTCATCGCAGACGAAGCACACCATTGGCGTCATTCGCAGCGACAGGATTGTCAGGCGTTTCGCAGGTACATCGCACCGCTGGCTCGCCGACTGCTGTTATTGACCGCGACGCCATTCCAACTGCATCGGGACGAATTGCTGGAAGTCCTGGCCACCGCAGACAGCATGGAACCTGCGATTGGTGCTGATCGTGTCGAATCGCTCCGCGAGCGGAGGGGCCGCCTCGCGGAAGCCATGAATGCGTCAGAGGAGGCCGGGAGAGCGTTTTCCCGAGAATGGGGAGCGCTGGCCGAGCAGATTGCCCGCATGGACCCGAAGTTCATGGCTACGCCAGGTCAATTACCTGCCGAGGAAGACCCCCGCACACAGGAGATCGAAAAATACTGGGCTGGGCTTCGCGACGCCTCAGGCAAAGCAAGGCAGCAAGCTTTGCAGAACTTGCCGGGTGCGCTACGCCCCTTTTTTGCGCGATCAATCCAACTCCTGGATGCCAACCAGTACCTTCATCAAATAATGGCTCCCCTGATCGTCCGGCACCGGAGACACACCGAGCACCGGCGTTACTGGGTTGGCAGAGAATATCCTGCTGACGCCAATGGGCATGCACCCCGACCCGACCGGAGTCAATTACACCTTGCACCAGGTCGCCCCATGCCTCCGCATGGAGAGCTTGCACAGTACCTGCTGATGAAGGTAGTTGCAGAATTGAGTCGCGGACGGCATCGCACGACGCTAGGGGTGGACCTGACCGGCTGTTACACGACTCTCTGGCAGAGCCGTGAGGGATGTAAGGCTGTGGAAACGGCGCTGCAATCCGGACAAAGTGGGCTGCTCAATATCCTGAAAAGAATCACCGGTCACGGACATGAAGACAACCCGCGCGATGCTGCACACCCGAAAGTCGAAACCGTAGTTGCCGAAGTGCTGCGCCGATGGGATCAAGGCGAAAAATCCCTGATCTTCTGTTTCCGGGTCCCAACAGCCGAGACGCTATTTCGCCTGCTATCCAGGGGCGTTGATAAGCGCCTGCGCGCAGCACGAAAGGAATTGTTTGCGTCTCGCGGAACAGAGACTGGTAAAGACTTCGATAGCGACAAGGCGATGCAGCAGTTCCGCCGATCACTAACCGCCCGCGAAGGCTCTGGAGTACCACTTTTCCTGGACCGGGTCTTGTTTGGATGGCTGGCAAGCATCGGTCATGAGTTACCGGAACTGACCAAGGAAGACATTGCCCCACTCGCAGTTCTCTGCGCTCGTGCCACGCACGCCAACCGTGCCCTCTTTCGCGATTTCGAGCGGCCAGACCGTGTTTTCCTGAGCCGTGCCATTGAGCACGTTCTGGCACACCGCCTTCTTCGTGATGGTCTCGACCCATCTCGATTGCGGCGCGAGAGTGCTGCCGCGACGAAAGAGCTGTTGCAGCAGATTGCGTCCGAAGACTGGGTTCGCTATCGGTACGGAGACCGGCAACTGGGTTCGGATCGTGGAAGCGATTCGGATGGTGACAGTGAACGCTCGGAGCACGTCGCCCGCACCAGCCTGGCCGCTGTATACGACCTTCAAGACGAACCGGATTCCGGCCTTTTGGCGACCGCAGCGCGTGCTCTGGAGGCGCAACCTATCGCCAATCGCGCACGTATTGTGGACACGTTGCTTTCTGGCCCGAACCTGTTCCTTCCGTTGGGGGATGCCCTGCTCCTGATAGACGAGGCAGGACAACAACGAACTCAGCGGATGCGCGAACTGATCGCTGAAGTGACGCGGCAGGGCAACAGATGGAACTGGCACCAGCGCGCCCAGGTACTCGACGCCCTGGTACGTGCATTTCTGCGCGAGGACATCATACTCCGGCTGCCGAAGGAAGTTTTTCGGGGAGAAGACGAAACCTGGAGTGAGAGTCTCCTTCGGGGCTTCCACCAGATGGAGCCCGACAGTGCTCAACGTGAACCCGTCGCAGGGCGTGTAGAAGAATTCCTCTGCGAACTCTCGGAAATGGGCGAGGAAGAACGCGAAGCGCACCTGCGCTACGCCATGAACCCCCGAGCAGAATCGGTAGTTCTGGTAACTGGATCGAGTAAAGTTGACAGGGACGCCGTGTTTAGCGGCTTCAACACACCCTTATTGCCGGACATCCTCGTTTGCACCCAGGTAGGGCAAGAGGGAATCGACCTGCACCGGCATTGCCGACACGTCATTCACTACGACCTCGGCTGGAACCCTGCCGCCATCGAACAGAGAACTGGACGCACCGACCGCATCGGCAGTAAGGCCGCCAGGGAAAGAAGCATCGTGCAGAAGGCCAACGGCCAACTGCCGGAAGACCGGCTACCCGGCCTTGACATCGCGATGCCGTATCTCGCAGGCACCTACGACGAACGCATGTTCGAGCGACTTCGGACTCGCGCCCAAGTCTTCGACATTCTGACTGGTGGCGACCCAACCGCCGACCAGGATTCGGGTGCCTTCTGGCTCGATCCCGACAGCGAGGGCGAGGATGATGGGACGAGCTTTGTACCCTTACCGAAGCAAATGCTCGATGACCTGCGGGTGAATCTCGCCGTCAGGATTGAATCGTAACTATCACTCCAGAATCGGCTTACCGTTTTCGAGCCGACTCCGCAACCCGGCTTCCCAGCCCCGAACCCCGGCGATAAAAAGTTCAATTGCCGTCCTGTCCTCTCCGCTCGCTTACATCGGCCCTTCGCAAGTGCTTTCGTTGAAGCGACTTGCGAAGGGGCCGCTTTGATTGGCACAGTCGACGGTGTCAAAACCGTGCCGATCAATGGCACTCGGCCATCCTGGTTGAACGATCGCAGGCTGCCGAGTCCCTGGTGCTCAACGCCCGAAGGCATCGAAGGGCGGTGCACATGTGCGTAGCGGTCGCTCTTTCAAAATCCGATAGTGCTCAACGCCCGAAGGCATCGAAGGGCGGTGCACGGCGACAGGACCGATTCCTATGTGCTCTCGGATGTGGTGCTCAACGCCCGAAGGCATCGAAGGGCGGTGCACTCGCGTCGGCACCGTTGCACAAGACTTCGACGATTGGGTGCTCAACGCCCGAAGGCATCGAAGGGCGGTGCACGCGAGGATGCCACGCGTGTCGACCTGCGAAGGGCGTGCTCAACGCCCGAAGGCATCGAAGGGCGGTGCACGGCAAGACTGCGTTCGGCCTGGGCTTCCTGCTTTTGTGCTCAACGCCCGAAGGCATCGAAGGGCGGTGCACACTTACACCGTCAAGCTGGCTGACGGGCGGCAGGGGGTGTGCTCAACGCCCGAAGGCATCGAAGGGCGGTGCACATTGCTGGTCGAAATCGGCGCGGTCGGTGGTCGGCGTGCTCAACGCCCGAAGGCATCGAAGGGCGGTGCACGTCGCCATCAGGAGTGAGGGCCAAGGCTGTGGAGATGTGGTCAACGCCCGAAGGCATCGAAGGGCGGTGCACTTCCGGTACCGGAGGACTGACATTGAGCCGATAGGGTGCTCAACGCCCGAAGGCATCGAAGGGCGGTGCACTCGCAATGGTGCTTCCTCCTCGACGGATCGGTAAGGTGCTCAACGCCCGAAGGCATCGAAGGGCGGTGCACGGAGTAGACTGGATGCCGCGCGTTCCAAGCGCGCATGTGCTCAACGCCCGAAGGCATCGAAGGGCGGTGCACAGGTCAATATCGTCTTGCGTTAGTTCGAGACTCAGGTGCTCAACGCCCGAAGGCATCGAAGGGCGGTGCACCGGGATCGGCAAAGAACTCCCAGCCGTTGGCCCCGGGTGCTCAACGCCCGAAGGCATCGAAGGGCGGTGCACGACGATTGGGCTGGGGCACTTCCTCTGGTGGCAGGCCGTGCTCAACGCCCGAAGGCATCGAAGGGCGGTGCACGATGAGGCTATCAACGTGGTTCACAATGCCGACCGGTGCTCAACGCCCGAAGGCATCGAAGGGCGGTGCACAGGCTCTTGTTGGACGCTCCACCGGCCGCCTTCGGTGCTCAACGCCCGAAGGCATCGAAGGGCGGTGCACCTCGGGGCTCCCCACTTAGTCACAAGGCAAACCATGAGGTGCTCAACGCCCGAAGGCATCGAAGGGCGGTGCACTTCGCTGCGAAGTTTTTTCGTGGCTCGCATCCGAAGGGTGCTCAACGCCCGAAGGCATCGAAGGGCGGTGCACCCGGCAGCCGCGCCACCGAGGCCGAGCTTATTGCCAGGTGCTCAACGCCCGAAGGCATCGAAGGGCGGTGCACGTGTCTTTTCGAGGTCGAATATGAATTTTCGTGCGATGTGCTCAACGCCCGAAGGCATCGAAGGGCGGTGCACTCGACGCCAGCAAACTTGAACACCAGTCAGCACTAGTGCTCAACGCCCGAAGGCATCGAAGGGCGGT
>DASZTS010000086.1:0-96589 GCA_035547915.1 Pirellulales bacterium | reverse complement strand
TCTTCTCGATCGTTTGGATGCGGCAGTCAAACGCCTCTGCGATTTCCCGATCCGTCCAATTTGGGCCGTCTGCATCCGCCTTCAGCAAAACCTGAGCCCGCTTCACTTTCTGGCTGGTACCTTTCAACTTTTTGACAACCTGAACCAACTCTGCGCGCTCCTCATTCGTGAGCCGCACGATATATTTCTTCTGCATGGAACACCTCCTTGTGCCATGCAGCATCCACCATCTGGACAAAATCACCAACCCCAATTCCTAGGCCTGACAAAGCACTAGCGACCAGCCGTAGCCCAACAAGAGAAAACGGCAATGATCGCCCCCGTCTGTCGGCACGAGCAAGTAAAGAAGCACGGCAAGAACCGCAACGGCACCCAACGAGTGCGCTGTCTGCAATGTGGCGCAAGCTGGACGGTCGAACCGGCGCGCCCGAGAAACCAAACCCGTTGGGCGTGATGCGCGTGCCCGTGGCCGACGCCAAGAAAGCTCTTTGGCTTTCAACTAGGCAAAGCCGTGACGGGGCCTCATGGATCGCGCGGCGGATTGATCAAAAATAATCGCCAGGCGACGAATCCACCGGTAACCATTCCGGCTCCCCAACCGGCCAATTGATCGCTCGCCATCCGGAAGTCCGACATGAAGGTGACTTGGGCCATCGCCTGGTAGAGCATGGCCGTCAACACGCCGCTGCCGAAACCGATCGCGGTGATGATCCAGAGCCGGAACAGAACGGGCCTGCTCCGGACGAAAATGAGCAGCAAAGAGAATGCGATGAAGCTGACCACCGCTTCCCTGCTGGCGATCGTCGCGGCGATGACGGCCGCCACCGCGGTGGCGAGCAGCACGTCACCCAAGCTGAACTGAAATCGTCGCGGCATGGCGACATCATATCGCGATGCGCCACGTCGGTGCTATCCAGATAGGACCGCCTCCGACGCCGTCACACGGCTTCCCTCGATACGCGGGCGAGTCGTCGATATGGATCGCCAACCGCTACCGGTCGCTTGCCCTCCGCTTCCGGCAGGCATGCAAACGTGGATTGACGAAAACGAATCCAGAGCGCGCGCTTCCCGGCAGCCTGAACGTTTATTAGAGGTAGCAGTTCCCCACGAGCGACCGCCCCCGTCGTGCATTCCTGCGTCGATCGACTTCGACCAGCCGACGTTCAACATCAATTATTTTTACTCGCGCGAGGTCCGCGACGCGTTCTTGGCGCTGGCTGATCGGCCGTTTCCGATACGAGCGTCGTCCGAGACGCCAAGGAGATCTCCGATTTGAAAAGCCACTGTCGAGAAGATTCAGGATCTGATGTGAACACGCGGCCGATGACACTACGACTGGAATTGGAGACTTATATGCCGTATGTGAGACTCCGCACGACGATGCCTGTTCTTCCTGATGGAAGTAGCAGGTTTGGTCGCGTCGTAAACCGCGATGCGCCGCTCTCGGACGTGAATGCTGGCGACGTGGTCGAAAACCTCGTCACTCGCGATCAGCACGTCGTCATAAGTGTCGCAGTTCTGAACTGGTACGACGACTGAACTCGACGGCAAGCCGGTGCAAGAGTTTGGCCCCCTACGAGCTCGGCCGTCAAGGGTCCATGGCGGAGCCGGGCCGTTGATGAAGGAAGGGACAGTTCATGGCGAAACCGCACCCCCCTCTCACAGGACCGGTCCTCGATGCCGCCAGGCGTGAAGCCGAGGCTGGCAGTGCCATGGTTGCCCGCGGGCAGCTCGAGGCCGCCTGCATGCACTATCAGCGAGCCATTCAGTTGCAGCCCGATTTTGCGCCCTTTTATTATCGACTGGGGGTTTGCGAATGGCGGCTGGACAGGCTTCAAGCAGGAGAGCACCTCAATCAGGCCGTCGCGTTGGATCCCCAGTCCACGCTCGCGCACGCGGCCCTTGCCTCGTGGTCTTTGCAGCACGGACGGGTAGATGCCGCGGATCAGGCCAGCAAAACGGCCCTGGAGCTATCGCCGGAGGACAATGCCGCCGTGCAAACTCGGGCCCAGGTGCTCGAAGTGCTCGGCGACCTGGATACTGCCTGGGACCTCGTTCAGCGCCTGATCCAGCGAGGTTTCGTCTCCATGCCGTTGCTGATCCTCTATGGGCGTATGGCCTGTTACCATGAGCAGCAACGACAAGCCTTGGACCTCGTGACGAGGCAGTTGAATGCCCCGACGCATTCGGCGTTGGATCGTGCTCACCTGCACTTCATTGCCGCAGAACTGCTCGATAGCCTGAAACGATACGACGAGGCCTTCGAGCACGCCCGGCAGGCCAATGAGCTGACGCGCGTCCCTTATGATCCGGGCCGGCATGAAGCCACAATCAACGCCTTCATCGCTTATTTCACGCGGCAGCGGCTAAGCTCCTTGCCGCGGCCGCGCGATCGGAGCAACAAACCCGTCTTCATCGTTGGAATGCCCCGTTCCGGCACGTCTCTGGTGGAGCAGATCCTGGCGTCGCACCCCGAAGTGCATGCCGCGGGTGAATCCGAGATGATGAATCATGTCTGGCAAGCCGCCCTGGACGCGCTGTCAGCCGGCCCTTCCGAGTACCCCGCCTGCCTCGACGGGCTGACCACCGAGCAGGCCGATGCCCTGGGACAGCTCTACTCGCGATCGCTGATCGCTCCGAACCCAGGCGCATCGTGCGTTACTGACAAGCTACCGCTGAATTTTCTCCACGTGGGCCTCATTGCCGTGCTGCTGCCCGGCGCGAGGATTATCGACTGCCAAAGAGATCCGCGCGACACCTGCCTGTCGTGCTTCATGACCATGTTCCGGGCGGGCCACGATTTCAAATTCCGTCTGGACCACGCGGCGCATTTCTGGCGTCAGTATCGCCGTCTCATGCGGCACTGGAACGACGCCGTGGATCTACCTATCCTGGAAGTTTCTTATGAATCGTTGATTGCAGACCCGGAGAACCAAACGCGCCGCATGCTGGATTTTCTCCGCCTGCCCTGGGATGAGCGCTGCCTCCGCTTTTATGAAAGCAAGCGTGCCGTGAGGACGGCCAGCCTACAGCAAGTGCGCCGCCCCCTTTACCAATCCTCCCTCGGCCGCTGGCGGCACTATGCACGTCACCTGCGCGAGTTGGATCAGTGCATGTCTTGAAGCGAATCTGCTTCCGCGACGGCTCCCGGCTTGGATCAAAGTGGGTAGTGAGAAGACGCGTCACTTCGGGTCGCCATCGGCGTTGTAGGCCGGGGGCACATATAAGTTGATCGTCACCATTGCACCACGACCGGTGTTCTTGATCTGGTGCAGCTCGCCCTTCTCGATCAGTAAGAGCGAGTTTTCCGTTAGCGGAACACGCCGCAGAGCGTTCTGCCGCTTGCCAATCACTGCTACACCGGTGCCCGAAACGACAAACAGCCATTGCTCGCAATCAGGATGTTCGTTGCCGGGCTCATCGTCGCTGGCCGCGCCCGGCCGCAGTGTCATCTTCGCCGCTTGCGCGCCTCGTGTGGCCGCAAGCAACTCGAATTGGCCGCGTTTTAAGCCCGTTTTGATATGTCGCACGTTCACCTCGCAGACGACGATCAGCAGTGACGAAAGGATCGGCGAGGACAGGCCCACCGACCCGCTTCCTCAACGGTGCGGTGGGTTGCCCACGCCGTCGTGAGTCGCCTAACGCTGCTCGTCTTCGGCCACCCTCCAAACGCACATCGCGGAATCGAAGCAGCAGAAAGTCCCGCCAGTGCGCGACCGATTGGTGAGCCTGCTTGCAGATTTGGTGCCGGATGCCGTGTTCATCAAAAAGCGGTCACTGGCTCGGATGGCGTTGGCAAGGCCGCGGGCAAACCTTATCCCGGCCGCCTTCGCTGCGCTCAGTATCATTTCGCGGCACGCTTCACAACGAGAGCTAGCGCATCGATGACCGCACCGCGCCGCGCGTGAATACCGATGATCGGTGCACCGTCGCCCGTCAACGTGCGCATCTTGCCGTCGTCGACCGTCGTTATCCAATCGCTCGTGTACGAATCGTCTTTATCGAGTTGGCCGTCGTCCCGCAGACGCATAAATATCAACTGAATACCATTCACGTACGACTGCGCGTAAACGTTCACGCCACCGACGGCGTAACCCTCGCGCGCCACCGCGCCCGCGGGGAGGCGTCGTTTCTGATCGCGCGCGAAAATCGGCACGATCTGGCTTATCGCCCTTTCTCCGTTCCATTTACCAAAGTCGCACTCGGCACCATAGAGCACGGATTTGTCGCTGACCACCCGATGCGCGGCGCCGCGCGGACCGCCTACGAACTCGGTATCTTCTCCCACACTCGCCGTCGGAGCGCGGGCCGACGCCTCACGCTTCAGCTTTTTTTCGCGGGCCGCTCGAATCTCCTCGGCATGGTTCTCCACGTACTCGACAAGCTTGTCTAACCCCGCCCCCACTTCATCGCTCTTGGCCTTCCAGGAATCCGCCGCGACGAAAGGAACATCGGGGTAGATCGAGTCGAATTCGGGCGGGGCCTTATTGTCGGCCCGCACCTTTGCCGCGTCGACGAGCGAAATCCGCTTAAAACCCCGGCGCCCACGCTAATCAGACATCCCTCAGTCGCTCAGCGATCGCTTCCAGGCGACCACTTCGCGGATGACGTCGTCGAGCGAATGGCGCGGGCGATAATCGATCGTTTCGCGCAACCGGCCGAGATCGGGCACCCGGCTGCGGACATCCTCGAAGTCGGGCGAATAGGCTTCGGCGTAGCTCTGGAATTCGATCGCCAGCGACGGATTGACGATGGCGATCACGCGCTGTGCCAGTTCCAGGATGCTCACCGGCTGGTCGCTGCCGATATTGAAGACCCGCCCGAGGGCGGCGGGCGTCTGCATCAGGTCGAGCACGGCCCGCACGATGTCGGCCACGTGGCCGAAACAGCGCACCTGCCGGCCATCGTCGTGGACCAAGGGGGGGCGGCCGGCGAGGGCCGCATCGACGAAGCGCGGCAGCACCATGCCATAGCTCCCCGTCTGCCGCGGACCGACCACGTTAAAGAACCGGCCGATGACGACGGGCAGCCGGTCCTGTCGCCAATAGGCCAGGGCCAAGAACTCGTCGATCGCCTTCGACACGCCATACGACCAGCGGGCGCGGGTCGTGGGACCGAACACAAGGTCGTCCTCTTCGGTCCAGCGTGGGCGAGGGTTCTTGCCATAGACCTCGCTGGTGCTGGCCAAAAAGAGCTTTACCGTGCGGCCGGCCTGTTGCCGGCGGCGGAGTTCGGCCAGTAACAACTCCGTCGGATAGACATTGGTTTCGATCGTGCGGATCGGGTTGCTGGCGATGAGCTGCACGCCGACGGCGGCCGCCAGATGATAGACTTCGTCGACATCGCTCACCAGCCGCGCCACCAGTTCACGATCGGCGACACTGCCCGACACGAACACGAACCGCGGGTGCCGGCGGATGGCCGCGAGATTCTCGGCATGGCCCGTCGACTCGTCATCGACCACGGTCACGTGATCGCCGCGTGCCACGAGTGTCTCGGCGAGATGGCTGCCGATGAACCCAGCACCGCCGGTAATGAGGACTCGGTTCATCCGATTGGCGACTCAGGCGCGGTTGAAATGCGACATTCTGCCATTCAGGCCCGGTCTAACCTCAACGACTGGCTCGGTCAGGCTCCGTCGACACTTTGGCCGCGACCACGCTCCCGGCGTGTCGCGATCAACGAGGCGAGGATGGCCAAGGCCAGGAATGACACAATGACTACCAGAGATAGCCAGCCGGGAATCTCTATCCACCTCGTGACTAGCATTTTAACGCCGACGAAGATGAGTATGGCCGACAGGCCGAACCGCAGATAGCGGAACATATCCATCGCGCCGGCCAACAGAAAGTAGAGCGCCCGCAATCCGAGGATCGCGAAGATATTCGACGTGAAGACGATGAAGGTATCTTCCGTGATCAACAGAATGGCCGGCACGCTGTCGAGCGCGAAGACCACATCGACGACGTTGATGACCAGCAGCACGAGGAGCAGCGGAGTGATGCACCACAGCCCGTTCTCGCGTACGACAAACCGATCGCCGTGCTCCTCGCGAGAGACGCGAAACAACCTTCTCGACAGGCGAATGACGAGGCTCGCCTCCGGATCGAACTCATCGTCGTGAAAGCAGAGTTTCACGCCCGTGTAGATCAGAAAGGCCGCCAAGAAATAGAGAATCGCGTGGAACTGAGCGATCAGCGCCGCGCCCACCAGGATGAACGCCAGCCGGAAGACTACCGCAAGAAGAATGCCCCAGAACAAGACGCGGTACTGATGCATCTTGGGGACGCGAAAATACGTGAAGATGACGGCGAATACGAAGACGTTGTCCATCGACAACGACCATTCGACGAGGTACCCCTGTAAGAACTCCAGCGCCTTCTGCTGGCCGCCGACGTGGAATACGTAGCCGTCGAACGCCAATGCGAGGCAGCACCAGACGAGGGTCGAGATAAAGGCCTCGCGCAGCGAGGCATCGCGGGACTTGCGGTGAAAGACGCTCAGGTCGAGAGCGAGCAGAACGGTGACCAGGGCGCCGAAGCCCAGCCAATACGGCAGAGTGAATTGTATCAACGTCTTGTTGTAAAAAGAGTTGGCGCGGAAACTGCCCGCCGACGGAGCCCCTGCGAGCATCATAAGGGCTCGCCCCGCGGGGGGCAACTCGTATTGCCCGGGATCGGCCACCTAGCTAGCATCCCGCGGCGATTGCCGCGGAGCGGTTTCGGGGCGCAATTCGATCGACGCTCAACAAGAACAAGGGTTCGACTCGGTGTCGAGCAAAGACGACGACTCGGCCGAGTCCCACCTTCCCGCCGGGTACTCTGCGCGGGGCGGATTGCGCGTCCGCCCGAAACGAGCGGCACACGGGCTGCGCGGCCGAGGTCTGCATTACGGGCTGCTGCTGATATGCGCGGCCCTCGCCGGCGCGGCGATCTTTTTGCTGTTGCAGGGGCGCGGCACCGGAGCGCGGTGGACGGTTGTGCTGTCGCTCGTCTTGGCCGGGGCGATGGCAGGCGATCGCCGCCTGCGGGCGCGCTTGGCCCTCGCTTGGTGGCAAATACTCGCCTTCGCCGCTGACGGAAAAGACGGTCTTCCCTGGCGGCCGGCCCTGTTGTTGGTAGCGCTGCCCAACCTGCTGCTCCTGCTCGCGCATGGGCCGGGGTTGCAGACGGGAGATTCGCGGCCCGTCATCATGACGGCCGCGAGCCTGATCACCGACGGCGACTTGGAGGTCAGCGAATTCGCCGACGTCTATCGACGGAACCACTGGTTTACGGTGCCGGGCGAGGACTTGCCCTATTTCCTCGTCGAGCGGCCGGAGGGACTCTTTTCGCACTATCCGCTGGGCATGGTGCCGTTCGCGCTGCCGGTGGTCGCGGCGGCGCGATCGGTCGGCGCGCACCTCACGGAGCCGATCGTACAGCAACACTTGGAACAGGTGACGGCCGCCCTCGTCGCCACGGGGTGCATCACGATCTTCTTCTTGCTGGCACTGCATATCGTGCGGCCGGCGACCGCGTTGATCGGCGCGGCCATCCTGGCTACGGGCTCGGTGGTCTACTCGACGCTGGGGCAGGCGTTGTGGCAACACGGCGGAGTTATCGTCTCGACCGAGCTGCTGCTGCTCGTCGAATTTCGCAGTTGGCGCCGCCCCTCGTGGCAGGCGACCGGCCTCCAGGGGCTGGCCATGGCCACGATGTTATCGTGCCGATTGTCGTCGGCCTTGATCGCCGCCACGTTCGGATTGTGGGTGGCGCTGCGATCGCCATCGCGAGCGATCAAACTCGCAGGCGCCGCCGGCCTCGCATTCGCCCCCTGGCTCGCTCTCTATTGGTCGGTCTACAAAAACCTGGCCGGCCCGATGAGCGTGCAAACCAACGGGTTCTTTTGGTCGTTCGGAGCGGTGGCATCCTGGGGAGGAGTGCTGTGCAGCCCGACGCACGGCCTGTTCGTCTATCAGCCCTGGCTCTTGCTGGGGCTGCTCGCGATCGGGCGGCGCCCGCGCGATACCGAGCGCGAAGGCGGTGAGCTACCCCCGGGCTGGCAGACCTGGGCGCTCGCGGTCATCGGGTTGCACCTGGCCATGGTGAGCGGGTGGTGGTGTTGGTGGGGTGGCCTCTGCTGGGGATCGCGATTGGCGGCGGAAGCGGTCCCGTTGGCCGCTCTGCTTTGCTTGCAGCCGCTCGCGGCCCTGATGCGCAGCGGCGGCGGGCGAAAGTTGGTGCTGGCGTTCGCGACGCTGAGCCTACTGCTGCACGTGCCGTCGGTCTGGCTGCGGCAAGATCGCTGGTACGACGGCATGGGGGGCGAGGAGCAGTTGGCACACGCCTGGTGCTGGCGCACGCCCCCGTTCCTGTACCCGTGGCTGACGTTCGCCGACTCTTCTGCGGACAGCGCATCGACCGCGCGAACCGCCCCGGGCACTTCTATGAAGTAATCGAGAAGCGACGGTCTACTGCGGAAATCGTTCGACCGCCGTTCGTGCCGCTTCTACGTCTTGGGCCAGTTGACGCTTGAGCTCGTCGATGCCGCCGAATGGTCTGACGTCGCGCAACCGGCCCAGGAAATCGACCTCCAGCGGCTCGCCATAGATCGCGCCGTGGAAGCCGATGAGATGGGCCTCGACCTTGAGTTCGCCTTCGCCGAACGTCGGGTTCGCCCCCACGTTGATCGCGGCCGGCCAGTGTTGGCCGCCGAGTATCGCGCGGCCGGCATAGACTCCGGCGCCGGGCAACAGCGTGTCGATGCCCGCCAAGTTGGCGGTCGCGAACCCGATGCGCGCGCCGCGTCCCGCGCCGTGCGTAACGATGCCGCGGATGCGGTAGGGCTGCGTCAACAGAGGTAGGGCTGCGTCGACTTTGCCGGCCGAGATCAGTTCTCTCACCCGCGAACTGGAAACGATCGTGCCGTCGATGACGACCGGCTCGACGATGTCGAGCTGCATGCCGACGGCGCCAGCCAGTTTGCCCAAGACATCGATGTTGCCGGTGCGGTTGTGGCCGAAGAAGAAATTCGGTCCTTCGACCATCGCCCGCGCGGCCAGCTTGTCGCGCACGATTTGCCCGAAGAACTCGCGGTCCGACAATGCGAGTAGGGCTTCGTCGGTCGGATAGGCGATGATCCAGTCGACGCCGAGTTGTCCGAGAAGCTGGGCCTTGCGATCGGTCCACGTCAGGGGCCACGGCGCCCGTTCCGGACGCAGCAGGCGGACCGGATGCGGATCGAACGTAAACACGACGGCCGGGCCGTCAACCTGGCGGGCCAGTTCGATCAACCGTTCGATGAGCCGCGCGTGCCCGAGATGAACGCCGTCGAAGTTGCCGATGGTCAGGGCTCCTTCGCGCAGTTCGTCGGGCACGTCGGCCAGTTCGCGTAGGAGTTTCACGGACACTCGATCAGGTGTTGGCCCCCGGCCAGAAACCAAACCATCGCGGCAAGCTTGGTAAAACGTGCGGCGCCGATCGGTTTTTCGGCAACATTTCAAAGGTCGGCAAAAGCGGATCGGTCGTTTCGCTCTTCCCCGATTGCCCAGACGTTTTTCGCCTGTCTCTGAAACGATCGGGTCGATTATGGGGAGCCGTGCGGAGGGGGTCAACCGTCTCCCCGACGATGCGGCGAGTATGGTATGGTTACGTATACCGTACTTACCGGCATCTCGACCTCGATGGAAGAAAAGCAGTACTATCTTTCGTCCGAGCTGGCCCATCGGCTGGCCGCGATCGATGTGGGAACGAACAGCATTCGGCTCGTCGTAGCCGAGGCGTTGCGCGACCGCAATTACCGCATTTTGACGGAAGAGAAGGACATGACCCGGCTGGGTAAAGACCTGGCCACCACGGGGCGCCTCAATCCCGCCGCGGTCGAACGGTCGCTCGAAGCACTAAGCCGCATGAAGCAGATCGCCGCCGGCTACCAGGTGCGCGAACTGCGGGTGATCGGCACGTGTGCGCTGCGCGAGGCGACCGATGGAGAGACCTTCTGCCGCCGCGCGAAGCAGGAGATCGGGCTCGACATCGAAGTGATCGGCGCCGACCAGGAAGCCCACCTGGCGTTCTCCAGCGTGGCGCGGGCCTTCAACCTCGATGGCAAGAACGTGGCCATCGCCGATATCGGCGGCGGCAGCACCGAGATCATCTTGGCTTCGGGTCGGGCGATCGAGGAGGTCTACACCACGCCGCTGGGCGCGGTGCGGATGACCGACATGTATTGCAACGGTCACGATGCCTGCGACATCCAGCATCTGCTCGACGGCATCGACCGCGAGCTACGCCGCCAGACCAAGCGGTTGATGTTCTGGCCGCACTTGCTCATCGGCTCGGGCGGTACGTTCACGACGCTGGCCGAAATGATCATGGCGGGCAAGGGACAAACCGGCCTGCCGTTGCGGGGCTACGAAGTGACGCACGCCGAGGTCGGCCACATGCTCGACCGTCTGCGCAAGCTGCCTCCCAAGGCACGGCGCGGTCTGCCGGGCTTGAGCCCCGATCGGGCCGACATCATTCTGGCGGGCGTCGCGATCATCGAAGCGCTGATGCGCCGCTTCCGGGTAAACCGCCTGCAAGTTCACGATCGCGGCGTGCGCGATGGGTTGTTGTTGCACATGCTCGACCAATCGTTCGGGCCGCGGGCCGACGATCCGCACGATCAGGAAGCCGCCATCGAGCGTTTTGCCGCCGCCAGCGGAGTCGAGCCCAAACATGCCCGGCACGTGGCCAAGTTGGCGGGGCAGGTCTTTTCGCAGATCATGGGAGAGTCGGAACTGAACAGCTCCGATCGCATGCTGCTGGAAACGGCCGCACGTTTGCAGGACGTCGGCTACCTGATCGACTATGAAAAGCACCACAAGCACAGCTATCATCTGATCCTGCACAGCCGGTTGGCCGGCTTCCAACCGCACCAGCTCGAGCTGATCGCCAACATCGCCCGCTATCACCGCGGCAAGGAGCCGAAGAAGAAGCACGATAATTTCCGGCGGCTGTCGCACAAAGACCAGCAGCGCGTGCGCAAGCTGGCGTCGATCCTGCGGTTGGTGGGGGGCTTCGACCGCAGCAATACGCAACAGGTGCGCGAGATCATCGTCTCGATGACCTCGCATGAAACGATCATGCGCGCCGTCTCCGACGAGCCGCCCGAAGTGGACCTGTGGGCCGCGCGCCGCCGCGCCGCTCCTTTTGAAAAAGCATTCGGGCGCCCCCTCGTGATCGAGTGGCTCGACGCCAAAGTCGTAGCCGCCATGGGCGCCGGCGTATAACGCGCTCGCGGCCGACGCCGAATGCCGGTGCCTCTTGACACGCTGTCGATTTGCGACATATCGTCTAGTGAACTAGACGACGTGCTCGGGCCGCACAGAATCGACAACACCAGGTCCGCGAGGCAAGCATGCTCGACCGCAGAAGCGCCCTTTCCGTCCTGGCGTCTACCGGCATCGGGACCTCTGTTTTCCAGCGGGCGTTGTCGGCAAGTGCGGACAATGGGCCCATTTCGCGCGATATGATCTCCGACGCGGAATGGGTGGCGGGCATCAAGCTTACCGATCCGCAGCGAGAAGCGGTCGTCAATGCGCTCCAGTGGGCGCGCGAGGACCTGGACCATATCCGAGCCGTCGAATTCGACAACTCGCTGCTTCCGGCTCTGCGGTTCGTTCCGTTTGCCAGTCCCGCGGCACTGCCCGATCCGCGCGGCTACCAGGTCAAGGCAGCACCGGTGCTCGCCTCCCAGCCGCGTTCACGGCGCGACTCCGATGAGGATTTGGCATTCAGTTCCATTCGGCAGCTTGGCCAACTATTGCGCGAGCGGCAGATTTCGTCGGTCGAGTTGACGAAGTTCTACCTGGAACGACTTCGGCGCTACGACCCGTTGCTCAAATGCGTCGTGACCTACATGGACGATCTGGCACTGAAACGAGCCGAACGCGCCGATCAGGAACTGCGGGCTAAGAACGATCGAGGCCCGCTGCACGGGATCCCGTGGGGCATCAAGGACATCTTTTCCTATCCCGGCTACCCCACGACATGGGGCCTGTCGCAATATCGCGACCGCGTGATCGACGTGAAGCCGGCGGTCGCCGAACGGCTGGAAGACGCCGGCGCGGTGCTCGTCGCGAAATTGGCCACGAATACGTTGGCCGGCGGATCGGTGTTGTGGTATCGCGGCATCACCCGGAATCCCTGGAATCCACGCCAAGACGCGGCGGGTTCGTCGTCGGGGCCGGCCGTGGCAGCCGCCGCGGGACTCGTCGGTTTCTCCATCGGCACGGAAACCACGGCCAGCCTCATCTCTCCGTCCATGGTCTGCGGTGCCGTCGGAATGAGACCGACATACGGACGCGTAAGCCGACACGGTTGCATGCAACTCTGTTGGTCGCTCGACAAGATCGGGCCGATCTGCCGCAACGTCGACGACTGCGGTTTGGTTCTGGCCGTGATCCACGGCGCCGATCCGCGCGATGCGGCGTCGGTCGACCAGACGTACGTCTGGCCCTCGTCGCGGGAAGTGTCCACGATCCGGGTGGGCTACGTTGCGAAAGGGGGCGAAGACGAACAACGGGATGATATTCGATTCCTGCGCGAGCTCGGCGTGACACTCGTCCCCGTCGAATCGCCGAATCTGAAAAAGGACTACGGATTGCCAGACAATGAGCTCGCGGTAGGGCTCGTTGCCAGCGAGTCGGCCGCCGCGTTCGAGCACCTTACGCGTCGTGGAGAGCCCAAGGGCGTGAAAGGTTGGCCCCCGTACTTCCTGCTGGGCCATTTCCTCACGTCGGCCGATTATCTGAAGCTCAATCGGTTGCGGGGCATCTTGATGCAGCGATTCGACAAGATGATGCAGGCCGTCGATGTCTATCTCTGTGACGAATCGCCTTTGGGCGACGATCCCGATGACCGATGGGAATGGTACTCGAATCTGACGGGGCATCCGATGGTCGCGCTGCCGAGGAAGTTCTCGGAGAAGGACGGTTTGCTGTTGCCAAAACCGCAAAGGATGATCGGCCGCATCTACGACGAGAGCACCCTCCTGGGGCTCGCCCACGCTTGCCAGCAGGCAAACGGACTCACGCAACGTCCGCCGCTGGATCGATTCCTGGCGCAAAAGGACGAGATCCTCGCGGGCGAAGAGTTCCCCGACGAGAATAAGTATTACACCGACTGATCGGCGAATGGTCCGATCCTCGGAAGCGGTTTCGGATGGCCAATCATGAAGACGGCCTTTAAGGAATGGTCGGTGATTTGCCGGGCGCTGGCCTGTGGCCGGCAGACGGTGATACTGCGCAAGGGAGGGATTATCGAAGAGGGGGGCGAGTTCCGCCCCGATCACCCGGCGTTTCTACTCTTGCCGACCTTCTTGCACCAATCGCCCGATAACGTCGTGGCCGAAGCGCGATCGTGGCTATTCGACAGCGAGGCCGAGCCGCCCGAGGCGGGCACGATCGTCGTGCGGCATTACGCGACCGTCGCCGACGCGATCCCCATCAAAAGCTTGCCGGCAGTGTTGCGATTGCGCGGTGAACACATCTGGTCCGACGAAGTCGTCACCGAAAGGTTCCATCGCTGGCGCGAGTTGATCCACGCGCTCGTGGTCCGTGTCTACGCGCTGCCGCAGGCGGTCATGCTGCCGATGGAGGAAGGATACGCCGGGTGCAAATCGTGGGTCGAACTGGCGCACGACGTTTCGGTGGTCGGCGCTCGGCCGGTGCTGAACGACGACGACTTCGCCCGCAGCCGGGCGGCCGTTCGTAATGCGTTGGCTGGATAAGCGGCATCCCGTCGCGGCCCTTCTGGCCGTGGCCCTGAGGGCATCCTTTCCCTAGAATACGGTCGGTCTTGGATTCGCGTATTGCACCGACCGAACGACATGGCCAACGATCTCATCCGCGTCGGCATCATCGGGTTGGGCGGCAACTGCCGGTTGCGGCACGTGCCCGGCCTGCGCTCGTGCCGCGGTGTCGAAATCACGGCAGTCAGCAATCGCCGGCCCGAGTCGACGGCGGCGGCAGCGGCCGAGTTCGGCATTCCGAAGACCTATGGGCACTGGCGCGAGTTGGTGAACGATCCCGACATCGACGCCATCGTGATCGGCACCTGGCCCTATCTGCATTGTCCGATCACGCTCGCCGCGCTCGAGGCGGGCAAGCACGTACTCACCGAAGCCCGCATGGCCTTGAACGCGGCCGAGGCGCGCCAGATGCTCGCGGCCAGCCGTGAGCATGGCGAACTGGTCTGCCAGGTCGTGCCCAGCCCGTTCGGGCTGCGCGCGCATCGCGTCGTGCTCGATCTCCTGCAATCCGGCTTCATCGGCAAGTTGCGAGAAGTCGTCGTCTTCGCCACGAGCGACCACCTGGCCGACGCCGAGACCCCGATCAGTTGGCGACAGGTGCGGGAGCTGTCGGGCTTGAACATGCTCACGTTGGGCATCATCCACGAGACGGTCATGCGCTGGGTGCCGCCGCCGGTGCGCGTGCAAGCGCAGGTGACCGCCTTCGTCGGCGAGCGGCTCGATCCGGCCACCGGAATCTGGCGCCGGGTCGGTACGCCCGACAGCGTCCATGTGCTGGCGGCGCTCAACGGCGGTGCGCATGCCATCTATCACGTCAGCGGCGTGGCCCGCTTCGGCATGGGCACGCAGGTCCATCTGTACGGCAGCGAAGGTGCATTGCGATATGAGCTGGCGCCCGAAGAACGCTTGCTCGGCGCACGCCGCGGCGAGCCGGCGCTGCGCGAGATCGAAGTGCCCGCCGAAAGAAGTCTGGCCTGGGACGTGGAGGCGGAGTTCATCGGCGCGATTCGCCACGAACGGCGGATCGAATTCTCCGACTTTGCCACCGGTGTACAATATATGGAGTTTACCGAGGCCGTGGCGCGCAGCGCGGCAACCGGCATGGCGGTGAAGGTGCCGCTTGAGGTTGCGCCGGCAAAATCAAGCGCGGCGGCGGGTTAGCGTTCCGTTTTTGTAAGCCCCCAGAAAAGGGGTTCCATTCGTAGGGGCCGGATTGAGAAACTACATTTTAGAGGTGGAGATGGATCTCCAGCGATCGGCGAACAGGCAACAGGGGAAGGGGACGGCGGCGGGCCAGCGCCGCACGATGAGGGCTGTTTACCTATGATGACGACAACAAGTCAGACCATCGGCCGGCCGATGGAGATCTTGCTGGTGGAAGACGGGCTGGTGGACGCCAGCGTCACCATCGGCGCCTTGCGAAAGGGTGAGATTCAGCACCGCATGACGCTCATCCGCGACGGTGCCGAGGCGATGGAGTTTCTGCGTCAGGACGGAAAGTTTGCCCGCGCGCCGCGGCCCGATCTGATTCTGCTCGACCTGGGCCTGCCTAAAAAAGACGGCCGCGAGGTGTTGCAGGAGATCAAGTCGGACGAGACGCTCAGCGGCATCCCGGTGGTGATCATGACCGGTTCCGAAGACGAAGAGGACCGGGTGCACAGCGAGATGCTGGGCGTCGACAGCTTCATCACCAAGCCGGTCGACCTGGAAAAGTTCCTCGCGGTGGTCCGTCAGCTCAAGCGCTACTTGCACGCCGACTTAATCTTGCCGGCGGCGCTCTGATCGGCCGACGCGCGGAAGAATCGGCTCACGCGGCCCAGGCCGTCGAAGAGAAAACGGGCGGCCGAATAGTGCCCGGCATCGTACCAGACGATGTCGGGTTCGCCGAGCGCTCGCCATAACGACTCGGAACAGGCGGGCGGAATGACCTCATCGTTCCGCGCGTTGAGCATGAGCACCCGCTTACCCCGCGCCCGGTCGGCGTAGGTGATCGGGTCGATGCTCTTCCACAGCTCAAAGAATTCTTCCTTGCTGCCGCCCTGGCTCGTCCAGCGATCGCGCAGCTTGCGCAACTCGGGGTTGTCCCAGGCCACACGCGCCACGTCGCCGCCGGCCAGCATCAGGCAACCCATGCTCAGCCGCGGCTCGATGGCCAACGCCAAGGCGCCGGTGATTCCGCCCAGGCTGATGCCGAACACGCCGAGCCGCTCGGCATCGACCTCATCCTGAGCCGCCAGCCAAGCCACGCCGCGGCGAATATCCAAAATGGCTTGCCGCATGCCGGCCACGGTCTCGCGCGGATTTTCCGAAACCATACGCATTTTCGCGCCTTCGGGCCGCCGCGGACCGTAATACGGAAGCTTCACGAACAGCGCGGCCACACCACCTTGGGCAAGCTGTCTGGCAAATAGCCGCGACAGGTCGAAATCGCCCCCCAAGATATGCAGCACGATCACGGCCGGACATTTCTTTACCGGGTTCTCTGCCGCCTGACCCGGCCTGAAGTACTCGCAATGCACCGTGTTGTTCACGGCGTAGGCCGTTTCGACGGGGGAAGGAAACGTCACTTCCCACACGTCGTACCCCGTCGCCGTGGTCTTGATGGGACGTCGGGAACTTTCGAAAGTGGCCGCCTCGAGGCGAAACATCTCCGGCACTTCGGCTTCGTCCGGACCGGGCTGATACGCGATCTGCTGTTCCGCTTCGGTTCCCCAGGCCACAGTCTGCATGCAGATGAGCACGGCTAGGCCGGCGGCAAGGTAAAGAGAACGGAGCATCGAAGATCTCCAGAGACCTGACATCGGGCTAACTCGCCCACTATAGCAACCCTGCCTAAACCGCCAAAGCCCGCACTACCCAGAGTATCTATTGGGCATTCCGATGACAGTGAGTATGATCCCGCCGCTTGTTCCCTTCCCGGCTGATCGTTCCATGGCAGAACGCATCCTCATCGTGCAATTGAACGACTTGCGCGATATTCTCCACGCCTTGCCGGCGGTGGCGGCGCTACGGCGTTCGCGCCCCGACGACCACCTGGTGTGGGCAGTCGACGGGAACTATGTCGATTTGCTTCGCGGCCAGCCGTGGCTCGACCGGGTAATCGGTTGGCACCGTCGATCGCCGCGGGGGCTGTTTCGCTTCGTTCGCGAATTGCGGAGCGAACGCTGCGGGATCGCCGTCGATTTTCAGGGTGAGCTGCGCAGCGGGCTCGCCGCGCGCTTATCGAAGGCCCGGCGGCGGGTGGGTTATCTACCTTCGCTGGAGATGGCGCACGTTTTCTACAACGAGCGTCGGCCGTTGGAATCGCTGAATCTCCATGCCGTCGAACGCAATCTGGCCCTCGTCGAGCACCTCGGCGTGCCCCCGACGCCGCCGCTGGCGCGTCCCTATCTCGACGGTAAGCCGCCGAGCGAAGACCCCGCTTCGCCGATCTTTCCTGCGTTGCGCCCGCAGGAGAGAGACATCGCCGCCGTCAATGCCTGGTGCGACCAACGCCGCTTCGACCCGCGTCGCGAACAACTCGTACTGCTCAACCCCGCCTGCAACCGACCGTCGCATCGCTGGCCGGCCGCCCGGTTCACGCAGCTCGCCAAGCGGCTGCTCTCGCTGGGAGGAGTGAGGGTGGCCCTCGTCGCGCCAGCCCATGCCGCGACCTTGTGCGAAGAAGTAGCGCGTCCGCTGGGCGACGCCATAGGACGTGCCGACGGACGCTTCAACATGCTCGCGCTGTCTGAGTTGCTCTCGCGGGCGCGCGTCGTGGTCAGCGCCGATAGCGGTTTGCTGCACCTGGCGGTGGCTAGTGGCGCGGTCGTGGTGGGCCTCTATGGCTCGTCGGATGCCGTCCGCAGCGGTCCCTACTCGGCCAGCGCCGCAGTGATAACGGCAAAAGCGGCCTGCTCCCCATGTTACTCGAAGAACTGTCCCTTGCAGGCCGACCCGCCACACTGCATGGACGAACTCGGCGTCGATCGCGTCTTCGCCGCCGTCCTGTCACGGCTCGGGCAGCAAGCGGGCGCGGCGCGCAGGTCGGCATAGCGGAGGAGAAGATGGAACGTCCGCGCCGCCTTTCGCGGTGCTTGATCGTCGTCGGTCTGGGGCTCGCCGTCGGCACGCTCTATTATTGCGGCGACCAGCGCCGCGCCGTGCCCGCCGCCGTCGGTACGACGCTGGCCGGCGTCGCGCATGCACCGCGCGCGGCGCGTACGACTTTGCGGGTGGCGACGTTCAACATCCATGGCGGCGTGGGGCCCGACCGCCGTTGCGATTTGGAACGCACCGCCAGCGCTCTGCCCAACGATCTCGATCTGGTGCTGCTCAACGAAGTCCACGGTCCCTATTTTTGGCAGTCCGCGGGACAGGCCCAGCGGCTGGGAGAACTGACCGGCAAGGGCTGGCTCTTCGCGCCCACTGAACAGCGCTGGTGGCATCACGAGTTCGGCAACGCCGTCCTGGCGACGGCCGATGTCGCCTGGTGGCAGCGGGTGACATTGCCCGGCCACAGCCGCGGCTATCGGAACGTGGTGCTGATGGAGATCGCGTATGGCGGCGGGACGGCCCGCGTGGTGGCCACGCACCTCGATCGCAACGATCCGGCCGCCCGCGGAATGCAGCTCGAGGCGGCGATCGACCTGTTTTTGGCGCTAGCAGAACCGGTCATTTTTATGGGAGATTTGAACACCACGGCCGATGAAAAGCGTCTCGCCGATTTGCTCTCGCGCAGGGATGTGGGCGACCCGCTGCACGACGCGCTGCGCGACGGCACTCCCCGCCATATCGATTGGATATTGACGCGCGGTTTGACGACGATCGACGCCGGTATGGTCGACAACGGAGCTTCGGACCATCCGCTGGTCTGGGCCGAACTGGTTCCCAAGGACGTCTACGATGCGGCACCGCGGCGCGAAGCCCAAACAGAACCGGCGACGAAACGCCGATAGGACCGCGTCGACCGGCTCTGCCCGGCCGGCGCGTGTGGCGCGGTCGGCCGCTATGATAGAATGACACGGTCCCCTGTAGGTCCGCCCATGCGCAAAATCTCCGGTCAGACGCTCTACATCGGCTTCGTGTTGGCGGCGAGCGCCGCCATGTTGAGTTATGCGGTCTGGCCCGAGGCCCACGCCGGTCCGCGGCGATTGACGCTGCGCGACATCCCCTTCGACGGCACGCAGGCCTACAGCTACTTGCGCGAGCTGTGCGCGTTCGGGCCGCGGCCGAGCGGATCGAAGGCCATGCTCGCGCAGCGCGAGCGTCTGGTGGAGCATTTTAAGGGGCAGGGTGCGGAAGTCTCGCTGCAGTCGTTCAAGGCGAGGCATCCGCTCGACGGCACGGCCGTGTCGATGGCCAACGTCATCGCCCGCTGGCACCCCGATCGCGATCGCCGCGTGCTGTTGTGCGCACACTATGATACGCGCCCCTATCCCGATCGTGATCCGCAAGATCCTCGCGGCCGTTTTCTGGGCGCCAACGACGGCGCGAGCGGCGTGGCCGTGCTGATGCAGCTCGCCAAGCGGTTCGGTTCGTTGAAGGGAAACCTCGGTGTCGACGTCGTGCTCTTCGACGGCGAGGAGTTCTTGTTCGACGAGAAGGGCGAGTATTTTTTGGGATCGATCCATTTTGCGCGCGAGTATGTGGCGGCCCAGAAGTCGGCTCCGGCCGGCGAGAGCCCCTATGTGTGCGGCGTGCTGCTCGACATGGTGGGTGACGTGGAGTTGCGGCTCGAGCAGGAGCGAAACAGCCTGTCTTGGCCCGACACCAAGCCGGTCGTCGAGCAGATCTGGGCGGTCGCGCGGCGGCTGGGCGTATACGAGTTCATTTCACGCCCCGGCCCCGAAGTGCGCGACGACCATCTGCCGCTGCACGAGATCGCGGGACTGGCGGTGTGCGACATCATCGACTTCGACTATCCATACTGGCATACGCGGCAAGACGCTCCCGATCATTGTTCCCCGTTGAGCCTGGCCAAGGTGGGCTGGGTGCTCGACGAGTGGCTCAAAGGGCTCGCTCGCGACGATGGCCGTTAGCCTCTCTGCCGCCCCCGCCGACGGCCCGATGCTCGTGGCCGGCCCGGCGTTCGGCCCGCTTCACGCCGTGGGGGCGATTCTTCCCCTGGCCGTCACCGTCCTGGGAGTCTTCTTGTTGTTCTGGCACCGTCGCTCTTGGCAGGCGGTCGTGGCGACGGCGGCGGAGACGGGCGAGGTCGACTTTCAGCGCCGCCGCTATCGGCGTCGGATGCGCACGAGCGGACTGCTCGTGCTGCTCGGCATCGCTATGGCGGGAGGCCAATCGATTCCCGCGGCACAACATCCGACGTTCTTCGTCCTCTATTGGTGCGCCGTGGCCGTGCTCACAGCCTGGATGATGGTGCTTGCCGTCGGCGACGCCTTTGCCACGCGGATGCACTGGCGTCGGGAGTGGCAGCGCCACGTGATCGAGCGGGCGAAACTGAGCGCGGAGTTACAGCGTCTGAAATCCACCGACCGCACCAACGGTCGGCCGAGCAGCGAATCTTGAACCGCGGCCATGACCGACGATCGACACAGGCAACTCGCAGGAATGAAACCCTCGAGCGGCAAACCCAACAAGAACGGCGCACGGTGGGTCGTCGTGCAGTCACTATGTAATTTTGGCCGGCGCTCAACTTGCTTGACGGGGCGTAGCGCGGAATGAATACTCGCCAGACGAGGGCGCTGTTCGCCATGCCAAGATCCTTTATCAGACTTGCCGCGATCGGCGCGGCTTCGTTCGTCGCGGCCTTCGTGCTGACGAAGTACTGGAGCGGACGTTCGAATCGGAGTACGAGCGCGAGCCCAGTCTCGGCGGATTCGTCGCCGCAACCGCAAGGGCCGTCGCCCGAGCCCGGCGATGCGCCCTCAGGTATGGTGTGGGTTCCGGGCGGGACGTTTACGATGGGCACCGATGCGCCGCTCGCCTGGCCCGATGAACGGCCAGCACATGCCGTGCGAGTGCACGGGTTCTGGATGGATGAGACCGAGGTGACGAACGCGCAGTTCGCGCAGTTCGTGGCGGCGACCGAGTATGTGACCGTCGCCGAGCGTGTTCCGTCGGCGGAAGAGATTTTGAAACAGGTGCCGCCTGGCACTCCGCCGCCACCGGCCGAGGTGCTCGTGCCAGGCTCGCTCGTCTTCTCGCCGCCGGCAGACCCTGTCGATCTGCACGACTATACGCAGTGGTGGCGCTGGACGCCGGGGGCCGACTGGCGGCATCCCGATGGTCCCGGCAGCGACCTCGAGGGGAAGGAACAGCACCCCGTGGTGCACGTCGCCTGGGAAGACGCGGCCGCCTATGCCGTCTGGGCCCAAAAGCGTCTGCCGACCGAAGCGGAATGGGAGTTTGCGGCGCGGGGTGGCCTGAAAGATAAGTTCTACGTCTGGGGAGATGAACCGCCGACGGAGGAGCATCCGCGGGCCAATATCTGGCAAGGCGATTTTCCTCATCGCAATACGGAGGCCGACGGATTCGCCGGCACCGCGCCCGTCCGATCGTTCGCGGCGAACGGCTACGGGCTGTTCGACATGGCCGGCAATGTCTGGGAGTGGTGCGCCGACTGGTACGATCGCGACCTCTATTCCAGGCGGGCCGGGGCACCCGCGCCGATCGTCGATCCCCAAGGCCCGGCGAAGAGCCACGACTCGGAACAACCTTTTGGCGAGCGGCGCGTGCAGCGAGGCGGATCGTTCCTCTGCAACGATCACTATTGCTTGCGGTACCGGCCGAGCGCGCGGCACGGGGGTAGCCCCGACACGGGCATGTCGCATGTCGGTTTCCGCTGTGTGCGGTCGCCCGGCCCGCCGGATGACAAGCGTTGATTTGGCGGCCTTCGCCTGCGGCCCCCGGTTCGCTCGCCACCCTGCCCGACGCGCCGACCGCTCGTCTACTTGCCGCCCTTCGGCTCCGACAACGTACGCATCACCTCGTCGAGGTTGAAGCTGGCCGGCTTCTGCCGAATCGGGAATTGTTTGAAGCTTTCGAGCCACCGCGCGACCAGGGCCTGCGACGGCACGAACAAGAACATCCGTTCGGCCATCCACTTGCCGTATTCGAACGATTCCGGGCCGCGCTCGAATGGATCGGAGCGCAGGTTGTAAATCGTCGGCGCGCGTAGGTTGGTAAACTGCCTCTTCCACACGTCGATGCCTGTGTGTTCCTGCTCCTTGAAGGCAATCTTCCATTGATCGTAGCGAATGGCCATCAGGTCGCCGTCGTCGCTCCAGTACAAGAACTCCTTCCGCGGCGGCTCCTTCGCTTCGCCCTTCAGCAGCGGGATGAGGTTGTACCCGTCGAGGTGAACCTTGAAATTCTTGCCACCCGCCGCGTAGCCCTTCTTGACCTTTTCGACCAGGTCGGGCTCGCCCGCGGCGGCCGCGAACGTGGGAATCAGGTCCTCGTGCGCGCAGATTTCGTTGACGATCGTCCCCGGCTTGATGACACCGGGCCAACGAATGCACATCGGCACACGAAATCCGCCTTCCCAGTTCGTCGCCTTTTCGCCGCGGAACGGCGTGCTGCCGCCATCGGGCCACGACATCACCTCGGCCCCGTTGTCGGTGGTGTAGACGATGATCGTGTCGTCCGTCACGCCCAGGTCATCGAGCTTCTTGAGCAGTTGGCCAACGTGACCATCGTGCTCGACCATACCATCGGGATAGAGCCCCAGGCCCGTCTTGCCCTCCGAGGCCTTCTTGAGGTGCGTGAAGACGTGCATGCGCGTGCTGTTGAAATAGCAGAACCACGGCTTGTCGGCCTTGTGCTGGCGGTCGATGAAGTCGAGGGCGGCGGTTAGAAACTCCTCGTCGACCGTCTCCATGCGCTTCTTCGTCAGCGGGCCCGTGTCGGTGATCTTGCCGTCGGCCGTGCACTTCAGGACGCCGCGCGGACCGAACCGCTTGCGGAATTCCGGATTCTTGGGGTAGTCGGGGTTCTCCGGCTCTTCTTCGGCGTTGAGGTGGTAGAGGTTGCCGAAGAACTCGTCGAAGCCGTGGTTGGTCGGCAGGAACTCATCCTTGTCGCCCAGATGGTTTTTGCCGAACTGGCCCGTGGCATAACCCAGGTTCTTCAAGAAATCGGCGACGCTCGGATCCTGCTTTTGCAAGCCGATATCGGCGCCCGGCAGGCCGACCTTGGTCAGCCCGGTGCGGATCGGCGACTGCCCTGTTATGAACGCGGCGCGGCCGGCCGTGCACGACTGCTGCCCGTACCAGTCGGTGAACTTTGCGCCTTCGTTGGCGATGCGGTCGATGTTCGGCGTGCGGTAGCCCATGATGCCTTGGTGATAACAACTCGGATTGAACCAGCCGATGTCGTCGCCCATGATCATCAGGATGTTCGGCTTCTTGCGATCCTTGGAGGGTTGCGCCTTCCTCTCGGCCTGAGCCAGTTGCACCGGTGCGGCTGCCTCGGCCGGCAGGTCGACTTGTACCTCGGCCCTCGCCGACCGCACGCGATCGAGCGCGCCGCTGCCGAAGAGGCAGCCGAAAAGGGCACCTGCAATGAACACGGCCGCGGCCGTCCAAGTCGTTCGTGCTGGCATGGTGTCGTCTCCTGGATAAGCAGTCGCGCGCCACAAGACGCCCAACGGCGATCTTTTTTTTGAAGGTCGCGTCATTCTAGCGTTGCACTACGGCGTCGTCACGCCGCGGCGCGACAACGAGTTTTTTGCCTTAAAGCGGCTGACGAAACTCGGAAGTCGGAGCGCCATGGGCAAGAAATCGGCCGTGAAACGCCGATTTTGCGGAGCGCGATCCGGCTTTGTCGGTGGCTCTAATCAATTTCAAATGTTTTGATCCGGCAGGCCGGACACCGACCGAAAGCCGGGCTCGCGGGGGCGAGAAACCCGAAAACAATGGCTTGCGGTAGGGTATTATTGTCGGGATAGTCCGCCAAGCGCGCGAGAACAATCATGTCCGAAGTCATCTCCGTCTCGCAGGAAACTTCAGCCCGACCCAACCACGACGGATCGGAAACGATCGCCTTCGTGGGCGAGTCGTTCAGCAAGGAAGAACGCGATGTAGCGTTCGTCTCGCAAGGTCTGCGAGCCGGTCTCTTCGGCGAGCGGCAACTCAAGACCGCGTTGGCCGACTGGTCGATCTATGGCGAAGTGCCGGTCGCCGATCACTTGCAGACGCTCGCCCTCGTGTCGCCCGATGACCGCGCCAGGCTAGAAGCCGAAGCGGCGGTCGTGCTGCACACACTGCGCACCAAGCAGGATGTCGGCGGCGGCAAAAGCACGCTCGGCGCCGTGCTCGAGAATATCGACGAGAGCGGGCGCATCGCGGCGCTGCTCGGTGTGGGCGTTGCGCTGGGACAGGGGCAAGCCGGCGTGCGGTCCTCCGTCGGCAGACTGACGCTGATCCGCAAGCTCGGTCAGGGCGGATTGGGCACCGTCTGGTTGGCTCGCGACGAGAACATGCAACGCTACGTCGCCTTGAAGGAGGTGACACGCGCGCACGAGGCCAGCGCCCCGGCCATCGCCCGCTTCCGCCGCGAAGCCGAGATCGCAGGGCGGCTGGAACATCCCGGTATCGTGCCGGTCTATGAGTTCGGTGAAGACACGGAGTCTTCTCGCGTCTTCTATACCATGCGCTTCCTCGGCAAACAGACGCTGCAACACGCCGTTCTGGAATATCACGAGCGGCGCGAGGCGGGCGACCACGATCCGATGCTGCTGCGCAACCTGCTCACATCTTTCGTCAGCATCTGCCAGGCGATCGGCCATGCCCACTCGCGGAAGGTGATCCATCGCGACCTGAAACCCGAGAACGTGGCCATCGATCACTTCGGCCAGGTCATCGTGATCGACTGGGGCCTGGCCAAGGTTCTCGACGAGACGATCACCTCCGATGATTTCTTTTACGCCAGCTCCGAATCGAGTGTCGACGCCGCGGGCTCGCAACAGACCGCCGCCGGCCAGGTCCTGGGCACGCCGCTCTACATGGCGCCCGAGCAAGCAGCGGGCCGGGCGGACGAGATCGACGAGCGGACCGACATCTACGGCTTGGGTGCCATACTCTATGCCATCCTCACGGGCATCGCGCCGCACGAACGGAGCCAGGCCGAATCGGCCGCCTCGGGCGCGCGGGGGCTGATTAGCGCCATCGCCGGTCATCCCACGCCGCTGGCGCGCGAGGCCAACCCGCAGGCCGATCCGGCGCTCGAAGCCATCTGCGCCAAAGCAATGGCCAAACGGCCCTACGCCCGTTACCAATCGGCGACCGAGTTGGCCGACGAGATTCAGCACTGGATGGCCGGCGAACCGGTGCGGGCCTACCGCGAATCGCGGCGACAGCGCCTGGGCCGATGGGTCCGGCAGCATCGCCGTGCGTCGCAGTTGATGGGCAGTGCGCTGACGGTGACGCTGGTGGCGGCGGTGATGCTCGCGGCCTCGAGCTACAAGGATATGGTCGCCAAGCGCACGTCGAAATTCGAGGACATGAAGGGCGAAGTGCGCGAGATTGCCGCGCAGTTCACCACCCGCTTCGAAAACCTGGCCAGGAACGTGCGCTTCATGTCGAACGTTCCCTCCGTGGAAGGAATCATCACGGCCAGGGAGACGACCGGCGAGTCTGCTTTGGGGAATGACGAGGAGACTTGGCGGACGCGGCTCGAGACGAACTACGAAGGGCTGTTGCGGGCCAACCAGGACTACCTCGCCGTGGCCCTGCTGACCGTCAAGGAAGGCACGACGCGCGAGATCGTGCGCGTCGAACGGCAGATCACCGATCCGGCCTTCATCCGGCGCGTGCCCAAGAGCCGGCTGGAAGAGCGGCGGAACGACACCTTCTTCGAAGCGGTTTCCGATCTGGCTCCGGGCGAAGTGAGGCTCGTCATCGCCGAGCCGTCGGCCGATGGTGCCGGACTCCGCGCGTCACGCCCCCGAGTGCTCGCCGCCGTCCCCGTCTACAACGAAGCGAGCGGAGAGCTGTTCGGCCTGGCGACGATCGAAACGGACATGGTGGCCGACGCGGAAGGGATATTGGAAGGATTCGCCGGGCGCGAAGCGGAGGTCTTTGTCACCAATTCCTCGGGGCAGATTTGGGCGACCACGCGTTCCGGCCGCGCGGCCGGTTCCTCCAACGTCGCCGCCATCGTACCCAGCGTGAAGGAGTTTTTCGCGGCGAACGGCGCCGCGACCGCCTTCGTTGATGCAAGTCACGGCGTCGTTGCCGATCGGATCCGCCTCAACCCGTACGACTCGATGGGCAGCATCGGCCTCGTGCTGCGCCTCGTCGATTGATGGCTGCCGCGCCGGCTGCCCGGCGCCGGCCCACGCCAATCTGGGCCGGCCGCCAGGCTGTCGGGGAGAACTGTATCAGGCGACTTCCATGCTGACAAAACCGGTGGTCGAGCCACCACGGATGCGGCGGTAGGCCTCGGGTACGGCGTCGAGCAGCGGCTTCGATTCCCACAGGTCGTCGAGCACCTGCTGCCAACTGCTCTGGCGGGCGTTTTCGAGCGCGCCGGCCGAGAACCGAGTCCGCATGTCGCCGCTGACCAAGAGTTGCCGCATGGCCTCTCTCAAGGAGCCCGGCTCCGCGGCATCGAAGATCAGGCCCGACTCGCCGGCGATGACTGTCTCGGCCGGCCCGCCCCGGTTCGAGACGATCACCGGCAGGCCGCTGGCCTGCGCCTCGAGCACAACGTTGCCGAAGGTGTCGGTCGTGCTCGGGAAGACGAACACGTCGGCACTGGCGTAGGCCAAGGCCAGCTCTTCGCCTTCCAAGAAGCCCGTGAAGATGACGTCGGGGCGCTTATAGCGGTCGCGCAGTGAGGTTAGGTAAGGACCGTCACCCACGATGAGCAACTCTGCCGCGGCGCCGCCGCGCTTCAACTCGACAAACGCCTCGAGCAGCAGGTCGAGGTTCTTTTCCTTCGATATGCGGCCGATGTAAATGAATTTCAGCCCTGCACCCGCGCCTCGCGCGGGCCAGAAACGATCGTCTCGCTTTTGCGGCGAGAAGCGGCGCAGATCGACGCCGCGAGTGAGCACGCGCAGCTTGCGCCGGTCGAAGCCGTTCTCGATGAGCTGTTTGCGATAATACTCGCTCGGCACGTAGATGGTTTCCATCTGTTCGTAGAACCAGTACATGTAACGCCAGGTGAGCTGTTCGAGCCCTTCGTCCTCGGTGAGTGTGCGCACATAGAGCGGGAAGTCGGTGTGATAGATGCCCGAGAGCGGCAGGCCGAGGAGCCGGCCGGCGGCGAGCGCCGTCAGGCCGAGTGGCCCAGGCGTGGAGATGATCAACTCGCCGAACTTCTGTCGCTCCAGGTATTCGACGACTTCCAGGAAGGGCGGGAAGCTCACCTTCTGCGAGTCGTATTCCGGCAGGCCGAACGAACCCACCGGCTTGAAGTTGTGCACGCGGGCCTCGGTCGGCGGCACACGATCGAGGCAGGTGACGACGGTCAGTTCGCGCCCCTGCTTTTCGGCCTCGCCGGCGATGCTCTTGATCATCAGGCTCACGCCATTCACATCGGCGAACGTATCGGTGATCCACGCCTTGCGGTCGCTCTTGCGTGTGCGATCACGGCTGATATCGAAATTGGCCGCCACGGCCTGTAAGAAACGTTCGTCCTTGTGTTGCGTGCGGAAGGCCGCCAGGTAGGGCGCCATGCTCAGCGCGACCGGCCCCAACGAGGCCACCGATTGCAGGCTGTCGACCAGCCGTCCTTCGCCCGCATACTTGATGAACTTGCGGAAGAAGGCATAGCTCAGCAGGTGGCAGACGTGACAAGCGATCTCGAAGCTCTGGCGGTCGTCGGACGCCGCCGGCACGCTGGCGCGATCGCGATCGCCCCGCGCGAGCAGCGCCGAGATTTCTTCCAGCAGTTGCTCTTCGCTGGTGTGCACTCCGCGTGCGCGGTTCGTCACGCGCCGTGCGAAGTAGCGTAGCTTGTCGCGAAAGCTGAGGGGTCGGCTGGCCGCCTTCCCTTCGAGGACCCGGCGGAAAAGGTCATCGATGAAGTTTTTGCGGGCCAGCGACCCACCCAGCAGTCGCGATTTATAGAAGCCATAGGCGATGTGATAGAAGCTATGCGCGAGCCGCAAGCTCGTACCCGAGCCGCCACCCATCTCGTGGTTGCCATCGCGCATCTGTTCGAGGAACTGTTCGGCGGTCTCCACCGCGGGTGTGGCCGTGTACGCGCTGGCGATATAGACCCCGCTGTGGTCGTCGCTGCCGGCCGTGAAACTCTTCCGCCACGGTTCGAGGCCCCACGGATCGATGCCGTGGCGATCGGCCATCTCGGCCAGCATGTCGGGCGTCAGGTGCGACAGGATGAGCGTTACCAGCTCACTCGCCCGCGGATCGCGCGTGCCGTTGATCCCTTCGAACCGGTTGAACAACAACAGCAGCTTTTCGAAATGCTCGATCGTGAGCTGGTCGTTGACGCGAAACAGCGGGTGCGCCACCGAATAGACGATGTCCTGCTCGCGCACGTAGCGCTGGAAGTCGTAAATATTCTCGCGGATTTGTTGGATGTTGGCGAACTGCTCTTCGCTGATGCCGCTCACCAGGCAGTGGATCTTGCATCCGTCTTCGGGGAAATAGGTGGTGACCTCGGTGGAGAGGAACGTGCCCGGTAGGTGCGCGATCTCCAAGGCTCCCGCGATGCAGTTGTGATCGGAAATGGTGACGAATTGCATGCCGCGCTGCCGGGCGGTGCGGTAGATGTCGAGCGGCTCGACAAAGCTCTCCGGCGCGCCGACCCGGCGGAGAATCCATTCACTGGGGCGGTCTGAGTACTTGCTGTGAACGTGCAAATCGACCTTGGACTGCATCTTCGAGCCTCGGGGGTGGTGGGGAAGGAGACCGCGCCACGCGCGGCCGATAAGCACCGGACGACGAGAACTCGCCCGGCGATTGCGGGAAGGCAACCGTCGAGGATTCGACGACGCGCCATTCGTAACGGGCGGGTAGGACCCTGCTCGCTCGACCGGCTTGCCGGCAACTTCCAAAACGTGTCATTCGACCGCTTACGGCGCTGTGAGAAAAACTTGCGTCGTGCACGTCGCCAACATGCAGACCTCCGTCATCAGTCACGTCGGCGACGCCCTGCCTCTATTAAGAAAGATAGTTAACGCATGCTCAGATTGAGTTATCTTTGCGTGAGAAATTTAACAGAAATAATTCGATTGTATGAACGTTGCGCCGTGTAGAAGCGCACAGTCATCTCGTCGAGTTATGAAGATCTCTCTGCTGCGACTACGCAAGTTGCAAAGAAAACTCTTCGCGCCGTCCCGATCGACTGCGCGGAACAAGCAGACCTTGATCGGCAGTCGTGCCGCAGCGGTGTCAACCGTTTCTGCGGGCGAGTAGGCATCGCCCGCGCGGCGCCGTTAGATGCGGTTGGTTGTCAGCCGATGCGGTTCGGCTCATGAGTTTCGCGGAGAGTCGTCACCGCGCCGAACGACAAAGGTGATTTAGAGCCGATCCGAAAACCTGCCGGCGAGTCGAATCATTCCTGTCGTCACATCGGTTCTCGGACAGGCTCTTAAGAGCAACCGACAAAACCGGCCTGGGCTTACGAAAAGCGGCGCTTCACGGCCGATTTTTTTCCCGCTGCGCCCCGGCTTGCAGGGGTTGTCAGCCGCTCTAACGAACTCCTCACGTTTTGCACACATGCTCCGCACGAAGGATGGCTAGATTCGCCCCCCATCGGTAGGCGACGACCGCTTGCCGCAGCGACACGCGTTCGACGAACAGCAACGTTGCCCATACGCCAATTCCCACGCACAGCGAGAACGACACGATGCCCATTCCCGCCCGGCTCCGCACCCGCCGCAACAAACGGAATTCCTTGCCCGCACCAAGCCGACGTGACCAGCTCCGATCGAAATGGCAGGCGAGCTGGGAACGGCTGGAGGAACGGCTCGTGTTCGCGAACTTCACGGCGGGCAACATCGCCGTGTTGGATTTGGCTGCCGCCTCGAACAACACCACCGGATCGATCTTGGAGTTGAGTCCGTCTACGGCAAATCAAGCAAATTCCGTCCAGACGATCGGTATCTCTGCAAGCGGCGCCAATGCGATGCGCTTCAGCGACTCGGGCACGAGCGGTTTCTTGTCTGATTCGAATGACAGGACGCTGCTGACGTTCGCCGCTTACAACACGACAGATTCGACGGACAGTGATCTAGCGACCGTCACGGCTCTCGATCCGGCGAGCGACCGTGCGGTCGGCACGCTGGATACTGACAGCGACTTCACGCTGCAGACGACGTACACGGGAACGTCTACCAATCAGGCCCGCTCGGCCACGAGTCTCAACGACTCGAATTTTTTCATCACGGATAAGGGCGGGCTCTACACAAACGGAGCGACCAGCGCGAGCCTCACCACAAATATTCTGGATGCCCGAAGTTTTGGGGGCACGGTCTATGTCAGTTCCACCAAAACTCCGGCTGGCGTTTCGACGGTGTCGAGCCCCACGGCGACGATCCTCAGCGGATTGCCCGGGGTGCCAACGGATGGAAGCATCCAGGACTTTTACCTGATCCAGTCGGGGCAGCACGGGTCAAGCTACGACATCCTCTACACGTTGGATCAGAATACGACAAAGTCCGGCGCCGCCACGATCAACAAATACTCGCTCGTGAGCGGAAATTGGGTCTCCAACGGCAGTTTCTCCTTGGCGGGAAACGCCACGGCGATGATTGCTGCCAACGATGGAGGCAACGGCGCTTTCTTGTACGTCGTGACGACGGCCCAACTGGCAGACAACAGCCTTGTGCGACTCACCGACACGGCCGGCTACAACACGGCCGTTTCAATCAATACGTCCAACAACGTGACGCTCTACACGGCGACCGGTACCAGTACGCTCAAGGGGCTCGATTTCGTGCCCGCTGTGTCGACTGTCCCGACCGCGGCCAGTCCGACAAGCGCCAACATCGGGATCGGCTCGGCCACGCTCGGCGGCACTGTCACGGCCACTGGCAGTCAGCCCGTGACGGGTTACGGCGTCGTGTATTCGCTGACCTCCGTCAACGGCACCCCGACGATCGGCGGCCCCGGCGTGACACAAGTCGCCGGCAGCGGAACGGCGGTCTTCTCGCCGTTTACGGTCAACGCTATGGGCCTTCAGGGGACGTCCCAGTATTCGTTCGCGGCCTATGCGACCAGCGCGGCCGGTACGAGCTATAGCAATGTGAGTACCTTCACGACGCAGAGTGCCAACCCACCCAGCATCGACACTCCGACGGTGAACGGCGTGGCCAGCAACAGTGCCACGCTGGGAGGAACCGTCGAATCCGACGGCGGGGCGACGGTTACCAAATCGGGCGTCGTTTATGCCCTCACCTCGGTCAACAGCAATCCGCAGATCGGCGGCACCGGAGTGACGGAAATAGACACCGCCAGCCCCGTCGACAGCGGTGCGTTCACGGTCTCCGCGAACGGCTTGTCAGCCGGCGCGGGCTACACCTTCGAAGCCTTCGCCACCAACAGCTCGGGCACCACCTACACGACCGCTACCAGCTTTACGACCTTGGCCCCTCCCAAAATCAACTCGCCCACGGTTGCAGCCGTAACGGGCAATTCGGCGACGCTGGGCGCCAACGTCGCGTCGGACGACGGTTCGGCCATCACCAAGCGCGGCGTGGTCTATGCCCTGACCTCCGTCAACGGCAATCCACAGATCGGCGGCACTGGCGTCACGGAAGTAGACGCTACGGGTACGACGGGCGTCTTCACCGTGCCGGTCATGGGCCTCTCGGGGTCGACCGGCTACACCTTTGAAGCGTTCGCTACCAACGGCATCGGCACCAGCTATACGCCGGCCGCCGGTTTCAGCACGGCCGCGGCCAATATCATCACAGCCTGGACCTTCCCCACCACCGCCGGGGCGCCCGACAACAGCCCGGCTCCGACGTTTGGCTCCGGCACGGCGACGACGCTGGGCATGACCAACAACTACACCAACGGCAGCGGCACGGGCAATACGGCCGGCGACGACGTGCTCGGTACGGCGGGCACGGCGAACACGGCCTTCACCGAGAACCTGTGGCGTATCCGCGGGACTCCGAACAACGGCTGGGCTCAAGCCGCGCCGCAGTACTCGCAAGGGATCGAGCTCGACACGAGCACGGTCGGCTACAGCAACATCGTCTTCGCCTTCGATTGGTACTCGACGACCCAGGGTATTCGCGACTTGCAGGTGCAGTACAACACGGGGAGCGGGTGGGTGAATTACCAGGGACCGAGCCCCACCGGCACGTTCATCGCCACCTCGAACGATTACAACAACGCCGGCCTGAGCCCGGTCAATCCGACGATCTATATCAATCTCAGTGGTGTCGCGGCGGCCAACAACAACCCGGACCTCGGCATTCGGCTGGTCTCCGCATACGATTCCACAGGCACTCTCGAGAGCGTGAGCCCCTCCACTCCTTATGCCAGCGCCACCAGCACCGCGGACAACATCATTCCGTACAACAACAGCTCGGGTAATTGGCGCTTCGGCAACCTGATCTTTTATGGCAATTCCATAACCACCACGACGACGATAACCGCCAGCCCTGCTGGCGCGCAGATTCCAGGCCAGCCGGTCACTATCACCGCCACCGTGACGCCTGCCAGCGGCGCTCAGTTCCCCACCGGCACCGTCACCTTCTACGACGGCGCCACGCGACTTGGCACGACGCAGATCGTTACGCAGGTTGGGTCGACGAGTGTCGGCACCGCAAGCATCACGCTCAGTACGCTCTCACCCGGCGTTCACGATGATATCACCGCGCAGTACACGCCGGACGCCGCAGCCAGCGCCGACGGATTCGTTCCCAGCGGCTCCAGCATGAGCCAGGTCGTCGGCGATCCGACCGACAACCCGATCTCCTACACCATCGATGCGCCTCAGGCGACTGGCGTGGATGTAAGTCCCGCGGCCGGCCAATCGTTTACCGGCGTCGTGTCTACGTTCTCCGACGGCACCATTACCAATCCCGCGGGCTTCTCCGCGTCGGTCAACTGGGGTGACGGCACGACCACCAGCGGAACCGTTGCCTTCGTCAGCGAAATCAACCAAGGCAACATCTTCGGCCAGACGGTCGCCGTCTACACGTTCAGCGTGACCGGAACGCACACCTACGCGACGGCCGGCAATTATCCGATCACTGTGACGATCACGGACCCGAACAACCAGGTCGCCACCGTCAACCCGACGGCTCGCGTGGCGTATGCACCCTTGCAGGTGACTGCCGGGCCCGCGATCAACGCGGTCGCGGGCACATCCGTCAACAACCAGACGGTGGCCACCTTCACCGATCCCGGGCTCGTGGCAAACCTCACCGCACTGAACATCTCCGATCCGACGACGCAGTTTACGTCCACGATCAATTGGGGCGACGGCACCACGTCGGCGGCGACGATCACGTATAACTCCGGCACACAAGTATTCAGCGTCATCGGCTCGCACACCTACAGCCAGACCGGTCCATATAACGTCGCCGTTGCGGTCACGCCCCTGACCGTCGCGGTCGAGCGGATCGATTCCAGCGATCCCATGAACCAGAATGTGGTCGGCGATGAGAACCTCGACGGGCTGACCGACTCCCCGTCGGCCGACTTCATCGACCAGTATGTCATCGGCGCCGCCAACCAGAGCGCGCCCCTGTACACCACGAGCCTGCCCACGGTCGCCGTCCCCGGCGGCCCCGAAGCATTCACCAACGCCAGTTACTCCGAGTCTGAAGGGGAACTGACCCTGTCGACCAACGGGCAATATCTGATCACCGCCGGCTACGACGACACGGTCAGCGCCTGGGCGCCACAACAAACCAAATCGGATCCCTCCGTCATCCCGCGCAACATCGCCCGGATCGACGGCAACGGCAACGTCGACACCAGCACCAACATCGCCAACGCCTACAACGGCGATAATATCCGCGGCGCCGTCAGCAGCGACGGCATGGAATTCTGGACCGCTGGCCAGGCCACCGACACCACCGACTATGTCCACTACGCGACGTACGACTCCACCACGTCGACGCAAGTCACCGCCGCCCCCGGTCCGAAAGACCCGCAAGACGTCGAAATCTTCAACGGCCAGCTCTACGAAAGCAACCGCAGCACGAGTGTCGCAGCCGCGGGCATCTACCAGGTCGGCACCGGCTTGTCGACGACGCCGACGACGCAGACGCTGTTCATCGAACTCCCGCAGAGCCTTCCGTTGGACGTCAACAACGACGGCGCGACGTTGACGGCGTTCAGCTTCTGGATGGCCGACCTGCCGACCAACCCCAACAGCATCAACGGCGTCAATGTATGCTATGTCGCGGACGGTGAGATGGGCATCGCCCGCTACGATTACGAAGGCACAGCCCTCGGCTGGCAATTCAGCTATTACATCGACCAGACCGGCGTATTCAAGGATAGCGTTTACACGGTCAATAGCGACGGCACCGTGACACCCACGGCCAGCTTCAATACGAACGACCCGGCGCCGTTCTCGCCCAACCCGAATGCTGACGACACCAAGGAGGGCGGCGCCAAGGGGCTGACTGGCCGCATCGTCGACGGTCAGGTGCAGCTCTTCGCGACGAGCGGCTTCGGCACGGATTACCAACCCCACCCGGGTGGAAACCTGTTCGAGGTGACCGATCCGGAAACCCGCACGATCCCGAGCAATTTCCTCGATACCACGGACGCGATCACCACGCTCGCGACCAATCCGACGACCGATCCTTCGGAACTGACCGGAGTAGCATTTTCCCCGACTGCGGTCGTGACGAGCTCGGCCCAGGTCGGTCTGGCCAGCCCGACGATCATCTCGACGGCCAGCGCAGCCGTGACACTGGGCACAACCGCGCCGACTCTGAGCGACTCGGCGCTGTTTGCCAACGGTTTTGGCGCGACCGGTGACCTAGTCTTTACGCTGTCGGGTCCGAACGGCTTCTCGTACACACAAAGCGACCCGTTGAGCGGGGACACCACTTATTCGGCGAGCGACACGCTCCCCACCACGGGCACGGTAGTGGGTACCTATACTTGGCACGTCACCTATGTAGGCGATGCGAGCAACAATAGTGCCTCCGACCAGGGAGGCACGGGCGAGCAGACCGTGGTCAGTAAGTCGAACCCCACGATCAGTCCCAACGCAGGTGCCCCGGTCGTGGTCGGCACGAATACGCCGTTGACCGCCTCGGCCACGCTGGGCGGCGGGTACTTTGAAACGGGCACGATCACCTTCACGCTCTACAACCCGAGCAACGTGAGCGTCTATACCGACACGGTCAACGTGGCCGGGAACGGCAGTTACAGCACGATCAGCGGAACGACCACGGGCAGCGCCGTGCCGACCACCGCGGGCACCTATCAATGGGTCGTCAGTTACAGCGGCGACGGCAACAACAACACCGTGAGCACGACCAAGGGCGCCGCGCCGGAAATTGCCGTCGGTGCGGGAACCGCCATCGTGGGCAACGCGCTCTATCTGATCGGCGGCAACACCAACGATAACGTGAGTATCACTCCCGTCGGAACGAGCAGTACCGGCAGCACGGGCATCCATGTGCAAGCCCAGCTCAACGGTGCCAACGTGAACACGACCTTCACGCAAGCCTTCAGCACGATCTATGTGGTCGGCTTCAATGGCAACGACAACATCAGCCTCGCCAGTACGTTGACCATCGCCACGTCTGTGAGCGAGGGGAACGGCAACGACAATATCCAATTCGGTGCCGGCAACGACAGCCTGACCGCCGGCAACGGCAACGACAACGTCCAGGCCGGCAACGGCAACAACGTAGTCGTGCTTGGCGCCGGCAATGATAATGTTCAGGCCGGCTATGGCAGCGACAGCGTCACCGCTGGCAATGGCAACGACAACGTGCAACTCGGCACGGTCGCGCCCCCCGCAGGGATCGTGGCGGGTAACGACACCGTCACGCTGGGCAACGGCAATGACAACATCCAGGCCGGCAACGGCGACAACAACGTTACGGCTGGCAACGGCAACGATAACGTTCAACTCGGCAACGGAAGCAACGTCGTCGTGTTAGGCAACGGGAACGATAACATCACGACGGGTAACGGAAACAACAACATCACCACGGGCAACGGAAACGACAACGTTCACGTGGGCAACGGCAACAACGTCATCGTCACCGGCACGGGAAACAGCAATGTCACGGCCGGCAATGGCGACAACCTGATCGTGGGCGGCCTCGGGCACGACAACATCCAGGCCGGCAACGGCAACAACATCCTGATCGATGGCAGTGTGGCGCAAAACAGCGCGGCGCTCGAGCAGGTGCTCAACGAGTGGATCAGCGACCTGGCGTTGCTCAATCACGGCCTGACGGCACAACAAATCGCCGCCCTGATCCGTCCCAGCTTGACGGTGGCGCAGTACAACAAGTCGAGCGCCAACACACTCAATGCCGGCACGGGACTCGACTGGTTCTGGGACACCTATTCCCACGACCACACCAATCGCAAGTCGACCGATCTGCTGAACTGAGCCATCGCGGGTTGAAGTCCCGCCTCACGACCGACTGCGGGTCGACATAAAAAACCGCGGGCCGGAGGAATCCGGCCCGCGGCGTTTTCGTTGCTCTCTACCAGTCAGGCCTACGAGAGCCGATCGACGATCGGCAAACCCGCGAACGGCTGTTCATGGCCGTTGCCATTGCCATTGGCTCGGGCATGACCATTCTTGGCGTGGCCGTTGCCATTCGAGTGGCCATTGCCGTTGGCATGGCCATTCCCGTTGACATGACTAGCCTCACCCGGCTCCTGCGCGTGTTCCTCGCGGCGGGCCATGCGGCGGTTGCCGACCGGGACCAAGGCGGTGCCTTGGCCGCCGAGCAGCCCGCTGACGCCCATCGACGAGTAGTGGCTCTGCTCACCGCCGTCCTTGTCTTCGGGCGCGTAGCGGAAGAGCAGGCCCTCGTAGTTGCGCAAGATCACCGCGTTCTCGCTGGCCGAAACGAGGTAGTTCGGCATCAGCGGAATCTTGCCCGCCCCGTGCAGGCCGTCGACCACGTAGGTCGGCACGCCCAGACCGGAGACGTGGCCTCGCAAGCCCTCGATGATCTCCAGCCCCTTCCACACCGAGGTGCGGAAGTGACCGGCACCCACCACCGGATCGCAATGGAACAGGTAGTAGGGGCGAACCTTGATCCGCAAAAGATTGCGAACCAGGTCGCGCATCACGGGGACCGAGTCGTTCACACCCTTGAGCAGCACCGCGTGGTTGCTCACGGGCATTCCCGCGTTGACCAAGGCGCGGCAGGCCCGCTCCGCCTCGGGCGTGATCTCACGGGGATGGTTAAAGTGCGTTTGAATCCAGATTTTGCCCGCTCTTCGTAACAGATCGACCAGATCGGGGTCGAACAGCCGTTGGGGCAGTGTGACAGGCACGCGCGTGCCGATCCGGATGACATCGAGGTGCTCGATGGCAGCCAGCTCGTTGACGAACCAGCGGAGCTTGGCCATCGGCAGCGTCAGCGGATCGCCGCCCGACACAATCACATCGTGAACTTCCTTATGCTCGCGGAGGTACTGCACCATTCGCTGGTCGTTGTGGCTGGGGCCGTCCCAACCGTCGCGGTCCATCGTCACCCTCTTACGGGTGCAGAACCGGCAGTACATCGTGCAGACGTGCGTGGTCACCATCAGCACCCGGTCTGGGTAGCGATGGGTCAGGCCCGGCACGGGCGAGTCTTTGTCCTCCTCGAGTGGATCCTCGAGTTCCAACCCCGATTCGCTCGTCATCTCGGCCGTCGAGGGGACCGCCTGCAACCGGATGGGGTCGAGGGGATCGTCGACGTCGATCAGCGAGAAATAGTAGGGAGGGATCGCCAGTTTGTACTGGGCTTCGAGGGCTTCGAGGGCGGTTACATCGGCAGGAGCATGAGGTAGGAGCTCGACGAGCTGAGAAGTGGTGCGGATCGCGTTCTGGCGTTGCCAGCGCCAGTCCTCCCAAAGTTCGAGAGGAACATCTCTCCAGTGCGGATGCCGACGGGAAGAACTAGGAGGCTCTTCAGACTCTTCGAGGTTGACGCCAGAAGCGGTAACCGCGAAAGAGGCGGCGTCGAATTGGTTCATTGGGTACGAAACCCTCCTCGGTTAGTGACGTGCGGTCCAGCCGGCCACGCATATGGCCCGATTAGCCGGATCCGCGTGCTTATACCATCGGTCGTTCAAACCGACAAGTATTCTTAACCCCGGATTTGAAAAAATGTGTCGATCGGCAGTTAGACCACCCTGGCCTCTAGACCACTGTGGCCTCGGCGCCAATCCCCGCCCTTATCTCCAACCAGCGCTGCTCAAGCCGCGCGTGTTCTGCCGCCAAGTCGCTCTTGAGCGATTCCAATTCTTCCCTCCTGCGCGCGAGCTCGGCTGCTTCGTCGCGGAAGTGCCCGGCCAACCGGCCACGCGCGCGACTCAATGCGGCGTCGGCGGCTTCCGATCCCAGAGCGGCCAGCAGGTCGGACTGCGCTTCCTCCGCCGCCAAACGCAATTCTAGTGCCTCGCGGTGCATCTGCGAGACTTCTTCGCGAAATTTTTCAAGCGAAATCCGCCGCTGGTCGATCTCGACGCTCTGGCGTGCGAGCACATCTTTCCACTCTCCCTCATCGAGTGGTCCTGGCGAATCGGGAAAATGGGGTAGAGTCTCTTGCGGATCCGTTACCTTGTCGCCGCCCTCTGGCGGGGCCGTGCTCCCGGCCATGGGTGCTGACGGGTCGAATACGATGCGATCGGCCGGCGGCGAAAGCACCCTCTCGGCGAGTTCGGCCGGCAAGGCGGCCGTGCATTCCGCCAGCTTGGCTTCGCGATCGTTCAACTCGTCGTTCCGCTGGCTGAGCCAGAGTCGGGCGTCGCGCACCTCTTGTGCAAAATCGGCCAGGCGCGCGTTGAGCTGCGCTTCACGACGATCGAGTTCTTGTTGACGCTGCCGTAAAAAGGCCCCTAACTGGTCGGCGTGTGCCTGGAGTTGGACGGCGCCTTCGACTCGGACAAGGTCGGTGATCGCCTGCTCCACCGGCATCTGGGCCAGCGGCGGCAGCGCCACCAGCGCATCGCCCAGCGAATGGGCGGCGTCGACACGCGTTCCGGCCACACCGAGCGCATCGCCAGACGCGGTGAGCTCTTCTAGCGCAATATCACGGGTCTGGGGCATGATTTACCGGTCAGGACCGGGAAGGATGCCACCCCGGGCCGCACTATCGTTACAGATTACCGCGCACCACTATCGGCAGCCGCCGTGGGGGGAGTTGAGGAAAACCGCTCTAGGCCGCCGGCCGGCTGTAGGGTAAGGTTTGCCCACCCACGGTTAACCCGCAAAGATTGCCGGAGTCGAGAGCATGGAAGCTCGCCTCGTATCCGCCGCCTTCATGGCGGCGGCCGTTGTCTCGTTAGGCGCCAGCCACCGTACCGCCAACTTCATCGTCCGTGCCGCCGATCGCGAGATGGCGAAAGAGGTTGGGCAGGCCGCGGAAAAATACCGCCGCGAGTTGGCCATCGAATGGTTGGGCCAGGAGATGCCAACCTGGTACCACCCCTGCCCCATCACCGTCGACGTCGGCCCCCAATTGGGGGCTGGTGGAGCGACCAGCTTCATCTTCGACCACGGTGACGTCTTCGGCTGGCAGATGTCGATTCAGGGTTCCCGCGAGCGCATCTTAGATTCGGTGCTGCCCCACGAGGTGACGCACACGATCTTCGCCAGCTATTTCCGCCAACCCCTGCCGCGCTGGGCCGACGAAGGAGCATCGAGCACCGTCGAGCACGATAGCGAGCGCCGTAAGCAGCAGCGGCTGCTGATCCAGTTCTTGCAAACCCGCCGCGGCATCGCCTTCAACGACATGTTTGCCATGAAACAGTATCCGCGAGACATCCTGCCGCTCTACGCCCAAGGGCACTCGCTGGCCACGTTCCTGGTCGCGCAGGGAGGGAAACGCAAGTTCCTGCGCTACGTGAAAGACGGCCTCGATACCAACGATTGGAAGACGGCAACACTCGCCCACTACCAATTCGACAGCCTGGGCAAGTTACAGAACGCCTGGCTCGACTGGGTTCGTCGCGGCAGCCCCTTGCCGCTCGTCCCGGCGTCGCCCAACGCCGACGACGCGGGGCTCGCGCAACTCGTCGTAGACAAGGGGGCCAAACAGCCACGGCCCGACGCCGACCTGATTCACCACGAGTCAGCGGACGTGGACGGCGATTCACTCGAGCCGGTGAACCGCGGTCCGGTCGCGCAGAGCGGCCGCACGCAGCCCGTCCAGCCGGGACGTGCCGTGGTGCTCGAATGGAACCAGCGCAGCCCCGCACCCGCCCGTCCGGCGACGCAGTCGGTCTACGCCGGTCGATAATAAGGCGGGCGAAGCCCTGGAGCCGTGCCCGGTTTTCTTAGGTGAACAAAAACCGGGTGACGTGAAAGAAGATCGGGGCGGCGAAGCAGGTCGAATCGATGCGGTCGAGGACGCCGCCGTGCCCCTCGATGAGCGTGCCGTAGTCCTTCACGCCGCGGTCGCGCTTGATCGCCGACATCGTCATGCCGCCGGCGAACCCCATCGTCGTGATGATCAGCGACATGACGGCCGCCATCAACGGGTGGAACGGCGTGGCCCACCACATGGCGGTGCCGAACAACGTAGCGCATCCGACGCCTCCCAAAAAACCTTCCCAGGTGCGGTTCGGACTGATGGCCGGCGCGATCACATGTTTGCCGATCAGCTTCTCGCTGATGTACTGGAAGGCATCGCCCAGGGCCACGACCAAGAGAAAGAAGAACAACAAACGGGCGTTGGGGTATTTGTCGCGCTTCGCTTCGCCTGGCTGAGGATGGTCGCCGCGTTCATCGCGGTCGTCCGTTGAAACGTTCGATTCGGCACCGGTAGCACCCGTCGTTTGGGTGCGTTGCTCGGCGATGTCGAGATACAAGATCGCCGGCGCATAGCTCAGGCAGTAGACGCACACCATCAGCCCGGCCTGAATCTTGGCGCAGCGTTCCAGGTATCGCTTAAAGTCACCGGCGAAGGCGATGCGGGCCGGGATGAAGAGAAAGCCGTAGACCGGGATCAACACGCTGTAGAGCTGATACCTGTCCATGCCGATCAGCACGTATTGCAGCGGCGTGAAGAGGAAAAAAACCCAGAATAGCGCCCGGTGGTCGGCCATGCGCGTGGGAGTGAGGGTGATGAACTCGCGCAGCGCCCAAAAGGACAACAGTCCGAACATCACCACGGTCGCTGGCCGCCCGGCCAGGAAGGCCGCGGCCAGCACCGCGCATAGCACCCACCAGGCGCGAATGCGGTGGTTGAATTGTTCGATGACAACCGGGTTCAGCCCCGTGTCGGACTGCTTCTTGAGAAGCTGTCCGATACCGGTCGCCATGGTGAGCAACGTGAGCACGCCGCCTACAAGGCCGAAGGTCGTCAAGTCCATGAGAGGATTCATGAGTCGGCGTCAGGCCTCTTTCAACCGGCGGACCGCTTCCCGGGCTCGACGCAAAAAGTCGGACTTCGGTTCACCGGCCTCCAACCAAATCGGCGGACCGAAGGTGATGCAGCTCAACAGGGGCACGGGCAACACTTCGCCGCGGGGGAGCACGCGGTTCAGGTTGTCGATATGTACGGGCACGAGTTCCAGATCGGGCCGCTTTTTCGCCAGATAGTATAGACCACTTTTGAACTCATGGATCTCGCCGTCGACGCTGCGATGCCCCTCGGGAAAGACGATGAGCGAGTACTTGTCGCCGATTTCCTTCAGCATCAGGTCGACCGGGCTTTGATGGACCTTGATGTGCCGGCGGTCGATGAGCAACGCCTCGAAGACCTGCGTCGAGAGATAGCGGCGGACCTGGCCGGCCTCCCAATAATCCTTGGCCGCGACGGGTCGCGTGACGACGCGCACGTCGGCCGGCAACGCCGACCAGAGAACGAGCGCATCGAGATGGCTGGTGTGGTTGGCAAAATAGACGCGCTGGCACGTATCGGGCTGACAATCGATCCAGCGCACGCTGGCGCCGCTCAATAACCGGGCAATCGCCGCCAATAGGGTGCGGGTCATCTCGACGCTGATGCTACCGCGCACGGCCCGCCGCGGCCCGCGCCGCGCCGCAGTTCCAGGCCATGTTCGCTGCCATCGCATCCTAGCCTGCCGCGCAACCGTGGCAAAGGGCGGGTTGCAGCAAGCTGGCCGGTTCGCGGGATGAGTTTGCAAGCCGTCGGGTGAGGTCCGCAGGACAGTGCCATCGCGGCCATGCCTTCCACCGCGGCCTCTCGAGCACCCACGCACTTGTTTGGTGGGGCGACGACCAACACGGCGATCGGCGCCCTCTCGATCACCTCGTTGCCGGTCTAGCTGCGAGCCGCGTTTCACCACACCCGGCCGCCCGCATTTTACGATGATTCCGAGTTGGCAATCGGCAACACCATTTTGGCTCCGTACCGACCGAGAACGGCTGAAAAATGGCTGCGCCGGGCCTCTCCTTTTTCCCTGCGGCTCCTTTACCGTCCGTGAGTTTGCTGGTATCCTCGCCACATCTGTGCTATTGTCGAGAGATAGACCGTGCGCCAACACGGAGCAGGGATACGATCATCTCTTTTGGTCCTTATTACTGACGTCCGTTTCCGATCGTCGACGATTTGGTAGAAGTCGATCGCCGGCACGCCGTCAACTGGTCGGAGCCTGTTTCGAGGCAACCGAACAGCGCGTGTCGCGCCGGGCTTGACTGCGTCGGCCGAATGCCTCATGGCGAATCTGAAAGCTGACACCTTTGTCGATTTCGTACGGCGCAGCGACCTGGTCGACAAAGACCAACTCGCCAAGGCGCTCGCGGTGATCGAAAGTCGGTCCGGCAAGGGCAGCCTGGAAGAGCCGAAAGCGGTGGCCCGCCAATTGCGTGATGCCGGCCTGCTCACCCAATGGCAGTGCGATAAGCTTCTGGAAGGCCGCCACAAGGGGTTCTTCCTCGGCAAGTACAAGCTGCTCGACCACCTCGGCACGGGCGGCATGAGCGCGGTCTACCTGGCCGAGCATATCAATATGCAACGTCGGGTGGCGATCAAGGTGCTGCCGACCCAGCGTGTGCACGATTCGTCGTACCTGGCCCGTTTCTACCGCGAGGCCCGCGCCGCCGCGTCGCTCGACCATCCCAACATCGTTCGGGCCTACGACGTCGACAACCAGGGCGACACGCACTACCTGGTGATGGAGTTCGTGCAAGGACAAGACCTGCAAAAGCTGGTGAAATCGCAGGGCGTGCTCCCCTTCGAACTGGCGGCCGACTACATCCGCCAGGCGGCCGACGGGCTGGCGCATGCCCACAAGATGAACCTGATCCATCGCGATATCAAGCCGGCCAACTTGTTGATCGACCTGCAAGGTACCGTCAAAGTGCTCGACCTGGGATTGGCCAGGTTCACCGACGATACGCAGGCTTCGCTGACGATCGCCCATGACGAAAACGTGCTGGGCACCGCCGATTACCTGGCCCCCGAGCAGGCGATCAACAGCCACCGCGTCGACACGCGAGCCGATATCTACAGCCTTGGATGCACCTTCTACTTCGCTCTCACGGGACATCCGCCCTTCCCGGACGGCACTTTGCCCCAGCGTTTGATGAAGCATCAGACGTCCGAGCCGACGAGCATCGCCAAAGAGCGGCGCGGGGCACCGGCGGCGGTCGTGGCCATCTGTCAGCGAATGATGGCGAAGTCGCCCGACAAGCGCTATCAAACGGCGACGGAAGTGGCCGAGGCCCTGGCGGGTTGGTTGGCCACTTCCGGCGGAAACGCGAAGGTCGTTTCGCTCCGATCGCCCGAATCGTCTTCCGCGAAAGAAAACGGCAAGGCGGCGGCGCCCGCCGCGCGCCCCGCCAAACCACTTCCCACGGCGCGGCGGCTGAACGAAGCCTTCACCGATACGGCGTCCGATCTGCCGCGGCAGACCATCAAGGGCCCCGCGCAGCAGGTACTGGCCGGCGATAGCACATCGAAGAAATCGGCCGCGGGCGATAGTTCTAAGGGGGACGGCAGCAAGAAAACTAAAAAGATCCTCGTTGCCAAGCCGCTGACCGCCCTGGATGAATTTGCCATCAATGTCGACGATGCCGGCGCCACGATCGTCGGCCGGATGGCGCGCAAGCGGCCAGGCGATTCGCAAATCTCTGCGATTAAAAGACTTCCGACGTGGGCCATCATCGGCCTCGGCACGGTCGGGTTGATCGTCGGAATGAGCCTGATCCTCCTGTTCATCACCTACGGGTGATATTTTAGGCCGGGCCGGCCGGGACAGATTCGGGGATATGCCCCAACTCGGCGGCCCGTCTCAGTTTGCGCCAGTTGCCGCATCGCGCAACGGCTTGCCCAGCCGTCTATCGATGACGCAAGTGCATACGCCCAAGCCACTTGCGGTGTTCACTTGTTTTCTCGTTTGCGGTCTTCCTACGATGGAATTGTCGGAGTTCTCCGGCAGCCGCAGACCGGCGAAACAACCGTCGGCCGTCATTCCGAGGAGTCACATGAGCCACAAGCGTTTGCTCAATGCAGGGGGCAGAATCGCGCGCCCGTTGAAGCCCGTCGCCTACAATCGGTCCGTGACGTGGACGGCGCCGTTGAGCAATCGTGCGCGCGGTGGCCAGTCGAACGAGAAGCTGCCCTTCGTCCCGCCGGAAGATTGGCACGAGCCGCGCGAGGATGGGCGGGCCTATCGCATCATCGTGCAAGCGCCGGGCGAAGGTTATCGGCACGTGCTCACGCCGAACGAGATCCGTCAGCGTTTGGCCGAATTGCCGGTTGAGTTCACGCGTACGTTGGAAGTGGTGCAGTTGAGCCGGATGACTCGCAAGAAGCAGGGGTTCCCCTGTTACGGCATGCAGTGGGGCTCGGCGATCTATCTCTATCCGATCGAAACCGACCTGGTCGAGCGCTACCATCAGCCTCCCAAGCCAAATCAGGCCAACGAAGCGCGGATGTACGGCGGAGACTGGGTGCAGGAGTCGCCGCACTCTTGGAATCTGGTCTGGACGGAAGACAGCATCAAGAACTTCTACCGCAACAACATTCTCATCCACGAACTGGGCCATCTGCTGGACAACCGCAATTCGCGGCAGATCGATCGCGAGCGGTTTGCCGAATGGTTTGCGATCCGGTATGGCTACGGACCGACGCGTGCAGCCCGCCGCGACCCCGTTCGACGCCGACATGCCAAGCGTCGGTGAGGTCAGCCGGTGTGGCAAGCCTTCGTTCGTGCCTGGATCCAGCAGCAGGTTCGCCAGTCGGCGTCCGAAGCATTGCGAACGGCCGCGCAAGGGCAGGGCGCAACGCCGGCTGAACCAGCCCGCCCGTGCGACGTCGGAGTCGTATTCGCTCTGGGGATCGAAGCAGGTGGCTTCGAAGATCTGCTCGAAGGGATCGTCGTCACCCATGCCGCCGGCGTCAAGCTGCACTCGGGCAGCCTGCGCCGCCGTGGCGTGGTAGCCATCGAGACCGGCATTGGGCAACTTTCGGCCGCGGCGGGCACGCAAGCGCTCATCGCGGGGCATAAGCCGGCCTGGGTCGTCTCGGCCGGTTTTGCCGGCGGGCTCGATCGGCGTCTCAAACGTGGCGACATCGTGATGGCCGATGCTCTGGTCGATGGTACGGGCCGACGCTTGGCGATCGATCTGAAGCTCGATCCGGCCATCACGGCCAACAATAAGCATCTACACGTCGGGGCCTGCGCGACGACCACCAACATCTTGTATCGCCCCGAGGACAAGGAAGCGCTGGGCAACCAGACGGGGGCCTTGGCCGTCGACATGGAATCGTGGGCCGTGGGCGAGGTTTGCCGGCAGGCCAAGACCCGTTTTCTGAACGTCCGCATCATCAGCGACGCGGTCGACGACGCGCTCCCGCCCGACGTGGAAGCCCTCGCCCGCCAGAAAACGAATGCCGCACGATTCGGCGCCGCCGCCGGGGCAATCTTCCGCCGCCCGTCCAGCATCAAGGACATGCTCAACCTCAAGCAGGATGCCCTCGTCTTTTCCGACCGTCTGGCGCGCTTTCTGGCGGGTGTGGTCGAACAGCTCGCCCCGCCCCGCAGGGAAGAAACCGCCTGATTTGCTCACTGTTCGGCGGTCGGCGATAATCGCCGGAAACATTCGCTAGGAACTCGGCCAAAACCGGTTCGTGCACGGGATCGTCGAGATCGCACCGATCGGCCCGTACCGGGCTCGTTCCACCCCGAGGTAGGCCCATGCGCATCGGACACTGTCAACTTGCGGCGAATTACGACGACTTCGACGGCAACCTCTCTCAGGTAGTGGCGGGACTGGAGCGAGCCGATGGAGACAGAATAGAAATCGTCTGCTTTCCGGAAAGTTTTTTGACGGGTTATCCCGACACCGAGGAGCTCGCCCGCAAGAACGCGTTTGCGGTCGACTCGCCGCGGATGATGCGCGTCCTCGATCAAACGGCCCGCTTCGAAGCCACGTTCATCGTCGGCTTCAACGAGTTGCGCGGACCCGATCTCTACAACACGGCGCTTGTTGCCCATAAGGGCCACTTGCTGGGCACCTACAGCAAATGCTTTGCCTACGAGCCGATCTACAAGCAGGGGCGCGATTTTCCGGTGTTCGAGCGGAATGGCGTGAAATTCGGCGTGGTCATCTGCGCCGACGGCGGATACATCGAGCCGAGCCGTATCCTCGCGCTCAAGGGCGCCCGCATCATCTTCGCGCCGCACTTCAATTACATCGCCAAGGAAGGGCTCATCGGGCACTTTCAACACGTGCGAGCCGACCATGTGGCGCGAGCCGTGGAGAACTGCGTCTACTTCGTGCGCGGCAACAACGTGGTGCCGGGCAAGGAAGCCGCCATCACCCGCTACGACGGGGTCGGCTACGGCGACAGTTATATTGTCGACCCCTACGGCGAGATCGTCGTCCGCAGCCGGCGGCACCGAGAAGATTTCATCTTCGCCGACGTTGATCTTTCGATTCAGGACCAGAGTTGGGGGCTGGGGCGATCGCGTTACAGCATCCGCGAGTTGAACCGTATCTTGTTGGACGCGATGTCGTCGAACAGCTAGTTCCGATCGCGACGCCACGCCGCCGCTCAAAACGTGCTTCCAGCCTGAGGCCGGTTATGAATTACTCCCGATTGTTCTTGGTTTGCCACGTTGCCGCGCTCGGACTGTTGTTACGTAGCGGACCCGTGGCGGCCGAGAATCCTCGTCCGAAGCGATTGCTCTTGCTCGGTCAATCGCCAGACAATCATCCACCTACGACACACGAATATCTACCTGGCGTGGCGGTTCTCGAAGCCATTTTGAAGCCGATTCCGAATCTGGACGTGCGCCGCGAACGGGCCGATGAGCCGTGGTCGGACGGGCCGCGGAAACTGGCCGACGCCGACGGTTGCGCGCTGTTTCTTTCGGAAGGTGCCGCGTGGCTGAACGCCGATCCGCGCCGGCAAGAGGCCTTCTCGCGGCTCGTCGCGCGCGGGGGCGGGGTCGTCGTACTGCATTGGGCGATGGGCACCAAGGACGCCGCGAACATCGAATCCATGCTCCGCCTGGCGGGCGGTTGCCACGGAGGGCCGGATCGGCGTTATGCGGTGATCGAAACGGAATGGCAGATCGCTGCCCCCAAGCACCCGATTCTGACGGCCATTGGGCCGCTCAAGGTTCGCGACGAGTTTTACTATCGCCTGAAGTTTGCGGAGCCGCGCGAAGCGATCCAACCGTTGATCAGCGTCCGTATCGAAGATCGGGAAGAGACGGTGGCTTGGGCCTGGCAGCGACCAACCGGCGGCCGATCGTTCGGTTTCAGCGGGCTGCACTTTCACGACAACTGGCGGCACGAAGCGTATCGCCGCCTGGTCGGTCAGGCCGTGCTCTGGACCTTGCAGCTACCGATCCCCGCCGAGGGCATCGCGGTCGATGTGCCCGAGCCGATCTTGAATGTGAACGCGACTCCGGCTCAAGCGAAGTAGCAACACATGGCGACCGTCGCCGCCGCGAGCAGCACCGCCCAGTATCCGTCGCGTTGCCACCAGCGGCGCGGGACAAGCTCGCCGTCGTCGCCCCCGCGGCGATAACGCCACCACAGATACTGCTCGTTCTCGTCGCTGCGCTCGCTGCGATAGATCCAACTCACCGCCACGAGTACCAGGTAACTGATGGCAGCGGCCAAACCGGCGCGGTGGAAGGCCTGTAGATCGTGGTCGAAGCCGTGCTTCGCGGTCCGCTCGAGCAGGACGGAGGCGATCGGCCCCGTGAGAATGCAGGCGAACGAACCGGTGGCCGTGACGTTGGCCTGGAAGATGCCGGCGAGGAACGCGATCAACACGCCGGGCACCAGGTAGGCGTTGTAGTCCGCCATCACCAAGAAGATGCTGCGGCCTCCTTGCTCGGTCTGCCGAAATACCAGCGACAGCCAAATGGCCACGCCCACGAGCGCGGCCATCGCCGCACGTCCCACCCAGATCAGACGCTGCTCCGGCGCACGGGGATCGACGTACTTCTGATAAATATCGAAGGTGAATAACGTGGCCGTCGAGTTCATCATCGAATCGACGGTCGAAAGGATGGCGCCCACCAGCCCGGCCATCACCAGACCCACCAGGCCATAACCCATCGGGAGCAATTGCCGCGTAAGCCCGGCGAATGCCGTATCGCTCTGCGTCTGCGGATCGATGGTCAGAATGTACCCGGCGGCCATGCCGGGCACGATGCACAGGAAGGGAATCAGCAGCTTGAAGAATCCGGCCGCGATGATGCCCATCCGCCCGTCCCAGCCGGTCTTGGCACCGAGCGCCCGCTGCACCATGAACTGATTGGTGCCCCAATAATAGAAGTGCAAGATCATCAATCCCGTGAGCACGCCCGTCCAGGGAAGCTCACGATGGTCGGCCGGGAAGAACACGTGGAACTTTTCCGGTTCCTTGGCCAATAGGCCCGAGATGCCGCCCACGTTCGGATGAGAGATGGCCAGTACCGCGATCACGCCGGCACCCACCAGTAAGAGGACGCTCTGGATGACGTCGGTATAAATGACTGCCTTGAGCCCGCCGAAACCGGTGTACGCAGCCGCCACGAGCGAGATTCCCCAGACGGCCGCGCCATAGCTGACCGCGTAGGGCGAGCCGCGGGTCAATTCTTCGATGGTGATCGCGCCCAGAATCAGCGTGCCGCAGAGTTGGATGAGCAGAAAGGCCATGTTGGTGACCGAATAGAGAAACCGGCTGCGGTCGTCGTAACGGCGTCCCAGATATTCGCTGAGCGTATAGACTCCCATCCGCCGATAGAGCGGCAGAAAGAAATAGCACAGCATCAACAACCCGCAGATGGCTCCGAATTCAAAATTAGCCTGGGCGAACCCTTCTTTCAGCCCGGCGCCCATCATGCCGACGAGATGGTGCGAGCTGACGTTGGTACCGAAGATGGAACCGGCCACCGCCCACCAGGCCACGCTACGTCCGGCCAAAAAATAGTCCGCGGTCCCTTCCTCGCGCCGGCCCATGTACATGCCATAGGCCGCCACCGCGAGCACGCTCCCCACGAGGACGGTAAAATCCAACCAATCGAGCGGCAATTCGCCGGCCTCGGCCAAGAGCAAGAACGATCCGAGCATGGCTGGCGCCGAAGGAGAAGGGTGCGAAGGCTGCAATCATAGTCGACTGCACCAGGCGATGCCATCGCCGGTCATTCGCTCCGACCGGCACAGGCGCACCAGGCGGCGAGGCTCGACACGAATTTGGCACCGCGCCGCTCGCTGCATACAATGCGCTGTGGTTGTTTGCTCGGTGAGCCCACCAAACCAACTCAGCAGAGGCGAATCATGCCGGTGGTCACACGTGGCGCCGTCGTGGCAACGGTCGTCGGCGGTGTTCTGGTAGCGATCTCGGCGACCGCGCTGGTGGCCGCCAAGGCACCGCGCGCCAAGAAGCCCGCGACAGGTACGAAATCGGATCGCGATCAAAAGCAAGCCCAGGAGAAGAAGATGGACGAGTCAACCGAGTCGGCCGCCCAGACAGGTTCCCGTGGGCTTGAGAAAGCCACCTTCGGCAGCGGCTGCTTCTGGTGCAGCGAGGCCGTGTTTCAGCAGCTCAAGGGAGTCCGCTCCGTCGTCTCCGGCTATAGCGGTGGCATCACCGAGAACCCCACATACAAGCAGGTTTGCACCGGCGAGACCGGCCACGCCGAAGTGATCCAGATCACGTTCGATCCCAACGAGATCGCCTACCCCGAACTGCTCGAGGTGTTCTGGGAAACGCACGACCCGACCACGCTCAACCGCCAAGGGAACGACGTCGGCACCCAATACCGCTCCGCGATCTTCTACCACACTCCGCGGCAGAAGGAGTTGGCGGAGCATTACAAGAAAAAGCTCGAAGAGGAGCACGCCTTCCGCAAGCCGATCGTCACCGAGATCACGGAATTCTCGGAGTTCTACCCGGCCGAGCAAAACCACCAAGATTATTACAACCTGAACAAGAGTCAGCCCTACTGCATGGCGGTCATCCGTCCCAAGGTAAGCAAGGTGAAGAAGGTCTTTCGCGAGAAGCTGAAAGACCCGGCGCAGAGCGAAAGTGCCGAATAGCCGACCGATGGCGGCGCGAAGTCTGGCCGAAGACGCGATTGATGAATAAAGCATCGCAGATCGCGTAGCCACAAACCGGCGCAAGAAACCGGGCCGGCGGCCTAAGCCACCAGCCCGGAATCATGGTTTCGACTATTGTGTGCGGCGCTAGTTTTCGTACCCAGGGCCGCTGAGAGCGGTTGACAAAACCTGGAAGCCGGAGCGCCGCGGGCCAAAAATCGACGGTGGAACGCCGATTTTGTGAAGCTCGATCCGGTTTCGTCGGTTGCTCCTAAATGTCGTAGTAGAGGCAGAACTCGTACGGATGCGGACGCAACCGCATGGCATCGACTTCCTTCTCTCGCTTGTATTTGACCCAGGTGCTGATCACGTCTTCGGTGAAGACGTCGCCGCGCAACAGGAACGCGTGGTTCTTTTCCAACGCGTCGAGTGCCTCGTCGAGAGAGCCGGGAGTCTTGGGTACCTCGGCCAGCTCTTCGGGCGAGAGGTCGTAGATGTCCTTGTCGAGCGGATCGCCCGGGTTGATCTTGTTCTGAATCCCGTCGATCACGGCCATCAGCATCGCCGAGAACGAGAGGTAGGGATTGCAGCTCGGGTCGGGGCAGCGGAACTCGACCCGCTTCGCCTTCGGGCTGGGGCTGTACATCGGAATGCGGCACGAGGCCGAGCGATTCCGTTGCGAGTAGGCCAGATTGACCGGCGCTTCGTAGCCCGGCACCAAGCGCTTGTAGCTGTTGGTGGTCGGGTTCGAGAAGGCCAGGATCGACGGAGCATGCCGCAACAGACCGCCGATGGCGTGCAGCGCCATGTCGCTCAATCCGGCATACCCGCTGCCCGCGAAGAGGGGTTCGCCCTGCTTCCACAGCGAAATGTGAGTATGCATGCCCGAGCCGTTGTCGCCGTAGAGGGGCTTGGGCATGAACGTCACCGTCTTGTTGTACTTCTTGGCGACGTTCTTGATGATGTACTTGTACAAGCACATGTAGTCGGCCATCTTCACGAGATCCTGGAAGCGCAGGTCGATCTCGCATTGGCCGGCGGTAGCCACCTCGTGGTGCTGCGCCTCGACGTCCATGCCGCACTCGATCATCGTCTGCATCATCTCGTTGCGGATGTCCATCAACTGGTCGGCGGGCGGCACCGGGAAGTAACCTTCCTTGTGGCGCAGCTTGTACCCCAGGTTGGGGCTTTCGACACGGCCCCGGTTCCATTCGCCTTCGATGCTATCGATGTGATAGAAGGCTTGGTGGGCACTGGCATCGAAGCGGATGTCGTCGAAGATGAAGAATTCGGCCTCGGGGCCGATGAAGCACGTGTCGGCGATGCCCGTGCTCTTCAAGTAGTTCACCGCCTTGCGGGCCACATTGCGCGGGTCGCGCGAATAGTCCTCGCGCGTGATCGGATCCTGGATGTTGCAGACCATGCTGATCGTGGGCAACGCCGTGAACGGATCGAGTACGGCCGTTTCGGGCTGCGGCACCAGGATCATGTCGCTTTCGTTGATCGCCTGCCAGCCGCGAATGCTGGAACCGTCGAAACCGAGGCCGTCTTCAAACACGTCCTCGTCGAGCTTGTTGACCGGGATGGTGAAGTGCTGCCAGAGTCCCGGGAAGTCCATGAATCGCAGATCGACTGCCTTGACGTCTTTTTCTCGGCAGAGAGCCAGTACCTCTTTGGGTTTCACAGTTTCCTCGCTAAATAGATCGACCAAAGACCAGAAGGAGTTACGGACGCGCCCCGATTTCATTGCGTCACCGAATGGACATTCGCCAGGACATGTGGGCCATGCGGTTGCGAATGAATCCGCTCTGCGAAAGCAAGTCGGGTGCCGACTCTCCCTGCGCAAGACGGCATCGTATCGCACAAACCGAAAAAGGCAAGCATCTTACGTCAAAAACTACCCGTCCTACCAGCAACACCGGACTGCCTAAATAATGGGCAGCGATGGTATAAAATGATGGCAAAAACTACCAAGTCGGACGCGCGGATCGGTGTGATCAGATAATTCGACGACGTGCCCAAGATGCTGTTCTGGGCCGCCGGTGATGACACAGGCGATAACCTCCAAACCATGGCGACGTCAGCCTCAGACATGCGTTAGAAAATCGACAATTGGGGGCAGGCACGCTAGAATCACCGATCTGTCTGGCGCTGGTTGACCAACTCGCTCGCGTCGCTGGCGAAACTCTTTGGGGAGGTTCGTGCGTCTCGTGCCACGTTCGTACTCTTTTTGGGTCCTAAGCCTCGTCGCGCTGACTGTTTGTTGTCGGCCGGTGCAGGGTGAAACGCCGACCACCTTCAGCCACGGCGATTGGCCCTTCCGCCCGCCGCAGCGTCCCTCTCCTCCCGCCACGAATGACCCCGGTTGGTGCATCAACCCCATCGATCGCTTCGTGCTGGCGAAACTCGAAGCGGCCGGACTGACCGCCAGTCCGGCTGCCGACAAACTCACTCTCTTGCGGCGACTCTCGTTCGACCTCCTCGGGTTGCCACCCACCGAGGAGGAACAGCAGGCCTTCTTGGAAGACGGCCGGCCCGATGCCTACGATCGGCAGGTCGATCGCCTTCTCGCGTCGCCTGCGTTCGGTGAGCGCGCCGCCGAGCGATGGCTCGATCTGGTGCGCTACGCCGAGACCGACGGCTTCAAGGCCGACGAACTTCGTCCGACGGCATACAAATATCGCGACTTTGTCATCCGGGCGCTGAACGACAATCTGCCGTACGATCGTTTTGTGGCTTGGCAGTTGGCGGGGGACGAACTTCAGCCCGATAGTCCGTTGGCGCTCGCCGCCACGGGTTACAACCGTCTCTATCCCGACGAATACAACGCCGCCAACCTTGAACAGCGCCGGCAGGAAATCTTGGATGACGTCACGGCGACGACCTCGGTGGCCTTCATGGGCCTGACGATGGGCTGCGCACAATGTCACGACCACAAATTCGACGACATCGCGCAGACCGACTACTTCCGATTGCAGGCGTTCTTTTCGCCGCTCGTGCCGCGCGATGACGTGCCTGACGCGACGCCCGAAGAGGCCGAGCGCTACCGCCACCAGCTTGCGACCTGGCGGGAAGCGACGGCCGAAGTGCGTGCGCAGATCGATGAATTGCTGGCCGCCAAACGTGCCCAATTGCGCGAGTACGGCTTGGGCAAGTTCCGTGCGGAAATACGGCAGGCGGTCGACGTGCCTGCCGCGGAGCGCACGCCCTACCAAGAACAGATCGCTCGCATGGCGCTGAAGCAGGCCGAGCCCAAAGAGGCCGATATCGTCAACAAGCTCTCGGCCGAAGACAAACTGCGCTACCAGGATTTGCAGGCGAAGCTGAAGGAGTTCGATTCGTTGCGGCCGGCCCCGCTGCCGACGCTAATGGCCGTCGGCGACGTCGGCCGTACCGCGCCGGTGACGTGGCTGCTCACGGGAGGCGCCTGGCATAAGCCGGCCGAAGAGTTGCTGCCGGGCTTTCCGGCCTTTCTCGGCGACACGGCCGCCGCGGTGAGTTCGCCGGGCAGCGGCAGTGCCAGCACGGGGCGGCGGACGGCCTTGGCCGGTTGGCTCGTGCGTCCCGATCACCCGCTGACGTCGCGCGTGATCGTCAACCGCATCTGGCAACAGCATTTCGGGGTGGGCATCGTTCCGACCCCGAACGATTTTGGCGGTCAGGGCGATGCGCCCACCCACCGAGAGCTGCTCGATTGGCTCGCCGTCGAACTCGTCGAGAGTGGTTGGGACGTGAAACACATCCACCGGCTGCTGGTCACCTCGGCGGCCTATCGGCAGACCTCGCGCGTCGATTCGTCGCCAGGAAGCAAGCTGGCTGCCGAACGCGATCCACAGAACCGGCTGCTGTGGCATGCCCGGCGCCGGCGGCTCGAGGGCGAGACGTTACGCGACTCGCTGCTCTGCGTCAGCGGCGCGATGAATCGACGGATGTTCGGTGCGAGCGCACGTCCCGCGTTACCGAACGGCCTGAGCAAATCGTACGCCTGGTCGCCGGACGAGCGACGGGAAGATCGCGATCGGCGATCGGTGTACGTGCTCGCGAAACGCAATCTGCACTATCCACTGTTCGAGGCCTTCGATCAGCCCGACATGCATCACAGTTGTCCGCGGCGGGCCGAGACCACCACGGCGCCGCAATCGCTGGCCTTGCTCAACGGCGAGTTGGCGATCGAGCAGGCGCGCCGTTGGTCGGAACGATTGCTGGCCCGACACGGTGCAGATCTGACCGCCCTTGTCTCGACGGCGTACCGCCAGGCGTTCGGCCGGCCGGCTGCCGAGGATGAAATCGCAACGGCCGTCGCCTTCGTGCAGTCTCGCCTGGCAAATGGACAGGCTGCGGACGAGGCCGGTTCATCCGCGGGTGGCGGCCGATCGATCGACAACGCCGTCGCCGATTTCTGCCACGCGCTGATCAACGCCAACGAGTTCTTGTATGTCGATTGACGGAAACAGGTCGCGCCGCCCACACCACATTGTGCCCGGCTCGCGCCGGCAGTTCTTGCTCGAAGCGGGGGGCGGTTTTGGTGCCTTGGCCTTGACGTCGCTCCTGGCCAAAAGTGTGGCCGCCGCGCCGTCGCTCGGCGAATCGAACCCCCTCGCTCGCAGGCCGCCGCACTTCGCCCCTCGGGCCAAGAGCGTTATCTGGTGCTTTTTGGATGGCGGCCCAAGCCATGTCGACCTCTTCGATCCGAAGCCGGAACTCACGCGGCTCGACGGTCAGCCGCTGCCAGACAGTTTTACACGACCCGTAACGGCCATGGGCCGCACGGCGTACACACCGCTCTTGGGTTCGCGGCGCACCTTTTCGCGACACGGCGAGTCGGGCACCTGGGTCAGCGACTGGTATCCGGAGATCGCCCGGCATGTCGATGAGATAGCGCTGCTGCGTAGCTGCCATGCCGACGGGTTGAATCATGTCGGCAGCGTGTGCCAGATGAACACGGGCAGCATCTTGGGCGGCCGACCGTGCCTCGGCTCGTGGGCCATTTACGGGTTGGGGAGCGAGAACACCGACCTGCCCGGCTTCGTCGTGCTGGCCGACTATCCCGAAGAGCCGCCCGGCGGAAACCGCAACTGGGGCACGGGTTTCATGCCGGCCACGTACCAGGGCACGAAGTTCCGCGAGGGCGACTCGCCGATCCTGTACCTCGCTCCCTCCAACGCCGCGGCACAAGACCAGCGGAGCAAGCTCGACTTTATCCAGCAACTCAACCGCCGCCACCGGCAAGCACGTGCCGAAGACGATCAGCTCGAAGCCCGCATCGCGGCCTACGAATTGGCCTATCGCATGCAAGCCGCCGCTCCGGAAGCCGTCGACCTGCGCCGCGAGACAGAGGCGACCCTCGACCTATACGGGATCGACCAGAAGGAAACGCAACGGATGGGCCGCAATTGTTTGCTGGCCCGGCGGCTCGTCGAACGAGGCGTGCGCTTCGTGCAGATCTATTCGGGCTCGGGAAGCAAATGGGACGCGCACAGCAACGTGGAAGGAAACCACGCCCGCTATTGCCGCGAGAGCGACCGGCCGATCGCGGGCTTGCTCGCCGATCTCAAGCAGCGGGGCCTGCTGGAGAGCACGCTCGTCATCTGGGGTGGTGAGTTCGGCCGCACGCCAATGAGTGAGAGCGGCAATGGCCGCGACCACAATCCGTACGGCTTCACCATGTGGCTCGCCGGCGGCGGCGTGCGCGGCGGCCTTACTTACGGTGCCACCGACGAATTGGGACTTTATGCGGTGGAAAACAGAATCCACGTCCACGACCTGCACGCCACGATTCTGCACCTCCTCGGCCTCGACCACGAAGGGCTGACGTTCGCTCACAACGGTCAGGAAGAACGGCTGACGATGGTGTCGGGCGAGGTGGTCGAGGCGATCTTGGCCTAGCTTTCTTGTCGCCGGACCAAGGTCCCGGCGCGTGCGCCTACATCAAACCAGCGATCGGCGGAGCGCGACAGAGTTCGTAGGCGCGGCCGTCGACATCCCGCCAGTTCGCGGTCGACGGAATGCCCAAGGTTCTGTAGATCGTGGCGGCCAGGTTCTCCGGAGTCTGCGGAGCGCTCACGGGATAGGCGGCCAACTTATCCGTCGCGCCGATCACCGTGCCGCCACGCACCCCGCCACCGGCGAACAGGCTCGTCATCGCCGGCCCCCAGTGATCGCGGCCGGCGTCCTTGTTGATCTTCGGGGTGCGGCCGAACTCGCCCGTCATCACCACCAGTGTCGTATCGATCAAGCCGCCGGCCGCGAGGTCGTCGAGCAGGGCCGCGACGGCTCGGTCGGCATAGGGGAGCAGGTTTTGCTTGAGATTGACAAAATTCCGGCGATGCGTGTCCCACGACGAATTCTTACCGAGGTTCACCTGCACCAGGTTGACTCCCGCCGCCACGAGTCGATAGGCCATCAAGAGCGAAAGCCCGAACTTGTTCTTGCCATAGCGCTCGAGGGTCGCGGCGTCGGCATGTTCCACGTCGAATGCAGCGCGGACCTGCGGATTCGTGAGCACATTGATGGCCTGCTCTCGATGGCGATCGAACGAGGTCTTCTCGGCCGCCGCCGCCAATTTCTGTTGCTGCTCGGCGATATGGTCGAGCAGGCTCATGCGGCCAGCGAGCCGTGCCGGTCCACCGTCGGGCAAACTCAGCGACGGTGTGTCGAAAATGCTGCTCGCGTCGTGTGTGAAAGAGTTCGAGTCGAAGCGAAAGCAATGCGGGCAGGCACCGTTACCCAGCGGGCAAGGCGCGGCGATGTTCATGTGCCAGGCCTCGAACCGTTTTCCGAGCTTGCCGGCATATTGGCCCGGTCGCACATTAGCCGTCTCGTTCACGCTCGGCTGCGGCAACACGACGGCCGGGGGCAGGTTGTTTCGGCCGCGCGTGGCATAGGTCACCTGCGAGGCCATCGAGGGCCATTCGTTGGGGCTCGGCGGCTTGCCCAGGCTGACGGCACTGGGCACGTCGAGCCGGCCGGTGAGCAGCATGTGGCACGCTTCTTCGTGCCCGTTGCTGTTCGTCGACATCGATCTCACCAGCGCGAATCGCTCGCTCCGCTCTGCCAAGAGCGGCAAGTGTTCGCAGATCAACAGCCCGCCGGTGCGCGTGGCGATCGGTTGAAATTCTCCACGGACCTCGGCGGGGGCCTCTGGCTTCAGATCGAAACTGTCTTGATGCGACAAGCCGCCGGTCAAGAAAATGAAGAGCACCGACTTGGCAGGCGTCACCAGCGGTTCCGCCGTCGTGGCACGCAATGCGAACAGGTCCGCCAGCCCCAGACCGACGAGCCCGATAGAGCCCGCCCGCAGCGCTTCGCGCCTTGTCGACGCGGGGAATTGAGCCATCCCTGCAAGTCGCGTGGTACTCATCATTCGGCACCCTGACGAGGCATTGTTCCAACAGGATCATTTTAGAGCAACCGACAAAACCGGATCGAGCTCCACAAAAATCGGCGTTTCACGGCCGATTTTTCGCCCACGGCGCTCCGGCTTCCCGGTTTTGTCAGCCGCTCTTTAGCGGTTATATAGCACCACTTTTACAGAAAGCTCCGAAAGAGGACCTTTCAGAAATCCTTTCCTTGCTACGGCCCCGTCCTAGAATTCATTAGGGTACGAGGGTCTGTAGAACTTTCATCCATGGCGGACACGAACATGCGTAGCGGTATATGGGTGATCGGATTCTTGGGGGCCTCGGTGATCTCAAACGGCCGCTTGCCGGCTCAAGAGGCGCCGCGTAAAGACGCAGCGCCCAAGATCGAGAACCGTGGGGCCTCGGCCACGGGCAATCTCGCCGACCGTTGGCGATACAAGTTCCATAACGGGCGTTGGTGGTATTACGATCGCAGCAACGCCTGGTCGTACTGGGCCGGCAACGCCTGGACGCGCTACCGTCCTCCGGCATCCGGTCGACAGGTCAACGGCCAGGCGCGAGTCGACGACTACGACAATCGGTATGGCGACATCGGGCGCCCTCCAGGTACGGTTCAGCGGGAAAAGAACGATGCCCGATCGCCATTCTCAGGACCGTTCAACCGCCGAGCGCCCGGCACCATCCAGCGGCAGAAGAACGACGCTCGCGCACCGATCATGGAATCGCTGGAGAGCCGACCCCCCGGCACCATCCAGCGCGAGAAGAACAGCCCGCGGGGCTGATCAACTTTCAGAGAAACCGGCAAAACCGGATCAGCTCCGGCTCCCGGGTTAGGTCAGCCGCTCTCAGACAGGCGGCGCATCGGTTCTAACCCGCAGTCGTTTCGACCGCCGCCGACTCATTCGCCACCAACCGTGCGGCCACCTCGGCCATGCTAATCGTGCGCAGGCGGCAAGCACGGGTAAGCATCTCGCGCAGCAACCGAGCCAGCGGCTCAGGAAGTGCGGCGGTGAGCCGCTCCGCGTCGACGTTGCGGATGCGCCCCAGGACCTGGAGTACGTTTTTGCCGACGAAGGCCTGCTGACCCGTGACCATCTCGTACAAAATGGCGCCCAGGGAAAATACGTCGCTGGCCGCGGTCGGCCGCAACCCTTCGGCCTGCTCGGGCGACATGTAGCTCGGCGTGCCAGTGACACCGCCGGCGCGGTTGAATTCGAGGTCGGTCGTCTCGTCCGGGTCGTGTTCCGGCTGATCGCGTCGCGCCAAACCGAAGTCGAGAATCTTCACGACCCCATCGTTCGTCACAAACAGATTCGCCGGCTTCAGGTCGCCGTGGACGACCCCTTGCACGTGCGCGGTGGCCATCCCCTGCGCGACCTGCCGGGCGATGTCGATGGCTTGATTCAGCGGCAACGGCTCGCCGTGGGTGATCAACTTCGACAAAGGTTTGCCGGAGAGGTATTCCATCGCGATCACCGGCACGCCATCGGCCTCGTCGACCGAGTAGATCGTGCAAACGTGAGGATCGTTGAGGGAAGCGGCCGCCCGCGCCTCGGCCAGCACGGAGCCGACGGGGAGCGGGCTGTCGGGCTTCATGATCTTCAGTGCGACCGTCCGGTCGAGCGTCGTGTCGTGTGCCCGAAAAACCCTGGAGAACGCCCCGCTGCCGACCTCTTTTTCTAGGCGATAATGCGACACCATTCGGCCGGGTGCCGATGCGGCGGGCGATCGGAGGGTGGGCTGGCCGGGCTGCCAACTTTCGGCGCACAGGCCGCCCGTCTGTAGCGCCTCCAGCACGCGCAGGATCTCGTCGGTGCGGCGCCCCACGCTCAGATTGTGCACGAGCTGGTACTGAAGCACCCCGTTCGGATCGATCAGGAACAGACCGCGCAGTGCCAGGCGCTGCTGCTCGAGAAACACGCCGTAGGCGCGCGACGCCTGACCGTCGGTGTCGCTGGCCAGCGGAAAGGCGAGGCCGTGCACGCCACCTTGCGAAACGGGCGTGGCGATCCAGCGCAGGTGCGATTCAACGGAATCGGAACTCACGCCGACGATCTCGCAACCTTGCCGGCGAAAGTCGTCGATGCGGGCGCTGAGGGCGGTCAATTCCGTCGGGCAGACCAGCGAAAAATCGCGCGGATAGAATACGAGCAACAGCCACTTGCCGCGGAAGTCGGCCAGCGAGACCGTCGCGGCCCCCGTATCGAAGCGCGGCGTGCACGGGAGATCAAAATCAGGGGCGAGGCTGCCCACCGAAACCATAGGCGAACCCATCTCAAGAGCCTGGCCGAGAACCGATTTCCTTCCCGATCTTGATGGTGCCGTGCACCCGCCGGTCCTCGAGTCGGCTTTATGCAGCATATCGCTGGACGAATCGACCGTCGAGCGGGCACCAAGCGATCACACCGCCCGTCCAGTCGACCGCTCGCGGCACTGCCCCGATCGTCGCCGATCGGGCTTCGACGGTGTTTGTCAAACACGGATCGGCGCACCAAATCTGTGGCGTTCGACTCGATTCGACAACCTACCATCCCGTGCCTTGCGACCGGTTCGGGATTGACCCACTCGCAACAAGTGGGGCACAATCACGCGCCACGGACGGCTGGGAGGTTTCGCCAAAGCCGCGGTTGCTCCCCACTCAACCAGGAAATGGAGGTCCCTATGAAGCGCTTTCGCATTTCCGCAATTCTCGTCACGGCTGGCTTGGGACTGGGCATCTGGGCCGTGGCAACGGCCCAGGAATACCCGCGCCGCCGCCCCGATGTTGTCAATCCAGCCCGTCCCGCGGTGCCTGCCGCGGCGAAGGGAGCACCGCCACCGAACGGGTCTCCGGACTTCAACGGCAGGTTTGTCGCGGTTTCCATCGGCGAAGGAAACCAGCCGAAGGTTCTAGCGAAGGTCCATTTCCAGGAGATCCACGGCCGCCGCTTCCTCGTGGGTGAAGAGGCATCGTCCACGTTCAGTGTCGCCGTCGGCGCTCCCATACATGTCGCCTGGGATTCCGTCACGGCATTCTACGTGTTCGATAGTCTGACCCAGTACGAGCAGGCCATGCGGAAGGCACTGGAACAGGCTCAAGGCGCGTTCGGTCAGATGTTCGGCGGTCTGTTTCAAGGTTCCGGGCAGACGATCCGCTACGAATCCTTTCCTCCGGGAGTAACCCCGGAACCCGTTGTCGAACAGAATCCGCAAATAGGCTCACCGCAAACATGGGTTCCCATGCCCGCTCCGAACCAGCCGACCTTTGCCGAACCCAAGCCCACACAAGCGCCACCGAAGCGTATCGTCAGCCAACCTGTCATCGTCCCGAACTGATCCGTTTGTCGGGCCATCGGGACAACGGGTGACACATTGATGGGCCCGGGCAGACGGCCCTACGCAATCAACTCGCGAATCACCCGCGCCGGTTCGACGCCGGTGAGTTTCTGATCGAGACCCTGGTAGCGATACGAGAAGCGCTCGTGGTCGAAGCCGAGCAAGTTTAGCACCGTGGCGTGGAAGTCGTGGATGTGCACGGGGTCTTTGACGATGTTGTACGAAAAATCGTCGGTCTCGCCATAGACCGTGCCGGGGCGCGAGCCGCCGCCGGCCATCCACATGGTGTAGCAACGCGGATGGTGGTCGCGACCGTAGTTCTTGTCCGATAGCCCGCCCTGCGAATAGATCGTGCGGCCGAACTCACCGCCCCAGATGATGAGCGTCTCGTCGAGCATGCCGCGCTGCTTCAGATCCTGCACGAGACCCCAACAGGCCTGGTCGACGTCGCGGCACTGATCGGGCAGGCGGCCCGCCACGTTGCCGTGCGTGTCCCAGTTGTTGTGGTAGATCTGGACAAACCGCACGCCCCGCTCCACCATTCGCCGCGCCAGCAGCACCGAATGGGCGAAACTCCCCGGCTTCTTGGCCTCGTCGCCATAGAGGGCATAGGTCGAAGCCGGCTCGTTGCCGGTGCTCGTGAGTTCGGGCACGCTGGCCTGCATGCGGAAGGCAAGTTCGTATTGTTGGATGCGGGTGTGCGTCTCGGGATCGCCCACCATCCGGTAGTTCATCTCGTTCAGCGCGTTCAGCCCGTCGAGGGTACGGCGGCGAATCTCGGCCGGCACGCCGGGTGGGTTGTTGATGTACAGGATCGGATCGCCGCCCGAGCGGAACGAAACGCCCGCGTGTTCGCCCGACAGATAACCGCTCGACCAGAGCCGGGCGGAGATCGCCTGCACCTGCTCGGTGTTAGTGGGCTTGGCCACCAACACCACGAACGAGGGCAGGTTGTCGTTGAGCGAGCCGAGACCGTACGAGACCCAGGCGCCTAGGCATGGCCGGCCGGTCACCTGGTTGCCCGTCTGCATATAGGTGATCGCGGGCTCGTGGTTGATGGCCTCCGTGTGCATGCTGCGAATGAAGCACATGTCGTCGACCATCTTGGCCGTGTTCGGCAGCAGCTCGGTCACCCACATGCCGCTCTGCCCGTGCTGGGCGAACTTGAACATGCTCGGCGCGATAGGAAACCGCTTCTGACCTGAGGTCATGGTCGTCAGACGCTGTCCCATGCGCACCGTGTCGGGCAGATCCTTGTCGAACCACTCCTTCATCTGCGGCTTGTAGTCGTAGAGGTCCATCTGCGGCGGGCCTCCGACCATGTGCAGGTAGATCACCTGCTTGGCCTTCGGAGCAAAATGGGGTCCCGGTGCCGGCGATTCCGTAGCCGACGCCGACCGGCCGGGCACAACTCCGCCGGCGAGCGAAGCCAGAGCGGCCCAGCCCACCGCGTTGGCCCCACGGCTAAAGAACTGACGGCGCGTCTCGTAGCGAACGTATTCTTCGTGCGGCGACATGCATCGGACTCCAGGCAGATCGGATACGGTGTTTGAGGTAGGACGACGGTGCGGTCGCTCGGGCGAGACCGCGCTACTTGTTCAAGACTTCATCGAGATTCATCAACTCGTTGGCCAGCATGGTCCAAGCGGCCAGCACCGAGACATCGAGCGCCGGATCGGCTTTCGATTCGCCGACGGTGATCAACAGCTTCGCTTCTTCGGCGTGGGCCTGATAAAAGGCCTGCAAATCGGTGAGCGACGCCTGCACGGCCGGCAGTTCTTCGGCACGCCAGGACCGGGCCAGCAACCGCCGCGCGAGCAGGTCGAGCCGGCTCTCGGCCGACTCGCCGCCTTGCTTGAGGACGACTTCCGCCAGGTGCCGAGCCGATTCGACGAATTGAGGGTCGTTGAGCGTGACCAAGGCTTGCAGCGGGGTGTCGGTGCGTTCGCGCCGCACGGTGCAGACTTCGCGGCTGGGTGCATTCAAGATATCCAACGAAGCCGGCGGGGCGGCCCGTTTCCAGAAGGTGTAGAGGCTGCGGCGATAGAGGTTCTCGCCGCTGTCCGCCTTATAGTCGCGCGTGTTGCTGCCGATCATCGCGACGGCTTCCCACACGCCTTCGGGCTGGTAGGGCCGCACGCTGGGGCCGCCCACCTTCTGCACGAGCAGGCCGCCGGCCGCCAGCGCGTAGTCGCGGATCATCTCGCCGTCCATGCGGAACCGCGGTCCTCGAGAAAAGAGCCGATTCTGCGGATCCTTTTCGAGTTTTTCGGGCGTGTTCAGGGCCGCTTGGCGGTAGGTGGCGGAAGTCACCAGTTGTTTGAAGAACCGTCGCACGTCCCAGCCGTTCTCGCGGAAATCGACGGCCAGCCAATCGAGCAGTTCGGGATGCGTCGGCAGTTCGCCGGCCACGCCAAAATCGCCCGCGGTGCGAACGATGCCCGTGCCGAACAATTCCTGCCAGAACCGGTTCACGGTGACGCGGGCCGTAAGTGGTTGCTCGGGGAGCAACAGCCACTGGGCCAAGCCAAGGCGGGTCTTGGGCAGCCCCGCAGGCATCGGCGGCAACATGTCGGGCGTGTCCGCCTGCACCGGATCGCGGCGTTTGTCGTAGTCGCCCCGGTAGAGGACGTAGGCCATGGCCGGATCGGCCCGTTCCTGCATCACGTGCGCCACCGTGCCGCGCGACTTGATGACCGCTTCCTCTTGTTCCAAGCCGGCCACTTTACCGGCGAGTTGCTGCGAAAGGCCATCGAGCGCGGCCAGCCACCATTGATAGAGCTCGTCCTTCTCGGCGTCGCTGCGCTGATCCGGGGCCTTGGCCACGAGCGCCGCGGCGCGCGTCGCCTGGGCGAGCTTCTGCACGTCGCCCGGTGGCAGGGCGCGGCCGTAGAGCCGCACGTCTTCGATCAGCATGTCGTCGAGCCTCGACGACGAGTGCCGCTGCGCCAACTTGAATGGCACCTCCGTGCGGATCGTGCTCTTCAGCGCGTTGGGCTGCACACTGGTCGCCTGCGGCCGGCCGTTGATGTAGACCTTCAGGCCGTTCGCCTGAGACGAGCCGTCGTACGTGACGAAGACGTGCGTCCACTCGTTGGCCTTGATCGGATCGTTGGAGACCACCTTGAGCGCGTCATCCGGCCACCGGTTGACGATGTGGGAGCCGACGCGACCGTTCTCCATCCAGAGATCCCAGCCGCGGTAATCGTGCTGGTCGTCCATGCGGGCGAAGATCGACCCCGCCGTCTCGATCTTGGCCAGCTTGACCCAAGCTCCGTAGGAAAACGCCTGGTCCCTCTCCAGGTCGCCCACGTCGGCCACTTCGGCCACCGCGCCCGGCGTGCACTGTAGGGCGAGCGGGGCAACGTGCCCCGGTTGCCAGACGAGCTGTGCCGAAGCCGACACGGTCCGCGGCTGGCCGTCGTAGGTGACGGCGAACGAATTATCGCCGCCACCGTTCAACTCGGCGTGGAACCGCAAACCGTCGGTCGGCACGAGGCCCGCGATCGCCGCCGGTGCGGCCGAGGCAAGCCAGGCATCGAAATCGGGCCGGGCGGCTTTGCGCCGCTCGTCGATCTGCTTGCGGGCATCCGCCAGTTCCGCGCCCAGCGTATCCCAGCGCGGGCGGTCGGCCGCGCTCGGCACGAACAGCACGGGCGGCGTATCCTTGATGTTGCCGTCCATGGGATTCTGAGTCGTGTTGTTGAAGAACGCCGACAACTCGTAGAACTCGCGTTGTGTGAGCGGGTCGAATTTGTGATCGTGGCACACGGCGCAGCCGGCCGTGGTGCCCAGCCAGACCATCGAAGTCGTTTCGGTGCGGTCGCGTGTGTAGAGCACCTGGTACTCTTCGGCGATGGCGCCACCTTCGCTCGTCGTGATATTGCAGCGGTTGAAGCCCGAAGCGACCTGTTGCTCGAGCGTGCGATTCGGTAGCAGGTCGCCGGCGAGTTGCTCGATCGTGAACTGATCGAACGGCAGGTTGCGATTAAAGGCGCCGATGACCCACTCGCGGTAGGACCAGATCTCGCGATAATTGTCGAAGTGGATTCCGTGCGTGTCGGCATAGCGGGCCGCGTCGAGCCAATACCGCCCGCGATGTTCTCCCCACGCCGTCGAATTCATCCGCTCCTCGACGTACTTTTCGTAAGCATCGGGCGAGGTGTCGGCGACGAAGGCCTCGACCACTTCGGGCTTGGGTGGCAGGCCCGTGAGATCGAGCGATAGCCGGCGGGCCAGCGTGCGGCGATCGGCTTCGGGGGCCGGCTGCAAACCGGCCGCCTCTAATCTTGCCAGCACGAAATGGTCGATCGGATTGCGACACCAGGCCGCGTCCTTGACGGCCGGCAACGGCGACCGCGCCGGCGCGATGAGCGACCAATGTGGCTGGTAGGCCGCGCCTTCTGAGATCCAGCGGCGGAGGGTTTCCTTTTGGGCGGCCGTGAGTTGCTTCTTGGTCGCCGCGGGAGGCATCGCCTCTTCGGGATCGCTCGACAGGACGCGGCGCAACAGTTCGCTCTCGTCGGCCTTGCCGGGCAAGATGGCGCCCGCGCCGACGGCCGCCTCGCGTTGATCGAGCCGCAGGTCGGCCTTGCGGGCCGCACTGTCGGGCCCGTGGCAAGCGAAACAGTTTTCGGCCAGGATCGGCCTCACGTCCCGGTTGTACTCGAGCGGCTCCGCAGCCGAACCGTCGGCCGCAAAATAGGTGAGCATGAGCAAGAAGAGCGGCATGGCGCTCGCGGTCCGCAATGCACCGGCCAATACACGTCGATGCTCGTTCATTTCCCGTTTCCCTCCACGCGAATGTGAATCTGGCTCTTCTGATGCGGTCCCTCATCCGACAACACGCGGCTCCAATAGCGTCCGCCGGAACGAATGTGAAACGACATGGCCCGCACCGCCTGCCGGCGGTCGCCCGCGAGCAGCGCCTCGACGATGGCCAGGTGTTCGCCCGTCTCTTCCGCCACGCGGCGAAAATCATTCTGGCTGGTGTCGTGCTCCCAGGCCAGGTCGCGGAAGGCACGGAACAATGTCTTCAGCCGAGCGATCTCTTTGGCCAAGAAATGGTTGCCGCACGACGTGGTAATCAGGTCGTGCAGCCGGCTGTCGACCGCCCGGGCACGCTCGACCGACCGCATTTGCAATCTCTTATGCGATCGCTGCCGCATGTGGCCGGCTTGGGCGTCGTGCAGTCGGCGTAGATCGTCGGCCAGTGTCTGCAATTCGGCGAGATCCATCCGGCCGCAGGCGCTGCGCACGGCCTCGCACTCCAACGCCCGGCGGACCTGAAAGATCTCGCTCACGTCCTTCGCCACGACCCGCCGCACGATGGCTCCGCGGTTCGGCACCAGGTCGATCACGCCGATACCGGCCAGCGAAATAAGCGCCTCGCGGATCGGTGTATGGCTCACGCCGAATTGATCGGCAAGCTGCTGCGTGGCCAGATGCTGGCCGGCACGGAGCCGCCCCTGGAACACTTCGCGCAGTACCGACTCGACGATGGCCTGACGCCGCAGGCCATGATCGCAGTGTAAACGGCTATTGAGCGACGAACTCGCCACAAGCGGGCTCCGCAACGGTTGACTTGTTCCGGGAAGTAAACTCGTTGCCGTAAAGGGATGGACCGGGCAGGGAAGGTCGGCGGGCGGACTGCTGCTTATGCTAACGAACGTCTCCCGCCTCCGCAAGCAAATTCTATAGAATCTTTCACCGATTCGATAGAATGCCCGCCGCTGGGGCCCCGGCACGCGAGTTTCGGCGAATTCGGGGCTCTCGCCCCCCGCGTGTAGTCATTGACAACCGGCCCTCTCGTGTGCGAACATTCGATAATTCGAATGTTCGATAAACTGGGTCTGAGAGATCGCCGGAAAACGGCTCCGGCTGTCGCGCTTTTCACGAAAACGCTGGGGCGGTTTCTCACCAGCCCATTTGATAGGAGTCTGCATTTGGAAAGTTCGCATCGCGCCGCGGAATTGGCCAGCCCGAGAGCCGCCTCCGAATTGTTGAAGGCGTTTTCGCACCCCACCCGGCTAGCCATCCTGCAAGAGTTGGTCTCCGGCCCAAAATGCGTCACCGACATGGAAGAGATTCTGCCGGCGCGGCAGGCCAATATCTCGCAACACTTGGCCGTGCTGCGTCATGCGATGCTGGTGGACTACGCCCAGGACGGCACGCTGCGGTGCTATTACCTGTGCCGTCCGCGGTTGGTGGAAGACATGCTGGCGCTCGTCGGTCGGGGCGACCCTGTCGTAACGCGGACGGCCGCCGAGATCCAGGCCGACAAAGAGCGGCTGGCGAAGCTGCTCGCCGGCCCCGCCACCTCGGGCGATAAGCCCGTCCGCCGTCGCAAGCTGGTTTCGCGATGAACGAACGCATCTACCTCGACTACAACGCCACGACGCCGATCGCGCGGGAAGTCGCCGCGGCCATGTCGCCGTTCCTCGCCGAAGCTTTCGGTAACCCATCGAGCCTGCATTGGGCGGGGCTTCCGGCCCGCGACGCGGTCGAAACGGCGCGGTCCAAGGTCGCCGCGCTGTTGTGCTGCGATGCGACGGAAGTTGTCTTCACATCGGGCGGCAGCGAAGCCAACAACCAGGCGATCAAGGGTTTGTATTTTGCCCGGCAGGGCGGTGGCCCGTTTCATATCATCACCAGCCGCATCGAGCACCCGGCCGTGCTCGAGCCGTGCCAGTTCTTGGAGAAACTGGGAGCGGAAGTGACGCGGCTCCCCGTCGACGGTCAGGGGCTCGTCGATCCGGACGCGGTGCGTCGGGCCATCCGTCCGCACACGGCGCTCATCACGATCATGCACGCCAACAACGAAGTCGGCACGATCCAACCGATCTCCGAGATCGCGGCGATCGCCCGCGAGCACGGGGTGCCCTGTCACACCGACGCCGCACAAACCGCCGGCAAGATATCGGTCGATGTCGAGGCACTGGGTGTCGACCTGCTTTCGATCGCCGGCCACAAGCTATACGGTCCGAAGGGCGTCGGAGCACTCTTCATCCGCGAAGGACTCGAGCTGGAACCTTTGCTGCACGGTGCCGGACATGAGGCTGGGCGGCGGGCTGGCACCGAGAACGTGTTGGAAATCATCGGGCTCGGGGCCGCTTGTGAATTGGCGCTGCGGTGGATCGAGGACACGCGAGTGGCGTCGCTGCGTGACGACCTGTGGCGGTCGCTGCAAACTCGCTTCGGCGACCGCGTCGTGCTGAACGGCCATCCCGATTTGCGCCTGCCGAACACACTCAACGTGGGTTTTCGCGGAGAGATCGGCGGCGACATCTTGGCACGCATCCCGAACGTGGCCGCCTCGACCGGCTCGGCCTGTCATGCGGGGAGTACGCATATCAGCCCGGTGCTCGCCGCGATGCGAGTCGCCCACGACGTGGCTTTAGGAGCGGTGCGATTCAGCCTGGGGCGCGATACGACGCCCCGCGAGATCGACGCATTGGTCGAGATGCTCGCCCAGCGGGAACTGGCCCCGCGCCCGGCGTCCTGAACCTATGGTTGCTTCCGAATCGTTGTCGAAGGGACCGATTCGTGTTGAGCCTGAGCGCGATGCTGGCGGCGTTCCCGACAGACTCCGTCGCACCGGCATGCTCCTGTTTGGCGTGTTTGCCTACCTGGTCTCTCTGGTGTCGCTGCTCTATGCGGTCGGCTTCGTGGGCAACGTGATCGTTCCCCGGTCGATCGATGTACCGGCCGGGTCGGCCAGTGCCGCGTCGTGGGCTGTCGACCTGGCGCTGTTAGGGGCGTTCGCGATCCAGCACAGCGGCATGGCACGCCCCGGATTCAAACGCTGGTGGACGAGGTCCGTGCCTGAGCCGATCGAGCGGAGCACGTACGTGTTGGTCTCGAGCGTCTTGCTGCTATTGGTCTTTTGGCTCTGGCGGCCATTGCACGGCGAAGTCTGGCGAGTACAAGATCCGCTCGGCAGGGTGGCGCTCGATGTGCTGTGCGGCCTGGGTTGGCTGACCGTCGTCGCCTCGTCGTTGATGATCGATCATTTCGATCTGTTCGGCCTGCGGCAAACGTGGTTCTGCTTCATGGTGCGTGACTATGAGCCGCCGCCGTTTCGCACACCGCTGGTCTACCGCTATGTGCGGCATCCCATCATGCTCGGCTTCGTGATCGCTTTCTGGTCCAGCCCTACGATGACGGCCGGTCATTTGCTGTTCGCGGCGACCACGACGGCGTACGTTTTGATTGCGATCGCCCTGGAAGAGCGCGACCTCGTCGCGTTCTATGGCGATGTCTACCGGGCATATCAGCGCCGTACCGGTCGTTTGCTGCCGCGACCGATCAGGCCCAGCGATAATTGACCGCTACTTTATCCGCCGCACACGGTGATTGACGGTGTCACCGATGTAAAGAGCGCCCTCGGGGCCGATGCAGATGCCGTGTGGGCGATCGAGTTGCGCCGCGGTCGCCGGCCCGCCGTCACCCGCATAGCCGCGCGCGAGTGGGCCGCCGCCGGCGACGGTCTCGATCTTGTTCAGCTTCAGGTCGATGCGTCGGATCGCCTGGTTCTCGGTGTCGACCACCGCCAAGCCATTCCCATCGGGATACAAGGCGATTCCCTTGGGACCGTCGAAGGTTGCGGCCGGCGCCGGTCCGCCGTCGCCGGAGTACCCCTTCTGTCCCGTACCCGCGACGTGGTGCAATGTGCCCCGCGCAAGGTCCATTCGCCAGATCGAGTTTCCTTCGCGCAGCGCGATCCAGAGTTGTTCCCCTGCGATGAACAGCGCTCGCGGACCATAAATCGGTTCGCCTTGCGCAGGGACTCCATCCCGCGGCAGCTTTTTTTCGCCGTTCCCCACGATCGTCTCGATGAGGCCCTTCTGCGGGTCGACGCGGCGAATGCGATGGTTGCCAATGTCTGCGATATAGAGCCGGTCTGCGTCGTCGAAGGCGATGCTGTGTGGGTCGCGTAGAAGCGCCGCGGTGGCCGGTCCACCGTCGCCGTCAAAACCGGGGCGACCGACGCCGGCGACGGTCGCAATGTGACCGGTCTGCTTGTCGACGCGTCGCACGACGGCGCCGCGCATGTCGACGAAAAAAAGATTTCCCCGACTGTCGAAACGGATCTCATACGGCTCGTTCAGATCGGCCTCGGTCGCCGGTCCACCATCGCCGGAATAGCCCAGGCGGCCCGATCCGGCAACGGTCGTCACCTGCCCGCTGGCCAAGTCGAGCCGCCGCACACGGTGCTGGCCGACCTCGCAGATATAGAGCCCGCCGTCGGGACCGAGTTCGACGCCGAACGGTTGGTCGATGTTGATTCGCGCGGCGGGCCCTTCGCGACCATTGTCCGTCGCGTGCCCCGTGCCGGCGATCGTCTCGATCGCCGATTCTCCGTGGCACAGCGTCCCAGTTGCCAATAAACCACAAAAGAAGACCAGCGCCGGGTATCTCACAAAGTACTCAAGGCGGTTTTATCGGTGGACCGTGTTTGCGCGGAGCAATCGAAGCTGCGGCTAATCGCCACGACCGCCATCGTAGCACGCTGCGAACACGGTTGCATGCGCCGGACGCTTGCTCGCCGCGGCGCGTGCCCCACCAAGGCGGCATGGATATTGCAACCCTAACAAAAAGTTGCCGGCGACCGCTTACTCAGCAGGGTTTTCTCAAGGTGCCGGGACGGCTGTCTGGCCAGCCTTCGAGCAAAGATGGCGGACGGCCAGGAAGGGGAGAGACGAGATGAACGCGGGACCAGACGATCGCCAGCAAATCGAATTCATTGGAGGGCCGTTCGACGGTTTTCAATACGATGTTCCGTCGCCCTTGCTTCCCCCGGCGACCATCGCCCTGCCCGTGAGCGATACGATTCAACGCATGCTGACGGGGGAGAATACCGGGCAGCCTACGCCGACGACGAGCGTGGCCCTGTACCGGTTCGACGCGGTGCGGAGTCGTTACCGGTTCTTGGGATCGACCCTGCCCGAGACCCTGCGGGCGGCGAAAGGCTGATCGGCGCCGCCGATTCCGATCGTCCGCGAGAGCGCCTACTCCGGATCGAGTTCGGAATTGCGGGCGAAGTGGTCGTGCGGATAGAAGTGGTTGCCGATCTCGGTAGCGAGGATTTCTACGTACTCGCGCTGGAACTGTTGCACCGGCTTCTCACCCGAGGGCTGGCCACCACGCGTCGGCCAGATGATCTGCCGCATCGGCTTATCGAAGAGGATTTCGCCGTCGGCCACGTTGCAGACCGTGAGTTTCACCTGCGACTTACCCTGGTAGAGCGTTTGACCCTGGTAGAGGCTGAATTGCTCGAGGTCGATACCGAGCACGATGTCGGCGTCGACGCCTTGCCCGATTTCGCGAAGTTCGGGTTCGGGATTCTCGTCCGTCCAGTTGTTGACCTTGCTCTGCTTGACGACTTTGATTCGCTTGCCGTTTTGCCTGAGCAATTGCCCTACGCGCTCGGCGATATCGTTGGTCACGGTGCCGGAGGTGAACTTCAGCTCGATCAGGGGCCGGCAGACGATCGCTACCTTCTTGTCCTTCAAACCTTCGAATTCGGGATCGTCGTTCGTTCCCTGCACGAAGTAGCCCAGCGTGGTGATGAGGCGCACGCAACCGATTTGCGTGACGATGAGTGCCGCTCCGAAGACCGCGAGCCAACTGGTGTACTTCAGCATGCGTCCGTGCATGGTCCGTTCCTCATCCCTGAGTCGCTAAACGATAGATCCAGTCGAGCAGAGTGGTGGCGATCAAAACGCACGCCACGACTGCCAGTGTTCGGTCTCCCGGCCGGCCTATCAGCCACCTTCCCCGCACCGCCGAAGCGAGCAGCCAGGGGCCGGCCAGCATTGCCATTCCCGCCAGCAGTGCTCCGCCTGTGTTCGCGCCGAGTGCCGCGAGCCAATGCCCACGCACAGCATGCGACCAGGAGGTGGTCATGCCGCAAGACGGGCAGCGAACTCCGAGCAACCACACGAACGTGCAAGGCGGAAGTCCCAATTGTCGATGCGTGCCGAAGCCGTTTGGATCGGGACGCAACATGCCCGCCACGGTCAGAGCCGCCAGCAAGCCCAAGGCGATCGCGGCCAATCCTAGCCGACTTTTCGCGCTAAACTTGGTGGCACTCTGGGGGACCGATGGGACCACAGCCGAAATGGAAATGCGCCGGAGAGTACTGAGAATGGCTGCCAGCGGCAAGCCCGGTTTTTTCGAGTCGATCAAGAGCACCGCTTGCGGCGCGGGCTGTCAGCGTCGCGATATCCCTGCTCCGATGACCCTAGTAGACACCGGCCGGCGTGAAGTCGATAGGGGTGCCGCGCTGGCGACGAGCCGGTCGGCTACTTGCCCAATTCCTCGGCCTCGGCGGCAGCCAGCCGCAATCGCCGAATGCTCAAGGCACGTCCGGTGGTTTCGTCGACTTCGACAATGCTGCCGTTGAGCCGCACGTCGCCGGTAGCGACCTCGAAATGAGTGGGGTTGAAGGTGCGGGTAGTTTCCAAAACGCGGTCGATGCGCCGCCCCAGAATGCTTTCATGGGGACCTGTCATACCGACATCGCATTGAAAGGCCGTGCCGCCGGGTAAGATTTCCTCGTCGGCCGTCGCCACGTGGGTGTGTGTGCCCAGCACGGCCGAAACGCGGCCGTCGAGATACCGTCCCAGCAGTTGCTTGTCGCTCGTCGCTTCGGCGTGAAAGTCGATCAAGATAACCTTCACTTCGGGCGGAAGCTGCGCCAGCACTCGGTCGACCGCCGCCCAGGGGCAATCGACCGGACGCATGAACACGCGGCCGAGCAGACTGACCACGGCCACCGCCACGCCGTTTCGTCCGGTGAGGAGCATGAAATCATGCCCCGGAGCCGAAGGGGGGAAGTTGGCCGGCTTGACGATGTTCGACGCCTTCGTCAGCACCGGGTTGATCTCCCGGCGGCGGTAGATATGGTCGCCCAACGTGATGCCGTCGACCCCGGCCGAAATCAACTCATGGTAGATCTCCGGCGTGATGCCCGATCCGCCCGCCACGTTCTCGGCGTTGACCACCACCAGGTCGAGCCGTTCGCGCTCGACGAGTCCGCGGGTGGCCCGCACCACGATTTGGCGGCCCGGCTTGCCCACAACGTCGCCGACGAGCAGCAATCGCACGCGTCTTTCCTCTTTTCAGCAGCGAACCAGACAGACAAGGCGATCTGCCGGCCGCTCTCCCGGTGAAAACGTCACGCCTAGCGGGCGATCTCAGTAAACCGCGACTCGCGGAGCACGGTCACCTTGATCTCGCCCGGATAGGTCAACTGTTCTTCAAACGCCTTGGCGATGTCGTAGCAGATCTTGGCGGCGCTGGCGTCGGTCGTGTCCTTCGAGCGCACCAGCACCCGCAATTCGCGGCCGGCTTGGATGGCGAAGGCTTGTTCCACGCCAGGGAATCCGCCGGCAATCGTCTCCAACTCCTCCATGCGTTTGATGTATCGCTCCAACGTCTCGCGCCGCGCGCCCGGCCGCGACGCGCTACAGGCGTCGGCGGCCGCCACGAGAACAGTATAAGGGTTCTCGACACGCAGGTCGTCGTGATGGCCCAGCGCGGCGTGCACGACCTCGGCTCCCTCGCCGAAACGCTTGAGCATGTCGGCGCCGATCTTCGGATGGCCTCCCTCGGCTTCGTGATCGGCCGCCTTGCCGATGTCGTGCAGCAGGCCGCAACGGCGGGCCAGCCGTGGGTCGAGTCCGATCTCCTCGGCCAGCATGCCGGTGAGGAAGGCGACTTCGATCGAATGCCGCAACACGTTCTGGCTGTAGCTGGTGCGGAATTGCAGACGGCCCAGCATGTGGATCACCCGTTCGTGCAAACCGGGCACGTCGGCCTCCTGGGCCGCTTCCTGTCCGAGCTTTTGCAGGTGCTGCTCCAACTCGGCCTGGGTGGCGGTTACGATCTCTTCGATCCGCGAAGGATGGATGCGTCCGTCGGCGATGAGCTTGGCAAGGGCGATGCGGGCCACCTCGCGACGGACCATGTCGAAACCACTCACGATGACCACGCCCGGCGTGTCGTCGATGATCACGTCGACCCCCGTCGCCTTCTCAAAGGCCCGGATGTTGCGCCCCTCGCGACCGATGATGCGCCCCTTCATGTCGTCGTTCGGGATGTCGACGGTGCTGGTGGTCGTATCGGCGGTGTGGGCGGCGGCGTAGCGCTGCAAGGCGGTGAGCAGGATTTCGCGGGATTTCTCCTCGCAGACTTCGGCGAGCTGTTTTTCGTGCCGCAGGATGATGGCGCCCGTCTTATGCTGCAACTCGGCTTCGAGCATGCTCAGCAGCCGCCGCGTGGCTTCGTCTTGGCCCAGCCCGCTGATCTGGTGTAGCGTGCGGCGCTCGTCTTCGATGAGCTTGCCCAGTTCTTCCTGACGGCGCGTGTTCTCCTCGATCCGCTCCGCCAGCTTGCGCTGGTTGTTCTCCACCATCTTTTCTTGTTTGCGAAGCTGCTCGGACTGCTGCTCGAGGGCGTCTTGACGCTTGTCGAGCGACCGTTCGCGCTCATGCAGTTCCTGGCGGATGACGCTCAGTTCCTTTTCGCCCTCGGCCCGCTGATGGATGGCCGCTTCTTTGATCTCGAGTTCCGCCTCGCGGCGGCGAGCATCGATCTCGCGCTCGGCCTTCTCGATCGTATCGCGGGCCCGCGTCTCGGCGTCCTTTTGCCGTAGGTAATCGTAGCCCTTGAGCAGTAAGATCGTCGCCGTGAAGGTGGCGACGATGAGGATGATGATCCCGGTTGTCCCCATATATTGTCCCCGTTGAACGTCCGAGCGAGGCGTGGCCGGCGCCGCGCGGGCAGGTGCGATAATTCGTCAACGAACGGAGGCCCCAACCCGTGGGAGGACGATTGGGCCGGGCGAAGACAGGCAAGCCGCCCGCGGCGGGCAGCCAGCGACGTTCAGCCTGGATAGAATGAGGCGGAGGAAGGAACCGTTAGATGCTCAAGCAGCGCTCGTCGGGATCCGGTGCGGGACCTCGGGCGCGCAAAGCGGCTCTGCCAATCTGCCGGACAACTGCCGGCGGGTAGACCGAACGGCCTGGCCTGGCCAAGCGTCCGGCCCACGCGATAAAAAACGGGCCAGCCACGATGGGTAATGGTTTAAACGGCGTCATCCAGCCGCAAAGGGGCAGAGCGATGCGACCGCAAGAGTCGGGCTCGCCCGAATTCGGGCTGGCGCCACCGTTGCGGACGACTTCCGGCTGAGGAACCTGCTTGGAGCTCGGCAGCATGCCGAGGAGTTGCTGCAAGAGGATGATCAGTAAGTGCATCGTTCTGCCGACTTTATGGGCTGGTTCTCGCTACCTGCAACCGATCCAGTCGCAAACACGCTGTGCTCTTGTCCTCGGCCGCGCGGCCCGTTCGGCCGGCTACCGTGGGTTGTTCGCTAACACGACCTTCATACTACCAGAGTTTGATGCGTCCGCAACTAAAAACTGGCTTGCCCCTAACCGAGCCCAATTTGCGCTCTGCGGCGGCGGCCTTTGAGCCGACGAAGGCCGGTGCGCTCGAGGCAACTTTGCGCACCGTCTGGCCACCGGAACAGTGGCACGACGTGACGGTTATGGTCGCCGTCTCGGGCGGCGCCGATAGTGTGGCCCTGCTCCGCGCGATGCACGCAATATGCGCTCCGGGGCCCGGGCGTATCGTCGTCGCCCACTTCAACCACGCCTGGCGTCCAGAGGCCGACGCCGACGAGGCATTCGTAGCTGAGCTCGCGAAAACCTTGGGGCTGCAATGCCAAACCGGCCGCAGCCGACGGACGCAGAATTCGGCCGAATCTTATCCGGCCACGGAAGAGTCGGCTCGGCACGAGCGGTATGATTTCCTGCGAGAGCGGGCGGCACAGGTTGGTGCGCGTTATGTTGCCACGGGGCACACCGCGGACGATCAGGCTGAAACCGTCTTGCACCGCATCGTGCGGGGCACGGGCATCGCGGGCTTGGGCGGCATGCGCCGCGCTCGGCCGCTCAGCGAGGGAACGACGCTCATCCGCCCGCTCCTGCATGTGCGCCGCACGGAGTTGGCCGCGTATCTGCAATCGATCGAGCAGTCGCATCGCGAAGACGCCACCAACGCCGAGCGGCGTTTCACCCGCAATCGCCTGCGGCAGGAGCTGATTCCAGAACTTGCGGCGGAATACAACCCCCATGTCGTCGACGCGTTGTTGCGACTGTCGCAACTTGCCCACGAAGCCCAACAGGTGATCGATGCGCAGGCGGCCATTCTCTTACGCCGCGCCGTCGTCTTCGAGACAGACCGGGCGATGTTCGACGTGCAGCAACTCCTCGCCGAGCCTCGACCTCTCGTCCGCGAGACTTTTGTAGCGGCTTGGCGGCGGCAAGGTTGGCCGGAACAGGCGATGGGCTTCGCAGAATGGGATGGGCTGGCCGATCTGGTCTTGTGTATCGATGCGGGAGCCGGTCCCCAGCGGGTTCTCCCAGGTGGTGTGTTTGTCCGGCGCGATGAGAAGGGGATCACGCTCGAACGCAAGTAGAGTTACTTTCTCGTCAGCGACTTGAACACCTCGGTGGGAGGCCCAATGATTGTGGTTGGAGCAGAGCCCGTCCTATCTCGCGCAAAGGAGTCGGCCATGAGATCGTCGCTGATCGGTGGATGTGTCGCGCTGGTTCTCCTCGCTAGCGCTCAACAGGCTCCCGCATGCAACGGCGTGGGCGGTCGCGGAGCGCGCAGCCTTGGCGCGGGGCTCTATTCGCTCGGCATGGCGCAGATGCAAATGCTGGCCGCCCAGGAACGCTATGCTGCCGCCCAACGCGCGGAGAGCCATCGCAAGCACGTCACCACATACACCGGACTGCGCGACCGAGAGTTGGCCGAGCGCGAAGCGCGGCGGCAGGCCCGCCTGACCGGCCACAATTCGCCGGACTCTTCGGCTGCGACGGCCGCACCGGAATACACGAAGTTGGAATACCGTAAGTAGGCGCGGCGCTGCACAGCCTGCCACTTTATCCCAGAACGGATCTGACGGCGGCAGCGAGGTCGCCGGCTAGCGGTGCTGTGATACTCTCGCCACTGGCGAGATTCTTGATCTGACAATTCCCCGTCGCGAGCTCGTCGTCGCCGGCGATGATCGCCACCTTGAAACCACGGCGGTCGGCGTACTTTAGCTGCTGCCCGAGCCGCTTGGCTTCGGGATAGATCTCGACGCCCAGCCCGGCGGCTCGCAGCCGGGCTGCCACGCGCAGGTAGTCGTGCAGTCGCTCGGCCACGAAGTAGACAACGAGCACCTCGGCCGGTGTCGTGACCTTGGTGAGCATGCCCAGTTCTTCCATGGCCGCCAGCAGACGGTCGAGACCGAGTGACGCACCGATTCCTGGCAACTCTTGATTCGTGTACAAGCTCGCGAGGTCGTCGTAACGCCCGCCCGAGCAAACGCTGCCGATGCCGGGGAGCCGATCTAAGAAGGTCTCGAAGATCGTACCCGTGTAGTAGTCGAGCCCGCGGGCGATGGAAACGTCGAGCCGCAAGCGATCGGGCGACACGCCGCCGGCTTCGGCGGCGGCAAGTAACTCCGCCAGGCGCGCGACACCTTCTTGCCCCACGTCGTTCCCCGCCACGAGCGGCCCGAGTTGCTGCAAGATCTGTTCGTTCGATCCGCTGAGTTCGGACAGGCGCAGAACGTCATCGGCTTGAGCCGCGGTTGCACCGGCCACGGTCTGCATTTCCTCCGCGACCGCCGCGCGCCCGATTTTGCCGAGCTTGTCCAAGCTGCGCAGGACGGCTGCTGACTTATCGGCGAGGTCGAGCCGCTGCAGCAGTCCGTTCAAGACCTTGCGGTTGTTGACGCGGATCGTAAATTCTTCGAATCCGATGGCCCGCATCAGGTCGTGAATCACGAGCGCGGTCTCGACGTCGGCCGCCGGTGATCGTGTGCCGATCGTATCGAAGTCGCATTGCATGAACTCGCGGTAACGGCCTCGCTGCGTGTTCTCGCCGCGCCAGACAGAGGCGATATGATACCGCTTGAAGGGCGTCCCCAGATCGTTCGCGTGCTGGGCTACAAACCGGGCGAGTGGTACGGTCAGATCGAAGCGCAGGCCGACCCAGCGATCGCCATGATCCTGGAAACGATAGAGCTGCTTGTCGGTCTCATCGCCCCCTTTGCCCGTGAGAATCTCCAAATACTCGAGCGCGGGGGTGTCGATCGGGCTGAAACCGTACGAGCGATAGATCCGCCGCGCCGTGTCGATGAGCCGCTCGCGGGCCATCATGGCGTCGGGCAAGTAATCGCGAAATCCCTTGAGCGTTCTCGGCTCGATGCGGTTGGTTTTGGTCACGGCGGGCGCTATCCGATCACATTGAGCAGCGGCGGCCTGCGGCTGCGGAATTGGTCGCGGCTGCGCGGGGGCAGTATCGCCTCGACATATTCTTCGACTTGTTCCGGCGTTTCGAAGTAGCGGTCGTAGACATAGTCGTCTTCGTATTCGCAGCTCTCGGTCGAGTACTCGCGGCAGATGTTCGGCCGCGTCTCATAGATGCCGCAGCGGTTGTCTTCCTGCAAATGCTTACAGGCCGTGTGCACGAGCAGGTACCACTGCTCACCTTCGACGAAGACCGTCGCCGCGTCGTGCAGCAGATACCAGCGGACATAGTCGAAGTCTTTGTGCGTGGTCGGGGTATCGATCGGCAGCGCGAAATACTTGCAGCACTTGGCCGAGCAATAGTTACAGAGGCAATCGCCCGCGGGCAGCTTCGCGCGGAGAACTTTGGGTCGTCGTAAGGGCATCTTTCAGGAGATCGATAGGATCGTCGTTCAGTCGGCCAGGCCGGCCAGTTCGCAAAGTGCCGCCGCCACGACCGGCTGCGGGCAGCTCCAAACCAGGAAAAACAAGGCTTCGCGGCACCATCGGCCGGCCGGATGGCCTAAGACATATCCGCTCCCCTTGGCCGCCGTCAATGCTCCCTGGGCCGCACGCAGCGCCAGACTGTTGGCCCGCGCCCGGAGCTCATCGGGCGAACAACCATCGCGCCCCGCAGCCAACTTCAAGAGTTCTGGTTCCAACTCGGCATGTTCTTGCCGGAGCTTGGCAGCGGCGGCGGCCAATTCGCCCCGCGTCGCGGCTTCTCGCTCCAGATAGTCGAGGGCGCCGGCGGCCAGGCCGAGCGCCAGTGCCGATGTTTGCAGACCGCCCGTTCCGGCACCACTACCCGACAGGACATTTTCTATCGGTCCGGCCAAGAGCCAATGCCGGTCGAGCAGCACTTCGCGGCACTCCGCACCGCCGGTCAAGGTGGTGGTCAGACCGACGAGTTGTGCTGGCCGGTTGGCCGAAAAGCCTGACAAGGTCGTGGGCAAGACGGCCAAGATCTGGCGGCCATCGTCGCACGTCGCACCGGTCACCACGTAATCGGCACGCACCGCGCCCGTAACCCACGGGATGGTGCCGTCGAGAACAAAGCCCGTTGCGGTCTCTCGCGCCGCAAGCACAGGCCGAGCTATGTGCCGGCGGCTCGTCGTCAGGTGCGCGATCCCCACGCTGGCGAAGATCTTGCCCTCGGCGAGTTCGGGTAACAATTGGTCGCGCAGAGCGTGGTTCTGACTGTTCGCAAGCCGTCGGCAAACTCCGAGTGGTTGTGTCAAAACGAAGGTCGTCGCCAGGCAGGCCGAGGCGAGCCGTGAGAGGCCACGCATCAGGTCGACATCACTCCAGCCGACGCCGCCCCACGTGCTGTCGACGAACCAACGAAAGACGCCATACCGGCGGCAGATCGCAAGCTGCTCAGCCGGCCATTCTCCCGAAAGATCGAGTGCGTCGGCGCGGGTCGCCAACTCGCGACAAAGGGCGTCGAGAGCCGGATCGGTGGGTGAATCGATTCTTGCGGCGTCTTGCATCGGTGGAGGTTTCCGCTCTCAGGCGCAACTCGACCGTTCCGCACCCGAGGCGATGCAGCGATTGACGACGTTACCCTGATCGTGAGCCGAATTGTATCGGGGTGCCCAATCTCGCGACAAGCGGACGCCGTAATAGACCGCGGCATCCTCCTATCGGTTCAGTCGGATTTTTCCGATGCAAGAGTCGGTACTAGGGCGACTTCGGTTCCTCGTGACGGTCGATGACCGCCTGGGCCCGCAGTCCTTGCTTCTCGAAGGTCAATCCGAAGTTGCCACCGCTTATACCCCGAAGAGGCAAGGGATTCGCGGGGCCGGTTTTAGGTTGTCCCGGGTGGCCATAGACGGTCGACTCGATGGTTTGCCAATCGTCGTTCCAGACGTATTGGCCTCCGCCCGGACAGACGAGCCGCGTTTGCCAGAACTCTTCGTGCAACTTCACCGGATCTCGATCTGGGTAGCGGCGATGCCACTCGTTCAGAATCGGCAGGTTGCCCCAGGAGCGTACCTGCATCGTCTGCCGCGCGTTCTCACCGCCGAGCGCGTCGAACATGCCGATCAGCTTGCTGTCGAATTGAAAGCAGAGACTCGAACCGAGCCATGGCCGAGCAGCGGCCTGCGGCTCTTTACCTTCCTTTTTCGCCTCGCGACCTTCGATCTGACGATCGAGGGCCCGCTGCAACAGCTTTTCGTTGAAGCTCAGAATCAAGCCGTCGGCAGACATCGAGTAGTATAGGTGCGGTTGGCCTACGCCGTCGGGTAAAGTGCCTTTCGCACGCTCGGACGGCCCGACGCTCACGTAAGGCTCGTCGCGGTACGTGTGCGATTCCCAGACTGTCATCCGTGGGGCGACTTGCTCGATCCATGCTCTCAGGCCCGTCATGAACGCGGCCAATTTCAACGGGTTGCGGACTGCGACGTGCACGCCCACCGGTAGGTGGTCGAGATGGGACATTCCATACTGCATCGCTCGATCGAGATCGCTTTCCGAGGCCAGCTTCTGCCAGAATTCGGGATCGTCGTCGACATAGACACTCACCCAGTCGCCGAGCCAGTCGAGTAGATCGACCCGCACCATACCTGCCGCCAGGCTGGCTCCTTGTTGCATCTGCTCCGACTTCCGGTTGAGAGCCAAGATGAAGTGCGCGACGGCATCGTGTCGATCGCCGTCAAGCTGCTCGATCTCCGCACCGCGGGCGATCTCGACCAACGAGCGGTAATCGCTCCCCAAGATCAACGGCATGACCGTCAGATCGGCAGCCAGGCGCTCCGCTTTGACCGTCAGCCGCAGTCCGATGGGATCGAACGCCCACCGCCAGTTCGTTTGGTAGACATCTCGCCACCGCTCGTAAGCCTCGGCTTCGTCCTTCGTCACACGCTCCAGCGGCAATTCCGCGATCGGTGTCTGGAACTCGAGGGAACCTTCAATTTCCGAGCGCACACCATAGGCGTTGAGTCGTAGGGGGCCGGCGCTCGCCAAAGGCAAATCGGTCTCGATCGTGCCTTCTTCGACCTTGCCCTGGACCAAATCGTCCAGATGCCGAGCTTGCATCTCACTCATGACGGCGGCATCGCGGAGTCGGCGCGAAGCGGCGATGCGCCATTTCGGGCCGCACCAGCGGCGAATAGTCGCATCGCTCAAAAAGACGAACGCCGTCTCCTCCGCGTCGCCGATCGGGTACCGCTGCCGGAAGAAGCGGTATTCATCGAGCTTGGCGAGAGAGCGCGATTCGCCGCGCTTGACTTGCCCGAGACGGGCGAGCTGAGCCGTCGAGTTGGTGACAACGATGGCCCCTTCGAGCTGCGCGACGTAGCACGAGACTCGCCGGTCGGACGACAAGAAGCCCGACCATGCGAGTCCCTCGGTCTTGCCCGAGATCGGCTTAGCGCCCTTTTCTTGGGCGGCTGCGATGCCGGCGCGAGCGAGCAAAGCCGTCTTCAAGGCAGCAGGTTGTTTCGTTTCGAACAGTACCGCCACGTCGGTACCGGCGAAAAAGTAGGGATCGGATCCGGTGATCGCCACACCGTCGACTATTTGACCGCCGAGCACGCGCGCCAGCGTCGACAGCGGCAGACACAACTGTCGCTCGTAGCGATCCTTGGTCAGCTCATCTTCGCTACGGGAAAAGACCAATCGACTGATAGGAGTCCCTTGCCGAACGATCTCGTCGGACAACGCCAGGGCCGCCGCGAACGTCGGAAAGAATAGGGCGTGCTGATCGGCGGGAATTGCCCGAGCCAACGGATCGAGCGCCGGCTCGGCCTCCGCCAGCAGTGGCTTCCAGTTGATCTCGTCGATCGTGATCCCCTCGATCGAGGCGACGTCGACCAATTCTTGGGCTTTGTCATCTTTGCCGGTCGATCTCAACACGCGATCGAGTTGCAGGTTTTCCTGGATCGCCCGCCCGCCGCTGTAGAGATCGAAAGTATCCTCGAAATCGCCGGCTCGCCTGCGCGGAGGAAGACCCTCGTCGGCTTCTTCCGTCGACTTACCGTTCTGGCCCAAAGCTTCGCGCGCCAAATGTCGCTGATGTCGAAACCAGGCTGCACCCGGCAAGCCGCGCTCAAGCAATGCCTGATAGTGTTGCCTCTTCGCGCGATAGAACGCGGCGCCATTTTTCGCCGCGGCCGACGCGGGGATCGAGAAACGCAGCTTCACCATGCCGCTGTAGTCGGCTTTTGGCACGTAGAGCGAGCCGGCGACATCGCGACCCGCCGGCGCGCGGACGGCGACGGCCCCTTCGCCGTTCAGTACCGAAGGGGACGCCCAGCGGACGCTGGCCGAGTCCAACGCAAAATAGACTTCGCCGCGGCCATCCAACGAAACCGATGGCTGCATGGCTTCAATGCGCTCACGCGCCCGCCAGTCGTAACGATATTCGTCCTGGGATGGCAACTCCCCCTCGATCAGCTTCAGTTCAGCCAGCGGCACCCGGTAGAAGGAGTCTTCCGCGACGGCTCGCGCGGCAACGGCAGAGGCGGCGACTGGGGCGATGAACCAAACGAAGAGCGTCGAACTGCGACGAATAGGCATGGTAACTCCTCGGCTAAAAAGGGCCCCCGGATGCCCAGGCGATTTCTCTTGCGCCGCGCAACGCGATTTTTGTTAGGTTAGAGCCGATCCGAAAACCTGCTGGCGAGTCGAATCGTTCCTGTCGCAACATCGGTTCTCGGACAGGCTCTTAATTGCACCATACGGCCCGAAAAGCGACAATGGCGCGCCCTTACGGCTCGGACCCTTGACCGCTCCCCGCTGCATCCCGCATAAGATTTGCTGCGAGACCACCATGAAGACTGCCAGGTTCGTTCGAATTCTGATTTGGAGCTGCTTCGCGATGAGCGCCTTGCAAGCCCGGGCCGCGGAGGACGCGCGCGTGTTCGAGTTGCGGACGTATTGGGCTCCGGAGGGGAAGCTCGACGCGCTGCACGCCCGCTTTCGCGAGCACACCATGAAGCTTTTCGAAAAGCACGGCATGACCAACGTGGGCTACTGGGTGCCGCTGGACAATCCCGAGAACAAGCTGATCTATGTCCTGGCTCATGCTAGCCGCGATGCGGCCGACAAGTCATGGAAATCGTTCTTGGACGACCCCGAGTGGCAGCGTGTCCACCGTGCGAGCGAGGTCGATGGCAAACTCGTCGACAAGATCGAATCGCGATTTATGCAGACGACCGACTATTCACCGACCATCAAGTCGTCCCAGGGCGACGACCGGGTCTTTGAGCTTCGCACTTATACCGCGACGCCCGGTAATCTCGCGGGGCTGAACGACCGCTTTCGAAATCACACGCTAAAGCTGTTTGAAAAGCACGGGATGACGAACGTGGTGTATTGGACTTTGCTCCCGTCCGAGAAAGGTGCGGACCGAACGCTGGTCTACCTGTTGGCACACGCCAGCAAGGAAGCGGCCGACAAGTCGTTCGCAGCCTTCCGCGCCGATCCCGACTGGGTCGCCGCGCGCCAGGCGTCGGAAACGAAGGCCGGCGGTTCGCTTACTGAAAAGGATGGCGTGAAATCGGTATTCATGCGGGCGACCGACTACTCGCCGCTCCGATAGCGCGGGTTCTGGCGAAGCCGGAAAGTGGCTGAACTGTGGAAAGGCCCAGGCTCGCCGCAATGTGATAAACGTGCCCGGCCTATTCTGCCTAGACACCGTAAGGTGACGGCAAATAACGTTGATCACTGGGGTCGCCCCATTCTGCCAAGTCGCTATAATATGCCGTCTATTTTCCGGGGCGTATTTGTTCTGCTCGTGCCGAGGAACGGAGTCGATGAGCCAAACCGAGATCGAACCCATTCACGTCGACATCATGACCGCGTCTGTGCCGCAGCGCATCGCCACTTCCGGCGTTGGGTCCGCCACTCCGTATGACAAGTGTCTGGCCCTGGCCAACAACCTCTGGTGGAGTTGGCAGCCGGAAGTCGTCAATCTGTTTCGCGATCTCGACCCCATCCGTTGGCGGCAGCTCGATCACAACCCGATCGCCCTGCTGGGCGAGTTCACGCCCGAGCGGCTGGAAATGCGGGCCGCCGAATTGGTGCTCTACAGCCGCATCAATCACGCTTATCGCCGCCTAAAGGAATACCTGGGCAGCAACCAGACCTGGGGCACAACGCACGCGGGTGTGCTCGGGTCCAAGCCGGTAGCCTACTTCTCGGCCGAGTTCGGCATGCATGAATCGGTGCCGATCTATTCCGGCGGTCTTGGCGTGCTCTCGGGCGACCACGTAAAGACGGCCAGCGATCTGGGAATTCCCTTCGTCGCGGTCGGTCTGTTCTACGACCAAGGATATTTCAAGCAGCACCTCGATCACGAGGGCTATCAACAGCAGGAATATCTCGACACCAAGGTCGAGAATCTGCCGATGTCGCCCGCCGTAGGCATCGACGGTCAGCCGGTCCACGTAACGATCGAAACCCGCACCGGCCGATTGGTGACCAAGGTCTGGCTCATGCGGGTCGGCCGCATCCAGCTTTACCTTCTCGACAGCGATGTCGACGGTAACAGCCCGGAAGATCGCGAATTGACCAGTCGGCTTTACGGTGGCGATCATCGCACGCGCGTGCGGCAAGAGTTGGTGCTCGGCGTCGGCGGCGTACGGGCGCTGAAGGCCATGGGCGTTACGCCCGGCGTCTTCCACCTGAACGAAGGCCATAGTGCTTTCGCCACGCTCGAGGCGATTCGCGACATGATGGAATCGGACGGGTTGAGCTTCGACGAGGCGTTGCGCGATGTCGCCCAGCACACGGTGTTCACCACGCACACGCCCGTACCGGCCGGCCACGACCGCTTCGACGCCGGGTTGATCGAAGAGCATCTTGGTCCGCTACGCGACCGGTTGGGCATATCGCTCGACCAACTCATGGGCCTCGGGCGCGTCGAGCCGCACAACGGCGGCGAGACGTTCTGCATGACGGTACTGGCGCTCAAGCTTTCGCGACGGGCCAATGCCGTCAGCTCGCTGCACGGTCATGTCAGCCGACGCATGTGGGCACATCTTTGGCCGTGGCGGGTCGAAGAAGAGATTCCCATCGGACACATCACCAACGGCGTGCACGTGCCGAGCTGGTTAGCCTGGCAGATGCAGCAACTCTATGACCGTAATTTTCCGGTCGACTGGTTCAAGCGCATGGCCGAGGCCGATGCTTGGACGGGCATTCACAATGTCGATCCGGGCGAGCTGTGGGAAACGCACTACGCGCTGAAGAACCTCTTGCTGGCGTTTGTCCGGCGGCGCGTCAGTCGCCAATGCCGCCGCCGCGGCGAGAGCGACGAAGTGGTCGAAGCAGCGCGAAACATGCTCGATCCGCACGTACTGACGATCGGTTTCGCCCGGCGGTTCGCCACCTATAAGCGTGCCGATCTGATTCTCAGCGAGCTCGATCGGCTGTCGGAACTGGTCAACGATCCGCAACGTCCGATCCAGATCATTTTCGCCGGCAAGGCACATCCGGCCGATGAGCCCGGCAAGCAACTGGTGAAGCGCATTGCCAATCTGCGTCACGATCCACGCTTCGCCGGACGCGTAGCCTTTATCGAAGACTACGACATCAACGTCTGCCGGCACCTGGTGCAGGGAGTCGACGTCTGGTTGAATAACCCGCGGCGGCCTTTGGAAGCCTCGGGTACGAGCGGTCAGAAGGTCGTGCTGAACGGCGGCCTGAACCTCTCCGTGCTCGATGGTTGGTGGGCAGAAGCCTACGATGGCATGAACGGCTTCGCCATCGGCAAAGGCACGAGCCACGTTTCGGACGAGGTGAACGATCGTCGCGACGGCGCCGACCTCTACCGCGTGCTGGAAGATCAAGTCATTCCGCTCTACTACGATCACGACATCGACGGTCTGCCACGTCATTGGATCAAGCGGATGATGAACTCCATCAGCTCGCTGGCCTGGCGCTTCAGCGCTCATCGCATGGTGATCGATTATGTCCGCAGCGCCTACTTGCACGCCGCCGGCGGCTTGAGCTGCGATATGGACCGATAGGTCACAAGGCAAGAAGGATCGAGCCGATAGAGGCGACGAGCCTCTGCTTCGTTGTTTTGCCGTCCTGTTTTGCTTCTTCACCTTCTGCTCTGTTTGGCGCACCTATGTCAATCACTCAGTTCATGGATCACCACTTCCGCCACTTCAACGCGCGGGAGACCGTCGACGCGGCCCGCGCTTGGCGGCGGCATCTCGACGCAGGCGGCAAGATGCTACTGGCCATGGCCGGGGCGATGAGCACGGCCGAACTCGGCATTTCGCTGGCCAAGATGATCCGCGCCGGAAAGGTTCACGCCATCTCGTGCACGGCCGCGAATTTCGAAGAAGACATCTTCAATCTCGTGGCCCATGACGAATATCGCATGGTGCCGCACTACCGCGACCTGTCGCCCGAGGCCGAACTGGCCTTGCGGGACGACGGTTTCAACCGCGTGACCGATACGTGCATTCCCGAGACGGTGATTCGACACATCGAACACAAGCTGCTCGAGTATTGGACGAAGGCGGCCGACAAGGGTGAGTCCTATTTCTCGACCGAATATTTTTACCGGCTGATCGAAGACGGCACGCTCGAAAAAGTGCGGCAGGTCCCCAAGGAGCACTCCTGGGTGTGGGCCGCGTACGAGATGAAGATTCCGGTCTATACGCCCGGCTATGAAGATTCGACACTCGGCAACATTTTCGCCGCCCGCGTGCTGGAGAAGAAGGTAAAAAGCCACTCGGCGATCAAGAGTGGCACCGAGCAAATGGAACATTTGGTGCGATGGTATCTCGACAACGTCGATCAGCATAGCCTCGGCTTCTTTCAGATCGGCGGGGGAATCGCCGGCGATTTTGCCATTTGCGCCGTGCCCCTCATCATCCAGGACCTGGAAAAGGACGTGCCGCTCTGGAGCTACTTCGCCCAGATTTCCGACTCGACCACCTCCTTCGGTTCTTACTCGGGGGCCGTGCCGAACGAAAAGATCACTTGGTACAAGTTGGAAAAAGATGCCCCGAAGTTCATGATCAACTCCGACGCTTCGATCGTGGCGCCGTTGGTCTTCGCGTATGTCATGGGCGAGTGATCGCAGCGTTGCGATTTCCGGGATCCGCCACCATACTCGGTAGAGGTGGTGTCACAACGTCTCTCCGGCGCCGGCCATGAGCGTGCCTGAAGCTGTCAACGCGGCCGATCCCGCCGCAGAAGCCGACCTCTCTGGTCGGCAGATCGCCGGCTTTCGACTATTGAGGCGACTGGGGCGTGGCGCCATGGCCGAGGTCTACCTGGCCGCGCAAGAATCACTCGGCCGGCAGGTGGCGCTCAAAATCCTGAAAAGCTCGCTGGCCGGCGACGACTCGTACGTGCGACGCTTTCAGAACGAAGCCCGTGCGGCCGCGGCACTGGTGCACGCCAACATCGTCCAGGTTTACGAGGTCGGCAGCGTCGCGGGGCTGCACTATATCGCCCAAGAATACGTGCAGGGCCTCAACCTACAAGAGTGGATGACGCGCCACGGTCCGCCGCCCCTGAGGCAAGCTCTGGTCATCATGCGGCAAGTCGCCGCGGCATTGCACAAGGCCTCGACGACCGGCATCATCCACCGCGACATCAAGCCCGAGAACATTATGCTCGCCCACACCGGCGAGGTGAAAGTGGCCGATTTTGGTTTGGCCCGCGTGGCTGGACCGGGAGCGGCGGCGAATCTGACGCAAATCGGCATGACGATGGGCACGCCCCTCTACATGAGCCCCGAACAAGTGGAGGGAAGGCCGCTCGACCCGCGTAGCGATATCTATTCGTTCGGCATCACCTGCTACCAGATGTTTACGGGCGCCCCGCCGTTCCAGGGCGAGACCGCCCTGCATGTGGCCGTGCAACATCTGAAATCACAGCCGCAGCCGCTGCAAACGCTGCGACCCGATTTGCCCGATGGACTCAGTCGGATCGTGCATCGCATGTTGGCCAAGCAGCCCGACGAGCGTTATGCCTCGGCCCGGGAACTGCTTGTCGATCTGCGCGGTTTGCCGACCGCGGATGACGACGACAGCACCTTCGATGACGTCGGTTCCGAACCTGAATTCTCCGGGATGTTTGCGGCGACACGGCGGTTGGCCGCCCTCAGCAGAACGGCGGCCTTGGATCTGCGCCGCCGCCGTAACCGTCGTATCTGGTTGGCGGGCGCGATTTGTCTGGCGCTCGTCGGCGGAGCCACGATCGGCTGGTTGAGCCGCCGCCCCTTCGTGTTGGCCGACGCCGCACGGAGCGACGTCACGAAGCAGGCGAACGCTCAAGAGCAGCTCTATTTCGCCAAACTGGCGGGAACGGAGGAGTGGCTGAAGAGCGTGGGGCGATTCTTTCCTGAGGCCGAGTATGAGGACCGCATGGCCCGACAGGAACTCGCCCGCCGCTACCTCTACCAGGGGCGCTGGAACGAAGCCGGACAACTCTTCGATCAATTCGCGGCCAGCGGCGATTCGGCCGCACGGGCTTTTGGGCTGGCCGGCCAGAGCATCGTGCTCGCCAAGCAACACAACTTCGACGCGTCGGCCCGCCGCCTCGGCGAGTTCTGGCCCCTGCACGAACAACTCGACGACCCACACCTCGCGCGGCTACTGCGAATCACCTTGCAGGACGATCTGCGGGCGAGCCAAGCGAACCTGGGGCGCCAGGAAACCGAAGCGCTCAAGCAATGGCTCGACGAAGATCTGCATCTCGATACGGAGATAGACGTTGGCCGTTGACACGCGACGAGTGGTCGGGTAACAAAGGGTCTCTGCTGACGTTCGCCCTCGGTCATGCCGGGCAGGCGGTCGAATGCCCGCATCGTCTAGTGGCCTAGGACGCTGGGTTCTCAGCCCAGTAACCGGGGTTCAAATCCCCGTGCGGGTACTTGCCATTTTCTTGCGAATTCTCGCACAAGTTGCTCACAGTCAACGAGTTATCGTTGGAATCGTTGCAGTACGCCTCGTTGCAAACGTTGCCAACGATCGCCAAATCTTCGCTCCTTTCGCCGCCTGCCAACGGCGAAACAGTAACCGGCATAGTATAGAACTCCAAGTGAGAGGGGAGGTGGCAAGCACAATGCCTACTAAAAGACCATCAGAAGTGTCGGCGCCAATCGCCAGTAATCGCTGGGCTACGTGTCAGTCGGCGCGCAAAACCAGCCAGCCATCAGCGCGTTGTGGCTGGCGACGAAGGACGGGCCTCGTTGCATTCTTTTCGTCGCAAGTCCCTCAGCGGTAAGGCGAAGGGACCTGCGGCGAAAAAGAATGCTGGTTAGGGGAGTGGCTGGTTTGGCGCGCCGATGAGACGGACTACTCGAAAACCGACGTCCTCCATGCGATCGTTCGCATTGCGCCCTTCGCGACGACCTACATTTAGGTTTGCCGCCGCTGATAAAAACGAGCCACCTCTCACGGACCGCTTCACAGTTTCTCCAGATCCGCCGTGTTCGAAAGAGGTTTGATCGACAGAGGGGCGGGCGACATCGAATTCGTCTTGGCACCATTCTGCCACATTGCCGAGCATATCGAATAGGCCCACCTTGTCCGGTTGCAGGCGAGCAACTCGCATCGGAATGTCGAGCCTGCCGTCATTGTTATTCTGGTACCAAGTGTATTCATGTAGCGCTGTGGTGTTTGCTCTTTCCCGTCGCGTCGTCGAGTGTCCCGCGCGATACGCAGATTGCCATTCGGCTTCGGTGGGCAAACGATAGCCACTCAATTCCCGAAAATTCGGCTTCGTCGTTGTTCCCGCTGCATAGGCTTCGGACGAATTTGGAAGATAACACCACTCATCGCGAGGGATTCCGTCCTTAGCGCTCAGCCAATTGCAATAGCCGGCTGCCTCGCACCAACTTACGAATCGCTGGGGAAACTGGTCATTAAGATAGGTCTGGCGCGGAAATAGGGCGCGTTGAACTCGGTCTTTAAGCCATTCGGCCTCGTAATCTCGGAATTCGGCAACCGTGACCTCATGCGCGGCAATTGCCAACCGGCGTTGGCCTCGGCTTGGCTCCCCAGGCGGCCCAATAACTGTCGAGTGAGCGGAATCGAATATGACCATCGTTTGCGATTGCATGTTCACATACCAATTCCGGTCCACGCCTGGTTCATCAGCGGCGTTGCGACGAAGTTTTTTAGTTTCTCGCTTAATGCGTATCGTCTCGCCCATTCTGCCTAGTAGCCACTCGGCGGCAGAATGCAGGCCTGGGTCGTTTTCTTGCATATAAATCGCCAACACTTTATCGAGAAAAAGCCGAGATGATTCGGCAAGTTGCCTACCGTCAAAATTGCCCAGCGCAAAGAGAAGCGAAAGTCGAGAAGCAGTATCGTTGGTCGAATCGAGTACTTCGACCAATCCGTCCAGAGGAATCAACGAATTAGCAGAAAACTTAAATTGCTCGGCATCAACCAACATGTGATAGAGCTGGGCTGGATTGTCCTTTGCGTAGTCGGCGAGAATCACGGCGGATCGGATGCGAGAATGCTTCTCGGTTTCCGCCTCAAATCTGTCGTGACTCCGTTTCCCGCGATAAAGTAATGTCAATGAACCAAGAAGTCGTGGGCTAATCGGGCGGAGGAAGTCACGCCATCCGCCATGGCGCGTCGTTTCCAGATCAACCAGACGTTCGGCTAGAAAAAAACTGCGCTCGTCGTTATCCCAACGTGCGTCATCGGGGTGAAACGTCGCTAAAGCGCAGGCCGCATCAAAGCGGACTTCTGATTCCTCTTCGGGGGTGAGCAAGCGTTTCCACAGTTTCTCGCGAAAGTCGCCGTCAAAGTGCGCCAGCGCCGTGGCCAAGAGGAGTTGTTCCTGTGAGTCCTTCGATAAGTTGTATTCCTTCCGTAGTATGTAATCAATTCGCGGACGGTACGCTTCCATTCGATCGATGACGTCGACCATGTGGTCATAACTAGCGACCTTGAGCCGATCCACGAGGTCTTTCGCGTCCCCCTCTCGCAACCGGTCGACCCGGATTGCGGCAAATGCTCCAGCAACGAACAGTGCCAGCATGACGACCGCGACACCGATCGCGTGGACACGGCCGGCAAGTGCCATCATCATCCGGTGACCGGCCGACCATTCCTCTGGATTCGTTAGGCATCGAATTCGCGGGTATTCAAAGATAGTCGGCAAGCGACGTATTCCGGGACGAGAACTCCAGGCGGAATAGCACTCCTCGAGCAGCAATTGTGCGCGGCCCCTTCGCGTTTCTTTATTCTTTTGCCTCAACCAATGTCGAAGGGGTTGCACCAAAAAGTCGTGGCTCAGTTGGTAGAACTCACCCACTTTTTCTTCCATCGCCGCGATGCTGCTGTCATCAATGGGCGTGATCAATCGCGAGTCGTCCAAGATGCGCATCAGCTCGCCGAATTCCTTGAGCCGCGAGGAATAGCCTGAGGCCTCTAATAGCTCTGCGCGCGATCGCATGCGGCCTTTGATGTGGGAGTCTGCACGAGGCAAGAAGGCGAGCAGAGTCGACTGAATCGCTCTTTGATGCAACCGGTTAGCGGGCGGGCAAGTAGGGGAACAAAATGTCTCCTCCAGGAACGCGATACCGATGCCGTCGGCCCCGCCGAGTTGCTTCACGGCCGCAGCCGTCCAAGGCTTACTTTTCATCATTTCGGCAAAGATAGCCAATCGAACGCACGCTACCTTTTCCCGATGCGCCAAACTTTTGACGACGTCTTTCAAAAATCGACGCTGCCCATTCTTTAGAGCGCCCGACTCTTGGGGAAACTTGTTATAGGCGCGCCCAAAATCAAGCAATACTTTGGCTGCATGGTCTAGATCAAAAAGGTCGAGCAACGCCGCGTTCCTTCCCGGCGCGAGGTCGATTTCAAGCTCATCGAAGAAGTGCGTCGTGGCCAGCCAAAAATCATCACGGACAAGAACCAGGCACTGCACATGCTCTCCGTCACACTGGCGCAGCGCACGCACGAGCTCTCCGTCGGTACCTCGTCTCGCATGTAGCCATTGCTCGAATTGATCCAATACGATCACCACCTTTTTGCCGCCAAAAAGCTTACCTTGTCGCAATTCGGCGATGCTACTCGCCAAGTCCAGGTCGGCGTTCAGGCCTGGGCAACAGTGGCGCAAGCGGTAAAGTAATTGAGTCTCGGTGTGCTTGCCGGTCGCATCGAGGTAGATGGATGCGATTTGTGAGCTAAGGCGAGGCAACAGACCAGCCTTAACCAAGGAACTCTTTCCGCATCCCGAAGGGCCATAAATCAGCCCGACTGCGAAAGTTTTCGCTGCATCCGTTTCTTCCAGTCGCGCCTTCCAAAACAGAATACTGTCCGGCAGGCCATCGCGGTCTCTGGGGCCGGGCAGCAGTTGCAAGAAGAATTCCGCGTCCTGCTCATCGAAGGACCGCAAACCGTGTGGAACGATAGGCAGCCCCGAGCGCGCCGTTCGCCGGAGACGCCGTCCTTTCTTCGTCGTTTCGATTGTCAGCTCGGCGGGCGGAGGAGCCGCGTCCGGCTTCGCCTTGTCGACAGTGAGCCATTGCCGCAGATCCTGCGCGAGATCAAGGGCCGCGATGTAACGATCGCTGGCCCGCTTGGACAACGCCTTGAGACAGATGCGCTCCAACTCCTTCGGAATCTCGGGCGACAAATGGCGGGGCGGACGCACGTCCGCATTGGAAATCTCATCGAGGAGATCGTGGAGCGCATCGCACCGATAAGGTAGCTTACCGGTGAGCAACTCATAGAACACAACCCCCAGACTATAGATGTCGCTTCGTCCATCGACACGATGGCCTTCGCCGCGCGCTTGCTCCGGGCTCATATAAGCCGGAGTGCCTACGAGGTGCGCTGCTTGGCCAAATGAGTCGTCCGTGAGGGCGAGGCCAAAATCGGCGAGTAACGGCCTGCCGGCATCGTCAATCAAAATGTTGGCCGGTTTAATGTCGCGGTGGACAAATCGACGCTGATGAGCGTGCTGTAGCGCGTCCGCCACCGCAGCGACGAGTTCGACAGCAACTTCGGGCGACGGAATCCCGCGGCCAATGAAATCCTTGAGAGTTCCGGCGCCGACAAGTTTTGATACGACGTAGCAGAGACCGTCATCGGTGCGACCAAAGTCGTAGACTGGGACGATTCCCGGATGATCGAGCTTGGCGAGTTTGCGGGCTTCTTCCAAATACTGGCCAATCGACGCTGGCGAATCGATCCACTTCCGGTGTGGGACCTTGATGGCTACGTCCCGTGAAAGCTCATGGTCGTAGCCCTGATAGACAATGCCAAATGTGCCCTCTCCCAATACCTTCTTGGAGCGGTAACGGCCGAACTGGAGCGACGGTGGATCTGCAGTGCCGGATCCTGCGTCTGGGTAGCAGGTCTGAAATGGATCGATCGTCGGCGACCGGTCGCCGGCGGGGGTGGCCATGTTCAAGATGTCCACACTCTCGGCTGCTGTGCGGAGGAACTCTGCGTCGACGCATACCAAGGCTTGCAAAAGCTTTTCCCCGACCTGTGGAAAACGCGTCGCGTATTCAACATGCTCGGTTGCCCGACCTGCTCGACGGCGAGTCCGGTATTCCGATGCGAGCAGGTGGACGAGCAGCGACATATCGGTACCGATCTCCGGAAAACGGCGCTGATAGTCTTCGACGAGTGGTCGTGAGGGCAAATCGTGCTCCGACGACTCGCTCAATTGGCTGCCGAAAATGCTCGAGCAGTCGGAGGATTCTGTGCTTGACCAACGGTATTCGAGGTCAAGCGGCACGATGATGCCAAGCACGTCTGCCCGAGTTTCCGGGGCAGTTGGTAAAAACTCCGCTAGGTTCGGGTACGCGCTGATTTTCCACAATTCAGTGAACCGGCGCACGACCGACTCGCGCCAGTCAACCCCGCAACTAGCCAGCAATCCATCACTGTTTTGCACCGTGCTCATGGCGGCTTAAGCCAATTTGCCGATCAAGATCCTTGGCACCACAGGGGATTATCTTGGTCCACCAAAAGCATTGCAAGTAAGGTGGGAACGAATTCTGCTTCAAAGAGGCAGCGACCAAAAACCCGCTGCGCATAAAGCAAGCCGAAAGAGGCGTCGCGGGTCGCTTCAAGTTGTTGGGGTCTTATCGAAATGGGACTGCATTCAGAAGGTTGTTGCAGCCTGCGGTTCCCGCCAATGGCATGCCGCGAGGGCAACCGTTTTCAATATCGCCCGACAGATAGAAAGGCCGTGATCCGCGTCATGTCGCTGCTTCAATCATCGCCACGATGGCGCGGCGAATGGGCTCCGGCAGGTCGGGCCAAGTTTTGACGACCTTGGCCAACTCCGGATCAACTGCTGGCGTTTTTGCTGGCTCGTTCGCGAAATTGCAACTTTTCGCCGGCTTTTTGGCCCTAGTCTTCGGGTTCTCAGCCCAGTAACCGAGGTTCAAATCCCCGTGCGGGTACTTGCCATTTTCTTGCGAATTCTCGCAGAGGTCTCCGCCGAGCTATCTGACCTCGCGACTCTTGGGCAAGTCGCCGATTTTATGGGCAAACGGGACGTTTTAGTTACATATTTGATTGCCGTCTGCCTGCCGAACAACGGGGTCAAATCCAATGGAATTATCGCCAACCGGGTGGCCGTGGCGGTACGCGGCCGCGGTGTCTCGCTCCGCCGCATTGGCGGCCAATCGCCGTGGCGATAAAGCCGCTGTCGCTTTGGACGTGGCGAACCGTCGACGATGTACCGTCGAGGAGGAAGTTGCAAGACGAGGCCAAATGCGACGGTTTCGGTTATCTCGTATTTCGCAACGAGACAGCGTCGACAGTAACTCAGGATAGACTGGGTCGATTGGGATTTGTGTAGAACTGATCGGTGCCGAGTAACAGTAACTGCACGTCATCCCAATTGCCTCCTCCTGCCAAAGCGGCAAAGAAGGTGTCGTTCCCCTGTTGCGTATCACCGAAAGGCCCTTCGAGATACAGGTTCTCCCAGCCGGCTCCGGTCAAGAGCGACAGCTCGTTACGTCCCGTTCCCGCGGTGGTCCCAGGAGCGGCCAGCGGCGTGCTGGCCGTTCCACCCTGTGTCGGATAGAACGTGTCGAGCAGGTCATGTGCCGCCTCGGGAGTCGTAAGTAGGTCGCGAACTATCTCGTCGCAGTCGCCAGGCCCGCGAGTCTGCAACTCCTGGGCCCAGAACGTCGCCCCGCTGCCGTCGGGAGCACGATTCAGGATGTCTTCGTACAGCGCGTTGATCCAACTCTGCGGTGTATCGCCAGACTTGATGTAGAACTCATCCGAGCCAAAGAATGACGCGACGATAGCCTTCTCGTCGGCACCGCCGGTGTTCTGGCCCGGCTGGCCTATTTTCTGGGTCCAAAATTGTAAGCCCGACGCATCGGGGGCACGGCCGAGGATCACCTCGTAGAGCGTCGTAATGTAATGAATCGCGTATTCCGGCGAGTTGAAGAATCCCGCAATCACTTGATTTCTTCCAGCAGCGTCGTTGTGTTGCTGGAGGAAACTCACCCACGAGGCCTCGCCGCCGTCATCGGGTTCGCGGCCAAGCAACTCGCGATAGAGATTCTGAACGAACGTTTGTATGGTTCCATCACCCGGCACACCCGCCAGGAAGGCGATACCTGTCGTGATCGGCGTTGTACCGGAGATCGCCGTCGTCGCGGAGGAAGTACTCACCGCGCCCCCATTGAAATTCGTGGCCGAAGCGCTGGCCGTGTTGGTCACAGATTGCCCGGCCAGTGAACTTCCCGGCGTCACGACGATGGTGATCGTATCGGTCGTACCCGCGGCCAGTGAGCCGATGGTCTCGCTGAGGGTGCCGCCCGCGTTGATCACCGTGCCGCCCAACGAATCGGTTGCCGAAACGAAGGTCATGCCGGCGGGCAACGGATCCGTGAAGGTCGTGCCTGTCGCCGCACCGGTGCCCGTATTGGCAATGACAACGGTATACGTCAGGTTCTGGCCCACGCTCCCCGTTAAGCTGGCCGACTTGCTGATCGTCAGGGTAGGTGTGAGCGTCGACGCCACGGTGGTCGAACCCGTGGCCGAAGTCGGCGATCCCGTGTTACCGCTGACGTTCACCGAGGCGGTGTCACCGAAGGTGCCCGCCGCGGTGGGCGTGAACACAATCGTGATCGTGGTATCGCCGGTAGGCAGACTGGTGATCGTGCCGCCCAACGTGTTCGTGCCGCTATCATAAGTGAAGATGTCGCCGGCCGTGTCCGAAGCCGAAACGTTCGACACGTTGACGTTGTCCAAGGCGTCGAGGAACGGCACGCTGCTCAGGGCGGCGTTGCCGCCATTGGTCAGGGTCACTGTG
>DASZTS010000085.1:0-23166 GCA_035547915.1 Pirellulales bacterium | reverse complement strand
GGAAGTGCGAGGGACAAACTACCACACGCTGTTCCGGAGCGCTGGCTCAACCAGTGGCTGCGACAAGCCCAGCACCTTTGCTCACTCCCCAGGTTAACTGGCCCAGGGCAGCGAAAAAACAAATCCCCTTATGCACCCGCCCCGATCTGGCAGTTGCCCTTTACGACCGGGCTGCCGTGCGAAATAATATCGACGGGATCCAAGGCGCAAGCAGCGTCGCCCTTGGCGGTTGAGGCGATTGGTCGGGAGAAATGCCGTCCCCGTCTCGCCAGTCCTCCAATAGATACCAAAGCCTGCGCCTCTTGCGGGTCGCTGCTGGCCCTGGGCTAGACGCGTGCGTGAGGCAAGCGCGGCCGGTGCTCATCGTCCGGCCGCTGTCCTTTCTATCGCCTGCGGCGAGCGGGCGGCGTGTGTTGACTTGATTCTTGTTTGACAAGGGAGCTGGGGATGGCCCAAGCCGAGATTATTCCGGTCGGCAATGACTTCGATCCGGCCGAGACGTCGGAATGGATCGAATCGCTTCAATACGTATTGGAGACGAAGGGGCCGGAGCGAGCCAGGTTCCTGCTCTCCGTGCTCGACGAACTGGCCAGCCGCAACGGCATCGAACTGCCGTTCGCCATCAATACCCCCTACATCAATACGATCCCGGCGGACCAGCAGCCCGCCTACCCGGGCAACCGCGAGATCGAACGGCGGATCAAGAGCATCGTCCGCTGGAATGCGATGGCCATGGTGTCGCGGGCCAACCATCATAATGCGACACTCGGTGGCCATATCTCCACCTACGCTTCGGCAGCCACACTCTACGAAGTGGCCTTCAACCACTTCTTCCGCGGCAAAGGGGACGACTACTCCGGCGACATCATCTTCTTCCAGGGGCATGCTGCTCCTGGCATGTACTCCCGGGCCTACCTGGAAGGCCGGTTGAGCGAGCAGAATCTCATCAACTTCCGCCAGGAGTTGGCTGAAGGGGGCGGCCTGTCGAGCTATCCGCACCCGTGGCTCATGCCCGGCTTCTGGGAGTTCCCTACCGTGTCGATGGGGTTGGGGCCGATCATGGCCATCTACCAGGCGCGGTTCGCCAAGTACCTGGCCGACCGCGGCATCAAGGACACCAGCGGCCGCAAGGTGTGGGCCTTCTTGGGTGACGGCGAATGCGACGAGCCCGAGTCGCTCGGCGCCATCACGTTGGCAGCGCGCGAAAAACTCGACAACCTGATCTTCGTGATCAACTGCAACCTGCAAAGACTCGACGGACCGGTGCGCGGCAACGGCAAGATCATCCAAGAGCTGGAAGGCGCGTTCCGCGGCGCTGGCTGGAACGTCATCAAGGTCATCTGGGGCGACGACTGGGACACACTGCTCGACAAGGACAAGACCGGTCTGCTCGTGCAGCGCATGGGCGAAGTGGTCGACGGCGAGTTCCAGAAATACACGGTCATGCCGGGGAGCTACATCCGCGAGAACTTCTTTGGCAAGTACCCCGAGTTGCTCGAGCTGGTCAGCCACCTGTCCGACGAGAAGCTGCGCACGCTGCGGCGCGGCGGGCACGATCCCGAGAAAGTTTACGCGGCATACAAGGCCGCCATGGAGACGACCGGCAAGCCGACGGTGATCCTGGCCAAGACGATCAAGGGCTACGGTCTAGGCGAGGCGGGCGAGGGCCGCAACATCACCCACCAACAGAAGAAACTGAACGAGGACGAATACCGCGAGTTTCGCAGTCGATTCGGCATACCCATTTCCGACCAGGACGTGGCAGAAGCCCCGTTCTACCGGCCGGCCGACGACAGTCACGAAATGCAATATCTGCGCGAGCGGCGCAACGAGCTGGGCGGCTTCGTGCCGGCCCGCATCGCCAAGGCCAACCCGCAGAAGATGCCGCGGATCGACGAGTTCCCCGACTCGATCACCTCCAGCGGCGACCGCGAAGTATCGACCACGATGGCCTTCGTGAAGCATTTCGGCCGCCTGCTCAAGCACAAGGAGATGGGCAAGTACATCGTGCCGATCGTGCCCGACGAATCGCGCACCTTCGGTATGGACCCGCTCTTCCGCCAGTGCGGTATTTATGCCCACACCGGCCAACTCTACGAACCGGTCGACAGCGAACAGTTCCTCTATTATCGCGAGGCCAAGGACGGGCAGATCCTGGAAGAAGGGATCACGGAGGCTGGCTCGATGTCGTCGTTCATCGCGGCGGGCACCGCGCACACGACGCACGGCATCAACATGATCCCGTTCTTCATCTATTACTCGATGTTCGGTTTCCAGCGCATCGGCGACCTGATCTGGGCCGCGGCCGACGCCCGGTGTCGCGGCTTCTTGCTGGGCGGCACCGCGGGCCGCACCACCCTCAACGGCGAGGGCCTGCAACACGAGGATGGCCACAGCCACCTCTTCTCGACGGCCTACCCGACGATCCATTCGTACGATCCGGCCTATGCCTACGAGACGGCCGTCATCGTCATGGATGGTCTGCGGCGGATGTACGAAGAGTGCGAAGACTGCATGTACTACATCACGCTCTACAACGAGAATTTCAAGATGCCGGCCATGCCCGAGGGCGTGACCGACGGCATCGTGAAAGGGTTGTATAAGCTGTCGTCGGTGGGGACCGACAAGAAGCAGCCGCGCGTGCAGCTCTTCGGCAGCGGGCCGATGTTGCGCGAGGCGTTGCGTGCCCAGCAGATGCTGGCCGAGACGTACAAGGTCTCCAGCAACGTCTGGAGCGTGACGAGTTACACCGAGCTGCGCCGCAACATCCACGTCGCTTCGCGCTGGAACCTGCTACACCCCGAAGAAAAGCCGCGCCGCTCCTACTTGGAGGAAGTGCTGGCGCAGGAAGAAGGGCCGTTCATCGCCAGTTCCGACCATGTGCGGGCGGTGCCCGAGCAGATCGCGCCGTGGGTGCCCGGCGGTTTGTTCGCCCTGGGTACCGATGGCCTGGGACGTAGCGACACACGGCAGCGGCTGCGTCGCCACTTCGAGGTAGACGCCGAATTCATCACGCTGGCCGCCTTGACCAAACTGGCCGAACAGGGCAAATTCGACCGCGCCAGACTGCCCAAGGCGATCGCGAACCTAAAAATCGACCCGCAGAAGGCCGATCCGCTCTTTGCTTAACGGGACGAAGGTCGGCGAGGAGCCGAGTGTTCGCGGTCGACCGCAAAGTGAACTAGCCTCCAACCACCCGAGTGCGAGAAGAACGCGTACATGGAATTCAAGATGCCCGATCTGGGCGAAAATATCGAAGCGGGCGACATCGTGACGGTGCTGGTCAAGGACGGCGAGGATGTGCACGTCGGCCAGGGGCTGGTCGAGGTCGAGACGGGTAAAGCGACCGTCGAGCTGCCATCTGACGTAGATGGCAAAGTCACCAAAGTCCACGTCAAACCGGGCCAAAGCGTGCCAGTGGGCGGGCCCCTGTTCACCATCGAAGCCAAGGAAGGCGCGGCGCCGGCCAAGGCCGCGGCTAAGTCGGCCCCGAAGCGTGAAGCGGCCGAGAAGCCCGCCGCGCAGGCCCCCGCGCCAGCGAAGGCCGCACCGGCCGCTAAACCGGCGCCCGCCGAGAAACCGGCCGCGGTCGCCGTGAAAGAAGAACCCAAGGCGCCACCCGCAGCGGAGCGGGCGCCCGCTCGGCCTTCGACCAACGGCGGCCCCTCGCGGAGCGCGGCCGCGAGTGAGCATGAAGAAGCGGCGCCGACGGCACCCGCGGGACCGGCCACGCGCCGGCTGGCGCGCGAACTGGGCGTCGACCTGAGTCGCGTGTCGGGCACGGGCCCCGGTGGCCGCATCACCGAAGAAGACGTCAAGAAGGCGGTCCGCGAGGCGACGTTGCACTCGCCCATGCCGGCCAAGCGCACGCCCTCGATTCCCGACGCCACGCCCGGCCAGGATCAATACGGGCCCACGCAGGTGCAGCGGCTTCCCAAGATCCGCAAGACGATCGCGCTCAACATGGCCCGCTCGTCGCAGACCATTCCGCACGTCACCAACTTCGACGACGCCGACATCACCGAGTTGGAGAAGATGCGTAAGGGGAGCATACCCGACTACGCGGGCACCGACGTCAAGCTCACGATGATGGCCTTTGTGATGAAGGCCGTGGCCCACTCGCTGCAACTGCACCCGACGATCAACGCCACGCTCGACCTGGAAAACGATCAGATCGTCTACAAGGACTACGTGAACCTGGGCGTGGCGGTCGATGCGCCGCGAGGACTGGTTGTGCCCGTGCTGCGCGAAGTCGACCGGCTCACCATCCCGCAGATCGCCCAGTCGCTGACCGAAATGTCATCGCGGGCCCGCAACAACCAGTTCGGCATGGACGACATGCGCGGCGGCACATTCACCATCAGCAATCTCGGGGCGATCGGCGGCATCTACTCGACGCCCATCATCAATCACCCCGAGGTGGCCATCCTGCTCATCGGCCGCTCGCGCAAGCTGCCGGTGGTCATGGACGACGACGCCATCAAGGTGCGTCTGATGATGCCTTTGAGCCTGTCGTACGACCACCGCCTGGTCGACGGGGCGACCGCGGCCCGCTTTCTGAACGAAGTGAAGAACTATCTCCAGGTGCCGGGGCGTCTGCTTCTGGCCACGTAGGCATGAGCTATCAGCGCATTCCTCTGGAACGGTTGCCGTCGACCATCATCGACGGCGAGGGAGTCGCAATTTCCCTGCGCCAGCACCTGGAAGAGACCGAGCACAACGTCGAAGACGTGTTGCTCTGTCTACAGGCGATGCGTGTCGAGGATGTGCCGGCCATCGGCTGGAGTTGGGAGGAGAACGCCTGGCACCCCGAGTTTCTCGACGACGAGCACTACCCCCAATACTTCGTGCAAGAGGTCGGTCCGGAAACCACCCGTTATCATGCGATCTGGTCGGTGCCCTTGTGCAAGCGCGAAGTGAACACCATCTGGCGAGACGGCGAACGCTACTTGCAGGGCCACGGCCGACAGGTGCTCGTGTTCGACTACAAGCTGGAATTGGCCCGCTCGGGCGAGACCGATCGCCTGACGCACGACTCGATCCGCGTGGTGATGGGTCTGCACGAAGCGGCTCCGTTGCGGCAAGCCTACGCCAGCGCGCAGGGCAACCGTATCAAGGTCGACTCACCTCTGCTGGTCGCCCTCAGCCTCTGGATCGACGAGCTGAAAGATTTCTTGAAGCTCGAACGGCAGGTGCTCGATGTGCTCGAACGCCGCGCGCAACGGCACAGCGATCGAAATCTGCACACCAACGAATGAGTGGCCGGCGCCTGCCTCGACTGCCAGCGAGCGGCGAAAATTTGCGTCCTACAAATCGGCCCGATCTTCGCTAAGATAGTCTGTTCGGGATAAAGGCCGTTACCGACACCGGTTCGGGACCGACGCCTTCGCATACCGGCCGATTCTCGGCCAACTTCGACCAGACCGCTTACCTCGACCGCACTACCAGTTTCGATCTACCAACTTCCCAAAGAACCACTGTCGCGCAGGAGTACCGCAAACGATGATTGACCAGCAGGTCAAACTGTGGTCCGTGGCCGATGCCGCCGAGCTCTACGACGTCGGCCGCTGGGGCGCCGGTTATTTCTCCGTCAACCCGGCCGGGAACCTGTGCGTCCATCCGACTAAGGATCCCTCGCGGTCGATCGATCTCAAGCAGCTCGTCGACGATTTGCAGTTGCGCGGCATCGACCTGCCCATCCTGATCCGCTTCGCCGAGATCCTCCAGCACCGCCTGGGCGAGATCCACGACGCCTTCCAGCAGGCCATCCGCGAGCACCACTTCAACGGCAAGTACTGTTGCGTCTACCCGATCAAGGTCAACCAGCAGCGGCAGGTGGTCGAGGAGGTGCTGCAATTCGGCCGCCCTTTCCAATTCGGTCTGGAAGCTGGCTCGAAACCCGAGCTGTTGGCCGTGGTCGCGTTGGCTTCCAACGAGACACCCATCATCTGCAACGGGTTCAAGGACCCCGAGTTCATCGAGATGGCCATGCTCGCCCACAAGATCGGGCGGCGGATCATCCCGGTCGTCGAGAAATACACCGAGTTGGGGCTGATCCTGGAATACGCCCGCAAGGTCGGCGTGCGGCCGATGATCGGCATGCGTGTCAAGTTGGCCACCAAGTCGAGCGGCCGCTGGCAATCGTCGGGCGGATACCGCTCGAAATTCGGCCTGACGGTGAGCGAGATTCTACGCGCGCTCGATGAGCTGAAGCAGCAGGGGATGCATGATTGCTTCAAACTGCTGCACTTTCACCTGGGAAGCCAGATACCGAATATCCGCCATATCAAGCAGGCCCTCAATGAGGCGGCCCGCGTCTATGTCGAACTGGCCGGCCGAGGCGCGGGGCTGGAATATCTCGACGTCGGTGGCGGGTTGGGCGTCGATTACGACGGCTCGCAGACCAACTTCGAGTCGAGCGCCAACTACTCGCTGCAAGAATACGCCAACGACGTGGTCTACCACATTCAGAGCGTCTGCGACGATGCCGGTGTGCCACACCCGACGATCGTTTCCGAGAGTGGTCGGGCGGTGGTGGCATACCACAGCGCGTTGGTCTTCAACGTGTTGGGGGTCTCGGGCCTGGGCGAGTGGGAGGTGCCCAGCGAACTGCCGCCCGACGTCGAGCAGCCGATCGCCGACCTGGTCGGCACCTATCAAAACGTGACGCCGCGCAACCTGCTGGAAAGCTACCACGACGCTCAGCAGGCACTCGACATGGCGATGGGGTTGTTCAACGGCGGTTACCTGCCGCTCGACCAACGCAGCCTGGCGGAGAATCTGTTCTGGGCCACCTGCCGCAAGATGCAGCGCCTGGTGCGGCAGCTCGACTACGTGCCCGAGGATTTGCAGGGAATCGACGCGCTGTTGAGCGACACCTACTTTTGTAATTTCTCACTCTTCCAATCCATGCCCGATAGCTGGGCCATTCGGCAGCTCTTTCCGGTGATGCCGATCCACCGCCTCAACGTGCAACCCACGCACCATGCGGTGCTGGGCGACATCACGTGCGACAGCGACGGCAAGATCGACCTGTTCATCGACCGCCGCGACGTGAAGCGCACCCTGCCCCTCCACTCGTTCAACGGCGAACCGTACTACCTCGGGGCCTTCATGCTCGGCGCATACCAAGAGATCCTGGGCGACATGCATAACCTGTTCGGCGACACGAACGCAGTCCACGTCAGTCTCGATGCCAGCGGCGGCGTGGTGTTGGAAACGGTGATCAAGGGAGACACGGTGCGCGAGGTGCTCGACTATGTCGAGTACGAGCCCGACGCATTGGTGCGAAAACTGCGCACCGACGTGGAAGTGGCCGTGCGCGAGACACGGCTCGACTTTCAGGAGGCGGGCCGTATGCTCCGCTTCTACGAAGAGGGCCTACACGGTTATACATACCTCGAAGATCTTCACGAGGGGTTTTAGTAGCCGGTTGGCCCGCGAACCGAAGTGGGAGCAGCCGAGTGCTGCGTTAGCCCGACTTTGTCACGCGCAGCGCGAAGCGCAGCGTCGGCAGCTCGATGGTCCGTTCGCCCGCCTTCAAGCGTGGTTTGACCTGCACGATGCGGCGGATCGGACTTGCAGCGGCCCCTTCGCCGGCGGTCAGTTTCAGTTCGAAGCGATCGACACCGGGCTCGATCGTCGTTCCCGCCACCGTGATTCCCTTGGGCAAGCCCGTGAGGACCAATTCGAGCGGCCCAGCATCGGAAATGTTGCGGCGGACGTTCACGTCGACGGTAGCGGTGCCGGCGAGTGGTAGGTCGAGCTGCTGTTGAACGAGGTCCAGCGTGGCCAGCGGCAGGACTTCGAAATCGAGCGGAAACACGGCCACGATCGGCTCTTTCTTGTCGGCCACGCGCATCGTCGCCTCCACGAGCAGCCGGTGATGACTAGGCGTCAATTCGGGTCCGGCGGTCAGCTCGACCTCGGCCAGATTCTGCTCCGGTGCGATCTCCGCCGCCGGGGCGGCCAATTCGGCAGGAAGATTGACGAGCTTGAGCTCGACTTTGCCGACGTATCCTTCGCGTCGCTGCACGCTCACGCGGGCCCGTGCTTTTCCGCCGGGGACGAGCGGCTCGGTGAGCGAGGCCTGCACTGCGAGGGCGGCACCCTGCTGGCTGATGCCGACCGCCACTTCGCTCAGGTTGCGTTGCAGACCGCCGTTGACAGGCAACGCGGAAAAGACGACGGGTTGCATTGCGGCGCGGCGCAGGGCCGGTGCATTGCCCTCGGCCACCGAGGTGCCGGTCACCCGCACGCTGCCGGCGTCACTGGCCGCCGTGAAGTCGGCCGCGAGATTGATGGTCGTTTCGTTCTGACCGGCGGCGATCATGGCCGGATTGGCGTGGATGCCCGGCGGCAAGCCTTCGACCGCCAGTTCGATCGGCCCGTTGTAGCCGTTGCGAAACGCCCGCACCACCAGGCTGCCCGCGCCGCCACGATCGATGCTCAACGAGCCGCTGCCGACGCCTGCGTAGACCGCCTGCACGGGGCCATTCGGGCGCTGACCCTGTTGTGGTCGGTTGGCGGTTATCTCGGCTGGTTGCACAACCAGGTCGAAATCGGCCGTGGCCGGCGTCAACTCTAACCGGTAACCGTGGGCGGGGCCGCCATCGTGGAAGCGATCTTCCACCGTGAGCAGATAATCCCCCTCGACCGTCGCCGTAAACTCGCCCAAGGGGTCGTCGACCGGCGCCGATTCGATCACACGCACGAGAGGCGCCTCGCGCGGTACGGCCTGGCGATCGTCGATGACGAGCAGTTCCTTGCCGGCCGAATCGCTGACCGTCACCACCGCGTCGAGCGGGCTCCCGAGTTGCTGCGCAGTGACGCGCAACGTCAACTTGTTTCCGGCTGCCGCGTGAAAGCGGAAGAGGTCGCGATCGCCCGGCCTCTCGATGCGGCCGTTGACGGTCACCGGCAGGGTCAGCGTCTGGGCCTGCGGCCCCTCGTCGTTCGGTTCGGCCTCGAGTGCCTCAGGCAGGTCGCCGGCCGCGAACAAAGCAGGCGCGGTCAACACACCACCGGCGAAGGGCACTTGCAGGCGGACAGTCTGCCAGGTCGGACCGGCCGTCAGGTCAACTTCGTGCACCAACGGTTGGTCTAACGTTCCGCCGGTGAACGTGACCGGTGTTTTCTCGCCGCGTTTCCCTCCCAAGGGAAACATAGCCGTCGCGAAGGAAACACGGCCGAGGCGCAATTGATAGGCGGCGAAGTCGGCTCCCGCGTAGGTCAAGTCGCGCAGGCGCAGGAAGTAGGTGCCCGACTCACGAAAGGTGTACGAGAGGCGGTTGTCGGGCGCGATGTCGCGCGGCGCCGTGATCTGCTGCTCGAGTTCGCGGCCCGCCGCATCGAACAGCGTCAACACCGGCCGCAAGGGCGAACCCAAGCGATGAGCCAGTGCGTCGAAGACGATCTGCTCGCCCGCCGCCACGTCGAAGCGAAACCAGTCTTGGTCGGCGGCTGCCAGCACGCCGCTGACGCCGCACGGCAAGGTCAACTGCGTGGCTTCGGTCAGGCGGTTGTTGTCTTCGTGCTCTTGCATCTGCGGCCAAGTGTCGATGTGGACCAACTTGGGGTTCGACAGACCCGCACGGCCCAAGAAACAACAGGCATAGATGCCGGGCGGCGCGTCGGCCGCGACTTCCAATGCCAACCGCGCCTGCTTGGCTTCGGCCAGAATAACCTTGGCGAGTTTGACGCCAGGCGGACCAACGACACGGTCGATCCCCTCGAGACGTTCTCCGGTGAGCGTGACTTCGACCGTTTGGCCGCAGGCGAGCCCGACCGGCAGGAGTTGTGTGACGGCGGGCACATCGTCGCGCAATCGTTGGGCGATCACCTGGCCGCGGGCCGGTGTGGCGACTACGAGCACCAATCCGATGAGCAGGCCGAGTATCCGCCAAGCCATCCTGAATTTCCCCGCTGCACGAGAGGTCGATCAACCACGAATATACCGGTATTTCGCAGCGGCGGTTTCGGTATTGTGCAGGGGTGGATGGAAGCCGGCGCCGGCGCCGGCCCCACGGGCGGCGGATAGGAGTGCACAACAAGGGCAGGCGGGGCAGACGCCGGTTAGAAGGGGCCCGGGGCGTGCGTCCACGCCCGGCTACCCGGTGTTCTGGCACCCGCCAAACAAAAAAGCCCTTCGCAGGCGGGGCAGGTACCTGGAAGGGCCGGTAACCAGAGTTGCCTCTAATCACCGGTTGCATTCTGTAGAAGGCATGTGAGTGTGTCAAGCGGCGAATGCCACAAAAACGGCCATATGTACATTCCGTTATGCAACAAACGTAAATGCTCGTTGATACGACCAGCGCACCAGGGTGCGGCATGGCTCGCCGAGGTAGCCATGAGCCCCGATGTTACCAGGCTTCCGTTATCGTAATGCTCTAGCCCGGTTCGCGCGCCACGCGCCGCAATCGGGCAATGAACGCCTCCAAATCTCGCGGAAGGGGCATTTGGAATCGCAGTCTTTCGCCCGTGACCGGGTGGTCGAACTGCAATTCTTCCGCGTGTAGCGCGATCCTGGGAGCGCCGCTCGTGTCGTCGGATGCCGGCCGATGTAAGGGCTTATGGTAGATCGTTTCGCCGCACAACGGATGGCCGAGTTCGGCCAGTTGAATACGGATCTGGTGCGTGCGTCCCGTTTCGAGGCGGCAGGTGATGAACGTAAACTCTCCGAGCGGCTCGATCGGGCTGACGTGCGTAATCGCGGGCTTACCGAGGTCGGGATGTTGCGTGCTGCCACGCCGACCGTCGCCCCGGTCGCGCACCAGGCTCGAGCGAATGGTCTGTGCCGCGATGCGGCCACGAACGACCGCCAAGTACCGGCGTTCGGTCGTATGTTTGCGGAACTGCTGTGCCAGGTGGGTCTCGGCAGGGCGCGTGCGGGCGAAGACCATCAGACCGCTCGTCTCGCGATCGAGTCGATGCACCGGCCTGACCGGCGGAAGCTTGCCGGGCGGACCGCCGCGACGGCCACGCTGGCCGCAGCTGAGCTTCTTGGCGATGGCCTGCGGCAGGAGATCTTCGAGCGTGGGCTGGATCTGCTTGCGCCGCGCGGACCAGTTGCGCTCTTCGGCGTGCCGCACCGAGGTCATGCGGGCCGGCTTTTCCACCACGACCACATGCTCGTCCAGATAGCGAATGCGCACATCGTCGACGCGAGGTGGGGGCGCCGTCGGATGGGCCAGCAGTTTGACCACCTCGCTGCCGCGCAGCCGCCGACCGCCGTCGAGGCAGAGGTTGCCGTCGATCATCACCTGCCGCGACTTGATCAATTGCCGCACGGCCGACCAGGAGCGGTCCGGCAACTGCTCGCGCAAGAACGCACTCACCGTCTGCTGTGCATGGTGGTGTGCGGCGCGAAGGATGCGATCGTCTTTCGTCGGCATCGGGCAAAGCCGGATGGAGTGCATGGAAATCGTTGCGCAATCTGGCCTGCGGCCCGTGTTTTCTCGCCAAATATGCCGCAGAGGTCGGCGCGACGACCGACTCTGTAGAGTCTATCCGAAAACCGGCCGGTACGCTGGACGTTTCGGCATGGTGAAGGCCGCTTGCTTTGGACACCGACCGCAGAGTACCGTGTGAACGGACCACGACTCGCATGGCTCGCCCCCGATCGAGCCGGCAGGAGATTTTCAGATGGCACGTTCCTCGTCACGTTCACGTCGCGAGTTTTTGCGGCAAGTTGGCGGCGGTGCCGCCGCCGGGCTGTTTTCGTTGTCGGCCCACGAGCCTCGAGTGGCCATGGCCGGCGCGCAGGCCCAGCCCGCCAATGAACAGATCCGCCTCGGCGCGATCGGCGTCGGCGGCCGCGGTACCGAGAACTTCACGCCGCTCATCAAGCAGATCGTAGCCGTCTGCGACGTCGACAAGCAGCACCTGTCCGCCGCCCAGGCGAGGATTGAAAAGACCTCCGGCCGCGCGTGCGACGGTTACGGCGACTATCGCCGGCTCCTCGATCGGCAGGACATCGACGCCGTGATCGTCTCGACGCCCGATCATTGGCACGCCCTGCCCACGATCGATGCTTGCCGGGCGGGAAAGGACGTCTACGTCGAAAAGCCGCTCGCGCTGACGATCGACGAGGGCCGGGCGATGGTCGCCGCCGCTCGCCGATACGATCGCATCGTGCAGACGGGGAGTCAGCAGCGGTCGGATCAGCGCTTCCGCACGGCCTGCGAATTGGTGCGCTCGGGCGCCGTGGGTAAATTGCACACCGTCCGGGTTGGCATTCCGAGCGTCAATTTCAAGGGGCCTGCCGTCGCCGACTCCGCTCCGCCCCCACAGCTCGATTACGACTTTTGGCTAGGCCCGGCGCCGCAGCGTCCGTACAACGAGAAGCGGGTCCATTACCTGTTCCGCTTCTTCTGGGATTACTCGGGCGGGCAGCTCACGAATTTCGGCGCGCACCATCTCGACATCGCGCAGTGGGGCCTCGCTGCCGATGAGACGGGCCCCACCGGCATCGAGGCCCGTGCTCGGTATGACGAGGCGGGCTGGTACGAAGTGCCCACCTGGTGCGAGGTGATCTACACCTACGCCAACGGCGTCAAGGTCGTCTGCGGCCAGGGCGAAAAAGGGGGAGTAACGTTCGAGGGCGATCGCGGCACGATCCACGTCGATCGCGGCAAGCTATCCTCGGCGCCGGCGGAAATCGTCGAGCGGCCGCTGGTCGAAGACCGCGTGCACCTCTACGAAAGCGGCAACCACTATCAGAATTGGCTCGATTGTATCCGCAGCCGCAAGCCGCCGATCTGCGACGTCGCGATCGGCCATCGTTCGGCCACGGTTTGCCACCTGGGCAACATCGCCATCCGCACTGGTCGCAAGATCGCCTGGGATCCCGAACAGCAAACGATCTTGGGCGATACGGAAGCTGCCAGCATGTTGGCGCGGCCCTATCGCGCACCCTGGGAATTGCCGAGCGAAGCCACGGCCTGAGGCCAACGGCGCTCGTCCCGCCAGGCTGCCGGAATGGCGGCTCGGCCGAGGGGCACGACACTTGCGGAAGGGTAGCCGCCATGGCGAACCGTGTGCTGGAACCCGAAGTGCTCTATGACGACCCGCCCGGCGTCGTCGATCCGCAGCTCGAATTGTTGGCCCGCTGGATGGATAGCGTGTTCGAGATACCGGGTACGCGCATCCGCCTCGGACTCGACCCGATCCTCGGGCTGTTCCCCGGCCTGGGTGACCTGCTGACGACGGTCGTGTCGCTCTATATCCTGGGCGCTGCGCGGCGATACGGAGTACCCCGGATCACGCTGGCCCGCATGGCGGCCAACGTGGCCATCGACGTCGTGTTGGGATCGCTACCGCTGGTCGGCGACGTCTTCGATGTGTTTTGGAAATCGAATGTCAAAAATGTCGCGTTGCTGCGACGGCATGTTCTGGCGACACCGGCGGAGCAGCGACGCGCCCGGTCGGGTGATTGGCTGTTTCTGGCGGGGTTGATTGTGCTGCTGGTGGTTTTGTTGGGGGGCGCGATCGCGGTCAGTTATGGGATTCTCTATATGTTGGCGCACGCGCTGGCGCAGGGAGCGAGATAAGAGGCGGATCGGAGGACGTAGGCCTGATTGCGGGCGCAGGGTGCCCTCACCCCAACCCTCTCCCAGGAGAAGAGGGAGTTGTGTCGGAGGGAACGGGTAGATCGGTCCGCACGGGCAGTTCGGGCGCAATTGGCGCGGGGGCGCTGTGGTGGCCGTTGCCGCCCGTCACCGCCGCGTCGCTCGGCACCTCGTCGGCTTCGTCGGCGGGGTGGCCGCCGGCGTTCTCTGGGTGCTCACCGCCGATCGTCCAATCGCGGCGCTGGCGGGAACTGGGGATGTTCATCGCCTTGCGATATTTCGTCACGGTGCGGCGGGCCACGGTCAAGCCGTGCTGGGCGAGCACTTTGACCAGTTCATCGTCGCTGTACGGGCTCTGCTTGTCCTCGTGGTCGATGATCTCTTGCAGCTTCAACCGCACGGTGTCCCAGGCCACTTCCTCGCCGGAGGCGCTGACCGTACCGCCGCCGAAAAATCGCTTGAGCGGGAAGATACCGCGCGGCGTCTGAATCCACTTATCGTCGACCGCCCGGCTGACGGTGGTCACGTGGACGCCTACCTTGTCGGCGATCTGCTGCATCTTCAATGGCTCGATATGCTCGGGGCCCTTGTTGAGGAACTCGGTCTGGTGATCGACGATGGCCTGGGCCACGCGTGTGAGCGTGTTGCGGCGCTGCTCGATCGAATCGATGAGCCACTGCGCCGAGTTGACCTTCCGCTTGATCCATTCGCGCTCGGCGTCGGTCGCATTCCCCTGCTGCAACAACTTGCGGTAATAGGGGCTGATGAACAGGGTCGGCGTGCGGCCGTCTTCCAGCACGATCTTGTACTTCCCCTCGTCGGTCACCTCCAAGAAGATGTCTGGCGTGACCGTGGGGGCATGGACATCGGAGAACAGGGCGCCCGGTTTCGGGTTCAGTTTCCGCAGCTCGCCGAGCGTCTCGTGGATCAGGTCCATCGAATAACCGGTGCGCCGCTCGATGACGGGCAAACGGTTGTGCTCCAGGTCTTCGAGATGGCTGGAGATCAACGTGCGGAGCTGCTCGTAGCAGTGCATGCCCGGCATGAGTTGCAACAGCAGGCACTCGCGCAGGTCGCGGGCGCCGACACCCGGCGGGTCGAGCTTGTGAATCACGGCCAACGCCCGCTTGGCGACGGCCAGCTCGTCACGACTGACCGTGGGGTCGGGATCGAGCAGTTCCTCGAGGCGCATCGGCAGGTAGCCGTTCGAATCGAGGCTATAGATGAGGCGCTCGCACATGGCGCGGGTGCGCTCGTCGAGGTCGAACCAACCGAGCTGGTCGCGGAGATAATCGTGTAGCGATTGCGGGCGGGCCACCATGTTGGCCATCGCGTCGTGCTTGCGGTCCCCTTCTTCGGCCAGGCGCGTGCTGCTGGGTCGCGGCCGTTCGTCGAACGTGTCGGGCCATTCCTCGTCGAGGTTCAACAACCGCTCGAAGTCGTCCTCGTTGTTCTTTGTCTCATCGACGACGAGTTCTTTCTCGTCGGCCGTGGGAGCGTCGGGGTTGACCTGTTCGACTTGTTCCTCGGGCAGGTCGGGATCGGCATCGGCCCTTTCCAGACACGGGTTCTCGGCGATCTCCTGCTCGATCCGTTCCTCCAACGCCATGATCGGGAGCTGCAGAATCTCCATCGACTGGATCATCCGCGGGGCCAGCTTCTGCTGCTGGACCATCTTCATTTCTTGGCCGAATGATAATCGCATGGCGGAGATTCGTGATTAGAGGTCGATGTGGGGCACGCGTTTACAAAACCGCGGGGAGCGATGCATTGGTTTTATCGGCCCCGCTGGCCGGGATATTTTTCAAGTCTAAAACTTCTGCCTCCCGGCCAGGGCGTCGGCCAGGATTTCCTTGTTGGCAAACTCTAGCACGCTACCGGTCGTGATACCGCGGGCGAGCCGCGTGATGTCGACCGCAACGTCCTGTAACTGGTTCGAAATATAAAGAGCCGTACCGTCGCCCTCCAGCGTGGGGTTCGTTCCCATGATCACTTCCCGGAAGCCGCCGCCGCGCACACGTTCGACGAGCGCCGCGATGGTCAACTGATCGGGTCCGATCCCCTCCAAGGGCGCAATGCGTCCCAGCAGCACGTGGTACAAACCGCGATAGCTCGCGGCCTGCTCCAACGCCATGAGATCCCGCGGCTGCTCGACCACGCACAGCAGCGTGCGATCGCGCCGTGGATCAAGGCACAAAGCACACTCGTCGCCTTCTGCCAGGTTGTAGCAGACGCGACAGTACCGCACGTTCTCCTTCACATTGCGGATGGCGTCTGCCAACGCCAGGGCTTCTGTCTTGTGCACTCGTAGCACATGGTACGCCAACCGTTCGGCCGACTTCTTGCCGATGCCGGGCAGCTTGGCGAATTCGTCAACCAGCTTGGTGACCGACTCCGTAAGTAATGTCACGATCCGTCATGCCTCCGCGTCTTCTCCCTCGGGGAGAGAGCCAGGATGGGGAAAGCCGCGTCCGATGTTGGCCAACGCTTCGTCGATCCCCGGGACGCCGAACCCACCGGCCAGGTTGCGCATGGCCTCGGCGTGGAGCTGCTTGGCCTTGGCGATGGCCTGGTTGGCGGCCGCGCACACCAAATCCTCCAATAACTCGTGGTCGCCGCTCGAAATCAGGCTGGGGTCGATCTTACAATGCAAGACCTCTTCCAGCCCGTTCACCTCGAGCTCGACCAAGCCGGCGCCGGCGACGCCGGTGGCCCGCTTGGCTCGCAATTCGTCGCCCACCCCGGCCAACCGGCCCTCAAGCTGTTTGGCTTGCTTGATGAGTGAAGCGAGATTTCCCAGTGATCCTAACATGTATGCCTCGTTTTTCGGCCCTCATTCTTTCCGCACGGGAGGCTCTTCCACCCGCACGGGAAAGGCCCCGAATAGCTCGGCTGCCCGACGCACCAACGGGTGTTCCGCCTTTTCGGCCAGCCGCTGTTGCGACGACATCGGCGGTCTCGACGGCTTGGCGTCCACGTCCGCCTCGGGCCGGTCGGGAACGAGGCTGAATTCCACGCGTACCCGTTCGCCGGCGGCTCGCGCCAATGCCTGCTCCAGCTTGGAGAGGTTTTCCGGGCGCTCGCAGTAAGTCTTACAAGAAGTATACTTCTCGGGGAAAGAGGCGACCAGTCGATTGGGCGCAGGAATTGCTACGTCGGCCGCCAATCGTGCCATCTCCGAGAGCATATCTCCAAGCTCAGGAACGACTTGACGCCAAATATCCAGAACGTTGGCCGACGTCAAACGAGGTGCCGACGGCCCGCTTTCGGCCGGCCTGCGGGGCGGGTCACTTAGTTCTGCGGCGAGCGGTTTTTTTTTTGCTGCCTCGGCCAAGCTCTCCGGGCCAGATTGCGCACCGGCCGGTGGAGTACCCGCGAGAGGCGCCGGTTGAGCCGAAACGCCGCGGGCGAGCGAAGTCGTCTCGTCTGCCGGCCGTTCGACGATCGGAGCCGGACCGGGAGACGGTGGCCGCGCCGGCGCAGCGATCCGGCTCGGCTCGCGGGGTGAGCTATCGACCGTGCCCTCGCGCAACTGACTGACCAGACGCGACAGCGATTCGAGATCCTCCAGCCGGCAGATGCGCACGAGGGCCAGCTCGCCCAGGATGCGCCCGTGCGAGCTGTAGCGCAGACGGCCCAACGTCTGATCGAGAATCTGCATCACAGCCAGCACCGTCTCGATACCGAGCTCGCGGCCGACGGTTTGGACGGCCGCCAAGTCGCTCGGCGAGCTGTAGAGCATCAGCTCTCCGTTCCCTCCGGCGGCCGTGACCATCACGTCGCGGAAGTAGCCCAGCAGTTGGTCGAAAAGCGGGCCGATGTCGGCGCCTTCGAGCAAGATGCGGTCGAGATCGGCAAGCGCGCCCGCGGCGTCGCGGGCGACGAGACGGCCGGCCAGTTCGACCAGCCTGCGGTCGCCCGCCGTGCCGAGCATGCGGTTCACGTCGTCGAGCGTCAGTTTTTGCCCGCCGAACGCGAGCAGTTGTTCGAGCAGCGACTGGCTGTCACGCATCGAGCCCGCGGCCCGACGGGCAATGGCATCGAGCGCGGCCGTCTCGGCTTCCACGCCTTCGGCTTCGACGATCTGCCGCAACCGCTCGGCGATCGACTTCGTCTGGATGCCCGCGAAGTCGAACCGCTGGCAACGCGACAAGATCGTGATGGGAATCTTTTCCGCTTCGGTCGTGCAGAAGATGAACTTCACGTGCTCGGGCGGCTCTTCCAGGGTCTTCAACAGCGCGTTGAAGGCCTCCTTGGTGAGCATGTGGACTTCGTCGATGATGTAGATCTTGAACCGCGCCCGGCTGGGCCGCACGTTGACGTTCTGCCGCAGTTGCCGCATTTCGTCGATGCCGCGGTTGCTGGCGCCGTCGATCTCCAACACGTCGACATCGTCGCCCGAGCTGATGCTGCGGCAGATATCGCACTCGTTGCACGGCGTGGCGGTGGGGCCATGCACGCAATCGAGCGCCTTGGCCAGGATGCGGGCCGAGGACGTCTTGCCCACCCCCCGCGCGCCGGTGAAGAGGTATGCATGGCCGACACGGTTCGTGGCGATGGCACCGGCCAGGGCCTTGGCCACGTGCTGCTGCCCCACCAGATCGGCGAAGGTCTGAGGACGATACCGCCGGGCGACGACGACGTATTCGCCCGCCCGGTCCGTAGTGAGTTCGGTCGTGTCTGCCATGATCGAGACCTAGGGCCCAAGACGCGTCCTAAACCCGTGCCAGCCGAGGTGTCGTCTCGCGAAAACGCGGTTCGGCCACCGATGAGAGGCCCATCGCACAAAGGGCTGACTGCTTATGGCTGCTGGATTTCTCCCCTGACCAGGTTCGCAGGTCCCCATTGCGAGGGCCCCTCATCGGTCGCCGAATCTCAGAAGCATTCTCCAAAAGCCTTCCGGCGATTCGAGTTAGCTCCTCATTGCCGGGTCGGCCCGTGTGGGCCTTCTCAGGAACAGGCCGACGGGGTCTGGCCGCTTCCGAGCAACCTTTGCCTATTTGTAAGCCGCAGCCCGTAGGTCGTCAAACGGCTGGCCAACGATGGCGTAAAACTGCGCACTCTGGACCGATGGCGCGGCCCGGGCGAAGAGATGCTTTTCGGAGTGTGCCGGCTAGCGAGTTTTGCCGGCGGGTGTTTCGTTCTTGCCCGCAGGAGCCGACTTGGACTTTTCGGCGGCGGATTGCTTCTTGAGCCAGCCGGTCAGCTCGTCGCGGAACGACTCCTTGGCGATGGTTGTGATGTGCGTACCCCCCTCGATCTCGACCACGGGCCAATCGGGGCGGACCTTTTTGAGCGAGTCGATGTACAATCCTTGGATCCCGCGGTCGTTGCTCCCCACCAGCACGGTCACCGGAACACGGATCGACTTGATCTCGTCCTCCGTCAGCGCCAGCTTGGCGAGGCTGCGGCCGCACACAGTCAGCGCCTTGGCATCCTTGTCCTTCTTGCCGATCTGCTGAAAGAGCCATTGGGCGCCGCCCCTGTCCTTCATCCAACCCATGCCGCCGAGCGTGCCCGACCGCACACGCTCGGGGTGTTTGGCGATGAAATTCGCGGCGATCAGGCCGCCCATCGAATAGCCGACGATGTGGGCCCTCTCGATCTTCAGATGGTCCATCAGCCGCACGACGTCTTCGACCAGTTCCGGGCCGTAGGCTTCCTCCTCGGTCGGCTTGTCGGACTGGCCATGGCCCCGGACATCGAGGGCGACCACCCGAAAATTCTTGGCGAGTTGGCCGCTCGTCCCCGGCAGCACCCAATTGATGCCCGACGACGACAGCCAACCATGGATCAGGATGACCGGCTCGCCTTGTCCTTCGTCGAAGTAGGCAATCTTCAGACCGTCCGCGTCGAACGTCTGCATCTTCGGCCAAGGGATGGCCGGAGCACAGCCAGCGTGTCCCAGAGACACGACAACCAACACGATCGGCACGTGACGGAATCGCGGCATGAGGGCTTGCCTTTCGCAACGAGGATCGGCCACAGGAATTACCCGCGAAATGGCTGGCCGGTTTCGCAGCGAGGTCTACGGTCGATTCGATTCCAGCCGGCTGCGTAACAGACGCCGCCAGAGTGGGCGGGCCGGAGACTAGCGGACGAGCCAGACGGCGAACCAGAGCAGCGCTTCGGTCAGGTAAAACACGGCCTTGCAGCTAACGACCGCGAGCAGCGTGCAGACGAATGCCACAGAGATCAACCCCTCCCACGGCAGCTTGTACGGAGCTTGCGTCTGGTACTGGACGACGATCCAACGTATGGCGGCGAAGTACATCGCGACGAACGTGGTAAGAGCGGCTGACAAAACCCGGAAGCCGGAGCGCCCGTGGGCGAAAAATCGGCCGTGAAACGCCGATTTTTGTGGAGCGAGATCCGGTTTTGTCGGTTGCTCTAAAGAACAACAGAGAGCTGAGCGCGAACTGATGCTCCTGCGCTTCTTTGTTCACGGCCCAGCGATAGAGCCAAGTTACGGCCAGGCCGCTGGTAAAGAGCGCGCCACAAACGATGGCGGCGAATACGGCGACGAACGGATAGCCGCTGAGCGACGTCAGCACGATGGCGACTATCGCCAACCACACCATGCCGACCACGAATCGCAACCACAGTTGGCCGCGGCTGGTCGGTTGATAGATCATCGGCGCTCCGATGGACTCCGCCGGCCGCAACGGACGTGAATTCATCTGGGCTCCCGATAGCATCTCCGACGGGACGGAGATCTCTCGCCTGCCCAGTATCGGGCGCCTCGGGTGCGGCGTAAAGAGTTGATTAGATGAACGGCCGAGGCTTGCGACCGATTCAGGTCAACTCGGGTAGTATCTCGTCGCCGATGTTGTCAGCGGGCGCGGCGACGTTCGAGGCGAGGCCACCCTTGCCGATAAAGACTCCCTCCCAGGCCTGGCTCACGCACACCAGCGCGATGGCCGCCGCGAACGTGGCCAACGAGAAGAGGAAGAATCCTCCGGCAAACTGTCCGGTCCACTGCTTTGCGGCGCCCAGCAAGGTCGGCAACAAGAAGCCACCCAAGCCCCCAGCCGCTCCCACCAGTCCGGTGACCGTGCCGATCTGCTTGCCGAACCGCTGCGGCACCAACTGAAACACCGCGCCGTTGCCCATGCCCAACAGGCCCATGATCGAGAACATGAGCAGCGTGCCGTACCCCAACGAAGGCGACAGCACCAGGCCGAGCAACAACGTGCCGACCGCCAGATAGAGAACCGTCAGCAGCCGGATGCCGCCGAATCGGTCGGCCAGATAGCCGCCGGCGGGGCGGAGAAACGATCCGGCCACCACACACAGCGTGGCGAAACTTCCCGCTGCCGCCTTCGTCAGTCCGTATTGATCGTGAAAGAAGATGTTCAAGAAGCTGGCCAAGCCCACGAAGCCACCGAACGTCACAGCATAGAACAAGCAGAACCACCACACGTCGGGTTCGCGCGCGGTCGTCGCGTAATCGGCCAGCGTCTGCGGTGGCGGCTGCGTCGGGCTGTCTTTGGCGACCAACGCGAAGAAGCCGAGCACGGCCGCGAGCGGCAAAATGGCCAGGCCAAACACGGCATGCCAGCCGATCGCGTCGGCCAGTCGCGGGGCAAAGAAGGTGGCCAGTGCCGTGCCGCTGTTGCCTGCTCCGGCGATGCCCATCGCGAGCCCCTGATACTGGGCCGGGTACCAACGACTGGCCAACGGCAACGCCGCGGCGAAACTCGCGCCCGCCACACCGAGCATCAGGCCGACCGCCAACAACGCGCCGAAACTGTTGGCCGCCAACCAAGCGAGCATGAGCGGCACGATGGTGAGCAGCATGCCAGCCAGCGCCGTCCGCCGCGCGCCGACTCGGTCGGTCAGATAGCCGAGCACCAGCCGCAGCAGCGCGCCACCCAAGATGGGCACCGCCACGAGCAACCCTCGCTCGGCGGCCGACAAGTGGAAGTCGGCTACGATGGAGTTGGCCAGCGCGCCGACCAGCACCCAGACCATGAAGCTCACGTCGAAATAGAGGAAGGCGGCCAGCAGGGTCGGCCAGTGGCCGGCCCCCCGAAAATCACTTAGGTGCATAGAGGTCCTTTCTCAGCCGCACGGCGCACGCCTTGTATGCGGGCTGTTTGGAATAGGGGTCGAAGACGGCGTGGGTCAGTTGGTTGACCGTCTCGTAGTGCATGGGCAGGAACACATGGCCCGGCGGCACCGAGCGGGTCACGAAGGCGCGGGCCTCGATGCGGCCGCGTTGCGATTCGACGTAGATCCACTGGCCCGGGCGGATGCCGAGCGACTCGGCGTCGGCTGGATTGATTTCGAGGTGTACGTCTTGCGGATAGAGTTTGCGCAGCACCGCCGATTTCTTGGTGCGAGTCTGCGTGTGCCATTGCGCCGCACTGCCACGGCCCGTGAGCAAGAACAGCGGGTAGGTCTTGTTCGGCGGTTCGCGCAGCGGGCGCGGAGCTTCGAACACGAACCGAGCGCGGCCGTCGGCATGGAAGAAACGGCCGTCGGCGAACAGTCGCCGCTGGTTGCCGAGCGGCGGAGCGTGCTGTGGATAGGGCCATTGGATGCCCCCCTGCTCGTCGAGCATGCGGTAATCTTCGATGCCCGAGAAATCACACGGTTGCCCGCGCGAGAGCTCTTTGAGGATCTGAAAGACTTCTTCCGGCGAACTCCACCGCTGGAACATGTCGCCGCATCCCCAAGCGTGGGCGATGAGACGAAAGATGGAGAAGTCGGCCAGTGCCTGTCCGGGCGCCCGTGCGACCTTCTTCGTCAGGCCGATGCGGCGTTCGGAGTTGATGAAGGTCCCTTCTTTCTCTCCCCAGGCGGCGGCCGGCAGGACGAGATTGGCCAGTTGTGCCGTCTCGGTCGTGTGGTACATGTCCTGCACCACCAGGAATTCGAGCCGCCCTAGCATCTCCAACAGTTCGTGCTGGCTGATCCACGAGTGGGCCGGATTGGTGGCGATCACCCACAGCCCCTTGATCTTGCCCGCCAAGATGCGTTCCAGGATCTCGTGATAGGCGAAACTGTTCTTTTGCGGAATCCGCGCGGGGTCGATCCCAAGTAGCATGGCAACGCGTTCGCGATGCTCGGGCTTGGTGAAATCGCGTCCGCCCAGCAGACTGGTCGTATTGCTGAACAACCGCGATCCCATGGCATTGCATTGGCCCGTGATCGAGTTGGCGCCCGTGCCGGGACGGCCAATATTGCCCGTCAGCAGGGCCAGGTTGATGATGCTTTGTGCGGTCCGCACACCCTGATGGCTCTGATTGACTCCCATCGTCCACCAGAACGACACGCGCTTCCCCTCGTGGATCGTGCGTGCCACCCGGCGAAGCGCGTCCACGCTCAGACCGGTGGTCGTCGCGACGGCCTCGGGCGGATATTCGGCGACGTGCGCGGCGAAGGCGTCGAAGTCGTTCGTATGCGCCTCGATGTACTCGCGGTCGATCCACCCTTCGGCGATGAGGATGTGTGCCAGACCATAAAAGAGTTCGAGGTCACTCTTCGGTCTGAGGGCGAGGTGTTGGGTCGCCAGCATGGCCGTTTCCGTCCGCCGCGGGTCGACGACGATGATTTCCGGACGGTGCGGGTTGCGCATCACGCGCTGCCACAT
>DASZTS010000084.1:0-4873 GCA_035547915.1 Pirellulales bacterium | reverse complement strand
AGATCAGGGATAGCTCATGTCGTCGGTGAAGACGTTCTTGTCGGGGAACATGTCGATCACGGCGACGCTCCAATCGAGCGTCTTGGCGTGGCCGTCGAGGTACAGGTAGTTGGCCATGCCGCTGTGACGCTGCCAGGCGATGCGCTCGCTCGTGGGAAGTGGGTAACCGGCCGCAAGTCCCGCCAGCACCAAGCCTACCGCGCCGATCAAGCACACGAGACGGGGGCAGTGGAGGTCGGGTGATTCTGAGCTTGTCATCTCGATGGTCTCCGCTGCTTGGTTAATACTCACCAACGACGTCGCCGCCGGCCCGCGTGGCAAGATACAACCAGATCGGAGGGTTGATCGCCTCGCTCACAAATCGGACGCTGCCATCGCAGAGCGATAGGTTGACACCGGCGGGGTGCCAACTCCGCGCCCCCTTCAACCCATAGTTGTTCGCGGAGTTGAGGCAGTCGAACGTCGTCGAATTCGGGATGAGATAGTGGTTGTAAGCGGTCGAAAGATAACCCCCGTTGATCCAACGATCGCCACGTTGGCCGGTATAGGTGGTTGTGCCGGCGCAGGTGACCGGATCCATGGCGCTACCGTTGATATCGATCGCCAACGTCATCGGTGCTCTGTCGGGCAGCGGCGAAGGCGGCGCCGACAACCCGGCCTGTCCGCTGCCGTAGGTTGATTCGCTGAAGGCGGCCGTGCAGGTCATGCCGTCGCGAATGTTGGCCGCCTTGATTGGTCCCTGACCGGTGGCACTCGTCAGTACGAAGACGCCGTCCGCGGAAAGATAGTCGCCGTTGATGACGCCGCTGGAACTGGCGCCGGTTCCGGTACACGTTACGTAGTTCGTGCCGCCGAAGGTCACACCCGCCGTCGCGCCGTTGCCACCGAGCACGGCCCCCACGTCGCTGGGACAGTTGAAGACGGGCACCTGCACCTGCGCGGCCGCGGCATTGTAGCCCTTGTACGTCGTGGTGGCACCTTGCACCCCGGAGAAGTCGATGGTCTGGAAGAGCGGTTGCTGTTCGCAGTACGGCAGTAAATGGGCTTGGGCCGAGAAGGCCATCGGGTAGGTATCACGCACTCCCGGGAATCGCTTCGTCACATCGAGATAGTTTTGCAAAGCGATGCCGAGCTGTTTCAGATTGCTGGTGCAATTCGCCCGGCGAGCAGACTCACGCGCCGACTGCACCGCGGGCAACAATAAAGCCACGAGAATGCCAATGATGGCGATCACCACCAGCAGCTCGACAAGCGTAAAGCCACGTCGTAGATGTCTCATAAGATCCTCCTCCTGACAAAAAAATTCATTGAACCGTCGCAACCGGGTGCGGAATGCCGCTAAGAGCGGTTGACAAAACCCGGTAGCAGGAGCGCCGTGGGCAAAAATCGGCGGTGAAACGCCGATTCTTGTGGAGCTCGATCCGGTTTTGTCGGTTGCTCTAAAGACCATGTGGCCGCGCGGAGTTCGGATGTCGCGAACGCGATCAGACAAGGGAGCCGGCCACCGCCACAAAGCGGTCCAGCCCACGTCACCGCAACGGTCGCCTCAACCTCGTGGAGGAGGCGTCGGAGGAGAGAAATATTGACGGATCGGGGTGGAATCGAGCGGAGTGACTATGTTCCAGCAAACCCAATCGAATTCGAGACAAGGCGCACTGGTGGTTGGCAGCGCGGCCGGAAGCACCGACCAAAGCTGCATCAAACCACGACACTGCCTTTCCGCGGCCACACTGACGCAGTGCAGACTCACGCGCCCTTGCCGCGGTTCGTCGCGGACCTCGGTTCGCGAGGTGGCAAGCGACTTACTGTCGCGATCCAACACGCAGCATGATCGCGGTTCCGAGCAAGCCGGACGGATACCTTCGGACCTGCTGACAAACGGCGTCGGATCGACGTGGTGTTCCACCGCCCAAGCCAGCTTCTCATCATCCGAAAAGCAACAGCAATGCTCCTTGCAGCCCGCCGCGTCGTGGCAACCGCAGGCGCGGTCCATGCAAGGGAAAGCAATACTGCGATCTTTGCGCGGTCCCAGCGTCCACGTGACACCGAGGCATGCGAACACGAACGGGATCGCCATCGATGCGATCAAGGCGCGTCGATGTCGCCGAAGCGTGTGTGGTCGCAGATCAATCATCGTTGTCAAAAAATCCGAATCATCCGTCCCCTGCGCGATGCCGAGACGGGCAAGCCCCGTCCCGGCACGACAAGAATTAACGCGGGTGCGTTACAGCGTCAGCCGACTACGGCTTGTGGGCCTTGTGGCATTCCGCGCAATTGGCCGCTTTCATGAGTTCGGCGCGCGCTCCGGGCTTGTCGTCGACGACGTTCTGCGCGGCGTCGACCAGAGCCTTGGTCTTCGTCTTCCAACTTTCCGCATCGCCCTTGGGGGCCTTGTTCTTGGCCATCGCCTTGTACAGATCGAGCAGCTCTTCGGCGTCGGCTTTGGTGCCGCCACCGTCGGCCAGCTTCTTCATCAGCCCGTCTTTGTGGGCCTTTTTCATGACCTCCTTGATCGTGTATTTCGGCTTCTCGTCATCGTCGGCCCCCATCAACAGGCCCGCGGTAGGGCCGATCACTAGCAGGGCGTGCAGGCACAGCAACCATTTCGTTCGCATCGTCGTTCCTCTGTTTAGAAAGATGACAACTCAAAGTAACGCTGCCTTAGAGCAACCGACAAAGCCGGCTCGAGCTCCGAAAAATCGGCGTTTCATCGCCGATTTTTGCCCCGCGGCGCTCCGGCTACCAGGTTTTGTCAGCCGCTCTTAGGTCGACAGCGACAACGCACGCAGATTCAAACGCACCCAATCCGACAGCGACAGGCCGTGTTTTTTCGCGGCCTGCTCGAAGATCTCTTTCTCCGTCGGCGTCAGTCGAATTTGCAGCTTATTCGTCCGTCCCACGCTCGGGCGGCCCACCTTTCGTTTAACTCCATCACTGATTTCCATAACCCAACTCCCGTTCAATCGTGTTCGCACTATTAAGGCCCCGCCATCGAATACCATGCGCAAGCGCAGGCGTCAGCGGACGAGGCGCAGTCAGAGATCCAACCGGGCTGATTACGCGGCACGCGCGGCATCAAACGACGATGGCGCGATGCTCACGTTCAGATCGTGCGCCCCGACTCGATGCCTGGGCGCGCATTGCCGGCGCAGAGCGCCCCTAAGAACGGGGTGGCGGCGTGGGAGGGGAGAAGGGAACAACGGTCGCGACGGCGTCTCGTTGCACGACATAGCCCGTGGGAGAGCACTCGAATACGTAGTCGACAGGTCCGACTGGCGGAAGTGCCGCATCGAGTAATGTCCAAAGCGGCTGCAAGCCGGTGCATTCCCGGTAAGCGGAAATGGTCAGCAACCCGTCAGCGGCGTGCTTACGATCTTTCGGATGCGAGGCCGGCTTCGGCGCAGCCGCTTTCTTGGAGCAACACGAGGCCAAGCCATGCGCACAATCAGGCGTGTCGGCGGCACAACAGTTTTCGGGCGACAAGCCAGCCAAGGTCAGGTCGTCGACAAACGGCGAGGGATCGACGTCGTGTTCGGCGGCCCAGGCGAGTTTCTCTTCGCCCTTAAAGCAGCAGCAGTGTGCTTTGCAGTCGGCCGCGTCATGGCAGCCGCACGTTCGATCCATGCACGGAAACGGAACGCTACGATCCTTCGTGCCAACGGTGGGTAGCGGCACACCTACCGCCGCGACAAAGAACGCTAGCCCCGCGACAGCCGTCAGGCCGCCGCGCGATACGTGAAGCGCCTTTTTGTATAACCGTCGCCAGCGCACGGCCGTGTCGAGCCTACCTTTAATTCCGCTACATAGCTCGCAAAAAGCATAACCGGCGCAATCGCCACCGTCAAACCGATGGCTAGTCGGCTACTACGGTGAGGTCCTAGCTAGGTCTGGGGTTCACCGCTGGCAGAGATTTGAGTTTCCCCGTCGACGCCTTGGCAAAATAACGGAAACGTGTAGACGATCTCGCCCGCGGGACGCACAATTTCCCAGTTTGCCCTGACGCAGTCGACTCATACCATTCCGATGAACATCAGCACCGCGAACGTCGATACCACCACTCCGGCTAGGCGAAGGGAACCGCGGCGGATGCCTCGTTGCAGAGCCAACCCGGCCATGATGCCTGCCGCGTGCAGGAAGGCGGTTGCCAGCAGAAAACCGCAGGCGTAGGAGGCGAACGCCCCTCCATCAGCCATCTCCGCCGCGTGCGCATGGCCGTGGAAGACGGCAAAGACCGTCATGCAGGGCACCGCCCACCGTAGCGGAATCGTAGCATGGGCCGCCACGAACAGGCCCAGCAACAAGACGGTTGCCAGGATGAGATGTTCCACGCCCGGTAACGGCAACCCCAACAGACCCAATGCTCCGCCGAGCAACATTCCCGCCATGAAGGCAGAGGGCAGGAGCCAAAGTGCACGTCCGCCGATACGCAGGGCCAGCAATCCCACGGCGACCATAGCCAGCAGATGGTCGAAGCCGAAGATCGGATGTTCGAACCCCGCCAAAAAATCGCCAGCGCCGTGGCCGGGGTGCGCGAGCGCGGGTTGCGCCGGCAGAATCAGCGCGAGCAACAGGATCGAAGCGAACCGAATCAGCATTCCGCGGAACATATGAACCCCGTGCGGTGGTTGAAGAGCAGTCGAATCACATCCAAAACATTCCACTGGACTGCGCGAAAACCCGCCAATCGCCATACCGCTACAAGACGGCGCGTTGTCCTTGCTGGCAATCACCAGAACCGAGCCAGATCAGGGATAGCTCATGTCGTCGGTGAAGACGTTCTTGTCGGGGAACATGTCGATCACGGCGACGCTCCAATCGAGCGTCTTGGCGTGGCCGTCGAGGTACAGGTAGTTGGCCATGCCGCTGTGACGCT
>DASZTS010000083.1:0-53081 GCA_035547915.1 Pirellulales bacterium | reverse complement strand
TGGGAAGTGCGAGGGACAAACTACCACACGCTGTTCCGGAGCGCTGGCTCAACCAGTGGCTGCGACAAGCCCAGCACCTTTGCTCACTCCCCAGGTCAACTGGCCCAGGGCAGCGAAAAAACAAATCCCCTTATGCACCCCCCGGGGGATGAAGTAACGCAGAAATGGCTCCGGCGGCCAAGGCCCAGTCCCTTTTCTCCTGGAACTGCCGGAATGGGGTCGGCTCCAAAAATGTCTCGATGACGCTCCCCCACGACGGATGGTCAGAGAGTTGACGGTCGCCAATTGAGGGGGCTAGAATCGGTTGCTCGTAATCCCTGGTCGCCGGCGAAAAGTAAGCTGCGGATTGCCAAACGGCCGTCGGCGAAGCGTGCGAGCCCACCGACGCGGTGCGCCGGTGGCGCCTCGAGGCTCCTCAAGCCGCGCACGCGGATGGGCGGGCTGAATTGACGTCTTGGCCGTACGTTGGTGTCGGTTTTCCGGAGCCAGATCCGAGTCCGATAGCTCCGCGCGAGGTGGAGTGGGGCGGTAGCGAGTCGTTGCAGTCAGGATCGCGAAACATGGCTTTTTTGCGGGCACTCAACGGCACTGAGCAGGGCAAGTTGTACCGGCTCGATCGGGCGAACTCGATCCTGGGCCGCCACCCCGATTGCGACATCGTGCTCGACGAAGGGGCGGTCAGCCGGCAACACGCGCAGATCTCGTCGGCCAGCAACGAGTTCTTCGTCGAAGACCTCGGCAGCCGCAACGGTACCACCGTCAACGGCCAGCCGGTCCGCGGTCGCCGGCGGTTATATAACAACGACCAGGTCAAGATCTGCGACCTCTTGTTCTCGTTCCAGGAGGGCGAGCCCGGCCAGCCGCCACGCGACCCGTGGGGAGGTCCGGTCACGCTCTTCGAGGATCCGTCGGGGTCGAGCACCTCGACGATCATGTCGACGCTCGAGATCAAGTCGTCGCGAGCCGGCTTGCGGGTGAGCGCCGTCAACCCCGAGATGAAGCTCGAAGCACTGCTCGAAATCTCGCGCAACCTCGGGTCGGCCATTTCGTTGGATCAGGTTCTGCCCAAGATTCTCGACAGCCTGTTCAAGATCTTCTTGCAGGCCGATCGCGGGTTTTTGGTGCTGCAAGGACCGGACCCGACGATCCTGGTGCCGAAGGCCATGAAGCTCCGCCGCGGGGACGCGGAGGACACGATCCGCATCAGCCGCACGATCGTGCGCAAAGCGATGGACGGCAAGGAGGCCATCCTCTCGGCCGACGCGGCCTCCGACGCCCGCTTCGACAGCAGCCAAAGCATCGCCGATTTCCGCATTCGTTCGATGATGTGCGCCCCTCTGCTCAGCTCGGAGGGGAATGCCATGGGCGTCATCCAGATCGACACGCTCGACCAGCGCACGCCCTTCTCGCAGGCCGACCTCGATCTGCTCGCCAGTGTGGCCAGCCAGGCGGCATTCGCCGTCGAGAACGCCCAGTTGCACGAAGCCGCATTGCGGCAAAAGGCGCTCGAACGCGACCTCGAGCTGGCCCACACCGTGCAGCAGGGCTTCTTGCCGCACAAGTCGCCCGCGATCGCGAGTTACGAATTCTTCGATTTCTACGAGCCGGCCAACCAGGTCGGCGGTGACTATTTCGATTACATCGTCCTGCCGCACAACCGACTGGCCATCCTCGTGGCCGACGTGTCGGGCAAAGGCATGCCGGCGGCCCTGCTGATGGCCAAGCTTTCGGCCGAAGCGAAATACGCGCTGGTCAGCGAAGTCGGCCCCGGCGGCGCGCTGTTCCGCCTCAACGCTCAGTTCGCCCAAGCGAGCTGGGCCGACCGGTTCGTGACCATGGCCGTGCTCGTGCTCGACCTCGAACGGCACGAAGTGCAGATCGCCAACGCAGGCCATCTCCCCCCCTACCTTCGCCGCCAGAACGGAACCGTCGAGCCCGTCGGCGTCGACCAGATTTCGGTGCCGCTGGGTGTGATCGACGAGCTCGAATGCGAGCAGGTGAGTGTGTCGCTGGCGCCAGGCGATTCGTTGGTGTTGTTCACCGATGGCATCAGCGAGGCCATGAACATGAACAACGATCTCTATGGTTTGGCACGGATCAGCCAACAGGTCGCCTTGCCGACCGACGGAGTGAAGCAGCTCGGCGAGCAGATCCTGAAGGACGTCAAACTGTTCGTCGGCAAGCGCTCGCAGAGCGACGACATGTGCCTCTTGTGTTTGGGCCGCACACAGTGATCGCCGGTGCAAGGCGATCGCCGACTTCCCGAATGTTAGCGCCCGGTAAGCAGCCGATTGCACGGCTCCCGAGCAGCGGTAGAATACCGGCGGCTGCGAACGGGTGAGCGGTTGGGAGGCCGCCGGGCACCGATTCGGCGAGCTGCGAAAACCACCAACCGCTGATCCGCTCTTGTCGGCCGCACATGGCTCTCCTGCAGGCGCTCAATGGTCCACAAGCGGGGCGGCGTTATCCGCTGGCGCGGGAAAGCACCGTGCTGGGGCGCGATCCGACTTGCGAGATCCTGATCGAGGTGGCCGCCGTCAGTCGGCGGCATGCCCGCATCTTTCGTGACGGCGGCACGTTCCTTATCGAGGATTTGCAGAGTCGCAATGGCACGCTCGTGAACGGCGAGCCCGTGCTCGTCCCGTGTCTGCTGGCCGAGAACGACAGGCTCTCGATCTGCGAGGTATTGTTCAGTTTTCACCAAGACTCGTCGCCGACGCTCGTCGACGAGCGGCCCGACGCGCAGGCGACGATTCACGCCACGCTGGAGGCCAAGACGACCTGGTCCGCATTTCAGGCGGCCGTCGTCAGCCCGGAGGCGAAGCTCAAGGCGATACTAGACGTTTTGCAGTCGATCGGCTCGACGTTGGCCGAAGACGAGGTGCTGCCTAGGGTCCTCGACAGCCTTTTCAAGATCTTCTTTCAGGCCGAGCGCGGATTCATCGTGCTCCGCGAAGGAGAGGATGGCGCGCTCGTGATCATGGCGGAAAAGCACCGCCGGGCCGACGACGACATTGCAGCCTGGGTGAGCCGCACGCTCGTCAACCGGGCGCTGACCACCGGCGAAGCGATCCTGTCGTCCGACGCGGCCAACGACCCGCGCTTCCGGCAGAGCGACATCGCTCGCAGTAGCGCGCTGTTGCGGATTCGCTCGGTCGTCTGCGCACCGCTGATCGACGGCCGGGGTCGGGCACTGGGCGTGGTACAACTCGACACGCTCGATCGGCGCACGCCGTTCGATGAGCGCGACCTGGAACTGCTCGTCACCATCACCCGGCTAGCTGCCGTGGCCATCGAAAATGCCCGCTTGCACCAGGCGGCCGTCAGGAGCCAGGCGCTCGATCGCGACCTCGCCATCGCGCACGACGTGCAACGTCGCTTCCTTCCCAAGCAGCCGCCGGAGTTGGCCGGTTACGAATTCTTTCATTTCTACCAAGCGGCCGAGCAGCTCGGAGGGGATTATTTCGACTACATCCGACTGCCCGGCAACCGGCTGGCGGTCGTGCTGGCCGATGTCGTCGGCAAGGGGATTCCGGCGGCCCTCTTGATGGCCCGCTTGGCGGCCGAGACGCGATACCTGCTCGTCAGCCAACCCGACCCGGCCGCGGCGCTCGACCGTCTTGGTGCCGGTTGGGACGAAGGGTTCGTGACCATGACCGTGGCCGTCATCGACACGGCGACGCACGAAGTGCGCGTGGTCAACGCCGGCAACCTGGCTCCCTTTGTGTGCAATTCCGGCGGCGGCACGGCGCAGGTTGGCGAAGACCGCACCTGCTTGCCCGTGGGCGTGAGCCCCGACTTCAAATACGACTCGTTCGCCTTCCAACTGGTCCCGGGCGATGCCGTCGTTCTTTTGACCGACGGTCTCAGCGAAGCGATGAATGCCGCGGGCCAGCTCTACGGCATCGATCGGCTGCGCGGCCAGTTGGTGCGCAGCACAGGCAACGTGGCCGAGTTGGGCAACCAGTTGCTCGCCGACGTGCAGGAGTTTGTGGGTGAGCGGCCGCAGGCCGACGATATGTGCCTGGTCTGTTTCGGCCGGACAAAGGATTGAGGGATCGTCGACCGTAGCCGGAAGAGTAGGAAACGGTGAACGGGGTGTTTCTGGCCAAAGGAGGACGGGATGGAGATCGGCCTGATCGGCGGCGTCGAAGGGCGGAAGATCGAGATCGTCGACTACGATCCGCGCTGGCCCGAAGTGTTCCGCGAACAGTCGCGAGCGATTGTTGCCGCGCTGGGCGACTCGGCGCTACGCATCGAACACATCGGCTCGACGTCGGTGCCGGGCCTGGCCGCCAAACCGATCGTCGACATCCTGCTGGTGGTTCCGGACGCCGCGAACGAAGCTGACTATCTTCCGCGACTCGAAGCGGCCGGCTATCGGCTACGCGTGCGCGAACCGGATTTTCATGAGCACCGCATGTTTCGCACGCCGAGCCTCGACGTGCACATCCATGTGTTCTCTCCCGGTTCGCCCGAGATCACCCGTTATCTCGCCTTTCGCGACCGGTTGCGAACGAGCGTGCCGGATCGGGAGCGGTATGAACGGAAGAAGCGCGAGCTCGCCGCACGATCGTGGTCCGATATGAACGCGTATGCCGACGCGAAGAGCGAGGTCGTCGAAGACATCATTGCCGCCGCACTGGCGGCCAACGGGCCGTCCTGCTAGCAGAGCACCCGCGAGGCGACGGTTTCCGCTAATGGAAGGAGACCCCGAACCCGTATCCCGGCGGTGGAGGCGGAGGATAATAATAGCCGGGATAGCCCCATGGTGGCGGAGGCGGTCCGACCACCACCGGCGCGGGCGCCATGGCTACGTTTGCCTGTGCGGGCGGCGTCTGCAATGCGGCGATCACTCGGGGGCTGACGCTGGCTCGCTGTAGCGCGATCAGGTCGCTGGTCTGTGGCGGGCGCTGCACGCCGCTGTAACGAATGTGGGTGACGATGACGTCTTCGTTGACCCCCGCTTGGCTCATGTCGATCACGTCCTGCACACTGACCGCGCCGGCCGGCGCCTGCCGGCCCATCGTAGCGGCGATGGCGGCCCGATTGCGGGCTTCGATCGAGTCCATACCACTGCCGACCGCCGCTCCCGAGACCGCGCCCACGCCGGCCCCGACCAGCGCACCGGCCACGGGATGATTGACGGTGCTGCCGACCAGCGCACCCACGCCCGCCCCGGTTACCCCGCCAAAGGCGGCGCCGCGGTCTGCGTAATAGGGCGAAGCGCAACCCACGCACATGGCCACGGTTGCGGCGGCGAGCGAGAGCACAAATCGAGCGCAAGACATGAGGTGATTTTCACATTGGAGGGGATGGGTCGCGACGGGCCGGTGCGTCTTCGAGCAACCGACAAAACCGGGCCTGGCTTCCAAAAAATCGGCGTTTCACGGCCGATTTTTCTCCCACGGCACTCCAGCTTTCGGGTTTTGTCAGCCGCTCTTGTCCGGCGACCTCGCGGGGGCGAATCTTCCTCAATCGTCAGAAGCCGGTCAAGACAGATTGCCTACTTTCCGCCCGTCTCCTCCGCTTCGAGCCGCTCCGCCTCGGCCACCCGTTCGGGAATGAGTTTTCGCAGGCGGGCCACCTGTCGCTGGGCGGCCGGCAACGGGCACGCCAGTAGATAGCCGGCCACCGATCGTTCGATCGACGGATCGTCGTAGCCGGCGCGGCCGAAGAGCGAGGCTACCTTATCGAGAGCCTGCCAGTCGCGCCAGCGGCGCAAGTCGCCCGCGACGGCCGCCGCTACCGCCGGACGATCGAGGAGCCTGCGATACACGCGCAGTAGATCGTCGGCCGGAATGTCGCGGCCGTAGTCGTGATAGACGCGCAGCGCGGCCATCAGGTGGCGCACGTCTCCCACCGCGGCTTGTGGATCGTCCAAATAGCGTTCTGCCAGACGCTCCAGAGCGGCGGTTTTGCCCAACCATAAATAGCCTCCCAGAATGCCATCGAACCCGCTGCGAAAGTCATTCGTCGGCGCCGTAATCGCCTGCCAGAAATCGGCGGCAACATCGCCACGTTGCTGCTTCACTCCCGCCAGTCCCAGCAGCAGACCATACAGGCCCTTACGCTCCGGCGGCACAGTCTCGTCGGCCAGCAGATCGCGCAAATGGTCTACCGGAAGTCGATCGGCGAGTTTGGCGATCTCATCGAACGGGGCGCGACCGAACTCTAGGTATGCGTCCTCGGCGATCAGCGGATCGACGTGCTCCAAGAAATCGAGGAAGTAGGCCAATCGCTTGGCGGGCGGAGCGCTGGGCCCGGGCGATCGCGCCAGATAGGCATAGCTGGCCTCGTTGAGTTCAACGGTGGTCCATTCAGAATCCTTCGAGCCTGCGGCGGCGTTTCCCATTCTGAGCGCCAGTAACAGACTTCCCTCCCGAGCGGCACCTTCCGCACGAGGCGGCGACCCGATTTCGATCGCGGCATTCGGGCTAAACCGACCCTTGGGCTTGAATACGTGGCGGACGCGAAGCGTGCGGCTCGTGCCATCGCTCGAAAGGAGGTCGCCCAGAACGGCCGCATCGGCACGATCGATCTGTTGGGCCAGCGTCGGACGCAAGTTTCCGCAAAACGGGCAAGCGACTACCGGCACGCAGGGGAGCGACAAGATCGCCGCGAGGAGTAGACGCCGAAGCATGGGCGTTAGCGGACCTGCTCGCCGTCGAGATGGTAGATGGCTACCGTCTTGCCGTCGGGGTCGAGCATTTCACGGATGGTGAAGGTGCCGGTCACGGCCACCGGATAGATGCTGAAGTCGGTGGAACGTCCCGGTTTCATCTCCACGATCGCACAGTCGTAGATGGCGGCTCCCGGCCCGAAGCAGCATGACAGATTATCGCGCACCAACACGAACTGGGTCAGACCCGTTTGTTGAAAACTGGGCAAGATGAAGCCGCGGATGCACACTGGCTTGCCGTCCAGGCTTTCGATCTTCTCGGTCAGCAGCGAGCGCTCGAAGGGGTCGCCCTTGTCGATGTCGAATTTCAGGTCGTCGAAAGTGATGTCACGCGTCCGCTCCGTCGCGGCGGTTACTTCCGCAGCACGGTTCTCGCCGGCCGGTGCAGGCGAATCGGCGGTGGCTGCTGGGCTGGCGTCGTCCACGACGGCTTGACTGTCTTCCGGGCCGTCGCTGGCGTTCGCCGCGTCGAGAGGCTGCTCGGCCGGGGCTGCATGATCGGCCTGCGAGGGCGCGGTCTGTGTCATGGCCGGTGCGGACGATTCGCCGCAGCCGGTCATCAGGGGTACGACTGCCCCACCGATCGACAACACAATGCTTGATGCAAAACGGTTCATGCCGTTCGCGCGAGGTGATTCCCTCGCGTCCCGTTTCACTCCAAATGATCGGCGTCCAGGTGATAGAGCGCGCCGGCCAGCCCGTGAATGCTCTGCCCAGCGCCGAGGCGAAACGTGCCGGCCAGCTTACGGACCTGCATGTTGAATTCCGCTTCGAGACCGTTTTTCATTTTCACTTCGATCATGTCGGTGATCTTGGGATTACCACCGAAGCAGCATTGCCCTTTGTCGCGGACGAGGATGAAGCGCGTCAGTCCGGTCGTCTGGCCGCCGGTGGGCTGATAGACGTATCCCTTGATGAACACCTTCTTGCCGTCGAGCTCGGTGGCGCGGGCGGGCGGCAGCTCCGTGGGCTGTTCGGGATCGATCTGCAGGTCGTCGTAGCTGATCCGTTCATAGCCGGGCGGCACCTCGGTGGCATGCACATAGGCCAGTTTCGACCAGCCCCCGATCCAGAGCAGCCCGCACAACAACGTGCCGAGCAGCGCGAAGAGTTCGCCCGTGTAATTATCGGGATTCGCTCGGATGTGCCGCAGAGCGAGCACTCCGGCCACGATGCCTACCAAGGGGATGGCCGCCAACGACCAACTGAGGAAGGTGAGGGCCGATAGCAACCCCGCCACGAAACTGATAACGGCCAGCGAACTCAAAGCCCTGTATTGCCGGTAGTCCTCTTCGACGAACTCCGGTCCCTGTGCAAGATCGACACTCATCGTCGTTCAATTGCCCTTCAAGATCGTAGAAATCAGACCCAGCATCGCGACCGCCGCTCCCAACGTTACGCTGGCCACCTGCCAACGGTTCGCCGCGGGCGGCTTCACGGCGATGGAAGCCACTTTCTTATCACCCGGCAGGCCACTCAAACGGGCCGTCGACGGCAGTGGAGCGGCCGTTGTCGCGCCAGCCGACGTTTCGCGCGCGTCCGCCACGGTGTCGATCGTTCCCGCACTCGAGTTGTCGGCGGTTTCATCGGCCATTGCCACTACGGCACCGATCAAGGCCGGCACCACGGGCACACTTTCGGTGGCCGACGATTGGCCGGCCTTGGGTGCCTTCTTTTCGGTTCCCTTCGACGATGCGCCGGTCGCCGGCGCCTTGCTGCCCTTCGCGCCCCCCGCGACCGGTTTGTCGGCCGGCTTATCGGGAGGGGGTACGAGTGGCTGTTTTCCGTTCTTGTCGCCGCCCGCGGCCGGCGCCACGGTGGCCGGGAAAAACGCGTTGGCCCGCTTCACGCTCTCGGGGTCGAGCTTGGCTAATTCGGCCAGATAGGTTTTGGCCTCCGGCTTGGGGCAGGCTCGCAGGTAGTTCACCACCGGCACCTTGACCCACGACGATTCCTCGTCGGCCGTCTTGAACAGCTCGACGAGCTTGTCCATCGCGCTCCAGTCTTGCCAGCGCGCCAGGTCGGGAATCACCAAGTCGGCCAGTTGCGGTCGATCGAGCATCGCGCGTAGGCCGCCCAGCAGGCGTTCCTTGGGCACCGCGCTCGTCTCTTGCCCGAGAAACCGCAGGGCCATGATGGCCGCATACGTGTCGGTGTACTCCGCATCTTTATTCTTCAGGAAGAGATCCTCGATGAGCGGCATACCGCTCGGCCCCTTCAGGATCAGGTAGCAGGCCACCATCGCGTCGAGTGCGGTACGCACCTGTCGGTCCGACGATTTGATCATCTCCTCCAATACTGCAATGTCTTCCGGCTCGCCGCAGACACCGAGCATCGTCAGGTAGAGCCGGCGGCGGGAGGAAGTCACCTGCGGGTCTTTGATCCATTCGAGCAACCGGTCGCGGTGCATCCGCTCTTTTAACTCCTTGACGGAGGAATAAGGGGCGCGGGCGAACTCGTCGTAGGCGTCGGTGGCCAGCAGCGACTCTTGGTCTTCGAGATACTCTTGGAAGAAGGCCAGACGGTCGGCCCCTTCCTTGGGCAGCTTGACGAGGTTCGTCACATACTTCACGGCCCGCGGCGAGAGCGCACTGGGAGCGGCCCATTGTACCTTCTTCGGGTCGACTCCGAAGACGAGGAACTGCGTGCCTAGCGGCTGCTGGCCGAAATAGAGCACTTCGATCTTCTCGGCGAGGTTGTCCGGCCCCTTGACCGTGCTGAGAACCTCAAAGGTCGACTGGGCGTCTGCGTTTCCGGCCGCGATCGCCTCCTTGGCCGGTCCCTTGATCAGTTTGGCGATGACCGCCACGTCGGAGGAATCGAGTTCCTCGGTGAGTGTCTTTGCCTGGGCATTGCAGAACGGGCACGCACGGGCAGCCGTCGGTGCGGCTAAGCCGATGGCCAGGATCATCGACAAGATACAGAAGCGCGATGAAGTCATCGGTACTCTCCCTCCCGTGCAAAATCCGTTGTGCGCTGTCGCATTTCCGAACCTTCCGATTTTACACGATGTGACAGCCGCTGGGCAGTGGCAGCCGACCGCGTGTCGGTGCCGCCTACAGCAACATTGACATCCAGAAACCGAACCGGCTAGAATTCGGTTGCATAAAAGATTGCTTATGTATCGCGTAAGAACGGCAGGGGCTGAGCGGCTGCCGAGAGACCCGGTTTTTGCTGGCGACTTGGGCAAACAAGGAGCTTGACCATGTGGCGAATCGAAGCGGGAACGACGGGGAAGTACTGCGATGGCATGAGCCGCCGTAGCTTCGTGCAACTGGGCGTCGCTGGCATGGGGTCGGCCGGACTCGCCGAAATAATGCGGGCCAAGCAGGCTTCGGCAGCCACCAACCCGACGACGGCCAAAGACACTTCGGTGATCCTGATCTGGCTCGACGGCGGTCCGAGCCACATGGATCTGTATGACATGAAGCCCGAGGCGCCGGCCGAGTACCGCGGCATCTGGCGGCCGATTCCGACGAATGTCAGCGGCTTCGAGATCACCGAGCTCTTTCCCTTGCAGGCCAAGGTGGCCGACAAGTTCTCGATCGTCCGCTCGCTGCACCACGACACGGGCGACCACTTCGCCGGCGGCCACTGGATGCTTACCAGCCGCGGCGGGGCGAGCGGCGCCGATACGGCCGGCCGCTACCCGTCGATCGCTTCGATCGCCACCAAGCTCACCGGCGCACGCCGGCCGGCCATGCCGCCGTATGTGGCGGTGCCCTACGCCGCCAGCATCGGCTTGCGTCCGGGCTATTTCGGGGCCAATTATTTGGGCATCGAACACAATCCGTTCGAGACCGAAGGCGATCCGAACGCCGACGGGTTCCAGGTACACAACGTTCGGCCGCCCGCCGCGCTAACGATCGACCGGTTGGGCGATCGCCGCGGGTTGCTGGGAGATCTCGACCGCTTCCGCCGCGAGGTCGACCGCAGCGGCGCCGTCGACGCGATGGACCGATTTCAACGCGACGCCTATGAGCTTGTCGCCGGTTCGACGGCGGCCAAGGCGTTCGATATCGACACGGAAGACCCCAAGCTGCGCGAGTTCTACGGACGGCATAATTGGGGACAGAGCGTACTGCTTGCGCGCCGGCTGGTCGAAGCGGGTACGACGTTCGTCACAGTCCATTTCGGCGGCTGGGACCATCACTGGGACCTTCAGAAGGGGATGGAGACCTATCTGCCGATCGTCGATCGCGCGGTGGCAGCACTCTTCGAGGACTTGAGCCAGCGCGGCTTGCTCGAAAAAGTGTTGGTCGTCCTATGCGGCGAGTTCAGCCGCACGCCGCGGATGAATAACGGCGGAAACGGTGGCCCGCCCCTCAGCATGGGCACGCCGGGTCGCGACCACTGGGGCAACTCGATGTTCTGCCTGCTCGGTGGCGGCGGCGTGAAGGGAGGTCGGATCGTCGGCTCGACGAACCGGCTGGGAGAGGTGCCGCAGGACCGGCCGCTCGAGCCGTGCGACCTGCACGCCACGATGTATCACGTCCTCGGTGTCGACCAGCACGTCAGCTTCCTGAATCATGCCGGCCGTCCCGTCCCTGCCATCGACCGTGGCGAAGTGATTCACGAACTGTTTTAGAGCAAGCGACAAACCGGAGCGAGCGTCAAGCAAATCGGCGTTTCACCGCCGATTTTTCCCTCACCGCGCTTCGCTGCCGGGTCTTGTTAGCCTCTCTTAGCGCGGGTTACCGGCCCGCTACTGCGTACCCGACCTAAGGCCGTCTCCGTTTGTGACACCGCTGTCACACTCCGCCACCCGCTAGAGTTAGTTGCTTTTTTGCAACACTTCGATTTCGCTGACTGCTTGGCAAGTTTTGCAACATTTCGCCAAGAACCCCTTGCGAAAACCGACCGTTATGTGTCAAAACGGATAGGTTGCACAAGATTGGACTTGCGGCACGACGGGCAACAGGATCAACTGCGGGGTGAGGCACCGCGTGTGACACGGCCGGGGAAAGCCCGAGCGAGCGCAAGTTATCCGGCGCGTAGAGGCAAGCTGCACGCCGTCATCATGTTGTGTAAACGCAACCACGCCGCAACGTTATGCTGCCCGCACGCCACGTCGCTAGCTAGCGAGTGACGTTGGCCGGGACCTTCTGATTTTGCGGATATCGTTGGCCGCGAACGAGTTACGGCCTTCTTTTCGGATGGACGCCACCCCACGGCACCGCGCGTGCATTTGCCAGGGTTCGTACACATCGCTCCTTGGCTGGCACACCCGCACGTCGAGCCAGCCCACCCATCCACCTCTACAGGATACTCGACCTTGGCCAAAGTCTCGAAGCACGTCAGTCATGCACGCAAGCTTTCTCCTTCGGCGGCAGCCCGACAGAACGGCAAGAAGTCCAGCACCTCTGGCCGCGGCCAGACGAATGGCCGAGCCCAGACGAACGGTTTCGACTTCGAGGAAGATATGCCGATCCACGATGGGGAGACGTCGCACGATCGGCCGGTAGACGACGAACTCGATGAGCGCGAAGAGGCGGCCCACGCCCGCGACGAAGACGACGAGGAGGGTGGGTTCGGCGATCAGGAACTCGAGGGGAGCCTGGGCGGCGACCGGATCGACGATCCGGTGCGTATCTACCTGATGCAGATGGGGGAGATTCCCTTGCTGACCCGCGACCAGGAGGTCGCCTCGGCGAAGGAGATTGACCGCACGCGTCGCCGCTACCGTACGACCTTGTTGGCCAGCGACTTCTTGCTGCAAGGCGCGGTCGCCCTGCTCAAGAAGGTGCGCGATGGCGAACTGCGGCTCGATCGCACCGTCGACGTATCGGTGACCGATGCCGTCGAGAAGAAACGCATCATGGCTCGCCTGCACCCCAACTTGAAGACGCTCGACCACCTGCTCAAGCAGAACGAACGCGATTTCCGCACCGCCATCAGCCGCAGCGCCAAGATGGCCGATCGCCGCTCGGCCTGGCGGCGGTTGGTGCTCCGTCGGCACAAGGCGGTCCGTCTGGTCGAAGAGCTCGATCTGCGCACGCAGCGTCTGCAACCGCTCATGGAAAAACTGGCCGAGATCTCGCGGCGTATGGACACGCTCGTCGACCAGATCGGCGAATGCCGTCGCGGCCAGGCGCCGCAGCACCACATCGCGGGACTCCGTACGGAATTGCGATACCTGATGCGTATTACGTTGGAGAGCCCCTCGACCTTGCGTCGCCGCACGGCAAACACCGCCGTCTGCCTGAAGGAATACGACGCCGCCAAGAGGGTGCTGTCGGCCGGCAATTTGCGGCTGGTGGTCTCCATCGCCAAGCGATACCGCAACCGCGGGCTGAGCTTCTTGGACCTGATCCAAGAAGGGAATACGGGCCTGATGCGGGCGGTCGACAAGTTTGAACATGGCCGGGGATTCAAGTTCTCAACCTATGCTACCTGGTGGATTCGCCAGGCGATCACACGGGCCATCGCCGATCAGAGCCGGACGATCCGCCTGCCCGTTCACATGATCGAGACGATGGGGCGTGTCCGCGAGGTCACACGAGATTGGTTGCAGTCGCACGGCCGCGAGCCGACCGTCGAGGAGACGGCGGCCGCCACCGGCCTGACGTTGGAAGAGGCCCGTTGCGTGCTCAAGATGACTCGGCATCCGTTGTCGCTCGATCAACCGGTGGGAGATCACGACGACAGCTTCTTCGGCGAATTCGTGGAAGACCACCGCGACGAAGATCCGCTCCAGGAGATGACGCAGCACATGCTCAAGCAACGCTTGGCCGACGCGTTGGGCGAGTTGAACTACCGCGAGCGGGAAATCCTCCGATTGCGTTACGGTCTGGCGGACGGATATTCTTATACTTTGGAAGAGGTCGGCAAGATCTTCTCCGTCACGCGCGAACGCGTGCGGCAGATCGAGGCCAAGGCCGTGCGCAAGCTGCAACATCCCGTCCGCTGCCGTCGCCTGGCAGGCTTTTTGGACCAGGTCGGCTCGGCGTGAGCAAGGGCGATCAGACTGGCGGCGGCGGGGCGCCTCTCGAGTCCTGCCGGCATGTATGACCCACGGAACACTTTGCCAAGGACCACGCCGATGCTTACCCGCCGCCCGCCGTCTGCCGTCCGCCAACTGACCGTCGTAATCGCCCTCACTGGCGCCTGCTCAAGCGGCGCTCTGGCGAGGGCCGCCGACCGCCTCACCGCCCTGCGCGAGCAGATGGTTGAGACGGTGGTCGCCGGCCAAGGTGTGAAGAATCCGCGCGTACTCAAAGTCATGGGGAAGGTGCCGCGACACGAATTCATGCCCAGGGAGCTGCGAGAGCAGGCCTATTTCGACATGGCCTTGCCGATCGGCGAAGGACAAACGATCTCGCCTCCCTTCGTGGTTGCATCGATGACCGAGCATCTCGATCCGCAGCCGACCGACAAGGTGCTCGAGATCGGCACAGGGAGCGGTTATCAGGCGGCCGTGCTCAGCGGCTTGGTGAAGGACGTCTACACCATCGAGATCCAAGAGCCGCTGGGGCTCCGCGCGGCCGACGTGCTAAAGCGGCTGGGCTACACCAACGTTCACACGCGCATCGGCGACGGCTACAAAGGGTGGCCCGAGGCCGCACCATTCGACAAGATCATCGTCACCTGCTCGCCCGAGAAGATTCCCCAACCGCTGATCGACCAGTTGGCCGATGGCGGCCGCATGATGGTGCCGGTGGGACAGCGGTTCCAACAGATCCTCTATCTCTACAAGAAGGAAGGAGACAAGTTGAAGAGCGAGGCGGTCGAGGCGACGATGTTCGTGCCGATGACAGGTACCGCCGAGAGCCTGCGCGAAATCGAATACGACTCGCTCCACCCCGAATTGGTCAACGGCAGCTTCGAGAAGTCGACGGTGATCGAGGGAGTGCCCGACGGTTGGTATTACGCGCGACGGTGCAAGCTCGAGCCTGACGATGACGCGCCCGACGGCAAGCAGGTGTTGACCTGCGAGAACGACGATCCGGGAGAATTCTCGCAGATCCTCCAGGCGTTTGGCGTCGACGGCCGAAAGGTTCCCTACCTGGACGTCAGCCTGTGGGCGAAGGGGCGCAATATCCGGCCCCCTCTCGCACAGCCCACCCAACGGCCCAAACTGTTGATCACCTTCTATAATGCAAAACGGGCAGAATTGACGGCGCGGCCGATCGGTAGTTGGACGGGTACCTTCGATTGGGAGGCGCGAAAGGATCATATACCCGTGCCGCGCGATGCCCGGCTGGCCGTGCTATACCTCGGTATGGCGGGGGCGACCGGCGAGATTTCCTTCGACAACGTCTCGGTGCGGGCCGCGGAAAATCAACGGTAGCCACGCCGTTTGGCAAGAACGGCTGACAAACTCGAAAGGCTGAACGCAGATTGCTTGACATGAATGATACCGCGGTCAAAATGAAAACGTCGGGGAAACCCGATCAAGCCCTGTCCAGGTACCTGCCCCGCCTGCGACGGGGTTTTTTTATGCGGATCTTGCTCCTTATCACCGCGCTGGCGATTCTCGCCGACTCGCATCCGCTCCGCGCCGACGATGATCTTGCGCGACGCGAAGAGATCGCAATCCAGGCCGCCGTCGAGCGTGTGACGCCATCGGTAGTCGGCATCGAGACCATCGGCGGCCTGGAACGGATCGACCGCGTGTTGATCGGCAACGGGCCGACGACCGGCCTGATCGTGTCGTCCGATGGTTACATCGTGTCGAGCGCTTTCAATTTCGTGCAAAAGCCGAACTCGACGATCGTCACGCTGGCCGATGGCACGCGGCTGCCGGCGCAACTCGTCTCGACCGACCGCAGCCGCATGTTGGTGCTGCTGAAGGTCGATGCCGGGCGCGATCTCACCGTGCCCGAGGCGGCGCCGATATCGGAAATCCAGGTCGGCTGGTGGGCGATTGCCGTGGGGCGGGCGTTCGACCTCGCGCGCCCGAACGTCTCGGCCGGCATCGTCAGCGCCGTCGACCGTCTGTCGGGCCGCGCGGTCCAAACCGACGCCAAGGTGTCACCCACCAACTACGGCGGTCCGCTTGTCGATGTGCATGGCCGCGTGATCGGCGTTTTGTCGCCATTGTCGCCACAGAAGTCGGGCGAAGTGAGCGGCGTCGAATGGTACGACTCGGGCATCGGATTCGCCGTGCCGTTGGAACACATCAACCGCATCCTGCCGCGCTGGAAAGAGGGCGCCGATCTCAAGCCCGGCCTCGTCGGCGTGAGCCTGAAGGGGGGCGATGTCTATGCCGATGCCCCGGTCATCGCCGCCGCCCGGCCGAATTCACCCGCCTACAAAGCCGGGTTGAAAGCCGGCGACAAGGTTGTGGCCGTCGGCGATCGACCCATCGTGCGCTCGCAACAGTTGCTCGACGAGGTCAACCGTCGCTATGCAGGCGACAAGCTGACGCTGACGATCCTTCGCGACAACGAACGACTCTCACATGAGATCGAACTCGTCGACCATCTCGATCCCTATCAACGGGCCTTTCTCGGCCTGTTGCCCCAGCGCGGTCCGACCGAGGATGCGGCGGTGGCGATCCGCTACGTCTACACCGACAGCGCGGCCGCCAAGGCCGGTCTGCAAGCGGGCGATCGGATTACGTCGCTGGCGGGCAAGCCCGTGAAGCGGTGGGCCGACCTGGTCGAGATCGCCGCCGCTGCCGAGATCGGGCAGACCGTTCAGATAGAAATCCGCCGTGGGGGCGACTCGATGCAACACGATCTGGTCTGGCAGGCCGAGCCGGATGCGGTTCCCGCGGAGTTGCCTCCCGAAGAACCGCTTGCGGAGCCCCAACAACAGCGGCCCGCCACCGGCAAACTGGCCATCAAGGTGGCCGAATTGAAAAACGAAGGGCTGGCATACGTGCCGGAGGGATACGACGCGCGGCGGCCCAGCGCGCTCGTGGTTTGGCTGCACCCGCCCGGCGAAGCGCCGACCGAGGACGCGTTGCTGTCGACTTGGAAGGATCGCTGTGATCGTGGCCGGTTGATCCTGTTCGCACCGCAGGCCGCGGAGGCGGCCAAATGGCAGTCCGACGATTTCGAGTTCATCCGCAAAGCGATCGAGCAGTTGCGGGCCACGTACCAGATCGATCCCTTGCGCGTGGTGGCCTGGGGTGAGGAGGTCGGGGGCGCGGTGGCCTATGCTTGGGCCTTCAATCAGCGCGAAACCGTGCGCGGCGTCGTGGCGCTGCGGGCGCCGCTGGCGAGCCCACCCGTCGACAACGATCCTGTCTCACGGCTCGATTTCTTTCTCACGAACGCTCCCAACACGCGCTTCGAGAAGATGACCACGGCGGCCATTCAGGCCCTGCGCGAGCGGAAATTTGCCGTGACGGTCAAGGAGCAGGCCGAGAAGGCCCCGCTCGTCGGCGATAGCGACTTGGCCGAGCTGCTACGCTGGATCGATACGCTCGATAAGATATAGGTCATGAGGTTGTCGAAAAGCTGCCGGGTGCATCGCTTTTTTTCTCCGTTGCCGCTAAGGTGTCTGGCAACCTCTGAAGGATTCTCTGGGGACTGAATGCACCGCCCCGCCGTTGGTCTGATCGCGCTGGTCCTGTTGGCCGGCGCTGCGGCCTGCAAACTGTTGGACATCGGAAGTTCCGCCATGGCGAGCGCGTTCTGGCGGGTGGGCGTCATCATGGGGCTGCTCTGGCTGGCTCTGCCCGAACTCCTGCGCGTACGCGGCAAGTTCGTGTGGGTTTTGTTGGCGGGCGCCGTAGGGATCATCTTCTTGCGTCCCAAGCTGGCACCGGTGGTGCTCGTGTTCTGCGTCATCTACGCCGTCATACGATCGCGATCGAAAGCAAAGCCATGACCCGTGCAGAAGGTCACACAATCGGCGTCACGTTATTTATTGCTGCGCTGGGCGTATCGACGCTCGCCTCCGGCGCCGACAAACCGCGGCAGACGACCTCGCGGCAGCCGACCTCGCGGCAGCCGGCCACGGCGGGCAGTTCTCGGCCCGACGAAACGGTCCGCTTGCGCGGTCCGCTGCACGAAGCTTTCGCGCAGCCGCTGGCCGGCGCCGATGAGCCGGGCCAGACCGTGAGCCGTCGGCCCGGCACCCCACTCGATGAATCGCCGGCGCCGTTCAAGCCGAACTCGCCGAACACCATCTGGATTCCCGGCTATTGGGGCTGGGAGCCGGCCGACGGCGAATACTTGTGGGTGCCTGGCGTGTGGCGCGTGCCGCCGCCTGGCATGCGTTGGGTGCCGGGTTACTGGCGAGAGCAAGAAGCCGGCTGGCAATGGGTGCGTGGTTTCTGGTATCCGCTCAAGGAGCCTCGGCTTCGCTACCTTCCGCCTCCGCCGGCCGCCCAAGAGGAAGCGGCGCCGGCCCTGGCGGCCAATGAGTTCGCCGTGCCGGGACATTGGTCGTACGTCCGCGGGCAATATCTCTGGAACCGCGGCTTCACCGCTCGCCACAAGAAGGATTGGGTCTGGATGCCGTCGCACTACGCATGGACGCCACGCGGCATGCTCTTCCTGCCCGGCTATTGGGACCATGCGCTCAACTCGCGTGGATTCGTCATGGCGCCGATGCGCGGCGCCGCCGAGTCGCGCACCGTCGCTGGACCGTTGCAGCCCAAAGTGGCGGTCAACCTGGCGGACCTGCCCGAAGCTCTTTTTCGCGGCGAGCGCTTCGGCCATTTCTATTTCGGTTCGTACTTCGCGGACGACGTCGCCGGTCTCGAACCCTGGTTCACTTCGGAGGGGCAGCCCGATCCGGTCTTTGCCTACGAGCGTTGGCGGATGGGAGGGCATGATTGGGCCGAAAAGCTGGCCGCTCGTTATGACCGTCGCCGGCAGGACGCCGAACTGCGACCTGCCGTGCATTTCACCGAGTCTAAATCGCCGCCCGACGCGCGGGCCACGAGCCGTACTCCCGAACTCGGCCTGTTCATGACCTCGCCGGCCCTAGCGCGAGTTTCCGCACGGTCCGCCGTGCAAGTTGGTCCCGAGAGTCTTCCTCGCATCGTGCAGAACTCGGCCAGCGCGAGGCTGCTCGCGACGCAACGAGCGAAGTTCGAAGCGAGCGGCGCCGCGGCTTCAGGCGAGACTCCGCTGGCCTTGTACCTTCCCTCGCCGATCGAGCCTCTCGAGCACGACCGCGCTACATCGCGCGTTCCTCCCACCACGGCGGGCCAGTTCGTACCGGGCGTCTCGGGTCGCCAGGTGCCGGGCGCTTCCGATGCCAAACTCCCCGGCATGTCGGGTCGTACGCTGCCGGGTGTCGACGTGCACATTCCGGGCACGGTCGCTCCCGGCGTCATACCGGGTGCCGACACGGGCGGCAAGCTTCCTCGCTAAGCGGCCGGCGACGCCGTCACGGCATGCGGCAAGGGGCGTCCCGCAAGTCCCTCGAACAGGTTCTCGACCGACATCTCGGCCATCCTCCTCCGCGTCTCCACCGTCGCGCTGCCGAGGTGCGGCGCGATCACGACGTTCGGCAGTTGCAGCAAGCGGTGGTCGCGAGGGAGCGGCTCGGGGTCCGTGACGTCGAGCGCGGCGCAGGCGATCTGGCCCCGTTCCAAGGCATCAGTGAGCGCGGTCGTGTCGACCACCGCGCCGCGCGCCAGGTTGATCAGCGTCGCCGTCGGCTTCATACGCGAGAGCGCCTTGGAATCGATCAGGCGTGTGGTCTCGTTCGTCAACGGACAGCAGAGCATCACGTAGTCGGACCGCGCGAGCAATTCGTCGCGCGTGACGTGGACGACGCCCAATTCGGACTCCGCGTCGGCCAGGCGATGGCGGTTACAGTAGAGCACCGTCATGTCGAAGGCACGCGCCCGACGCGCCACCTGCCGGCCGATACGCCCCAGACCGATGATGCCCAATGTGCTGTGGTGGACCTCGCGTCCCAGCAGGTAACCCGGATCGTAGGTCGTAAACTCTGGCGAGCGCGCATAACGATCGCCCTCTACCAGCCTCCGCGCCGCGGCCAACAGCAGAGTGAACCCCATGTCGGCGGTGGCGCCATCGAGGATACCCGGCGTGTTGCCGACCGGGATACCGCGGGCGGCCGCATCGGGCAGATTGATGTGATCGACGCCCACGCCGTAGTTGCTGATCACCCGCAGGCCGGGCAACCGATCGAGCATGGCGCCGTCGACGCGCGGATGGCCGTAGGTGTAGAGCCCGTCGACCGGCTCGCGGCTGCCTTCGAGGGCGGTTTGCCACGGCAGCCAAGAGACACGATCGCCCGCGAGCTCGACAATATCGCGGGCCAGCGGACCATCGGCGACGACACGTGCGGGGCGGCTTTCTGGCGGCATGCCCTCGATTCTATCGGTCGAGCAGGCGGGGAAACAGTCGCCGCGGTTCGCCCTTTGCGTTGGCGGGTATGTCGAACGTTGCCTGGCCCTCCGCCGCGTCGTCCGCCGGCGAGCTCACCGCCGTCGGTTGGTCTGAGTCTGGAGATTCGGCGCCGGAATAATAGGACTCGTAGGCCGCGAGCGATTCCTTGTTCTGTGGATTATGTTCCGCGCGCCCGGCCGGAGGGGGTGGCAGTCGCTCGGCCTTTATCTTGTCGTCCGGCGCGGCAGCCTTCTTGTCCTTCTCTTCGACCTTGATGAGATGTCCGCAGACGCAGCAATACTCTTCGACCTTCCACTTGTAGACGGGAACTTCCTTGGTGACTTCGTTCTTCACCAGCTTTTTGCGCGTATGAACGGTGGCGCACCTCGGCTGCCAGACGAACTCGCAGTGGCGGTGGCCGTCGCCATCACACTCGGTCTTGATGCCGCACCGTTTGCTCGGGCCCGGTATGCAGAAATCTTCGCACTCGACGTCGTATTCGGTCTTCTTCTCTTTCTTCTTCTCGCAGATCAGGCGGCAAACCTTCTTGCAGTTACGATGGCAGCCGCAATGCTGGCAAAGAGACGCGGCTTCGACGGACGAGGCCAGCAGCACGATCGCGGTGGCCGCAAAGAGAACGTGGCTACGCATGGAATGTGACTCTCCTGCACGTCGTCGATCCGTCGCTGGCGATTGCCGCGCGACTGTGGGTTTATCGGTCCCGTCGGCGCAAGCGAATAAACCGGTGAGATCGTTGCCGTCCCAGATTCCGCGGCTTGCCGGTCCCAGCGGTCTGATGACCGGCCGATCGCCCCTATTACCGGCAGAGTCGACCACGGTTGCCAGCCGCGTGCAGACCCTAACGGGAACGCCACCCAGCCGGGAAATGAGACAGGATGTCCGTTCGGGCACTACAGCACTACTTCCGCGGTTCCGACCGCCTTGACACCCTCGGGGCAGCCCTCTACGATCAACCGTTTCTCGCTCGGCGGTCGAAACCCGCCGGGCGAGACCCACGCCGCCAGTAAGCCGAGTTTCCGATGGCCGTCCCCAAACGAAAACACTCCAACGCCCGTAGCGGTAGCCGCCGGGCGCACGACCATAAAAAGCCGAAGCAATTGTCTTATTGCCCGCAGTGCAGCACGGCCCTGCCGTCGCACGTGGTCTGTCCGAATTGCGGCTACTACATGGGCCGCACGGTCGTAGAAACGAACGAGTAGCGGCCGGCGAATCGGTCCGGCAGCCATTCCGCGGCGAGGAGAGACGTGCCCAAGATCGCCTTTCTGTTTCCCGGTCAGGGCGCGCAGCACGTCGGCATGGGCCGCGAGTTGGTCGAAGGGGCGGCGCGTGCCCGCCAGCGATTCGACGAGGCGGCACAGATCCTGGGCTACGATCTGGCGCAACTCTGCTTCGAGGGTCCTGCCGAGAAGCTCGATTCGACCGTCTACAGCCAGCCCGCCCTGTTCGTCACGAGCCTGGCCGCCCTCGACGTGCTGGAGGCGAAATCGCCGCAGACCGTCGAAAGCTGCGGTGCCGCCGCGGGCCTGAGCTTGGGCGAATACACGGCGCTGGTCTTCGCCGGCGCGCTCGATTTTGAGAGCGGACTACGGTTGGTCCAGCAACGTGGCGCCGCGATGCAGGCGGCGGCCGACGCGACCCCCAGCGGCATGGTCAGCATCTTGGGGCTCGATCGCCAGCAAATCGAGGCCCTTTGCCACGATGCCGCCGAGGGCGAATTGCTGCAAATCGCCAATCTGCTCTGCCCGGGCAACATCGCCGTCTCGGGCTCCCTCGCCGCCTGCCAGCGCGTGGCCCAGAAGGCCGAGGCGGCCGGCGCCATGAAGGCAGTGCGGTTGGCCGTCGCCGGTGCTTTCCACACGCCGATCATGCAGCCCGCCGTCGCCAAGTTGTCCGCCGCGCTCGAGGGCATAGCGTTGAAGCCGCCGCGCATCCCCGTGATCTTCAACGTCGATGCCCAGCCCCACCACGATCCGGAGGCGATTCGCGATCTGCTCACGCGGCAGGTCGTCTCGCCGGTCGAGTGGGAGGCTTCTATCCGGCGACTATTGGCCGACGGTTTTGATGAGTTTTATGAAGTCGGGCCGGGTCGCGTATTGCGCGGCTTGTTGAAACGGATCGACCGCAAGGTGCCCGCCAAGGGCATCGACGACTGATCAGGCATTTATTCGAAAGAAAAGGAAGGAAACACCCATGCCCGCTGAGCCGACAGGCCGCATGACCGTGGACCTGAAGGGCCAAATCGCCCTCGTTACCGGCGCGTCGCGCGGGCTCGGACAGGCGATCGCGATCGCGTTGGGCCGAGCGGGCGCGAGCGTGGCCTGCGTGGCTCGCGACCGGGCCAAGTTGGAACAAACGGCCGCCACCATCAACGAAGCGGGAGGCACCGCGGCCTGCTTCGAATGCGACGTGGCGAAATCGGAGAGCGTGCAACAGGTCGTCGACGCCGTCGCCGAGAAGTGGCAACGGCTCGACATTCTGATCAACAATGCGGGCATCACGCGAGATACCTTGATTCCCCGCATGCAAGACGATCAGTGGGACGAGGTCATCAACACCAACCTGCGCGGCGCCTTTTTGTTCACACGCGCCGCCACGCGGGTGATGATGACGCAACGGTACGGACGGATCGTCAACGTGGCGAGTGTTTCGGGCCTGATGGGAAATCCGGGCCAGTCGAACTATTCGGCTTCGAAGGCCGGTCTGATCGGCATGACGCGCACCGTAGCCCGCGAGCTAGCCAGCCGCAAAGTGACGGTCAACGCCATCGCCCCCGGCTTCATCGAGAGCGACATGACGGCCGCCCTGGGCGACGCCCTGCTCAGCGAAGTCAAAGTGCGGGTGCCGGCCAAGCGGCTCGGCCGGGCCGACGAGGTGGCCGACGCCGTCCTCTTTCTCGTGGCGCCCGGTTCCGCATATATTACGGGTCAAGTACTGACGATCGACGGTGGGCTGACGGCTTGAACGAGGCCGGGGCCGGTCGCGGCCTTGGTGCGGCGGCTGTTCGGCCGCCGTTGGGCGGCGGTTGCGGTAGACAATCGTCCGAAAAACCGTTATATCTTCCTGTCCTACGAGAACTCTCTATCTTCGTTCAATTTACGACCCCCCAAGATAACGCTATCTTGGTTAACTCGGGGGGAGTGTTTTTTTACCGATCGACCATACCTCTAATTCTGCGGTGTGCAGGAGGACCGTCCAGGTGGCCTCAGTCAAAGAACGTGTTATCGACATCGTCGCCGAGCAATTGGGCGTCAGCAAAGACCAGGTAACTCCCGAAACCTCGTTCGTCAACGACCTGGGGGCCGACTCGTTGGATACCGTGGAGTTGGTGATGGAGCTCGAAGAAGAGTTCGACATCAATATTCCCGATGACGCGGCCGAGAAGATCCAGACGGTCGGACAGGCTATCGAGTACATCGAGAAGTCGCAAGCCGCCAGCTAACCGATACGCCCCTTGTCTATTCCGGTGTCCATGAAACGACGAGTTGTCGTAACCGGCCTCGGTGTCGTCACTTCGCTGAGCCGCCAGGTGGAAGATCTCTGGCAGCGCGTGAACCGCGGCGAGAGCGGCATCCGGTGCGTCACGGCATTTGATACTACCGAATTCAAAGTGAAATTCGGTGGCGAGATCAGCGACTGGTCGGTAGACGGCTATATCTCTCCGCGCGAAGCCAAGCGCATCGATCGCTTTACGCAGTTTGCCCTCGTGGGTGCCATCGACGCCGTCAAGGACTCCGGCATCGACTTCTCGAAGGAAGACCCCTTTCGCTGCGGCGTCATCTTGGGTTCGGGCATCGGCGGCCTGAACGAGATCGAGACCCAGCATTCGCGGTTGATCGAAAAAGGCCCCGACAAGGTCTCAGCCTTCACGATTCCCAAGCTGATGGTGAACGCCGCATCGGGCCACGTGTCGATCCAATACGGCCTGCGCGGTCCCAGCGCGGCCGTCGCCACCGCCTGTGCCAGCGCTGCCAACGCCATCGGCGACGCCTTCAAGGCCATCCAATACGACGACGCCGACGTCATGGTCACCGGTGGCACCGAGGCCGCCTTGACACCCATGGGGTTGAGCGGCTTTGCGAACATGCGGGCCCTCTCGGAGCGCAACGACGATCCTCAGCATGCCAGCCGACCGTTCGATAAGGGACGCGACGGATTCGTGCTGAGCGAGGGTGCGGGGTTGCTCGTCATCGAGGAACTGGAGCATGCCAAGGCTCGCGGCGCGCGCATCTATGCGGAACTGCTCGGCTACGGCGTGAGTGCCGACGGCAGCCATATCACGCAGCCCGACGAAAACGGCACCGGGGCGGCCAAGGCCATGCTGCGGGCCCTCGCCGACGGTCAGATCAACACGGATGAGATCGGCTACATCAACGCGCACGGCACGAGCACGCCGCTCGGCGATCAGGCCGAGACGGTTGCCGTCAAAACGGTCTTCGGTCACCGCGCTCGCGACGTCAGTATCTCGAGCACGAAAAGCCAACTGGGCCACCTGTTGGGAGCCAGCGGCGGGGTCGAACTCGTCCTCACGATTCTTGCCTTGCGAGATTCGCTCGTGCCCCCCACGGTGAACTATGACGAGCCCGATCCGGCGTGCGATCTCGATTACACGCCCAATCGGCCGCGCGAGCGCCGGCTATCGGCCGCCATGTCCAACAGTTTCGGTTTCGGCGGCCACAACGCTTCTGTCATCGTCGGGCAGCTCCGTTCCAACGGACATCACGCGGGCGGCAAGCATTAGGCCGCCCCTCAGGCAAAAGCTCGGAGGCTGGCCATCAACCGTTTCGCTGCACCGGAAAGACGGCGATTGGCGGATGGGTTCTCGCGCCATCTCCGCGCGGCTGCCAGGCCCCCTGCATACGGTCAGCCATGATCGTTCTGTATGAAGACGAGCAGGTCGCCGACCTCTACCCGGTGACCATCGGCAAACCGGCCTATACCATCAGTTGCGGTTCTTTCCGTCTGCTCGATGTGGCGGCCGATCTGGGTGCCGCCTTCGGGCGGCGCGTCCACGCACTGGTGCGGCCGCACTTGCGCGAATTTCGGCAGGCCGAGCCGGTGCCTGCTCCGTCAGCCGGCCGGACCGAAAGCACCGTGTTCATCAATGCCCGGCTCGTTCCCTCGATGCCCGTCCGCGAGACGCTCACGAAGGTCATTGCCGCCGGGCGGCCGGGCATTCTCTCCGTAAGCGACGAGTTTCGTCCGGGACGCGAAACGGCCGTCGCGGTCGCCACTCGTGGCGTGGCAGGCGGCGAGCCGGAAGTAGCCGCGGCCATCGTGCCGGCCGAGGCGGGTCTTCCCCCGGAGGATGCGACGGCCAAGGAACTGGCGGCCTGGTGGCCCAAGCTGCGGCTCCCGCGGCTCGATGCCCCGCGACTGCCGCTGTTCGATTATCCGCACGACATCATCCGCCATCACATGCTGGGCCTTGGCGCGAGCCTCAACCACCGTTTGTCCGGCGGGCGGTTTCGCGAAATCGCCGACGGTGTGTTCGCCGCCGCCGGCGCGCAGTTGGGGCAGCACGTCGTGACGAACACGAGCCAGGGACCCATCCTGCTCGACGAGCGGGCCACCGTCGGGCCCCTCTGCTACCTGAGCGGACCCGTCTATCTGGGGCCGCAAGCCAGGGTCATCGAGCAAGCGGCGTTGAAGGACGGTGTGGCACTCGGGCATACTTCCAAGGTGGGCGGTGAGGTCGAAGGATCGGTCATCGAGCCGTACACGAACAAGCAGCATCACGGCTTCCTGGGGCACAGCTACCTCGGAAGCTGGGTGAACCTCGGTGCGGGTACCTGCAACAGTGACTTGAAGAACACCTACGGGTTGGTCAACATGGAGTACCACGGCCGGAAGGTCGCGACCGGCATGCAGTTTGTCGGTGCGATCGTGGGCGACTACGCCAAGACGGCCATCAACACGGGCATCTTCACCGGCAAGACGATCGGCGCGTGCAGCATGGTCTACGGCTTTGTGACGACGAATGTGCCGAGTTTCACCAACTATGCCCGGCTGTTCGGCCAAGTGACCGAGGCCACGGTCGACGTGATGGTGGCCACACAGGCGCGGATGTTCGCGCGGCGCAACGTCGAGCAGCGTCCCTGCGACATACAACTGCTGCACGACATGCACGAACTGACCCGTCACGAACGCCAGATCGCCGGCGAGCCCTTGTCGTTGTAGAAGGATTGCCCGCCCAGGGCCAGAATGAAGGCGGATGGCGCCCACCGCCTACCACAAATCTCCAGCAGACTTCGATCCCCATGACCCTCCGCCAAGCGTACGGCCCCGATCGTTTCGGCCTTTCCTTCGAACTCTTTCCGCCCAAGACCGAAGCGGGTGAGCGCGAACTCTTCGAGCATCTGCCGGAACTGATGTCGTTCGAACCGACCTATGTCACGTGCACCTACGGAGCCGGCGGCTCGACGCGCGACAAGACGCTCGAGATCGTGGAGCGCGTCCGCGAGCGGTTCGGCTGCCCGGTGGCCTCGCACCTGACGTGCGTCGGCGCTACGGTCGACGAATTGCGAGCCTACTTGCACGAGGCCCACACACGCGGCGTGGAAAACATCGTGGCCCTGCGCGGCGACCCGCCCAAAGGCCAAACCGAGTTCCAGGCCGTGGCGGGAGGGTTGCGTTACGCGGTCGATCTCGTGGCGCTCGTTCGCGGCGAGTTCCCGCAATTCGGTGTGGCGGTCGCCGGCTATCCGGAGACGCACCAGGAGGCCCTCAGCCCACAGGCCGATCTCGACAACCTGAAACGCAAGGTCGACGCCGGCGGCGATGTGGTGATCACCCAACTCTTCTACTTCAACGACGATTTCTTCCGCTTCCGTGATCAGTGTCTCGATCGAGGGATCGCCGTACCCATCGTGCCGGGCGTGCTGCCCGTGACAAACCTCGCCCAGATCAAGCGGATCACGTCGCTCTGCGGCGCGAAGCTGCCGCCCCGCTTCCACGACGCGCTTGAGAGTTGTGCCGACTCCGCCGAAGACCAATTCGCCGTGGGTGTCGACTTCGCCACCGAGCAGGTGCAGCAATTGATCGACGGCGGCGTACCGGGCGTGCACTTCTACGTGCTGAACAAATCCCCCGCCACCTGCCGCGTGCTGCGGGCCGTTACCCGGCCGGCGTAGCGTCAGCCGTCACGAGCTTGTCGTCCACTGTCCGGTCGTTCGCGGCTCGTTGGACCGTCGCAGATTCTTTGGAGTGCAAGGCCACGCCGGCCTCGCTCGATTGGCCGACAAGCGGCGTGGGTACCAGGCCGACGAGCACGACGAGCAATGCGCAGAGACCGGCCGCAAAGGCGGCCCCGTTCCCGCCGGCACTCTGCGGCGTGGATTGCGCCGGCCGGAAATAGATGGCGGCGATCACCCGCAAATAATAGCCGGCCGCGATCGTGGCATTCAACACGCCGATCACGGCTAGGATCAGGAACCAGTTGCGCACCTGTGGGTCGGCCAGCCCTCCTTCGTCGAAGTTGAGCGCACTGCCGAAGATGCCGAACTTGCCCCAGAAGCCGGCCAGCGGTGGAATGCCCATCAGGCTGAACAGGAAGACGGCCAGAAAGACGGCCGTGAGCGGATTGCTTCGTGCCAGGCCGGCCAACTCGTCGACCGTGTCGACCTGCTTCCCCTGACCGCCCAGGTAGGTGAGTGCCGCGAACGTGCCGGCCGTCGCCAGAGCGTAGACCGCCAGATAGAAGAACAACGCACCGATGCCATCGAAGGTAGCTGCCTGGCTACCGCCCGCCGCCGCGGCGAGGCCGACCGCCAAGCCGATGAGCATGTAACCGCTGTGCGCGATCGACGAGTAGGCCAGCAGACGCCGGATGTTGTCCTGCCACAGACCGAGCACGTTACCCAGCGTCATCGTCAACACCGCGATCACCAGCACAATCCGCCAGCCGTAGTTCTCCATGCCGGGCATGGCCGCGGCGACGATCCGCACCAGCACTACGAAGCCGGCGATCTTGGGGAGCACGGCCAGAACACCGGCATTGCCGTTGGTCGTGGCCTGGTAGACGTCGGGTGCGTAAAAGTGGAAGGGAACTGCCGTTATCTTGAAGCCGATGCCGGCGAATAGGAGCACGAGTGCGATCACGGCCAACGATGTCAGCCCGGTCGGGTCGTCGGGCTGCGAGGCCAAGGCCGACTTCACGGCCGCGAGGTCGGTCGAGCCGCCGATGCCGTACAGAAAGCTGAAGCCGTAGAGCGTGAGGGCCGACGACAGGATGCTCAGAAAGAAATACTTGGCCGCCGCCTCGGGCGAGGCCGCGTCGCGTCGTCCCAGGTAGAGCAACACGTAGGTGGGGATCGAAATCAACTCGATGCCCAAGAACAACAGCACCAGGTCGCGCGTGGTGGCCGCCAACATGGCGCCGGACACCGCGAGCACCAATGTGCCGATCATCTCCGGCTCCTGCACGTCCTCGTCGGGGCGCGACGACTGCAAGACGAGTACCAGGCCGACCACGAGCGACAGCCAGCGAACGTATTGGCCCAAGGCATCGATACGGCCGCCGGCATCGAGAGCGAGCGTGCCGGCCGACGTCACCTGGGTGGTGGCGGGAGCCGGACCGTCATCGCCGATCGTGACATTGCCGCCCGCCGATTGCATGAACAGAGCCACAGCCGAAAGCCCCAACGCCGCGACGGCCACCCAGGCCCACACGCGCCGCGCTTGGAAAAAAGCGCCGACGACGTAAATCAACGCAGCGACGACGATCAAGATCGCTTCGGGCAGCAGCCGATAGACCGTATCATTCGACACGGGCAACTTCTCCTCTGGCGGGTAACACCGAATTCATATCGCGGTCGGGGACAGGTGCAGCCGGACGCACGGCCTCTCGCTCGGATGCCTTCTCGACGTCGCCCGCGGCGACATCCGTCTCGGCCACGGGGCGTTCCTTGATTTCCTGGAATCGCTGGTTGAACGGCGGCACCGTGACGGCCAGTACCTGGTCGAGGTCCTTCTCCATCGGCGCCAAGAAGTGCTGCGGAAACAGGCCGATCCAGAACACGAAGACCAGCAGCGGGGCGAGAGCCAGCACCTCGCGCGGCGACATATCGCGGATGGGGGGACCCTCATGGTGAACGGGCTCACGGAGCCGATGGAAGAAGACGCGCTCGAACAGCCAGAGCATGTACCACGCGCCGAGCACCACCCCCGAAACGGCCAGCACCGCGATGGCCAGCCATTGGCCGGCATAGACGAGCGGGGCCTCCGCGTAGCCGCGCTGAAACATACCGAGCAGGATCAAGAACTCGCCGGCAAAACCGTTCATGCCGGGCAGACCGATGCTCGACATCGTAAACAGGGCCATGAACGTGGCCAACAGGGGCAGCCGCCGGGCCAAGCCGCCCAGGTCGGCGATCTCGCGTGTGTGGTAACGCTCGTAGATCATGCCGACGATCGCGAACAGGCCGCCCGTCGACAGGCCGTGGTTGATCATCTGGAGCACGCCGCCGTACAGGCTCGGTTTGTTGAGCGCGAACGTGCCCAACATGCAGAAGCCGAGATGGCTGACGCTGGAGTAGGCGATCAGTTTCTTGATGTTCGTCTGGGCCAAGGCGAGTAACGCGCCGTAGACGATGCCGGCCACCGAGAGCCATAGGAGCCAGGGGATGCAGGCCGCCGTGGCCTCGGGCAACATCGGCAGATTGAACCGCAAAAAGCCGTAGCCGCCGATCTTCAGCAAGACGCCGGCGAGGATGACGCTGCCGGCCGTGGGTGCCTGGGTGTGGGCCAACGGCAGCCACGTGTGCAATGGAAAGAGCGGCACCTTGATGGCAAAACCGGCGAACAGGGCCAGGAACAACAGCAACTGCGGATAGAACGAGATCGGATGCTCGCTCAAGTTCCGCTGCAACGTCTCGATCGAGAACGTCATCACGTGCGGCTCGACGTAGTAGCGATTCCAGAGCACGATCGCCACCAACCCAAGGAACGTCAGCAAGCTACCGCCGAGCGTGAACAAGAAGAACTTGATCGCGGCGTAGCGACGATCTTCGCTCCCCCAGATGCCTATCAGGAAAAAGAGCGGAATCAGCGTGAACTCGAAGAAGACATAGAACAGGATGATGTCACGGGCGGTGAAGACGCCCAACAAGCCCGTTTCCAACAAGAGCAGCAGCGAATAGAAGGCGGGGGCCCGGTCGTCGATCGCCTCCCAGCTCACCAGCACGCACGTCACCGTGAGCAGCGCGCTGAGGCCGAAGAACCACAGGCTCAGGCCGTCGAGGGCCAGGCTGAAACGGATATCGATCGGCTCGGACGAGAACCATGACCAGTCGACACCGGCGGGTGCCGCGGGGTCGAACTGCCGCACAATGCCGGCGACCAGCGCCAGCGTGATGAGCGACACAGCCAGTGCGGCCCTCCGTGCGAATTCTCGGCCAGCCTCCGCCAACACCCAGATGAGCGCCGCGCCGGCCAGGGGAAGAAAAACAGCTATGAGCAACGAGGTGGACATAGAGGGTCTATTGCGCCGGCCACATCAAGAGCGTTCCCACCAACACGAGCATGCCGAGCATCATGGCCAAGGCGTAGAACTGCACCATGCCGTTTTGCAACGATCGCAAGAGCGAGCCGGCGGCGACAGGAAGCTTGCCGACCAGGTTCACCAGGCCGTCGATCACCCACCGGTCGAACCAGTACGAGATCAAGGCCAGCAGCCAGAGCGGCCAGATGACGAGGATGTTGTAAATCGCGTCGATGAAGAACCGATTGTAGGAAAGCTGATACAACCCCAGCCCATAGATGCGCGCCGAGCTGGCGGCCTTACCCACGGCTTCGACCTCGCGGCGGCCACCCAGATACAAAAAGGCGGCCAGGCCGATGCCCGTGAAGGCGGCGATCAGGCTCGTCATTGCCACCTTGTCGTGAGCGGCCGCCGCCTCGGCGGAATGCTCGACTCGCTCGATCGGTGCGTAGGCCAGCGACGGCGTCTGTTCGAGAAAGTGGTAGAAGCCGTGTCCGCCCATCACGTCTTTTGAATTGACGAGGCCGATTCCCAGGGCACAGACCGCCAACACGATGAGCGGCACGAGCATCGCGGGGGGCGCTTCGTGGGCATGATGCCCGGCCTCGCGCGGCACATGCGTGTCGCCGAAGAAGGTCATGAAGAAGGCACGGAACGTATATACGGCCGTCAAAAATGCGGTGAAGATGCCGGCATAGTAGAGCACCTGATACAGGCCGATCTCCCAACCCGAGCCGGCGAACAAGAGCGGACCGTGGTGAGCTTCATAGGCCGCAGCCAGGATGGCATCCTTACTCCAATAGCCGGCGAACGGAAACACACCGCACAACGCCAGGCAGCCGGAAGCGAACGTCAAGCACGTCCACGGCATGACTCTTCGCAAACCGCTGAAACGGGTCATGTCGATCACGCCGCCCATCGCGTGCATCACACTGCCGGAGCCGAGGAACAACAAAGCCTTGAAGAACGCGTGTGTGAACAGGTGGAACATGCCCGCGGTGATCCCGGCCAACGTGCCGACGCCCACACCCAAGAACATGTACCCCAGTTGGCTGATGGTCGAGTAGGCCATCACCCGCTTGAGGTCGTTCTGCGTGAGCGCGATCAGCCCGGCCAGGAGGGCCGTAAAACAACCCACCACGGCCACGACGGCGCGCGCCGTCGGTGCGGCGACCACCAAGGGGGTGACGCGCGTAAACATGTAGACCCCCGCCGTCACCATCGTGGCCGCGTGAATCAGAGCACTCACGGGCGTGGGACCTTCCATCGCATCGGGCAGCCAGACGTGCAGCGGGAATTGTGCGCTCTTGCCGCAGGCGCCCGCCAACAGACAAAGACAGATGGCAACGCCTACCGCTCCGCCCACATATCCGGCCGTCTGCTTGGCCAGGCGAGCCTGACCGAGCACGCCTTCGACGGCGACCTCTTCACCGACCGCCGCTGGCGCGCCTTGGGCGTTCACGTCGTGGAAGTTGAGCGTGCCGTAGGTCGTCCAGATGAGAAACAGGCCGATGAGGAAACCGAAGTCGCCTACGCGATTGACCAAAAACGCCTTCTTGCCGGCGGCCGCCGCCGCGGGCTTCTCGTACCAGAAGCCGACGAGCAGATAGCTGCACAGACCGACCGCTTCCCAAAACACGAAGAGCAGCACGAAGCTACTCACCGACACCAGCATCGTCATCGAGAAGATGAAGAGTGCGACGTAGGTGAAGAACCGCCAATAGCCGCGGTCGCCGTGCATGTAGCCCGAGGCGTAGATCACCACGAGCGACGAGACGAACGTCACCATCGAGAGCATGATGGCCGTCAGGGGATCGGCCCGCAACGAGACGCTAATGTCGAAGGCCCGCTGGGGACCGTTCGCTCCAAGCTGATACGCGTCTTTGAGATCGACCCAGTTCCACAGCGTATAAACACGTTCGATACCGACCCCGCCGTCTCCGCCCTCGCCGCCGAGTTGGCTCACAGCCGAGAGCAAGAACAGGCTGCAGATGAACGAGCCCACCACGGCCGCGACAACGGGCCAATGGCTCCGTTCGCGCAGCAGGCTCGCGCCGAACAGGGCGGTGATGAGGCAGGCCGCCAGCGGCAAGCCCGGTATCAAGATCAACAGGGTTTCGATATCAGACATGGCTGCGGTGGATCACCTCGTCGTCGGAACGGACGGGTTCGACGCCAGCGGGGGGCAGAGTGGGCCAATGCTCGACCTTGAGCGGCTCGTCGGGCAACTGCTGATCGACGTAGCGTGGCTGGTTCGCTTCGCGCACCGTCTGCCAGAAGGCGATGTCGAGCTTGCCGCTGCGATGGTAGAGCATGAGCACCAGCGCCAGAGCGATGGCCGCCTCGCAGGCCGCCACCGTGAGGATGAAGATCACGAGCATCTGCCCGCCCCAGTCGTTGTGGAATCGGCCCCACGCCACGAGGCTGACCGAGATACCTTGCAACATCATCTCGGCCGCCAGGAACATGACGATCATGTTGCGGCGGCTGACGAAGCCGACCAGACCGATGCCGAACAGCAACGCGCCGATGAGCAGGTAGCGTTCGAGCACTTGAACTTCATCCATGGTGGGCCTCCCGAGCGGCCAATCGATCGCGCTCGACGGCCTCGCCCGTCTGGCGGGCCGGAGCGCCGTGCGAGACGATGGCCACCGCGCCGACAAGACCCACCAGCAAGAGCGTACCGGCCACCTCGACCGCCACCAGATAGCGGCTGAACAACTGCCGGCCGACGTGGGCCATGTGTTGTGGGTGGACGATCTCCTGCTTGCGTTCGGTCGCCGACCAGCGGTCGTTCTTCCAGCCCGACTGGGCCGGTTTGCCTGATGCCGGCAAGAAAATGCTGGCGGACAACAAGCCGATGAGCACCGCACCGGTACAGGCCGACAACAGCGGCTCCCATGATACACGGTCGTAATATGTATGCCCTTCCGGTTGGGCCAGCATCAGCACGAATAAAAACGTCACCAAAATGGCGCCCGCATAAACCACGACGGTCGCGATGCCCAAGAACTGGGCTCCTTGGAATAGGAGCAGGGCGGCCGTGCCCACCAGTGTGAGCGCAAACCACAAGGCACAATAGACCGGGCTGCGCATGGTTACGGCGCCGATGGCCGACACGATGGTGGTTGCGGCCACGCCGAAGAACACGGCCTCGCCGACCCAATGTTCGGGCTGCAAGCGCACAACGAGCCGCCCGAGCAGGCAGACCCCGAGGGCCGCCAGCACAATACCCCACCAGCGGCCGCGCGAGTTCCCGCGCGGCAATTGCAGCCACAGGCCGCCAGCCAGCAAGGCCGAGGCGATGGCGATCGTCTGAGCCGCGGTGCTCATGTCGTCCCTCCCAGCCCGTGCGACTTCATGGGCTCGGCCTCATGCGTCTGGTCGTAAACGCTGAGCAATTTTTCCTTATCGAAGATCATCTCCTCGCGGCTGCGGCCGGTCAGGTCGAGCAGGCTGGTCAACTCGATGGCGTCGACGGGACAAGCCTCCTCGCACATGCCGCAGAAGATGCAGCGGAGCTCGTCGATGACGAACGTCTGCGGATATTTTTCGCGATCGGGCCAGGGGCTTTCGACCCCCACGATGTCGATGCAGTGGGCCGGGCAAGCCGTCGCACAGAGAAAGCAGGCCACGCACTTCACGCGTCCCTGCTCGTCCTTGTTCAACCGATGCACGCCACGATAGATGAGCGGGTTGCCGATCTTGGGCCGGGCTTCGGGAAAGCTCACCGTCACCTTCGGGCCGAACAGGTGCCGCGTCGTGGTGGCAAAGCCTTGCACGAAGAGCGGCAGGTACATCTTGCCCGCCAGGCCGAGCTTCGGTTCGTCGATCCACTGAATGTTCGGGTCGTCAGGCTTCATGAGCCATCCTCCCATTTCCGGGCCATTTGGGGCGATTGTCGGTGGCCAGCGGGGCCAGCGTGCCAGCCGCGCCAAAGGCGACGATGGCCACGATCCACATCAGGCCGATGCCGAGCCAAGGGCCGCCCGTGACGAGCGTCTGCCCTCCCAACTCGAGCACCGCTGCCACGGCAACCAGGTTTACCACGCCGAGCGGCAGCATGACTTTCCAAGAGAGATTCATCAACTGGTCGAATCGGAAACGGGGCCAGCTCCAGCGGGCCAGCATGAAGAACAAGATGACGAGCAGGATCTTCGTCATCAGCACCAGGATGCGGAGAATGGCCGTCACCCAGGTCACGGTGTCGTCGCTGCCGGTCAGCCCCCACAGATGCCAACCACCGAAATAGAGCATCACGATCAGGAACGAGGCCGTCACCATGTGCAGGAATTCGGCGATCAGGTACATCAGCAGCCGCATGCCGGCGTACTCGGTGTGATAGCCGCCCACGAGTTCCTGCTCGGCTTCGGGCAGGTCGAACGGCAGCCGAGCGCTCTCGGCGAACGAGGCCACCAGGAACACGACGAACCCGATCGGCTGCCACAGAATGTTCCACACGCCGCTGCGGGCTTGCTCGCCGATGATCGTTTCCAGCCGCAGCGAACCCGAAAAGAGCACAATACCCAAAATGCCCAAGCCCAACGGCAGCTCGTAGGCGATGAGCTGCGCGCTCGATCGCAAACCGCCCAAGAAACTGTATTTGCTGTTGCTGGCCCAACCGCCCAGAATCACGCCGTACACCGCGATACTGCTGAGCGCGAAAATGTAAATCAGACCGACGTCGAGATCGGGGGCCACGACGAGATCGATCTGGTGGTCGACGCCCGGAATACCGGCATCCTTCGGCAACACGCTGCCGAAGGGGATCGCCGCGAAGACCGCCAGCGCTGTCGCCAAGATGACGATCGGCGCCACCGTGTAGAGCACCTTGTCGACGTGGTGCGGCGTGATTTCTTCCTTGAAAATGAATTTCAATCCGTCGGCCAGCGGCTGCCCGAGGCCGAACAGCTTGATCTTGGTGAGCGGCAGGCCCACTCGGTTCGGACCGAGGCGGTCTTGCACCCAGGCCGCCATCCACCGCTCAAGCAGCACCAGATAGGCCGCGGCGGTCATCAGCCCGAACAGCAGCAGGGCGATCTTGACCAGGGCTTCGACGACGAATTCAGTAGTCATCTAATCAGTGAAGGAAACCGATTCAGGACGGGCGGGAAGCTACCTTGCAACCTCGTTCCCCATTCAAGTCATAGCCAGTTGATTGATCTTCAGGTCGACACCGGTCGCTGGCACTTCGTCGGCAGCGGCCGCAAAATAGATGATTTCGGCCGCCACATCGCTCAGCACCTTGCGGGCGTTGAACAGGCCCGGCTGATTGAGCAGCCGCCAATACAGGGGCCCTTCCGCCCACGCGCCGGCCGGCGGCCGCACGGCCCATTTCGCACCCTGCAAGCGGTCCGCGAAATTCACATACGAGCCGTCGCGCTCGGCAAACGTGCCGCCCGCCAACTGGTAATCGGCCCTGTTCCACAGCGGCGAGGCGAAGATGTCCTGCACGATCAACAGCTTGACGTTGTCGAACCGGTCGGCGATCTCCTGGTCGAACACGTCCACGTCGTAGGCGGGCTCTTTGTATCCGCCCGTCACCCACACGCCGCCGAATTCGCCCTGCTCGATGCGCGGCAGCAGTTCATAGAACGTCGGACAGGCTCCCGTGAAGTGGCGCACGACGGCCTCGACGCCGCGACGGTTCGGGCATTTCTCGGCACGGATCGTGAAGCCGTTCTTGAACCGCTCGTCCTCTTCGGCCATGGGCACCGGTCCGAGTGCGAGCACCGCTTCGGGATCGAACCCGCGCAGATACTTGGCGAACAAATAGGCTTCTTCGACGGTCAGATGCGGCGAGAGGACGCCCGCCAAGCGTCCGGCCGTGGACAGCCGGCTTTGCATTTCGCCCGGCAAGATCGACCAGTCTATTTCGGCATAGACGCCGGTCGCTTCACGGCGCCGCAGACCGATCCGCCGTGCGTCGCTATGAACAAAATGGAACCCGTAGCGGCCCTCATCGCACAGCCACCAATGATTGACGTGCGGATTCTCTCGCGGTTTCAAACGATAGACGTGGTCCTGGTTCTCCTCGGTCCACATCGAACAGCCCGTCGAGCAACCGGTGCAGACGCCCGGATGCTTCTTCATGAACCACACGCGCTGCGAGTAGAGGAAGTCCTTGTCGCCCAACGCGCCGACGGGACAGAGGTCGACGACGTTGCCCGACATTTTGTTATTCAGCGGAAAGCCGGGTACGGTGTCGATTTCTTCGTGACTGCCGCGGTTGACGATCATCAGCTCGCTCGTGCCGGCGATCTCGCGGGTGAACCGCACGCAACGGCTGCACATCACGCAGCGATCGACGAACAGCGTGACCGCCGGCCCCACGTCGCGTCGTCGGCTGGTGAAGGGACGGATGTCGGCCCGCCGCTCCTTCTGCCCGTGGTCGAAATGGTAGTCCTGGAGATAGCATTCGCCCGCCTTGTCGCAGATCGGGCAATCGACCGGATGCCGCAGCAACAGGTCTTCTTCGACACGGGCGCGGGCTTCGTGCACTTTTTGGCTATTCGTGACAAAGACGGTGCCGTCCTTGGCGGGCGTCTGGCAGGCCGGCACTAGCTTGGGCATCATCTGGATCTCGCCCGTCTCGGCATTGCGCGTGCCCGATTCGACCAGACACATGCGGCAGCTCGCCACCACCGTCAGCCCGGGGTGCCAGCAGTAGCGGGGAATGTCGATGCCGATCCGCTCGGCCGCTTGGATGCCGTTGAGGCGTTCCTTGTCGCCGATCTCGATCTCGTTTCCGTCGACGTAAACTTTAGCCATGATGATGAGCCTCCGGCCACCAGGGGGCGATCTCGACGACGTCGCTGTGAGGGCTGCGGCGGGGATCGAGCGACAGCACAGGCTCGGTCTGGTTGTAGCCGTTGGGGTTGGTACGGCGGATGTAGTCTTCGAACTCCGGTCGGAATTTGCGAATGGCGTTCTTGATCGGCCAGGCGGCCCCATCAGCCAGGCCACAGATCGTCGTGCCGGGGATGATGCCGATCGTGTCGCCGATTTCGAGCAAGAGGTCGAGATCGCGCAACCGTCCCTTGCCCGCCTTGATGCGCTCGAGCATCTCGACGCTCCAGCGTGTTCCCTCGCGGCAGGGCGTGCATTGGCCGCAGCTCTCGTGCATGAAGAAACGACAACTGTTGTGCAGGAAGTCCACCATGCTCACCGTCTCGTCCATGACGACGACGGCCGCCGTGCCCAGGCCCAGACAGCCGACCTTGGCCAGCGCGTTAAAATCGAGCGGCGTATCGAACTCCGACTCGGTGAGCAAGCCCATGCTGATGCCGCCGGGAATGGCAGCCTTGCCGCGGCGACCCTTCCACACACCGCCGCCGCAACGATCGATCAGTTCGCGGCAGGTGATGCCGAGCGGCTCTTCGTAGCAACCCGGCTTGTTGACGTGGCCGCTCAGGCAATAGAGCTTGGGCCCATAACTCCCCGGATCGCGTGGGTTCTTCGGATCGGACGGCACACCGATCGACTTGAACCATTCAGCCCCTCGCGCCGCGATGTGTGTGACGCAGGCCACCGTCTCGATGTTGTTGACCACGGTCGGTTTGCGAAACACGCCTTCGACCGCCGGGAAGGGCGGCTTGATGCGGGGCCAGGCGCGCTTCCCTTCCAGGCTCTCGATGAGGCCGGTCTCTTCGCCGCAGATGTAGGCCGCCGCACCGCGATGCAAATAGATATCGAGCGAGAACTCGGTGCCCTGAATGTTCTTACCCAGATATCCGGCCGCGTAGCATTCGTCGATCGCCAGTTGCAAACGCCGCAGGCTCAGTGGGTATTCGTAACGCAGATAGAGGTACGCCGTGGTGGCCCGCGTGGCAAAGCTGCTCAGGATGATCCCTTCGATCACCTGGTGCGGGTCGAGCTCCATCAAGATGCGATTGTTGAACGTGCCCGGCTCGCTCTCGTCGGCATTGATGCACATGTAGATCGGGCCGGGATGGTCCTTCGGCAGAAAGGTCCATTTCAGGCCCGTGGGGAACCCCGCCCCGCCGCGTCCGCGCAGATTGCTCGACTTGACCAGCTCGATGAACTTCGCCGGGTCCATCTCCTTGAGCACTTTTTTGAGCGCGGAGTAGCCACCGCCGGCCTCATAGACGCGCAGCGTATGGCTGTCGGGTTTATTGATGTTCGCCAGCAGTACCGGTTCGAAGTCGGGCAAGGGAGTAAGCTGTGTTAGAGAGGAGCGGTTTTGCCGTTCGTCAGCGGACAGACAAACAGATCGGTAGCATCACGAGCCACTGGCCGGTTGCGTGGCGGCCTTCAAAAACTCCTCGGCTTTCTCGTTCGTCAGGTCTTTGTAAAGCGTCTCGCCGACGAGCATGCACGGCGCGAAGTCGCACGCGCCAAGGCATTCGGCGAATTCGATGGTCAGCTTCCCGTCGGCCGTCGTCTGGCCCGGGTGAACGCCGGCACGTTGGCAGAGGTGCTCGAGTATTTCCTCGCCGCCGCGCAAGGCACACGCGATGGAGCGACAGACCCACGCCCGCTGCTCGCCGTGCGGCTCGTCTTGTTTGAAGAATCCGTAAAAGCTGAGCGTGTCTTGCACGACGGCCGGGGCCAGCTCAAGCAGTTCGGCGATCTCGATGACCGCCTGAATCGGCACATAGCGCAACCGCTCGTTCACGATATGCAGGGCGGGCAACGTTACCGCCTGTTTGTTCGGATAGCGGGGGAAAAACTCCCGGATGGCCGCTACCATTTCGTCGGTCAGGATGCGCTGCGTGGCGGTCGTCATGCGATGGCTACCGGTCGAGCTCCGCGGCGATGATGTTCAAACTGCCCAAGACGGCCACGATGTCGGAGAGCAGGTGGCCGCGGATCATGGTCGGAAAGAGAGCAAAGTGGATGTACGACGGCGGCCGACACCGCGCGCGATAGGCCACGTCGCTGCCATCGCCCGCCACATAGAAGCCGAGCTCGCCGTTGGGACTCTCGATGGCGGCGTAGCTTTCTTCGTGAGGCGTCTCGAAGCCCCGGTTGCTCATCGCCAACTCGAAGTGCGAGATCAACCCTTCGATCGTCGAATACACCTGCCGTTTGCCGGGTAGAGCCGTTCGCTGGTCGATGCCCACGTTGACCGGTCCCGGCGGCAGGTGCTCGATCGCCTGCTCGACGATCTTGAGACTCTCGCGCATCTCGGCCATCCGCACCAGGTAGCGGGCGTAGCAATCGCCTCCGTTCGAGCAGCACACCTTGAAATCGAAATCGGCGTAAGCCAGATAGGGCTCGTCTTTGCGCAGGTCGCGGGTCACGCCGCTGGCCCGGGCGATGGGCCCGGTCGCGCTGCGGTTGGTCGCTTCGGCCTTCGACAGCATGCCCACGCCCTTGGTGCGGTCGACGAAGATGCGGTTGCGATTGAGCAACTTCTCCATGTCGTCGAGCGTCTTGGGAAAGGTACGAACGAAGGTCCGCACCTTTTCGATGAAGACGGGGTTGGCGTCGTACATCAAGCCGCCCACGCGCGTGTAGCTGTTCGTGAAGCGGGCGCCGCAGACCGACTCGAAGATGTCGTAGATGTCTTCGCGGCGGTTGAAGGCATAGAGAAAGAACGTGAAAGCCCCCGTATCGAGGCCCGCCGCGCCGTTGCACAACAAGTGATCGCTGATGCGGGCCAATTCGGCCACGATCACCCGCAGATACTTGCAGCGGGGCGTGAGTTCGATACCGAGCAGCTTTTCGACCGCACCATGCCAGGCCACGTTGTTGGCCATCGGCGAGATGTAGTTCATGCGGTCGGTGACGGTGACGTATTGGTTGTAGTCGAGATGTTCGCCGATCTTCTCGAAGCCGGAGTGCAGATAACCGATGTCGGGGATGGCTTCGACGACGCGTTCACCGTCGAGCTTGAGCACGATGCGCAGCGTGGTGTGCGTGGCCGGGTGTTGTGGACCGAAGTTCAGCGTCCACAGATAGTCCTGGTCGGTCGTTTCCGCGGCTTCGGCGTTCAAGGCGGACGGCGTCAGCGGCATGTCAGCTCCGGCTCCTGGTGAGCACCGGCAGGTTGTGCCGCTCTCCGCGGCCCTGCAGAGGATAATCCTTGCGCAGCGGAAACGCGGCGAACTCGTCCGGCATCAAGATGCGGCGCAGGTCGGGGTGGCCGTCGAAACGGATGCCGAACATGTCCCAGACCTCGCGCTCCATCCAGTTCGCGCCTTCCCACAGCGGCACGGCCGACGGTACATGCAGGTCCGGCTCATTCAAAAACACGCGCACGTTCAACCGTTCGTTCGTGGTCGTGGAGGCCAACAGATAGACCAGGCCGAAACGATCGACCGCGTCGCGGTAGTTGAGGTAATCGACGCACGTGATGTCGACGAGCAGGTCGAAACCGCAGTCGTCGCGCAGCACCTGCAAGGCTTGAAAGATGGCGCCTTGGGGCACGACTGCGCGTGTCTCATCCCGAAACTCGCTGGTCTGCACACCGCCGATCGCGGCTTGAAACTTTTTGAGCGTGTCGGGATGAATCATGGTTTGCAACGCAACAGTGACAACACGTACGGCAGGCTCTGTCGCGGGCCTCCGTGCGCAACGCTTAAGATCTACAACACCCGCGAGGTGGCTTCGGCGACCGGCGCGCCTCCGCCGCCGGGCAGTGCGATGACGGGCAACTCGATCAGTGCTCGTTTCCTTCCTTGTCGCGCGGGGAGGTCGAATTCCTTGCCGTTGATCGTCCCCTCCGCCTGAATCTTGTCCTGCAAGTCGATGATGCTCTGAATCAATTGCTCGGGCCGGGGCGGGCAACCGGGCACGTACATATCGACCGGGATGAACCGATCGATGCCCTGCACGACGCTGTAGGTATCGAACACGCCGCCCGTCGACGCACAAGCGCCCATCGAGATGCACCACTTCGGCTCGAGCATCTGTTGCCAGATGCGCTGGAGCACGGGCATCATCTTCATCACCACGCGGCCGGCGACGATCATCAGGTCGCACTGCCGCGGACTGAAGCGGAACACTTCGGCCCCGAAGCGCGCCAGATCGTGGCGGCTGGCTCCGGTGGCCATCAACTCGATGCCGCAGCAGGCCGTGGCGAACGGCATCGGCCAGAGGCTGTTCTTGCGGCACCAACTCGCCAGTTCGTCGAGCTTGCTCACGACGACGTTTTCGGGCAGGTCTACCGCCATTGAAACACCCCTTTCCGCCAGGCGTACACGTAGCCCAACATCAGCAGCGCCAGAAACAGGATTACTTCGGCAAATACCAGTCCGCGGCTGCTTACTAGTCCTTGGTTGACGGCCGCATCGATGCCCTCCGGATTACGGTTCGCCACCGCCCAGGGGTAGAGAAACAGCAGTTCGACGTCGAACACCAAGAAGGCGATGGCCACTAGATGAAAGCGCACGTCGAAGCGGCGACGCGTGTCATGGATCGGGTCCATGCCGCTCTCATAGGGCATCAGTTTGACTGGCACCTCGCGGTGCGGGCCGACCAAACGTCCGGCGACGAGCAGACCGACGGCCAGTGCCGTCGAGCAGACGGCAAAGAGCAGGATCGGCACGATCTCGATTTGCATAAGCCGCTGTGCTGAAAAGATTTGTGCTGTGCTAAGGAAATACTTTGTGAAACGTTTCACAAAGTAGTCCCAAAAGAAGACCCGACCAGTGTCGAGTCCGCCCGCATGGTATCGGGCCGCTTAACGATGGTCAAGACGCCGCTTTGCGCTCCGGTCTCCCTCTCCGGCGTCGCTTAGGCTCCACGGGTTCCCACGTTGCCGGAACGGACGCAAAAGCCGCTCCACAGGGCTTGACCCCTTTGGACGGAACGATCAACCGGCTAACACGTGTCGTCGAAAAAACATCGTCTCCACCGGCTTTGCGCTGCCGAACCACTCAGGCCCATAGAGCGCGAACTTCGTGACGCACAGTCTTGCCCAGCATCAGGGGAGATTCGTCCTGGCCCGCGTCCGACTCGACCGTGCCTGCCACTTGGCGATCAAAACACGATTGCACCTCCTGGGGCAAAAAGCGTGTAAGCTGGGCATAGCCGTGCTGGTCGCTGTGGGGGCCGCGATAGGCGTGGTAGTAACGCAAGGGATAGCAGACGTAGAGCCAGTCCTTGGCCCGCGTGAGTGCCACATAGAAGAGACGCCGCTCTTCGTCGATCTGTTCGGGTGAGCGCGTGGCCATATCCGACGGAATGTTGCCATCCGACGCGTGGATGACATAGACCGCGTCCCATTCGAGTCCCTTGGCCGAGTGGATCGTGCTCAAGATCAGGTAGTCTTCGTCGAGATGGGGCTCGCCAGCGAAATCCTCTGTCGTCGTGGGCGGGTCGAGGGCGATTTCGGCCAACAAAGAGGCCCGGTCGGCGAAGCGGCCGCCGAGCAGTTCGAGTTGTTCCAGGTCGCGTAGCCGCGCGGTCGCGTTGTCATATTTCTCTTCCAGCAGCGGCCCATAGAAAGTCCGCACCTGGTGAAGCTGCTCGGTCACAGCGGTCATCGGCATCTCGGCCACGCGCAGCATGAGTTTGACGAAAGCGGTCCACCGCTCGGGCGAGGCCGACGGGCTGCGGGACTGGCGCCAAACCTCAAATCCACCGGGCCCGGCCAAGAGCAGGTCCATCCACTGCCGCGCCTTTTTCGGACCGATGCCCGGTAACAACATGAGCACTCGCGCACCTGCCACGACGTCGCGCGGGTTTTCGGCCAAACGGAGGAAGGCGAGTAGGTCTTTGACGTGCGCCGTTTCGACAAACTTCAAACCGCCGTATTTGACGAACGGGATGTTGCATCGGGCGAGTTCGGCTTCGAGCGCCATGCTGTGGTGCGAGGCGCGAAACAAGACCGCTTGTCGCCGCAGATCGAGGCCAGCCTCGCGGTGTTCGAGCACGCGTTGCACCAGGAACTCGGCCTGCTCGTTCTCGTCGTCGCAAGCCACCAACGCGGGACGCTGGCCGGCCGGCCGCTGCGACCAGAGTTGTTTGACAAAGCGGCGTCCGGCCGTGGCGATGACGCGGTTCGAGGCTTCCAGGAGAGGCGGAGTGCCGCGGTAGTTCTGCTCCAACTTGACGACCGTCGTGGCCGGGAACTGCTCGGGGAACCCCAAAATATTCTCGACGGCAGCGGCACGGAACGAGTAGATCGATTGGGCATCGTCGCCCACGACCGTCAGGCCGCGCCCCGCGGGGGCGAGAAGCTGCAGGATTTCGGCTTGCAGCAGGTTCGTGTCCTGATATTCGTCGACGAGCACACAATCGAAACGCTCGCGGATCTTGCTACCGGCCTTCTCGTCGGCGAGCAATCCGCGCCAAAACAGGAGCAGGTCGTCATAGTCGAGCACCGCGCCGGCTTCCTTGCGATCGACATAGTTCCTGAACAGCTCTTTGAGGCTGTCGCCAAAATCGCCACACCAGGGGAAGTTGTCGTTGAGAACTTCTTCGAGCGGTCGGCGCGAATTGACGCAGTTGCTGTAGATCGCCAAGCACGTTCCTTTTTTGGGGAAGCGCTTATCGGTCTTCGCCAGCCCCAGGTCGGTACGCACCACGTCGAGCAAGTCTTCGGCATCGCTCCGGTCGTGAATGGTAAATCCGGGCTCGAGGCCGATCTGTTTTCCGTGCGCGCGGAGCAGTCGCGTGGCAACCGAATGGAAAGTGCCGCCCCACAACCGTTTGGCGCCGGCTGCCCGCAACTTGGAGCGGGCGCTAGTGCCATCGGCCTGCCCGTGCCCCTTCGTCGGAGGCACTCGCGCTGCCTGCGCGAGTCCGCGTAGCAGACCATCGACGCGACGGAGCATTTCGGCCGCGGCACGGCGGGTGAACGTGAGGAGCATGATCCGGCTGGGATCGGTGCCCTGATCGATGAGATGGGCGACGCGATGTACGAGGGTACGTGTCTTGCCTGTGCCGGCGCCGGCGATGATCAAGAGCGGCGCATCGCCATGACGCACGGCCTCGGCCTGCTGCGTGTTGAGCCCATCGAAGACAGAACAGACCCTCGTCCCGGCCATGTGTGTGGTCCTCCTAACCCGGTCGTCATCCAGGTCGGGCATTGTAGCAGGCGTCGGGTTGCAAGCCCACGCCGCAACGGCAGGGGTCGCAGGGTGCTCTACGGGCGCCGCACAATAAGAATGCCCCAGGCTACGAGGCCGCAGGCCAGCGCGATGACGCCGAACCTACGCAAAGCGCTGAGTTCCATGGGCGGCCGAAGGGCCAACATATAGAACGAGACGACCGCGGTCAGCCAGAGCAGTATCTTCAAGCCGAATTGAGTCCGGTGCATGTGCTTCACCTGCCGCCAGACAACGGCGCCTCGACCCGCTGCCGGTCGTGCTTTGTTTGTGTCACGCCTGAACGCGCGCATCGGACGACGATGTATACGCGCACCAGCTCGCGCCGTAGTTGGCTCAACCGAAATCAAGATCGGATGTCATTAGAGCAACCGACAAAACCCTATCGAGCTCCACAAAAATCGGCGTTTCACGGCCGATTTGTCACTCGCGGCGCTCCAGCAATTAGATTTTGTCAGCCGCTCTTACGCTTTTTCCGTATCGTGTGTCACTAACCGATTATCATAAATGCAAAAACGGCCAGAAGAAAGAAACAGAGCAACAAGGCCGTCAGAATTCCGGACACCCGCCAGTAGAGTTTCTGTGCAGCCAAGGCCGCTTCCAAGTCGGCGACATTGTGTGAATAGCGGAAATCGCGGATGCGCTGCGAGAATCGCACCAAATAGGACGAGGCGACGCATCCAGAACCCCAGAATAATACCTCGAAGAGAAAGCCGCCGAAAAACTGCCCGCCTTTCCCAGGCCCGGCGCCTAACGCCGAAAAAACGCTGCGGAACAGTGAAAGCGCAATGATTAATCCGCAGACCAGGAGCCCCACGATGCCGAGGAATAGCACCCACGGACGAGTCTGCGCCAACAGCTCAATAATCGGATCCGATGTGTCGCCGGCGTTTGCCGCACTCGGCACGATGGCATTCGGTGCCGCCGGAGATTGATATGGGTTGATGTCGGACCTACCGTCGCTCGCCATGTTGTTAATATCTTGGTGACAGGTCAGCGAATACCAAGAGCGACTGACAAGACCCGGAAGCCGGAGCGCGGTGCGCAAGAGATCGGCGATGAAACGCCGATTTTTGTGGAGCGAGATCCGGTTTTGTAGGTCGCTTTAAAGAGTGCGAACAGGCCGATTGCACCGCTTTTTTCGACAGCGGCCGAAACCGACCTCGCATCGAAATGCTGCGTGTGGGGGATTGAGTACGCCACGAAGGTGCGGTATCAAGGGTGGAGGGATTTGCCCTAGTGGCCCGCTCGACCGAAGCGCGTTTCGGTATCGCGCAGAGGAGCAAAAAGAATGGCATCTGCAACGTTACCTGAGTCACCGGATTCTGACAATGGGCTGCGGGCACACGACGCGGCGTCCACGCCGAACAATGGTGGCGGCCCCAAACCACTGCCCGCAAGCCCTCCGACGGCGGACAGCGAGTGCGATCTGCTGGGATTCCGCGGTGTCGTCTCGGAAATGCACCAGTACGCCGAAGAGATCGAGCGAAGTTGGCGGCGGCTGGGAGCGGAGGACCGCAAGAAGGTTCAGGCCGCGGTGCACGAATTGGGGCGCGCTGCCGGCGGTAACACGCCGCGGCAGGGAAGGATGTTCGCTCTAGGAATTGCGCTCGCGGGACTCTGGCTCGTCGTCTTCGCGGTGGGCTTTGCGATTCCCGTCTCGCCGTACATGGCGGAACTCGATGCCACGCACATCGCCGCCACGTCGTCGTTTGAAACGCTGCGGGCCACCTTCATGGTCATCCTCTGTTCGACACCGACGAATCCAGGCATTCTGGCGTGCATCGCTGCCCTGCTGGGCGGCATCGCCAATTGGACTCATGTGGACGGATCGCAACCCAACAAGGGTGACTCTCATGCATCGATCCAACGCGTTTGTTTCGCGCCCATGCTGCGCGGCTTTTTCATGTATCTCACCTTGCTGGGCGGGCTCCTCCTGTTGACCACGCAGGCGATCACGAAGGCCACGCAGGATCAATATGTGCAATTGGCGGGCACGGTGTCGGTCTTCGCATTCATGATCGGCTACGATCCGGATGTCTTCAGGAAACTCATGGGGAAGGTCAACGGATGGGCGTCGCAGCATGAGAATGCCACGCCGCCAAACGACGTAGCGTCCTCGGCCCACTGTCCTTCCGATGCCGAGGCACCCGCCGTCAAAAAGTCCGCCGAACCGGCGGCGCCGGCCAAGGTATAGGTGCAGGATCCCTTCCGACCAATTCAGGGATCGCGCCGGTTCACGGCCGGTCACTACGACGTCTGGTCGGTCGCGCGTACATGGTCGACCGATGCTCGCCGGCTCGAAAGCTGCGCGAAGTGCGATTGGAAACGCATGTCACGGCTTCTCGGCGCGAACGATGGCACAAACGGCCAATTCGTGCCGAGTACGCGCGTTGCGACCGATCGATAGTAGCTGCGGGTTCACCAAGCCGTTTGAGGTCATCCGACTGAGAAAGTCGTCGCGGACCAATGCCCCGCCGATGCAGCGAAACCAGTCGTTGATTCCGCGACGGACTTCTGGCGGCAACTCGCTCTTGAGGACGATCTCCGCGAATACCGTGCGCCCGCCGGGTTTCAGCACGCGAGCGACTTCGCGCATCACGGCGTCTTTGTCGGGCGATAGGTTGTAGATGCCGTTCGAGGTTACGAGGTCGACCGAATCGTCGGGCAGCGGAATCGCATCGGCCGCGGCATGCAGAAACTCAACATTCGCGATTCCGACGCTGGCGAGATTGTTGCGGGCTTTGTCCAGCATCGCTTCCGATAGGTCCAATCCGAACAGCTTGCCTGTGGGACCAACCCTCTCCGCATACAGGCACAGGTCGAGGCCTGCTCCGCACCCGAGGTCGAGAAGTGTCTCACCGGGCCGAGCATCGATATACGATTGGGGATTACCGGCCCCTGTAAAAGATTCCCACAGACCGTTCGGTAAGCGATCGAGCGAGGCGGCCTCGTAGCCGACACTCTCTGCGAACTGCCGCCCGACTGGGAATTCGCATCTCGCGTGAGGGGCCGTCGCCACCCTTCCATAGCGCTCGGCGACGACCGCTTTGATCTCATCCGAGGAATAGCTGTCCAACGATCTCTCTGTCGGAAGGCCAACGCTCTTCCACCCGACGATCCCCCCATCGACCACGACCACGTCGGCGTGGCTGGATGCCATTAGACGTTCCGCAGCCTGACATGATCGCTTGCCGGCACCACAATACAGGATGGCGGTCTTCCCCTGAGGGAGATGCTCGGCGCTCAGCTTCTCCAAAGGCACCGAGACGGCCCCCGAAATATGCTCGTGGCGGTACTCGTGCGGCTCCCGCACATCGAAAATGAGCGCCCTGCCCTCGTTGATTTGCTTCACGGCCTGCTCGGGCGACATCTTCGCGGGCGTTTCGCGGCGATTTGCAGTCATCGGTATCTCGCTCTCGACCGTCAATTCAGCCAACAAGAAGAAGGGGACTGATCGACATACACGGAAGCCCGAGTGACAACGGGACCTCGCCGCCGCCTCTTTGAATTCAGCGACCGTGGCACGCCGGATTCTCTGATTCGTACATTCGATCATTCGAATGTATCGACGAGGCGGATTGCCGTCAACGCTACCTCGGCGGCGCGAATCGCTGCGACCTGGGACGGTCATTGTGGCGAAGGCAGCGATCGTTCACGGGGATCGTTTGGGTGAGCGTCGGACGTTCCGCCCAGATTCGTTTCGGAGAGTGCCGAATTGGGGCCTTACAACGTCATTGTGCGCCAGCGCCGACAAGTTCTGCCTCCGGCGATTCAGCCGCGCGTTTGGCACAGCAACCGCCAGAGCTATGAACCAGGCGGGCGACCGCGTTAAACTCATCGGCAAACTCTTGCCAGAAGTCGCCGTCGCGAAAGCGCAACGGCTCGACGTGCTCGCCCGCCGCTAACGCTCGCATCGCCTTCCGCAAACGAAGCACGGGCCCGACCAGGCGATTGCTGACCCGAAGAAAGTCGTAAACCACGACCGGCAAGAACAGAACGGCGCATAGCACGGTCGGACCCACTCTCAGCCAGGGGCCATCGGCCTCCGGGGCGAGTGAGCGCACCGGCTCGGCCACCATGTTTGTGAAAAACAACAAAAGCAGCACCATCAGCACGCACGTCAACCAATAGGTGACCGCGCGCAACAGGAAGGCCCCCTGCACCTGACGCTCGACGAGCAATTTCTTGCGTTGGAAGGGCTTCATCGGTGATCTCCTGAGACGGTGACAAACCACGCAAGCATAGCTTAGAGCAACCGACAAAACCCGATCGAGCCGCCATAAAAATCGGGCGATTTTCTGCCCATGGTGCTCTCGGCTTCCGAGTCTTGTCAGCCGATCTCATGCCGAATCCTCACCCGCGGGTCACGCGTTCGGCGGCGCAATGCTCACATCCGAAAGAACCAGTTGATCATGAGTCGGCGAAGGGAAAAAATCAGCAGATCACGGTTGAATCTGCGTCGCTCGAATTTGCCTGAGCGTCGCGTATGACCTAGCGTTGAGATCAGGGGCCATCCTCGGCCACCACCACATCAACAGGCATTTCCGCCACTTCGTGACAGTCGAGGGTCTGCATTCAGCCCACGCGTCGTGGGCCGAACGCGCCCCCATTGCGTGACGGCGACGCTGCAGATCCTGGAGGAACAACCATGATTGTTCGCAAGAACCCGTCCTTCTCCCACCCTTCGAAAGCATTGCTGAGATGCTTGGCATGCATGGCACCGTTTATGGTTGCCCCTGCCGCGCTCGGTGCCGATGTCGCGCGCATCGAAGAAGATTGGCAATTGGTGGTCAACCAGCCTGACGCCGATCTCGACGGTCCGCAGGTAACTTGCGTCATAGCACCGTTGACGGCCGACCAAGGTTATTGCGCGTTCGACATCAACTATTGCACGCAGCCCTCCTACTCGGCCGGTGGACTTCAGATACACGTCTGGAATCCCTACACGCCCATCGTCACGTCCAATTTTCCGGCGACCGGCGTCATGCAGACGGCTAATGAAACCGTCACGTGGACGACCAGGATGTCACTGGCCGAGGGCGTCCTGACCTTTCAGGTCGTGAACGGGCAGTCGACCACCTGGGGCAACTTCGGTGGCACCGACGACGAAACCCTTTCTGTGAATACCGCGGCGAACAACCTCAACGGATACGACCCAAACGTGTCGTTGGACAATTCGGGCGTCAGCTTCGCCAGCAACCTGGTTACGTCTCTGACCCTGACGGCCGTGAGATACTATGCCGCGGACGGGACACTCATCAATCAAATCACCACGCCGCAGGTAGTCCATCCACAGAACGATTAGCTATGAGGGGCTGGCAGAACCTAAATGCTCGAGCGCCGCGGGCAGCAAATCGGCCCTGAAACGCCGATTGCTGTGGAGTTCGATCCGGTTTTGTCGGTTGCTCTGAGAAGGTGGGGCAATGGCAAACATTCGAGCAACGCTCACCTAAAGGTACTGATCATGACATCTCGCCATAAGAACAAGAACCGGCGCAAAGGAAACATCGCCATCCTGGCTTGCTTCATGATGATCGGCATGCTGGGTATGGTCGCCTTCGCCGTCGACCTGGGATTCCTGGCCAACAGCCAGACAGAGCTACAGCGCACGGCCGACGCGACCGCGCTGGCAGCCTGCGAACAACTACGATTCTCGTCTTCTGCCACACCTGGAACGACCGTCAATCTGACCAACAACGTGACCGCCGCCAGCACCGTGGCCAGCCAATATGCCGCGGCCAATAAGGTTTGCTCACAGGCGCCGGGGCTGGCAGCGACCGACGTAGTGATCGGCTATCTGGCCAACCCCGACGACAAGACGTCTACCATCCAGACGAGTGGCAGCGTCAATAACTTCAACGCCGTGCAGATCACTGTGCGGCGGTCGGCAAGCCAGAATGGCCTCATTCCCTCGTTCTTCGGCAAGATCTTCGGGCAGAACGGCGAAGCGGCCAGTGCTTCCGCCTCGGCGGCCTTTCTTGGGAATTTCAACGGCTTCGGCATCCCCTCGGCGGGAACCGGTCCCGGCGGCGGCACGGGCACGCTGATGATCATGCCGTTCGCCCTCGACCAGCAGACGTGGAACTCGCTGCTCGGCGGAACGGGTACGGACGTCTGGAAATGGGACGCAGTCAACCAACAGGTGGTTTCCGGCGCCGACGGCATCCTGGAGTGCAACCTGTTTCCCCAGGGAACCGGGTCTCCTGGTAATCGAGGGACCGTTTCGATCGGAACCAGCAACGGTACGAGCAACCTCGTCCGGCAGATTCAGTATGGGTTGTCGGCCAGCGATCTGGCGCCCTTCGGCGGCACACTTCAGCTCGACAGCACGGGCAATCTCTATCTGCCCGGCAACCCCGGCATCAGTGCCGGAACGAAGAGTGCCCTCGCCGCCATCATCGGGCAGACGCGAATCATTCCCATCTTCAGCTCCCTTTCTGGCAACGGCGCCAACGCGACGTATGACATCGTCCAGTTCGTCGGCATCCGCGTGCTCGACGTGGACCTGACCGGCTCGATGAGCAGTAAACATCTGACGGTGCAACCGGCCTGGGTTTACTCCCGCGGAGCGATTGCCGCCGGTTCTAACAATGGTTCACAGACCCAGAACACTTACGGGATTTTCTCACCCGTGTGGCTCGTGAGGTGATATGAGACGCATCAGTCGAAAGCCTAAGGCAAACCGCCGGGGCGCAGCGCTCGTCGAGTTTGCCTTGGTGGCTCCCATCTTCCTGGTGTGCGTGGTCGGCTCGATCGAAATCGGCCGGGCGATCATGGTGCAGGAGTCGCTGACCAACGCCTCGCGTGAGGGCGTCCGGGTGGGCATCTTGGACGGGGCGATGTCCAGCGACGTCACGACGGCTGTGAACAACTACTTGAGCGGGGTGTCGATCTCCGGCGCCAATACTTCGGTCAGTCCGGCGGATCCCGGAACACAACCGGAGGGGACCCAAGTAACCGTATCCGTGAGCATCTCCTACAGCAACGTTTCGTGGGTACCGTCCCCGTGGTTCCTCAAGAATCAAACGCTGACGGCGACGAGCGTTATGGCGAGGCAGACAACGCAATGAAGATGATGCCAAGACTATCCGTGCACCGGCGCCCGTCCGGTCGCCGTTGCCAACGGCGCGGTGCGGTCACGGTCGAAATGGCCTTCGTGGCCCCGGTTTTCTTCATTTTTGTGCTGGGGGTGATCGAATTTACTCGTGCCATGATGGTCCAATCGCTGATGACGAATGCGGCCCATCTTGGTTGCCGGGCTGGCATTCTCGACGGCTCGCAGCAGTCGGACGTGACCACGGCTGTGAACAACTACCTGAGCGCTGGAGGCATCTCGGGCGCGACCACCACCGTGAATCCCAATCCACCGAGCAGCGCCGGGTATGGCCAGAGCGTGATGGTCACGGTGACCATTCCCTATAGCTCGGTGAGCTGGCTTCCTAGCCCAAAATGGCTCGCCCAGCAAACTCTCAGCGCCACCTCGGTCATGCGCCGCGAGACCGTGCAGTAGATCGCCCGCAGATCAACGAATCCGACGCCGCGAACAAATCGGCGCCATCAAGCCACGCGCGGGCTGGGGTGGTTCCCAACCGCGACGATCTGTCGCGGTGGTGCCGCAAGTTCGCGGGAAAACCGACGCAAGCCGGCGGCAAACAATGAATACCAATGCGCCGGTCAACCGTCACCAATTCCTATCTCGACTTGGCGCCAATGGCGATCGGCATCGCCAGAGAATTGAATCTAGACCTCGTGCGCATCCGAACGGCTTGCGATGACACGCAACTCCTCTTCCTCGTATCGTGCCGATTGGAGGCTTTTGACGAAAGACCATTCGCTCGTGTAGGCACATCCGCCGTCGTATATGACCGAACCGCCGAGCACTCGGCAGCCTCGAGTGTTGGCTGACATGAACAGCAATCTGTTCGAACTGCTGAAATGATGTGAGCACATGTTGACGCCGTTCCTTCTTCGATCTGTTAGAAGCAAAGACCACTTATCCTGGACTTCGTGCGCCCAAAATTTGACACATGCCACTCCGCGCGGTAGACCATTCCCAACTTGTCAAGGCGAGATATTGGGGACTTGTTTTGCTGCAATTCGTTGCCGGGGCTAATCGATGCTCTTCCGAAAGGGTTGGAAAACGATGGAAATCACAGCAGACTATGCGAGGAAAATTGAGGCACTCGTGGGCGTTTTGGAACAGCTTCAGGTTCGTAACGAGCAATTGGCGGCGGAAAGCAAACGGATAAGGCTGCTGCTTGTCGCTCTTTGTCTATTTGGGGGCGCCGCGCTGCTCTTTAATGCCCTCCCGGCTAAAGAGGCGCGGGCGGCGCTTCAGCCAGCCGCGAAAATTGTTCGGGCGAACGCTTTCATTATCGTTGACCGCGGCGGCACGGAGCGCGGGAGCTTTGGCTATAACGACGCTGAACAGGCAGCCTACCTCAATCTGAAATCAGACAAAAGTGGACGAATAAGGCCCGGCCGAAAAATAACTTCCTCATTTTGCGCCGCATGGTAGGTTGACGGAAGTCAACCTGGGTCACTGGAGGGCCGAGCGATGGGAGAGTATTCAGCCGCAGTGGAGCGGCACATGGTTCAATTGTATGGCTCGT
>DASZTS010000082.1:0-42344 GCA_035547915.1 Pirellulales bacterium | reverse complement strand
ACGTCGCGATCGAATCAACCCGCGCGTGATCAAACGTAAAATGAGTGGCTGGGCCAAGAAAACCAACAAACACCGTGATTCTCCCCAACCCACAAAGAACTTCCGTCAATCCATCGTCCTGGTGAATTGAACGGTATTGAGATTAAATCACTCCCCGCTGGTAAGCAGAGCCAACTTTCAAACATTCACCGGGGTGGCCGGAGCCGCGCCTTCGGCCACCTTAACCCTCCGGCTGTCGGCAACGATTTCGAGCACGTTGGTGACGGGGCCGACGATGAAGAGGGCGTGGTAGAGGGAGTGAATGTCCTTGAACGCCAGCCGCAAGAAGGTTTCCATCGCTGCGACGAGCACGGCGACGGCCACCTGACGCCGCCAGCCGTGGGTGGTGGTCTTGGGGTCGGTGATCATGAAGAAGATGTAGAGTTGGAACATCGGGCTGGTCATCGGCGCCAGCTCGGTCTGCCAGGCATGGCCGGTGAAGTAGCTGCGCAGGAACGCCAGCGGCACGAAGGCGGCCACGAACGCGAGCGGAATGTGGAAGCGGCCGATGCGATACATGATCATGCCGCCGAGGATCCAGATCGCCAGCACGGCCCAACCGTTGTTGCCGGCTTGCACGTTCAGGCTGGCCACGTATTCCGGGGCGAGGAAGAGCATCGCCGTCACGCCGAAATTCGACGGGTTCCAAATGTGCCGGTTGCCGGCCCGCAGCACGTACTTCGAGGCGATCGAAATCAGCCCGCAGAGCACGAACGGCCACAGGGCCGACGACTTGATGAGGATGCCGACGCTGATGCCCGAGATGTAGGCGCTCGCCAGGTGCGGCCACTTGCCCCAGAAGAAACGGCCTAGCACGAGTTCCGCCGCGAGCGTGACCACGATGGCCACGAAGGTGGGCGAATATTCGAGCACCGCGCCATCGGTCAATGATACCAGCCAAGGTGGGGCCGGGTGATTTTCCAAGATGTTGAACGCCGCGTCGCCGACGGCCAGGATCGTCGTCACCAGCAGTGGGGCCTGGAACCGCGGATCGCACAGCACCAGCTTGCGCCACACGGCCACCAGCACCGCCAGCAGCAACAGCACGCCGACCACACGGGGCGTGGTCGGATCGAGCGTATTGCCGAACGAGCGCTGATACCAACCACCGACGAGTTGGTTCAACGGGTCGCGCACCCAATAATAGCCACCGACGACGACCGCCGTCGCCACGCTCCGCAAGGCAAAGCCCACCCAAGAGCGCTCGGTGCCGGCCGCAGCGCACGCCCCTCCCTCTGACACGGTGTTTACAGCAGTCGCTGGGGCGCTCATGACGCGGGCTCCTCGGAATCAGATTCTTCGATAGTACGAACGGCGTTGGGCTTCACGTCCATCACGGTTTGCGTTCTGCCCGACGGCCATTGAATGATCGCTTTTTCGATGCGCGCGTTCTCGCCCAACCCGAAGTGCAAGCGAAACATGCCCTGGCTGGCATAGCCATCGCCGGCCGTGATCACTTGCACCTGCTCTTGCAGCGGGCCGTCGTCTCCCTGTTTCCACGAGAGCCGCACGCGAGCACCGACCGCGCTGCGGTTACTCAGGCCGGCCGGCCCATCGGGCCGAGCGCCGCCAACCAACTCGAACTGCACCCAATCGCGGCCGGGCGCGACGCGATTCTTATAGACGAGCAGCGGACCCTTTTGATTGGCTACGACGACGTCCAATACGCCCCGGTTGAAGAGATCAGCCAGCGCGACGGCGCGGCCGTCGTAATGGTCGGTGGCACCCACGGCGGCTCCGACGTCGGTGAAATCGCCCCCCTGGTTCAGCCAGACGCATTTGGCCTGATAGCCCGCCAGGCTCTGGTCGCCGATCGGGGGCCAATAGACAGCGTCGCCGATGAGGCCCTTCAGGCCGCCGGCAATCTTGCCGTAGTCGTACCAATAGCTCTTGCCCTGATTGGCGGAGACATAACCATTCGTCAAATAGAGGTCTTGCCAACCGTCGTTGTTCAGGTCGCCGAACTTGGCCCCCCAACTCCAGCCGCCCCGTTCGATGCCGAGCGCGCCAGCTTGATTCAGATATCGCGGCAGCCCGCCCGAGGTGCGGCCGGCCGGCACCCACAGGTTGTTGCCCTGCACGAGGTTGCCCGGCTCGGTGATGTTGCAGATATAGAGCGATAGTTCTCCTTGGTTGAGCGCGTCGCCGAAGCTAACGTCCATGCCGCTCTTTGGCGCGACGCCGATACCCGTTTCGTAGCCGACCTCCTCGAAGCGCTTGCCTTCCTTGTTGGCAAAGAACTCCGACACGCCGTAGTCGTTGGCCAGCACCAGGTCGGGATAGCCGGTGCCACACAGGTCGGCGGCCGCGACACCCAGCGTCCAGCGCGTGCTCTGAATACCCATCTGCTCGGTCACGTCCTCGAACGAACCGTCGCCCCGGTTGTGCAACAGGTATTTGCGCCCGCCGTTCTTGGCATACTCGAACGACTCGGGCATGACCTTCGTGTCGCTCAGGTGCCAAAGATCGATGTCGTCTCGCCAGTAACCGGCGAGGAACAGGTCGAGACGGCCATCTCGGTCGTAGTCGAGCCAGCAGGCGGCGTTGGCGTTTAGCCATTTGGGCAAGCCCGCCTCGTCGCTCACGCGCTCGAACGCCTTGGCCTCGCGATTGCGAAACAGTTCCGGCCGTCCCCACTTATAGACCAACAGGTCGGGATAGCCGTCGTTGTCGTAGTCGGCCCAGACACTTCCCATGCAAGCACCGCTGCCGCTCTGATTCAGGTCGGCGATGCCCAGCGATTCGGCCACGTCCTCGAACGTGCCGTCGCCTCGATTGCGGTAGAGCCTGTTTCGGCCACCTTCGTTGCTGGTGACGACGTATAGGTCGAGCTTGCGGTCCATGTCGAAATCGACAACCGCCACGCCGGCCCCCATTGGGTTCACCAGCGGCATGATGTGGTCGAGTTGCTTGTCGAGCATCGGCGCCTGATGTGTAAAGTCGATGCCGCATTCCTTCGCCTGTTCCGTCAACCGAAAGCCATAGCGCCGCAACGATTCGCTATCGTCTATCGCCATCTCGTCAATGCTCGACGTCTGGCCCGTCATGTTCCGCCAGGCTTCAACCAGCTTGCCGCCCGAGCCTCGAACGGCCACGAAGGCCAGTAGGCCGACGAACGCGGCAGCGAGAACGATCTGCTTCAACGATTGATTCATGCGTCAGTTTCCGTGCCCTTGCGATCGCGCCGGCCGTGCCGCGGCCATAGGCCGAGCCGGGCCTCGCAACCCCCGCTCGAAGGCGTGCGGCGTGATGTACCGCGTATGATAAATCTCCCAGTCCCGCGGATGCCGGCGGTAGACCGGATCGTCGACGAGCGGGCCGGGTGGCGTGGTGTAATTGTTCATGTCGTGCGACGGCAAAGGCAAGACCGTTTTGCCGAAACGTGTATTGTAATCTCCATCTTTCACCCAGCCGTCGGAAATCCAGACAAAGTCTCGTTTCCAGCCGGGAAGCGGGTCGGGCAATGCGGCAAATTTGAGAACGATCTCATCACCGGCCGTCAGAATGGCGTAACGGTCGTCGACCGTTTCGAGCAGTTCGCGAATGTCGCCATGCCGCGTGTGGTAACCGATAAGGTCGCGCCAATGCTGCCCGACCGCCACCAATCGGTCGTAGTCGGGCAGCTCGGGCGAGCTGCGGTTCGCCTGCGTCATTTCCACAATGCCGCGAAACCGCAGGTCGGCCGTCTCGGGCAGCAGGAGTTGCTGCTTGACCTCTGCATCGTCCCGGCCGCGAGCCCAGGCCAGCCAATCCCAATAGATCTCCATGTTCGTCCGCAGACGGAAACGACGGGCTACCCCCGGAACACCGTCCAGACCGTCGAGGCGGATCAGCATCGTCTTGTTCTTGCCGGCCGGAAAGCCGAGCCGGTCATCGACCGTTTTCCAGCCCCCTTGGCCGTCGGGAACCTCCAGCGAAAGCGCATGCGGCGCGCCGTGCTTGCCTTGCGACAGGGCATAGTTGATCGAGCTGTCGGTGGGATGGACCCAACCGCGCGCCACCAGCCAGAGCGGCCCTTCGCCCGGCACATCGTCGCCCAGGTCGACCTCGACCCAATGATCGTTTGTGAGTCCCTGATAGATGCCGCGGCCCGCGCGATCGAGGTGGACACCGTCGACCTCGCTCACCTCGGTTAAGGCATCGCGGCCTTCCTGGTCCCAGGCAGCGGCCACGGTCTGGGGCCCTTCCAGTATGTGGAACGCGGGACTGGTGGGCCGCATAAAAAACCGCTCATCGACGAACATTTCCGTGTCGGCCGGATGGTCGACCACCCGTAACGAAAGATGGTCGAAGAAGTGAGTCTCCCACAGGTTGGCGTTCACGCGCAACTCGTATTGACCTTCGCGGCGGGCGAGCCGGTCGCCCGGTATTTTGATCCAATCCGTGGTTTGCAAAAAACCGCCGTTGTCGGTGGCATTGATGTACATGCCCAGCGGCGTGCTCCACATGAAATCGTTCACAAACACTATTCGCTGGCCGTCGAAGGCGAACAGGAACGGACACGAACCTTTGAGCCGTTGCACGGCGATGACCGCCTTGTCGATCGGTGTCGTGAACTCGGCCTGGAAGGTGCCGTTGGGCCACACAATGCGGGTCACGTCGGCCCGATCGCGCTGGCCCAGACCGAAGTGCACGACCGGCGCCTCGATCGGTTGCTTGACCACGTGCGTGCCGGTGCACACCTCGATCTGGCCCCCGATACCGAAGGAATTGATGCGCTTGTCGCCGTCAGCCTTGTCTCGCGTCGCTTCCGGGCGGATGTTCTGCCAGTGGTAGTCCTTCTTGCCGGAATTCACCAACCGCACGGGCTGCCCTCCCTGATCGAGTGCCAGCAGATCGAGCCGACCCTCACCCCGCATGTCGGCCACCGCCTGAAGGCGGGGAGGCAGTTCGGATTTGAGCTGCTCGAACCGACCGTCGTGCTCTTTCAACCAGATGGCCGTGCCATCTTTGCTGGAGGCCACGAGGTCTACGGCACCGTTGTTATCCAGATCGGCGGCCAAGAGCAACGTGGCATGGGCTTGTGGTTCCTTGCCGGGTGTCGGCCAACGTCCCAGCTCATTGCTCGTCCAGGCCGATCGCTTGTTCCTGTCGGAGATGCAAACGATCACCCCATCCTGGCGTAGTCCAACGAGGTCGAAGACGCCGTCGTCGTCGGCATCGGCGATGGCGAAGGCCAGAAAGCTCCCTTCCGGCAGCGCGGCAGGCCACGCTACGAAGCTCGCCGAGCGCTCGTTGGCGAACATGCGCAGATGACCGCTCTCGTCGAGCAATCCCGCGTCGGGTGCGCCATCGTCATCAAGATCGGCCCATACGAACCGTTGCGGGCCCTTTACGCCCTCGAAGATCGGCAGTGGAGCAAACGTCCCATCAAAATTGTTTCGCAGGAACAACGGCGAATCGTCGACGCGGGCCAACAAGAGATCCATGTCGCCGTCGAGATCAACGTCGGCCGCCAGTGCACCGTCGTAACGGCCGTTCAAGACGTCGTCCGGCAACTCGAGCTTCGCAGTGACCTCGTCAAACTTGCCGTCGTCTTGCTGCTGATAGAAGTGCAGCCCTCCCTGGCCGCTGGCCAGCAGGTCGTTCCGCCGATCGTTGTTCCAATCGATCGCAATAAGATCCGTTGCCTTCGGTGCGGAGAAAACCGCTTCATCGCCCAGGCGACGAATCTCGCCCCCGCCGAGCAGAAAGGCGGCGGGCGTTCCGTCTCCCGTGAGCCACACCGCGACGGCCCGCTCCCATTCGCCGGCGGGAGCGGGCGAAAGGGGTTCGGCCACGAATCGCAACTCGTGATCGGCGGGCGCTAGTACGGGTCGAACGGGGGCCAACCTCAAGAATTCCCGCAAGGGATCGCCTACCAACTGGTCCTCTGGGCTGACTTCCGTGGCGTCGCGCACGTAATGTGGCTCACCCTTCAACATATTCGCCAGCCCTACGACCGAGATCACCGCGGTCGGTCCCAGCTTGGCAGGCACCTTTTCTTTGACCTTCGCCAGTTCTGATTGGGAGCCAGGCAACCAATCGGGCGCCAGATTATCGAGGGTCGCGAGTGTTTCACGCACCGCATCACCATCCGAATTTCGCACGGCCACGCGCAGATAGTCGGCGAGCACCCGCAGATTCTTGGGCCGCAGTTCGAGCACCCGTTTCAGCAGTCGTTGCCTCTCGGCATCGCTCCCCTCCTTGTGTTCTTGTTCGACGACCTCACTCAGCAAGTAAAGCGACCGCACATCTTCGGGATCGTTGTCGATGGCCTTGCGTAGGTAAACAACCGCTTCCCCGTATCGGCCACGCCCCTTTTCGAGCAAGCCGAGCAACTTGTCGATTTGGGCATCGTTGGGGGCAAGCCGGCGTGCATTCGCCAAGTCCCGGGCGGCTTCCGGCCGCTTTCCGGTGCGCAGGTAGAGCAGCCCGCGGTTCGCCCAGCCGGCCGGTTCGTCGGGAACGATCTCGACGGCCACGGTCAACTCCGGTTCGGCACGTTGCGGCAGATCGGCATCGAGCGCCGCGAGGCCGACCTGGAACGCCTCGACGTATTTGTCGTAGCGGGCCGAGCCCGGAGCGGGCAAACGATCGCGCGACCAGAGCACGTAGCCGATCGTGCCTCCGACGAGCGCCACGACGACCAACAGTAGTACAACTGGTTTAGCTTTAGCTTGTGGAACCGCCATGATGGATGACTCTATTCTTTATTGCTTGATGGGCGTTTCGTGGCCTTCCCGTGTCCAAGCGGCGACGACGCACAACAGTCCGACGATGGGCATGGCGAGCCAAAAGAAGGCCAACAGAAATCGATAGAACTCCGCCAATTTCGCCACGATCGCGAGACATTCACCTAGCGTCACGGTACGCGGCCCATTGACGGTAACCAGGCTGAATGCCAGGAACACCGCGGCCGTCATCGCCGGCCCAAAGGCCCCCAGGCAGAAGGCCCGCGCGTAGCGTCCGCCCGACTTCGAGCCGATCCAAAAGACAGGCGGATAGGTGGTCGCGAGCAGCATCATTTGCCAGCCCCGAAAGGTAACTTGGCTTGCTGGTGAGCGCAGCCAAGGGCATGGCCACGGCCGCGATGGCGGCCAACAACATTTTCAAGGAAAACGTCGGGCGCGGCATCTTCGTATGATACCGATTCGGCGTCCAAAAGGCATCCGCGATACGGACCGTGACAGCGGCGCTATGGTAGATTACATTAACCCTTGAATCACCTTGGCTCCTGTGATCACCTCCGTGCCCGCACAGCCCGCCCGAAAAGATCGTCCGTGGCGACTCTGCCTGCTGACCGCCGTTGCGGCCGCGGGAATCTGCGCGTGCGGCAGCGAGCAGGTCCGGGCATCGTGCGGCGACTACGTCCACGTCGGCGGATATGCCGCCGCACACCAAGGATTCGTCGGTGAGCTGTCGCCGGCCGACTCGCGAGAGTTGCCATGCAGCGGTCCGAATTGCTCGCGTGCTCCAGACCGACCGCCCGCCTCTCCGGCCGAACCGATGGCCCCGGTGGCCAAGAACTGGGCTGGCTCGTTGCCGGGCTATCTGTTTGCCGCGGAACCTGCCGTCGCGGCTTGGTTCGGCGGCTCCACACCGGTCTTTCCGACGCACTATTCTGCACCGCCCGATCGTCCCCCTCGGCATCTCACGTCGGGCGCTGCGCGCGCCTGATCGGTTTTGACGAAAAACGACCGGCCATCGATTTCACGGAAGACAGCCTGCGAGCGGTCACCCCGACCATGTGACGCGCAGGAAAGATCGTGTGGAAGTCGCAGGCCGCCGGTCTCGCCGCCAAAACGGAGTTGGGCCAATCCAATCCGTCCCGTACAGCGGGTCTTGCGCGCTCGGGCGGCGAGCGCGACTGGGCTGTTAGCGGACACGACCCTTATCTAGACGGAGAAATCGAACGATGAATAACAGATATCGATTGCGGACGAATCGGCAGCGGCCGGCGGCCGTCTTGGCGTTGAGCTGTCTCATGGTTGGCCTGGCTGGCTGCGGTGATAGCCGACCGCCGAAACAAGCGGCGCAGGCGCCCCAGAAGGAAAATTCGGAAGGCGGCGCGTCGCCAAGTGCGGCTTCTCAGGCCGAAACCGGCGACCGTCCGAGATTGAAGGTCGCCTATCTCGGTCTGACGTGCGAGGCGCCGATCTTCGTCGCCCAGGAACAAGGCTTCTTCGACGAAGAAGGGTTGGACGTCGAACTGGTCCGCACCGATTGGGAGGGATTGCGCGAGGGGCTGGGCCTGGGTCGCTTCGATGCCAATCACACGCTCATCATGTACCTGCTCAAGCCGATCGAGTCCGGGCTCGACGTGAAGATCACCGGCGGCATCCATACCGGCTGCCTGCGTCTGCAAGCCGCTACCAATTCCGAGATCCGCACGGCCGCCGATTTGAAGGGCAAGAAGATCGGCGTTCCCTCGCACATGGGGAGCCCGCCCTACCTGTTTTCCAGCCGTGTGCTGTCCGCGGCCGGCATCGACCCTCGTCCCGAAAAGGATGAAGTGACCTGGGAGGTCTATCCGCCCGAGGTGCTGGGCAAGGCGATCCAGGACGGCCGCGTCGACGCGGTGGCGACGTCGGATCCGATCGGCACGATTTTGCTGGGCCAAGGTCTCGTGCGCAACATCGCCGATCAGGCCGAAGATCCCCCGTATAGCGACGAATATTGCTGCGCGGCGGTTGTCAGCGGAAAGTTAGCCAAGGAGAACCCGGTTGCCGCCGCCAAAGTGACACGGGCCCTGCTCAAGGCCGCCAAGTGGGTTGGACAGAATCCTGCGACGGCGGCCAAGCTGGCCGTCGAGAAGAAGTACACGGCCTCGTCGGTCGAAATCAACACGCAGGCCATCGCCAAGCTCAAATACCTGCCCGGCGTGTCGCTGTGCCGCGCGAGCATCGACCAGGCGGCCGAAGAGATGCAGCGGGCCGGATTACTCAAGCCGGACACCGACCCGGCCGAACTCGCCAAGCGCGCCTGGCTCGATCTCGATGGCGTGAACGACGAGTGGGTGGGCGATATCGAGGTCGCCACGGTAGACGACCAAGGCCGGCCCGCGTTGCTCTCGCCCGAAGAGTTTGCCGCGCTGTTCGAGGGTAAGAGTCTGTGTTGCGGCTGTTGCTGCTTGGAAGATTGACGCGACTTTCCGCGCCGATGAGGATGGCCAGCGTGTCCCAGAAACTGCTTGATTCACCGCCCGCTACGAGCGGCGTCGCTGCCCGACCGGCGCCGGCCGCCGGGCGGACGTCTGCCGGTTCGTCGGCGGCGGCCGCGTTGGCCCCTTGCGTCGCCGCGCTCGTGGCGCTCGCGGTGCATCGGTTTCTGCCCGACTCTCCCGCGCAGCCCAGCAGTTGGATCGACGACGTGTCGCCCTGGCTGCGTCCCTATCCGCTGATTCTGCAAGGGTTGCTCGCCGGTTCGTTGTTGATCGCGGGTCTTCAGTCCGTCTGGCCGAGTCTCCGATCGGCCGTCGAGCACTACGGCCCGTTGACCGCCGGCGCGGTGGCGGTGACGGCCGTTTGGGATGTGACGACGCTCAAGATGGCCTGGTTTCCGATGCCCTATTTTCCGGGGCCGGACCTGGTGCTGGGGAGCATGATCAGCGACCGGGGCATTCTGCTCGACAGCACGTATCGATCGCTGCGACTGCTGCTGAGCGGATACGTCTTGGGCGTTACCGCCGGACTCGTCAGCGGCATGCTCATGGGTTGGTTTCGCCGTGTCCGCTATTGGGGCATGCCCGTGCTCAAGGTGCTGGGACCGATTCCGGCCACCGCCTTTGTACCGTTGGCGATGGTCTTGTTCAGCAATTCGTTCCTCGCCGGCGCGGCGCTGATCGGACTGGCGGTCTGGTTCCCCGTCACGATGCTCACGACCTCGGGCATTGCCAATGTGCCGGCCTCGTATTTCGACGTGGCCCGCACGCTGGGCGCCGGCCGGGCCTACCTGATCTTTCGCGTCGCCTTGCCCGCTGCCCTTCCCAGCGTATTCATCGGGCTCTTTATGGGGCTGGGCGCGTCCTTTCTGACATTGATCGTGGCCGAGACGGTGGGCGTCAGGTCGGGGTTGGGGTGGTATCTGAAATGGCAGCAGGGGTATGCGGAATACGCGAACGTCTACGCCGCGCTCGTCATCATGGCCGTTTTCTTTTCCAGCCTGATGACGCTCTTGTTCAAACTGCGAGATTGGGTGCTCGGCTGGCAGAAGGGGCTCATCCGATGGTGACCAAGCCGGCCGGGCGATGCACAGGCGACGCCGCGAATCTGTTCATAGAAGACGTGAGCCGGACCTATCAACGGGGCGACGGCACGGCGGTCTGCGCGCTCGACCGGATCTCGCTGCGCGTCGAAGCGGGGGCGCTCGTTTCGTTGATCGGCCCCAGCGGCTGCGGCAAATCGACCCTGCTGCGACTGATCGCGGGTTTGGACCCGCCCACGGCCGGCCGCATCTCGATGGCCGACGAGCCGATTCACGGGCCCAGTGCCGATCGCGGGTTGATGTTTCAAGACGCGAACCTGTTCCCGTGGTTGACGGTGCGGGGGAACATCCAGGCCGGGCTCGCGGCCCGCGGGCTCGTCCGGCAGCGCCAGCACGAGGTCCACGAGTTGATGAGGCTCGTCGGGCTCGAATCGTTCGCCGCAGCCTACCCGCATCAGCTCTCGGGCGGCATGGCCCAACGGGTGGCGCTCGCCCGCGCGCTGGCCAACCATCCGCAGGTCTTGCTCTTGGATGAGCCCCTCGGTGCCCTCGACCAATTCACGCGCATGCGCATGCAAGACGAAGTACTGCGCCTGTGGCAGGCCCGCGGCACGACCATGCTGCTCGTGACGCACGACATCGACGAAGCCATCTACATGAGCGATCGCATCGCCCTGCTAACGGCTAGGCCGGGGCGGGTTGAGAAGCTTCTCGACGTGCCACTGCCTCGCCCGCGGCAACGAAATAGCCCAGAGTTTTTGCAGCTTCGGGCCGAGATTCTGGAAATGCTGCATTTCGCGGGTGGGGCCGAAAACGGTGCCTCGCCTGCGGCAACTCCCTGAGACAAAGCAATCGAACCGGTCGTCTGACCCCTTTTCCGCAGAAACTTGGCCGAAATTTGCTTGATCCGGGGTTTTGGATCCGATACCATAACGGGCGAGTTCAATTGCCAGGCACTTTCGCCATGTTCACCCGTGAACAACCGCCGATCGGTCGTTTGCTGCGGCTATCTCTGTTGCTCGCCGCGGTGATGGCGTTTTGGGCTTCGTTCGATGCCCGCCTCGCCTCGGCGAGCTGCGGCGATTACGTCATGGTGGGCGGTGGGCCGGGGCACGACCAATCGTCGCCTGGTGTTCCCACATGCCACGGGCCGAGTTGCCGTAGCCGAGCGCCGCTCCCCATGCTCCCCACCAAAGGACTGCTGAACGTGCCGCCTGCGGACGCAGCGATTTGGTCGCACTACGATAGCTTGCTGAGACCGGCTCTGTCCGGTCGCGTTTGCGAACGATCTCTCCTGCTGGCCGAAGGCCATTCTCTGCCGCTGCTGCGGCCACCGTGTCTCTGATCGACGGTGCTCTTGGCGGTTAGCCGCGCGCGGTCCGTCGACAGTAAAGAATCGGCCCCTCGATTCGGCCCTGACGCTGGCGCGGCTTGTCGTTCGACCAAGCTCGGAGCAGGCAATGCCTGTTTCGGACACGACGATCGCCGGCCAAGCATCCGAACGGCGGCGCTGCACACCTGCCCCATGCGGTAAGACGTGCGCACCTCGTTCGAGTTGAGTCCTCCCGCGGGAGGAACCGGTGGTCTGCCACGAGACTTCTCCCTCGCGCGACTGTGTGCCCTGCACATACCGGCGCGGGTGGCGATCAAATTGCAACCAATCGAAAGAGAGACACTTTTATATGGTCCGTTCTACCCGAGATTTGAATAAAGTCATTGCGCCGCCAAGCGTTGCTACCCGCTCGAAGCGAGACCGCCGTCCCCGTTCCGATCGGCAGTTGGCCGTGGTAAACGCCTATGGCGGCTTGTTGGAAAGGCTCGTACCTCGCCTGGAGACGTTGCTCTTCAACCGACTCCAGCGCCTGGAATCGCGAGTCTCGCAACACGAGTCGCGCTACGGCATGCCCGTTTCGGCCGAGCATTCGAAGAAGCCGCGCCGCGCTCTCGATGTCGATCTGTCCGCCGGACAACCGTCGGTCTTGCTGCTGGGCGCACGGTTGAAGGCCGATCAGCAATATGGTCGTGGCCTGTTGAACCGTGTGACCGCGATCCTCCGCGGCCGCCTGGCACGCGGCTAGGAGCGTTGAGCAAAGACCGCTTCGGCCATCCACATCATGGCCGGCGCCAAACGAGATTTTGAGAACCTTGTAAAAATCCCGATTGGAGTGTTTACTTCGACGGTCCGCCTTCGGTACCAAGCGCGCGATGACCGGGAAGCGAATATTCGCCACCCGATACCCGCGCCCACTGTGCTGGGGACGGACCGTCGCATCATTTTGTCTTTTCTTCACCTCTACGCAGGGAGCCTTTCATGAGCGATCAAACCGTCATTGCCAACCAACGAGAGATCCTGGGACACCAAGAACAGATCCTGGCGAACCAACAACGCATCGAAGAGAACCAAACGAAGCTCGACAAGGTGCTCTCGAACCAGGCCGCCGTGCTCGCCAACCAGGAGCGGATCGAAGAGAACCAGACGAAGCTCGACCGGGTGCTCACCAATCAGGCCACGCTGGCCGCCAACCAGGAACGAATCCAGGCGAACCAAGCCAAGCTCGACAAGATCGCAACCAATCAGGCCGTCATCATTGCCAATCAGGAACGATTGCTGGCGAACCAGGAAAAGCTCGACCGGCTGCTCGCCAACCAGGCCGCCATTCTGGCCAACCAGGAACAACGCGTGTTGGCCAACCAGTCGAAGATCTTGGAGCACGTGCAATCGTCCAAGAAGTGAACCTGCGTGAGCGAAATGCAGCGGGTGCGGTCACGAGGGACGTAGCCTATCTATCGGGGTCGCGCCGGCCTATTTCGACAGCCGGCGGCGGGGCAGTTTTGAGGCTCGCGGCCGGTTGTGGGTCGTCGCTGAAACTGGTATATTTCTAAAGCAGTTACGGCGAAAAGCGGGTGGCCAGAGGGTTGGCCGCCAGGGCCACGAAACTCGCCCTTCGCGCCGCTCGGTTTAGCAGTCAAAGGAAACGGAATTGTCGACGGATTCGGACGACCCTGATAACCCGGAGCTCACCCCCGCCGAAGAGGGCACCAATGGCGACGGACAGCCGCTAGGAAAGCTGGTCGACCTCTCGATCGAAGACGAGTTGAAGGACAGCTACCTGACGTACGCCATGAGCGTGATCGTCAGCCGTGCGCTGCCCGACGTGCGCGATGGCTTGAAGCCTTCGCAGCGGCGCATCCTCGTCGCCATGAACGATCTGAGCCTCACACCGGGGGCAGGTCGCGTAAAATGCGCCAAGATTTCCGGCGACACCAGCGGCAATTATCACCCGCACGGCGAGAGCGTGATCTACCCCACGCTGGTCCGCATGGCCCAGGAATGGAACATGCGCTACACGCTGGTCGACAAGCAAGGGAACTTCGGCTCGATCGCCGGGCTCCCCCCCGCCGCCATGCGGTACACAGAAGCCCGCATGTCGCCGTTCGCCGCGATGCTGATGGAGGACATCCGGCTCGATACGGTCGACTTCGTGCCCACTTACGACGAGCGCCGCACCGAGCCCACGGTCCTACCCTCGAAACTTCCCAACCTGCTCGTCAACGGCGCCAACGGCATCGCCGTCGGCATGGCGACGTCGATCCCGCCGCACAACCTGGGCGAGATTTGCGATGCGCTGGTGAAGGTGATCGACTACCCCGACGTTTCCATCGACGAACTGATGGAGATCGTACCCGGCCCCGACTTTCCCACGGGCGGTGTCGTCTGCGGGCGATCGGGCATCCGCAAGAGCTATTACACCGGGCGCGGCAACATCGTGGTGCGTGCCCGCTGCCACATCGAAGAAATGGCCAAGGGCCGGCAGCGGATCATCGTCAGCGAAATTCCCTATCAGCAGGCCCGCGACCGCATCGAAGAGCGGATCGCCGAGTTGGTCAACGAAGACAAGATCAAGGGCATCTCGGGTATCCGCAACGAGAGCGATCTGAAGGAGCCGGTGCGGCTCGTGCTCGAGATCAAGCGCGACGCCTCTGCCGAGATCGTGCTCAACCAGCTCTATCAATACTCACCGCTGCAGGACACGTTTTCGATCATCCTGTTGGCGCTCGTCGACGGTAAGCCGCGCACGCTGTCGTTCAAGAAACTGCTCGAAGAATTCATCCGGCACCGGCTGGCGGTGATCCGCCGCCGCACGCAGTTCCTGCTCAATCGGGCCCGCGAGCGCAAGCACACGGTCGAAGGGCTGTTGCTCGCACATGCGAATATCGACGAAGTGATCCGCGTCATTCGCACCTCGGCCACGCAGGCCGAAGCCAAAACCCGGCTCATGACCATCGACTGCCCCGCGGCCCTCATGCGGCGAGCGTTGGGCGATCGCGGCTACGCCGACTTTCAGCAAGAACGCGGCGTGCGTGAGAACTATCAGCTCACGGGCGTGCAGGCCGATGCCATTCTGCGGATGACGCTCGGCCAACTCGTCAATCTCGAGCAGGAGAAGCTCGGCAAGGAATACGAGCAGTTGCTGGAAGAGATCACCGAGTACCAGCGGATACTGTCCGACGACAAGAACATCCTGGCGATCATTCGCAACGACCTCCTAGAGATCAAGCGCAAGCACGCCGACGCGCGGCGGACCGAGATCAGCGGCGAAGAGTTGGGCTCCGTCGACCTGGGCGACCTGATCACCGAAGAGAACATGGTGGTCACGATCAGCAGCCAAGGGTACATCAAGCGCACGCCGGCCAGCACCTATCGTGCGCAACGGCGCGGCGGCAAGGGGCTGATGGGCGCCCGCACCGAAGAAGAGGATCCGATCCGGCTGCTCTTCGCGGCCAGCACCCACGATTACTTGCTGTTCTTCACCAACCGCGGCAAGGTCTATTGGCAGAAGGTCTACGATCTGCCGCAACTGGCTCGCGAGAGCCGCGGCCGGGCCATCGTCAACCTGTTGAACCTGGCCGAGGGAGAAACCATCGCCGACTGCCGCGCGGTGCGAGACTTCTCGCCCGATCACTATCTGATGATGGCCACCCGACGTGGGTTGGTGAAGAAGACGCCCCTTTCGCAATACAGCCGTCCGCAACGCAACGGCATCATCGCCATCAAGCTCAAGGAAGACGACGAACTGGTCGACGTGGCGATCACCAAGCCGGGCGACGAAGTGGTCCTGTCGACCGCCCGCGGCATGGCCATCCGCTTCCGCCAGACCGATGCCCGACCGATGGGTCGCAACACGAGCGGCGTGAAGGGCATCACGCTCACGTCGGGCGACGAACTGGTGGGCATGGTCGTGGCCGAACCGGACACAACCATCCTGACCGTCTGCCAACACGGTTACGGTAAACGCACGCCATTCGGTCCCAACAGTCCGCTCGAAGAGGGCGAAGAATCGGCGCAGCTCGCCGACGGAGAGTCGGCCTCACCGGCCGACGAGCTGCCGCCCGACGAGCCCGAAGTCGCAGGCGATGAGGCGGCCGAGGAAGAAGGGGGAGAGGAAGGCGGTTCGTCGCGCCGTTACCGTACGCAGCGTCGCGGTGGGAAGGGCCTGCGCGACATCAAGACAACCGACCGCAACGGGCCGGTAGTGAGCGTGGTCACCGTCAGCGACGACGACGAGGTGCTGCTCATGACCGCCCGCGGCAAGCTTCAACGCGTGGCCGCGCGCGAGATCAGCGTCATCGGCCGCAACACGCAAGGCGTGCGGATCATGACGCTCGACGAAGAAGATAGTCTCGCCGCCGTCGTCCGCGTACCACGCGAAGAACGCGGCGAGGCGGGCGAAGGGACCGTCGAGGCGGGCGAGCCCGAAGCGAGCGGCGAAGCCGGCCAGGAGTAACAACCATCCCCTCTCCCTCCGGGAGAGGGCTAGGGTGAGGGCGGATCGCCTACCCTACGGCCTCCAAGATCATTCGCCCTTCGGTCTCCCGGCAGAGATCAAGTGAGGACGGAAAGAATAGGCAAGTTGTCCGACTCTAAGTCGAGGGAGCGGGATCCAGGGAACCGTCATTCGCGTCGTGCGGGCTTCGTATTGCGACATCACTCTGCCCTGCGTCCTAAAACCTCATGAAAGCCTTCATCACCGGCATCACCGGCTTTGCTGGCGGCTTTCTGGCCGAACATCTGCGAGCCTGCGGCGACGAGGTGCTTGGCTGCTCGCAGCGTGGCACCTGGCCGAAGTGGGCCGGTGAGACACTACACTCGCGCGTCCGGTTGTTTTCGTGGGACGTTGGCGAAGAAGCCGACGACGACGTTCGCCGGGCCCTCGCCCAGTTCTCGCCCGATTGCATCTATCACCTCGCGGCCCTCAGTGTACCGGCCGACTGCGGCACGACGGAACCGACCGAGCGCGCCATCGAGGTCAACGTACGCGGCACCGAGCGTGTCCTGTCGCTAGCCGCCTCACTGCCCCGCAAACCCCGCATCGTGTTCACTAGCACCAGTCACGTCTATGGCAAGGCGACGCCCGAGAAGCACATCCTCGACGAGCAATCGCCCCTCCATCCTCAACGGGCTTACGGCAAGACGAAGCTTTTGGCCGAAGCGGCGGTACGGCGGATCGCCAGCGAACATGGGCTCGACACCGTCATCGTCCGGGCCTTCCAGCATACCGGTCCGCGCCAAGAACCGCGGCTCATGCTGCCTGAGTGGGTCGAACAGGTCGTCCGCCCTGCCATCGAGACCATCCGCGTCAAACACCTGCACACCTGGGTCGATCTGACCGACGTCCGCGACGTGGTCCGCGCCTATCGCCTGCTCGCCGAGCGCGCCGAACCGAAGGGCATCTACAACCTCGGTTCCGGCATCCCCCGCCGCACCGGCGACATCCTCGACACCCTCCTCCGCACCGCAGGCAAATCGCCCGCCATCATCGAGTTCCACCCCGGCCCCGAGAAATACGACCCCATCGCCGACATCCGCCGCCTACAGTCCGCCATCGGCTGGCAACCCGAGTTCGGCCTAGAAACAACGATCGGCGACACGCTGACGTACTGGCGAAGCCAAGCCTGATGTCCCGTCCGCCCATGCGACGTGTCCCGCCGGTTCGGATAACAACTTTGCAACGCTATGCCTGCAAAAGCCAGCCATCTATCTTGAGCCGTCACATATCGAGGTCGTCTTTTGGCGGACGCGCACCGAACAAACAACGCGTGAATGAGTAGCTCCACCGCTTACCCCTTCCCCTTTCAAAACCGTCATTCGACCGCGGATGGGAGGACCGGTAAAATTCGGGGAAGCCGATTGTGACTCTTGGTTCGCGGTCGATCGATGCGGTACCGTTTGCCGATCATGCTTTGCGCGCTACTCTTAGCCGTACCGGGCTCGGCCATGGCCGCCGAAACGGTGACGAACTCGATCGGCATGAAGCTCGTTTTGGTTCCGGGGGGCGAGTTCATGATGGGCGCCAGCGAAGACTTGGCGAAGTCGATGGCGCGTTTTCCCTACGCGAAGGCAAGCTGGTTTTCGGACGAAACGCCACGGCATCATGTGCGGATCAACCGCGGTTTCTACATGGGCGCCTATGAAGTGACGCTCGGGCAATTTCTGACGTTCTATCACGCCGCTCATTACAAGCTCGATAGCGAGCGCGATGGTAAGCCCAACTGGGGCTACGGCGCGCGACACAGGCTGGTCAGGTCGCCCGGCTTTGTACCCTGGAGCCCGGACTGGCAGATCGGCTTCAACGAGCCCGTCGTGTATGTCAGTTGGAACGACGCGACGGCCTTCTGCCAATGGCTGAGCGAGAAAGAGGGCAAGACATACCGCCTGCCCACCGAGGCCGAATGGGAATATGCCTGTCGGGCCGGCACGACAACGGTGTTCTACAATGGCAACGACCCCGAACGATTGCCTGCCGTGGGGAATGTCGCCGACGGCACCGCTCGTGACCATTGGCCGAACGCGACATCGGTTTCCATTACTGACAAGGACCGCAAGAGGAACTCGAAGGCGCTTTTTGCTTACCTGACGGCGCGCGACGGCTACGTTTACGCGGCACCGGTGGGCCGCTTTCGCCCGAACCTGTTCGGCCTTTACGACATGCACGGTAACGTGGCGGAATGGTGCTCGGACTATTATCACAGCAAATATTACTCGGAGTCGCCCGAGGATGACCCCCGCGGGCCCGAGTCGGGAAACCGGCACGTCTTACGCGGCGGCGCATGGTCTAATGAGGCCGCGATTGCGCGGTCATCGCATCGCGCGACCGCGCGTGCTGACCGGCGCTCTCACGGTTGGGGATTCCGTGTCGTCTGCGAGCTACCCCTCATTCACGTCGACACAGACGGCCTGAACCTGCAGCTTTGACATCTCCAAGCTCCGTTGCTCTCGGGCAACAGGTCTGTCCTGAATGGCTCCTCATCATCGGAGCAGTTGCTCATGCGAGACAGTGCCGATTGACCGTCCGAGGCAGCGGCATCGGTCGAGTCGAACGAGCAACTCTGTGTCAAACCGATGCTGAACGATCCTGTAGATGATCTACGATCGAGGTGCCGTCTGGCAGGCCTCCCCAGCGCTGTCCCGTCCAGTGCCACATCGTGTCGATGTGAAGCTCGGTCGGCGGATCGAATTCCGGCTGGGGCACGAAACCACGAGCGACGTAGAGAACGTTGGATGTCCGTACCCGGCCCGTGATGAGGCCCTCGTCGATTCGCGTGGCAGAGACGACGAGAATGTCTCTGCGGATGTCGCGAGCGATGAACCGCGATACCGTCCGACCCTCTCGATAGGTGCGGCGACGAATCCAGCGCCGAAGGGTTTGAAACATGTTGATTCGTTTGCCGGCTATTATGGATCGGTCAATCCCACCCGAACTTGAGCAACGGCCGAGCGCATTGCGGGCAAGGTGACCGCAACCGCCCCAGGTCGGCGTTGGCGATGTGGCACACCGGGCAGTAGACGCCATCGTTCGGGATCTCGAATGCCTCCCGTATCGCCGACAGCTTAGACGCGACCCGATACACCTCGTCCGCATCGGCATCTACGGGGGGCAGGCCCATCGACTCGGGATCGGGGGTTGAGGCATTCAAGGGTACGGTGGTGATCCAGTCATCCTGACCGAGCCGTTCATCATCGTTGAATGCTTCGGTGATATCCACCTGGCTGTAACTATACTCCGCCACAGGATCCTTCTCCTTTTTCCGAAACATCCTTGCGAGGCTTCTGCATCCGCCCGCCGAATGAATGAGATTGGTTGCCTGCTCGGGTAAGCAGGGCAGCACATCATTCTATCGCGGTGGAATCGAAAAGATCGCGAACTTGCCATAGGTGGCGGATCTCGCCCGCATGAAAGGAACCCAACAAGGGCCAACGCAACAACCGGCGTTGCGTTCGATATGCGTTGCCAAAAACGAACGAGGGGCCACGATCCTTTTCGCGTCACCGGTCCTCTCCCGTTGGCCGATCCGCCTTCCCCCTGACCATCCCTCGACGAGCCCAACGGGAGAGAGAATAGAGGAGGAGTGTGCAAATCTAATATTGGCTCGGGAATGGGCGTGTTAAACTGTCGATGTCCATCAAAATCGTGGAACGGCCATGATCCGTCGGTTGGCAGCGTTTATTCTCGCAGCGGTAGCCTGGACCGGCATGGTTCGGGCCGAAGGCGCCGCGCCGACGTCGGAAGATGTCGAATTCTTTGAAAAGCGGGTGCGGCCCGTGCTCGTCGAGCACTGTTTCGAGTGCCACGGGAGAAGTAAAGCGGCGAAGGGCGGACTGTGGCTCGACTCGCGTGACGGCTGGGCGGTCGGTGGCGATTCGGGAACGGCCATCGTGCCCGGCAAACCCAACGAGAGCTTGCTGATTCGGGCCGTCCGCTACGACGACAGCGGACTGCAAATGCCGCCCGACGGAAAACTGCCGCAGGGGGCCATCGACGACCTGGTGGCATGGGTCGCGCGTGGCGCGCCCGATCCCCGCACGACGTCTACCCCGATCAAGGGAAATGCACCCGCGGCGGGGACGACCGACCATTGGGCCTACCGGCCGCTCGTCGATAGACCGCCGCCCAAGACAGCCGATGCGGACTGGCCGCTGGGCGAAATCGACCGCTTCCTGCTGAAGAAGCTGGAGGAGAGATCCCTGCACCCGGTGGCCGATGCCGCGCCTGCCGTACTCGTTCGGCGCCTCTATTTCGACCTGACCGGCCTACCGCCCACACCGGAAGCGATCGACGATTTTGTGGCCGACCGGTCGCCCGATGCATATCAGCGGCTGGTGGACCGCTTGCTCGCGTCCCCCGCGTTCGGCGAACGGTGGGGACGACATTGGCTCGACGTCGTCCGCTTCGGCGAGTCGATGACGCTCCGCGGGTTGGTCTTTGCGGAGGCTTGGCGATACCGCGATTACGTCATCGATACGTTCAATCAAGACCGCCCCTACGACCAGTTCCTGCGCGAGCAGGTGGCCGGCGACTTGTTGTCCGCCACGACGATCGACGAGCGACGACGGAACCTGATCGCCACGAGTTTCCTGGCCTTCGGCAATGCGAACCTGGAGGAGCAGGACAAGGCCCAGTTACGAATGGACGTGGTCGACGAGCAGCTCGATACGATCGGCAAGGCCGTGCTCGCCCAGACGATCGGCTGCGCCCGCTGCCACGATCACAAGTTCGATCCGATCCCGACGCGCGATTATTACGCGCTGGCCGGTATCCCGCGGAGCACCAAGACGCTGGAGCACGCCAATGTCTCGAATTGGCTGGAAATGCCCCTGCCGCTCGAACCGGATCAAGAAGAAGTGATCGGACGCCAAGAAGCCGCGATCGCGGCACTGGAAAGCCGGATCAAGACGTTGAGTGGTGCACGGCTCGGCGTGGTGGCCGCGCGGGAACTGCCCGGCATCGTGGTCGACGACCGTGACGCGAAGCGGGTCGGCGAGTGGAAACTGTCGCAATTCAACGGCACCTACATCGGCGACGGCTATCTGCACGATCTCGATCAGGACAAGGGGCAGAAGACGCTCACCTTCTTACCGCAGCTCGCCGAGGCGGGCCTGTACGAGGTGCGACTGGCCTACACTCCGGCCAGCAACCGGGCCACGAACGCGCCCGTCACCGTGTTCAGCGCAGACGGCGAACGTCTCGTCCGCATCAATGAGCGGCTCTCGCCGCCGGTGGACGGCCGGTTCGTTTCGCTGGGACAATTTCATTTTGAGCTGAACGGCCAAGGGTTCGTGATCGTGGCCAACGAAGCGACCGATGGGCACGTCATTGCCGACGCCGTGCAATTCGTGCCCGTCGATGCCGGCGCCACGGCGGCCGATGCCGCGTCGTCCTCCACCGATGGCGTCGACGTGCAGGCCGAACTGAAGCGGCTCGAACGTGAGCTGAAAGAACTCAAGGCCGGTGGATCGAAGCGTCCGAAGGCTATGACCGTGGTCGAAGAGAAAGAGATCGGCGATACCCGCGTTCACATCCGAGGCAGCGTACACAATCTGGGCGACAGTGTGCCGCGCGGATTCTTGCATGCGGCCAGCGCACAACCATCGGAGCCGCTGCCGACCGGCGAAAGCGGCCGCCGTCAACTTGCCGATTGGCTCACCCAGCGCAACAACCCGCTCACCCCCCGCGTGATGGTCAATCGGATCTGGCATTGGCTGTTCGGAGCGGGGCTCGTGCGCACCGCCGACAATTTCGGTACGGCGGGCGAAGCGCCGTCGCATCCCGAGTTGCTCGATTTCCTGGCCCTGAAATTCCTGAACGAGGGATGGTCGATCAAAAGACTCGTGCGGGAAATCGTCTTATCGCGCGCTTACCGCCTCGCGGCGACAGCCGATGCCGCGGCCATTTCGGCCGATCCGGAGAACCGGCTGCTGTCGCATGCCACTCGCCGGCGGCTCGACGCTGAATGTCTGCGAGACTCGCTACTCGCGGTCGCGGGCCAGCTCGACCGGACGTCGCGCGGCAAAACGATGGCCGTGGGAGTGACATCGGATTACGGTTATGAACACCGCGAAACGTGCCGTAGCGTGTATGTACCCGCCTTGCGCAATGCGCTGCCCGAGATTTTCAAAGTCTTCGATTTCGCGGATCCGAGCACGGTGACCGGCGCGCGTACGCAGAGCACGACACCGCAACAGGCACTGTTTTTCATGAACGATCGGTTTGTGATCGACTGTGCGAGGCGGGCCGCGGCGCGCGTGCTGGTTGAGGCGAGCGACGAAGACACCCGCATCGAGCGCAGTTATCGTCTGGCACTGGGCCGCGCGCCGACGACGGCCGAGGCAGGAATCGCCCGGCAGTTCCTGCAATCGGCCACGGCAGCCAACGCCGAACCGATCGACGCCTGGGCCCATTTTTGGCAAGCCCTGTTCGCCACGCTCGACTTCCGCTATCTCGACTGACGATTTCGTCGCTAATTCGACTCTTTCCCCTGAGCCCCCCATGAGCCGTCTCCCTCGAATGTTGTTGCTGGTCTTGATCGGGGTCTTCCTTTCCACCCCGATGCTCCCGGCCGCCGAACGCGTGACCCTCGGTCCCGACGCGTGGGACGAATACCTACCACAGGGGAAGGAAGTCGACTGCATCTACGGCGACCTGGTGCTGCGCAACGATCGCATCGTTGCGGTGGTCGCACAGCCGATCGCGGAGCGAAATGCCAACATGACCGTGCGCCACGTGGGAGGAGCCGTCATCGACCTCACTCGCCGTGATCGTCAAAGCGATCAATTGAGCGCCTTCTATCCCGGTGGCGAGAGCATGGCTTGGCGGTCAGCCAACGTCGACGGCGACCAGGGAACCAACGCAGAGAAGCAAACGGCGAAGTCGGTGAGCCTCGTCTGTCGGGCGGAAGGCGCCGAGGGCAAACCCGCGGCCGAGGTTCGCTACACGCTGGCCGACGGTTGGGATTGGTTGCTCGTGGAGACCACGTACACCAATCGCACCGACGCGCCGCTGACCGTGACACTTGTCGACGAGATGCGGGCCGACGGCAGCTTTGAAAAAGTCGCCGACGGCGATGTTCCGCTGTTCTGGGTCTACGACAAATGGTTTGAGCAGGCCTACGGGCTGGTGGCCGAGAAACACACGCCGCAGTCTAAGTCGGGCACCCATAAGTCGACCATGCAGTACGCCCGCGACGGGTCTGTGCAAGTGACGCTCAAGCCGGGAGAACATCACACGTTGGCGCGGCGGCTGTTTCCCGCCGCCACCTTGCTCGAAGTGCGGGCGATCGCCAATGATCTGGCCGGTGCGGAGCAGCGACCGTTCGAGTTGAAAGTGAAAGATTCGGCAGGCCGCGCCTTGGCCGCCGTCGACGTCGAAGTACGCCAGAACGACGACAAAACCTACGCCCACGGCCGGACCGATTCTGAGGGACGCCTGAGATTCAAACTTCCCGCGGGCGACTTCGTGGCCAAGATCATAGCACCGGCCAACGGTTCGCAAACGGTCGAATTGAAAGAGTCCGCAGTCGCCGTCGAACTGCCCGAAGCCGGCACGGTAGCAGCCCGCATCACCGACGAAGACGGTCAGGCGCTGCCGTGCAAGGTGCAGTTTTTGGGACGCGAAGGCACGCCCGATCCCGATTTCGGCCACCAGACCGGCGAGTGGGCGATCCATAGCGTGCGCTACAGCGAACACGGCCGCTTCAGCCAGTCGTTGCCGCCGGGCAAATATCAGGCGATCGTGAGCCACGGGCCGGAATACGACGCGGCGTTCGTCGATCTGGAGGTGCAGCGCGGCGTCGTAGCACCGCTCGAAGCGGTACTCGTGCGCAGCGTGCGGACGGCAGGCTGGATCAGCGCCGACTTTCACAGCCATTCGAGCCCGTCGGGCGACAATACGTCGAGCCAGCTTGGCCGAGTATTGAACCTGCTCTGCGAGCATATCGAGTTTGCACCTTGCACCGAGCACAACCGGCTGTCGACGTACGAGCCGCACCTCGCTCGGCTGCACGCCCGCGAGCGGATGGCCACCTGCACGGGGATCGAACTGACCGACAGCCCCGGCGACGTGAACCACCACAATGCCTTTCCGCTCGTTCGCAAGCCGCATACGCAGGACCACGGCGCGCCGCTCTCCGACGCGGATATGGAAGTGAAGATCGAGCGACTGGCGCTGTGGGACGGTGGCAGCGAAAAGCTGGTGCAGCAGAACCATCCCGATATCGGTCACCTCTTCTTCGACAAGGACGCCGACGGTAAGCCCGACGGCGGATTCAGCAAGGCTTTCGGCTACATGGACGTGATCGAGGTCCACCCGCCGCACATGATCTTCCAACCGGCGATCGTCTCCGGGGCCACCGTGCACAACAACACGATCTTCAACTGGCTACAGTTGCTCAACCAGGGTTACCGCCTGCCGGGAGTGGTGAACACCGACGCCCATTACAACTTTCACGGTTCGGGCTTCCTCCGCATTTATCTGGAAAGCGAGACCGACGACCCGGCCAAGATCGAAACGCTCGACATGGTTCATGCGGCCGAACACGGGCATATGGTCATGACCAGCGGTCCGTACCTGGAAGTTCATGTCGCCGGAGAGGATGCCGGCAAAAAGGTCGATGGCACCGTCGGCGACGACCTGTCGATCCCTGGCGGCAAGGCGGCGTTGCAAGTTCGTGTGCAATGCCCGAACTGGTTCGACATCGACCGAGTGCAGGTGTTTTTGAACGGCCGGCCCGAGTCGTCGCTGAACTTCACACGCACGACGACACCCGAACGCTTTACGGGGGGCACGGTGAAGTTTGAGCAGGAATTGCCGCTGGCCTTGAGCGGCGACACGCACGTGATCGTCGTGGCGGCGGCCGAGAAGTCGACGCTCGGGCCGGTGATGGGACCCGATCACGCCAAGGACATGCCGATCGCCGTCTCGAACCCGATCTACATCGATGTCGATGGCAACGGATTTCGAGCCAACGGCGACACGCTCGGCGCACCCTTGCCGGTGATGGCGGGAAAGGCTGCGAAATAACAGCAATAGGACGGCCCGTCTTGTGAAACAGGCCGCCCTCACCCTGCCCTCTCCCGGAGGGAGAGGGTTGAGGACCTACCGCGGCTGGACTGGCCGGTGGGCCAGCACGGCGTGCGAACGGCTGCGGAATTGTGGAAACAGGCTGTCGAGCCGGCAGGACTTGAGGACCTGCTGGTTCTCGTCAGACAGACCAGAGAGCCGCAAGGTGCCGCCCTGTTTTTGCAGCCGACGCTGCAAACCGACGAGCTGCGCCACGAGTGCGCTGGTGACCCTGTCCAAATGATCGCATTCCAGCACGACGCGATACACAAAGTGTTGCTTCACGACCGACCAGATCGACTCCGCCAGCGAGCCGTCGTCACCTTCTGCAGGTGCGGCGGGGCGCACGAAGAGCCAATCGGGTCCGCGCTCGACGTCGAGCGCCCAACCAGACGAAAGTCCGATCATGGCAGTTGTTCCTTCAACCGGATAGAAAAGGGCCGACGAAGAATCGGCCACGAAGATCCGCCAAAAAACCGACCGGGAACTTGCCTACCTACCGAAGGGCGTCTTGGCAGAATCTCGAAAAATCCTCACGACGCTCGCCTTCATCATAAGTATTCCTGAACTTCCAGCAAGCTGAAGTGTTTTGTCTTAACCATTTCCGAACATCCCGTCGCGCTCAGGCCTTGATGCCCGGGGCAAATACGAGATACTAGCTTTTCTGCCTTCAAAGCTATGACACCGACCGCCGGCCCTCTGTTGTCGAGGCCCGAAGCGCGGTTTCACAACGACTAATCACGAGGAGAGCTGCCATGTCCCGTTCCGGAGCGGTCACGTTCAAGGGTAACCCGATGACTCTGGCCGGCAACGCCGTCAGCGTCGGTCAACAGGCGCCCGCGTTCAAGTCTCACCGCTTCGCCGACGGGCAGTTGCACGAAATCACCCTCGAAAGCCTGAAAGGCAAACCGACGATCATCAGCGTCGTCCCCTCTCTCGACACGCCCGTCTGTCAGAAGCAGACCAAGAACTTCAATCAGCAGTTGGCGGCCTTCGGCGACAAGATCAATGCCATCACGATGAGCCTCGATCTGCCCTTCGCTATGAACCGCTTCTGCGGGGCCGAGGGAATCACCAGCCTGAAGAGCGTGAGCGATTACCAGGACCGCAGCTTCGGCAACAATTGGGGCATGTTGATCGAGGAGTTGAAGATCCTGGCGCGCGGCACGTTCGTGCTCGACGCCAACGGCAAGGTCGTTTACGCCGAAACCGTCAAGGAAGTGGCGGAAGAGCCCAACTACGATGCGGCGCTCGAGGCACTACGCAAGCTGGTGCACTAGCTAGCCCACCGTCGGCCAACGAACACAACAGGGCGAATCGCGGAGAGAGCCCGTGCAGCAGATCAAGATCTTCAAGGGCATCGAGCACGAACTGACGGCTCTGGAAGACCAGGTGAATGCCTGGCTCGCCGAGTCGGGGGTCGAGGTGTTGCAGATCGTGGGCAACATCGCGCCGCAAACGACGTCTTCGAAGCAGACCGCGTCGGGACTGACGCAGGGGGAATTTCCGCCCTCCGACGTCATGATCATCGTGCTCTACAAGGGGTCGGGCAAGATGGCGCCGTCTACCCGTTGAGCCGCTTGCGATAGACGACCATGCTGTCGCCGTCGGCGTAGTAATCGGGGACGATGGCGACTTCATCGTATTGCTGCTTGATATAGAAGCGCCGCGTCAACTCGTAATGGGAGAGCGAGGACGTTTCGATCAGCAAGATACGACCGTGTCGCTGGCGGATGTCGTCTTCGGCGAACTTGAGCAGCGCGCCGCCGATGCCGCGGGCCTGCGTGCGCTTCGTCACGGCGATCCAGTAGAGATACCAAGTGTGGTCGGTCATCGCCGCTGGCGCGTAATAGGCGAAGCCGAGCACCTCGCCGGCGTCTTCGTAGGTTACCGATCGGTGCCCGTGGGCGTGGTTCGTCGCGTGGTAATCGTTCAACACCTCCTCGAGTGCGTCGATCTCGAGCGGCTTGAAGACCTCGGTCTCGCGCGCCAGCGTGAGCAGCGGGAATTGGTCGGCGGGTATCGTCGGGCGAATCACGGTGCACCTTTTTCGGACAGGCGAGACAATCGTCGCAACCGATGATAGCGGCGGCGACGGCCGGCTGTCCATTGTGTTACGATGGCCATCGCCTCAACCCAATCGCGATATTCGTCCTTGGCGATTAATCACCGCACGCGAGGATCACATGCCGTCCCGAAACATCCTGATCACCGGCGTCAGCCGCGGCCTGGGGCAGGCGCTGGCCGGTGGCTTTATCGAAAAGGGGCACACCGTTTGGGGATGTGCACGCGACCGGGCGGCAGTCGAAGGCCTGCGGCAGCGCTGGCCGGCGCATCGCTTCGAAGCGGTTGACGTCAGCCGCGATGCCGATGTGGCGCAATGGGCAGCGGCGGCCGAGCGCGAACACTTCGTACCCGATTTGCTGATCAACAACGCGGCACTGGTCAATCGCAATGCCCGGTTGTGGACCGTGGCGGCGGACGAATTCGATCAACTCTTCGCGGTCAACGTGTCGGGCGTGGTGAACGTGCTCCGTCACTTCTTACCAGCGATGCTCGGGAAGCGCCGGGGAGTGGTCGTCAATTTCAGCTCTGGTTGGGGACGTTCGGTCTCGCCGGAAGTCGCTCCTTACTGCGCGAGCAAGTGGGCCATCGAGGGGCTGACCCGAGCGCTGGCCGAAGAGTTGCCCGGCGGCATGGCGGCCGTACCGCTCAACCCAGGCATCATCGACACCGATATGCTGCGCTCCTGTTTCGGCGGCGATGCGGGCCACTACCCGTCGCCCGACGAATGGGCCGCACGGGCGGTGCCGTTCTTGTTGCGGCTGGATGGCAAAGATAACGGCCAGCCGCTCACGGTACCCGGTGAGGAATGAGTGGGCGATACACGTTGCCGGCTCGCGGAAGACGAGAGTCAGACAGCACCGACGAGGCGATTGGTAAGCAGGGCCGTGATAGCGCGGCCGCGGCGCGTCAGGAAGAGCGTCGCCGCTGCATCGCCGGGCACGCGCAACCGAGAGCGCAACTCTTCGGGATCGACGTCAACTCCACGCTTCTTGATCTCTAATCGGCCGACACTCCGTTCGCGCAAGAGGGCCTTGATTCGTTTGATATCGAAGGCGAGAACCTCGTTGATTTCGAAGCACGCAAGCGCGGGATCGAACACGGCTCGCTCGCCCGTAAGATAGGCCGCGCCCGGCGCGATGGCGGCCAACCCGTGCTCATCGGCCAACACACCTACCAGGCCCGCAGCCAACACGGCAGCATCTGGCTCGACCAGGTAACGCCCGAAATCAGTCGCTGCCGGTGGCGCAACGTGCCCGTCGCCGGCGACCGTACGAATCTGCGATGGCGCACCGTCACCGGCGATGACGGTGGCTCGGCGTCCGCCCGGCCTTGTCGCTAAACGTCCGAACCAGGCCACCAGTTGCCGGCACTCCCCTGCGCGGCTGATCCATTCCTGTTCGGCATTGTGCCGCCAATGGTCCGGCAATTCGGCTGCCGGAGCCAACTTGATCGCACCGGTGTCGTTGGCCCCGATCAAGCGATCGATGACCGTGGGAGCGGGCTCATAGCAGACGACGCGTGTCGTGCGCCGCCCGCTGGGGCGGCGGTCAGGATCGATGTGCCAAGCACCGGACGAGCAGGAAAGATCGGACACATCGCCCACGACAACACCAATCGCCGACGGTGAATTGGTCTTCGCCAACAACGCGGCGATAGGGTCGCGATCGGCGCCGATCGCCGGACCGCCGCGGGCCAGCGCCGCCAAGTCGCCGCCGATCCCACAGCACAGGTCGTAGACGGGATTGCCGCGGTCTCGGAAGCGGCCGGCTTTATAGGCGGCGATCCAGCCATCGGTGGCCTGTTCGAGCCCGACCGGCGTGAAGTACATTCGGTCAGCATCGGGAAATTTGGCCTTCGCGCGACGCCGTAGTTCGACCTGTTGCAAGAGAAGATGAACGCGACTCGCCGACCAATCCTTTCGCAGCCGCACCGCCTGCCGCAACGAGTCGTCCGGCGATTCCGCGAGATCGGTCAGCAAGCGGCCGGCCGTCGCGTCGACGAGCCAACGGTAGTCGTCGAAGGTCGCGTTCGAGTATGGTTGCTGCGCCATGAGTACTTCGTCGTTAGATTAGCAAAGTCCGTGACCGTCCTAAACGGCCTCGACAAGCTTTAGTAATATCCACTGGACGGTTTCGACCCGTTGTTCCGGCTTCTACGCCGCGGCAAACGTTCGCCGCGATCGGTGGCTTCAATTACAATCGGACGGTGTAATTCCGGGCCGATCCTTTGCGGGAGACCGCCGTGAAACGGCTAATCAACACCGCTGCCGAATGCGCACTCTTGTCGATCCTGATTCTGGGTCACGCGTCGGCCGCGCCCTCGGAGAGTGAAGCGACTCGTTCTGCGGCGAGCGAATCCGAACAGCAAGCGGCCATGCCGCCGGCCACCGCCGAGGGGCCCTCTCGCGAAGTGCAACGGAGCTTGCTGCAAAAGATGAAGAGCAGGAAGCCGACGATCCGGGTGCCGGCGACACGGACCCTGGCTAAGTATCCGACGGCCGAAGGCGCCCGCTTCCTGGCCCAGCACGGTCTGGGCAGCGGCTACGTCGACGTGCGGCACGCCAGCTACGAGACACTGGTCGGGATGAACCAAGTTGGGCCCGTCGCCGACTATTTGCTCGATACGGCAGCCAAGGAAATCAAGCGTTCGACGCCGCGAGAAACGACTGCCGCCATGCTCGCTATCGCGATCGCCTCCGCCGATCAGACCATCGAGCGTCGTGCCTTGGAGTTGTTCGACGAAGCCGCCGCACGGGCCAAAATGGGAGTGCCGTTCGTGCTCTCGCTGGTCGACGAGCTCGGTGCGCAGGGCGATAAGACGAGCGTCGCCGTGCTGGCCAAGATCTCGAAAAGAGTGATCTTCACCAACTGCTTCGCAGTGCGCCGAGCAGTCGTGCAGTCGCTCCGACGCATCTCCCTGCCACAGTCGATCGAAACACTCATCGCCATCCTGACCACGGCCACGGGCGAGGTGCGCGGCGACATCGTGCGGCATCTCACGACCGTGAGCGGCCAGCAATTCGGCCTCAATCCGGGAGCCTGGGTCAAATGGTGGCAAACGCAGCAGGGTAAGCTACCACGGGGCGGCGGGCAGAGTATCAGTCTGGCCGACGCCCTGCCCTCGACCGCCACCTATTATGGCTTGCCCATCTGTGCATCGCGGATGGTGTTCGTGCTCGACACGTCGGCCAGCATGTCGGGCCTGCGTATCTTGGCGGCCAAACGCGAGCTGTCGACCGCCATCGCCAACCTGCCGAGCGACGCGGCTTTCAACATACTGGCCTTCGACATCCTGGTGGCACCCTGGTCGTCGGAACTCATGCCAGCCACGCCCGAGAACAAGGCGGCCGCGATCCAGTGGGTGCTCTTACGAGGACTCGGCCCGCAAACGGCCTCGTACAACGCGCTCGAGGCCGCCTTCGCGTTCGACACCGAAGCCATCTATTTCCTCACCGATGGACAGCCGGCGGGAGGCACGATCAACGACCCGGTGCAGATCGTGGCAGTGTTGACGCAGCTCAATCAGACGCGGCGGCTGACGATCAACTCGATCGGCATCGCCGTCGGACCGCCCGGGCCGATCAATCCGTTCGATCTGTTTCTCTCGAGTCTCGCCGCGCTCAACTACGGCGAATATCGGCGCGTTGATCAATAGTCGACGAAGAACAACTCCCGAGCTAGATCGCGCTGCTGGTCGGATCGACGCGCTAGATTTCCAGCAAGATGCGCGATGGCTCTTCGATCAATTCTTTGACGTGCCGCAGGAAGAGCACCGCTTCGCGGCCATCGACCAGGCGATGATCGTACGTGAGTGCAAGGTACATCATCGGGCGGACCACGACTTGGCCGTCGCGCGCGACGGGTCGGTCTTGGATGGCATGCAGTCCGAGAATGCCACTCTGTGGCGGATTCACGATCGGGGTCGACAGCAGCGAGCCGTACACGCCCCCGTTGGAAAGAGTGAACGTGCCGCCTTGCAACTCCTCGATCTTGATCTTGTTACCTTGGGCGCGCTGGCCGAAGTCGGCAATCGTTCTTTCCAATTCGGCGAAACTGAGCCGATCGGCCCGCCGGACCACAGGGACCACGAGTCCCTTGCCACCGCCGACAGCGATGCCGATGTCGTAATGGTTATGATACGCAACGTCGGTGCCACGAATCTCGGCGTTGAGTTGGGGAAAACGCTTCAACCCCTCGATCGTCGCCTTCACGAAAAACGACATGAAACCGAGTTTCACGCCATGTTTGTCCTGAAAGGTGTCGCGGTACTTCTGCCGCACGGCCATGACGGCCGACATGTCGACTTCGTTGAAGGTGGTCAACAAGGCGGCCGTCTGTTGAGCCTGCACCAACCGCTCGGCGACACGGCGGCGCAGTGGGCTCATCGGCACGATTTCCACCGCTTCGTCCCCACCGGCTCGCAAGACGGGCGAGGGTAGCGTGGTGGCGGCCGGCGTGGGAGGTGTCGAGGATTGGGATGCTTCGATGCGGTCCAGGTGCCGTTGTACATCTTCTTCGAGTAACCGCCCGCCTCGCCCTGTTGCCTCGACGTCGGCCGCCGCGATGCCATGCTCGGCCAGCAGCCGCCGGGCCGCTGGTGTGACCCAACTCGACGCAGTCTCGGCCACGTGGTCGGCGGGCGCCGGAGGTGCGGGGCTCGGCGCGGCTTGAGCCGGAACGGCGGGCTGCGCGGGCGGCGACGAAGTCTTTGCCTCGGTCGCTCGACCCGTGCCGTCGGCCTTAGTCGGCGCCGACTTCTCGGCGGTCGGAGCCGCCGATTCCTCGAGATAGCCGATGACCTCGCCGACCGTAGCCGCTTCACCCTTGCGTTTCAGAATCTTGCTGACCGTGCCCGAGCCGGGCGCAGACAGTTCGACCGTCGCCTTGTCGGATTCGATCTCGACGATCGGCTGGTCGCGTTCGACGAATTGGCCCTCCCCCTTCAACCATTCGCCGAGTTGGACCTCGGTGATCGATTCGCCGACGGCGGGCACCTTGAGTTCGATTGGCATGCAAGACGGATGACCAAACGGGGCCTGGTTAGAAGATCGGCTTGTGGCCCAGTTTGCGGCGCACAATGACCCATTGGCCGGCGTGCATCAACCAGTGGAGGGCCTGCGTGTTAAAAATACCACCAACCGTGGCGACGAAACTCTTCATGCTCTCCGGTGCCGGACGGTCGAGATCGGCCTCACTCAGGCTGTCGAGAGCCTTGAGTGTCGCCGCGCGTTGCTCGCGATACAGCCGCAGGTATTCGTCCTTGCTCAAGAAAGCCGCCGGATCATCGGAGCCCGCCGTCTCCTTGGTGTGTTTTTCCCGAAAACCCGCAGGAAGGGCCGGCATCGCCCCGGGACACACTTCGCTGAGCATGCCGTTTTCCGCAACAATGAGGTGGCCCAATTGCCAGGCGATATGGTTCGCGTTTGGCACTGGGCGCACGAGCAGATCGGCATCGTTCAGGTCGTTGAGATAGGTCGTTGTTATGAAGTCGGCACCTTTCAAAGCATCGTGAAATGCTCCGTGCGCGTTCATGGTCGTGGCTCCGATGGCGTTTGTGTTGAGTGCGGTCAACGACGAATTGTAAGCGCTCGGCAAGGCAGCGCGTAGGGCCGATACCGCAGAGCGGGAAAGACGGTGCGCCGTTTGATTCACTCGTCGAACGGGCTCGTCGGTCCGGGCGGGGGAGCCCGCTGTGCTTCGAGCTCGGCATCTTCTTCACGCACCCGTTTCGGTTGCGCGATCCGCACCTGGTTTACCGCCGACACGACTCCCGGCAAGTTCAACAGGAAGACGAATCCGGCTGCGACGGGAACCACGGTCAGCAGCACGTTCACCTCGAAGCCAAAACCGCGCTCGTCGAGCACCTCGACCAGCGAGTAAAAGGGATTGCTGATCTCGATCAACGAATAATCGCGGCGGATCTCGGGCGTCATCAGATGGATGGATAGCGGAATGCCACAGCCCGCCAGCACGAGCAGCGCCTGTAACAGCACGGCCAGCACCAGGCTCACGTGCGATACTCGCCGCAGCAGAGTGATCAGCAGACGCCCGACGCCCAGATAGACGACAATATAAGAGCAGGTCAGCGCGCCGAAGGCGAAGAGGACCGACCGCGGTGTGCGCACCCCCACCTTGCTGAAGACGGAGTTATAAATCAGGAAGCCGCCTGCGACGACGAGCACGCTCAGCAGGTTCGCGACGACAAACATATAGCCGGTCGCCGGACCGGGGTTGAACCAGGTGAGGAACAGGCGGCCCAAGAAGCTCTGCGGGAGCTGTCGTTTGACCCGTAACGACAGTTCGCCGAACTCGGCGTTGATGAACATGCCCATCACCGACCAATGGATGGCGGCGATGGCGAAATAAACCAGCAAGACATCGGGCTCGACGTCGTCCTGAAACATGTACCAGCCGAACCAACCGACGAGCAGGGCCTGTTGGCCCACCATGACCATCCGCAGCTTGGTCGAACGGTTGTCGCTGGCGAAGGTAAGCTGGGCGCTGGCGGCGCAGAAGCTGAGCGCGAAGTAACTGGCGTAGGCGGTGAAAATGACGGCGTTCACGATCCAGAACATCTGGTCCTGGAAGGGCGGCCCCATCTCCGCGAGCACGGCAAAGCCCATCATCAGGCCAAACCAGAGGAGCATGGCCAGACCGAAGAGAAACAACACCGAGAGGACGATCTGCCAGTGCTTGTCGTTCGTCAGCGTGGCCACCAACAGACCGAGGACGGAAGCCCCCAGCGAACCGAAGAAGAAACAGCAAATCACGTACAAGATCGTGGGCGCGTCGATCCCCCGGAGCATGTACGTGAACGCCAAGCAGGGCGCCACGGCCGATAAATAGACGAGCATCTGCAAGATCGCACTGCCTAGCTTGCCGCTCACGATCTGCCGTGGCCTGAGCGTGGTGATCGAGAGCAATTCGTAGGTGCCGTCTTCGCGCTCCGAGGCCAACGAGCGAAAGGCCCCGAACGGCACGACCACCAATAGCGGCACGGCCAGAATCACGTAATAGCCCAGGAACATGTCGAGCCCGCGGGCGGCGATGTAGATGCTGGGGCCGATCACAGCCACGCCGAAGATCGACCAGACCCACGCCAGGGCCAGCACCAGCGTAAAGGTGACGATGAATTGTCGGCTCTTGAGCGCCTGCCGCGTCTCTTTGACCAAGATGGGATTGAGCCGGTCGCCGACCCAAACCAGGGCATCGTCGAGCCGTTGCCAAACGTTGCCGGCCGAGAGGTCTTGCGGCTCGGGGGCGAGGGAAGCGGGGGCAGGCGCGCCGTTTCCCGCCGGGTCCGCGTCGCCGGTATCTGTCACGCCAAAAGGGCTCGCCACAAAATCACTCATTGGACGTGCCCCTCGGTGACCTGCATGAACACCTCCTCCAGCGTCTTCGTCTGGCTACCGAAGGCGACGACGCGCAGACCAGCCTCGATCATGGCCCGCAACAGGGCGGCCTCGGCCTCGGCGTCGGCCTGGTGCGTGAAGGTCGCCGAATTGCCGTCGGTTTGAATCTGTTCGATGCCGTCGCGCTGCGCGAGCCAATTCGCCAGCGACGTTGCATCATCGAGCAGGCGGACTTGCATGCGCGTGGCCTGGCGGGTTTGCCGTCCGCGCTGAATCTCTTCGACCGATCCGACCGCCAGCAGTCGGCCGCGTTCGATGATGCCCACCAGGTCGCACATCTCGGCCAGTTCGGTGAGGATGTGCGAGCTGACGAGCACGGTCTTGCCGTGACCGGCCAGCGCGCGGATCATTTCGCGCAGTTGGATGCGGGCGCGTGGATCGAGACCGGCGGCCGGTTCGTCGAGCACGAGCACGCCCGGATCGTGAATCAGTGCCCGGCCCAGGCACAACCGCTGCTTCATGCCTTTCGAGAGTCCGTCGATCGGTTTCTCGGCCAGTTGGTCGAGCTTGGTGAATCCCATCACATAGCTCAAGGCCCGCGTGCGCTCGCTTCCTCGCAAGCCATAGGCCCGCGCGTAGAAATCGAGGTATTCGCGGACGTTGACATTGGAGTACGTGCCGAAGTAATCGGGCATGAAGCCGAGCCGCCGGCGGACACGATCCGGATCATTGACCACCGAAAAACCATCGACGAGCGCGTCGCCATACGTCGGCTGGTCGAGGGTGGCCAGAATGCGCATACTCGTCGTCTTGCCCGCTCCGTTGGGACCGATGTAGCCGAAGACTTGCCCCCGTTCGACAGAGAAGTTCACATCGCAGACGGCGCGCGTGCGACCGAAGTAGCGGTGCAGGCCCCGTAGCTCGATCATCGGATGCATAGGCGTCGTCACCGTCACCAGGTTCCCACTACGACGTGCAAACTGTCTTCCTCGCGCGGAGCGTCGACCCCGAAGACGACCTCGGGTGAACGTTCGACGAGCGCCAGATAGCTTCGCTTGGGGAGCGAAAAGCCAGCGGGCTTCGACCACGATCCCTTGCCGGCCCCGATGACCGCTTCGCGCAGCCCGACCTCCAAGCGATTGGTGCCTGCCGACGGCGCCGGCAATGAGAGATTTGTCCCGGCGTAGTAATAACGTCGCCGGGCACGGTAGCCGTACGATGAGGGCGGAACAAACCCTTCGGGCACTCCGGGTTGGTGCTTGACCACAAAGTCGTAGATGTCGGCTTCCTCCTCGCTCGGGTCGTCGACCGGCGTCAACGAGGCTCGGCCTCCAGGGGCGATGTCGGCCGCACGGTAGTGCCGGCCATTCTCGTCGGTCAACAAGAGTCGAATGACGCGCGAGCCGAGTTGGTTTTCAACCTCGGGCGCGGCTGACGCGCGCGGGGGTACATACCTCAGTCCGGCCTGGCTGACACGCGACCGCACGGTGATGAACTGGGCCGGCGTGCGCGAGGCGACCCATCCGGAAACCAGTTCTTGCTTGTGAGCCGACCAGATCAAGTTCTGTCGGTGCAGCATGTCGCTCGAGTCATCGTCGTTGGCCGTCAGGGGGAAGACGACAACGTCGTCGGGAAAGACGAGTCCTCCGGATGGGGCCAGTCCGGCGTAGTACGAGAGTCGCGACCAGCAAGTCGCCTGACCCGAGCGTTGATCGAGGCGGGTAAACGTGCGCGCCCGCACCCGCACGTCGAGGCCATCGGCAACGATCGCGTAGCCGAACAATCCAAACGTAACAGCACATGCGGCCAAGGGGACCACGACGACCAGCAGGTGCAGACGGCGGCGGCGGCGGAGCCAGAAATAATTCAAGGGGCCGATTGCCAGCACGAAGACCGTGATCAACACACGGAACTCCGTGACCGGTGCCATGCCGACACCGCGGACCAGCCAATTCCAAAAGTCGCCGTTCTTGCGATCGTAAGAGGTGCCGTGGCGCCGATACCAAAGCCACCGCTCGGTGCCGACCGAATTAAGCATCCAGATCCAATGCTGGGCGGGTTGGGCGAATAGGTCGTCGGTGTCGGCAGCGACGACCATGCCGTCACCGAAGCGCCGCAGACGAAACGGCGACTGATCGGGTGACGGCGCCGCGGCGTCGCTGACCGAGGGCGTTTGGTTGGTGCCATAAGTCTTCAAGCGATCCTGGAAATCGGACACATTGGGCTTCGTCCAGGATTCGGCGATCAGACCGTTGTCGAGCGATTCGTTGGGTGCCAGGAGTCGAGCGGCATCGTCGGCCCGCTTCTGCTCGGGACCGACATCGAACACAATCACGTTTCCGCCGGCAAGCAGCCATTGCCTCAATGCCTGACAACGCTCCGGTTCCGACGCGGCCAATCGATCTAGTTCGCCAACTTTGAGGCACACGATGTCGATGCTGCTCAACTCGATCCAACGCCGTGGCAAGCGATCGTAAGGAACCGTTATCAGGGTCGGCAAGCTCGCCTTCGTACCCGGCGCGGTCGGAGGTATGGCGACGCCGTAATACTGTTGTTGAGTGGCTTCGCCGGGAAAGATCGACACCAGCCGTGAAGAATCGGGATCGGGCAGAAACGGCGTGATGGTGGGCGGCGCGCCCGCCACACCGGCAACCGGGCTGCCCACGACCAAAACGTTCGGCAATCCTTCTAACTTGATGCCGGCACCGCCAAAGCCCCGTTGAGAGAGCTTCGAAGAATAACGGCCGTTGAGCCACACTTCGACATTGAACTGGTGAAAGGGGAAGTATTGTGGTACGGCGATCGTATCGACGACACCCGTGCTCCCCGCCGGCAATTCGATGTCCTGGCTGACGGCGATCTCGCGATTGCCCGGGTAGTAAGTGAGTTTCGCGTGAAACTCCAAGTGCAACGTCTGGTCGGCCAGCAACGGAGTCGTGGGAGCAACTGCCACCTGAATCGGCCGATAACCACTGCCGTCGAGCCATTGGGTAGAGACGGTAAGTGCGATGCCCTTGGCGGCGCTGGTGACTGTCGTGCCCGAAGCGGCAGCGTGCGCCCGGTGCGGCTGGAGGCCCAGCATGCAAGCAAACGAAATGAGCAGCGCCGAACAAACGACGAACGGCCGGACGTTGACGAAACCGGCTATCCGACGCGCCGAGGACGCCAGAACGGGAGTCCTCTCCGCACATTGCTCTCGGCAGCCTATGACAATGCGATGCGACATCCCGCCAACGTACCGCCGCATAGGTCAATTCTCCTGCGCCGAGCGAGACGCAAAGGGCGATTGGCCGGGTGTGCCCGATCGCTTGCCTGGAAGGAAAAGGGAGAAAAGCCACATCACGATGAACATCAATCCGTGGACCGCCAGGATGAGCACCGTCGCCGCGATTGCGATCATGACGGCTCTCGATCCGGGTGTATCACGCAGCGCTGCGGCGCCGATCAGGGAGAGGAATCCACACACGGCCGTAACGGCCATCACCCAGCGCAAAGAAAACTGTGGTGCGAGCATAGGCTGATTGTGCCATTCGCCGACGCGACTTTCCACCAAAAATCAAGAATCGCCCAACTGGGCACGTGGATTGCGTTTATAGCGAATAACCATCGGCCGCTGCGCATGTCGACGCGGCGGCCGCGGCTACCGCCGCCGAAGGAGAAAACTAACGTAGAATTAAAGGAGATTCGCCGACGGGGGCCGATTCTTAGCGGTTTTGGCAAACAAGGAGCTGCGAACGATGAAGTCATCGCGCCAGAAACACGAATTGCGAATTCAACTCGCCACGAAGCACTGCACGCTTTCGCCCAAGACGATCGCCAAGATGGAGGCAAACCTGGGCACACTGCGTACTCGTGCGGAACAGTTCCCGATCAACGACCTCTACGTCACGGTGACCCGCTTTTCGCGCACCGGCGACTACCATGTGAAAACGAGTCTCGTCCTCACGGGCCGTACCCTGTTCACCGGCGACCGCGACGTGCAGGTGCATCCAGCTTTTTTACGGTGCGTTCGCAAATTGGTATCGAAGCTCGATGGCTATATCGAGGCCCTCGGCAACAGGCCTGCCATCGCCAAACTCGAAAACGGAACGAATCATCCCGTGGTGCCCACCGCAGCGCTCGATGGAAAGGAGATCTTGCGGTCCGTGCAAGACGGCGACTACGCGGCCTTCCGACGCGCGGCCGATGCTTACGACGAGCCGTTGCGCCGTCGTGTGAGCCGCTGGCTCAATCGCTATCCGCAGCTCGTCGCCCGCCTGGGTGACGAACTATCGATCGACGACGCCGTGGAAGAAGTGTTCTTGAATGCCTACGAACGATTCGACGAACGGCCGCAAGCGGTGCGCTTGGGCGATTGGCTGGAAGACTTGATCGACCCGTCAATGCGGGTATTGCTCGATCGTCCTGACGAAGAACGGATGTCGATCGGCCTGGCGAAAACGCTCCAGGAAACGGATTTTCCGTCGGCACAGGCCGGGGCGAACACAATGCCATAGAGGCACCTAAACACCTACTGTGCCACGAGTTACAGACGGCAAGCCGCCTCAAAAAAGGAAGACTTTGCGCGCCGATCGGGCAATTCCCCCTGCGGTAAGGGGCGACGCCACGAGGATTTCCTGGTAGGCTAAATGCCGGGATACAAACGAGCGTTTTGGGGCAGGCCCGCCACGCTCGCCATTACCGGCGACACACCGATCGTCTCGTTCAGCATTCTGTCCCCGTGTCGGCTTAGCGGTTTCGGCGGACCGCGGGCCGCTTAGAGCAAACAGGATGGTGCGGCGGATGGCGTCGTCGGCAACGACCATGGTACGAGTGCGAGGTGGGCTGACGGGCGTCGTCTTGCTCTTCGCCGCGCTCTATTTCGTTCAGGGAATGAACGAAACGGCCACCGGTCTTGTCAGCCAACCGGTCTATTCGTTGCTCACGCAGTGGAAGACCAACCCCGGGCAGATGACGACGCTGGTCGCGTTGCTGGGTTGGCCTTGGTGCTGCAAGCCGCTGTTCGGCCTGCTTTCCGATTTCGTGCCGCTGGCCGGTTATCGCCGCAAGAGTTACTTGCTGGCCATGGGTTTTATGACAGCCGTCTGCTTCTGCGGACTGTATACGCTCATGCCGCTTCCGACCGGCTCGCGGATGTTTCTGATGCTTTCGCTGATGGTGCCCACGTTCGCGGTGACGTTCGCCGACGTCGTGCTCGACGCCTTGATCATCGAGACGGGGCAGCCTCGCGGCATCACGGCGCGGCTGCAATCGGTCCGCTGGGGAGCCAGTTACGCGGCCACCATCCTGACCGGCCAACTCGGCGGTAAACTGTGCCAACAGCATCACGAGGCATGGGCGTTTTTGATCTGCGGCGTGCTGGCGACCGCCGCCCTCGTACTCACGGTGATGTGTGTGCGCGAGCCACGCTCGTTCGCCGTCGCTGATGACCTGCCGACCATCCGATCCACGATTTGGCAATCACTACGTTCGCCGACCGTCTGGTGGGTAGGCGGCTTTTTGTTCGTCTGGCACTTCAACCCGTTCGCGCAGTCGGTGCTCTACATACACATGACGAAAACGCTCGCCGCGCGCGGGATGAACGATTCGTTTTATGGCGACACCATCTCGGTATTGGCCGTGGGATCGATTGCGGCCTGCGCGACTTACGGCGTCTATTGCCGTAAGGTGTCGATGCGGTGGATGGTGCCCATCGCCATCGGTTGCGGCGTCGCCAGCACGTTGGCTTACTCGTTCCTCGAAGGCCGCACCAGTGCCATGGTCATCAGCCTGTTCGTCGGCTTTACCTACATGACGGCCAATCTGGTGCAATGCGATCTGGCGGCCCAGGCATGTCCGCTGCACGCGGCGGGCACGATCTTCGGTGGCTTCATGGCCCTGTGCAACATCAGCACGTTGATGGCCACGTCTGCGGGCGGCTTTTGCTATGAATGGGCGGTCGACCGGTGGGGGCCGTACACCGGCTTCCAGGTCGTATTGCTGTTGGGCGCCGGGTTTACACTTCTCGCCTGGCCGGTCGCCCGCAGGATCCCGCAGGATCTCTTCTTTCGCTAGTCACGGCGGCAGACCCGCTTTGCGGTGCGAGCAGCCGGCGGATCTCTAACAGGCGCCGCTCAAGACGCGACGGAGTTGATCGATCGAGGCCGGCTTGACGAGATGGGCCTCGAACCCTGAGCGGATCGAGCGCTGCCGGTCCTCGGCCGATCCATAGGCGGTCAACGCGATCAGTCGGATGCACGACGTCGCCGGATCGCGCCGCAACGACTCGGCCACTTGATAGCCGTCGATCCCGGGCAGACCGATATCGACCACGGCCACGTCGGGCACGAGCGACTTCGCCATGGCAACGGCGGTCGGCCCATCGGCCGCGATCTGCACCTGATACCCCAGCGCCCGCAACAACTGCGATTGCGCGGCCGCGACTTCGGGGTGATCTTCGACGAGCAGGATGCGCAGCGCCGCAACAGCGTTAGGTTCTTCCACGAGCGTCAGCATCCCCCATCTCCCCCGTTCTCGCATCAACCTAACGGGATCTTAGCAAACATGGCCGAACCGACAAGCGCGCGAACGCCTTACGACAGGCCATTCCAACCCCGCTAACATACGTTACTTTTTCGATAGATTACCACCCGAATGGGTGAGTTGAAATCTTTTGGGCTCTTGACATGATTTTCGAGTCGCCAACACCATTGGCGAAGCTAAAAGTACGGCTATAGTTAAGGTCACTTGCGAGGACCGCAAACGGATGCTTATGCCAAGCAGCAACGCGCTCGACCCAGACATTCAAGAAAAAATTGGGCAGCTCTTCTTACGAGCGTGGCGCCGGGTACAGCAGCGCACCGGCCGGTCTTGGGAAAAGAAACGGACTCGCTGGTTGGAGTTGCTCGGCGCGGACGGCAGCGAGGTGTCGTCGAATCAGCTTCGTGTGGCCTTGAACAACCTCGTTTCGTTCGCTCAGTTGCCTCCCCCCGATACCGCCTTGCTGCGGGGGGCCATTCACGAAGATTATCAAACCGTGCGCAAGTTGGCGGTCGAATCGCTCGGGCAGCAATAACCGATTTTGCCGCACAGCGCGTGCCGCCTGGAGCGGTCCTGCCGAACGTATCACTTCGTGCCGTTCTTCCTGCGGCGCAGTTCGGGCAAAACGTGTTGGACTCGGCCGACGGCGTTGGACGACACTTCGAATGGTTCCTCTCCCGCCGCCCTCCAACGAGAACGATCATGCTCGAACCGTCGCGCAGCCAAACCACGATTCTCATCATCGACGACGAGCCGAGTGCCATCAACGACGTCGCTCAGGCTCTCCAACCGACCGATTATGCCTGCCAATGGGCCACTTCGCCCGCCATGGCTCTCGAACATGTCCACCGCAGCCCGCCCGACTTGATCGTTTCCGACATCGACTTGGGCCAGGCCAGCGGACTCGACCTGTATCAGCAGTTGCGAGAATGCGCCGGTGCGGCCGAAGTACCGGTGATCTTTATCTCGGGCGCGCAGATTCCCGACGTCGTGCGTCGGGCGCACACGGCTGGCGGCGTCTATTTCTTGCGTAAGCCGTTCGATCCGGAAGTCTTGATCGAACTGGTCGACAAGGCGCTGTGGATGCCACACTTGCTGCGTCGGCGATTACAGACCGCCACCGCCTAAATCGCGTTCACACTCGACGCTCCGTCGGGCTGTGAATAGACTGGGCGGGATGAAGATTGCGATCATCGGCACCGGCTACGTCGGTCTGGTTACGGGTACTTGTTTTGCCGAAACCGGCAACGATGTCACGTGCGTCGACGTGGATCAGGGCAAGATCGAGC
>DASZTS010000081.1:0-60505 GCA_035547915.1 Pirellulales bacterium | reverse complement strand
TGGGAAGTGCGAGGGACAAACTACCACACGCTGTTCCGGAGCGCTGGCTCAACCAGTGGCTGCGACAAGCCCAGCACCTTTGCTCACTCCCCAGGTCAACTGGCCCAGGGCAGCGAAAAAACAAATCCCCTTATGCACCCCGTTCCGACTGGAAACTGCCACCCGGCCGGTGTTTGCACGGAACGGCGGCCTGTTCCATTTTCTTTGGAACGTTTTTACGCCAATCGGCGTCTCATTGGTGGCACGGCGCGCCGCGGACCGCCGGCGGTCGTGCGTCAAGGCTCGCCCGTCGTCATCCGCGATGGGCGGCGACGGAATCACGTCCAGTCAGAGGAGGCTATCGCCCATGTTCACCCGACCGACCCGCCCACGGGCCACGAATGCCCCCGTCTATCCGGGGTTGACCGCTCTTTGGACCGCCTTAGGGGCCCTTCTGCTGCCTCTGCTGTCGGCCGTGCCCGTTGCGGCCCAGGGACTGTTGATCAACATCGAGCCGGGGCAACACGTGCGGCTGCCCAGACCGCACGTGGTCGCGGTTCCGGTCGCCGCGCATCCGGTGTCGAGCTATAAGATTCATGAGATCGACGTGCGCGTGAAATTGCAGGAACAGATCGCGCGGGTGCAGGTATCGCAGTCGTTCGTCAATACGGGGAGCGTGCAGATGGAAGTCTGCTTCGTCTTCCCGTTGCCCTACGACGGCGCCATCGACCAACTCACGCTGCTCGTCGACGGCAAGGAATTTCCCGCCCGGTTGCTCCCGAAGGACACCGCCCGGCAGACCTACGAAGCGATCGTCCGCAAGAATCGCGACCCGGCGCTGCTGGAATGGCTCGGCACGGGCATGTTCCAAACGAGTGTCTTTCCGGTGCCGCCAGGCGCGGAACGAAAAGTCACTCTGCAATATTCACAGCTCTGCCGCAAAGACCACGGCCTGACCGATTTCTTGTTTCCACTGTCGACGGCCAAATACACTTCGCATCCCGTGGAACGGCTGAACATTGAAGTGGCGATCGAGACCAAGGGTGAGATCAAGAACGTCTACAGCCCGACACACTCCGTCGAGTTGAAGCGAGACGCGCACCACGCGACGGTCTCCTTCAAGAGCCAGCACGAGGTCCCCACGACCGATTTCCGGCTGCTGTACGACGCCGACAACGGCAAACTCGGCGCCAACGTGCTCAGCTACCATCCGCCGGGAACGGACGACGGCTATTTCCTGTTGCTCACCACGCCGGCCATCGAACGGCGCGACGACGCGGGCGGCGAACGGCCGAAGAAGACCGTCGTGTTCGTGGTCGACCGCTCGGGCAGCATGACCGGAGAGAAGATCGAGCAGGCCAAGGGGGCGCTCAAATTCGTGCTCAACCATTTGCGCGAAGGCGACCTGTTTAACATCGTGGCCTACGACAACGCCGTCGAGTCGTTCCGCCCCGAGTTGCAAAGATTCAACGAGGAATCGCGGCAAGCGGCGCTCGGTTTCGTCGATGGTATTTACGCGGGTGGCAGCACGAACATCGACGGCGCCCTGACTACGGCCCTGCGACAGCTTGCCGACTCGGCGCGTCCCAGCTACGTGTTGTTCCTGACGGACGGTTTGCCGACGGCCGGCGAAGTGAACGAGCAGAAAATCGTGGCCAATTCGCAGACGAACAATCGCGTGCACGGCAGAGTGCTCGCCTTCGGCGTGGGGTACGACGTCAACAGCCGGCTGCTCGACAAGCTTGTGCGACAGAATTTCGGGCAGAGTGAATACGTGCGGCCGAACGAACATATCGAAGAGCGCGTCAGCCGCCTGTTCCAGAAGCTCGAAGCGCCGGTGTTGACCGACGTCGTCATCCAGTTTTCCGTCGACGCCTTGCCGGGCGCGGCGGAAGGGGCCGTGAATCGCATCTATCCGAAGCAGGTCGTCGACCTGTTTGCCGGCGAGCAACTCGCGCTCGTGGGCCGTTATCGCAAGCCGGGAGCCGCCAAGGTCTCCATCACCGGCAACGTCCATGGGCAGCAAAAGCGTTTCGACTTCCCGGCCGACCTGGTGGCCGAAAGCAAGGACGAGACGTTCGCCTTCATCGAGCGATTGTGGGCGGTGCGGCGCGTGGGCGAGATCATCGACGAACTCGACCTGCAAGGGAAGAACGACGAACTGATCCAGGAACTCGTGGCGCTCTCGACGCGACATGGCATCATCACGCCCTACACATCCTTCCTGGCGGACGAGAACGTGTCGTTACACGCCCTGTCGAGTAACGCCGCCCGCGCCAAGGACCGGCTGAGCCAACTCGAAGAGACGCAAGGGGCCAACGCCTTCTACCAGCGCGGCATGAAGGGCGCGCTCCAGCGGGCCGAGGCCGCCGAAGCGGCCAAGCCGGCCGGCGGGTTCGCAGCCGGACGCCTACCGGGCAGGCGCAACGCGGGCCGCCCCGCCGCGGCCGCACAGCCGGCGAGCGATGCCGACAAATTCGACGCATCCTTGGAACAAGCCGGCGAGACCGTGCAAAACGTCGCCAACAAGGCGTTCTACCGCCGCGGGAATCGTTGGGTCGATTCGACCGTGACCGATGAGCAGGACAAGAAGGCACAGCGCGTGACCCAGTTCAGCGACGAGTATTTCAAGCTCGCCGACCGCTACGGCCGCAAGTTGTCGCAGTTCCTGGTCTTCGACGATCCAGTGCTCCTCCAACTCGACGGCGAGGCGTTCTTGATCGAACCGTAGTGGAAGATCGATTTCGCCGCGGGTGCGTCGAACCGTTTCCATCACGTGACGAACCGTTGGTTGCCTGTCGCTACCCGATGCTCGCTGTGGCATCGGTGGGGCCGAACCGGTATCCTGATGCCGTCGGGTAGCACGGGTAGCCAACGAAGAGAGAACGGAGGGCGGTTTCCGTTCGTCGCGATGGAAGGTGGCTATGAGTCGACGCAGGAGCTTGATTCCGCCCCATCCAGGTGTCTCGCGCCGGGTGGCCTTGCAGGCCGGGGCGCTCGGTTTGGTCGGGTTGGGAAGCAACCATCTGGCAGCCCTGCGGGCGGCCTCGCCCACGGCGGGCGCCAAACCGCGGGCCCTTTCGTGCATCTATATCTTCCTGTCCGGTGGACTGGCTCAGCATGAAAGCTTCGATTTGAAGCCGCACGCGCCGGCGGAGATTCGTGGTGAATTCGAGCCGATCGCCACGGCGACTCCCGGCATCGAGATCTGCGAGCACCTGCCGCTGCTCGCCGCGCGGAGCAACCGCTGGGCGCTGGTGCGGTCGCTCACCCATTGGTCCAACTCGCACACCGACGGGCATTTCATGATGCTCACCGGTCGCTCCGACCTGCCGCCAGGGTTCGGCTTCACCAGCGAACCGAAGTCGACGGATTGGCCGTCGATCACCTCGATGGCCGGTTACAACACGCCGCCGCGCAGCGACAATCTGCCGCCGGCCGTCGTGTTGCCGGAACGACTCGTCCATTGGTCGGGACGGGTATTGCCGGGCGCCTACGGCGGCCAGATGGGTCGTCGGCGCGAACCATGGTTCATCGAAGCCTCGCCCTATGGCAATCCGTTCTGGCGAGGTGCCTATCCCGAATACACGTTTCCGAATGAGACGAAGAAGCCGCCGGCCGCGCCCGACGACCGCGTCTACCAAGCGCCCAACTTGAGCTTGCCCCAGGGGTTGTCGGGCGAGCGATTTGGCGAACGGCTGGCGGTGCTGACCGAGATCGATCGCCAACGATCGCATCTCGAGCGCGCGGCCGAGATCGAGAAGTTCGACACCTATCGCCAGAGTGCCATTTCGCTGTTGGCCGATGCGAAGGTGCGCCGGGCGATCGACGTCACGGCGGCCGAGCCTGCCATACAGGACCGTTACGGACGCAACAGTTTCGGTTGGTCGCTGCTGATGGCCTACCGGTTGGTCGAAGCCGGCGTGAATCTGGTGCAGGTCAACCTGGGCAACAACGAAACGTGGGACACGCACGGCGATGCCTTCCCGCGGCTCAAGGACAAACTCCTGCCACCTACCGACAAGGCGCTTTCCGCCCTGCTCGACGATCTCGAGGCGAGTGGATTGCTACAGAGCACAATGGTGGTAATGGCGGGCGAGTTCGGCCGCACACCAAAGCTTTCCACCCTGCCCCAATCGTTCGGCGGACCGGGTCGCGACCATTGGGGCGCCGTGCAGACGGTCTTCTTCGCGGGAGCCGGAGTGCGCGGCGGAACGGTGGTCGGTTCGTCCGACAAGGATGGCGGCCACCCGGCCAGTTCCCCGCAGAAGCCCGAGAACATGGCGGCCACGATCTATCACGCGCTCGGTATCCCGGCCACCGCCGTCTGGCACGACGACCTCGAGCGGCCGCACCCGATCTATCACGGCGAGCCGATCCACGGCCTGCTGGCCTAAGAGCGGCAGTTAGGTCGCGGTGGCGGAACGGACCTTTTCGGTGATGTAGCGCAGCACGTCGCGCACCGAAATGACACCGCTGATGCGGCCCTGCGTCACCACCGGCATGTGCCGGTAGCCGCCCACGTCCATCTTGTGGATGGCGAAGGCGATGCGGGCCTCGCTGTCGACCGTTTCGGGCGAGGGGGTCATGAACTGCGAGACCGGGCGGTACCCCAACTCGGCGAACTTCACGTTCAACCGATCGAGCGCGTCTCGTTCGCTGAAGACCCCGACGATCTGTTCTTGGCGGACGACGATGACGCAGCCCACCTGCCGCTCGACCATCAATTCGAGCACTTCGCGCACGGGCCGATCCGGCGCGACGGTGACGGGCGGATTGGGAGCGAGCGACGAGACCCGATCTTTCATCAGGCTGCGTTCGATCGGCGTGCCGGCACGCGGCTTGGAGAGATAATCGAGCGGCTGCTGACATTCGTCACACAGATCGGCTCCGTCGATATTCTCGACGCCGCAATACGGGCATTCGGCCATCGCCTGAACCTCGTTGCTTATTTGCCGTCGCTTATTCGACGGTCCAGGTATCTCCCGAAGTGTACAGCTTCTGCAAGTCGCCTTCGCCCTTGCTCTGACGGGCTTCGGCGATCTGCGAGTTGATCAACTCGTCGTACTTCGGCCGGTCGACCTGGCGGAAGACGCCGATCGGCTCGGGGAATTCCGGATGCCGCATCCGGCTGAGCAAGTAGGCCAGCGTGGGCTCGGGCGCCTGCTCGTCGTGGAAGAGCAAGTCGTCTTCGCTGATGCCCTTACCCAAGGTAACGACCTCGGGGTTGATGCCGTTCAGGCGGATCCCCTTGTCGCGATTCTTGCCGAAGATCAACGGCTTGCCATGTTCCAGCTCGAGCGTGGTGTCGAACTTCTTTTCGCGGTCGGTGGCGTAGTCGAAGGCGCCGTCGTTGAACACGTTGCAGTTCTGATAGACCTCGACGAAGGAGATGCCGCGATGCTCGGCCGCCCGCTTGAGCACCGTGCCCAAGTGCTTGATGTTCGTGTCGATCGAGCGGGCGACGAAGGTCGCTTCGCAGCCGATGGCGATGCACAGGGGGGCCAAGGGGTTGTCGATGGTGCCCATCGGCGTGCTCTTGGTCACCTTGCCGAACGGCGACGTCGGCGAGTATTGCCCCTTGGTCAGGCCGTAGATGCGGTTATTGAACAGGACGATGTTGATGTCGAGGTTGCGGCGGATGCAGTGCATCAGGTGGTTGCCGCCGATGCTCAGGCCGTCGCCGTCGCCGGTGATCACCCATACCGACAGGTCGGGCCGGGCCGATTTGAGACCGGTCGCCACGGCCGGCGCACGACCGTGGATCGAGTGCATGCCGTAGGTATTCATGTAATACGGAAAGCGGCTGGAGCAGCCGATGCCCGAGATGAACACCGTGTTCTCCTGGGTCACGCCCAGCGTCGGCAGCATCTTCTTCATCTGGGCCAAGATGGAATAATCGCCGCAACCGGGGCACCAGCGCACGTCTTGGTCGCTGGCAAAATCATTGGCGGTCAGCACCGGCAACGCCGAATCAGTAGCCATGGGTGTTTGATACCTTTTCTCTGAGTGGAATGATTCCGAACGAAGTTTTTTATCTGAGGCGGATCTCTCGATCCGTCGGTCACATCGAAACGAATACTGATTAACTAGCTGACTGACTAGTTGTCCGCCAACAACTCCTGGATCCGGTCGACAATCTCGGCGACGGTGAACGGCTTGCCTTTGACCTTGTTCAAGCCGATCGCGTCGACCAAGAATTCGCCTCGCAGCAACAGCCGCAACTGCCCGCGGTTCAGCTCCGGCACGAGCACCTTCTCGTAGCGCCCCAGGATCTCGCCCAGGTTCCGCGGGAACGGGTTCATGTAGCGCAGGTGGCAATGGGCCACCGAGCCACCCGTTTCGAGCACTTCGCGCACCGCGGTGGCACAGGCGCCGTAGGTGCCGCCCCAGCTCACGACGAGCAATTTGGCGTGTTCCGGCCCGGTCACTTCCTGCAACGGGATGTCGAGGGCCACGTTGGCCACCTTCTTGGCCCGCGTGTTGACCATGTGTTGGTGATTGTCGGGCTCGTAGTTCACGTTGCCCGTGATGTCCTGTTTTTCGAGGCCGCCGATGCGGTGCATCAGGCCGGGCGTGCCGGGCAGCGCCCAGGGGCGCGACAATCGCTCGTCGCGCTCGTAGGGATGGAACACGTCGCCGTTGTGGCCCGGACCGGGGTGCTTGACTTCGATGGGAGTCATCGCGGACACGTCCGGAATGCGCCACGGTTCCGAACCGTTGGCGATATATCCGTCGGTGAGCACCATCACCGGCGTCATGAAGCGCACGGCGATGCGCCAGGCCTCCTGGACGATGTCGAAACAGTCGGCCGGGCTGCGGGCCGCGACGACGGGCATCGGGCACTCGCCGTTGCGACCGAACATGGCTTGCATCAGGTCGGCCTGTTCGGTCTTCGTCGGCAGGCCGGTGCTCGGACCGCCGCGCTGCACGTTGATGATCAACAGCGGCAGCTCGGTCATGACGGCCAGGCCCATCGCTTCTTGCTTCAGCGCGATGCCCGGCCCGCTGGACGTGGTGATGGCCATCGCCCCACCGAACGCGGCCCCGATGGCCGACGTGATGGCGGCGATTTCGTCTTCGGCCTGAAAGGTGCGCACGCCGAAGTTCTTATGCCGCGACAGCTCGTGCAAGATGTCGCTGGCCGGCGTGATCGGATAGCTGCCCAAGAACAGCTCGCAGTTGCTGCGCTTGGCGGCGGTCATGACACCGTAGGCCGTCGCCTCGTTGCCGGTCAGGTTGCGATAGGTGCCCGGCGGGAGTTCGGCCCGGTTCACGCGGTACTGGGCGGCGAACGCCTCGGTGGTCTCGCCGTAGTTGTAGCCGGCCATCAGCGCCTTGCGGTTGGCGTCGGCCACCGCCGGCGATTTCTTGGCGAACTTCGCGTCGATGTAACGCAAAGTGGGATCGAGCGAGCGATCGTAGAGCCAGAACACCAGCCCCATGGCGAAGAAGTTGCGGCAACGGTCGCTTTCCTTCTGACCCAACCCGCACTCTTCCACGGCCAGCCGCGTGAGCTTGGTCATGTCGACCTGATACAGCCGGTAGCCCGAGAGGCTGCCGTCTTCGAGCGGGCTGGCGTGATAGCCGGCCTGCTTCATTCCCTTGTCGTCGAAGGCATCGCGATTGACGATGAGGATGCCGGCCGGCACCAGATCGGGCAGGTTCGTCACCAGGGCCGCCGGGTTCATGGCCACGAGCGCTTCGACCTGATCGCCCGGCGTGTAGATGTCTTTGCTGGCGAAATGGATCTGAAAACCGCTCACGCCCGCCTTCGTACCGCGCGGGGCGCGAATCTCGGCCGGGAAGTCAGGAAACGTGGCGACGTCGTTGCCGGCCAAGGCCGACGTGTTGGTCAATTGCGTTCCGGCCAATTGCATGCCGTCGCCCGAGTCACCGCAGAAGCGAACCGTGGCCGATTCGAGTTCCACAACGGGCTTGTCGCCGCGGGTAATGGTAGCCATGTCTGGTTACTGTTCCTTCTAGACAAAGATCGAGAATCAGTTCGAGTGGGCCGCGATCGGCGGCCGGGTAGAACACGGAATGCTGGGGTAGGAGGGTGCGGCGTACCGCTCGGCTTGCCGCCGCGGACAACGCCGCGTGAGGTCATCAGGCGGCAGGAGAGATCGATTAAATAAATTGTACCGACCGCCGGCAACCGTCAATGCGCGGCATTGTGGCTGCTGTTCGCTTCGGCTTGGTCGCTCACGATTGCGTTCGTTCACGGTCCTTCACGGTGTTGCGTAACCGCGTGCGACACCGGCGGTTGATTGTAAATTGTCTTGGGAAAATGCTCCGCCAGATAGTGGACGATGCCCGACACCTGCACGATGCCCACCGGTCGCCGCCGCTCGTCCACGATCGGCAGGCGCCGATAGCCGCCGGACGACATGCGCTCGACGGCCTGTGCCACCGTCGCCCGTTTATCGATCGTTGCCGGATCGCGAACCATGACGGTTTCGACCGGCGCGTCGAGATCGCCCCCGCGGGCCATGATGCGTAGCGCGTCGCGCTCCGTGAAGATGCCGACCAGTCGGCCATCGCGGCAGACGAGAATGCTGCCGCGTCCTTCGCCCTTGAGTCGCTCGAACACCTCGCGAAGCGGCGTCTCGGGCGCAACGCTCCGCGGTGGTAGCGGCGAGGCCAACTCCACCGACTCGGTCGTCAAATTGAGTTCGAGATCCACGTTCGCGCACCGGGGACAGGCAACGAATCCGCTCGTTCCCTGGCCCTCCACACGGACAAGCCTATCTGCTCCTCAAAATCTACCACGACGTTGCGGCCAATTGAATCGCAATTGCGTGAATTTTCCGAGAGGGAGAAATAGGGAGGCTCGCTCCGGAGCGTAAACCCACCCATACGGGTGGATCAACCTGTGGGCTTGGGCTGCCCCCCGCGCACCTCCCCGCGCAAGTTGCGCTCTGCCCACTCACCAACAAAACCGACCGCAGGTCTTCGGTCAGGAGAGCGCGCCCTGACGAAGACCTGCGGTCGTGATATCAGCGAAGTTCCTTTTGCGTTGGTTGGTTGCTTGGTGGCAGCCCGGAGTCAGGTTCTGAATCCGCTAGCTACCGAGCAAACACCTCCTGGCAACAAAAACCTGCTGCGGAATCGGCACGTTGCGTCTACCAGAGGCGCTGGGCTCGCAGGACGAGACCGTCGAAGGTGATCGCGTTGCCCACACCGACAAAGTTGTTGTTCTGCACCGATTGGATGTAGTTGCTGGTGGTGATGGCGTTGAACCAGCAGGCGAAGTAGTAACCGCCCGAGAACTGCCAGTTGCCGTTCGGGCTCCGCCAGCCGGCACCGAGTTCGTACTCGAGAATCGGCACCGGGCGGAAATTCTGCCAATTGTTGAACCCCTGCACGCCAGCCAGGTTGTTGAGCTGGACGTAGCTGGCGCGGAAGTTACCCACCAGGATGTCGGCGAACGCGCTGCCGTACATGTAGAAGCCACGGTTCGCGGCCTTGCGGGCGGCCAACAAACCGACGCGGGTGCCGAGGGCGTCCATGCCGATGCGGGTGCCGACGCCGGTGATCGTGGGACCGTTCACCTGGGCCTGGCTGAACATCTGGTAGAGATTGGCGTAGCGGGCACCAACGGCGTAGTTCACGTACCAGTTGTTGCCGCCGGCGATCAAACGACGGTAGTCGATGTCGGCGAATTGGAAGCGGATGGCGTCACGCGACAGCGCGGCGGGACCGTCCGAGGCGGCCGTGCCGGTCTGCGGGAGCGTGACCAGCGAATGCACGACCAAGGGCGGGTTCGCGAACGTCGAGCCGTTCGATTCAGCCTGGAAGTAGGTATAGGCGGCGTACAAGCTGGAGCAACGATTGATGGCCATCGTGCCGCCGACGCGGAAGCCCGGCTGATACGTGGGGCTGTTCGACCCAACGTTGCCGAAGGGGACCGCCGTGGGACCGATGCCGTTCTGCGGCACCGCGTTGGCGACGTCGGCATTGCGCGGCTTCAAGACCAGGAAATCGAAGAAGACGCTGTTTCGGTGGACCCAGAACGGGGTGCAGCAACTGGTCTGGCAGCACGAGGTCGGGCAGCAGTTGCCGCTTCCGATCTGGCTGCTCGTCGTGTCGGTCGCCGTCGCATCAGCCTGCTGGGGCTGGTACGTCAGGTTCGCGACCTGTTCGACGCCCAGTTCCCGAGTCGCCTGGGGTTCCTCGTCGTAGTAGCCGACCGGGGAACCGTCATAACCGTTGCCGTCGGCCGTTGCGGCATACTGCGAAGCATACGCCGGTATGTTTTCGCCGTTGGCGGCCTGGTAAACAGGCTGGGTCACGCGTTGCGTCGTGCCCGCCTGTTGTGCCTGCGCCTGAGTCGCCAGTGCGGCGACGGCAGCGAAGACTAAGGTGTGGGTAATGCGCCTTCTCACGACTTTGATCCTCATGAACGTGGTGACATCGACAAGCGACGTGCTGCCTGTCTCGTGTATGCCGATTCTGCCCCCCAAAAGTCCCATCGGCACTATCGCGCAGTCCCTCGCGAGCTGTACGAGCGGTACCGCATAACTACGCTAATCGTCGAGATTTGACAGCCGCGGGCCGACCCGCAAGGCGTAGGCTCCGCCTAGCGCGGCTTGGCGGTCTATAAGGTCATTGTGGAAAATAACTTACATGATGAAATCGGCGCCGATATCTGGCATGCCAGGAAAAACAAGATGGAACGGTTGGGGATACCAGAGGAGTAGTGGCGGTACTTTTCGTACGCGCGGAAGAGCCAGCACCTGCCGATCACCATGATTCACAAGAGCGCAACGAGCTTCCATCCGGCTCGGATCGCCATCCATCCGCCGCCCCGACGCGCCCCAGCAGGTGTCTATTTGTCGCAAGTCAATAAAACTATTGACTTAATGACAAAAAACACGAAATCCGCGTTGCGCGCGGTTCTTAAGAAAATAGAAAATCTGGGGTGTATGCGCTTGACGCGTAAGACGTCGCTATTATGCTGGCCCCTACCGTTGCCAGGTTTTGCGCAATCGGGCAACTCCGCCATGTCGGCGGTCACATAGTTTTTCGCTGCGCGCGTCCTTGCAGCGAGCGGTTTTGCCACCCAGGGATCTCTGGCCATGAAGCTCCACCGCCCCTCCCAGCCCTCTCGTCGGAACCAGCGCGACGACTCAGCGAACCCAAAGCGTCGGTCGCGTCGTGCCAACCGCTTGGCGACTACGGCTCGTCTGCTTTCGTTTTCGCCTCGGTTTGAATCGCTCGAAGATCGGCGTCTGCTGACGATCGACTATCAACCGGTGTTCGGCACCGAGACATTGCAGACTGCGGCGCCATACACCGTGATGAACAATCCGACGGTGAACTTCATCTTGTGGGGCAATTGGGGCACGGGTGCCGGACAAACCAATCCCAGCACCGTGGAGAATATTTCGCAGGCGATCATCAACTCGACCGACCTGAGCGTGTTGAAGCAATACGGCAGCGATGGCACCGCGACGGTCGGCCAAATCTACATCGACTCCACCAATCCGGTGCCGGCCGATTTCCAGTGCGGCAACGTGGTGGGCACGTCGCTGACCGAAGCGAACGCGGAAATCACTAGCGTCGTGAACGCGGGCCACCTGCCCGGTCCGTCCGGTTCGCCCGCGCAGCAAAACGCCCCCCTTTACGCGATCATCACCGACCCAGCCAACTCGCACCCCGGCACCGGCTTCAACGGCGGTTACAACACGGGCGGCACGGTCAACGGTCAGAACGTGAACATCATTAGCATGGGCACGGATTCGAACTTCGACAATTTCGGCGAAACCTTCTCGCACGAAATGGCGGAGAAGATGTCCGATCCGGTGTCCGGCGGCGTGATCGTCTCCGGCGGTGCCAACCTGCCGCTCAATACCAATTTTCTCACCAATCCGGCCAAGCCGCCCAGCGACTCGAGCAATTTCGATCAAATCGCCGACTTCGAACCCGAGCCGGGCGGACAGTTCCACTACACCTATCGTATCGGCGGTCCCACCAGCAATGCGATCGTGCAGCCGGTCTGGTCGAACACCGACAGCGCCTTCGTGGTCGAAGACGGCAATACACAAGCCTTCGATCTGGCGCCGATCTGGACGAACATCTCGGGGACGAACGCCACGTTCAGCAACACATACAATCTGACCATCAACGGCGATCAGCTCGCGAACAAGGACGACAAGATCACGATATCGATGGATTCGGTCGGCGGCGTTGCCGTCACCATGAATGGTGAGACGACCTGGTACGATCCGAGCACCAATTCGTATCAGGGAACGCAATTGGCAACGATTACGATCAACGGTTTGACGGGGACGAACCAGCTTACCATCGACAACAGCAAGGGCCTCGTTAACGTGCCGATCACGTTCAACGGCGGTGGCACCGGCGCGCTCGATATCACGGGCGATGCCGGCGCGGGGGTGAATGCGGTTTACAACGACACCGGAGGCAGCCCGGCCACCGGGTTCTCGGGCAACGTCAAGTCGACCCAGGGTGCCACCACCGAGACGATCGACTTCAGCGGACTGTCGCCGGTCGAGTATCTGACGCCGACTTCGTTGCTGACCATCAACATGGCCGCCGGGGCCACGGTCGAGAATATTGTCGCTGGTCCGACGTCGACGGGCATCGATCCCATCCTGGGCACGACCGCCCCGACCTACCAGGTCAATTACGGTGGCGGCGGTGAGCCCATCAACTGGCGTAACGCGACGACGGTCGACGTCGTCGGGTCCGCCTCCGCCGATGTCATCACCGAGAACCTGCCGCTGCAAGTGGACGCCGGCTCGCCCAACCAGCTCACCACGCTGAACATCGATGGTAACGGCACCACCGGCGGCGGCATCCTCGACGAGATCGACGTACTGGCGACGCCCGGCGGCGTCACCACCAACACCGACGATAAAGCCACGAACCTTAATCTGCGCGTCGTTGTCGGTGGCACGCTCGGGACCTTCGACGGCGGCACGGGCACGCTGGCCAACATCAACGGCGCCATCAACGTCACCGACTCGGGGCTGGTCGGCGGCGGCACGGCGGCCCTGTTGGTGGACGATTCGGGCGGCACCGGCCCCGACACGGCGACGGTCACCTCGACGGCCATCACGGTCGGCAGCCACCCCGCCATCGGCTACGATTCGACGATCGACGAAGCGGTCGAGCTCGCGCTCACGGCCAAGGCCGACACCGTCAACGTGCAGAGCACCAACGCGGGCGTAGCAGCAACCATCCTGCTGGGCAACGCGGGCAACGATACGTTCAACGTGTCGAGCACCGCACCGATCGTGAATGGCAACGGTACGCTGACGGGCAACCTGGGCGGCATCCGAGGCCAACTGGACGTGCGTGGCGACGCCGGCAACGACACCCTCAACGTGTCGGATTACGGCGGCCCAGCCGGACAGACGTACGGCATCTCCACGATTGTGTCCACGATTACCCAGATCAGCGCCACCGGTGCGGCCAATATCCTCTACAACAACGGCGACGCGTTGGGCATCGAGAATGTGAACCTGACGGGGAGCAGCGCGGGCGGCAATACCTACAACATCGGCTCCACCACCGCGGGCACCGAAACGACCGTGCAGGACGGCGACGCCTCGGCCAGCACGGGTGGGAGCACGTTCAACATCACGGGCGACAATCTCAGCGCCGCCAACACGTTCGAAGGGCATGGCGGGGCCGACAAGTTCTTCTTGAACGTGGCGGCCAACCTGGGCCAGAACGCGGTGGCGCCGCTCACCAGCCTCGCGATCACGGGTGGCAGCGGCGGCAGCGATGCAACCCGCAACCAGCTCATCGTCAACGACAATTCGGGCACCGCGCGCCAGCTCAACTTCCAATACACCGACCCCACCCAAGCCAGCGGTAATCTGAACATCGCGCCCAGCATCGCGGGCGACGGTCTGGCCGGCGGGAACGCTTTGACGCTGCCCGTGGTGGTGAAGTCGATGCAGACGTTGATCTTCAACGCCGCGGCCCACAACGATATCGACCAGGTGACCGGCACCACGGCCAACGACAAGCTGACCGTGGCCGAGATGCCGACCGTGGCGGGCGACAGCGCCACCTTGCTGCCGCACGGCACCGTGGCGGGCGCGTCGGTGGGGGTGTTCCTCGACGGCAGTCCTTATCTGACTGCTCCGCCGGCCACCATCGCCAATTCGCGGCCGGGTGTGGCCGGGGGCGGTGCCGGACCCGACCTGCTCATCAACGGACTCAACGGCGCGCTTACGCTGAACGGCAACGGTAACACGGGCGCGGCCGGCACGGGCGACCAGGCCGTCGTCTACGCGGCCAGCGAAGGCAGCCTCGTCGACACCGGCAACGCGGCCGACATCTTCGGCCTGGGCGCCGGCGTGCTGCAAGCCGGCTTCGGCACGGGCAACGCCTACGACACCATGGCGGTCTCCGATGCCAGCGTCACGGTGAACAACAACCACGCCGGCGCGCTGGTGACGGTCAACCTGAACACGGCCAGCTTCGCGCAAGCGGGAGCCGCATCCTCCTCGCAGCAGCCGGGTCTGATCGTGGACGGCGGCGACGAAGCCGCCTTCCAGGCCAGCGGTATCGCCGACACGTTCAACGTAACGCCTTCCACCAAGTTCAACATCCAGGCCAACGGCAACCTGCCGACGCTGACCACGAACAATGGCGTGCCGCAGGGCGACCAGATGAACATCGCCTTCCCCGGCTCGATCGACGTCTTTAGCGACAACGCTTCGCCGCCCAACGTGACCCTCACCGGTCAGACCAGCACGGGCGGCAGCCCGTTCGGCGTGAAGTACAGCTCGATCGAGCGCGTGAATCTCGCGTCGGGCAACGGCATCGTCAACATCGCGGGCGACAACGATGTGGCGGGCGGCAACCAGAACGACTACTTCAAGGTCCGCGGCGGCATCGATCCCTTCACCGCACCCGCCCCCTTGAACGGCGCCAACCAGTTCTCCTTGCAGATCGGCGGGAGCTGGGATCCGGCGACGGGCAATGTCGGTACGCCCCCCTCGGGCGGCCTGAGCGGCGTCATCTGGTTCCACGGTGTGACGCGGATCAACGCCAGCGGCGGCTCGATCGCCAGCTTCGACGCGCACGGCAATGCCATTCCCGACGACACCGACCCCAACGGCGTCAACGCGCTCGACATCACCCCCTACGCCGACAACACGCCGGCCGGCTGGGGGATCGCCACCTTCTGGGACCAGGGGAACCGCAACGCCAACGGCGGCCAACCCAACCCCGACCTGCTCGTCTTCAACGGCGTGTCGGGTGTGTCGGAGAACATCGTCGTGCAGCCCTCGGCGCTCGGCGGCGGCCAGGTCATCGACAACAACGAGGCCACCAACACGCCGATCGCGGTGGTCAACTACACGCTCAACACCAACCTCATCGTCAACGGCAGCAGCCCGGCGGGCGGGGCCGGCGATAGCGATACGCTCACGCTCGACGGCACCAGTCCCGGCAGCGCGGGCAGCAGCGGCAACGAAGACTTCCTGGCCAACTTCGCGGCAGCCGGCACGGCCGCGGCCCCCATGGTCCGCGTCTACGACGCCGGCACGCCCACCCCGCCCCGTCCCGCGGCGGCCGAATTGGGCGACACGGCGGGCACGCTGGCCAACGACCTCTACAACCTGCAAGACTTCAGCAACTTCAACACGGTCAACGTGGACATGCAGGGCGGCAGCGACCTGTTCGACCTGATCTCGGGCCGGGCCGACGGCAGCCTGACCTTGAACGTCGACGGCGGCCCGCCCCCCGGACCCGGTAGCAGCCTGACCGCCGACACGGTGCAGGTCAGCGGCAGTGCCGCGGGCGGCGATTCGTTCACCGTCGATCCGGGCGCGGCCAGCGACTCCGGCCGCATCTCCACCACGCTCTCGACCGCCACGGCCCCCACCGTGCTCAACTTCACCGGCACCGAAAACGTCGCCCTCGTCGGCCAAAGCACCGCCGGCGGCGATTCGCTCACGCTGGACGGCACGGGCGGCAATGATACGTTCACCGTCACGCCCGGTGGCGTGGGTGGTACGACCGGCACGGCGCAGGTCGATGCCGGCCCCGCCGTGAGCTTCACGGGCCTGGGCAGCGGTGTGGGAACTTCGCTCACGCTCAACAGCCTGGGCGGCAGCGACACGTTCGCCCTCACGCAGGCGGCTACCGGCGCCATTCCCAACGTCACGGTCAATGGCTCGACGACGGCCAACGGCACGAGCGGTTCGGCCTCCATCACCGGCAACGGTCTGGCCAACACGTTCGTCGTCAACGGCGGCTCGGCCAACTCGGTCAGCGTGACGGTCAACGGGGCCACGGGCACGAGCTACTCCCTCGACGGCATGGGGAGCGATCTGCTGGACGGCGTGGCCTTCGCCGGCGCCACCCTCTCGTTCCCATCGGTGACCGCCTCGGTCTCGCCGGGTAGCACGACCGGTTCGGGCACCTTCACCCCGCTTGGCGCGGGTGGCATCGCCTTCTTGCCGGTGAGCTACGTCCACATGAGCAACCCGGTCACGATGTTGGGTGGTGCCACGCTCACCGTCAACGCCACCGCCAACAACGAGACCGTGGCCGTCGATGGCGCCGGAAACGTGACGGTCACGAACCGCTCCACCGGCGCGACCAACGAATACGCCGCGGCCGGCTATACGACGCTCGTCATCGACACCTCGGGCACCAACAGCCAGGTGACGATCGCCTCCAGCGCCGACTTCACCGGCGGTATCCAGGTCAACGGCACGGGTAGCACGGCGGTAACTGTCACCGCCGGCGCGGCGGCAGCGACCGTCAACCTGGCCGCGGGTAGCGTGACGGGTGTCGTGGGCGGAGCCATCTCGCTGAGCGGGGTCTCCAACCTGACCGTCAACAGCGCGGCCACGGCCCTGGACGTCACCGGCTACGGAGCCGCCAGCACCATCACCAGTCTGACGCTCAACGGCGCGGGGACGATCGGCGTGACCACGGCCACCGGCGTGCCGGCCACCGTCGATTACACGCCGCTCAGCCCGACCAGCGCGGCCATGTCGCTGGTGGGGGGCGGACCGGCCATCAGCATCACCGGCTTCAACAACACCGACGGCAACCTGACCCTCAACAAGGGCGGCAACGACCTGGACGTGAACTTCATCAGCGTGGCCGGCAACAACGCCATCACCGCCTCGCACATCGTCGCCGGTGGCACCCACGTGGTGCTCTTGTTCAACGGCGCCGGCAAGTGGGTGCCGATCGACATCGGCAGCACGCTCAACAGCCTGGCCGTCTTGGGCGGCCAGGGGAACGATACCCTCACGGTGGACGACACCAACGGCGCCGTCTCGCTGGCCAGCGGCATCTCCTTCAACGGCGGGGCCGGCAACAACAGCCTGAAGCTGGTCGGCACCACGGCCGCAACGGCCGATACCTACACCCCCGGCCCCGGCACGGGCCAGGGGAGCGACAGCATGACGATCGGCGGAGCCGTGCAGCTCGTCACGTTCAACAACCTGGCGCCGGTGGTCGATACCGTGCCCGGTCCCTTGACCGTCACGGCCAGCAACGCCAACGACGCCATCAACTACTCGGCCGACCCGTCGATCGCGGGGAACGGCCTGGTGAGCGTCAACAACCTGGAGACGACCAGCTTCCTCAACAAGACCACGCTCACCCTCAACGCCCTGGCGGGTGGCGACACGATCAACCTCAACAATCCGGCCAACCCGGGCGGCACCTTGACGGGGATCACCGTCAACGGCGGCGGACCGACCGTGGCCGGCGATACGCTCGTGGTGAACGGCACCGCGGCCGTCACCTACACCCCCGCCGCGGCCGACGCCACCGGCGGTGCCTTGACCGGTGCCGGACCCGTAACGGTCTCGTTCACGGCCATCGCGCAGCTCAACATCAACGGCCAGGGGCACGGTCTGAGCGTGGTCTCGCCGGCCGGCGCCGACACGATCGAGCTCACGCCGGGCGCCACCGCCGACTCCGGCAGCCTGACCGATTTCAATCCCACCTTGGGAACGATCGTCCCCGTGGCCTTCAGCCACCTGGGGGCGGCCAACACCCTGACCCTGAAAGACACCAGCGGCACGGCCGTCGATTCGTTGACCTACAACGGCACGCAGGGGAACGACACCTTCACCGTCACCTCGGTGGCCGGCGGCACGATCGTGCTCGACAGCCAAGTATCCGTGATCACGCCGGGCGTGGCCAACCTCACGCTCAACGGCGTGGGCGGTGACGATCAGTTCAACCTGGGCGGTGGCCTGCCCTACACCACCACGACGCTCGTCGGCAGCGATCCGCCGGACAGCGATATCGCCAGTCTGAGCGGCGCCATCGGCGCCGTAACGGTCAACCTGGGTGACCCCGCGGCCAACCCGCCCACCAATACCACCATCACCGGCTACGGCGGCACGGTCACGCTGGTGAGCATCAGCGGCGCCAACCTCGGCTTGGGCGGCAACAGCCTGACCGCCGTCGGCGGTGCCGACAACAACAACCTCACTTACACCCCCACGGGTCCCACGGCCGGCACGTTCACCGACGCCGGTCTGGGCACCATCTTCAACTTCACGGGGACGGTCGGGGCCTTCACCATGACCGGTGGCACGGCCAGCACCAACCAGCTCACCGTCGTGGGCAGCAGCACCCGCAACCTGTTCGAGATCGACCAGGGCGCCCGCACCGTAGAGGTCCTCAACCATAACACGGTGGCCTGGCAGCCCGTGACCATCGACCCGACGATCACCACGCTCACCGCGAAGGGGATGTCGGGCCAGGACACCTTCCAGGTGATTCCGGCCGCCGGAGTGGGCGCCTTCCCGCTCGACAACCTGCTCATCAACGTGTTGGGCGACAGCGGTGCCACGGGCGCCAACAATGCGCTGGTCATCGGCAACAGCTTCGGCGCCGCTCCCGCGGCCTTGCCGGCCACCAGCTTCGTGGTCGACAACCGCGGCCGGGACCTCAACTCGGGGACCATCCGCGTCTACGAAGCGGCCGTGGCCAACCCCGACATCGACTACAGCAACGTGCAGGTGGTCTCGCCCACGGTGGCCACTTCGGGCACGCCGAACGGCAACCTGCTCATCATGGGCCCGGACAACAACGAGCCGAACGAGACGCAGGGCACGGCCACCAATCTCGGCTCGGCCAGCACGATCAACGTGGCCAACGCCACGATCTTCTCCAACAGCGCCGAGTTCCCCGGCGTGCCGGCCGACAACGATTTCTATAGCGTCACGGCCCAACAGACCGGCACGCTCGATTTCGTGGCCAGCTTCCAGCTCTTCAGCCCGGCCCTGCTGCCCGCGGGCGGTAATCTGAACGTGCAGGTGCTCGACGCGGCCGGCAACGTGATCGCCGCGGCCTCGGGCGGAGCGGCTGCCTTCGGCGCCCTGGGTGGCACGGGCGGCGCCCGTGTCCGCATTCCCGCCGTGGCCGGCCAGACCTACTTCGTGCACGTCTTCGGCGCCAATGCCAACGGCACGCCCAACGCCACGGTGGTCAACGGCTACAACCTGAGCATCGTCGATACGCCGGCCATCGTGCCGTTCAACCTGGAACTGTCGCGCAGCGTGCCGGCCGCCGACGCCGGCAGCCCCGACACGGGCGACCTGCCCACTAATGCCCCGGGCGACGACAGCGGCCGCTCGCAGTTCGACAACGTGACCAACGACAACACGCCACGCATCTACCTGCGGTTGTCGGATGGTATCTTCTTGAACGACTTGCCGGGTAACGGCACCACCGACCATCCGCCGGTGGGGGTGATTCCGATCCCCTTCGTCCCCAACGCCACCACCCCCGGCTTCCGCGTGGCCATCTTCGACGGCAACAACACGCAGACCCCGGTCGGCTTCGCCAGCCAGGTGCCCGGCTCCCCCGGACTCTACGAGTTCGACTTCACCACCCCGCTGGCCGACGGCGTGCACAACCTGACGGCCGAGGTGCAGATGGTCGATCCGGCCAAAACCACCGAAACCGGTTTCGGCGGCACCAGCGCCACGCTCTCGATCACCATCGACACGGTCCCGCCGCCCGTCTCCTTCGGCTCGCCGGTCGTCCCCAACAGCGGTCTGGCGGGCGCCAGCGACTCGGGGGTTCCCGGTCAGCCGGCCACCATCGTCGACCGCATCACCAATGTCAGCACGCCCAGCTTCTACGGGGTGGCCGAAGCCAATTCGATCATCCGGCTCTACGTCGGTACCCCGGGTGGCAACGTGCTCATCGGACAGACCACCGCCGTGCCGATCGACGGCACCAACGCCCAACCCAAGGGCGAGTGGACGCTGACCTCCAACATCGACCTCAACAACCCCAGCCTCGGCTTGGGGTTGGACGGCGTGCGGAACATCTTCGTCACGGCCGAGGACCTGGCGGGTAACGTCTCGGCGACGCAAGAACTGACGATCTTCGTCGATACGCAAGGACCGAAGGTCAGCAACGTCAACATCGGTGGCGCCGCCTCCGGCTTCCCGCTGTTCGAGACCAAGGTCACGCCCACGTCCACGCCGACGCCCACCCCGCTGATCAACTCCCTGGTGGTCAGCTTCACCGACCAACCGGTGCGCGTCGGACCCAGCTTCGTCTACCCGGCCGTCAACCCGATCCTGGCCACGACCACCGCCAACTACGCCCTGGTGGGCGAACATGTCGGTGTGATCCCGATCACGGGGGTCACCTTCTCCGACTCGACCGCCTCGGGCACGCCCGGCATGAGCAGTGTCACCTTGACCTTCCCCGCCAAGGACACCCCGCTGCCGGACGACACCTACACACTGACCGTCAGCGACCAGATCACCGACAACGCGGGTAACGCTCTGCAAGGGAGCTTTAACGGCACGAGCTTCCCCTCCGGCCTGGCCTCGGGCAACGGCTCGCAGGGTCAGAGCTTCGTCGGCCTGTTCACCGTCAACAGCCGGGCCCACCTGGCCAACTACAGTTCCGGCACCGTCGACGAAGACATCAACGGCGACGGCGTGTTCAACCTCAATAACGGCAGCGCGGCCGTCACGCTCGGTTATCCGGACAGCCGCCTGACCGCCGGAGATTTTACCACCGGCTACGGCAGCGCCGTGCCCGGCACGGCCAACGGCTTCGACAAGCTGGTCTCCTACGGGGTCGGCCCCAGCGGCAGCTACCAATGGACCTACGACCTGTCGGGCACCGGTGGCAACCAAACGACGATTCCCGAGCCGTTCGCCATCGACGGTCTGCCGGTGGCCGGCAACTTCGCCGGCAGCCCGCTGGCCAACGTCAACGGAGTACCGATTCCCACCCTGGGCGACCAGGTCGGTCTGTTCGACGGCACGGCCTGGTATCTCGACGTGCTCGACCAGGGCTACATCAGCGGGGCCGACATCGCCGCGCCCGCCACGGCCACCCATCCGGCCGGCAAGCTGTCGAGCGACATGACGGGCATCCCCTTCGTCGGCAACTTCGACGGCTTCTTGGACCTGGGCACCTACCAGAAGGGTGTCATGGAGTTCGATCTGGCCAGCCTCGATCCGGGCCACATCGTGACCGGCAACTGGAACGTCAAGATCAACCTCAACAACCTGCTGCCGGCCAGCATTCCCTTCAACAGCACCACGGCCCAACCCGTGGCCGGCAACCTCTCCGGCCTGGGACAGGTCATCAACGGTGCGTTGGTCTTGGAGCAGGCCTCGATCGGCCTGTATGTGACCGGCGCCACCACGACCAACCCGGGCACCGGCGAGTGGTACTTCCTCAATCCCACCGCCACCGCCCCGGCCGTCACGTCGCCGCTGGTCACTTCCACGGTCAGTGTGGCTCCCGGTGTGCCGGGCGGCCTGGCGGCCCTCACCGGCAATGAGTTCTTGAACCTGATCCACGTGTTCCAGGACAACCAGTTGGCCACCGCCGCCACCGACTCGACCTACCAGTTCGGCGACCAGTTCTCCTTGCCGGTGATCGGCAACTGGGACCCGCCGGGTAACACGGGCGGCAGCCAGACGGGTCTGACCACCAGCACCACCACCGTCTCGGCCGGCACCACGGGCACCTGGATCACCAACCTGTATGAGCAGATCCTGGGACGCGGTCCGAGCGCCACCGAGTTGGCCAATTGGGTCAACCAGGTGCAGTCGGGGACCTTCACGCCCGCGCAGGTGGCGCAGATCTTCGTCACCAGCAACGAGTATCGGGCCGACCAGATCAACCAGTTGTACGAAGAGTATCTGGGTCGCGCGGCCGACGCCAGCGGCACCGCCTGGTGGACCTCGGTCTGGAACGCCAACGGCGGTCCGGAAGAGGTGCAGGCCGGCATCATCGGCTCGGCCGAGTTCTACGCCAATGCCGGCAAGCAGTATCCCAGCCTGTCACCCGACGCCGCCTGGGTCACCGCCCTCTACCAGCACCTGCTCAACCGCGACGTCGATCCCTCGGGTCTGGCTTACTGGGTGAACTACATCCAGACCAACAGCCGCCAGAGCGTCGTACTCGGCTTCGTCACCAGCGACGAATACCGCCTCGACCTGATCAACGACTGGTTCCAGACCTACCTCGGCCGCTCCGCCGACACCGCTTCCTCCCAGGCCCTCTTGCAACAGATGCAAAACGGGCTCACCCAGGACCAACTCCTCACCATGATCGTCGGAAGCCAAGAGTACATTAACAAACCGTAGACGACTGCTTCGGTCCCCTTCCGCGGGACCTCGGTACCGTACCTACCCCGGCCCACGCCGGCGAGTTGATCGCCGCGTGGGCCGGTTCGTTTACGGTGCCAAGAAGGCGACCGGAATGGGTCGCGCCAATCCGGTGGTTGCCTGCACCGACAGGTAAGCCAGCCTCGTCACCGGCCTTTGCCGGCGAAATCAAGTTCTATAGTGGCTGCAAATTCGTCATGCGTGGCAAATCTGCCCCCGCACGAATCTCACGCTCTCGGCCATGACCGCTCCGCCCAGTGAGTAAGTCTGTGCACCGCGCCCTTCGAAGTGCTGGAAAAACACGAAAAATCGCCGCGAAATGCATATTCAACAAAGCCACTTTATTCATCTCAAAATACCTGTCTTGCTTGTTTTAACTTCGCCTCGAAATTAGCATAGGCCCAGCCCTCCCCTGTGAGTCCGCCGGACGCAGCCCTCGCTGGCTGTCGCCGCCGTTGTACAGCGTTGCCTCCTAGATTTTCACCTTTGCATTTGAGGATACGGCCGAATGTCGCTCCGCCGACCGGATCGAAAGCGTAAGACACGCCAGGCTCGTCGCACATCTCTTCCTTGGAACAATGCGTCTGGCTCACCCGAACGGCGTCGCTGGCTCACCATGGAGTCGCTGGAAGACCGCCGCGTGCTGTCGGCCACCGTCTACGTGGCGAACTCGTTCTTCGATCAGACGACGGGCACCACCACATCGTCGCCCAACATCGGTGACACGGTTAATTGGCTAGCGAGCGGCCAGTTTTCGGAGGTCGACAATCTGACGTTTGGCACGAATGCGTTTACCAGCATCCAAGACGCGGCCTTCGTTGCCAACAGCGGCGACACGATCGACGTGGCCGCGGGAACGTACGACGAGTCGGTCATCATCCAGACCCCACTGACTTTGAACGGCGCCGACGTCAACGCCACAACCACGATCCAGCCGCCGAGCGGCGATTCGGGGAGCGTTGGTGTCTCCACCAGTGGCACGGTGAACATCTCGGGATTCACCATCTCCGGCGGCCCATTGGGAGTGTTACAGGGGACCGTGAACGTCTCGAACTGCACCATTGAGAACAGCAACAATACCTTTGGGGGCGTTTTCAGCGAAGGCACGTTAACCCTGTCCGACTCGACCGTGAGCAACAACTCATCCCCGGCGGGAGCCGGCGGCATTAACAATCTCGGCGGTTCGCTCACGCTCATCGATTCGACCATCACCCAAAACTCAGGTCTGGTAGGCGGCGTTCTCAGCCTGCCCACTGCGCAGGACGGGAGCATGACCATCACCGGTTGCACGATCGTCGGAAACACGGGGACCGAGGTCGGCGGACTCAGCAACGGCATTCAGGGGTCCACCGCCGACGTGGCGAACACCATCATCGCCGCCAACACCGCCACCGGATCGGGCGCTAACGGAGAAATCGCAATACCAGACGTGGTTGGAAGTTTCAGCACCGATCACGACTTGCTCGGCATTTTCGTCGAACTCCCGGGTACGAACATGCCGGGTTTCGGAATGACTGGACCGACCGCCAGCATCATCGCGAACACCGACGATCCGACCGCTCTCGGCCTCGGATCTCTGGCCGACAATGGTGGGCCGACACAAACGATCGCCTTGCTGGCGGGCAGCCCAGCCATCGACGCGGGCGACAACACTCCGCCCGCGCCCTATGCCACGCCGACCACCGATCAGCGCGGCTCGCCGCGTATCTTCGACGGCACCATCGACATTGGCGCCTTCGAATCACAGCAGCAGGCCCTCAAACCAACGTCGGGCTACGTTGCCACGACCGGCGGCACCTATACGCTGGAGCTCGTGCCCGGTACGCCCCCTTCGGAAGTCGAGTTGCTCGACGGCAACGGCAAAATGGTGGCCGAGTTTCCGGTCACTACGCCTTCGTTTACCTTCACCAACGGCTCGGGCACGCCGGTGCAGCTCGTCGTGGACAGCAGCAACGGGGCAATACCCGTTCCGATTCTGTTCGACGGCGGGACGGGCACCAGCAGTTCCTTGGCCTTCCAGGGCGGTATGTCGAGCGGCGATACCTACGCGCCCGGCCCCAATCCCGGCCAGGGTACCGATACGCTGACTATCGGCGGCGTGCCAGAGACCGTTAGCTTCTTGAACCTGACGCCGGTCTTCGACAATGTTCCAGGTCCACTGACCGTGAACGGTACCGCTGGCAACGACGCGATCACGGCCGGCGCAACCGCCAATTCGGTGACCGTAAATAACCTCGAATCCATCACCTTCAGCAACAAGACCAGCCTGACGCTCAATGGGAACGGCGGCAACGACACGTTCAACATCAGCCCGTCCAACATCACGCTGACGAACGGCGGTGGAGTGACCGTCAACGGCGCAGCCGGTGCGGACGACAGCGTCACAGTCAACGGCAACGGAAACACGGAATACACGCCCACGGGATCCGTATCCGGCAATATCACCACTGACGGGAATCCCACCGTCTCGTTCACGAATGTAACCTCCGCGGCCATCGTCGGTGATGATGCTAGTGATACGTTGACCCTTGGCGACGCAGGAAACCTTTTTGCGCAGTATACGCCAGGGGCCGTCGTCGACTCCGGCAGTCTGACCATGACATTCGGGTACGGCGGTCCTTCTGCGCCAGCGCTTTCGTTCAGCAATTTGGGGGCCGGCGGGGGCCTGACGGTCCCTGGTGGCGACTTCGGATCCCTCGACATAAACGGTATCGATCAGGCCAACACATTCGATGTGTCGTCGACCGGAGTCGTGCAAATCTTCAAGACCCTCGGTACCGTGCCGGTGACCTTGCCAATCACCACTACGGATGCCGCGGTGCGTCTCATCGGCCACAGCGGCAGCGACATCTTCAACATACCGGGCAATCATCCCTTCGGGTTCGGCCTCGAGGTGGAAGGCGCCCCCGGGAATAACACGCTCAACTTCACCGGCGACGGCACCGCGCCCATAGTTGCCAATCTCGACACGGGCACCGTCGATGAGGTGGGATTCGGTACCGTCATCTTCGTCGGCGTCGCGACGGTCGACGTCAACGCTACCGGCGGCGCGGTGACCGTCACCGGCGGCTCGCCGACCAATCCGGTCACCTACACTCCCGAAGCGGCCGACGAGGGGCTCGTTCAACTTGCTTCCTCCAGCACGCGACTGGATGTGAGCAACCTGCAAGGCGCGGCGCTCACGCTCGATCCGGGCGGTGGGACGGTGACCGTCGACGACGGCGCGCGGGGCGACGACTTTACCGCCAACCTGGACCCCACGACCACCACCGTCACGGTCGCCAATTTATTACCCGTCAGCGTCGTCTCCGCCGATACGGCCACTTTGGCGCTCAACGGCACGGCGAGCTTCGTATTTACCTTGACCGGCAGCGGCGGTCCGGCTGTCCAAATCACGGGCGCCGGGAATTCCGATCTGTTTTTGCCGCCCGCCGGCGGTTTCTATGACATCGGCGGCAACAAGTCAGGCGCGGGCTTCGCCAACCGCCCCGGCGCACAGGTGACCTTCGCGGGCGTCGGGCAGGTGATCGTCGACGGCAACGGCGACAATATCGATCTGGAGGTGCAAGGCCCCGGTTTCACTTTGGACGGCTTGGTGCCGAGCTCCGGACAGGTGGGCATTCAAGGCGCCTTCGGCGTCGTTTTCGAAGACGTGGCCGATGGCAATAACCACCTCGACCTTGTCGGAGGGGCGAATAATGAAATCTATCAGATCAAGCAAGAAGCGGATTGGAACTTCGGGACCGTCTCTATCACGGATCAAGCTGGCGGCGGAGTAATGTCTCTCGATGCCGAGGGCGCCGCCGGCTACACCGACGCTTTTACTTACAGCAGCTCGGCCCCGCAGAAAGCCGCTCTGACTCTTTCGACGGGCGCCGCCACCAGCAACAGCTATTCGTTGACGGGCATTGGTACGTTGGGCCTCGCCGAAATAGGCACAACCACCGCCAGTTTGACCGTGACGAACACGAACGCCGTGATCACGCCCAGCACCACGCCTGGCACCGGCACGGTGACGACGACCGACGTCACGAACACCACGGCCCTGCTTCCGCTCACCTATACCAACATCGCCACGGTGACGGCCAGCGGTACGTCGGCCGTCATTGACGTGCCCGGCGACGGTAACAATGTGACCGTTTCGGCCGCGGGCGTGGTGACCATCACCAACAACCTCGGTGTCCAGAACACCATCGACGCCAGCGGCTACACCAGTCTGGCTCTGGATCTGCTGGGAGCCAACGACAATCTCGTCTTCCAAGGCGATAACTCCGCACTCTTCAGCGGCGGTGTCAGCGTCGTCGGCGGCGCCAGCGGCTACACCGTGACCGCGCCGATCGGCGCGGTGGGTGGGCTCGATCTGTTGACCGACAGCGTTTCCGGAATCTTCGGTGGACCGGTTGCACTCGACGGCGCAGCCCAATTGACGCTGAACGGCAACGGCGCCACCACCGCCCTGACCGTGACCAACTACGGCCTGCCATCGGCCCTGACCACTGTCACGTTGAACGACGCTGCCACCATCGGCGTTAGCACCGGCGGCGCCGCCAACACGGTCGATTACTCGGCACTCAGCTCCACGTCGGCGACGCTGGCGTTGGCCTCCGGCGGGCCGACGATCAACATCACCGGGTTCAACAACACGCCGGGCAACTTGTCGTTGACGAGCACCGCGGCGAATGCCCTGGACGTAATCGGCTCGAGCGGCGACGACCAGTTCACGGTTTCACAGGCGGGGATCGGCACGCGGGTCTTGCAGACCAGCGGTACCGCCTGGGTGCCCGTCGACTTCGCGGGCTTCGGTAGCCTTGATGTGGCCGGCGGCGCCGGCGCCGATACGCTCACCGTCGACAGTTCCGCCGGCGCCGTAACGACGCCGATCGTCTACGACGGTGGCACGGGCAGCAACGTTCTCGATCTCGTCGACACCGTGAATACGGCGACCAGCGACGTCTATTCCCCCGGACCGCTTGCCGGTCAAGGTACCGACGCACTGGTCATCGGCGGCGTCACCGAAAGCGTGCAGTTCAGCAACCTGACGCCGGTCACCGACAGTGTCGCTGGCCCTCTGACAGTGAACGGAACCACCGGCAACGATGCGATCACCGCGGGCGCAGCCGCCAACGTGGTGACGGTGAATAATCTCGAGTCCATTACCTTCAGCAACAAGAGCAGCCTGACGCTCGACGGTAATGGCGGGAACGATACGTTCAATATCAGTCCGGCCAACATCACGTTGACCGCCGCTGGAGCGGTCACGGTCAACGGCGCGGCCGGCGCCGATGACACTCTGACGGTCAATGGCACGACGGCCACCACCTACACCCCCACGGGCGTGAACTCCGGCAATATCACCACCGTTGGCAATCCCGCGGTCGCGTTCACGAACGTGGCATCGGCGGCCATCGTCGGCGATGGCGCCGGTGATACGTTGACCCTGGGCGCTGCGGGGAACCTCTTTGCGCAGTTCACCGCCGGCGCCACCACCGACTCCGGTAGCCTGACAATGCAGTTCGGATATGCCGGGCCTTCTGCGACACCGCTGTCGTTCAGCAACTTGGGTTTTGGGGGAGGTCTCAGCATCCCCGGGGGCGGATTCGGATCACTCGACATTAACGGTCCCGATCAAGCCAGCGTATTCAACTTGTCGCCCACCGGAGTCGCGCAAATCTTCAAGCCGCTCGGCGCGGTCCCCGTGACGTTGCCCATCACCACTACGGACGCGGCAGTGCGCCTCATCGGCCACAGCGGCAGCGACACCTTCAACGTGCCCGGCAATCAGCCGTTTGGATCCGGCCTCGAGATAGAGGGTGCCCCTGGCAGTAACACACTGAACTTCACCGGCGACGGCACGGCGCCCATAACCGTCAACCTCGGCGCGGGCACCGTCGCTGAGGCTGGATTCGGTCTCGTCACCTTTCTCGGCATCGCGACGGTCAACGTAAACGCCAACGGCGCCGTAGTGACGGTCGTCGACGGCACCGCCCATACCAGCCTGGCCGTCACACCCAGCGGCGCCGTATCGGCGACCGTGCAGGCCGACGGGGCGAGCCCCGTGGTCAATGTGACGAATGTCGCGGTCACGGGGCTCGAGGTCGAAGTACCGAACGGAGACAGCGTCACCGTCAACGGCACGTCGGGGCCGGACACCATCGGAGTCGCGCGCGGCGCAGCGACAAGCGTGGTGACCGTCAATTCCTACCTGCCGATCAATGTTGACTCGGCTGGCCTGAACGCTCTGAACATCGACAGCGGTTTGGGCGCCGACACGGTGAACGTGACCGGCAACGCGGGTCCCAACGGACCCGGTCTCACGATCGCCGGCGGACAGGCCCCGGCCAACCTCTCATTGAATGTCACAGGCTCGACCGCCGGCACCTACGAGGTCTTTCCCGGTTCGACGCCCGACCAAGGTTCGCTGACGACGCCCGGCGGGCCGATCAGTTTCAGTGGCGTTTCCACGATTCTGTTGACCGCGACGGGTGCCGCGAACGACCAGCTCAACGTCTTCGGCACCGACGGCAACGATGTCATCACGCAGGATGAGAGCGGGATCAACGTCAATGCCGACGCACCGATCGGCTTCGCCAATTTCACCAGCGTCAATCTGTTCGGCATCTACGGCGACGACCGCTTCGATGTCGCTCCGTCGACCTTGCCCGCGGGTACCGCGCTGAGCGTGACGGGCAGCTCGATCGCCAGCGGCAGCTCGTTGAGCGTGACGTCCGCTGGCGGTGCGCCCGATTCGTTGACCGTCGTACCGACGGGCGTGGGCGCCGGAACGGTGTCTGACATCCCGATCGGCGGAGGTCTATCGCTGGGATCGGTCGCCTACTCCGGTTTGGCCGGTATCGAGTTGGTCGGCCAGGCCAACGACGGCGACACGGCCGCTGTGGCGGGTACGAGCGGCAACGATACACTGACTTACGCGCCCGGTGCCGACGGCGACAGCGGGACCGTCACCGGAACACTCGATGCCAGTGGCATCGCCGGTGGGCCGTTCGCGTTACCCACGGTGACCTTCAGCCAGATGGCCCCGGGCGGTCCCCTCGGGCTCTTCTCGCCTTTGGCCGGCGTCGGCGGCATCGATACCGCCACCGTCGAAGGAACCGCTACCGGAAACGACACGTTCTCGGTGACGGGATCGGTGGATAGCGTGGGTCCGCATATCGCGCTCTCGGTCAACGGCCGGCCCTTCCAAAACGTCACCACGGGCGATGCCGGCCAGATCACCTTGGCCGGCGGGCCGGGCACGAACACCTACAACGTGCCGGCCTTCAAGAACAGCGTGGGAGGAAACGTCGCGGTATCGGTCGTCGATCCGAACAGCGACACGCTCGACTTCACCGGCGACGGCACCGCCCCCGTGACGGTCGACCTGGGCGCGCAGACCGTGCAAGAAGCGGGCTTCGGTCCGGTGAGCTTTGTCGGGCTCGGCACGATCAACGTGAGCAACGGCGCCGGCGCCGTGACCGTGGTCGATTCGGCGTCGAACAACACTCTGGATGTGACGCCGACTGCCACGACCGCCACGCAGGCGGCGACCGTGCAGGTGCAGGGTTCCTCGCAGGTGCTCAATGTGACCGCCAGCGGAAGCCTGACTGCCAACTTCACGGGCTCCGACGATTCGCTGACCATCGACGGCACGCCGAACTCCGACACGTTCAGCGTCGGCGGAACCGCGGTGACCGAGAGCAACGGTTCGTTTGCCGTGCCGCAGACGGTAACCTTCTCCGGCGCGGTGGCACTCCAGGTGAACGGCCTGGCCGGTAACGACACGTTCAACGTCGCGCCTTCGGCCACGTTGCCGATTTCGATCGACGGTGGCGATCCCATTGGCGTCAACCCGCCCTTGGCGCCGCCCAACGGCGACCAGATCAATATTCTGGCCGGTGGCAATGCGGTCACCTTCAGCCAGGGACCGCAGGCCGACCAAGGCGGCTTCGTGGTCGGTACCGATCAGCCGGTGAGCTTCACGAACATCGAACGGGCCGCTGTGGCGAACCCCGGGATGGTCAATGTCAACGGCACGAACGGAAATGACGTGATCACCGTCACCGCCATCGACGCTTCGAACGAGGGCCAGTTCGGTGCGGTCGGCGCCGACGGCGTGCAGGATTTCGCCCTGCAGTTCAGTGGCGGTCTGACGGTCGCCTATATCAACGCACCGATGTTGCAAGTCAATACGCTCGCCGGCAACGACACGGTCGTCGTCCAGGCGCCTGCACCGGGCAACGAGAACTGGAACGTGCAAGTCGGCATCGATGGCGGGTCGCCCGCGGCCAGCGCCGACGGGTTGGGCGACACCGTGTCGATCGAAACGACGGGCACCGTGCCGCAAACCGTGAATTACACTCCCACTTCGACGAGCGGCGGGGTAGTCGGGTTACCGAATATCACCTCGATCATTACGGTAACGAACACCGAGCGCCTGGTCGTGGCTGGCAACAATAACAACGACCCGTTGACGGTGTTTGGTACGCCGGGCAACGACAGTATTCTGGCCACACCCGGACCGCAGGTCGACGCCGGCTTCGTTCAGGTGAACAGCCTATTGGGAGTCACCTATCAAGGCCTCGGTACCGGCGGCGGCGTAGCGGTGAACGGCAACGGTGGCAACGATACGCTGACGGTCAACGGATCGGGGGCGAACGACACGTTCGGCGTTGCATCGGGCACTGGCGCGATCAAGGTCGACTCCGACTTGCCGATCACGCCGATCGCCATCAACGCGCTCGCGATCGGGGTCGTGGGCAACAAGAGCCAGGTATCGATCGCACCGAGCACGCTCTTCGCGGGAGGCATCCAGGTGAACGGCATCGGCGACACCAGCGTCGTCGCCACCGCACCGACCGGCCCAGCGACCGTCGATTTCGCCGCCAACCAGGTCGATGGCGTCGTGGCGGGACCGATCGGCCTGAAGGGAGTTGCCAATCTGACGGTGAACAGCGCGGGCACGGCGCTGACCGTCACCGGCTATGGAGCGCCGACGGGTGTCTCCAACTTGACGCTCAACGGCGCCGCGACGATCGGGATTACGACCGCGATCGGTTTGCCGAGTACGGTCAACTACACGCCGCTCAGCCCAACCAGCGCAGCGTTGTCGTTGGCTGCCGGCGGCCCGGCCATCAACATCACCGGCTTCAACAGCACCGACGGCGCCCTGACGCTCAATAGGGGCGGCAACCTCCTGGCCCTGAACTTCATCGGCAGCACGTCCAACGATGCGATCACGGTCTCGCATCTCGCCGCCGGCGGCACCCATCTCGTCGACCTGATCAACGGGGCCGTGAAATGGGTTCCCATCGACGTAGGCACCACGACGACGCTCAACACGCTGTCGGTATCGGGCGGCCTGGGCGACGACACGCTGTCGGTCGACGACACCAACGGAGCCGTTTCGCTGGCCGGCGGCATCTCCTTCGACGGCGGTGCGGGCAACAACCTACTCAGATTGATCGGCACGATGGCCGAAACGGCCGACAACTATACCCCAGGTCCCGGCACCGGCCAGGGAAGCGACAGCATGACGATCGGCGGCGCGGTGCAACTCGTGACGTTCACCAACCTGGCGCCGGTGGTCGACACCGTAGCCGGTCCCTTGACCGTCACGGCCACCAACGCCAACGACGCCATCAACTATTCGGCCGACCCGTCCATCGCGGGTAACGGCCTGGTCAGCGTCAATAACCTGGAGACGACCAGCTTCCTCAACAAGAGCAGCCTGACCATCGACGATCTGGCGGGCGGCGACACGATCAACCTCAACAACCCGACGACTCCTGCCGGGTTGACCGGCATCACGGTCAACGGCGGCGGCCCGACGGTGGCCGGCGATACGCTGATCGTGAACGGCACGACCGGCGCCGACACGATGGTCTATACTCCGTCGGCCGTCGATTCGACGGGCGGCGGGGTGACGGGGGCCGGTCCGGTACCGGTCACCTTCACGGCCGTTTCGCAGCTCAACATCAACGGCCAGGGCGGCGGCGACTCGCTCAGTATTGTCTCGCCCGCGGGCGCCGACACGATCAAGCTCACGCCGGGCGCCACGTTTGACTCGGGCAGCCTGACCGACTCCAACGCGACACTCGGCACGCTGGTGCCGGTGGCCTTCAGCCACCTGGGCACGGGCGGCAGCCTGAAGCTGAGCGACACCGGCGGCGCGGCGGCGGACTCGCTGACCTACAACGGGACCGCGGGTAACAACACGTTCGACGTGGTCGCGGCCGCTGGGGGCACGGTCACGCTCAACGGCCAATTGCCCGTGACCACACCCGGCGTTGCCAATCTGACGCTGAACGGTGCGGCCAGTACCGATCAATTCAACCTCGCCGGCACTTTGCCCTACACCACAACAACGCTCGTCGGCAACTCGGCAGGTGGAGATGTTGCCAGCCTGACTGGCGCCTCGGGCGCGGTGGCCGTCAACCTGGCCAATAGTGCCGCGATTCCGCCGACAAACACGACCATTACCGGTTATGGCGGTACCGTTACACTCATCGGCGTGGATGTGGCGAATCTCGACGCAGGCGGCAATGCTTTGACCGCCAACGGCTCGGCACTTAATGACGTTCTCACCTATACACCATCGGGACCGCAATCCGGCACCTTCACCAACGCCGGTTTGAACACAACGTTCAACTTTACGAATGTCGCCGGCCCCTTCACGGTGACGGGCGGCGGCGGGACCGCCAACCAGGTCAACGTGGATGGCACGGGCGGCCGCGATCTGATCGGAATTCGCGAAGACATTCGCACCGTTTCGGTGACCGATGCGAGCAATACACTGCTGGCGCCCGTCGTCCTGGGCAGCGGCGTGCAAATCTTGTCGGCCTTCGGCGAGGGTGGCCAGGATACGTTCCAGGTGACGCCCGCCGCGGGCACGCAATTCGCGCCCAACAATCTCGACAACCTGCTCGTCAACGTGGACGGTGGAGCGGCCGGCGAAAACAACGCCCTGGTGATCCAATCGGCGACCGGCGGTGCGCTCGCGGCCAATCAGTTCGTGGTCAACAACCGCGACGTGATCGGAAACTCGGGAACGGTCCGCACGTTTACCGCCGGCGTGCAATGGCCCGACATCAACTACACCAACATCAAGGTCGTTTCGCCCGACGTGGCCACGGGCGGCAACCTACTGGTATTGGGTCCCGATGAATACGAGCCGAACGAGACGCTGCAAGGCGCGGCCGTTCTGGGCTCGGCCCAAACGATCCAGGTGTCGAACGCCTCGATCTTCCCCAATGCGGCCGAGTTTCCCAACGTGCCCTCCGATCAGGATTTCTTCAGGGTCACGGCGCAGCAGACCGGCACGCTCGATTTCGTGGCCACCTTCCAGATCTACAGCACGTCGCTGTTGCCCGCCGGCGGCAACCTGAACCTGCAGGTGCTCGACGCGGCAGGCAATGTCGTCGCCTCGGCTTCGGGCGGCCCGGCCGACTTCGGCGCGCTGGGCGGCACGGGCGGGGCCCGTGTGCGTATTCCCGCGGTGGCCGGGCAGACGTACTTCGTACACGTCTTCGGCGCCAACGCCAACGGCACGCCCAATGGGGCCGTGGTCAACGGCTACAACATGAGCATCGTCAATACGCCGGCCGTGGTACCGTTCAACCTCGAGCTGTCGCGCAGCGTGCCGGCGGGTGTCGCGGGAAGCCCCGACACGGGCAACCTGCCGCCCAACGCGCCGAACGACGACAGTGGCCGGTCGCAGTTCGACAACGTGACCAACGACAACACGCCGCGCATCTATTTGCAGTTGTCGGACGGCATCTTCTTGAACGACCTCCCGGGCAACGGCACCACCGACAATCCTCCGGTGGGCGTGATTCCGATCCCATTCAGCACCAACGGCGCTACCGCCGGATTCCGCGTGGCCATCTTCGACGGCAACAATTCGCAAACGCCCGTAGGCTTTGCTAGCCCGGTGGCCGGATTCCCGGGCCTGTACGAGTACGATTTCACCACGCCGCTGGCCGATGGCGTTCATAACATCAACGCCGAGGTGCAGATCGTCGACCCGGCCGTGGCCATCGAAACGGGTTTTGGCGGCGCGAGCAGCACGCTGTCGCTCACGATCGATACGGCAAAGCCGCCGGTTGCGTTCGGTTCACCCACCGCGCCCAACAGTGGTTTGGCCGGAACGAGCGACTCGAGCATCAACGCCCAGCCGGCCACGATCGTGGATCGTATCACCAACGTCAGCACGCCCAGCTTCTACGGCGTCGCCGAGGCCAACTCGATCGTCCGGCTCTACGTGAGCACACCGGGCGGCAACGTGCTCGTCGGCCAGACCACCGCCATGCCCGTCGACGGCACCAACGCCCAACCGAACGGCGAGTGGACACTGACGTCCAACATCGACCTGAACAACCCGAGTCTCGGTCTGCCGTTGGACGGCGTGCGGAGTATGTTCGTGACGGCCGAGGATCTGGCGGGCAACGTTTCGGCTGCCCAGGAACTGACGATCTTCCTCGACACCCAAGGTCCGACGATCAGCAACGTCAACATCACGGGCAACCCGACCTATCCGCTCTTCGACACGAAGCTCACGGCCACGACTTCGCCCACACCGACGCCGCTGGTCACTTCCATCGACGTCGACTTCAGCGACCTGCCGGTGCGGGTCGGTCCCAACTTCGTCTACCCGGCGGTCAACCCGACGCTGGCCGAAACGACGGCCAATTACGCCCTGGTGGGCGAGCATACCGGCGTGATCCCGATCACGTCGGTCACGTTCACCGACGCGACGGCCTCGGGCACGCCGGGTGTGAGCGTGGCGACGTTGCACTTTGCCTCGCCGTTGCCCGACGATCGCTACACGCTGACCGTCAGCGACCGGATCACGGACAACGCGGACAACCCGCTCGATGGTGAATTCAACGGCACGAGCTTCCCCACCGGGTTGCCCTCGGGCAACACGAACACAGGCGGGAATTTCGTCGGCTCCTTCACCGTCGATACGCGGGCGCACATCGCCGTCTATAGCTCGGGCACGGTCGACCTGGACATCAACGGCGACGGCGTCTTCGATCCGCAGTATCCCGACGCCAATAGTCGCGACGCCACGATCACGATGGGTTATGCCACCGATCGTCTGTTCGACGGCAATTTCTCGACCACCTATGGCACCAATCCTCCGACACCGGGCACGGTCAGCGGCTTCGACAAACTGGCCGCCTACGGCATCGACAGCAACGGCAACTACCGCTGGCTGTACGATCTGAGCGGTGTGGGCAAGGGTGTGACGACGGTGGCTGAGCCGTTCGCCATCGACGGCCTGCCGGTGGCGGGCAACTTCGACGGAAACCCGGCCGACGGCGACCAGGTCGGTCTGTTCGACGGCCAGTCTTGGTACCTCGATGTGCTCGACCAGGGCTATATCAGCGCGACCGACATCGCGACGCCCGCCACGGCGACCCATCCGGCCGGCAAACTGACGAGCGACATGGCAGGCCTGCCGTTCGTCGGCAAGTTCGACGGTTATCTGGACCTCGGCACCTATCAGAACGGTGTGATGGAGTTCGATCTGGCGAGCCTCGATCCCGGCCACATTCTGACCGGCCAATGGAACGTCAAACTGAATCTCAACCAGCTCCTGCCGTCGAGCATTCCCTTCAATACCGTGACGGCACGGCCGGCGGTCGGCGACATCGACGGCGATGGCCAGACCGATCTGGGTCTCTATGTGCCTGGCCGGACGGATAACAATCCGGGAACGGCCCAGTGGTACTTCCTCGATTCCAATTTCGGCAATACGGCGCCACTGTCGACCAGCGCACTGGGCAGCGCCCTGTCGACCTCGGCCAACATCGCCGGTGGACTGTCGGCACTGAGCGGGAATCCGTTCTTGCATCTCATTCACCAGTTCCAGGACACGCCGTTGGGTGGCCACGACGCGACCTACTCCTTCGGTGATCAGTTCGCCTTGCCGCTGGTCGGCATCTGGGATCCGCCGGGCGACTCGACAGGTAACAATTCGAACGGCAACGGTTCGGGCGGTACGGTGACGGGCACGACCAATACCGATCCTTCTTCCGCCACGGCAAACTGGATCTCGAACCTGTATCAGCAGATCTTGGGACGCACGCCCGGAACGGCCGAACTGGCGAGCTGGGTCAACGCGGTGAACACCGGCATGCCTGCCATGCAGGTGGCCCAAATCTTCGTGACGAGCAACGAGTATCGCGCCCAGCGGATCGACCAGTTGTACGAAGAGTATCTGGGTCGGTCGGCCGATCAGAGTGGCATCGCCTGGTGGACGGGTGTGTGGAACGCCACCGGTGGCCCGGAAGCGGTGCAGGCCGGCATCATCGGTTCCGCCGAGTTCTACGCCAACGCCGGCACGCAGTATCCGAACCTGTCGCCCGATGCGGCCTGGGTGACCGCGCTGTACCAGCACTTGCTCGGTCGGCCGGTCGACGCTCAGGGTCTGGCCTACTGGGTGAACTTCATCCAGACGAACCCGCGGCAGGCCGTGGTGTTCGGCTTCGTGACGAGCCCCGAATACCGCTTGGACCTGATTGGCAACTGGTTCCAAACCTATCTGGGACGGTCGCTCGACCAGGCTTCGGGTCAGGCGCTCGTGCAAGACATGGAAAACGGCTTCACGCAGGACGAACTGCTCGAGTTCATCGTGTCGAGCAGCGAGTACATGAACCGCTCGCAAACGGTATAGCGACCGGCACGCGACCTCCTTGCCGGTGCGGTCGGTTTATCCGTCGACTGGCGAGGGGGCAAGCCACCACTGCTGATAGAGATAGTACAGCGCCAGCAGGAAGCCGATGCACACCACCACGCCGCGGACGAGGTTGCGGTCGAGGCGGCGCGCCACGTGTGCGCCGCCATAGCCGCCGGCGATCGCCGCGAGTGCCATGCTTATCGCGAAGGGCCAGGCAACCTTGCCCGACGCGATGAAGACCACGACGGCCACACCGTTGACGGACGAGGCGAAGAGCGTCTTCAACCCGTTCATTTGGTGGATGTCGTGCAGGCCCATGAACCCCAGCGCCGCGAGCATGAGTATGCCGATGCCCGCGCCGAAATAGCCGCCATAGATCGCCACCAGGAATTGAAAAAAGGCCACCAGGGCGACATTGCGCGGCTCGCCATCGAGATGGCCCCCCTCGCTGCCGATCCACCGCGCGACGCGCGGTTGCAACCAGAAGAGGACCGCGGCCGTCAACAATAGCCAGGGCACGAGCGCCTTGAACGACTCGGGCGGCAAGCGCATCAGCAGCAGCGAACCGGCCAAACCGCCCAGCAAGCTCGGTAACAACAGGAGCTTGATCCATGATCGCGCCACCAGGAGTTCGCGGCGATAACCCGCCATGCCGGCCAGCGATCCGGGGAAGAGAGCCACCGTGCTCGTGGCATTGGCGAGCACCGCACCTTCGGCCGTACCGCCGAGCGCGGCGATGAGCGCGGGAAAGGTCAACAGCGTTCCTCCGCCTGCCACCGAATTAATTGCCCCTCCGATGGCCGCTACGACGCAAAGGCTTACTGTTTCAAGGAATAGGTTTGCATCCACAGTCTATTGCGCCCCTCCTTTATAGGGTCCGTCCAACATGCCACCGAGTTGTATAAAGGCGGGACAAAGCCTTTCGCCTGCCGCGAAAGCCACACCGAATAGATCGAAAGCGATTATTTGGCACACGAAATGGGTTGTTGACTTGTTCCCAAGCCAGTTCTTAAAGTTACCTGCTGATCTGTCGATGAACGATGGATTCGTCTTCCGCTCCGATCAGCATCTCCGAAGGTGGGCGGTTTTTGCGGTGGGCTGCCGCGTTTTGTATGCGGCGGCCGCAAGTCAGGGCCAGAGAACGGCATGTCGTCCGTTTTCATTCGATACGTTACGGATGAAGGATATTAACTGCCAGGGGCCTTTGCAGGGAGGATCGCGACGGCCCGATGCCTTATTCGAGGCAGAAACAAGCCTGACGCATTTTGCGCCCGGTCGCAAGCCGTGCCGATCCGCCAGCTCACGAAAAGGGTGTTTCGATGACTGCCGGAGCCAAACTACCTATTGTCAGCAAAGAAGTGCGCGACGAGCAGCGCCAACTCGATGAGCACATTGAACGGATTGATCGGCTCTTCCGGGAGCACCGCGTCGGCTCGACGAGTGGGGCCGTTCGGGTGTTGGAAGCACTGGACGAACTGAGCGAACACCTGGGAATGATGTTCGCGCTGAAGGAATGCGATGGCTACCTACGCGACGTGGTCGAGTATGCGCCGTCGCTGTGCCGTTGTGCGGACGAGTTGAAGACCGACCACAGGGCGCTGTTTGTCGAGTTAAGCCACCTGATCGACCGGTGTGAGCAGGACGTGGAAAGCCATCGCTGGCCTGAGTGTTGGAAGATGGCCGAGATGACGTTCGAGAACTTCCGTCAACGGCTCGAAGCGCATCAACTCGGCGAGGCCGATTTAGTACAGAAGGCGTTTATGGAGGACGTCGACCGCATTGCAGGAGAGCAATACTCATGATTCAACGCACCCATTTCGTTCAGCCCTGCCCGACCTGCGGCCGCAGCCTACGCATACGTGTCGAGTATCTCGGACGGCAGGTCGCCTGCCAGCATTGCCACGGGAGGTTTGTGGCCTGCGATCCCGAGAGCCCCAACAGTTCCCTCTCCGATTCCGGGCTGGCGCTGCTTAAGCGGGCCGACGAGATCTTGAATCGGTCCGCGCAGCCGTAAGGGCTATCGAGCACCGGCGGCGAACCACCATCAATCGGGCTCGTGCGTTCCGGCCACCTTGTCGTGTACGCGTCGGCAGTCGGGTAACGAGTCGAGGAAGACGCGGCCGTAGGGCTTGCTCAGCACGCGCGGGTCGAGGATGACGACCGTGCCTCGGTCCTGCCGGCTGCGAATCAGGCGGCCGAATCCCTGTTTCAACTTGAGTGCCGCCTCGGGCAGTTGATACTCACGGAACGGGTTGCCGCCCCGATTCCGGATCATTTCCAACCTTGCCTCCAGCAGGGGCCGATCGGGTACCGCGAACGGCAGGCGGGTGATGATGACCGTTTGCAGTGCTTTCCCCGGCACATCGACGCCTTGCCAGAAGCTGTCGGTGCCCAGCAGAACGCCGCGCGGGTTGGCCTTGAATTCCTCGATGAGTCGGGTGCGCGGCAGGCCGTCGCTCTGTGCATAGAGGGCCAGGTCTCGCTCGGCCAGCCAGGGAGTCAGGTCGCTGGCCGCCTGCCGCAACTGCTGATAACTGGTGAACAACACAAACGCGTGACCATCGGTCCGCTCGATATAACGCCGCATCACCTGGAGCGATGCTCTTTCGAAGGCGTTTTTTTGATCCGTCGGGTCGGGCATATCGGCCAACAGGACCAGGCTGGCCTGCTCGCGGTAATCGAACGGACTACCGAGCGCTTTCGTTTCGACCTGCGGCAATCCCACGCGCGACTTGAAGAAATCGAAACGGCCCGGATTGCCCTCCGTCAACGTGGCGCTGGTCATGATGACGCTCGGCACGCGCGAAAAGAGTTGCTCTCGCAGCGCCGGGCCGACGTCGACCGGCGCCGCGGCCAATGTCACGCGCGGCCGCCGTCCGGCGACCAGATCAATCCAGTGGACGAGGCCCGGTTGCGATTGGTGCAACCAATTATCGACTTCTGTCGCGAGAGCCGCCAAGCGATTGTGCGCGGCCAGCAGATCGTGCCGGTCTTCGGGCCGCTCCGCGCTCTCGCCGCATTTCTGTAACTGCCGCGACAGCCGCGTCAACTCGGGACTGAGCCCGTTGGCAACGATGTCGGGAGCGAGCACGCGTCCGTTCGACCTACCCGATAGCTGTTGCCAGGTGCGCACATCGTCGAAGAAATCGAACGCCGCGTGGCGGCAGCGGTCGACCGACTCGATCTCCGCTTGCAGATGATGATGCACCAACAGACCGCGCTGGGTGCGTTCGTTGTACAGCTTGCCGAGCGCGTATTCGACCTGGCTCGATGACACGGCCATGCCCAAGTGGTCGCCGGCCACTGCCTCGAGGGTGTGCGCCTCGTCGAAGATCACCACGTCGTGCTCGGGCAGAATGCTGACGCCACTGCGTCGGAGCGCCAGGTCGCTGAAGAACAACGCATGATTGACGACCAGGATCTGCGCATTCTGGACTCGCCGCCGCGCGCGATAATAAAAACACGCTTCGTGCGTCGGACATTGACGGCCCATGCAGTTGCCGTGGTCGCTGCGGGCTTCCTCCCAAACGCTCGGCAGAGGTCGGTGGTCGAGGTCGCTCAACGATCCGTCGGTGGTTTCGCCGCTCCAGGTATTGATCCGGCGCAACTCGTCGAATTCCTCCGGCGAGGCGAACAGGCTCACCGCTCGCTGCACGGCTCCGCGCATTCGCCGCAGGCTGACGTAGTTGTTGCGCCCCTTGACCAGCACCGCCGTGAATTCCCAGGGAAGGACCGCCTTGAGCAACGGCAAATCCTTGCCCATGAGCTGTTCTTGTAGGCTGATGGTGTGCGTCGAAACGATGACGCGTCGCGGGCGTTCGCGTTCCTCTGCGTCGGGGCGATCCGCCGGCGCCTCTTGCTGGTCTTCGGTGGCCGCCAGGATCGCGGGCACCAGGTAGGCGAAACTCTTGCCCACGCCCGTGCCCGCCTCAACGAGCAAGTGGCGTTTCTCGGCTATCGCGGCGGCCACGGATTCGGCCATCGCAAGCTGCTCCGGCCGGCACTCATAGTTGTTGAGCCGGGCAGCGATACGGCCGGTCGGGCCGAGAATATCGGCAACGTTGGAAGGCATTGCGTTAGAGTTTATCCGAAAACCGGTGTACAAGACCATCGACGTTGCGAGACGATTCTTCCGGCAGACTCGGATCGGGTTCTCGATGCGCGACGCAAATCGAGATCGGCGATTCGAAAACGCGCTTCGACGGCCGCGGCCCTCCTCGGCACACCGCGTTACTTGACCGACTTGTGGGGCCAGCACAGAATGACTGGCCCGTTGATGCGAATAGTCTTTCGGCAGATGAGCCGCTTCGCTGCATACAAATGGCCGCCCCGAGTGGCAATGGTTCATGAACTCTCCGACGTTGCCACCGCCGGGCATCCCCGATTCCGCCGCCGCGAAACACGCGGTAGCTCCTCCGGACACATTCCGGCCCCGCATCGCGGTCCTCATTCCCTGCTACAACGAGTCGGTGACCATCGCCAAGGTGGTTCAGGATTTTCGTCGAGAGTTGCCCAACGCCGATATCTACGTCTACGACAATAACTCATCGGACGGCACCGACGAGATCGCTCTACACGCCGGCGCTCGCGTGGTGCGGGAGAAGCGCCAAGGCAAGGGCTTTGTCGTGGCTTCGATGTTCCGCGACATCGAAGCGGACGCTTACGTCATGGTGGACGGCGACGATACGTATCCGGCCAACCGCGTACGCGATCTCTTGCAGCCGGTGTTGGAGTCGCGGGCCGACGTCGTGGTCGGCAACCGTCTCGTCGAATACGAAGCCGGCTCCTACCGACCGCTGCACGTCTTCGGCAACCTGCTGGTGGTCAAAGCGATCAATTTCATCTTCAAGTCGAAGCTATCCGACGTCATGTCGGGCTATCGCTGCTTCAGCCGAGAAGCCGTGCGGACATTGCCCGTCGTCTCGCGAGGCTTCGAAGTGGAAACGGAGCTCACGCTGCAGGCCCTGTATCGCAATCTCGTGATCTTGGAGATTCCCGTGAACTACGGAAAACGGCCGGAAGGCTCTTATTCCAAGCTATCCACCTATCGGGACGGCGCGAAAGTGCTGCGCAAGATCTTCGATCTGTTTCGCGCCTATCGCCCTTTGCTGTTCTTCTCCGCGGTCGCAATCGCCTTCGGCGGCACCGGCCTGGCCTTGGGCAGCATCCCGGTCGTCGAGTTCATCCGCACCGGAAAGATTCTCCATTTCCCGACGGCGATCCTGGCCGCGGCGCTCGAAGTGATGGCGCTCGTTTCGGCCACGTGCGGCTTGGTCTTGGACAGCATCAACCATCATTTTCGCGAGCTCTCACAACTTGTCTTACAAGCCCCGCGTGCCGATCGGCCGGCGGCGCCCCCTCGCGACTCATAAAGTTTGCTATCCGGACGCATCACTGACCGATACGCCGATAGCGGCCCACCAGCCCCTGCCATTCGCTAAATCGTGTACGCTGCTGCGACGACAAATCGCAGTCGAGCCCGTGTTGGCAGGCCGCAAAGGCTGCCTCGGCACTTCCCAGTTGTGCATGTATCAGAGCGAGTCCCCACCATGCCGCGGCCATCCCCGGATCGGCGCTCACGACTTCTCCGTACCAAGCCATGGCCTGCTGCAAATCTTGTTCGACGAGGTAGGTTTCCGCGATTCGGCAGTTGCGCTCGTGTTCGGAGGGTACGTCACTGGCAGCCTGCCAGATCGTTCTCGCTTGGCCGGGTTGGCCGAGTTTCAAATGCGCGGCCGCGGCAGCTTGCGTGCATTCCCAATCGATCGTCGCACCGCCGGTCTCGCGCAAACGGCCGTGCTCGCGTACGGCGAGCATCGGCAAACCCAATCGCAAGCAGTTCTGGATCGACGCGGCTGACCCGGCAACCGGCGTGGGAAGTTGCTCGGTTACGAGCTGCTGGACCGTTTGTTCCAGGCGGCCGATCTCCTCGCGGCGATCCTGCGGTGTGGCCGGATCGTGCCGCAACGACAAGCCGACCGACAGTTGCGCGTCGAGCAGGCCCGCGGAGCGGTAAATGGAATACAACGTCGCCAACGCTTCCGGGTCCTGCGGCGGCAGTTCGAGAGCACGGGCCGCGCAAAAGGCGGCCTGCGACGCGAACAGGTCGCGTTGCGGCAGCCAGACATCGTCCCCCTCCGCCGCCGCGTCTTGTGTCAGCCCCAGCGAAGCCCAGCAGTTGGCGAGCAACGTCCAGGTCTGCGACGAGAAGGGCTCCTCACGCGTGGCCTCGGTGGCCAGGCCGAGCGCTGCCAATTCGAGCGCCCATTGCGGCTCACCGCCCATTGCCGAAATCGCACGGCCGATCTGCTGGAGCGCTCGAGCCTCGTGAAGTACGGTCTGCGGTGGTTCGGGGGAGGACGATCTCGAATGTCTGAAATGGCGAGTACCGAAATCGACCGTCGGGAAGGACTCTTGCAAGTCAGATAGATCATCGGAAACAAATACCGCTCCCACGGCGTCGAAGTAGATACACCGCCACGCTTCGTGCGACAACAGGGCCGCTTCGGCCGCATGATCGGAGGTGTGCAGGACCAGCACCAGGGGGTTACCCAAGTCGGCCAGGATCGCAGGCCACGCCGGCCCGTTGTGGTTCAGGTCCGATTCCAGCTCGAGATAGCGCCGATAATCGTCCTCGCTGGGCAACTCGAGACGAGCGTCGATAAAGGGCTTGTGTTCCGGCCCGTTGTGAAAGGAGTACACCCCCGCCTGCCCCAGGTTGAAACAAACAGCCCGCGTGGGCAGTCCGGATTGTCCCGCGAACCGCGCCGCGGCATGGGCCGAGACAAAGGGAGCCTCGTCGAACCCGAATTCACGCCGCTGCCGCGTCCAGTCGTGATATCGGTTCGTGACAATGGCAAAGATCCAGAACGCCATTGCCGCGCCGCTAACCAACTTGAATGCGAGGCCACTCGCCGCGTGGACCAATCCGCGCCGACTGCCGCGCTGCCAATCAGCCATCCACTCGCCCAGATTGCCGGCCAGCACCGCGCCGCCAACGAGCCCGAACAGAGGGCCGTTGCGCAGGGCCTGCATCGCCAAGTAACCGAAGGTCACTGCGAGCAACACGCGGTCGAGCCTTAAACGGCTTCTGAGCGGTACCGCCGCGCTGGCTAGGGCGATGGCCGCCAGCCCCCAGACCGCGCCGCCCGACATGCCCAAGAGATCGTCGCGGCTGTAGAGAATCGCGCGCAACGTAATGGTCCAAGCCGCCATCGCCACCGAACCGGCCAGTCCTGCCTGCACGGCTACCCGACTCTGCCGCAGGGCAGCGGCACCCGCGCCGCCGAGCATCAGCCAGCCGAGCGGCGCATATCTGCCGATCTCCCACCAAGACAGCGCTCGACCGGGCAGCGACCGCATGCTGATGACCGCCAGTGTCGCCCCGCAGGCCAGGGCGAGTAGCCAGCCCCAGCGGCCGTCCTCGGTTGGCACATCCTTACGACCCTGCGCGGCCCGACCCGCCACAGATGGATTCGAGGTCGCCGCGCTCCACACGGCAGGCAACAAGAAACTCGCCGGCAGAAAATTAAGGAGGAAGTAAGCGGCGCAGAAGTAGGCGCTCCGCGAGCCGGGCAGTTCCTGCGATCGGGCCCAACTACCCAGGCTGGCGAATTCGCCAACCGTCTGTTTGTAAACGTTCGCCGAGGCGGCAATTTTTGGAAAAAGCTCGAACGGGAATAGCGCGCCGCGCACCAGGTAGGGATTGACCAGGCAGGCCGCCACAACAGCCCCCATGACCAGCAGCGTCTTTCGCCAAGCGTAATCCTGCCCTACGTCGGGATCAGATGAGGCCGAATTCCGGCTGCGCGAGCGCCAGAATGATTCGATCGCTCTGGCCGCCAACCACAAGCCCATGACGACCGGCCCGAGCACGAACAGGCCGTGCGTATTGACCCACAGCACCTGCACCACGGGCAAGAACCAAACGAGTCTCGGGCGTTCGTCCCAGCGGTGGAGCACCGCCAAATAAATGGCCAGGAAAAGGAGCGTACACAATTCGGGCCGGGGAGGAAGACGCCAGCCGATGAGCGCCAAGGCTGGCACCCAGCAGGCGATGACGGTCGGCAACGGCCACGTTCGCTTCCGCATCGTGAGTGCAACGGCCACGGTTGCCGCGGATAGACCTGCGGCCAAGCATACGACACCGGGCATCGCCGCGGCACGAAAGGCCAGCGCCGCGGCCACCTCGAACAGCCAGTGCAAGTCGATCCATGTCCGCTCCTGCGATGCGAACGTAAAAGGATCGAGATCCGGAACGCGGCAATGGCTCAGAATCCACTCGCCGCCCGCCAGGTGCCACCAGATGTCGTTATCGGTCTCCTTGTAGCACGCCAGCAGGAAAGCAACCGCGACGAGTAAGCACAGCAGCACCGCGTCGCCGATCGTTTTCGGGTCGGCGTACAGTCGCCGGTCCGCAGTGTCTTTTGCAGCGTTCGTCATCGACCTTCAACCAATCCGCCTGCGGCGCCTGCGCGCCGCACACCCTTGCGTTAACCGACCCAGTTCCGAAGAGCCTTTTTGCAGAGACTTATTGTTCTTCGCGCGATGAGACCATTTTCAACACTTCGCGCAGTTCGTCTCGCCGCGGCTCCGGCAAGTCGTGCTCGAGCGCCTCGGTGCAGGCGGTGCGTGTCTGGGCCGCCATGCCCTGCTCGGCGTAGAGCATGGCCAACCCCCAGAGGCTGTCGGCATGCTGCGGATCGGCCGCGAGTGCTGCGCGATAGGCCTGTTCGGCTCGTGTCCAATCGCCTTCCACCCACCAGGCGTCGGCCAGGCGCGAGTTCAGCTCCGCCTCAGATGGCGCTCGCGCCGATTGCCAGACTGCCCGCGCTTGGTCGGGCCGGCCCAAGTTCATCCACGCGGCCGCCAAGCGGTCGACCAGTTGCCATTCCCAATCACCGATCGGTATGCCGGCCCGCCGCACCCATTCGGCCGCCGTGGCACTCAGGCCACCCGACACCAGTTTGCGCACCGCCTCTTCTGAGGGCGGTACGGAATCGAGCGACAATCGCTCGAGCTCCGTGAGTCGCCGCCCGAGCTCTTCGACCTCCTGGCATTGCTGCGGGCCGGCGGCCCCCAGCGCAATCAATTGTCGCCCCGCGGCCAATTGCGCTTCGGGCATCCGTCGCGCTCGACAAGTATCGTACAAGGGACGCAGGCTTGTCAGTTGCTCTGGATCAAGTTGTAACGCCTGCTGAAAACACCACGTCGCCTGCGCCCAGCGCAGCCCCTCGCCATTCTGCCAGGCTTCGCCCGCGCGAGGCGGAGCCGTGGCGAAACTGGGTACGAGGTTCCAATAACAGCGACCCCGCAGGGCCCAAGTGTCGGCGGCACGGTCTGCCTCGCGATCCGCGTTTTTCAGGCGGTCGAGAGCGAGCCACTGCGCGGGAATGCGCCAAGACCACGTGACAGCAGCCGAGGGGCATAAGTAGGTTCCCAGGTGCGCGAGTGCATCGGTCTCGACGAGCACCGCGTCGTCGCCCGTATCCGGCGACGATTCGAGATGCGGTTGAAAATGCCGCGCCGCCAAGTCGACTGTCGGGTAGAGGCCCGCCGAAACGTCGTTATGGCGGGAGGCGAAGACGGCCGCCTGCGAATCGAAATGGATGCACCGCCAGTCGCCCTCCGTCAACAATAGGGCTTCCCCCATCGTATGGCCGCTGTGATCGAGCAGCACGAGCGGGTTGTCGAGTCTTTGTAGCGCATCGCGCCACATGTCGCTTCGGCCGTGCAGGGAGTCATCGATGGCCACGTAGTTCTGGAAGGTCTCCAACGACGGAACCTCCAATCGCGGATCCATGTAGACCTTCTTGGCCGGACCGTTGTGGAAGACATAGAGCGCCGCCAGGCCCAGGTCGAAGGCGATGGCCCGATCGGGCAAACCATCGCCACCGGCAAATCGGGCCGCGTCGTGCGGAAAAGTTCCGGGCGATTCGCCCAGGCCGAACTCACGCGACCCGTTCGCCCAGCGGTTCCATTGGCCAGTACCGATCATCGCGATCCAGACTGCCAACAGAACCGCCAGCGCGCCGCGCCCAGTCCAGAGAGCTGGTGACGCTTCGGGCGCGACTCGACCTTCGTCGATGACTTCGCCCAACCAATCCCCCAAGTTGCGGCTGAGTACGATGCCGGCCACCAGCGCGAAGACGTTCAAATTGCGCATCGCCTGGAAACCGAGATAAGTAAACGCCACGGCCAGCAACATACGAAACAGGTCCTGTCCCGATTGCAGCGCGAGCATCGCTGCCGCTGCCCAACACGCCGCAATGAACAACAAGAGGCCCGTCGTCTGGCCGCCCGGTGCGAGCGAGCCGGCAAATGCCATGTGCAAACAACCTGTCGTCGACACCTGCCCAAGTGCTGTCACAACCGCCAGCAGCGCGGCACGCGGCGATATTCGCCGCAGATCGTTTGCCGCGATGAGCCACACGCCCGCCGACAACACATAAAGCAAATATGCGGGAGCACCAGCCACCGTATCGCCGACCACCGTGACAGAGCCACCCAGTAAGCCGGTTACGGCCGCAACGAGCGCCAAGACCAGTCCCCGGTCGGCCGAGCGGCCAGCCAGTGCCGTGGATTGTCGAGCACGGGTGGCCGACGCCGTTCGTCGCACAATGCGGTAGAGGGCTGGCAGCACGAAGCTGAGCGGTAACCCAACCGCGAGCAGGTACAGCGATCGATAGTAGACCGAGTGGGCGGCGACGAACGTCTGGCTGCGCCGCGCGTAGTCGAGCGGGCTGAACAGCTCGTCGATGTACGTCTTGTAGTCGTTCGCCGGATCGGAAATCTTCGGAAAGAGTTCCAGCGGCAGCATCGTCCCTTTGATTCCATAAGGATTCAGCAGGCAGGCCGCCATGATCGCCACGAAGGCGGCGGCGTAGTGCTTCGGCACGATCGGCGCCAGCCTCTGGCCGCTTCCGGAGTGTCCGCCTCCCGAGACCGACGCGAACCAGCGTCCGCCGATCTGGCCGATGAAGAAGAGGACGAAAACGATCGGTCCGAGCAGGAAGAACGCGTGTGTATTCACCCACAAGATTTCGATCACCGGCAGAAGCCAGACCAGGTGCGGCCTTCGCTGCCCGCGGTCAAGCACCGTCAGAAAGATCGCCAAGAACAGCAACGAGAACAGTTCGGGCCGCGGATGAAGGCGATAGCCGAGCAAGACGAGCGGTACCATCCAGCAACCGGCCGCCACCGGCATCGACCTGAGTTGCCCGCCCACCAAGGCGGCGAACAGTGCCGCGGCGACGGTGGCCGCGGCGACAACCGTCACGCCCGGCATACCCGCTACGCGGAACGCCACGGCAGCGATCAGCTCGAACAACCAGTGCAAATCGATCCACACCCGATCGGACGATCCGAACGTGAAGGGGTCGAGGTTGGGCACCCGGTGGTTTTCCAGAATCCACTCGCCGGCCCGCAAATGCCACCAGATGTCGGTATCGGCCAACTTGTAACAGGCAAGCAGGAAACCGGTTGCGACCAAACCCGCCATTAGCAGCAAATCGCCGGCAAGCGCTGCGCCGCAGGCGATCGTGGCTTTTGGCCGGTCTTCGGTGGCCCCGACCGGTGCGGGCGAAGGACAATCTCGCATGGGAATCAATGTAGTGGCCGACGCGCGTCGGGTCTGTAGATCACACGTTTTTCCCATTCCGGGCTAACGAATTCCAAACATTCAAAGGCGAAACTGAGCATTCCTTAGTCGATCGATCTCCCCAGGGTGCTATGCAACCACGCATTCCCTTCAACAAGCCGTTTATCGCGGGCAAAGAGCTGTACTACATCGCTCAGGCCGTGGCTCTGGGAAACATCGGGGGCGACGGGCATTTCACGCAAAAATGCTCGGCCCTGTTGGAGGAGCGGTTCGGCATCGCCAAAGTGCTGATGACCCCCTCTTGCACGGCCGCTCTCGAAATGGCCGCCATGCTCTGCGATCTCGGGCCGGGCGACGAAGTGATCATGCCTTCGTTCACCTTCGTCTCGACCGCGAACGCCGTCGTGCGGCTCGGGGCGCGCCCCGTGTTCGTCGACGTCCGCCCCGATACGCTGAACCTGGACGATGCCCTGATCGAAGACGCCATCACCGAGCGTACCAAGGCGATCTTCCCCGTCCATTACGCGGGGGTTGGCTGCGAGATGGATCGCATCCTGGCCATCGCCCGCGAGTATGACCTGTGGGTGGTCGAAGATGCGGCCCAAGGCGTCAACTCGTTCTACAACAATCGGGCGCTTGGGTCCCTCGGTCACCTCGGTTGTTACAGCTTTCACGAGACGAAGAATTATATCTGCGGCGAGGGCGGCGCTCTGTGCATCAACGATCCCGAGTTGATCGAGCGGGCCGAGATCCTTCGCGACAAGGGGACCAACCGCAAGCAATTCTTTCGCGGCCAGGTCGATAAATACACCTGGGTGGATGTGGGCAGTTCGTACGTGCCCAGCGAGATCTGCTGTGCGTTCCTGTATGGACAACTGGAGTGGTTCGATAAGATTTCTTCGCGCCGCCGAGAAATCTACGAATCGTATCGTCGCCAACTCGAGCCGCTCGAGGCCGAGGGATTGCTGCGGCTGCCCCAAATTCCAGACGACTGTCTCGGCAATTACCACCTGTTCTACGTATTGCTGCCCGATCAGGCGGCGCGCGACGGCTTGCTCTCGCACCTCAACGACGACGGCATTCACGCCGTATTTCATTACATCCCGTTGCACTCGTCGCCGATGGGCCGGAAATACAGCACCGCCGATCTGCCACAGACCGAGCTTGCCAGTGGGCGGTTGCTGCGGCTTCCCTTCTACTACGAATTGAGCGAGGCCGAGCAGTCGCGCGTCGTGCAATCGATACAGCGATTCTTTGCCGACCAGATCCATCGACACGGCCCCTTGATGTCGACACCCAGCCCCATCAATGAAATCGTTGGGGCCGCCGAAGCCATGCCACGCTGATCCTCGTGTGACCAAGGGGCGACCTGGTACGCAGTCCCAGCGAAGCCATTCGCCTTGTCAGCGGGTCGTTTCCCGGAAAACACGGCATCCGGTCAAAACACGGTGGCTGTCTCCGTGAACGTCAAGCGATTCTGAATTCATGCGCAAGATCGTTGACTGCGGAAAATCGTTGGCACGGCGATGGGGCATCCAGCCGGGTCAGATGTTGCGCACCTGGTTCCCGGTAGCCTGTCTAGTGGCCGTCGTCGCCACGATGTTCTGGTATCTCTGTCTGCGAAGCGAGAGGATCCACTTCCTGCCATGGGATCGGCGGGCCGAGTGGATCCTCTACCCAACCGTGCCGAATCTGACGATTCACCCCGACGGTCCTCTCCGGGCCGTCTTTCGGCGCCGGTTTACTGTCGATTCTCCGGTCGGCGAGGCTCGGTTGGCGATCCGCGGATTCAAGCAGTTCACGGTTGTTTTGAACGGGGTTGAAGTCGCGGGCAGCGATTCCTCGCGTTCCTGGAAAGCGCCTTCTATCAGGCGTTTGTCGGATGAGCTGTTCAAGGTCGGCGAGAACGAATTGGTCGCCACGGCAAGCTGCGAGCGTGGCCCGCCCGCACTTTGGCTGATGCTCGAGCTGAATCGTGGTGAAAGGATCGTTTCCGATGAGCAATGGCAGGTCTCGCTTCTCGGGGCACCTTCCGAACCCGCGCGGTCGGCGGCCGTGGTGGCGCCGTTCGGCAAGGGCACGGCGCCGGCCGAATCGGAGAATCCACGGAGTTCTTTCTCCAAAGTATGGCCAGTCTGCCTGGTGTTCGCGGTACTCGCGGCGGCAACCGTCGGTTTCATTCCGTTCGCTTGGCAGCGTCTGGGCAGACGAGAAGCAGCGCACCGATGGGCGCCTGTGATGCTGGCTGCGACGTTTGCGGTCGCATGGTCTGCGATCCTGCTCTGGAATTGGCACTGGCTGCGGTTTCCGATGGGATACGACAACCCGCTGCACGTGGAATACATCGACTACATCTCGCGGAACCACTACCTTCCCTTGGGCAACGAAGGGATGGAGATGTCGCAACCACCCCTTTATTATCTGCTGGCATCGCTCATATCGCCGCCCCCCTTGTCGCAAGTCGATGCCGTGGCGCGGGTCTTTAATCTGAGAGCGATGTCTTGGGTGGCGTCGGTAGTGCAGCTCCTTCTCTTGGCCGGTTGCCTGCGACTGGTCTTTCCCAAGAGCATTGTGCCCCAGGCGGTCGGCCTCTTCTTGGCAGGCTGCCTGCCGACGCAGCTCTATCTGATGCACAACATATCGAACGACGTCCTGGCCGGGGCCCTGTCGACCGCGAGCGTCTATATGGCTCTGGTGGTGATCCGGCAGCGCACGGTGCAACTCAAGCAGGCCGCGGTCTTCGGCATCTGTCTCGGTGCGGCGATCCTCTCAAAACTTTCCGCGATGCCCGTGGTACTCGCCGTGCTGATGGTGTCGTTCTGGCAACTGCTGGCCCGGTCGCAAAGGATCGGCCAATGGGTCGTGCGACTGCTGGTTCCGGCGTTGGCGTGCGTTCTGGTTTGTGGCTGGTACTTCGCCCGTAACTACGTGAACTTCCGCGCGTTGCTGCCTCCCGACCAGTCCGGGTTCGACTATTGGCAAGATCCCGGGTATGCAATGGCGGCACAGTTCGTTCGCTTCGGGCAATCGTTGTCGCAGCCTTTTTTTTCCTCGTTTGGCGGGATTCCAGACGGCATCTATTCGACCCTCTGGGGAGACGGCGGTTGGGGCGGGGTGACTTCGCGCCACGGACGTCCCCCTTGGAACTACGATTTGATGGCCGTCGGCTATCTTTTGGCCTTGGTTCCGACGATTCTGATCGCGGTCGGCGGCCTCTCCTGTATCTGGCAGGTCACCCGCCGCTGGAGGCCGGAAAAGTTATTGTGCCTCGGAATCTTCGCTGCATCGATCTGCGCCGTGGCATATTTCTATCTACAACACCCGATGCACGGCACGGTCAAAGCCTTCTATGCCTTGCCGAGTATCGCCGCGGTGTGCATCTTCGCGGCCGACGGGTTCTTGGTCCTGGCGGGAAACGCGGCTTGGCGTCGATGGGTGCTGGGTACCGCGCTGGGAGCATGGGGATTGACGGCACTGACGAGTTTCGTGGTCGACCGCTCCTCGGTGCAAACGCCGCTCTGGATCGCCTGGCAATTCGTCGTCGCGGGAGACACGGCACGCGCGCTGACGCTGCTAGAGACCGCGGGGCACGAACATCCCGACGGCCCGCAACTATGCGCCGCAACCGGATTGATTCTCCAGTACGCGGGTCGTGAGGATGAAGCTCGCGCCGAGCTGCTGGCTGCCGTTGAGGCCGATCCCGACGATGCTGAATCAAGACTGGCGCTCGCGCGAGCGATGGCCAGCGCTGGCCGCACAGACGACGAACTCCGGTATTTGGATGAAGGGCTCCGGCTCGCCCCGGACCAGCCGGACGGGTATCTGCTGCTCGTGTCGGCCCACCTTCGCAACGGAGACGACGCGGAGGCTGCCAACGCGGCTCGCGCGGGCCTGCGAGTCGCGCCCAGCCAACTGTCCTTGCACACGGTTCTCGCGCAAACGGCGTCACGGCTGGGCCACCCGGAAGAGGCCATCGAACACTACCGCATTATTCTGGAATGGGAGCCGAGTCAACTGCCTGCGTTGACAAGACTGGCTGCCATCTATGCGATGTGCCCGGACCGGCAACTGCGCGATCCCGCGCTGGCGCTTGAAATGGCGACGGAAGCGTCGAGGTTGTCAGGCCATCTCGATCCTGAAGTCGAAGACCTGCTCGCCGCGGTATACGCAGCAGCCGGCAGGTTTGCCGAAGCGGAAAAGATCTTGCAGACGGCGCTCGAACATGGCGGACCGCAGGATTTGCTCGATCGTCTGCAAGACCATCTCGCCCATATCCGATCCGGAGAGCCCTTGCCTGGATCGGTTTTCGGGGTTGGCGAGGGACCGCATCACGAGTAGGCGATATGGCATTGGAAGCGGCTGTAAACCCGACCCCAGCGACGAGCAAGGTTCGCGACCGGCTACAGGTCTTGGGCGTTGTGGCACTTCTCGTCGGGCTGTCGGTCTGCGCCTATTGGGGTGTCTGGGATTTCGCCTTCGTCAATTTCGATGATGGGCTCTACGTCGCAGACACTCCCCAGGTGAAGGGCGGGCTGACCGCTGGCAATTTCAGTTGGGCGTGGTCTACCTTGCGGGGAGCGAATTGGCACCCGCTGACCTGGATTTCATTGCAACTCGACGCTTCCCTCTTCGGGCCGGCTCCGCGCGGATTCCATATCACCAATCTGTTGCTGCACGCGTGCAACAGCGTTCTTCTCTTCTTGCTCTGCCGTCACTTCTGGAATTCGATTTGGCCCGGCCTGTTGGTTGCCTCACTGTTTGCCGTCCACCCGCAGCACGTCGAATCTGTGGCCTGGATCTCGGAACGTAAGGACGTGCTGAGCACGCTGTTTGGCATGCTGGCGCTCGTCAGTTACTGCCGCTACGCGTCTCGCCCGTCGGCGGGCTGGTATCTGGCAGTTACGATCGCCTTTCTGATGAGCCTGCTGGCAAAACCGATGCTCGTGACGCTCCCGTGCTTGATGCTGGTCTTCGATTGGTGGCCGCTGCGTCGCCGGGCGCCGGCCACGGGAGCACAATCTCCGTCGGAATCTCTCGCTTGGAAAATGTTCGAAAAGGTGCCTTGGTTTGCGATGTCGGTCGCCCTATGTGTTGTGACGATCGTTGGCCAGCGAGCCGGCGGTGCCCTGCGAAGCGTTAGCGATTTTGGCTTGGTCTATCGAGTGTCGAACGCAATCGCCGGCTACCTGTTCTATCTCGGTAAGACGATCTGGCCGACGGATCTGATCGTTTTCTATCCCCCGCCGACATCTTATCCGCCGGTCGACACCATCGTTCGCGCCGCGATTTTGCTGGCGATCACTGCCCTGGTCGTCGTGCTGCGCCGGTCGCGCCCCCATCTTCTGTTCGGCTGGTTATGGTTTCTCGGTACGCTCGTGCCCGTCATCGGCCTGATCCAGATAGGCCAACAAGCCTATGCCGATCGCTACAACTATTTCCCGGTCGTGGGCCTGCTGATCATGTTCGCGGGCGAGGCTTTCGAAATGTCTCGGAGGCATGCCGTCGCTCGTGTCGCCGTGGGGACACTCGCTTGTGCCGCCGCCGCGGTCTGCTTCGGCCTGACGCAACGCCAGTGCGTCGTTTGGCGCGATAGCAAATCGTTGTGGGAGCGCACCCTGGAAGTATCGCCGACCAACTTCTGCGCCCATCGGTTTATGGCCGATCTGTTGGTCGACGAAGGCCGGTTGGACGAGGCGGTGGAACATTCGCAGGCTGCCGCAGCGGCCTGGCCGGTGCGAAACCTTTACGTACACCTCGCCCAAACTCTTACGCAAGCGGAACGGTACGACGACGCCATCCAGGCCTATGAGCATGCCGTGCAACGCGAACCTGCCGATGCCGATTCGCACTATATGCTGGGCACACTCCTTCTAAAACGCGGACACCCATCGGAAGCGGCCACACATTTTGAAGAGTCACTGGCCTGGAGCGGCGGTTGGGGCGATGGATACAACGGCTTGGGCCACGCTCAAGCTCAGGCGGGCGAGCACGAGCCGGCCTTGAAGTCCTTTGCCGCGGCCGTCGACGCGGAGCCCCGCAATGCCGTTTTCCACAACGACCTTGCCGTACAGTTGGCCCGCATGGGAGATACAACAGGATCGCTCGCGGAGATAGCCCAGGCATTGGAGATCGACCACCACTACGCGGAGGCTTTCAACAATCGCGGAAACGTGCTGGCTTCGCTGGAACGTTGGCCCGACGCGGCGCTCGCTTATGGTGAGGCGGTGGGAGAAGCCGGCCAGGTGGCGGAATATCGTGTCAACCTGGCGATGGCCCTGGCCGAACGAGGAGAGGTTGAGCGCGCGCGGCGGCAGTACGGAGCCGCGGCCGCTCTCGAACCCGATTGGCAGGTGCGCGCCCGCGAGAAGGCGTGGCAACTCGCCACGGCCACTGCCGCTGCGCAACGCGACGGTGCGACCGCATTACGGTTGGCGCGACAGGTCCGCCACGCCGACGAGCCTCCGTCTCCCGCGGCGCTCGATGCCATCGGCGCCGCATATGCCGAGCTCGGGCGCTTTGACGATGCGGTGCGGGCGGCCGAGCAGGCGATCGAATATGCAAACCGCGACGGCGCGGCTCAACTAGCCGCCGAGATCGAGCAGCGGCTCGAGTTGTATCGCCAGGGCAAACCGTTTCGTAGTGAGTAATACTTCCGCTGACCAGCCATGCCAGCCATAATCTCGTCGTCTGCTTCCGAGAACGGGTCTTCGAAATCGCATCGGAGGCTGCCGAGAAACCGTCCCCGCAATTCGAGAAAGACGTGATGCGCCGATCGGTTTTTTGGCAATCGCTGAACCCGAACACGCCTGCTTCCGGGAGCCTCGCAGGCGGCTGGTGGCCGACCGCGCTGTCGTTCTTCGCGTTCTTCGGCGGCCTGCTCTTGCTGAATTGGCCGACGTTGGATGACCCGCCGACGTGGGACGGGGCGATGGGAGTCCATCCCGCCGCGATCACCCTGAGTCGCTCCGATTTCGATCTCGCCGGACTGTTGCACGAGCGAGCTTATATGCAGGGCGGTCCGAATACGCATAGCCTGTCGCTGGTCACCTGGTGTACGGCGCTGGCGTACCGCTCGCTCGCGGGCAGTCGCTGGCTGTTGCCCGTGATGCACGTTTGCCACTTCGCGCTGGCCGCCGTCGCGCTGGCCGCCGTCTATCGCTTTGCGCGCCCGGCGCTGGGTGGCCAGTTGGCGATCGGGCTCTCACTACTCGTGTTGTGCAATCCGATCGTGCTCGCGCAGACCGGCTGCCTCTATGTCGAGGTGCCTCTCCTGGCGTCGACGATGGTGGCGCTGATCGCCTGGTCGGACAACCGCCCCTGGCGGGCAGCCTTCTTCACCTTGTTGACCTTTTACATCAAGGAGACGGGCCTCATCTTGGCCGGGGCGCTCACGGCGGCCGCCGTGCTCGAGGCCGGACCGTTACCGCGTCGGTTGACGCGAGCCGCCGGCGTGTTCCTGCCTGCCGTTACGGCCTTTTTCGTCAACAAGGCGATCTACCATCCGCCGGGGGCGGCACCGTATGTTCCGCTCCCCTACCGCGAATACGTGCGATACAACATCATTCAGCGTCTCACGCCGGTTCCCGATCTGTGCGTGTTAATCGGCCTGTTCTTGCTCGTGACGGTCGTACGCGGGCCTGCCCTGTGGCGCGCCTGGCGTCAGCCGAATTCTGGCGCAACCGGCGCGGAGGATCGGGTCCTGCCCGCGTCGCCCGTGGCCATATCGCATTTAATGGTCCTGAGCTTCATCGGCTTCTTCTTGGTCGCCAACTATGCCGGCGAAGTCTATCTTTTGCCCCGCTATTTCGTGCAAATCATGCCGTGCCTGGCGCTGGGTGTGATCGACGCGGCGCGCCGAGTGGCCCAGCAACGTGTGGTGCTGGCGGGCATCATCTTGTGTAGCGCTGCCTTCCTCGTTAACCGCTACGGCACCTTTTACGCGCCGGTGACAACGAATGACGGCTCGGCGGCCGAGCGTTCCCTGGAGTACCGCGATCTGCTCGAGGTCCAACGGCAGGCGATGGCAACGCTCGCGGATTGCGCCAAGCAATCGCCGGTGTTCTACGGATATCCGGAACATTTCTTGCTGAATTATCCGGAAATGGGATTCACCGATCGCCGGCCAGACAACGGCTACTGTGTGCTCTTCGATCCCCCATACAATCAGGCCCGGCTTGCCGACTATCCCAGCTTGTTCTATATCGTGCTCGATTATCCCGCGCTGGGTGGCCAGCGGCTCTTCGCCCTATATTCGCAGGCGAAACGCTATGGCTGCACCCTTCGCACAGCCGGCGACTTCCGCAAAGGACACTATCACGTCCTGGTACTAAAAATTGCGGCGCCCGGCATCAACTAGCAGCCGCCGCCAAAGATTTACACCGGCCGACAAAAGTACATCGTGCTTCAGACAAATCGGCGGTGAAGCTACGATTTTCAGCAGGCCCGGGCCGGTTCCGTCGGTTGCTCTAAGAACGGCTGACAGAACCGGGAAGCCGGAGCGCCGTGGGCGAAAAATCGGCCGTGAAACGCCGATTTTTGTGGAGCTCGATCTGGTTTTGTCGGTTGCTCTAAGATCCGGATTTGCGCCGACCGGAAGCGTAGGTTATCTTCACCGCCGGCAAGGATTTTTGTAATTCGGCGACGCCACGTGGCGTGACGCCGGTGTTGGGCATGTCCAGACGTTGCAGGTTCGTCATGCCTTGCAGGTGAATGAGCCCCGCATCGGTGATATGGCACCCCGACAACGATAGGAACTTCATCTTTCTCAAGCCCGCGATACTGGCGAGCCCGTCGTCGGTCACCTTGGTGTTTGCCAAGTAGAGTTCCTGTATGTGCAAGCAACTTTTCAAATGGGCGATACCGTCGTTGCCTACATGGGTGTCCTGCAACCACAGGAATTTCAGACCGGGCAGTTTTTCGAGACACTGCAAATCGTCGTCGCTGACCTTGCTCCGACCCAGATTGACCTGCACGAGCGAAGCCGCCCAATCGTGCCCCAACCAGCGATTCAGCCAACTCATCGGGGGTGAGAGGCTGGCAAACGGCAGTTCGTCGGCATAGCGAAGTTGCGCACCGATGACCTTTAGCGAGACCACGGCCTGTTGTTGCCGGACCGCCGTCCAGGCCATCCAACCGGCCCCCGCGACGATCACAAGCAGCCCACCGACAAAATACCAGACCCACGGATGCTTGCCGGCGGCGGCCGTTTCCGCTGTGACTCCGGTCCCTTCCGTGGCTCCGGTCCCTTCATCCACTTCCTCAGGGACTCCTTCTCCCTCGGTCATACGATGGCCTCCCAAAACGTCACCGGGTTTCCAAAATCGCGAGCTGGCATCGGGCGTTCCACTTCGGCTCCTTATTCCGGCGCATCTGAGTCGGCATAGGGGAGCTGCTCGTCGGGCGTCACCATCTTGCGCAACACACGCGGGTCGACGGTCTTGGCGAGAAATCGCACCCGGCCGTCGCACATCAACGCGTTGGTCCCGCGCGGGTGCCAGCTCCATCCTTCTTCATTCGGTCCGCAGTTTGCCGTACTCCAACTACAGCCCGGGGGGCCGCCCGCTGGAATGTCATTGCCGTTGATCGGTGGCAGCAGATGGCCAGGAGCACTGTTGGCCTGGCCCGAAATTCCACCGGCGCTGGCCGGTTCGGCCCAACGGTTCATCGCCCGATTTCCGCTGGGTGTCGCCGTATCACCCGGCGGAAGTCCTTGTGAATGGAGCGATTTGGCGGTGAGCCATTGACTGTACGTCACCTGCTTCGTGCCGTCCCAGACTTTCGCGTTTCCATTGCTGAACACCGGGTCGCCGAATGGCGATTGCATGGACGGATAGAAGGCTTCCCAATTCTTGCCGGAATCTTCGATGAAGGCCATCGTCAAGCTCAACCCATCGACGACGCGCCCCGCGGGCAAGCCTCCCAGAGCCATCGCGCCGGCTCGGCGCGACGCCGGATTCTTGATGCCGGTCGAAGGATCGATATCCGTATAGACCGTCGGCATATAGTCGGTTTCGCCATAGCCATCCGGATCGGGCAGACGAAACGGATCGCTCGGACAGAGGAAACTCGGCACGATGGTGCGAGCGGCCAATTGATTGGCCGGCCAAGCATAGTCGTTGTACGCGTACTGAGGCTGATAGCCGCCGGCCACATAGCTTTCTTCCATGTAGCTGAGAATCTGCATCAGCGTCGACTGCATCTCGAAGACCGTGGCCGGCGGATTGACCGAGAAGTCGGTCCCTTCGCCGCCCGACGGCAAGCGGCCTCGAGCCTGCTCGAACTGCATCATGGCCCCGCCCACCTGTCGCAGGTTGTTCATACAGGTGCTGCGCCGCGCCGATTCGCGCGCCGCGTGCAAGGCGGGCAACACGAGCGAGATCAACAGCCCGATGATCGAGACGACCACCAGCAATTCGATCACGCTCAGTCCATGCCTACCGCAGCCGGTGTTCCTTCGATCCATTTCACCGTCTCCCTTCAAGCCCCCCTGGCTACATTCGTCGCCCAGCCGAAAACCGCTATCGCGATCATGACAATCCCGCGTTCGTCCGGTTTTCAGATAGACTCCTAAGATTCCGCCAGACTTGAGGTGGTTACACCCGCAGTGGCATCCTTTCAGCCACGTTCAAGCTCTCGAGAGAACCGCTCTACAGAACCGATCGTTCCTCGACGACCGCTTTACCTCGCACTATGACTCCTGCCTGCAATCGCCCACTACGATTCGCTGGCCAGTGCCAGCCATTCCATCGTCTGTGACTAGTTGCCAACTAGACCGTGTACGGTTACTCGGTCGTTTCGGTTGTGGCTTCCGCTTCGCCACCTTCATCCGCATGCAACTCGAGCGGAATATCGTTGTCGCCGCTGGTGACGGTCACCTTCAATTCACTCGTCTCGGGGCGGAGGTATTTCTTGGGTATTGCCAACGGGTCTCCTTCCGATTCCCCCTCGGCCGCGCGCTGGATGGACGAGAAGTAAACCTGGTAGTCGCCGGGCAAGGTGCCTGCCTGACCCTTGAAAGCCGACACGGAGTAGCTGCCGTCTTCCGCAATCATTCCCTCGGCGAAACGGCCTGAACTCCCCGCTGCCGGAACAAAACGCACGAACCCTCTCGTTACTGGCTCACCTTCGAGCGTGACATTGCCGTGCACCGGTTGTGTGGATGGGGGAGCGGGTATGCTCGGTCCGCAGCCGACAGCGCCCACCAGCGCCGCCACCAACATGGCAGACGTCGAGGAGGGCAGAAAACGCGAAATCCCGTGGTCGTTCATTGGATTACTTCCTGGCTGGTAAACAAGAGAGGCCCCGCCGGGGAACGGTTCCCCGGCGGGACCTAATTGTCGTGAAGCTAAGCTGCCGTGCAAGCGGTCAGGCGATTAGTAATCGCTGAAACCGCCAACCGTGGTCGGGCTGACGCGCTCAGCCGAGCTGACCAGATAGCGGAGCACCAACGGAGCGATGTCCTGCGACAGGAAGGTCACGTGACCGTCCAGGAAGCCTACGTTGGCACCAGCTCCGTGCCAGCCGAAGATTTCGTCGTTCGGACCGCAGTGGGTGTCGGCGTTCCAGTTACAGCCGGTCGGACCGCCCAAAGGCAGAGCGTTGTTGTTGATCGCACGGATGACCGTC
>DASZTS010000080.1:0-37907 GCA_035547915.1 Pirellulales bacterium | reverse complement strand
ACGTCGCGATCGAATCAACCCGCGCGTGATCAAACGTAAAATGAGTGGCTGGGCCAAGAAAACCAACAAACACCGTGATTCTCCCCAACCCACAAAGAACTTCCGTCAATCCATCGTCCTGGTGAATTGAACGGTATTGGGATTAACCCCTTCCCTACCGACCGCGGAAACGATGCCGTTCTTCGGGGTGCAACATCCGGTAAAGCTCATTGAGCACGTGCATGCCGGAAGAGACAGCGACAATGCAAACGGCCACGGCTGCAACTTTCTGGAAGAGCACGCTCTCACCGGCGCCGGCGTTGCGAGCCATGTGCTGGGCTTCTCTTGCAATGGGCAACAGAGTGTGTGGCAATGTCATGCCCGCCGACATTGCGACTGGTTGGAAAAAATGTCAAGCGAATGTTCAACCACCGCGTGTGCGGTGGAAATTGCGTGCATTAGTTAGTAGTCCCAGTTCTCATGACGAACCGGCAGCCGGTTGAGCACCTGCCGGCGATGCTTCCAGTCGGGCATGAGCCGCGTCATGTGTGCCTGAAACCGCTCGTTGTGCGTCGGTTCCAGAATGTGGATCATCTCATGCACGACGATGTATTCCAGGCATTCTCTCGGCTTGCGGGCCAGGTCGGTGTTGAGCCGGATGGTTCGTGCCGCTGAATTGCAGCTTCCCCAGCGGGTCCTCATCCGCTGGATGTAAAATCCGGCAACCCTAACGCCGACCAAACGCTCCCACCTGGTGATCAACTCGGCGGTGGCCTCCTTTACCTGCGCCCGATACCAGTTTTCGATGACGCTTTCCCGCTTGGCGCTGCTGGAGGCGGGACGCACCCGCAGAACGAGGCGGTTGTGCGTTATTTCGATGGCCGGCGGTGCCTCGTGCTCGATCACGGTCAGCAGGTAACGTCTGCCCCAGACATAATGGCTCTCGCGGCAAAGATACTCGCGCGGAGTCTCGCGCTCCTGCTCACGCAGTTTGCGCTGCTGCTCCTTTATCCAGTCGAGCTTGGAAATGGCGAATAGCCGGATGCGGTCGACCGGCATCCTCGCCGGCGCAGAAATCCGGACGCGGCCGGTCGGCGGATGCACGGTCAGGTGGATGTTCTTGATGTCTTTGAGCACCACATCCACCGGAATCGGTCCCAGCTCGATCGTCGTGCCCATCAATACTCCGGCTGTGCTTTGAGGATCGGAAAAATACATTCGACCTCGGCTACGTCCTGCAATAGGCCATAGAGGGCCGCTTTGATCAACCTTTCTTTTGGGCCGCCGTTGTCCCGCCAACTGTCGGGCCGAACCGTCTTGATGGTTTCGTCGATCCGCAGGGCAAGGTCCAAGTTTTTGGCCAGGTTGTTGTAAAGGGCTCGCTTGCCGGGCGTGTCGAGCCTTGCCGGAGTGCCGGCGGCGTGGCCGGCATCGACGCGATTGGCCAGGTCGGCGATGCGCTTCAAATAGTCTTCGTACTGTATGGCCTTGGCTTTTCTTGCGGCGATGATCTCATCGAGCAATGCCGACATGTTGGCATAGTAGGTAGGATCGGTGAGTTGCTCCTTGATGATTTTCTTGCGGACGTTGTTTTCGATGGTCTCGGCGATGGCGTTGTTGTCGCCCTTCAACCCGGCGAGTTTGCCAGCGATGGCGTTGGCGATGCCGCTCTTTACGATGAGGTCGAGCAGGCCCATGTTGTCGAACGGCGAAATCTTTCGTGGCTCATCGGCCTCGATGTAGGTGTCGATGAGATGCCGCATATCGGCCTCGTAGGCTTTGAGGTCGAGCGTCTCGCCACTGGCGTTGCGGATGATTTCGCGGAGCTTGAGATACCGGTCGAGCAGCTGCTTGATGCGGGCGATGTCAGCGGGGCCGTAACCCGCCGCTTCCAGCTCGTCGGCGATGCCGGCATAAGCCCGCACGAGCGCGGCGGTCGCCTTGTAAAGCGCCGCCCGCTGCGGTTCGTGCTCCGCGAGATCGGTTTCGATTTCCGTGTTGCCGCAGAAATAGTGGATATGCTCCAGCTCGCCGCGCGGCGGCTGCACCGGCTCGCAAATCAGAGCAAGGGCTTCGATGGCGTTGTCGAGCCGTTGCCTGCCTTTGGTCAACCGATCCTGCAGCAGCACTTCCGGCGTGGCGCCGCCCGCGCTGTGGTCGAGCTCGGAGGTGTAGACCGAAATGGCATTCTCGACTTTTTTGAACAGGTCCTTGTAGTCGACGATATAGCCGAAGTCCTTGTCTTCGCCGTCGAGGCGGTTGGTGCGGCAGATCGCCTGGAACAGGTCGTGGTCCTGCATCGACTTGTCGATGTAGAGATAGCTGCATGGCGGAGCGTCAAAGCCGGTCAGCAGCTTGTGGACGACGATAAGGAGCTTCATGTTGGCTGGCTCTTCGATAAAGAGCGTCTTCGCCCATTCCTCGTAGGTCTCGGTCTTGGTCATGCCGGGCTTGGCTTCAACGTCTTTCAGCAGCTCCGTGTAGGTGTTGTAAATGAACTGCTTATCCGTCTCGGTATTGGCGCCCACCTCCTCCTTGGTCACGTCCTTCGCCAGGGGGTTGTAGGAGGTGACAACGGCGCATTTGCCCTTGAAGGGAGTTTTCTGGAACAGCGTGAAATACTTGCAGGCTTCGTAGATGCTGGAGGCGACCAGGATGGCATTGCCGCGTTCGCTGGAAAGCCGGGGCTTGACGCTGAAATCGAAGACGATGTCGGCGACCACCCGGTCCATGCGGGCCTTTGAGCTGAGCACGTTCTGCATGGTGCCCCATTTGGCTTTGAGCTCGTCCTTTTGCCAGTCGTTCAGGCCCCGTGTCTTGGCCTCGAACCAGGCGTCGATTTTTGCCTGTGAACCGAGCCGCTGGTCGATGTCGCGCGCCTCATAGACCAGGTCGAGGACTACTTCGTCCTCGACCGCCTCGCTGAATTTGTACGTGTGGATGTAGCCGCCGAACACTTCCAGGCTCGTGGCCCTGTCCTTTTTCAGAAGCGGCGTGCCGGTGAAACCGACGAACACGGCGTTGGGCATCATCGCCTTCATCACGCGGTGCAGCTTGCCGCTTTGCGTGCGGTGGCACTCGTCAACGAAAACAAATAGTTCGCCGACGGCGTGGCTGGGCTGGGATTCGAGCTCTTTGATGAAGGCGTCGAAGTCGTCTATGTCACGGCGGCCGAACTTATGCACCAATGAGCAGAGCAGCCGCGGCGTAGCTTGGCCGAGTTGGGTCATCAGGTCGCGGCCGCTGGTCGTTCGCTTGATGGCTTCGCCGGCCTCGGTAAAGACGCCCTCGATCTGGTCGTCGAGCTCCTCGCGGTCGGTGATGATGGCGACGCGCGCGTTTGGGTTATTCTCCAAAATCCACCTGGCCAGCAGCACCATGACGATGCTCTTGCCGCTGCCCTGCGTGTGCCAGATGATGCCGCCCTTCTTCTGCCGTACATGCTCCTGCGCCGCCTTGACGCCGAAGTATTGATGGACGCGAGGCAGCTTCTTGACGCCGCCGTCAAACAGCACGAAATCGTGCATCAGCTCGATGAGACGGCGTTTGTCACACATTTTGAGCAAATATTTGTCGAGCTTGAAACGGCAGTTGTCCTGCTCGTCCTCCTTCCATTTAAGGAAGTATTTCTCCGGCGTGCCGATGGCACCGTACTGCAGGCCCTGCGAGTCGTTGCCGGCGAAAACGAACTGCACGGTGCTGAAAAACCAGGCGTTGAATTCCGGCTGCTGGTTGGAGAGGCACTGGCGGATGCCGTCGCCGATGGTCACGCGACTGTTTTTCAGCTCCAGCACGCCGATGGCGATCCCGTTGAGATAGAGCACAAGGTCGATCCGCCGTTCCAGGCCGCCTTTGAGCGTCACTTCCTCAGCGATCGCGAAGTCGTTCTTTTCCGGTTGGGCCCAGTTAACCAGGTGAACCGTCTCGGTCACCTTGCCGGCTTCGGTTTTAACCGGCACGCCGTAGCGCAACAGGCTGTAGACGGCCTTGTTGTTGCCGTAGAGCGTGCGGTTATGGTTGTCGGCGTCGGTTCGCAAGAGATATAGCGTCCGGCTGATCTGGTCGGCCGAGTAGCCGGCCTTGGCGAGCCAGGGCGACAGAAGCGACTCCTCGATGTTGCTGTTTGCCTCCCGGTCGGTCCAGTCGCCGAGATAGCGGTAGCCCAGTTCAGCACGAAATAAGGAAAGCACCCGGTCTTGCGTCGCGCGTTCGGGCTGGCCAATGCTCATTCGCTCACCTCCCAGTGCCCACCTTTGGCCGGGCCAATTCGGGCAATGACCTGATTTTCTTTGAGTTTATTTATTTGCAGTTCAATGGCCCGTTCGGTCCGGCCGAGCTGCTCGGCGATTTCGGGAATGGTGATTTCGGGCGTCGCGAGCATCAACTCGACGATCGCCCTGCCCGTCTTGCTCAGCCGTTTCCCCGAAGTTTTCCCCGAAGTTTTCCCCGAAGTTTCGGCGGAGGCGGTTCGCTGCACGATCTCTGGCGAAAAAGGAAAGGAAATCCACAATCCCGACGGTTCCTGCTCGATGATGGGCTCAGGGAAGCCTGCTTCGCGGCACGCAGCCAAGATGCGTTCCACGCCGCGGCCCCACGCTTCAATTTCACCGGCACGAAAGAACACGTTGGCGATGTCGGGGTTGAACGGCTGCGACGCATGCTTGCCCTTCAACTTCGCGACGGTCCATGCCGGCGGAAGTTGGCCTGGGTTCCAAATCATCAACTTATCGGCGTAGACGCTGATCTGCACCGGCGCGCCGCTAGCATAGTCCTTGTGGATAATGGCATTGAGCACCGCCTCGCGCAGCGCCGGCTCCGGCACGGGGTAAGTCTCGACCCGTTGGATGCCGCGGTAGGTGATCGCCGCTTTCAAATACTTGGTAAGCAGCAGATCGATCGTTCGGCTGACTTGCGTGAACAAATCGCCGTGGACTTCATCGTGATAGAGCAGGTCGTCATTCGTGCGGAAATAGCCGATCTTCACGAATGCCCCGGTGACGAATCGCTCCGGCTCAGGGTGGAAGATTAAGACGGCGGCGCGCTTGAGGTGCTTTCCATCATAAAGGTGCAGCTTGTCTATGAGCCCGGCCGTCAATTCCTTCAGGTCGGCTGCGGCCATGCGCTGGCTCTGCCGTGCCCGCGCCCGAAAGGCTGTGACGGCATCCTTGGACAGGCTGCGTACCGTCGCATCGGGCACCGGAACGCCATCCCAGGTGCGGCCTTGCTTGCGGAGGAGGAATTTGTCGAGTGCGGCGCCTTTAAGCTCCTGCTTAGTGCTGCCGCTGCGGACGTGATATTCGCCCTTGTAGCTGACCGGGTAAGGGTATGGATCGACGTGGATTTCGATCAGGTCTTTGCCGGCGTCCGACACTAGCCGCACGTCGGCCATAATGCCGAGCACGTCGCGAATCTTGTTTGGCAGGTCCTCGAGGAGTTTCCGTGCATCAGCCACGCCAACGGGAGCGCCCTTGTCATTGCGCCCAACGACCAGCACACCACCCTCGGCGTTGGCGAACCCGCAAAGCCACTTGAGGTATTCATCCCGCCAGGCTTCCTTCCATTCCGTGTTCTGGTTTTCTTTCATACGAGCCGAATCCTGCCCGTGAGGAGTTCCTGCATCATCCCACGCTTGATCTGGCGGGCCTTGGTGAGCTTCTCCTCCAGAGCCGCAATTTCTGCATCCATGTCGGAGAGGACGGCGGCAATGGCTGCCTGTTCGTGAGGTTCTGGCAAGGTTATCTCAATAGCTTTTACAATCGTTCCGCTGAGATTGGGCTGTCCGCCTTGCGTATAGGTACTGATAATCCATTCCTTCATCATTCCCAATTTCTGGAATAAGAACTCTGAATTATCTCGATCAGGAATAATTGCTAAAACTGCCTGATTGATCGCAGCATCAATTTCAGAAATCGCGACGACACCAGCCGTGGCACCATAAAGCGCGATTAGCAACGTACCTGCCTTGACCCACTTTGTCGCAGAATTGGCCATGCCAGCAGACGTAATGCGGCCAGGCACGCATGAGATCCGACCGGCATTGCAATCACTTGAGTTAATCCAAGGAATGGTCCCACCGTAATACTCTGAAACGGCCGTGTTCGGCGTTCCACCAGAGAAAAAGGTTCCCAACTCTCCCAGAGGCTTCGTCTCCCACTTCTTAACGAAGCCCGGTAGACGTCTCTTGCTCGTGAGTAATTCCTGCATAGCCCCGCGCTTGATGCCGCGCTTCTTCGTGAGCAGTTGCTCCAGCGATCCGATGAAGGCGTCGGCATCGCCTAGCGCCTCCGCGATAGCGACTTGTTCGCTCAGTGGCGGAATAGGATATTGAAAGTTTATGGCGTCACTGATGTTAAACTGTTTCTGCGCTGTGCCGTACTGAACTCCTTCCACTTGAGCACGTCCATGTCGAGAGTTCATTAGCCAACACAGCCAGTGTGAATTAAAAGAGCTGTGCTTTCGGATAATCATCATCGACGCACAATTGCTTCCATCCAATTCAGGGGGGACTACGGCGGTCACACCTGGATCGCCAACACGGACAGTTACAAGGTCACCCGCTCTAAGTCTTGAAGCAGCGAGGAGGTCATTACTGGCCTCCGTTATCTTGCTTGCTGACTCCCAATAAATCACGTTCTCGCCAATATTCGAGCCTACAAAGAACGGCACGGTCCCAGAAGTGTCGTAATATGTGGACGGATTGATTACGAGACCAACACTTTGTGATGGGGAAATGTCCCGGAGACGCTTTACGGCCCAGTCATTGGGGATGACGCCGACGTCTGTTTGCCTGCGGCCGTCCGAGACGGGTGTGGCTCCCACTTTCACGATCCCACCTCCGCGAGTTTAAGCTTTGAGAGGCTAAACCCCATCCGTTCCAGGTGGGCAGCAACCTTGCCTTCCGCTTCAACGACTCGGTCGGCGATGTGCGGTAGAGCCTCTTCGTAACGCTCCGCAAGTTGCTTCACTCCTTGGGTAAGCTGCTGACTGACGCGATCCATCTCACCGTGAATCATGCCATCCAGGGTCGTGAGCCATTTGTCGTCCACGGCTAGCGTCTTGATCTCAGCCTCGGTCAGCTTTGGGTAATGGGAGTACGCCTTGGCGTCGAGGTCCGCCTCAGCTTCTTTAAGAAGCTTCTTAAGATTTGACCCCTGCTCACTCAGCTTTAGCCACTGTTTGAGCACGGCCGCCTCATCGGCCGCCTTCTTGTCACCTTTGATTTCTTTCAGCCGTGCGGTGACGCTGCCCTTGTTCACCTTGTCCAGTTCGGAAAAGGCTCCCTCCTCGCCGACGTGCTCCTCTTCCAGTTCGGCGACCTTAGCCGTTATGCTTTCCAACTCGGCCGACAATTCGTCAATGGCTACCTGCTCCTTGGCAAAATAGCGGGCGACGATGAGGGGCTTGGGGATCAGGTCGCAGGTCCAGCCTTTGTCTTTTTCTTTGCCCTTCTTGTCGGTTTCGAGAATGCGGTAGGTCTCGGCTTTCCAGCCATCGGCGGCGATCAGGTAACAGTCGTCCTGCTGTGTCTGTGCCCAGTAATTCATCAGGTGCTGGTAGATGCCGTAGGGATCGACCAGCGGTCGGCCAACATAATGGGCAAGCAGGCTCTCGGAGAGGTCCGCGATAATCTGCTTGGGATGGCAGCCAATCTTAAGCGACTTCAATGAGTTGGCCGTCTTCTCTCGCCAATCGGCAAAGTGGGCGTTCATCTCCGCGACGAGGGCGGCGAACTCAGGATGCTCGTAGATAGCGGTCTTGATTGCCGACTTTTTGACAGCAAGGTCGACGAAGCCGGGGCGGTTTGGCTTGAATAGTGCTTTGCGCAGTTTCGGGCAAATGTCCCAGTAGCTGCCCAGAGCGTCGATGTCAGCGGCCGGGATGCCGCCGTTCAAATGGCCCTCGATGTTCTGGATGTCCTCGGTCTTCTGGCTCTCGATATAGCGCGGCAGGTTGAGGTTGAATTCGTTTCGCTCGATTTCCTCGACGCTGACCATGCGAGCGAACTTGGCTATCTCCAGGCGTTTATTGAAGGCATCGACGATCTTGTGGATGTCCTGGGAGCGGAGGCGGTTTTTGGGGCCGTCTTTCATGAAGCCAGTGCTGGCATCAATCAGGAAGATGCCCTTGCGGGTCTGGGCGTCCTGCTTATCGATGACGACGATGCAGGCGGGGATGCCGGTGCCGTAAAAGAGGTTGGGCGGAAGGCCGATGATGCCCTTGATGTAGCCCTTGCGCACGAGGTTGCGACGGATTTCGGCCTCGGCATTGCCGCGAAATAGCACACCATGCGGCAGGATGCAGGCGCCTTTGCCGGTGCTCTTGAGTGAACGGACGATATGCAGCAGATAGGCATAGTCGCCCTGCTTGCCGGGCGGCACACCGAAGTGCTTGAACCGGTCGTATCGGTCGTGCAGCGGATCAAGGCCTGTGCTCCAGCGCTTGTCGGAAAACGGCGGATTGGCGACGACGTAATCAAAGGTCTTGAGTATGTCGCCGTCCTTGAACTGGGGGTCGGTGAGCGTGTTGCCCTGCATGATGGTTGCCAACGGGTTGTTGTGCAGGATCATGTTCATGCGGGCGAGGCCGCTAGTGGCGGCGTCTTTCTCCTGGCCATAGAGGGTGACGGCCGTGCCAGCCTCGTCGCCGACTTTCAATAGCAGCGAGCCGGACCCGCAGGTCGGGTCATAGACAGTGGTGGCGGCACTGGTTTTGGCGCCTTTGATGCCAACGATCTGGGCCATGATCCGGCTGACCTCAGCTGGCGTGTAGAACTGCCCTTTGCTCTTGCCGCTTTCCGTGGCGAAATGCCGCATCAGATATTCGTAGGCGTCGCCCAGGATATCGTCACCCTCGGCGCGGTTTTTGGAAAAGTCGAGGGCCTTGTTTTCAAAGATTCCGATGAGATTGGCAAGTCGCTCCGCTTTCTCCTTGCCGCTGCCGAGCTTAAAGTCGTCATTGAAATCCGGCATGTCGGAGAGTTTGTTGGCCTTGGCCAGCGGGCCGACAATCTTCTTGTTGATTTGGTCGCCGATGTCGCTCTTGCCCTTGAGGGCCACCATGTCTTTGAAGCTGGCGCCGTCGGGAATGGTGATGGGAGCATAGGGCTGGTCGGCGCATTTGTCGCTGACGTATTTGATGAACAGCAGGACCAGGACGTAGTCCTTGTACTGGCTGGCGTCCATGCCGCCACGGAGCTCGTCGCAGCTTGACCAGAGAGAGGAATAGAGCTCGGATTTCTTGATGGGCATGCGTTACGGTGCTTCCTTTTGCGAGGTGTGGCGGGCGGTTTCGGGTTGCACGTTGCCGGCGAGCGCCATCGGCTTGCTGCGGCTGGCCTTTCCGATCAACACGTATCGCCAGCCGCTTCCATGGTTCTCGGCCCGGATGCTATGCCCCCTCCCCCGCAGCGCGTTGACGCACCGGGAAATGGTCGGGATCGAAACGCCGAGTTCTTCAGCCAGCATGGGCGAGGAATACCGGCCAGAGCGAATTAGTCGCAGCACACGATCGAGGCGGCGTTCGATTTCCAGCGATTGCTGATAGACCATGCGGTGGCTCCTTGCCGGGGATTTCTCTGTCTATTGAGCGCTGATAGACTTGTCAAGCGGCTTCGGGAGCGTAACTGGTTGATAATTTTGATGATGCGCCTTTGCCGCAGGTGCCGGCGACGGTGAAACAGCCTCCTGCACAAATTGCGATGCGCACGGCGGGCTTTGATCTGGCTACCTGAATACCGGTGGCAAAAAGAATGCTCAAAGAAGCGAATAAGCTTATCCTGAATGCAATTCGACCGATCGGCTTGCTCGGGAATGATGTTGGCCGGAGAGATCCGTCGGCAAGGTTATCCACAGGGCACGACCGTTAAGAATGTTATATATATTCTCTAAGTTAAACAGTTATCTTCCCGGCAAATGGTTGCCTTCTCTGAAGAATCGGGCGGCCCGTGCGCCTAATAGCCCGAGCATTTGCGCCTAATAGGCCGAGACTCGATGCGCCTAATAGGCCGATGGTTGTGCGCCCGATAGCCCGACACCATCCACAATCCCAAAATGAAACACTGGTAGCGGATCAGCAACCATCGACCTGGCGGGCGAGCTGCATAATGAGGCGCATGGATTACCGGACTACGCTTAATCGCCCGTGTCATTCTGGGGCAAGGCGTTGACTTTCAACGACTCGGAAAAGATGCCGCGGGTTTTGCGCCGGTCGGGCGACCGCGGCAGTTCGCGACGCGGGTGGTTGCTAGGCAGATGCGCGCGATGCACGAAATGAACGACCTCCTCCCCCTCCCCGTTGCGATCAAGGAGTAATTCGTATTCCGGCAAATGGTTAGTCTCGACCACTTGCCGGATGTCGATGGCGAAATCCGATGGGCGAGCGGTCGAGCCGGACTTGTCGTAGAGCTGCCGCATGGTGAAGCCCCAGCCTGCCGGCTGGTTGCCGGCGTGCTTGCGGGCGACGCGGTAGAGCCAGCGTTCGATGCCGCCGGTCAGCAGGAAATAATCTTCGTGGATGGTCAGCACTCCGCCCTGCTCAACGATACCCTCGTAAATCCAGTCGGGCAGCGTGATGGTCATTCCCGTTGGCTCGCCGGTCTTTTCATCGATGGTCTCCGTCCAGCTCTCCAGCCAGTGAAAGGAGGCGAATTTCTTCTGGCCGGCGGCGCGGATATTGGTGCGAACCGCCGTATGCGTCAGCCGCTCCAGGGCGGCGCGCAACCGCGTGTAGTCCTGGCCGCCGGTGGTGCGACGGATGGAGCGGAGCAGATGGTAGGGATGGAATTTGATAGTTCGTGATGTGGAGAGCTTGGTGTCGAGGGCCTCAGTAATCTGCGTCGTGGCCCAGATAATGATGTCCGCGTCCCAGATGGTGGCCATGCCAAACTGCGGGTTGGCGCTCACCTCTACCCAGACGTTGCCGACATTATATTTGATCGGCTCTAGCCGCGGCCGCTTGGCCAGGCTGAAAAACGGCCGCTCCATCGTGTCGCGCTGGTCGCGGATCGGGATGTCGGCGAAGGTGGCCGTGAACAGGTCGGGCTGCTGCTCGCCTGACGTGCGGCGCCGGCGGCTCATGTGGGACTAACCTGCTGAAATACCGGCAACGTCACGGCGTCGCGGAATCGTAAATACGACAAATCGTATTTGCGATCATGCCCCCTCGCCCAGCTTGGTGCCGCTGCCAAAATGCTCGTCCAGCAAGTCGCGGATGACGTCGGCCATGCGCAGATTCTGCATGGCACACTGGCTCTTGATGCGCTTGTGTAGGCTCACCGATACGTCGATGGTTAGCCGCTTCATCGGCTCCGGTGGCGGCGCTTCTGGGACTTCGACATCGCGATTCTCGACCCATTTGTCGATATTCGTAATGGACACCGCCTGGCTGGGACGCTTGCTGGCGAAGGTGACTTTCTTGCCGCTCATGCCGGAATTCTTTCGGCCTGGTTGATGCCGAGCAGCGATTCGGCTTCGTCGACGAGTTGGCTCATCTCCTGGGCGGCCAGCATGTCGGGATCGAGTTCAAAGACGGTGAGGCCCTTGGTGGCGCTCTCGGCAAAGGCAACCCTTTGACCAATCGTGGTTTGTAGCACCGGCACGGAGTATTCGGAGAGGGCGTCGGCCACGTCGCGGCCGATCGCCGTATTTACGATTTTACGATTGATGACGAAGGCTTTTTTGAGGCCCGGCTTGTAGACGGTGGCCTCGTTGATCAGGTCCATGATTTCCTTGGAGGCCCACACATCGTAGGGCGACGGCTGCACGGGAATCAGCACCAGGTCGCTGGCCATGATGGCCGAGCGGGCAACGTCATGCACACGCGGCGGACCGTCGATAATGACGACGTCGAACTTCTCGGCAAGCGTCGGCAACTCCTTGTGAATCGACGATTTTGGCAGGGCGACGACCGGAAAGAGCGGCTTGCCGTGCCGCGCCGCTGCCCAGTCGAGGGCGCTGTTCTGTGGATCGGCGTCGAGCAGCAATACTTTGCGGTCGCGGTGGGCCAGGGCGGTGGCGATATGGATGGCCAGCGTCGTTTTGCCGACGCCGCCTTTCTGGTTAAGTATCGCGATGACCTTGGGCATGACCTGTCGTAATTACGATTTTACGATTTTCAGTAAGGCAAACCGCAGGCAGAGTCAACAAGAATCTGCAAAGCGGTTGCCTACCGCTCTCTATCGGGCTAATGAGCGTAAATCGCAAAATCGTATTTGCTGAAATGCGATTCGGGCGGTGTCACCGGCGGCATCGGCGGCAATGCACGGTCAGCCAAGCGTTCGCGCCGGCCGTGGTGCCCCCGAAGCGTAAGCCTGCAAAATCGTATTTGCAGAAATACGGGCCGGGCCGGCTGGGCCGGTAAAAATAGCGGCAAAGGCAGGCTGCATGCGGCTCGCGGTAGATCGCCGCAGGAGTATCGGGCTAATGAGCGTAAAATCGCAAAATCGTAAATGCGGAATTGCAGAAATGCGGTGACGCCCGCCTGAGTTAGTCAGAGGACTGATGACTTGCCGGTGCATGCGCGACGTGTGGCAGGCCCGCATCATGCGGCGAATTGGTTCCAAGGTGACACAATTGCATTTGCCTTACGAGCATGCGCGGCCAGATGATGAAACTCGGATGTCGGCATGGGCTGGTGAAAAGAGGTGACGGCACGAGCTGCAGCGCGTCGAATAGTGGAACGAAGCGCCTCCACCGAGACTTCGGGGATAGCTTCGGGGAAAACTTCGAGGATACGATCAGGCACGCGGCGCAGCGGATCGTGGAATCGCCGTTACGGAATTGCGACGACACGATTTTGTGTTAAATCGTATTTACGATTTGCCGGCGTGCAGAATCGCAAAATCGTATTTGCGACGGCAAGCGTCGCCGTGGCGTCTTTAACCAGCGAAGACAACGGATTGCCGATTTTCTGGCCGCTCAGTCAACCAACTGATCGCAAATACGACGATACGACTATCCGCAAAGGCGTAATTACGGCTCGTCGTAAATACGACTTGCCCCGGTCAACTTTCTCCTAACGCCAGCGGAGCTGGCGTTAGGGAAGATGTCTGATGCTTTGGGTGACTGCCTTGCCTCCTTCGACCTGCCAAAAACCTGCACCCGGCCGGGCGCCGAATCGTGCGGTAAGCCAGGCGGCTAACAAGCGGATTGCACGGGCCGTGCGATGAGGCGCGATGGCCGGCCGGCGATTACTTCGCCGTGTCACTATGTGGCACGTGGAGGCAGGCTGCCGCAGTGAATTCTGCTTGCCCGATGGAGCGAGTGCGAAACACAGGCCGTCACGGAAAAGGAGGAGGCCGCGTGTCGGCGGCGGATGACAGCGGGCGTGTAGTCTTTCCACAAGTTACGCCGATGATTGGCGGCCGAGTCGTTGACGCTGATAGCTTCCTCGATGTGACGAGCATCGCGATCGGACCGCAAGTCAGAGCCGCACGGCCTGCTTCCGTCAAAGCCCGAGTTGCAGCCGCACGATTATCTCAATGCGCTGAAGCTCTTCGCTGCTAAGCGAGGTGAGGGGAGAGAGCAGTCGGCGCTTGCTGACGGTGGCAAGCTGGTCGGCCATTGCCTTGCACTTGCGGCGGTCGATTTCGATTAGCGTCTCGCAAGGATAGAGCTTGTCGATGCGGCTGCTGACCGGCACGACCTGTACGCGGTTAGCGAACTGGTTGGCGGTGTTGTTGCTGATGATGACTGCCGGCCGACGCTTGCGGATTTCGCCGCCGGTGGCCGCCTCGAAGGACACCCACCACACGTCACCACGCTTCATTGTCGAGGTCGGGCGTCAGGGCTTCCGTCCATTCGTCGGCATCGCGCTCATGGGACTCGTCGGCGGCCATCGCTTGGTACGACGCGGCCAGGGCATCGTCGAGCACGAACGGGCGGGCGAGATTCTCAAGAAATCTCCCGATATTGCCGCGGCCGAGCAGGGCATGCAACCCGTCGTAGACAGCGGCATCGATGGATATCGTCAGCTTGCGGTTCATGGCCTTGTACGTAAAGTTACACGTACAGCGTGCCATGATTGGGGCCATGCCGTCAAGAAAAATCGAGTGGCTCGCGAGACTTAGAACGGAATGCCTTCGGTCTGCTTCTGTTCCTGCGCCGACTCCTTCACCACCCCTTTTTCCGCCAGCATCATCTCCACCACCTGGCCATAGTTGCGTTCGTGCTGGAGGCGGTCTTGGCTCAGGGTTTGGAAGTTGGTGGGGCGTGCCCACGCCCACTCAACCTGCGGCCAGACGCCGCCGCGTGGTGCATTCTTTTTCGGACGGTAGCCATTGTCCTTGAGGAAATCGAATACCCTTTGCGGCGGCTTGCCATCGCGGAATTTAAACCAGGCTTCGTAGATTCCTTTTTCGCTGTCGCTGTAAAACAGTTGCTCGACGCCGGCGCGGTTGTCGTGTTTCCAACCACGCTGCGGCGGAAACCTCTTTTCGTCACCGTCGTCACCTGGCTCTCGGCTGACCGGCGGTTCCGGCGGCGGCTGTAGCTTTGTCGTCGATTTTCTGGGCATGGCTGCTCCCTTTCGCTGTGATGGTCGAGGGGCTAGCCGTAACCGGGTTCTAAGCCAATGTCAACTTGCGGTTGCAAAGCCGCAGTTTCTCTGCAATCCAAGAGGGCAAGCGACCGATTGGCTTCGGAGATGGTAAGGCGTCGAAGAGGCCGTTTTGGCGACAATGCCGCGATTCATCTCCGCACCAAAAAGAAACCGACTGAGGCGATGCGGCATGTCAGCGGGGTACCCGCCCGCGCTCGCTCGGCGTGGCGGAGTGATCTCAACTAAGAATCACGTGCACCCGTCGCGCGCTGTTGCAAGATGTCGGGGTTGGCGCGGCACGGTAACACGCCCAGAACTTCGATCGACGCCGGGCGGATGTGGTAAAGGATGGCGAAAGGGAACCGTCGCAGGACGGCCTTCCGAACCGGTGCGAAGGCGATTTGGTACGTCTCAGGGTGGTGCCGAAGTTGCTCAAATACGGCGTCAACCTGGGCGATAAACGCGTCGCCCAAACCGGGGGATTGGAGGTCGTACCGAGCCGCAGCGTTGAACAGATCGTCTTTGGCTGCCACGGCAATGGTGATTAGCGTGGTCAATGGCGGTCACGAAGATGCCGCTTGATCTCCTCCCAAGGATGCACGGACATCGTGCCGGCATTGATCGCCGCCAAACGGCGTTCGATTTCAGCACGTTGCTCAATCGAAAGCGGCAAGGAACTGGCTTGGGCGTGAGCCATGTCCCATAACTCCTGGGCCAAGAGAATGCGTTCGGCCGGAGAAAGTGTCGAAAGATCAAGATCGTGAATCGAAACGGCCATAACGGGCTCCATCGCTGGTTGATGCTCCAAGAGTGCCGCAAATCGAGCCGGTTGTAAATCGAATTTGCGTATGACGGGCCGAATAAAGGGGACTTACACCGTGTCGTGGCATGACGGTTACTCCTTGCTACCGAATTCGGCGATGTAGTGCTGGTAGGCGATACGGTCGAGTTGGGCGAAGCTTTCGCCGTGGCGATCGCACCAGTGCCGGGCATCGGTGAGCAGGTCGATCATGCCTTCCCGGGCGGTGTCCCAATCCTGACACCAGGTGAGGATGTGCTCGATCCGCCGGGCGCGGCGGCCGTTATGAGTCAGTGCGCGTCGCGTCATGGCTTAGCCCTCCGGTTCCTGGCCGGCGGATAGGCATTCAAGGCGTCGACAATCAGCCGGATGTCGGCCCGCGTGCGTTCCATCCAATCGGGCTCGCTATCCCAATAAATGGCACAAGCGATGTCTCGTCCGGTCTTCGTATCGACAACGACCCAGAGGTCGTTGACGCCTTCACGTTCTTCAGCATATCGGTAACGAAGCTTCTTGGTCTTCATGGCAGTGGTCCTTTCCGGTCAATCGTGGTCGAAGCTGAGGCGTAATGCGGCGACCTCGTAATCGACACACTCTGCCGTGTCGTCGAAGTCGGCGTCGCAGCCGCCCTCAAACTGGTCGAGGAAGGCGTTGAGGCGGTCGATGTTGCTTGCAAAGTGCGTCGAGTGCAGGGTGTTCATGGCGATAGCTCCTTTCGTCGGCGGGCGGAGCCAGTCGCTCCGCCCGGTTGATTGCTATTTCTTCTCGGAAGCGACACGCAACGAGATACTGCCGTCGAAGGGCATGCAGTCGAGCTGGATGTTGAAACCTTTGCCATCCTTGTGCTGCCAGGCGGCGCCGATGCGGGTCCAGAAACCTTTGTCCTTGCCGTCGCGTACCTGGTAGGCGATATGCGTCGGTGCCTTGGGGGCGGCAGTTTGCGGTTCGTCGGTCATAAGCTTTCCTTTCGTTTGAAGAACGCTTCATTGCGTCCTGTGGGAAAGCGACCGCTTCGGCTTTAGGCGTGGCGAAGCGCACGGATCAACCGAAAGGCCGAAGGCTTCCTTTAGGAAAGCGGCCTTGGCAGGTTTACCCGCACGTCGGCCGATGCAGCTTCCCAACTCAGGACGCGAGGGGGTCGTTCACGAAAGGGAGAGGCGGTGTCCAGTGAAACGTTGCCGCCGGCGAGTGCGGCGGACGCAAGGCGATGGCAGGGCAATCACGTTGCGGACACACGGCGACGACTGGTTAACACAACCGTTAATGGCAAATTTCTACAACAGCATTGACTATGCCGCGAAGTCGTGCAGATATAATCGCCTATGCTGCGAGTGTTCCAGAACAAGCATGTCGCCGGGGCGAAGAGCTACTACACGACCGCGGATTACTATTCGGAAGGTCAGGATCTTACCGGCTACTGGCGCGGCAAGACGGCGGAGCTGCTGGGCGTCTCCGGGGAGATACAGAAGGTTGAATGGGACGCACTCTGCGACAACCTGCACCCGAAGACCGGCGAGCGGCTGACGCTTCGGCAGAAGACCGACCGCACGGTGGGCTACGATTTCAATTTCCACGTGCCCAAAAGTGTGTCGCTGCTCTATGCCATGACGCGCGACGATCGCATCTTGGACGCCTTCCGCGAGTCGGTTGATGAAACGATGCACGACATCGAGCGGGATATGGCGACGCGGGTCCGCAAGGGCGGCCGGCAGCAGGACCGCAATACCGGCAACATGGCCTGGGGCGAGTTCATCCATTTCACGGCCAGGCCGGAAGAGGGCGTGCCCGATCCGCATCTGCACGCCCATTGCTTCGTCTTCAATACGACGTATGACCCGGAAGAGCGAAGCTTCAAGGCCGGCCAGTTCCGCGACCTAAAACGCGACGCACCGTATTTCGAGGCGGTCTTCCATGCCCGCATGGCGCACCGCATGAGCGAACTTGGCCTGTCGGTCGAGCGGACAAAAACCGGCTGGGAGCTCTCCGGCATCGACCGCGACCTCGTCGAGAAGTTTTCGCGGCGGACGGCCGAGATCGAGCGGAAGGCCCGCGAGAAAGGCATCGTCGATCCGCAGGCCAAGGCGGAGCTGGGGGCGAAGACACGCGAGAGCAAGCAGAAGGATATGAGCCTGCCGGAGCTGCAGGCGACCTGGGAAAGCTGGATGACGAGCAGGGAACGCGAGGCCATCAGGGACTTGGAGCAGAAAATGCGCGGCGATGCCGAGCCGGCGGACCCGGTGGCCACGGCCAAGGCGATGCAGTACGCCATCGGCCACGAATTCACCCGGCAGTCGGTGCTGCCTGAGCGGCGGTTGCTGGCCACCGCTCTCAAGCACGGCGTCGGGCAGGCGACGGTCGAGCAGATTCACGACCAGGCCGAGCGAAGCGAGCTGATCGTCGGGCTTCGCAATGGCCGGCGCATGGTCTCGACGCGCGAGGTGCTGGCCGAGGAAGAGCATGTCGTCGGCCTGGCTCGTTCCGGTCGGGGCGCCTGCCGGCCGTTTGTGAGCCATTACGACCATTTCGAGCGTGACTGGCTTAACGCCGAACAGAAAGCCGCCGTCCGCCATATCGTCGAGTCGCGCGACAAGGTCATGCTGCTGCGTGGCGCCGCCGGCGTCGGCAAAACCTCGCTACTCCAGGAAGCCGTCGAGGCCATCGAGAAAAGCGGCACGCAGGTCTTCGCCTTCGCACCGTCGACCGATGCCAGCCACGGCGTGCTGCGTGACACCGGGTTCGCCGATGCGGATACGGTGGCGAGGCTGCTGGTCGATGAAAAGCTGCAAAAACAGGTAGCCGGGCAATTGATCTTGGTCGATGAGGCCGGGCAGATGGGCATACAGGACATGAACGCGGTGCTGTCGCTGGCCGACCGGCTCGACGCCCGCGTGTTGCTCTCCGGCGACCGCCGGCAGCATAGCTCGGTAGCGCGCGGCGCCGCTCTGCGTCAGCTCGAAGAAGAGGCGGGCATCGTACCGGCGGAGGTCAAGGAAATCCAGCGGCAGTCGGGCGAGTACAAGCAGGCGGTGAGGGCGCTCAGCGACGGATTGACGGTGGACGGCTTTGATGCCCTCGATAGGCTCGGCTGGGTCAAGGAAATCGACAGCGAGGAACGCTATAGGCACATGGCCGCCGATTACCTGCAAGCGGTGGGCGAGGGGGCGACCGCCCTCGTGGTATCGCCGACGCATGCCGAAGCGCGTCGCATCACCGGCGAGATACGACAGGCGATGCACGAGGCAGGCACGCTCGGCAAGGACGTGCATGAAATCCGCGTGCTCAAGACCGCCAACCTCACGGAGGCGGAGCGGACCGACCACGTCAACTTCGCCGGCGGCGACGTGCTGGTCTTTCACCAGAACGCCAAAGGCTACAGCCGGGGCCAGCACCTAACGGTCACAAATGACGGACCACTGCCCCTCGATCAGGCCCGGCATTTCCAGCTTTACCATGCCTCGATGCTGAGCCTGGCGCCCGGCGACACCGTTCGCATCACCAAGAACGGCTACACGCTCGACGGCAAGCACGAGCTGCGTAACGGCATGCTGCGGCAAATCAAAAGTTTCGACGACGACGGCAATCCGATCGACAGCAAGGGCTGGGTCATCAGCAAGGACTATGGGCACCTCGATTACGGCTACGTGGTGACCAGCCATGCCAGCCAGGGCAAGACGGTCGATCGCGTCTTCATCGGCCAGTCGAGCGAATCTTTCCCGGCATCGAGCCGCGAGCAGTTCTACGTGTCCGCGTCGCGAGGCAAAAAGCAGGTTGTCGTTTACACCGACGACAAGGAGGAACTGCGTGACGCCATCAACCGCTCCGACGACCGCATTACCGCCACCGGACTGATCGCCGGCTCGCCGAAGCGGCAGGCGGTGCTGCTGCACCATCGTTACCCCGACATGCCGGCCATCGAGCATCAAAAGGAACGCGAATATGCAATCGAGCGCTGAGCTGCTCGACACCGATTCCGCCTATGCCCGGATGCTCCGGCAGCAGAACAGCACGGAATCCGTCGCGGAGGAAGACGACCTAGGTGCCTTCGGCTGGCTCAGGGGCCAGAAGGAGAGGGCGGTCATGCTCGAGCTGCGCAAGCGGAACGGCAACATCATCGGCCGCGGCTACTCCTGGCTGGAGGGGGCCGAGTTCGATCCGTCGGCCGGCATCACCCTGTATTTCCTGGGCAAGGCGGTGAAAATCACCGGCAGTAACTTAAACGCCGAAATCCGCCCCAACGTCCGCCTTTTCAACGGCATCCTGCGGCATCGCGTGCCGTGGATTCAGGAAACCGACCAGGCGACCGCGATGCGGGCGGCCAAAGATGCGATCGTCATTGAGCGGATCGAAGTGAAGTAAGGTCCGCTGACCAAAACCTCGTCATGGCGACCTAGGCCGGTCGTCGACGTGCGCGACAACACCCCTCTACGAACCGTGCTTGACTCTACCGTTGTTAGAGTATGCTGTTGTTCACCAAGTAATCGGCAACTACGCTCGCGATCGGCTGCCCCACATTGCGCTCATAATAGCTATAACCTGGACTCGGATTGACTTCAAAGCAATAAATGCGTCCATCGGGCGCTATGCGGAGATCAATTCCCCCAAATACAAGTCCCAACTCCCGACATATTCGTATGCAACAGGCCTTCACAGCTTCTGGAACATCAATACTAAATAAACGCGGCCGGTCCTCCGCCGGCAAATCTCTGTAATCGACGCCTTGATGCACTATCCCACAGCCGAACACGGCATCATTTATCACATGCACTCTCACATCCACCCCGGATATGAACTCTTGAAACTGAACAGGCACGGTACGAATTGCATCCAGCCGACTACGATCACCGCCATCAAGCGCCTTAACCAGCGACCGTTGACTACTCATCGATTTATAGATGAGTGTCCCGGCATCGGCCTCAAACTCCTTCACTAAATCAATATTGTTCGTCGCAATCGTCCTCGGAATCGAGAATCCGAACTCTCGAATTATTTGCAACTGCAACGGCTTCGACACGTTTGACATCATCGCACGAGGCCGATTGACAACGGCAGCCTGGCATTGGTTCAGAATAGTCCTCATATGTCTGTCGCCTTCTTCTATGCGGCCTCGCGTCTCCTTCGTGGAAGCAGCACTTGCATATTCCGGCAAAAAGCGGTAGTCGATGGGACGAGCATAAATAGCCCCGATGTCACACAGGTCGATTGACGTCCCGCCAATATGAAACGACCCCAATAGTCCGTTGCGAGAACATTTTAGGCTCCATTGGATCTCAGACAATTTACGCTGCGCAATACCAATGTACGCAGCTCCTCGCCGTTCCAATTCGTTAATAACCATCGCTAGGGGTGGCTCGGAGAGAATGCCGTAAATCAGTATCATGACGGATCGAAGGATAGTCCGAGCTATTTGGGTAGTGCTAGCGGTGGCCCCCCACCGCGATTTGATTAGGCGAAGTATTTCTCATCCTTTATTTGCCGACCGCCGACCTGATTTTGCTCGGCGACAAAACGCATCAACTAAGGCGTCGCCCCCTATTGGCAAGAACGAATAAATACTGATCGTCAGGTATTTCCACTCGTCGATAGCCGCCTCAAGGAATGTCACTTCCAAAAGATCGATCTCCGAGGCTTTGGTAAGTTCAGGAAGCAATTCGTCCAAGCAGGCGGGGTGCGGTGGGCCGAATACCTTGTCGTCGAAAACAAGTACGCGACGCAAATATGGTGATGGTGACTCTTCTGATGCCAGCGCAGTAGCATCGGTTACCTCTTCGGAGAACACGGGCAGTCCATTTTGTTGCGCGAGCAGTGCCCAATCAAGCTCGGTACGCCAGCTACTACCCGTCTTGGCATTTATTGTGGAGCAACGAAATGCGTTAAGGATACTGATATAAAGCGATGCCACCTCCGCCTGGGCATAGGAAAGGTCATCGCAATCGACCGCTAGGTCCAAGTACCGCGGCGGCCCAACAAGGCGGTTAATGAGCAAATCGTGCGACGTTGGAGTCAATTGTTGCCCATCACGAGTATGGATCGTGAATGACGCTCCGTTGCGGTTTATTTCATGAGAGAGATATGGCCCACCTAGTAAATCGTCGCCGCTAATAAACGTAGCGGTGACGTCACTGCGACGAGTGAAGGCAGAGCGTAGCCACGATATGGAAAGGTCGCCAACATCGTGCAATACAACAATGGTTGCGGGAGAATGAGACACGGAGCCACACGTTGATTATTGCGCCCTATTGCTTGTCTGGGCCATTGCTGCGAGAAACCGAGGAATGAAGTTTTCTAGACTCCTCGATCAGTTGCTTTATTTCAATGTGCAACCGCTCTAAATCAGCGGCGCGTATATCTGGTTCACGGCGAAGTGTTGTGAGATTTAGTTCGGGCCGCCGATCTCTCGGAATAAAGTGCTTCTGGCGGGTCACGTTTAACGCGTTCATTAGAACACTGTTTTGGATTTCGAGGTAGCGAATTGTCGAGAGGAGACTGGCAATATAAGCTTGCGTTGGCGAGGGTTGGCCGAGCCCTCCATCGTCGTCCTTGTCCTCTTTCCCGTCTTTGTCCTCTTTCCCCTCTTTGTCTTCTTTTTCTTCCTTTGTCTCTTTTCCTTCCTTGCTATCCTTTATGGTGTCCTTGTTTTCTTTACTATCTTTTAGATCCTTTGAATCTTTATCGTCTTTGTCTTTCTCTTTGTCCTTCTCTTTTGTCGTCTTATCCTGGTGGTCTTTCAGTTCCTTGTCGTCTTTTGTGTCCTTTGTGTCCTTGTCGCCAATCGGTGCGTCAACGCCAGCAGCAACCACGGCCGCAGCAGCTTTGAGTCGCCGTGCAAAGTCTTCAAGAATCAATACGCGCTGAGCAAATTGGTCTTCGGTGGTGGACATGGCGTATTCCTGTCGTGCGAAGTGCGATTTGGTGGTTAGTGGCGTGTTGCGGAGGATCGAGCCGATCATAAGGTTAGTCTGCCCACGGCGGCTGTCAATGTTGCAAACCCAGAGGAGCCCGCCAACCCAGAGTTCACAGGGCAATCCCGTTGTCAGAAACCGGATACACGGGCGTTGATGTAACGGGGCAGCATGTCGTTCGGTGATCTCAATTCTTGGGTCTTTGCGTCGGTCACTGAAGTCCGAATTTTAGCTGCAAGCACGAATTGGGTGAATCAGGCACCATTGGTGCTCTAGAACATGCTGAGCTGCCGCTCCAGGCGGCGTTTTGGCCGGGCGATGGTGCACCACTGCGGCGACGGAACCGACTCGGAAAACACCGTCTCATCAAACGGCAGCATCGGTTCGACCGTAGCCGGCTGCACGTCCGCAACGGTCGTAGGCTCCGGCTCCGCCGCCTTCTCGGTTGTGGTGACCGGTGTTTCGTCGCTGGCGGGTGCGAGCAGGGGGCTTTTCGGTATCCGCCTGCGGATACGCGTAGCAACCGGCTCGACGGCCGCGATTGGACCGCGCGATTCGGCGCGCCCGGCCGATGCCTCGATGGTATTGGCCGCTTTCAGCGACTTGATTTTTTCAGCCAGCTCGCGGGCGGAGGGAAGGGGCTCGCCTCCTTCCTGCGTGGTCTGGCCGGCGAGCACGGCTTTGAGCTGGTTGCGTAGATCAGTCATCTGACTGAGATATTGCTCATGGGTGAACGTTGTGCCGAGGCGGGCCTGGTAATCGCGGTGCTGCGTTTCGGCGACGGCGACATCCTGCCGGGTGTCGGCTAGCTGGGCCGCGTAGCTGTCAATCAGACGGTCGGCGGCATTCAGTATGGCACGCGGGCCGTGATGCTCGCGGGAAAGCGTCTCGTGGCGCGTCAAGGCGCCCTCGATGAATAGCTCCGGTGCCGCCTGCGGTCGCAGCCATAGGCCGAAGCGTAGGCCGCGGATGACGCCAAGCTGTACGCGCTGCGGCTCGCGGACCGATTCGGGTACGGATCGCAGTCGGCCGGCCAACACGTCGAGGGCCTCGTCTCGCAGGCAGCAGCGATTGCCGATGGTCAACCTGTCATCGGCGTGGTCGGCGATGGTCTTGATGTCGGCCTCCAGGGCGGTGGCACGCTTGGTCAGCCGGTCGATGGTCTCAGGCAGCTCGCGGAGATTGCGGCGGGCGACATACTGCTCGTCGGCGTGGTTACGTTTGAGAATGGCCAAGCGCTGTAGCTCAGCATCGGCTTCGGCCAGCGTCAGCACGGCCGGGTTGCCTGAGGCGATGGCCTTCACCTCGGCGTAGGACAGCTCCTGGCCGCCGATGTCTTCGGCGCGGCGGACGCCGCTCGTGCCGCTCATCACCTGGGCGATGAAGCGGGCCTTGTTTTCCAGGGCCTGCCACATATAGGCGTCGAAACTGCCCTCGGTGACGTAGCGGTAAATGGCCACTTCCTCGTTGCTGTTGCCCTGGCGCAGGATGCGGCCGTCGCGTTGCTCAACTTCGGCTGGTTTCCACGGCGCGTCGAGATGGTGCAGGGCGGCCAGGCGTTTCTGCACATTGGTGCCCGTGCCCATCTTGGAGGTGCTGCCGATCAGCACCCGCACGGCACCGGAGCGGACCTTGTCGAACAATGCCTGTTTCTTGGCGTCGCTGTCGGCATCGCCGATGGCAGCGATCTGCTCGCGCGGAATGCCGGTTGCCACGAGCTTTTGCACGATATCGTCATAGACGCAGTAGCCCCACGGAGTCGGATGTACGCCCATATCGCAGAAGACGAGTTGTGTGCCGCGGGTGGGGGCGGTGCGTTGCCAGACGGAGGTGACCTTTTCGACCAGGGCGTTGATCTTGCTGCCGGCATGATCGCCGGCCGTGGATGAAAGCAGGCGGGCATCGAGGGCCAGCTTGCGGCCGTCGGTGGTGATGGCCAGGGCGTTATCCTGCCTGGGATCGACCCCGCCTGAGCGGACCCGTTCATACCTTGCGACCAGCGAGTCCTGTATTTTCTTCTGCTCATCGGACATCGGACAGGCGATCGTGATAGCCTTGCCGGTTTCCAGCTTCGGCTTGGGCAGATTCATGCTTTCCGGCGACGGCACATCGGCGAACGCTCGGAACATCTGCTGCAATTCCGGCAGGTTGATGAACTTGGCGAAGCGGCTACGCGGGCGAAGCGAAGCGCCATCGGGGGCGATCTCCATCGTGTCGACAATCTCGCCGAAATTGGCGGCCCAACCGTCGAAATGCTCAATGCCGCGGGATTTCAGCCCTTCGGGGTCGAGGAAACGTTGGATGTTGTACATCTCGACCATCGTGTTGGAAATCGGCGTGCCGGTGGCAAAGGTCACGCCGTGGCCGGGATGCTGGCGGTGCAGGTATTGCGACTTCATGTAGAGATCGAAGGCCCGCTCGGAACCACCGGTCTGAATACCGGCAACGCGTTCCATCTTGGTCGGCGTCTCCAGGTTCTTGAAATAATGGCTTTCGTCGATGAAGAGATAATCGACGCCCAACTCGTCGAAGACCAGCCCGTCGTCTTTCTTGTCGGTCGCGAGCAGGTCTTTCAGCCGTTCCTCGCGGGCGGCCTTCTGCTTTTCGATGGTCTTAAGCAGGTTGCGTTTGGCCTTGCCCTCGTCGCTGCGGGCGGCGTCGAGCAGCAAATGGTCGTACTCGGCGATCTGCTGGCGCAGGAATTCGGCCTGGTAGCCGCGTGACATGCCGATACGCTCGAACGACGAATGCGTCACGATGATGCCGTCCCATTCGCCGGAGGCGATCTTGGCGGTGAGCCGCTTGCGGCGCTCGCGGGCCAGGTCGTCTTTGGTGGCAATCAGCAGCTTGGCGGTCGGGTAGAGTTGCATGAACTCGCGGGCGAACTGCTCCAGCATGTGGTTGGGCACGACAAACATCGGCTTCTTAATCAGCCCGGCCTGTTTCTTCTTCATGCCGGTGGCGGCCATCGTGAAGGTTTTGCCGGCGCCGACGACATGGGCCAGGAGCGTGTTGCCGCTCGACATGCCGCGCCACACCGCGTCTTCCTGGTGCGGACGCAGGGCGATCGTCTTGTTCATGCCGGGGAAGGAAAGATGCGAGCCGTCGAACTGCCGCGGCCGCAGATTGTTGTAGGTATCGTTGTAGAGGCGTACCAGACGCTCGGTGCGGTCGGGATCGGAGAACACCCACGAGCGGAATTTCTCCTTGATGAGCTTCTGCTTCTCCTTGGCCATGAGCGTTTCGCTCGGGTTGACCACCGGCTTATCGTCGGCGTCGCGGTCGTAGATAACCGGGGATTTCATGTTCAGCGCCAGCTCAAACAGCTTGGCGCCGTTGGCCCGGCCCGTACCGTAATCGGCGGTAGCAGGAACGGACTGCTCGACGGAGTGGTCGGCCGCGACCATCCACAAGGCATCTTGTTTCAGGTAGGTGACCGGGATGGAGGAAGGCGACACACCAAATAATTCAGCCGCGAAAGCCTGGATGTCGGTAACCGGTATCCACGGTGCTCCCAGATTGGCGTCGATGTCGCCGGGCAACACGTCTTCCGGCTGCACGGCCTCCAGGGCCTCGACGTTGCGGGCATAAACCGGCCCGGCGTCTTTGGCCTGGGCCAGCTTCCGCCGGACATTACCGGATAGATAGACGTCGGCCGTCTGCCAGGTGTTGGTTTCGGGTTCGCGGTAGATAAGGTCGCCCAGCTCCTCAATGACGCGGTCGGGCAACTGACCGTAGAGCTGGCAGATATAGGGCAGGTCGACCGCGCCGCGCTGGTTGAGCGACACCAGCAGCCCTTCCTCGGCGGTGGCGACCGAGGTGATTTCCGGCGTGCGACCGACCACGTCCTTCTTCATGATGGCGGCCTTGTCGGCCTTGCCGGTCACCTCGTCGTACTCTTCGAGCGACATGACCAGCATGGCATCGGGGTCCTCGCGGAACTTGGCCAGGTTGGGCATGCGGCGGATCATGGTTCCATCGGCGTTCTTGCTGAACGTCGTCTTGTTGATCGGGCCGTAGACGCTGGTAAACAGGTCGTAGTAGATGTTGAGGTTACGGCGGGCCTTGTCGCGCTCGGCCTCCGGCCAGCCCTCGTTCTGCGATTGCAGCACCCGCCGCGCGTGGTCGCGCAGCCCGATCAGGGCGGCCGTGCGCTTGCCGCTCATGGTGCCGTCGGCTTTGAGCAGCGTGCCGCCGTAGGTGACGGGCATGGCAACGCCGTCTTCGACCTGGTGGATGACGCGGCCGTCGCCGACGAAGAAACTGCCCTCGGTGATGTGGTTCAGCGGCGGGGGAGGGACGAAGCCTGTCGGCTTGGCCGGCTCAAGTAGCAGGCTCGGCGTGACGCTGGCGACGTTTTTCGGCAGGCGTGCAATCGCTTCGCGGAGTTGCTGGGCTAGGTCGCCGTTCGACATCAGGCTGTAGCCGTCCTTGTACAGCCGGTTCTTGCGGCTCCACGTGCCCAGTACCATCTCGGGGTGGTTTAAGAAGTATTTATTGATGTCGATCGGGGCGTCTTCAATGGAGATGGGCTCGGTTTTGAGCCAGTCGGGATCGGCATGCTTTTCTTTCTCGCCGGGCAGGCGCTTGCGAAGGAAAACAATATCGGTGACAACTTTCGTTCCTTCGCGGTCGAAGGCATCGGAGGGCAGGCGGATGGCCCCAAGGAAATCCGCCGAGCCGGCAAGCTGCTCGCGAATCGCGGTATTCACCTTGTCCAGGGTAAAATGGCTGGTGACCAAGGCCATGATGCCGCCGGGCTTCAGGCCATCGAGCGACTTGGCGAAGAAATAGTCGTGTATCGAGAAGCGTTGGCCTTTCCAGTCGAAGGTAATCTTGTCGGCAAACGGGACGTTGCCAATCACTGCGTCGATGCGATCCTGTGGCAGCTTTGAGTCGGCAAAACTCTCGATGCGGATGTCGGCATCGGGGTGAATGGCCCTGGCCAGCCGTCCCGACAAGCCGTCGAGCTCGACGCCGATGAACCGCGTTTGCTTCGGAGCCGGCGACATGAAATTGCCGATGCCGCAACCCGGCTCAAGGACGGTGGCGGCGACAGGGATGCCGAAGCGGGAGAGAGCTTCGTGCATGGCCGCCATAACCACCGGCGAGGTGTAGAAGGCGTTGACCGTCGTGCGTTTGGCGCTGTCGTATTCGGCGTCGGTCAGAAGCGACCGCAGTTCTTCGCCCAAAGCTTGCCAGCCGGGATTCGTGTAAGCGTCGGTGACCGGGTTCGGGAAAATCAGCCGTGCCACACCCCCGAAGCCTGTGAACCGCGACAACACACGGCGTTCCAGTTCCGTTGCCGGCCGCTTTTCCTGCTCGATCCGCTGCAACAATCGAATGGCGGCGATGATGTCGCGCGCCTTCGCCTTATCTAGGCTTACCCTGCCTGTGCCGCTGCTCTCCATAACCTTGTCTCCCTCCGTGGTTGGCGGCCCCGCCTCGGGGGCCATGCGGCACGGCAAGGAATCAGCCTCAGTCCGGGGCGAAGCGAGCGCAGCGACCGGGCAAGCGGAGAATTGGGGGAAACCTTCAGGGGGAACCGATTGTCCGCTTGCGCGGACCGGCGGCTGATTCATCGTGCCGTTTTCCTCGGCCACCGGCGGGGCCGGGGAGGGAGCGGGCGGGGAAGGTAGCGGCGCGTCGAAGTCGATCAGCGATTGCCGGCGCGAACGGCCGGCTATGACTCGGCGGGCATGTGTCGGTGCAGGAAGGCCATAGCCGCGTCCAACGACAGTGCCTCCGTCTCGCTGTCGCTCTCCGACGACACGGGTGGTAAATCGTCCTGCAACTCGCTCACCGCCAGTTCCAGGGCCTCGCTCGATAGCTGGCTCGGATCGCTGTCGGGCATCCGCGCCGCAAGTTGGTTGATCCAACCGAGATGGCAGGAGCGAAGCGCCACCGCCAGTTGCTCCATGCTCTGCAGCAGGGTGCCGTTCTGGCGGAGCTGCTCGTGTAGCGTCGGGCGGTCCCTCAGCAGTTCTAGGACGATCGTCTTGTAGGCTGGCATGGCGCTTCTCCTCTCCTTCGATGACGGCGACCGCCGTCCCGCCTGTATCGTTAGGCTCATCTTCAAACCCTGGCAAGAGGGTTGATGGGGCGGGCGGTCTCCGGTGCATAGTTGCCTAAAAAAGCAACCGCAGGTTGTCAGAGTCCCGCGTAAAAGCAAGAAGTTTCTGCAACCCTAGGGTGCGGGCGGCTTGGCAAGAAATTGGCCGCGGCTGACGGCGGGGTATTGTATGCCGGCCGGCCGCCGCTATGCTGATGGGTGACCCAGCCGAAAGGCTAGATCACAGGCCGCCCAGGTACCTGCCCCGCCTGCGGCGGCCGTTTTCATGCGCACGCGAACTTCGGTCGTTCGGCCGCCGTAAATCGTCACGAGGAAATGATCGATCCGCTTCTATCGCTGGCATTCGCAATGCACTCAGCAAAGGGCATCTATGCTCTTTTATTGGGTTCCGGGGCATCACGCGGTGCAGGCATCCCGACCGGTTGGGAAGTGGTTCAGGATCTTTGTCGCCGGCTGGCGGCGCTGTCGAGCGAGGAATGCGGCGACGAACCGGATCGCTGGTACAGGCATAGGTTTGGGAAACCCCCAGATTATTCAGAGTTGCTCGATGAGCTTGGTTCGACGCCCAGTGAGCGTCGGGAGATTCTGCGTGGATACTTTGAGCCAACTGAAGAAGATCGCGAGAACGGCAATAAAGTGCCGGGCCGCGCACATCGGGCTATAGCGGCCTTGGTTAGCTCAGGTCATGTTCGATGCATTATCACGACAAACTTCGATCGGCTTATCGAACAAGCCATTACTGACGCCGGGATCAGCCCGACGGTGATTAGCACACCGGATGGCATCAAGGGTGCCGTCCCACTCACCCATGCCAGGTGCTACGTGCTTAAGCTGCATGGCGACTATTTGGATTTTCGAATCAGGAACACGTTGGTTGAGTTGGCAAAATACGATCGCGATACGAACCGCCTCCTTAACCGCATCTTCGATGAATTCGGCTTGGTGGTTTGTGGCTGGTCGGCTGATTGGGATGCAGCACTTTGTGCGGCAATCGAGCGTTGCCCGAGTCGCCGGTTCACCACTTTTTGGGCTGCACGTGGGGCGCTAGGCGAACCGGCGAACAGGTTGGTTGCGGCACGGGATGCCCGGTTGCTGACCATCTCAAGCGCAGATAGCTTCTTTTCCCAGCTTGCCGAAAAGGTGGGTTCGCTCGAACGACTCGATACGGATCATCCGTTATCGCCCGCCGTCGCGGCTGCGATGGCAAAGAAATACGTTGCCGAAGACCGGTATTTACCACAGTTGAGCGACCTTGTAACGGAGGAAAGCGAGCGCACGTATACCCGCATAGAGCAATTAAGAGCACGCGTCCTGAAGGATGGCCATCAGGCGATACCGGACTATTTGACCGATTGTACACGCCTGTCACAGACATTCTTTGCAATGCTCGCCGAGGCGTGCTGCTGGGCGCGGGGGCGGCAGGCGAGCGTGATCGCATCAGCAATTCAGAATATCGGCCGCAGCAAGACATCGGGTGGCACACAGTTGGTAACCGGTGTCGGCAGCTACCCTGGCGCGGCTGCACTTTATGTAGCCGGCGTCTCGGCAGTGGGGGGCGCAAATTATGGAATGTTGGCGGAATTGTTCGACCGCGTGAAGCTCCGAGAGTTTACCAACGAAGGTTTGTTCATCTGCGAGTATCCGTGGCACGAAATTCACGCGACGGTAAAGCTGGTTCCTGGTTACGAGCGATGGTATGTGCCGTTCAGCGAATTCATGCACACGACCGTCCGGGCGCCGTTGCGGGCGAGATTACCCGACGATGCTGAATACGATGATGCCTTTGACCGATTTGAGTATCTCATGGGAGCGACGGCATTCTCTCGCACCACCAAGCAGTACCGTCGAGCACTAGCGGGACGATGGCTGTGGCGCCCGCGATACAAAGCGGGCAAAGAAATATCCTTTGCAGCGATACTTACGGAAGAAGCAAACAGCTTCAAGGATGATTGGCCTCCAATCCGTGCTGGGTTATTCGGCGGTTCCCATGAACAATTCAGAGCCCTGGCGGAAGCCTATCATTCCCAGCTCGAATCGGTAAGCAGGTAGCCGCGAGGGCACCCATGCTCTCCTGCTTCGCGCGTTTGGCTGCGGCTATAGGCGGAGCAGGCGACATCGTTCTTCTTTCGTCAGCAACCGGAGAAGCGAAATGGCGGTTCCCTCGCAAGATCCTGTGCAGCAGTCCTTTCACAAATGGATGTGCAAATACCTTGTTCCGATGGTGGCTCGCTTCGAGTCGTTCAATCTTGATGGCTCACCACTCGACAAGACCCTGCTGATCTTTTCTGGGTTCATCCTCCGTGTCCACAACCTCTTCTTTTGGGCCACCGCAGGGCACTGCATCAACGACTTCGAGGATTTGCTCCGACATCCGCACGTCCGCATCCAAGGAATCAGTCTCGCCGATTGCTTCGGCGAGGACGCGGTGTTCCGAGAGAGTATCCCGTTCCCGTATGCCATTGGTGATGCCTTCCGGATTCACGACGAAGGCGAGTATCTTGACTTCGCTCTCGTTCGACTGTCGGGAAACCTGTGCGAGCAATTAGCCGTGAACGGAGTAACATGCGTCAGTCGCGGCAACTGGTCTAAGCCCGATGATCGTCGATTCTTTCATCACATCGTTCTTGGCTTTCCGGAATCATCCGTCGACGACCAGCGGCGAAGGGGTTTTATGCAGCCGGTGGGTGTCGCGATCGACGCACTCGACCCAGACGAGCTTCCAGACGAAGACTGCGGAAAATGGTTTGTTGGCAAGGTCCGGTCCGATGACATTGAAACAATCAAGGGCATGAGCGGCGGCCCGATCTTTGGATTCTGGAAAGACGACGCGAACAGAACTCACTTCAGCATCTTCGCTCTTCAAAGCTGGTGGGACAAAAAGACCCGCATCATTCGGGGTTGCACACTTAATATGTTCGCCGAGGTACTGCACAGGCATATGGAGGAACTTGCCGAGCGATTTCAAATGGGCGCGGGAGACTCATTTGACCCCGTCCTGTAGCCTCAACACCGCGCTAGCAAGGCATCGCGATAAAGCTGCAACACTTCGGCTTACTCGGCTTTCGGCACCTCGATAACTTCCGCGTCGTCGTGACGCATTTCGTCATTGCTGATCCGCGAGACTTTTGACCAGGGGATTTCACCCTGCGGCGTCACGACTTTTACGTCGGAGAAGTCGCCGGCAGGCGACGCCGGTTCGATACCAGCGTGAATGTCTTCAAGGCAGGTGTTGCGCACGCAGAAAAACGCGAGGCACTTGGCGAGATGCTTGTTGATGTCGTCTTTCATGGTGGTGAGTATAGCGGAAGGCAATGGACGGGCGCGAGTTGATTTCCGCGTCAAATCGAAATCTTCTCCACGGTGCCGCGCGTGACTTCCTGCTTGCGACGATCATAGAGCCGCGTCGTGCGGGTATCTGCGTGTCCCGCGAGATACGCCGCGTCTTCGAGCGAGACGCCCTGAATCAGAAGGTCCGTCAAAGTCGCAACGCGAAATGAGTGCGGCGAGAACTGGTCGGGCAAGCCAGCGGCTTTGAGCCGGCGTTTGACCATGCGGCAGACATCTATATTGCGCATCGGCCGATCGGTAAGCAGGCCGGTGCGGCCAGCGGCCGAGCGAAAGAGCGGGCTGTCGGCCGGCAGCGCTTTCCAGTCGAGGCTGTCGAGATACTCGAGCAGGTAGCCATGCAACTTGAGCTGGACGGGGATCAGGCGGGACTTGCCGCCTTTTTCCAGGAACCGCAGCGTGTATTGCTTGCCGTCCCATTGCAGATGCTTCATCCGCAGCCCGGCGACGGCACCGGCGCGGGCGGCCGTATATATGAGTGTGGCGATCAGTGCCGCGTCGCGGCGGCCGACCGCAGTATCCGTGAGAATGGACGCCAGCAGCTTTCGGGCTTGGTCACGGCTGATTTCCGGGGTTTTGCCCTCTTTGACCTCATACCTTTCGCCGCGAACGCTGGCGGCGGGATTCACCTTCTTCACAACGCCGTGTTTCACCAGAACATCGAAAAAGGAGCGAATCGCGGACAGGTGAAGTTTGCGGGTCGGTACCGCACCGGGGTGCTCATCGAAGTAGTTGCCGATCATTCCTGGCGTGATGTCTTCGATCGAGTTGCAGCGGCGGACAGCCCAAGCCATGAAGCGACGAACCGCGTGAAGATAGGCGGCACGAGTGTAGCGGTTTCTGATGCGCGCAGCGAAGAACTCATCGAATGCCTGGGCAGCGTCTGGACCAGCGAAGCGAATGATGTCGGGGACGCCGGCCGCACCCGGCGAAGACGGCAACATTCCAGCAGGCGATGGCGGCAGAATCTCTTGCTTCGGTATCTTCGAATCGTCCATCGGCCGCTACCGGATCAGCTCGACTTTGACCTGGGCCGGCACTTCGGTCCAGCGCCGATCGGCGGTGAGCACGGGAAAACCGGTCTTCAGCCCAAGGACTAAGCAGGCACGGTCAGCGAAGGAAAGCCCGAGCTGCTTGGTGTGCCGGCGAAACGAGGCCGCAAGCGCCGCCGCCTCGGAATCGAAGGCGGCGATGCGAAGGCTCAAGTGGCCGATGATGCGTTCGGCATCGGCCAGCTCGAAGCCGCGGTCGATCATCTTCGCTAGGGTTTCGGAGTAACCGACCGATGAGAGAATTGCCCCGTTGCCGCGGCTGGCCACAATTTCGCAGCCGGGTTCCCCGAACAGCATCGCCAGCAAGGCCGACGCATCGAGGACGACCTTACTCACGATCCGCCTCGTCGTGGCGTTCGCTGAGCAATTCGTCGACGACGCTACCGCCTGGCTTGGCTTTCTGCCCGATCTCCTGCTGCAGCTCGCGGACAACAGCCTGGAAGGTGCTGACGGTCATCTGGCCGTCATGCACTTCGAGGAACACTTCGTCGCCGGGGCCGACTTGGAGTTGTTTGCGGACCTCGGCCGGGATGGTTATCCGGCCTACCGGATCGATCTTGCAACGGGCCTTGATCTCCGTTTGGTGCTGCATGGCTGCCCTCCATAGCTGCCCTGATTGGCATAGTTCGAGGATGCCACAGATTTGCGGCAAATGTCAATCAGCTTCTTTATGGCAGGCGATGGCGATCTGGGAGCTGGGGCCCCCTGCCCCAGTGTTAACTATTTAATGATAAACAAATGCTGTTATTTGCCTTTACTTTCTCTTGCTGCACAACGACCTGGTCCGCCTCACCTCGACCGGGACATCATCTGTTGGGTTACTCGTTTTTGACGGACATATGCCTCGCAGGCGTCCACCGTTAGCCTCCTAAACCGCGAATACGTGCCCCTCTTTTTTGGAACAACCACCTCACAATACGGCACTCCAGCGCTTCGCGTTCCGTTGAGTCCGCTCATCGAGGCCGATAGACTTAGTGGGTGCTCAGCCCATACCACGTGCTCATCAGACACTCGCCGAGGACATTGTGCCAATTAACAAGAAGCGTCTCAGGGACTACGCAGAGGCTTTAGCTGCTGTATTAGCAGACGACATGAGCGCGTTAGGGGGCTCGGGAGTTACTCTTAAGAGCGCCGCACGCCTGCCACTTGATATCCAACAATACAAACCCGCAGATGAACGCGAATCTCATTTCCATCGGCAGTGCTCTGCCGACATCGATCGACGCGATGTGACATCGAGACAGGCTCGGGCGACAATGTCGGCCTCCGAAATGCTGGTCCTTCGGCAGTGGGCAAGCGCCTCACCGGAATGCCGACACCCGCTCTTGATAGTTGGCCCTGCAGGCGCGGGCAAATCAGTACTGCTAGCCGCTTTCGCGATCGACCTTGCCAAGACGCTAGCGACTGATCTGGCTGCATGCCATACCGATCGGCTCGTCGTCCCTCTGCCTGTACGGCTCCGCGCGCGACTCGATTTTGAAACCAATGTGACGCCCTCGCGACCCTTCTTGCACTTTATGTTTGACTCGCTGAATGCCCTTGCGCTTCATGGCGTGCTTGACTGGAAGACATTTGAAGGCCTACACCATAATAAACTGCTTCTGCCTCTTTTCGACGGTTTCGACGAGCTACCAGGCGACTACGGTGCCGTGTCGCCCCACACTCGCCGAATGGTGTTTCGCGACATTCGGTCGACCTGTTCCGATTTTTTCGCCTTAACGTCACGGCCAGGGTACGAAGCAGAAACACACATAGAACACCAATACACCCTGAAAGAACTCTCTTTCGATCAAGCAGCCGATCATCTCGCCACCACGTTCACCACCAATGAGCACCAACGTCGCGCCGCACGTAAGGCGCACGCTTCGTTACCTTCAATGCTCGCAACCCATCTGCGCCGTCCCTTGTTCCTTGCCGCATGGTGCGAAATGATTCCTAGAGATGGCTCGGCGCCTCCCACATCGGTCAATGCAGTAATGATGCATCTCGTGATGCGCTGTTTTGATACACGTTGCGATAACAACACCACTACGACCGCCCCGAGCACAGATGCTCTATTACACTTGGGTCTCTTGCTCGGCTCGCTCGTTGAAGACGGTTACGGCCACAATCGCGATACCGACGCTCTTACACGCACCCTCTCCTGGCATGGTACTCTCCGTAACGCAACTACCCTAGACGCAATATTCGCCTTAGCGCGTGTCGCCGGTTTCGTAGTACGCGCAGCCGAACGTTCTTGGTACGTTATCAAAGCCCCCGCCGTCGAGTTTCTTATTGGTCGTGCACTGGCCGAATGCGCCGCCGCGCAAGGCCATGAGCTCAAGCACGCGTCGGAATCCTATCGTCGGTGGATTTGGCAACCGGATATGCATGGCACTCTTGATTATATGTTTGCTGCACTTTGGAATGGAAATGAGGTGCAGCGGCTATTCGCCCATAACTTATTGGAGTGGACTCTCGCAGTCAGTCGCTCTGACCGCCCCGGCGACCCGACCACGCGGGCGACGAATGACGACCAGTGCTACGCTCAAGATGACCTGCTCGTGCCTTTCGCCCTGTCCGCAGTGCGGTGGCACTCCTTCAATATGCAGTTAGATGAGCCAGCCATCAGTGCCGCGAGAGAAACATCCTCGGCGCTCACGACGGCGCTCACACACGACATTATCCCGGCACAATTGCTTTCTGGGCCACTTCTTCCATGGGCCGTGCTGCGTCCAATAATCATCGGGCTCGGCGCCGAATACCATGGGAGACGGGTCATCAGCGAGGCACTAGCGTGGGAACGGGCCATCCTTGCTGCACTAGGGCGGCTTGCCGATCACGAGGCGGCTACCGTCGTGCAGGAGTGTGTCGACGCGCTGAGCCGTAACGACAGCTCGCACCACACGTTCGACATGCCACTTTCGGCGGCGGCACAGCGCGTTCCAGAAGAAGAAGCCGCTCGAATGGTGCGTGCCTGGCTTGTCGCACACGACCACGCGGAACGTGCGGACATTAAGGCAGCGTGGCGGCGCGCCATTCGTGCTGTCGCTATGCATGTGTCTGGTCTGGATGCAGCCGGCATCCTACCTGAGTTGATCGCTGCGCACCAATCGCAGACCGATCCCACGATTCGGGACGAATGGCGCAGTTCAATTGTCACCGTAATCGGGTGCCTCCACGAAGCCGTGGCCGCTGCGATGCTGCGAGCGTGGGTGGCAGAGTATCAGCGATCTCATACCGATCCTGAGTTAGAGGAGTTCTGGTTGTCTCTGATCACCAACGCTGCAGGGAGGGTTGGTGAAAATGACGCGGCCGTCGTGGTATCGGACCTCATCGCCAGGTGTCAGACGTCGGCGACCAAGGCCACCGCCGCGTTAGGAGAAAGCGCGATTCCTGAGGCGGCGGTACGGCTGAAGGAACAAGAGGCAGGCGATGCGATTGTGGGCTGGCTGGCCGAGCACAATACAGATGGAAGGACGGAAGGTGCCATGGAGGCGTCGCGCGCGGCGATTACAGCGGCCGCGACGCGGGTCCAACAGACTGATGCGGCGCGTGTAGTTGCCGCCTTAATTCAGGATACGAGGCGCTCGCAGAATGCTTCTGCGATGCCACTTAAATGGGAAGCCGCGATTGTAAACGCGGCGGAGCGTGTCCGAGGGAATGAGGCAACTAGCCTCATTAAACGGTGGATAGCTGAGCACAACGCTCCGGAGACAGGTCAACAGACGAAAGAGGCGCTGCGATCGGCCATTGCTGGAGCAGCGCGTTGTGTTGCGGAAGCGGACGTGGCTGCTCTTATGCCGCATCTGCTCGACGCGGGTATTAGCGCTGAGGACGACATGCATCTTATCGAGGCTTGGGGGGCGACCATCGCGGAGGTGGCCAGCCGGATCAGCGAAACGGATGCCGCGAGCTGCGTTCAGAGTTGGATTGCCGAGCATCGCGCCATTCCGCCTAATGTGTCTGCAGATTCGTTCTGGGAAGCCGTTTGCAGCGCCATTATGCGCGATTGCGAGGGAGAGACTGCTAGCGCCCTTCGCGAATGGTTCAGCGCACTCGAGCAGGCGCCCGATGATCCCGGCGTGATGGAGAAGGGTATAGAGATTCTAAGGACGGCGACTGAAGGTCGGCGCGACGATGATGCGGCGCGAGTAATACAGACGTACATCGCGGCCGCGATGCCGTCGGAGGACGGTCAGGATGGGAGGCCAGCCGCGCTAAGAATCGCACTTTGGGGCGCCCTCCGACGGGTGCCAGAAGCCGCGCTTGCCCCACTTATCCCGCTCTTGATCGCGGAGCACAATCGTGCGTCCGATGATGTGACGAAACGAAGATGGCTGCTCGCTGTTTCGACGACGGCCGCGCGCATCGCAGAAAACGAAGCCGCTACGGCGGTCCATGAGTGGATCGCGGCACACAACGAGCCAAAGAATGATCCTTCAGTGAGAGAAGCATGGCGTGCAGGGCTTGGCCCGGCAGCCGGCCGAGTTCGACCAGTCGAGGCGGCTCCGTTGATTCTCGCATGGACTGCTGCCTACAACCAAGCAGAGAATGATCCCGAAACGAAGAAATGCTGGCGCGAGGCGATTTGGCGGGCAGCGCACCGCGTCCGCGCAGATGATGTACGATGCCTGCTAGGGCATGTTATCGCCCAACTTAAGCGCTCATGGGATGATGCGACGAACAAATATTTCTGGGGGGAAATGGCTTCGGCCCTTGCTTACCGGGTCCGAGAAGACGACGCCGCCGGTGTGGTGCGGGACCTATTCGAGCTGCAGAGCGATCCGCACTGTGATGATGAGACGAGAAAAGTGCTGCATAGAGCGGTTAAGTTGGCGGCCGAGAGGGCAACGGCGGGCTCGAGCCGTGTATTGGTGTGCAATGCCCTAATTGCTCACGGCTGGAGTGACTGTGCGTTTCAGATCGCATCACTTGGAACGGATGTAGCACTTGTCAGAAAGGCTTCGGGGGACGTGCAAGAGCGCGGACGTTCTTCAGATGACGCGCCAGGTGCGTTTTTAGCGACGCTCCGGTCGCACATGGTGCTTGATAATAAGATGCGTGTTGTGCCTGAATACATTGCGTGGGCCCTGGGCGGTGCGGCCACGGCCAGCGCGCATGGCTGGGCAATTTGCGAAGACTAGCGCGGTGGACTCAGACATGCTACACCTTGGCCTTATGCGGTACTCGCATGGGAGCGCGATCAGAGGCCGTGCGGCGAGACCGTCTGCTAGGACAAGGAA
>DASZTS010000079.1:0-7754 GCA_035547915.1 Pirellulales bacterium | reverse complement strand
GGGTGCATAAGGGGATTTGATTTTTAGGCGGCGCAGCCTATTGGATCGTCCTTTGGGGTCGATCGTCGGTAAAACGGGGAGCCAGGGCGATTGACGATCCATTGGCTGAGTCGGTCGTCATCGCCTAAAGCCGCCGCCCGAACCTGCAAGATGTGCTCGGCGCCGTCCGGACGGTTCCAAAACTTCTCCGTGCCCTTGACCCGATAGTTGATCTCCTTGATGAGCGATTCGATCATCGCCGACGAGACGGGCAGTCCTGCACGGCGGTACTCGGGGTAGTTCATCCGCTTTCGATTGTTCTCCAAATAGGTGATGGTGGTTTGAATGATGGCACGGGGATCCTGCTCGGGAAGCTCTTCGTTCCCAGGCACGGGGTTGGCTGTCTGCCATGCTCGTAACTCTGTGAGGAAGTCGTCCAGGCGTCCTTGCCAACATGCCTCGCTCACCTGGAGATAGACCGGCCAGGGATCGGCAGGCGAGAGAACTCGAGCGGCGTCGTACAAGTATCCCAGCGGATGCACGAAATCCGTAATCCCCACGAAGGTCGGGAAAAATCGCTCTTGGAGTGTCCAGTTCCACGCTTGACCATCACCCAAGAAAGCTCGCCGTTCCGCCTGATAGAACCTGCGACGTTGAGCCTCACCAGCCACCAAGGGACCGAAATCGTCGCTGCAAGCCATGCTGCTGAGGCAGGTGCGGACTAACCGCCGAGGACGCCAATCTTTTGCCTTTCGGGCGTGGGAGAGACTCGCTTCCGCAGTCGGCGAGCAGTTTGGCACGGGAGCCAGCTCAGTACCAATTTCTTCTGAAGAGGGGCTGTCTTCTCCGCATTTTGCCACCGATTTCGTCGTGGAGCTGTGTATCTCACGCACCAACTTTTCAACGTAATCTCGGTCAGCGAAACAAGCCGGCAATTGCGGGTGCGGATCCTCCTGGGAGACGGAACTACTCATCGTCAACAGGCACGCATTCTTGGTCTCTTTCCATGCCTGCTCATGAACACCGCGTCCGGCGTCGGCCCGCGTCATGAGCCGACCGCCATCTACGGATACCGACACCACTTTGGGAGCTTCCGGGTATTGTGGCTTGAGCCGTTGGTCGACATGGGCATCCGCTTGCTGCTGCAGGTGATCATGCAGTTCCTTTCCGATCATCGCGGTCAAATCCATCATGTGCGGCACGCTGACTTTGATTTCGGCGAGCTTCCACAGCATGCGTTTCGCTTTGGCCGCCGATTTGTGTTCTGCATTGGCCGACACGATTTTGTCGACGACAGCGGCGCTACAATTCCGCTGATCCAATCCTAACTGCGGACGCTGAGGGAAAAAAATCTCGGCGACAGGCCGAGCAATGGCAAACCGGTTCGGCTAGGTCCACTGGACCATCGATCGTTTCCAGCCCCCGTTCTCGATGGATCAGTGGGCACTTCCGCCCGCAGGTCGGACATGGCTGAGCCCCCGTCATCCGCTCCGCCCGCGCTAAGGCCAGCCGTTCGGTTGTGATCTGAGCCACCGCCCTGCCCAGTTTATGCCCAGCCGCTTCCATAGCCGAGAAACGCACATCCTCTTGCAAGAACTCTCGCACCGGGATCTCGAGTCGTTCCGCAATGCTCACAAACGTCTGCCACTCCTGTTCACTGATCTTTGCGCGGGCCATCCTGTTCATCCTTGAACGGGGTAGTTTCCTCTCTGGGCTTCCCAATTCACCCAGCCACAGGCACGACCATACCCGAAATCACTCAATTCTCCGATTGACGTTGTTCAGAAAATCCGTTCCGCGCGCAATTCCCCTTATGCACCCACGGCTAGGTCCGGCCGGCAACTGCCGTTGTTGGCTAAGCAGCGCTTATCTACAATCCGCCCTCCTTTCCAGCCGGCGAAAGTGCTGTAAGCGCACGAGCAACGCCGGCGCGACAATTCTCGGCGGCATGCCGTCGCGAGCGAGGGTTTCGATGGTGCGGTCGATCCGACGTCTCTGGCCAGGAGGCCCAGGCGCCGCTTCATTTTTGTTTCCGGTCCACGGCGCCTCCGCCGCGTCGACCCAAGCCTACCGCGAGGCGTTGCAATGCTGGTTGCGTTGGGACGCCGCCTTTGAGATCTCCACCAGGGCGATGTTCGCTCAACGGCGCGACGCTGCCGCCCAACAGCGCCTGCTCGACGATCTTGAGCAACTTCGCCAGGACGCGCGCCGCGCAAGTCGAGAACTACTCGGCAACGACCTGTAGGCGCCGATCTCGCCGATGGACGAGATCTTGAGGGCACCTCTCTTTCCTAGGCCCACTCGGCGCGGACATTATCTCTTAGCGCGCCAATCAACTCAGGCTTCTTGACCTACTTAGACTACGTAAGTAAACTCCTGTGTAGTTTCTTCCCAAACTACCGATTCTTCGGCATTCGATTTATCTTGCCGAGGCATGCGTTCAGAGGAAGAGCAGCGGGCGAGGCTCGGTTGCAGGGTTAGCCCTTCGATCAGTTCGTCCAAAAGCGGCCACTTTTTGTGGCCGTCTCGGTGCAGGTCGCGCCAGGCCTTGGGGTCGGCGAGCCACGGTTGGCTCTCAGCAAGTTTCCCTTGCTGATGCGAAGGATTCCCGCCGTCGCGCGGCCGTCGGCGCTGTGCGAACGTTTCGCGAAGGAGCGGAGCGTCGAGGGTTGCGCGCTCCCCGCGATGAATGGCATTTACTCCAGAGAGCTGGCACTATGGGTTTTACGCCGCGCACTTCCAAGACCTCCAAAAGGAGCGTCCGTCGGCCGCGGTCCCTTCCGCACAAAACGCGGTGCGGGACGGAATCGCTTGAACCTCGGGCCATGCTCTCAGCCGTGACCTGGAGTGTGTTCACCGACACGACCGGTTCGTCTCCCGGCAATCCCTATAGCCTCCGTGGTCTGGCTCTGTCACCGAATGATGCCAGCATCTACGCCGGCTACATCCATTCTTCGGCCATCAACGAGCTGTCGACCTCGACTGCGTCGACCGAAGCCACGGTTTCCACCCCGGGCCAGCAACCCAAGGGGGTGGCCACCGATGACCGCGGTTTTGTCTATTCGACGCTCAACACGGGTAGCGCGGCGACCACTCAGCCGTGGACCATCTATAACAGCAATCTGACCCCCGTGTCGGGAGCGCCGTTCACGTCGGCGACCACCGCCGCCAAACAGCTCTCGGGCATCGCCGTACAAAAGCTGAACGGCCACTACTTCGTGTATATCAGCAGCAACAAGGGGGCGGGCACCATCGAACGCTGGAACGTCGACAATCCGTCGGCTCCGGTGCTGGATACGAGTTTCGGCAGCAACGGCATCGCCAACCTCCAGTCGTCCTCGTTCGGCCTCGGCGCCAACGCCTTTGTCAACGGCTTGGTGGTCGATGCCGACGGCACGATTTACGCGACGGGTGGCGTCAACACGACGGACCGCGGCGACGCCGTCTTCAAGATCTCGCCCAACGGGACCTCGCTCGAGGCCCAGGCCAGCGTGAACGGTGCCATGGACGATGCCCTCTTCGACGGCCGGTTGTTCGTAACCGAGTACCTCGGCCCGAACTCGGCCATCGCGGTGCTCAACGATTCGAACATGTCGCTCGTCGATACCATCACGGACAGTCCCAAGGGCGCCTATGCCAACACGACCCCCGACGCCCAGGGCTACGATGCGGGCTACAGCGGCATCGACATCAGCGCCAGCGGTCAGATCTACGTGGCCGAGCAATTGTATACCTACAACAACGACAATATTTTCCACGACCGGATCTTGGTGTCGTCGGCGCTCGCCGCGCCGAGCGTCACCAGCCCGGCGACGGCGACCTTTACTCCCAACACGACGGGCACCTTCACCGTCACCACGACGGGCAGCCCGACACCCACGTTGACCGAGACAGGCGCTCTGCCGAACGGCCTCTCGTTCACCGACAACGGCAACGGCACCGCCACGCTGACCGGTTCGCCGGCGGGCGGCACCTACCATTTCACCATCAACGCGACGAGCTATCTCGGCACCACCTCGCAGCCGTTTACCCTGACGGTGCAGTTGGCGCCGACGATCACCGGTGCCAACAACGCCACATTCACGGCAGGCGCGCCAGGCACTTTCACCGTGACCACCACGGGCGCTCCCGCCGCGGCGCTCACGGAATCGGGCGCCTTGCCCAGCGGTGTCCACTTCGTCGACAACGGCAACGGCACGGCTACGTTGAGTGGCATAGCCGCCATCGGCAGCCAGGGTACCTACCCGATAAAGATCACGGCCAACAACGGGGTGTCTCCCAACTTCGTGCAGAATTTCACCCTGACCGTCCTCCCGTCTGCAATCCCGCTGGGCTTCTACCTGGCCGGTGTGCCCGGCGATACGACGGCCACGACCTTCGTTCACAATCTGTACCGCGAATTGCTCGGTCGCGAGCCCGACGCCGGCGGGCTCACGTTCTACACCAATCTGCTAGTGCGGCACCAGAATACGGCCTTGGAGCGTGCGCAGGTTATCAGCGCGTTCCTCAACTCGCCGGAGTACAAGACCCACTATGTGACCGTGCTCTATGAGACGCTCCTGGACCGCGTGCCAGAAAACAACGGCCTGGTGTTTTGGGCCGACAAGATGGGAAGCCCTGGAACGATTGGCGGGCACGGTGGATCGGCCGACGAGAAGTACGTATTTGCCGCCATCCTCGGCTCCGACGAATTTTATCTGAAGGCCGGCGATACCCCGCAAGGTTTCGTGAACGCTCTCTACAAGGATCTGTTGAACCGCGCACCGGACAGCGGCGGCCTCGCCTTCTGGTCCGGCCTGGTCGGCTCCGAGGCTGGTAACCGCGACGGTGTCGTGCGAGAATTTATCAGTAGCGACGAGTTCAACCACCTCGTTTTGAACAACTTTTACCCGGCGACCGGAGGGACGGCCAGCACGCCGCTGCCGGCGCCTGGCACGCCGGTTTCGGGTGGTTCCCCGGACCTGGCGGTGATCACGAGCGATGGATGGGAAAACCTCTACCTGGAGGGGCCGTTCGGCAACTCGCCACAAGGCAACGACATCTTCTTCACCGCGCTTTCCGAGGGAGCGTCGTGGGACGATATCCAGCTCGCCATGCTGAACACGCCCCAATACTACACCAACCCCAATCGTCCGGTAACCTCGTAGTCTCGCCGTCCCATGGGGCGGCCAAGGGGTGATCCATGACGTCCGCCGATTTGCCAGCGAGCCATGATGTGCGTTGTAAAGAAGTGGTGCAAATGTGGCTCCGCTGGAACGACGCATCACAACAAATGACGGAGCGCCTGTTCGAGCACCGTGAAGACCCACAGAGACTGCAAGAAATGCTTGACGATCTCGACCGCCTGAGGTTGGAAGCGGTCTCCGCCAGCCGACAGCTTCTCGGTTCCTAACGTGGCACCTGGTCGCTTGCGGTCTCGGGGTACCGCACCGTGGACTATTCCTCGATGCGCCTTGTGACACGCAAACGTCGAAGCACAGGCCATTACTGGATGGCGATCGCTGGCCCCCTGCGTCCGTAGGCACAGACTTTCTTGCGGGCTAAGAGCACCGCGCGATTCCGAACCCGAACTGCTGTTGGCCGCCGGCCCCCCGGCCGGTATCTTTTTGGCCGCATTATCTGTCGAACGCCCGCCAAGGACGGCACGTGATAGACAACCTATATCGACGGTTTCTGTGGCTGGTCGTCGGGTCGGCGCTGTGGGGCATGTTGACGCCGGGCGCGGTTGGGCAACCCTCCGATAGCTGGCAATCCGAGCGCAATAAGATGGTTGACGACGAGATTGTGGCCGCGGGTGTCAGCAATGTCCGCGTCATCGACGCCATGCGCACCGTTCCGCGACATGAGTTCGTCACGCCTGACCAGCGCCGCTACGCCTACTGCGACATGTGCCTGCCGATCGGCTCGGGGCAGACGATCTCGCCTCCCTTTATGGTGGCCATGATGACCGAGCGGCTCGATCTGCAGCCGACCGACAGAATTCTTGAAGTCGGCACTGGTAGCGGGTATCAATCGGCCGTGCTTAGCCGGTTAGTGCAAGACGTCTACACGATCGAGATCGTCGAAGCGCTCGGTCGCCGCTCGGCCGCCACCTTGCGGCGGCTGCGCTGCGATAACGTTCACCCGCGAACGGGCGACGGCTACGCCGGATGGCCCCAATATGCACCGTTCGACAAGATCATTGTTACCTGCTCGCCCACAGCGGTGCCGCAGGCATTGGTCGATCAACTGAAAGAAGGCGGTCGTATGATCGTGCCGGTGGGCGAACGATTTCAACAGACGCTTTACCTGTTTGAAAAGCGCGGCGGTAAGCTCGTGAAAGAGGCCATCGAGCCGACGATGTTCGTGCCCATGACGGGAGCCGGGGAAGACGACGGGCGGCGGAACCGGGCCGCCGGTGACCAACTGGTCAATGGCGACTTTGAGGAACCGTCTCGTTTCGCCGAGCGTCCCGAAGGTTGGTATTACGCCCGCCAGGCGAAGGTCGAGGCGCTCGATGAAGCGCCCGCGGGAAAGAATTGTTTGACGATTACCAACCGGGAGCCCGGCCGGCACGGCCAGGTGCTGCAAGCCGTGGGCGTCGACGGACGTCAAACCTGCCGGCTTGATATCGACTTTTGGGTACGGACGGCCAGCGTCAAGGCGGGCCCGAGCATCGAAAACCAAGCCATGCTGCTGGTTACGTTCTTCGATGAAGAGCGATCTCCGCTCGGGCAAGCCATGGTCGGTCCCTGGTCGGGTAGTATGCCGTGGACGCGACAGCAGGGCAGACTTAATGTGCCTCGCTCGGCTCGTTTTGCCGTGGTTGCCATCGGGCTCTTGGGCGCCACCGGCGAAATCTCTTTCGACGACATCCGCTCTAAAGCGGTGCCGGCGAAGCCGGTCGCCCTGTTACCAGGGCAATCTTCGCCGGGTTCCCGCCGTTAGTAGCCGCAGATCACCCGCCAGAATCTTCGGCGCTCACCAGGCGAATTGGGCCAAGTGTCGTCCAAAATGCGCCGATGAAGTGAAATATGCCGAATGTATGGGCGCGACCCATTCGCTTTTGGTAGTGTGCAGCAATAAAATGGGGCGCCTGGGCAGTTTTTTGTGGAGGATACCGATGGGCACGCTCTGGAGCCGCAAAATAAGCTGCATGCTCTTCGTCGGGCTGATGGCCATCAGCACCAGCGACCGCGTCCTGGGGCAAACGGTCCGGCGGGCTGTAAGCCGTTACCAGAGCTCAGTCAACGAACCCTACGTGAGCCCTTATCTGAATCTCGCTCGGCCCGGGGCCGATCCCGGATTCAACTATTCGACGCTGGTGCAACCCCAGATCGTGCAACAGCGCAATACGGAGTTGAATGCCGCGCGTATCCAGGGATTGAACCGCGACCTTCAAATGCAGCAGACGAAGGTGGGACCTTACGGTCCGCTCGGTGGTATGCGCGCCACGGGGCGTGGTGCCTCCTACCGCAATTACTCGCACTACTATCCTTCGCTAGCCGGCCCGGGTGGTAAGGGCGGCGCCCCGCGGAACTACCCGGCGCCGTTGGGCACCGGCAGCTCGGCCATGAACGGTACGGGCTTCGGCATGTTCTAATCGTGCCGGCTCTCTGGCGGTCCCCTGGCCTGCCGTCGGCATGGGCAGGTTCTTAGCCCAAGTTAGAGAGTTTGGCGGCAGTTTCGAGAATTTTTAGCCGGGAACCGACCGTAAGTTCAAGGTTGATGGGGCCCGGCGTGGCAAAGGGCGATGTAGTGAAGACCTACTTTCTTGACGTCGCCCAACCCTGTGC
>DASZTS010000078.1:0-118563 GCA_035547915.1 Pirellulales bacterium | reverse complement strand
ACGTCGCGATCGAATCAACCCGCGCGTGATCAAACGTAAAATGAGTGGCTGGGCCAAGAAAACCAACAAACACCGTGATTCTCCCCAACCCACAAAGAACTTCCGTCAATCCATCGTCCTGGTGAATTGAACGGTATTGGGCCTTATCCAAGGTTTGCTGCACGCGGCGAAGAACAAACGCCATAGAATCCGATGGGGGTACGCTGAACTGATTCAAGGCCGAACCGTCTCCGCCCTGACGGCCAACTAGGCATCTGCGGTTGCGCCTGGGTTGCGCGTTTTTTCGGGCCCGCCGAAGTGGCGCAACACCTCAAGCTATTACGGCGCAGCAGGTTGCGGCAAATGTTGTGCATTGCGCCATTTCTGGCGCGGATACAGCTATATACTATATACGGGAACATACATAGCTCTCTCCCGGCCGTATGTGAGAAATTCTCCTTATACATAATATTTATAAGCGCAATGCGCAACAGATAGAGCTAGAGATATTGTAACCCCCTGTTTCTGCAGGACTTAGCCGCGTTGCGCTTGGTGTTGCGCCTGCCGACCGAGCGCAACACCGTCCCGCATGGCCCGCGACGGTAGCTTCGCACGTCCGCTATGCCGAAAGGTGGGCGACGAACGGTCGGCCCGGCGGCTAAGGTCCTTCGGGACCGCTTTCCACCGGTTGCCAACCAGCTCGAAGGGGCCTGCCAGCGGGAAAGCCGCACCGTGCCGGTGGGAACTGGTGCCATCGATGGGAACTGCGGCGGCCGAAACGCGATCCGCCGTCATCTCGCCGGGCCGAGTCGATGACCACCAGGCTGAGGGCAGTCGCCACCATCTCGCAGGCCGGGAGTTACACAGCGGAGGCTCGCACGGAAACGTCAACCAGCAGACCCTGGCTCTTAACGAGGGCTTCTTCATTGAAAAGTAACGAAATGCCCGTTAAAACGGTGCCGGTTTTCGCCCATCACCTCATGGGCGATCTCCGCTCCCCTCTAAGGTGACCAAGGCAGGAGAATCAGTGATGGCAGACGCGCACCGAAAGCTACTACTGGCGGACGAGCCGCCGAAACGCACCCAATATCGCTTCCCGACCGTTGACAGCGATGTGGCGCCCGGTGGGGGAATCATCGGGGCCAGCCGACCCGCGGTACAGTCGCCCTCTTCCCGCTGGTCTCGATCTAACCAATCGTATCCCGATACCTTCGGGAGAAGTTTATCTCAACGAACTTGGCCCGCTAATGGCGGACGAAGTGATAGAGCGGCGACTAGAAGTGCTGGCTAAGGGCATGTCGAATGAACCAGCTTGGCTCGCCACGTTAAAGAAACGTCCCTGGAAGCAATCGACCGAAGAATACCTCTCGTTCTGCGCAGGTCTTCTGGAGTCAGGGGATATACCGAACGAAGCTGCGCTCTTCATGATCGGCAATGCAGTCATCCCGATAGGCCATGAAAGGCTGGAGCGCTGGTTGGCCGAAATCCACGAAGACGTTTATGAGGTCTGGGAGAAATATGGCCTCGAGCACATCCTGTCGAGTGACACTCGCATCTCACTCGACGATGTCCTCGAGTCCGCACCGGAGATCGGCGACGACATTTTCGTGCAGCTACTGCTGCATTATGGCGAGCGGCCGAGTGCAGAGCTTTTTCGCCGCGATCGCGAGGAATATCAGAGGATATTCGAGGCCGGCTACGGGTTTTTCATCCCGAAGAAAGAATGCCCGCAAGAGAATCGGCCATCAGAACCGCCCGCGGAAAAAGTAGCTCCCGACTGGTTGGGCGAACTCGCAGGTCGCATCGTGGGCTGCTTCACGTCGCCGACTGCGCCCCCAGACGTCGGCTTGTACTCGTCTAGTGGCAACCATCATTTCTCCGTCATAATCCGGCCTAAAGTTACCGTTGCGACAAGCGGGCCCGAAGATGGCAACGACGTTCTGCATCCGTTCTCGTTTAGCGCCAAACAGCTGATGGACGTGTTTGACAGCGTCGACCAGTTCTCGTGTGACGCGTTCGCCGAATCGTTCGACGACGACGATCCTAATGTAGCGAGGATTGATCCGCTCGCAAATCCGCTCGACCGCGTGCCGAGAGAATGCGACGGTGTATTTTCGGCCGTCGAACTCGACCGAGGGCCGTCGGCGGCTGAAGAAGAGCGTGCCGCCCGATCCCTTCGCCTTCAACAGGGAAGAGAACTTGAGCAGGATGTCATGGTCCCGGTACGAAACCTCGACGTCATTGTAGGGCATCAGACGACGGCGGGTCGCCTCGGGGATGCGATCCAGTATCCGGGTCCCAAAGCCGAGGAAAAGCCCTACCCTACCAATCTCCTGTTCGTTCGACGTCATGCCCGACGAAAGCAGGCGGCTGTTCACAAGACCGAACGCGGTCCGGGGGCCGTGCTCTCGAATCCACCTGTAGAACTCCCGCTCGAACGGTGAGAAGAGCGTGTCATCGTCGAAGTCAATTGTCTCGACGGCAGCACGGACGGCTTTGACAAATTCGGGCTCGGCGTTCGGCTCACCGAAAACGATTTTGGGGTACTGTCGCCGCTTCGCGACACGCTCGGCGTACTTCCTTTGCTCCGCGTTGTGCCGCTCGCGTTTCTTCTGCTTGGCCTGTTTTCGCTTGACGCTTCCCATTTCCTTTCTCCTAACGCTTTCGGCGAAGGCGTTTACGCGTGTCCTGCCAGCACTTGAGCAGCCCGCGTCCCACCTCGGGGTCGACCTTGAGCTGCCTCGCATCGAGCACTCCTGTCGAGATAGCTGTAAGAGCACCGATTAGACTCCGTTCCTCGTCATCCGAGAGAGTCTCGCCATTGAGGTGCTCCTTGTGGTACGCCCGCCAGACCGACGCAATGAAACACCAGACGGCGACCTCTCTCTCCGGGTGCATGTCTCGCATAAACCCGAGTTCCCACTCCTCCAGAGTGTTTTGCACGTACCGGCCGACCGTGTCGTATGTGTCCTTGATCGGCTCAAGCAGTTCCGGCGGCAAGCCGTCGTGACGTACGGGGCCGGGACGTATCTCGCTCAGCTTGATTTCCCGCATTTCGCCCATATTCGTTTCCTCGGTTTGAGTTTCTTGCGGCCCCGTGGGTTACATTCTTAGGGGGTCAAGCCCGGCGGGGTATAGAGGACTCTCAAATTTCGACAATTGATATTCGGAATGCCTGTTTTCGCGAGAGAAACGCGAATTCACCCCTCGAAAAAAAATAAAACCGAAGTGGACACCGACCACGGAAAACCGGTCGCCCCCGCTTGTCCCTCATGCCGCCGTCGATATGCTAGCGGCATAACCTAACGCGGAGTCCAGCCGATGGCCCTCATCGATTGCCCCGATTGCAAACGGCAGATTTCGCCTTCTGCCGTCAACTGCCCGCATTGTCGGCCGCTTCAGGTAGCCCTGCCTGTCCCAAACAAAAAAGCCCCCGCCCCGAGCGAACCCGAGACGGAGGCTAATGGCCGCCATCGTGACGGCTGCGGACGCACTCGCGGCGTCTATTCGATGTTGAGCCCGCACTCTCGGGCTATCTGGTGGCCGGGCTCGTCCCAAGGTCGGGAGGGGATAAGCCAGCTCCCATCGTCGGCCCGCACTCCCTCGATCAGGAAATGGAAATTCGAGTCGCGGTACCGCCAACGGTCTTCCGTGTACGCGTAGTCGGCCGTGAACTCGCCCGCGTGCGATGGCCTTGATTCCGTGCCGCCTTCCTCAAGGTCGAAGACGATCTTCGCGGCGAACGGCGTAATCAGCGAGTCCGTCTTGACCACGTCATAGCGGACCGTCCCGACCTTGTACGTGAAGCCCGACGGGGCCTTGAACTCGGTGTTTTCGATCTTCCCGACCTTCGGGGCCATGATCCTCTTGAAGGCCGCCTCGGGACTCTCCCTTGAGCAACCGGCCACGCACACCAACATCGCCAAAGCGATCCTCATACCTTCGTCCTCCCGTTTATGATCTTCCGCAGACCCGACCGACCTTCCTTGCCGATCGGGGCCGCATGCGAGTCCGTCCGACCTCTTTTCCTTCCCCCCTCCGACCCGCCGGCCGTCCTCGGTGCCTTACATGCTCGCCGGCTACCCAATTTATACATTATGTACCTTTGACCATCAATCTGAACATATGTTCTTCAACATTTTAGGATCGAAAACCGACATTTCCGAGCCGAAACTGGAAAATGTACATTTTCGGCAAGCCCGCTGTTTTTGTACGCCCCGCCGGCGTGGCCACTCGCCCGAGGGACCCAAAAACTGACCAGATAAACTCCCCCCACTACCATCCCCCAAGGGCCTCGGCGGTAGGTTTTCTTTCCAAATGTTAACGAACTCCGATGGTCCGAAAACGACCACAAGCATTCCGTCAATAAAGCCGTGGAACTATTGACGAATATACGATTCGGGCGTACACTTCTCATATGAATTGCCACACACAATCCGGAACGGATACTCAGATGATAACTCGTGCATTCGCTTACAAAAGGATCAGCGGCAAGGGCCAGCTCCAAGGGACCGGTTTAGATCGCCAGCATGAGACCGTATACGGCTTTGCACAGCAGAACGGATACGAAATAGTAAACGTCTACGAGGACGTGTATACGGGCACGGACGCTGACCGGCCGGCCTTCATGGAAATGCTGGAGGCTATGTTATCCAACGGCGTGAAAACCGTGATAGTCGAGTCGTTGGATCGGCTGGCCCGTGATATCCTCGTGCAAAGCAGCTTGCTGGCCAAGCTTGCAAGCGAAGGTCTTACGCTCATATCCGCCACGACGGGCGAGAACGTGACGGCGTCGATGGAAGAGGACCCGATGCGGCGTGCCCTTGTGCAAATTCAGGGCGTGTTCGCCGAGCTGGACCGCCGCTTGCTGGTACGCAAGCTCCGCAAGGGGCGTGAGATTGTGAAAGCGAGGAAGGGCCGCTGCGAGGGCGACAAGCCGTTCGGCAGCAAGGAAGGCGAAGACGTCGCCCTGGAGCGTCTACGCCAGCTCATAGACGCAGGCTATGGCAACGTTGAGATAGCCGCTACCCTCAATGCGGAAGGCGTTCCCAGTCGATCCGGGCGGCCTTGGAACCGGGGCACGGTTTGGAAGATCGCTAAGGACCTAGCGGCGGCCGCATGAGGTGGACACTTAGTAAATGGCTTCGCCATGCCATCGCAGGCGAGACCATCTTTTACGCGTGCGAGGACCACATACGGAATTGTTTTTTGTCGTCGATTACAAAAGAAAACAAGGAATTCCTTGTTTTTTCGACGGCTGCTCAAAACAGAAAGACATAACCTATGAAATACAACGTAAAGGTACGGAACGGCAAGCTGGTGATTGAGAAAGGGCGTGAGCACGGCACGTGGTATGATGCCCGTCTTGCTGGCATGGCAGCATTGGAGGATATGCTGGAGGGATTGGAGGGGGACGACAAGGAAGAACTCCAAGAGCAGCTCGACCTGTTGGAGCGGTGTCAGAATTTCGACGATTGGATTAGCGGGGAGCCGAGCGGTTGGGGATTTGGCGGCTTTTGATATTAAAGAAAGGGAATTTCATGGGCTGGCGGTACGAAATCGGCATGAACTTCCAAGGCCCCGTGGACAGTGCCGAACTCCGACATTTGCGGGCGACCGGGGCCATAGACGATGGCACGCTTTGCTATTCGGATAAGGAGAGCCCGAGGGTTTACCGATCGTATAGGGAAATCGCCAAGCAATTGGAGCCCGCCGAGAGCGAGAGCGGGGACGACGGCCGGCCGTCCGAATTCTTCGTGCGGGACGGGCGGGTCGACGGCGAGATTTGGCTGACGGGCCGACGGAAGGGACAACTTCCTTTCTAAATCGGGCGAGCCCGATAATGTAAATCCGATCATTTCCAAGACATTTTGCGTGGCAAAATAAAAAGCGGGTGCCCAATCCCGCTAAGGACTAGACACCCGCCGAGTTATCCGGGCACGCAGGAGAGGGTAAGAACCTGCGAGCCCCTTCGTCCGCCGACCGTCGGAAGCGATCAGCGACGCATTATCTGCCATTGGCTCGAATCAAACGACCGCCCCGGACCGCAATAGAGATATCGCCCCGTCCGCTCGTCGAACCTGTTCCACGATTCGGGCCGTTTGCCTTTGCCGCCCCCGTAGCCGGCCAACAGTTTGTCCCGATAGGCTCGTCGGCAGTCCCGGCGGTTTACGCCGGTGTGCGACTCGGGGAGCCGCCTAGGCACGGGGCTTAGGCTTTCGTCGCCGCCGCTTCGCCACGTCCCGCATCATGCGGTGTTCCTCGGCGTCCCGACGGGAGTAGACGGCGTGGATTCGGGCCGCGATGGAGGTCGCCTCGTCATAGTCCCGGGCAGAGCAACCCGCCCGCAACTCGTGGTCGGGCATGCCGCTCGCGATGCGTTCGAGCACGATCAACGTCGTGTCGGGGTGCAGGTCGAGGAGCTTCTGGACAATGTCCAAGGTCTGCTCAAAGAGCGTCGCCGAAATGCCCGTCAGACGCTTGATTTCATCGTGCGGGCGGCCGTCGGCGAGCAGGCGGAACGTGTGTGCGATCGACTGGGCGTTGCCCGATGAGATGTTCGGGCCGTTGCCCTCGGGGCGGGCCGGGGCCGTGATATCTGCGATCTTGAACGACCTATCTCGGTGCGGCGGAAGATACCCTTTTGGAGGGTTTACTTCGGAGGCCGGAGCCCCCCTGAACTGTTGATGCATTATTGGCGTTTTCCTTTTGATCGCCGTTCGGCGATTTGGCTCGGGACTCATAGCGAGCCCGGTAAATGTTCCATGCGGTCGGCCCGCAATGTGGGGCGAATGTGGTGGGCATAATTCCCTTTCCTCAATCGCCGTCGAGCACACGTTGGCGGAAACTCGCCCGTGCCCGTGCGGTCACGTTGGGATCGGTCTCCAATCCCTCATCGGTCCGCTGCGGATTGCCCTTGGCGATGAGGTGTTTTGCAAGTTTTTCAGAAAGCGATTTGTCCTTCGGCGTCAGACCGGCTTCCGCTGCGGTCGCCGATTCGGTCTCGGTCTCGCCCGCGAACGCTCTCCAGATATGGGCCGGGATCGTCAGTCGGTCGTTGCCGATCGTCGTTGTCAGGTCCTTCATTTACGTGCCCCGCCGACCGTCCGTCTTTTGGAGTCCATCGAGGAAACGGCGTTTGAATTTGTCACGGGCGGACGTGATAGCGTCGTCGGACCCGCGTACGTCCTTCTCGGGATTGCCTTTGACGGCCAGATATCCCGACAGCGTTTCGGTTCGCGTGAGTTTAGTAGGCGTCGCCTTGCCCATCGTGTTCTCTTTCTCGGCCGTTTCGGCCGTTTCGTCTTTCGGAGATTTCCCGGCCAAGAGTGCCGCAATGTCCGCTTCGAGCCCCTCGACCGCTTTTTGCAATCTCTGGAGTTCGGCCTCGTCGTCACGGCTGTCGCCGTCGGGAAGGTCGGCCACCAGTTTTGCGAAGGCCAGCTTTTCGGCCTCGGTCGGCTCGCGTTCCAGCTCGCCTGCGAAGGTCAGCCCATCCGCAGCCCGGACCGCCGTATGGCAGGGCACAATCGTAGGATTGTCAATCGTATTCGTCGCCACTGTCGCCCCCTAGTTCGTCGTCGTTGTTGTCGTCGGTATCATCGAGGGTGTCCTCGTCTTCGCCGACGTCGCCGGTAGGCGACTTGTGAAAGGTGCCGCCCGGCAAATACGTCGTGGTGTTCATCGGAGTGCCGATACTTGTGCTCTCGTCTGCGACGTCCTTGACTCGTGGTTCCCTGTCGAAAACCTTGCGATCGTCGTTAGGGTTGCCCAATCGTCCGGGCCGGTCGGATTTCCTAGCTTGCAGACGGTCCTCGGTCTGCCGCATGAAATGCTGTAGCCGATAATCAGGCATTGTCTTCCGCCTGCTTTTTCAGGAGTGCCGCCAACGCAAAACGCCGTTTTTCCGCCTCGGAAGGCTCGGCTAACAGGGCCGCAACGGCATTTCCTTGCTCGTCGCTGTAGTCGTCAGGTTGTTCGGACATTGTTAAGCCTATCGAAGGCACTATTGAGTTCGTTGATGGCCTCGTCGAGAGTGGGCCGCTCGATCGTTATCAGGTCGGCCGTCCGATGTTTGGGCGGGTCACCGTTGGGCTCGCCATCGGGGCCGCATTCGACCACGCGGGCTTCCATGACGAGGATCGCCCGATATTTGTTAACTGGTATAGTATGTCTCGTCATCATACTTGTCCGTGAAACGGGCCGTGATGTCGGCCTGTCCTTCGGGGTTGCTCCGGACGTAGTCCGAATTTGTCTGCATATCGACCCCGTTGATTTGCGTCGATTGCTTGCTCGTTCCGTGTTTGATGGGGTTGGCTGGGTTGGCCAGCGTACAAACGTCGAATCCGTCTAATCGCATTTGAGTTTTTGAGAAAGGGATAATCCCTCGCATGGGAAAAGAGAGGCGGGCCGCCGGCCGATCCGAAGCCTTTAACGGACCGGCCGACGGGAACCGCCAAGCGGCCAATGCCATAGCCGCCGTATATAGAGCCACTCGCCGATTGCTGTTGTAGGGGCAGAACAATCTAACACTCCCAACGCAACGAAACTCCTTTCTGTAAAGGGATATTTCGTTGGCGTTTGTGTTTGGACGAGTGGCGATATTTGATTTACGAAATATGAGCGTCGGGGAAATTCTTCTTCAATTTCGCGTCCACGATATCGCGTGCCTTCTGCTCGACGAGCTTTTGCAGGCTGGGCATAATGGCCGCCAGCGTTTCCGCACCGTTGAAAATGAACTCGTGCTTTACGCTGCCTTGGAAGTCAATGGAATGAGGGATCTTCGCCACGGCCTTATCAAATCGCTCAATCGGAGCGGCGAGCCTGTTGGCCGCCTCCAAGAATGTCTGTCCCGACCGATCGGTGTGCTTCGAATCGAAAGCGTCCTGCCGCCCCTGCCGATTCTGTTGGTAGGCCGCCTTCCTGATGGCCTGCTGGTCCTGGTACGCCTTTCGGCGGTCGACACGTCCCGGCAATTGGCGGCCCGTCCCGAGGCTCAACTTCGTCTTCGAAATCTCATCGACGAGAGCGTTCGTGGGCAAACCGAATGAGGCATGCTGGCCGACGAGGTTTCGCAGGTTGGACAACTTCGCCATAGCCTGTCGCCGAGCGTCACCGCTGAGCGGCTTTCCGGGAGCGGCGGGACCGCCCGGGATCGGATTGGACACGACGCCGGCGACGGGAGCCGCCGACATAGGCATTCCGGCCATTGCGGGAGGCGGTCCAATCGGGACGGCTGGCATGGGCATTTTCACGTCGTGCCCCAACGCCCCGCCGAGCGTTTCGAGGAACGTCCGCTGATTTGCGGATAAGGTGCTGAAGAATGACGATTGCTGGTGCTCCAGGACAGTGGCGAGAGCGTCACTTGCGGACGTCGCCTTGTCCATGTTGCCGATTACCTGCCCATGCAATCCTTCGGCTTCTGCTGCATCGTTCTTCGTCTGAGAAAATAGTTTGCCGAATCGAGAATTGGACAGCAATTGCCGCTTAATGTCTGATCCCGTGCTTTCACCGCCAAATAAACGCACGTCGCTAGCACTGTCCAGCAAGCCGAATGCGTGTTGTTTCTCCCGGTCTGACAAACTGTCCAATCCTTTGGCTCGGGCCTTGATGACGGCTCGGGCTCCATGTTCCAACTCCGCCCGCTCTCGATGACCTCCAAGCGTCATTTTCTCGGCAAGACCCAATCGGCCTTCTTTGTCCCTGTCCAGAACTGCTAATCGCTCTTGCAAACTCGCATTCAGTTTTGAACTGTCTGAAAGTTCGTGGAGGGCCTTCACGCAGTTTTGGGCCGCACTTTCGAAGGTCCGAAGGGCAGAAGCCGCTCCGGCGTCCATCGGGTTTTCGTGAAGTGCGTTGCTTGCGGCCGCCATTTGTTCACGGTTGGCAATCGCCCTACTCGCAATCTTGGATGGGTCGACTGCGTCCATGCCAGAAAGCCCTGTTAATCTCTGTTGAGATTGAAGAAAGGAAGACTGACCGGCCCCGACACCAAGGTATGAAGTGACGTCTCCGCCGAACTTGTCGGCCATTCGTCCCGCACGATAACGTACGGCGGAATAGGCGAGTTCTCGGCTCGTGTCCCGTTGCTCGCCGATGGAATTAGCAATCTGCGATAAGTGGCCAAAGGAATCGACCAGTCTGGTACCCTGTTGGTCGACGCCGGCCGCCACCTTTTCGAGGCTCTCACGCATGGATTCGAACGGCTTTAGCAAGTCGTCGGCGAACCCCTGCATTCCCTTTCCCGAAAGCAAATCGTTCTTCGATCCGTCGTTACGCTCCTCAATCTCATCCAGTTTGCGGAAAACCTGATCGTAGAGTTGGGAATTCCTGCCGATCCCGTTTTGCGTCAATTGCGAACCCATAGCGGAACGCAATTCGTTCATGTCGCCGAACCCCGACAACCCAAAGCCATTCGTCAACGCCGCATGAAGTTGGTTGCCGAGCGTTACGGACGTGGCTTGTTGGGAGATGGCTGGACTGAGGCGACCCAGATAGGAAGCCACTCCGCCAAGATTTCGGGTCCCAAAACTCCCCAGCGATTTTTGCAATGAAGAGAGTTGGATGGCTGCGGGACCGCTGCCCGTCGAGCCTAGATTTAGATTGTTGAGATTGTTAGCACGCTCGTTGCCGATTTCGAGGTCCGAAAGGGCTTGGGCGAATTGCTGGAGGCCGATCGTCTGCTTTTGAAGGACATTGTCAAAGGACTGGATGACGGCAAGATTAGCCCGACGGGCGGACGAATCACGGTCGAGCCCTTCGATAACCGCCCGCTGCTCTTCCAAATTCCGTTTGTAGATCGTGTCCCAAGCCGACTGATCGACGTCGCCGCCCTTTTCCATGATGGCGGCCTTCTCTCGGCGGGTCCCGAGTTCGGCACGGAATTGGAGAGCCCGCTTGCCCTCCACGGTGTCGAGAACGGAGCCCGTACGATTCGGTCGGGCGATAGCCTGCTCTAGCAAGGTCTGGTAGTGGCCCTCGTCGCCGCCCATCATTTCGATTTTTTGGCGTTCGGCGTCCGCTTGTGCCTTGCGGGAAAGATTTCGGTAATAGTGACCGCCGTTAAACACTCGGTCGATCAAGCGGTTTGCACCGAGACCCGCACTCTCCGCCTCGGTGACCTTGCCCAACGCTTCCTCATCAATGTTCGCAAAGGCAGCAGACCGGCGAGCCGAAAGGGTGTTCAACGTGCCGACGACTTTGCCAGACGCCTGATTACCAATTCCCTTCTCTAAGAGTTGGGAAAATTGGTCAGCGGCGTTGCCAAGTTCGGTCAGAGCCGTACCTAATTTCGCTTGACGGGCTTCCTTCTCCATTTGGTGGAAGGCCGAAACCAAACCAGTAGCGGCACCCGTCGCCGCTCCGAGGGCGATACCCCACGGGCCAGCAAGACTACCGATCGAACCGCCGACGACAGCACTTTGCGTTGTGTGCCCAACGAAGTTTCCAGCCGTCTGGCCGAAGGCCGCTTCAGCCGCTTGAGGTGCATAGGCTGACCCGATAAAGGCCGCCGCAGCACCATAACGACCGAGGTTGCCACCAACATGATGGAGAGCACGCAGCGAACGGCCGCCCATTCCCTTCAACATGCCGCCGTGACCACCAGCGATCACTCGTGCAATTCTGCCCTGTCGAGCCGCAATGCGGCTGAAGGTCGGGAAATATGGTTGAGAAAGGGAAGCAATCCCCCTCTCGCTCAATGCCGAATCGGACATTGCCTGCAAATGGGGCCGCCGAATCCTCCCAAGCAGACTGCCATAGCCGCCCACGTCGCCGTATTGGCGGACGGTCCCGTCGTCCAGGACCTCACGATGGGTCAGGCGGAGACGGGCGTTGATGGCGGCCTCACGAGCGGCCCTCGAATGCCCACGGCCAAGACTCGCCTTGCGTTGCCGGGCTGGCGACGCCAGCGAATAGGCATCGGCGGGCGAAGTAGCGGACGGTCCGTTGAGAGCGTCGGCCACAATGTCGTCAAAGCCCCACGGGCGAGCCGCTGCCGACGAGTAAACGTCAGCCCGACCGCTCATGGGAATGGTCAGCATATTGGCGACCGCAGCCTTGCGGCGGGCCGCACTCATTGCGGACGGGCTAGCGGTTGGAGAAAGGGAATATGACCCCGTCCGTGCCGCTTTCCGATCGGCCAAATCTTGCTGTCGTTGCCGAATGTCTTGTTCGATTACATGGATGAGGTCGGCGACCTTTTGGGACATGCCCTCCCCATGAAATCCATAACTATCGTCGGCCGCCCCCACGAGGCCACCATGACGATAGCCCTTGATCGAATTGAGTCGGTTTAGGTTGCCGACACCGATAGCCTGGACGGCCCGCTTACGTACGACAAATTCCCCGGGCTCCAGCATAGCGGGATGGGTGTCGCCCGAGCCGCTGCCGGGAATGAGTCCGCCCGAGGCGTGGCCCATGACCCGCCGACCGAACGAGGGAGCGGCCCGCATGATGGCCCCGCCGATCTTTATGGCCGCCAACGCCTGCATAGCAGGGAGAAGGGGCATAAGGGTATCGGCAAGGTGTGCAAAACTCGTGGCCAAACCCATGATGGCTCGGGTGGTATTCCGGAACGTGTCCGTGTCCACCAACTTATTGAACAAGGCCGAATACTCGTTCTTGACCCTCTCCAATTGCACGAGCAACGATTCTTGGGCACGGGCCGCGTCTTCGGCCAAACTGTTCTCGCCCTCTTGGGCTACCTTCAACGCCTCAACGGCCGTTCGGTATTCTTTGAGAAGGGGAATTACCTTCCCTGCCTGCCGAACCCCGCCCAACGTCTTAACGACCTCGGATTGCAATAGGCTGCCGGTCGGTTCGTCCTTCAGTGCGGCCGACAACGTGCCGATTTGCTTGAACGGGTCTAACGCCCTTCCGCCTTGCGTGAGGCGAACATTCAAGAGGCTTTCGAGTTTCCGCAATCTCGACTCGTCGCCGAGCGAAGTGAATATGGTCTTTAGGCCCGTCGCAATGCTGCTTGCCGACTCCCTCGTCTTCGATCGGACCGCCGTGAACAACGCAAGCAACTCCGATAGGGAGCCGCCGGCTTGGCTGTAGACGCCACCGCTCTTGCGGACCACCTCAATGAGGTCGTTCGACTCGACGGCAAACTTGGCCGCAACCCTGTTCATTGAGCCAAACTGTTTTTCAAGGTCGCCAACGCCGCTGCGAAACTGGCCCATCACGGCAATCGCACCTTCCGCCGACGTCCTCATATCGCCGAAGGTAGGGGCAAGACTGGTCTTCGCCAGAGTCGACAACGCCTGTTGCGTCTCCCGAGCCGAAAGGCCGGCTTGGGTAAGGGTGTCGGTAACCCCGAGGAGTTCCTTATTCGAGACGCCGAGCGACGTGCCGAGCCCTTCAATGTGCGATCGGAGGCCACTGAGTTCGGCTGTCGTTTTTCCGGTAATGGTGCCGAGTCGCACCATGCCGTGTTGAAACTGGATTGATTCCTTGACTCCGGAGCGAAGTCCTCCGGCGACCGCCAGAAGAGTGCCGGCAACGACGCTAAAGCCTGCGAACCGACGTAGAGCCGACCCCGCCGAATTACCGAACGCAGAAGCGGCCGAACTTGCCGACCCGAACGATTTCGCAACGCCCCGCACGGCGACCGAAGCCTTTTGGGCCGCCGCTGTGGTCTGGGCTAATTTGGCCTGAAGTGCTGCCGCTTGCTGTTGGACGGGCGATAGATGGTTGGTGGCAAGATTGGAGGAGCCACCGAAGTTCAAAGCTTTGTTGATTTGTTGTCGAACCTGCTTGGCGTCGACGTAAATCGAAAGTCTCGCAGAAAGCGAGAAAGCGTGATTCGACCCCATTTACCCCTTGATTGCCTGTCGTGGCTTGCCGCGTCGCACTTTCACGCCTGCGACGGCTTGACGGAGCTGTCGCTCGATTTCCGCAGCTCGTGATGGGCTGACGTCGAGTTGATTGCTGATTTCGACGAGGTCGCTGGCCTTCGAGAAAAGGCGGCCCAGACCCCGGAGCGTTTTGAGTTCGTCGTTCGTTATTGTCATTAAGACCCCCGTGCTTTCCATGTGATGCCTCTCTATTATATATTATACACAAAATGAGGTCATTCGGCACACAATTTGAAAAGAATTATGCCGATTAAGAGGCGGGTGGCGTGATTTCGCTAATGTCTACAAATGCCTATATGTTGGCAAGGCGGTAATCGACAACGTGTTAGCACGTAGTTGCTATGATGACGGTGGCAATAAATCGACCCGAAACATTATTCCACAAAAAAAACCCCGATCGACTCAGGGAGCCGAACGGGGTTTGCGTTTTTGGGTTTGAGAAAGGGAGGTATCAGCCCTCAGTGCGGGCCGCCGCCAATCCCCGTTTGACGTATTCGGCCAGCTTCTTTCGCCGGCCTTGGATCGTTTGCTTATAGCCCGAGCCCGCCGGAAAAACGACCGCCCCCATGACCTTCACGTTTCCATCGGGCAGCACCTTAACACGTTCGTCGTCGATCTTCGCCAGCACGTTGCGGACGATCTCAGTCGCCACGGCCTTGATATCGGTGCGGGCCGCCATCGGCCTTAATTGACGCCGGCCCGATCGAACAAGGCTGGCCGTCTTCCGTTCAATGTCAATTTGCCAGTGTTGGAGGTCGGCCCGTGTGGAACCTAAGACTGTGCCGCCATGCCGTTCGATCGTGAACGAGAGGAAGGGCGGCTGCCACTCGACGTTTTCCATGCGGCCTATGAGCTTGTGGCCTTGCATGCCGCCCTCATTGGCTCCGTCGAGTTTATCCCAGCAGGCAGAGAGCATATTGTCAATTTGCGAGCCTTCCATCGGGCCGCTAACGGTCGAGAGATAGTCAGTTAATTCAATCATAATTCAATTAGCGAGCGGGGGGCTGCCTGTCCGGGTAAGGGTCCACAATGTGTCTGGATGAGCGGCCTGGTTGAGCTGGCCTGCCGCTACTGTCCATCTCTTGACTTACGTCGGGCTCCATGACGGATACATTACGACCGCCACGGGTTCTTAGCACCATACGTTTGAGGATGGGTTCGTCGGACGACGGAAAACGGGCGGAGAATCTTTCCAATTCGACCACTCGGCGTTCCAGTTCGGCCACCCGTTTTTCAAGTGCTATTTCCCGCTCAGCAGGGCGGGGCGTCGGTTGTCGTTTTGTCTTTTTCTTCATTTACGTAAGTCCAATTTCTTGGCCTGAGAACGAATTGCATTCGGCGTGCGTCCCATCCGCTCGGCGATTTCCCGCACGGAGTAGAGGGGCCATAAATCCCTCAACATTTGGTTTTGGCCCGGCCCCCACCTATAGTACGCCCCCGCTGGCTTTTCTTTCATTCTGTGCTATCAGTCGTTTGGCCGCCGCAAGTTTTGTCTCGGGCACTTTCCACACCCCTTCGGTCCTGTACCACTTCCCGCCGAGCCGCCTTAGTTGGTAGACAATGCGGTGCGTATTGCCATGCACCGGGACCATTTTGACGAGCGGCGTGGGGGTTTTCCGTTCGGTCGGCGTGTGCTTTCGAACCTCCGAGCGGTGGACACGCATTCGGTGGCCGTCCGACTCGAAATGGTAAAAGCCGTGGAAATCGGTCGGGCGGCCCGTCACGTCGAAATCACGGCGAAGGTAATGCGGTTGCCATTCTGACTCGCCAGGACGCCGCACTTCCGCACGGGTGCCCGCCGGCACGATCTTCGGTGGCTCGCTTTCTGGCGGTTTGCAGGCTCGCTGCTCTTTGCGTTTTACGTCAATCCACATTTCGGAACTCCTCTTTGCTGTCTTATGTTAGCCCGGCTCGCACGGAATTAAACACACGTGCATATTTTGGTACGTATCTAGTAACAAATGAAACGACATACAAAGTAGGTATACGCAGAAATGTCGCAGAACGAGGCGGAACGTCGAATTTAGGCGTGCGATTGTTGTGAAAGGAAATCTTCCCCCTCTCTGTACTCATTCGAGAGCGGCGGGCCGACGGGCGAATTCTCGGCGTTAATGATGGCCGCCTCGGGGATTGACGGCGGCCGCCGAAGTGTGGGCGTTAGAAATGTGGTTGGCCGCCCGCCCCCTCGGATCAGCACATATGAGGGGGCAATCCCTTTCTCAAAAACAATGCCGCTGCAAGCAGCAGTGCAAGCAGGGATATTCGCGTACCCCGCTCAAATGTGGTCGTTACAAGATTCTTGTATCTAGGTAAACAACTCAGCGGGCATTACGGCTTGATCGGACCGTTGCCCGCATTGACTCCCGTTCGCCGCCTATTGAGGGCTGCTTCCGGGGTGATGCGGTACCGGTCCTGCTCTCCTGCCGCAAGTGTGCTCATTAGTGTATTTATGTCGGAACCCGAAATCGTGCGGATAATTTTTCCAAGAATGTTGAGGACGTCCCGACAATAGAGTGCGGGGCCACACTGGCAAAGGGAAAACAATGGATTTCGCAACGGCGTGGGCAGATCGACACAATCAAGGCATCATGGCCAAGGCGTCGGGCATGGTTAAGGGGTTGTCACGGCATGAGCGGTTATCGTGCAAACTGACCGCCCTGTATGAAAGCCTGAGAGATTACCGGCCCGATCGGGCCGCCTTCACGACCTTTCTTTTTCACGTGACGCGGGCGAAATGCCGCACGGTGCTACGCCAAAGCCGAAGGCAGACCTTGCGGTGCCACCTGTCCTACGGGCTGGAGACGGATTCGGAGGCGGTCGCAAAATGGTCGCTCTCCAAATGGCGTCGGGCCGACGACGATCTAAGGCTTTTCGTCCGCGAAGCGTTGGGCATGATTTCCCCCGCCGCTCGGGAGATCATCAATCTGACCTTCTGGCAAGGCAACTCGCTCAGCGGTTTGGCTGGCGTCCTTGGGTGCTCCAAATCGACCGCACGGGATCGCTTGCGGGCCGCCTTAGATCGACTGCGGCCGCTGTTGAGGGATTGCCATGTGGCTTGACCTCCGGACCGCCGCCGATCGTCTAGGCATCAGTGAAAAGACGCTCCGTCGCCTTGTCGCCGATCGCCGAATCCGTTTCCGGCAAATCGGCAAGGGCGGCTCCATTTCCTTCAAACAGGAGTTCCTGGACGAATTCAACACGGAGCACACGGTCGCCCCCGTCGACGCCGCTCCTCCGCCCCCGGGCCGTCCGCCGAAGGCTCGCCGCAAGCCTCCGGCGGATTCGGCATGGTGGGATTACGTCGATCAGACGGCGTCCCAAAGGGGCTCGGTGTAACTGTCAATGAAGTCGGCGTAGCCACGACAGATCGCAGGGCTGTTGCCCATCAATTTGGCCACCGTCTCAATGTTCTGCTTTTCGCCCGTCCAAAAGCCGTTTATCGTCCGCTTGGCGAAGGTGTGGCGGCACGAATACATGCAAGCCCCGTCGTCGAGCCTGACGCCCTTGCTCGCCAGCCGCTTGCGTAGGCGGGAGAACGCCCGCCGTATGGCCGAGCCCGTCCAAGGCCGTTGGACCGCATTGCGGAAAAGCGGTTCGCCGGTCGGGACCCAACCGAGTTGACGCCGCACAATGGCGATGACCTTCGGGTCGCGAATTCGAATGATCCGAGGCTTGCCCGTCGCCCGCCCCGTCTTGCTCTCGTGCGGCTCGAACTTCCAAACCATGCGGTCGTCGCCCTCAAAAGTGACGTGCCGATCGGTGAGCCGGCAGAACTCGCAGCCGTAGCGGGCTCCCGTGCGAATGCAGACATAGATGGCCTCCCCCAACCGCTTCTGGGCGTGTTGGTACATGGCCTGTTCTTGCTCCTCCGTGAAGTACGTTATCCGGACCTTGCCGCTCGCCACCTTCATTCCGCGAATCGGGTTCGCCGAAATCAGCCCCATTTCGGTTGCCCAATTCAAAGCCCGCTTCAATGCCTGAACGCCGAACCGCTGGCCGCCCCGGGCCGTCCACTTCGGATGGGCCTGCAACCATTGCACGACGTCATACTTGATTAGTTCGCCCACGGGCTTCGCCCCGTAGCCCAAATGAATCCGATCGGCCGCCGTCGGCGTCTTCGCCGGCTTGCCGTTTTCCTTCGGCTTGAACCGCTCCGGCAGCCCCGTGCAGAAGTCCCAAAGGAAGGCTTGCCGCCGCTCGAAGGTCCCGTTGCTGTCCGTCTGTTGGCAAACCCTCAGGTAGGCTTCGCACACGGTGAGCAAGGGCGTCCTGTCCCGGTTCAATCCCCGTGCGTCCTCGACCGCCTTGGCCTTCCGAAAACGCTCGTAGGCCGCCTTCACCGCCTTGGCGTCGGCCCCTTCCTTGAGCCGCTCGCCGTCCTCGGTCCGCAAGGCGACCTGCCGCTTGCCGTCCGACGCAACCCAACCACGCCCCGTCACGAGGAAGTAGCCCCGATTCTTGCCGCCCCGACGACGGCCGCCCCGTGCCTTTACCTTGACCATTGCTTGACGCTCCGATTAAATGACTCAGCCACATTTGTGATAGCCGCAGCCAGGCGGCTTCTAAACGCGGCGAACGGAACGCAAGAAAAAGTTTTCTTGTTGGCCGTGATAGACGATCCGTAACCCGAACCGTTAGAATGGGTTACGCTAAAAGTCCCCGTAGCCCAATTGGATAGAGCGTCGGCCTCCGGAGCCGAAGGTTACAGGTTCGAGCCCTGTCGGGGATACTTACAGTGTAAAGGCTTGCGTCAATTCGATCGGCCAAATCTGGACGGGTGTGGGTCATTCTCTACTGCTCCTCACCTAACTGTAGCCGCGACAATACGTTGCAGATACTGTGACCTTCGGCCCCGTGGGCCGACGGTCTTCCGTAGCGGCGGCTAAGAATATGGCCAGCCGATATTCGTGCGACCGCGCGCTCCGTTGAGGTAGCGTACTGCGGATTTGGCCAACCACCACGGGGTCAGTTATGTTCAATAGCGATGAACGATGTGACCCGAATCCTTGCCCGCGTCGAGCAAGGCGATCCGCACGCGGCGGAGCAACTTCTGCCGCTGGTGTATGAAGAACTGCGCAAATTGGCGGCGCACAAGTTGGCGCAGGAAAAGCCGGGCCAGACGCTCCAGGCTACCGGCTTGGTGCATGAAGCCTACCTGCGTTTAGTCGACGGTAAGCAGGCCGAGCATTGGAACAGCCGCGGTCATTTTTTCGCGGCCGCGGCCGAAGCCATGCGTCGTCTTCTCGTTGAGCAAGCTCGACGCAAAAAGCGACTGAAGCACGGGGGCGGGCGGGGTCGTGAGCAGCAAGAAGATATTCCCGGCCCGGACCAGCAAGAACATCTGCTCGCCGTGAACGAAGCCCTCGATAAGTTGGCCGAAACCAGTTCTCAGGCGGCGGAACTTGTGAAACTCCGATACTTTGCCGGGTTCAGCAATGCGGAAGCTGCTTCAATTCTCGGCATTTCCCCACGCAAGGCCAATCAGGTTTGGAGTTATGCTCGTGCCTGGTTGCGAGAAGAGTTAGGAGACGATGCCGAGCAATGACGACGGCTGGACTCGGCACCGTTTTTTTGAATTTCGTGCGCAGTTTGTTGTTCGACGTCGCACTAAGGATAGAACCGCACAGTCGAAATCCTTACGGCCATGCAAGAACAGTCGATCTTTATCGAGGCGCTGGAAAAGAAGGATCGTGAAAGGGCGGCGTTCCTAGACCGTGTATGCGGTGACGCGCCGGATCTTCGCCAACGCATCGAGAGGCTACTCGAGCGTCATCAGGAGAACGACAGTTTTCTCGAAAGACATGAAATGTCGTCGTCACCCACGGTCGACCACCCGATCGTCGAGCGCCCGGGAACCGTGATTGGGTCTTATAAGCTGCTGGAGCAGATTGGCGAGGGAGGTTTTGGCGTGGTGTTCATGGCCGAGCAGCAGCAGCCGGTGCGACGCAAGGTGGCGCTGAAGGTGCTCAAGCCGGGCATGGACACGCGGCAAGTCGTCGCCCGGTTCGAGGCCGAGCGGCAGGCACTCGCCCTGATGGACCACCCCCACATCGCCCACGTATTCGACGGCGGCGCCACCGACGTAGGCCGGCCTTACTTTGTGATGGAGCTGGTCCGCGGGGTGCCCATTACGGAGTTCTGCGACCAGAGCTGCCTGACAATCCGCCAGCGGCTGGAGCTCTTCGTCGATGTCTGCGAGGCGGTGCAGCATGCCCACCAGAAGGGGATTATTCACCGCGACATCAAGCCCACCAACGTGCTGGTCACGCTGCACGACGGCACGCCGGTGGTCAAGGTGATCGACTTCGGCATCGCCAAGGCGATGGGCCAGCAACTGACCGAAAAGACACTCTTCACCAACTTCGCCCAGCTAATCGGCACGCCCTTGTACATGTCGCCCGAACAGGCCGAGATGAGCGGACTCGACGTCGATACTCGTAGCGACATCTATTCTCTCGGCGTGCTGTTGTACGAGCTGCTGACGGGTACCACGCCGTTTGAGAACGAGCGGCTGAGTAAAGTCGGCTACGACGAGATGCGCCGCATCATCCGCGAAGAGGAACCACCGAAACCGAGTACCCGCATCAGCACGGTCGGCAAGGTAGCCACCACGACCTCCAAAAGGTGCCAAGCCGACCCGCGCAGACTCAGCAAGCTGCTCCGCGGCGAGCTCGACTGGATCGTCATGAAGGCGCTGGAGAAGGACCGCAACCGAAGATACGAGACGGCCAATGGCTTTGCCCTCGATGTCACGCGGTATCTTAGAGACGAGCCCGTGGAAGCCTGCCCGCCCTCGGCCGCCTATCGACTCGGCAAATTCGCACGCAAGCACCGCCATGTCCTCTCCCTGGCGGCGGCGTCTGCCTTGTTGTTGGCGACGGCGACGGCTGTGAGCGGTTGGATGGCGTTTCGTGCGAGGCTTGCCGAGCAGGCAATGGGCCGCGAACGCGATCGTGCCGAGGCGGAAGCGAAAGGTGCGCAAGAGAACTTCGAGATCGCCAAGAACGCGGTGGAAGATTATTTGAGCAAAGTTACCCAAGACCCCGACTTGACGCGCGCGGATTTCAACGCCTTGCGCAAGAAGCTGCTGGATTCGGCCGTACCGTTCTACCAACGGTTGGTTGAGCGAAAGCCGGGCGATGCGGCGCAGGAAGTGGCGCGCGGCTATGCCTACGGTCGGCTTGCGCACTTGCGCGCGCAAATGGGAGAAATGGAAGAGGCACTGGCTGACGCGGAACAGGCGCGCGCGATCTTTGCCAAACTCGCGGCCGACTTCCCGGCTGTGCCGGAATACCACCGCGGCCTCGCTGAGAGACGCCGCAGCCTGGGCTATTGCCTGTACCATCTCGGCCGCCATGACGAGGCCGAGTCCGCCTACCGCGCCGCGCTGGCCATTCAGGAAAAACTCGCCGCCGACTCCCCAACCGTTCCGGAGCACCGCAGTGACCTAGCCATTACCCACCTCGATCTGGGCTTGCTTCTGAGCGACCTGGGCAAGCGCGACGAGGCGGAGTCGGCCTATCGTGACGCGCTGGCCATTCAAGAAAAACTCGCCGCCGACTTCCCGGCGATACCACAATACCGCGAGAATCTGAGCAAGACCCGCATCAATCTGGGCGCCCTCCTGATGGGGGCGGGCAAGCGCGATGAAGCGGAGTCGGCCTATCGTGACGCGCTGGCCATTCAAGAAAAACTCGCCGCCGACTTCCCAACGATACCAGAATTTCGCGACCGCCTGGCCGCAACACGCGGCAATCTGGGCATTCTCCTGACCGACCTGGGGAAGTATGACGAGGCGGAGTCGGCCCTTCGTGCCGCGCTGGCCATTCAGGAAGAGCTCGCCGCCGACTTCCCAACGGTTCCAAAATACCGCGAGAATCTGGCCAGGACCCGCAACAATCTGGGCACGCTCCTGACCGATCTGAACAAGCCCGACCAGGCGGAGTCGGTCCTTCGTGCCGCGCTGGCGACTTATGAAAAACTCGCCGCCGACTTCCCAAAAGTACCAGAATACCGCCGCCTCCTGGCACTGGTCCACAACAATCTCGGCAAGATCCTGGCCGTTCCGGGCAAGTATGAGGAGGCCGAGGCCACCCTTCGTGCCGCGCTGGCGACTTATGAAAAACTCGCCGCCGATTTTCCAACGGTACCAAAATACCGCAGCTGTCTGGCTCTGGCCCGCAACAATCTGGGCAGGGTCCTGACCAATCTTGGCAAGCACGACGAGGCCGAGGCGGCCCTTCGTGCCGCGCTGGCGAGTTATGAAAAACTTGCCGCCGACTTCCCAACGGTACCACAGTACCGCAGCGAGCTCGCCCTAACCCGCGACAATTTGGGCAGGATGCTGGCCGATCAGGGCAAGCACGACGAGGCGGAGGCGGCCTATCGTGCCGCGCTGGCCATTCGCGAAAAGCTCGTGGCCGACGCGCCAACGGTACCACAATATCGCGAAGAACTCGCGGTAACCCACGGCGAACTGGGCCACCTCTATGCCCGCGCAGGCCAATGGAGAGAAGCCGCCTCGCAATATGATCGCTGTTTGGACTTGGACGCGGCGAACCATGGGTGCTGGATGTACGCCGCCGCCCTACACGCGGCTACCGGCGACCTTGATGGCTATCGCCGCACCTGCGCACAGATGGTTGAGCAATTCGGCGACGCAGCGGACGCGCAGACTGCCGAGCGTACCGCCAAAGCCTGCCTGCTGATGCCCGACGCGCTGAGCGCCGCCGATTTCGACCGTGTACAAGAGCTGGCCGACCGGGCAATCACGGGCACGGAAAAAAACGGATACTACGGATTCTTCGCGATGGCCAAGGGGCTGGCCGACTACCGCGCCGGCCGTTATGCGGAGGCGATCACGTGGATGGTGCGGTCCGGACCTAACGCCAATGGTGGAAACTGGGACGCCACCAAGTTCGCCGTACTCGCGATGTCGCGCCACCGACTAGGGCAAATTGACGAGGCCCAGTCGGCGCTAGCCAGTGCGAAGGCGTGCTTGGCGAAAATGCCCGACCTCGCCAAAGGCCAACTCTTTGGCGCCGGCACCTGGCACGACTGGCTACACGCGCAGATCCTCTACCGCGAGGCGGAGGTGCTGCTGAAAAAATCGGTTACGGAAACAGAACGATTGGAGTGATCTTCGATTTTCGATCTTGGATTCCGCGAACCGACCCCGTCAATCCAAAATCGAAAATCCAGAATCCAAAATTGAAAGTCGGCCGGTGGGGTCCTTACGGCCAAGCAAGCTCCCCACCGGCCCGGCACCCAAGCGGCGCACGGTCTGCGCGCTCTTCAGGTCGCCGTCGCCATTATAGAGCAGACCACAAGCGCACTGGAGACTTTTTATGTGGTTCCGCTCGATTCTTAGTTCGCACGCACCATCCGTGGCAAACAAGTCCGCTCGCTCGAAGCGACGCCGCCCAAGCCCGCGACGCGCGGCGGAGCGGCTGCGACTCGAAACGCTCGAAAGCCGCTCGTTGCTCACGTTCATGGCGCCGGTCGTTTACGGCGCCGCAGCGCCGTCCGTGGCGGTGGCGGCCGGCGACTTCGCCAACAACGGCATTCAAGACTTGGCCGTCGCCAGCTCCAATTCGGTGAGCGTGCTGATGGGCAATGGACACGGCACCTTCCAGTCGGCTCAGAACTTCTCGACCGGCGGCACGAACGCCATCTCGATGGCCGTCGGCGATGTCACGGGAGACGGCAAACTCGATATCGTCACCGCCTTCTACTACTCCCCCGCTGCCTCCGTGAGCGTGCTCGTGGGCAACGGCGACGGCACCTTCCAGTCGCCCATCACCTTCAAACTGCCGGGTTTCCAGGAGCCGTATTCGATCGCGCTAGGCGACATGAACCACGATGGCCGGCTCGATGCGGTCGTCGCTGCCACGACGTATGGCGGAGACGACTACGTCGATGTCCTACTTGGCCACGCAGACGGCACGTTCTCGTTGGCTTCCACGACGCTCGTGGCCACCAACGGCTACAACAACGAGCCCGGGGCGCTGGCTCTGGGCGATTTTAACGGTAACGGCAACCTCGACGTCGCCACCATGGTGGTGAACCATTCGGTGGAAGTCCTCTTGGGCAACGGCGACGGCACCCTAGCGCCGCCGACGGAGGTAGCCTCCGTCGTCCCGACATCGCTTGCCGCGGCCGACATCAACGGCGACGGCAAACCGGACCTCGTCACCACCGACGTAAGCGGAGATGTCTCGGTGCTGTTGGGCAACGGCGACGGCACCTTTCAGCCTCCCATCAACATCGCCTTGCCGGCATGGGATACACTCGCACAAAATCCGACAGGCGTTGCCGTGGGAGACCTGAATGGCGACGGCAAAATGGACCTGGCGGTAACCGCTGAGTCGTTCGGGGGCGGGGGTGGATCCTACTATAACTCGCACCACGAGGTGAACATTCTCCTCGGCAATGGCCAGGGAGGCTTCACAGACGCACAGGTCGTTCCCGTCGGTTATAGTACCCCTCCGGCTTCCCTCATCGCAGGTAACTTAAATGGCGACGCCTACCCCGACCTGGCCCTGGCACTCGGCAATTCCGGCGGCGTCTCGGTGCTGCTCAACGGGGACAACTGGTCGACGACTCCGCAGACAGCAACCCGTTTTGCCGTGAGCGGCTTCCCGTCGTCGACGACGGCCGGCACACAAGGCAGTATCACGGTCACGGTCTTGAACGCCGACGGCACCGTTGACACCGGCTACACCGGCACCGTGCGTTTTAGTAGCTCTGACGGCCAGGCGGCGCTGCCGGCGAATTATACCTTTACCGCCGCCGATGCGGGCAAACACACCTTTGGTGCGACGCTGAAGAGCGCCGGCACGCAGTCGATCACTGCCACCGATACGTCGACCGGCACCCTCACCGGCAGTGAGACAGGCATTACCGTCGCCCCCGCCGCGGCCAGCACGATGATCGTGTCAGGTTTTCCGTCGCCAATCACCGCGGGTGTCGGCGGCAGCTTCACCATCACACTCAAGGACGCCTACGGCAACGTTGCGGCCGGTTACACGGGCACGGTCCACTTCACCAGCAGCGATGCCAAGGCCATGCTGCCCGCCAATTACACGTTCACGAGCGCCGATGCGGGGAAGCACACCTTCAGTGCCACACTGAAGACGGCCGGCACGCAATCGCTTACGGCCACCGACACTATGAAGGCCGCACTTCATGGGAGCGAATCGGGCATCACGGTGAAACCGGCGGCGGCGAGCAACTTCGTGCTTACTGGTCCCAGCAGCATCCAGCCCGGCGTGCCTTTCAGTTTGACCGTCACGGTGGAGGACGCCTACGGCAACATCGTCACCGGCTACGTCGGCACAATCCACTTCGCGAGCAGCGACAACCAGGCCAAGCTGCCGACCAACTACACGTTCACAGCGAGTAACAACGGCGTACACACCTTCAGCGGCTTGGTGCTGAAGAAGTCGGGCAACCAAACCATCACGGCAACCGACACAAAGAGCAGTAGTGTCACCGGCAAGACGGTGGTGGATGTGGTTTGACAGGGCTTGGGCATCAGGCTCAGAAAGAAGAAAGGAAACCCTTCTGTATGTCCGCTCCATCCATCTTACCGCCTCCCAATGCGAATACGGGTGCCGCACCGGCTGCCGCCGAACCAGCTACCACCGCCGTCGAGTTCCATTACTCGCAAACCGATAGCTTCGTGGCGCTGCTCCAGCAGTTAAGCGCCTCGCTAGTAGTGACAACTTACCAGGCCAACAAACTATTGGTGGTTCGGGCAGCACAGGGCGGACTCTCCACACTCGTTCGCACGTTCGATCAACCGATGGGCCTGGCATTGGCCGGGCGACGCTTGGCCGTGGGCACGCGCAATCAAATCTGGTTCTTGCGCGATGCGCCGGACATCGCCCAGTGGATTGAACCGGCCGGCCTGCACGACGCCTGCTATTTGCCGCGGTCTTGCCACGTCACCGGCGACATTCGTTGCCACGAGATCGCCTGGGCCGGCGACGAGTTGTGGATCGTCAACACCCGCTTCTCTTGTCTTTGTACGCTCGATCCGGACTACAGCTTTGTGCCCCGCTGGCGGCCGCCATTTATTACTGCGCTGGCCGCCGAAGACCGCTGCCATCTCAACGGGCTCGTCATGGAAAACGATCGGCCGAGATACGTCACGGCTTTGGGCGAGATTGACACGCCGGGCGGCTGGCGGCCGAACAAGGCGGTTAGCGGTTGCATCATAGACGTGCCCAGTGGCGAAATCGCAGCCCGTGGGCTCTCAATGCCGCATTCTCCACGACTGCACGACGGTCGGCTCTGGGTGTTGGAGTCGGGCACCGGCCGGCTGCTACATCTCGATGGTGCTTCGGGCCGGCGGGAGACCGTGGCCGAACTGCCTGGTTTTGGCCGTGGGTTGGCCTTCGCGGGAAACCATGCCTTCATCGGCCTCTCGAAGATTCGCGAGACGTCCACCTTCGGCGGACTGGCGATCGCCGAACGGGTACCCGAGCTGAAGTGCGGTGTGGCGGTTGTTGATGTGCGTCTCGGTGAAGTCGTCGCCCTGCTCGACTTCCAAACAGCAGTCGAGGAGATCTTCGACGTGCAACTCTTGCCCGGTTCCCGTTTCCCTGAAGTCATTGGATTCCAAAAAGAGGCTGTGCACCACACCTTCGTCGTACCCAGGTAGCGCATGGACGGAGAGGCATGGGTTAACCTCCTACGGCGCTCCGGCTTCCGGGTTTGTCAGCGGCTTCAACAATGCCGTTCGATGCGTCGCGCCCGCACCCAAGCTTGACGGCAATGTGATCGCCGCGGTTCGCCGTGAAGTTTTGTACGGCGACTAGCGCGGATATAGTGCTCTTCCCACTGTGCCGGCCGCGGGCTCAGGCGGACTTTCGCTGTAGGCCGAGGAATCGATGATAGCCTTCTCGACTTGCGTTTCGGTCTCGCCATTGTCGAGATCGGTCACATAAGGCGCTGTATCGGGCAAGGGTGTGGCCCCCTGAAAATACTCGCCGAACAGGAAGTCGACGAGATCGGTGTGCTTTTCGTGTGTGTCGTAGAACTGCGACGCAACCTGCAGGCGTGTCTCGTTCGTCGGCGAAGACATGAGCCCAACCCAATAAGCCAGCCCACTTGACTCCGCGGGACGCTGCAAGACCCGCTGGTAGAGCAGCGTGATATAGCCGCTGTTCGTGTCTCCCGCGTCGTCGAAGAACTCCTGCGAGGCAAGAATGTTCTCGACGACGTCACGAGGGTCGCCCTTGGTCTGCCAGTCGGTCACCCAATAATTCAGACCACTGGGGTCCGTGTTGCGATCTAGGTACTGCTCATAGAACTGCGTGACCAACGGATTGAGCCGCTCGGTGCTGTTAAAGATGCCCGTGGCGACGACATCGAGCGGTTGTCCTGCGTCGAGCTGAGACGTCCAATAAATCAAGCCGCTGTCTTCGGCCGAGCGGTGGAGCACCTGGTTATAAAGTTTGTCTACCAGGCTGGCGTCGTATGACAACAAGGTTACGGTGACCGTGTTACCTAAGGTGCCTCCTTCACTCACCTGATACGAAAAGCGGTCGATGCCTTGAAAACCTGCGCCCGGCATATAGGTGAACGAGCCATCGGCATGCAACGTCAAGGTGCCGCTCGTCGGCTGAGACACCAATATCGCCACCAGGTTCTGTGGCTGGCCATCGGCCGAAGTATCGTTGGCCAGTACGCTCGTCGTCCCCGAGGCGGAGTACGGACCGGTTGGACCGAACACCAACGTGTCGGGGTTCGCTGTGGGAGCGGGCGGCGCGGTGTCGACGGTCGTTGTGACCTGCGCGCTCCGGGGCATGGGCTGTACATTGCCGACGTTATCGGTCGCGACGCTGTAAAAGGCGTAGCTGTGCCCGTTCACACCGTTGAACACCGCGGAGGTCGCGGTTGTGTCCGTCTCAAAGGCGGTAAACGGTCCGCCGTTATCACTGACGAACACGCTGTAGCTGGCAATGCCCGAGCCGCCGGTATCGTCGGCACCCGACCAGCTTACGGTAAAGCTGGAAGACGTCTCCGTGGTGGGCAACGCGACCATGCCACTCGTGGGCGCACCGGCATCAATCGTGTTGCTAACCGTCTTTGTGGACAACGGCGCGTTGATGTCGAACACCACAGAAGCGGCAGCGTCTATGGTCGTGCCGGTGTTGAGCGTCGTCTTTGGATGAACGGTGTACTCGACAAAGCCTTCGCCGATGCCGGTGGCGTCGTCGGGGGGGAGGAAACCATCGTTGACAGCCGTAGGCGGCTGGCCGCTGGTGGGATCGATGGAGATGAACGAGGCGGTCAAAAGACCGACTTGCACATTGAAGTTGATCTCCACGTCGACGTTTAGGGCCGAACCATCAGCGTTGTGATAGGAGACGGTCGCCTCGTACTCGGTCAGGCCGGCTGGCACACTCAGGTTCATTGGCCCGAAGCCGAACGAGCCGAGTTGGAAACTCGACCAATCGAGTCCTGAATCGAGTTGCTGAGTGATCGTCACGTCCTGCGCGGCAACGCTGCCGTCGTTCTCGAAATCAAGCGTGTAGGGTAAAGCCCCTTGTGGCTTAATGAATTGCTGCGTGCCATAGCCGGATGGACCGATCACGGCGTTTGGATCGTGTGACGTGCGGTTTGTTGTGTCCCCCGAATAACTGCTCGAACCTTCCCCTCCCCCACCGGCGTCGAGCGGATCGAACTTCAGGGGCTGGCTGGCGGGCGACACGCTGGCCATGTTATGAGGCGTTACCGTGAGTTGCACGGGAATCACGTCGCCGTCGATGGTGTCGTTCGAGAGCAGGGTAAACGTAAGTTGCCCCGACTGGCCCGGCGGAATAACGCCCGAGGGGCCATTCGGGTCGGGGATGACGATCTGCGCCGTAGCCGCAAAGCTGCTTGGATCGGCCGGGCTGCTGAATAAGACGTTTACATTGGTGGAGGAAATGGTTAGCAACGGCGCTGGGATGTCATTGCCGGTTGTATTTGTATACGTGGCAACGATGGACGAGGTCCGGCCCGATCGGACGAATTGCGGAAGTATTAAACTAAGCTGCAAAGCGCCCGGAACGGCCGATACGACCTGGAACGGGGTCGGCGCGGCGACGGACTGCGCACCTTGCTCAACGTTGAAGGAGTAACTACCGGCGGTCGCGCCGGTCAAATTGAACGTGGCGAAAAACTTGCCGCTGTTGACGTAATCAATGGCTGAAGCCGCGATCGTCGTGGCACCGAGAGTGAGGCTGGCAGTCGCACTCGGCTCAAAGTTCGTCCCATCGACCTCGACCGTGACGTTGCCCGCATTGCCGCCGGAAGACAAAGAGGTTGCGGATACGTCGAGCGCGCTGGTCTGGCTGACCGTCAAGGTGTAACCGGCCGTGGCTGCCGCGCCGGAGACACTGTGAATGAGGAAGTAGTATGTGCCACCGGATGCGTTCGGCACGCTGAGCGTCTGGTTAGGCTGGTTCGCGGATGCGGCGATTTGAAAATTGAAGGGCGTGGGCGCGGCGCCTTGGCTGACGTAGAGTTCGGTGGCGCCCGACGTAGCCGCGCTGATAAGCGTGACCACGAGCGTACCGCCGGCCGGAACGGTCACCTGGTAATACTGATCCTGATCGGCCTCAGTGAACGTGCCGCTGGCCGGCGTGCCGGGCGTCAAGCTCGGCACGCTGACGGCGAGTTGGCCCGTAGTGGCGGCCAGCATGTTGTTGGTCCGGTTCGCATCGGCCACTTGGAAGTGGCTGTCAGTCTCGACCAGTACGTAATAGTCGCCCGGCGCCAAAGCGGGCGCCGCCTCGCTCAAACTCGCGTTATAGCTATTTCCCGCGGTCAGACCGCCCGTGTGCGTAACACTGCCCAACAAGATCGAGCTAGCGGTAATAGCCGGCGTGGTCGACAGATAGACGCTATCGACCCAGCTCCCGTTGGCATTGGCGGCGCCAACGTCGGTCACTTGCCAGTCGACGGTAATTTGCTGACCGTCGAGGGCGGAGTTGGGACTCTCGGTGACACCGGACAGAGAGAGATCGGCCGGAGCGCCGGGCATGTCGAGATCGAATTCGGTCGCGTTCTGATTGGCGGTCATGCCCGATACAAGCCCGGTGATCATGGCGAACGAACCGCTGGCGCGGGTGTACTTCAACACGGGGTAATTCTGTCCCGCTACGGGCATGAAGCCATTCGCCAGCGACAGATAAAAATTGCCGGCCAATGTCGCGGTGTCTGTGGCGACCATTTGCCCGAATTGTCCACTGGTGGGGCTACCGCCGACCTGCTCGTTGAGCGTTCCGGCCGAGGTCTGCGTGAAGTTTCCACCGACGTTGAGCGTGCCGCCCAGAGTCAGAGTGCCGCTATTGGAGAAATCGCCCGGCGTGCTCAAACTGGCGCCGCCCGTGCTCGCCAGCGTGCCGCTGTTGGAAGCCAGAGCCAGTGCGGGCATCGCCGCTCCGCTGCCGTCGAGGGTGACGTTGGCCGCATTGCCGGTAATGCTCGTGCCGCTGTGGAACTTGATCGTCGCGCCGTTGAGCGCATTCCAAGTGCCGCCGGTAAGTGTGCCGTTGCTGTCGATTTGCGCAAAGGAGCTTGGCTCGAGATCGAGCGTGCCGGACTCAGCTTCAATGGTGCCAGTGTTGATGAGCTGACCATTTACTTCGATCGTGGAAGTACCTGTTCCCGCTTTCTTGGCAATGGTGCCCGCGTTCTCGATCAGGTTCGTGAAAAAGAGATTGTTGATACCCGCATCCGACTCCATGAGGTATTGGCCGCCTGCTTCGATTTTGAGCGTGGTAGGCGAAATATTGTCGCTGTGAAGGCCGAAATCGCCAGTGCCGGTCTGAATGATGGTGCCAAAGTCGTCAAGGGTGCCATCGGCATAGATCTGCGTTTCGTTCGATCCGGACAAGTTGATTGTTCCCTGGTTGGTGACGTCGCCAACGGAAAGCTCCATCGCGCCACCGGTCCACTGGAACATCTTGCCGGGGAAGTTCAATGTTGCGCCGCCGTCCGCGGGATAAAAGTTCCCTGCGCCCAGGCTGATGGTACCGCCACCTGTGCCCACGAGCGTTCCGCCGTAGCTGGTCGTGTTCCCTCCGGTGAGATCGATGGTCGAACCATTGCTCAAGTTAAAGGTAGCGCCGCCCAGGTACGTGCCACCGTTCAAAGCGACGGCCGTACCGGCACCGACGTTGAAGGTCGTTCCGCCGGACAGGGTACCCATGTTGTCCAGAGTAAATGTCAACGACTGCGAGGCCGGAAAGTTGATGACGGCGCCGCTGGCGCCTTTGGCGGGCATGCTAATCAGCGTGCCTTGCACGGTGACGCTGGTACCGTTGGCCAGAGTGAGGCTGCCCTGGGTAAGTGCCGGGAAAACTAACGCTGCGCCGTTGCTCAGGCTGAGAGTCGAGTTGGCGAAGTCGACCATTGCCGGCAGGGTCAGCGTGCCGGTGTTTACGGTCAAGGTGCCGCCCGTAAACGTTACCCAGGGGCTGACACCAGTCGCATCGGTTCCGTCGGTCGAGTAACTGACCCCCGTAAGAGTCGTCAGCTTCGGATCGAGAAGCGTGCTGTTGCCGGTGTCGTTGATATCGATCCCATGGGTGCTGGTGAGGCTCGTCAGACCCGAAAGGTTGACCTCGCCGCCGCCGCCCGCGTTGACGGTCCAACCACCTGCTTGCGTCAGTGTGGTAAGGCCCGAAACGTTCAGGACGCTCGGCGCTTGCGTGATGGTGTTCTTGCCATTGGCCTCGAAGGTGCCATTGGAGACATAGCTCGTGAGGCTGGGCAAGGTCAAGCTTCCGCCATTCGAGATGTGTAAGCTCGATTGGTCGACGTCGATCAGTCCGGGCAGGTTGTACGAGCCCCCGGTAACAGACAAGCTGCCGTTCAAGAATTTGGTCCACGCGTCGGCCACGTGTAAGTCACTGCCATCGGTTGTAAAGTTCACCTTCGCAAGCGACGTCAGGTTTGGGTCGAGGATCGTGCTGCCACCGTTGTCATTGAAGTTGATCCCTTGAGTGCCGGTAAGGCTCGTCAGACCCGATAGGTTGACCTCGCCGCCGCCGCCCACGTTGACGGTCCAACCACCTGCTTGCGTCAGTGTGGTAAGGCCCGAAAGGTTCAGGACGCTCGGCGCTTGCGTGGTGGTGTTCTTGCCAGTGGCCTCGAAGGTGCCGTTGGAGAGATAGCTCGTGAGGTTGGGCAAGGTCAAGCTTCCGCCATTGGAGACGTGCAAGCTCGACTGATCGACGTCGATCAGTCCGGGCAGGCTGTACGAACCCCCGGTAACGGACAAGCTGCCATTCAAGAACTTGGTCCACGCGTCGGCCACGTGTACGTCGCTGCCATCGCTTGTAAAGTTCACCTTCGTAAGCGACGTCAGGTTCGGGTCCAGGATCGTGCTGCCGCCGTTGTCGTTGAAGTTGATCCCTTGGGTGCCTGTCAGACTGGTCAGTCCCGATAGGTTGACCTTGCCCCCGCCGCCCGCGTTGACCGTCCAACCGCCCTGCTGGATTACCGTGGTCAACTGCGACACGTCGAGTATGCTTCCCGCGCCATTGGCCTGGAAGGTGCCGTTGGATACGGTGCTGTTCAGGCCAGGTAGGCTGATGATCGCTCCGTTTTCCGCAGAAAGGTTGGCCTGTGAGACCGTGGTCGTGTTGTTTGCGGTCAGACTTGCGGTGTTGCCGGTAGCCTCGAGTGTTCCGCCGGTCATGTCGAGCGGTCCGGCGAGAACCGAAGCGCCGGCAGAGAGGGTCAATGAGCCGCCGGTCATCGACAACGTGTCGGCTGCGGCGGTGGTGACACTCGCCAAGTTGATACTGTCTCCAGACTTGATCGTGATGGTGGCGGCCGGGCCCGTGTCGATCGTGACCGTATCGCCCGATTGCGGCGTGGCGTGGTGGCCGGGCGTAGTATTATCGACCCAGTTGCTCGAAGCATCCCAGTTGCCGCTGCCGCCGATCCATGACATGGCATCGAGCACGATGCGGTGCTCCAGTGGCTGAAAGCGCGTCGAGCGCGAAGGAAGATCGGTCACACGGCGTACACGTCCGGCCCCGAATGAGGAGTCGCACCTCGCAGTGCCCGGACGCCTCTTGGACGTGTTCGCCACCCGTTGCGCAGACGAGTGTGACGACGAAGAGAAAAGCCCCCAAAATTGCCATCTGCGGCTGAATCCGGCCACGTCGCGATCTCCCGTAGCGTTGGTAGTGGATGGCGGGCATTTGCCTCAACCAGCTACCAGTACGTGAGAGTCGCGCATATCTGTTAGAAAAGTTTCCTGCTCGAACTTCAACGTTGTTCGGCCGGCGATGGGATATCGGCAGCCTTGCTCGGCGTCGTTTTCTGATCGACACCTCTCCATCGTTCTTGCAGCCGCGTGAACCAATCGCCTTCCTTGGGCGCGGGGCCGGGCGGCAAGGCGCCGATAAACGCCGGCCAATCGCCGCCGGCGCCACCGGTCGCCAGTGGACCGTCGGCGGGAATGCGCGCGTAATCGCGATCGGCGGGATCGCGCGACAGAAAACCGGGGTCGGCGGTCAGGTCAGTCGGCGACTTGGCAAAACTCCCGAGACGCGTATAGCCGTTGTGGTCTTGCCGCCAGTTTTTGGCGATTTCGAGCAGTGATTTGCCGGCTATGCCGTCCAACATCGTGCCGGTAAGGGTCAGGTTGTTGCGGATTACGAATCCGCGCGTGGGCGGCGCGCCATTCACCGAGAAGCCTCCGGTGAGGACCGTGTTGTTTGCAATCTCGACCGAACTGCCGATTTCGCTCAGCCCATCGAACCAAATCGCCCCCGGCCGCGTCGTGGCGACGTCGAATTTGTCGAATACATTGTGGCGGATCAGCGCCTGGTGAAATCGCCGTTTACCGAAAGCGACGTAGCCGCTCCTGAAACAATTGTGCTCCACCAGCAACGTACCGCTCCATTGGCCGTCTGGTAACGCTTGAAGCTCAATCGATCCGCAATCGAACACGCAGTTTCGCACCACGACCGGTGCGTCATCGACCTGGCCGTCTTGCATCAGCATGGTCAAGTTCGAGAGGGTCCGATTCGGTTCTCGCGGCGCCGTCCAGCCGAAACAACAATCCTCGACAACCAGTCCGGAAACATTGTCCGTTTGGATAACCACGCCCCACTCCTTCCGAGGCGGCGTGAGGAAGCGCAGTCCGCTCAGACGAAAACCTTTGCCCGGTCCCAGTGCGTGGGCCATATAGATGTCGGCCCCATTGCCGTCGAGCCAACCGGGCAACTCGATGACGGCTTGTTGTGCGCCGATCAGTCCCGTATCTTCCGGTAGGCCGCCGGTACGGATCGCCTCGCGATAGGGCCCACGGTCGAGCACTTTGACCACCTGGCCGGGCCGTAAAGCGTTGAGCGCCGCCTGAATCGTCTCGAACTGCCCGCTGCCGTCCTGGGCGACGGTCAGCACTGTGCGTCCCTTGAGCCAGTCTTCCAAGGGCGGCGGCTCAGGCAAAGTGGCTCCGACACTCCGTGGCGAAGAAGATCCGTCGCCTCTGGGCGACGGGCTAGCGACCCCGTCACCCAGTGCCGGGCCTACTTTGAGCCATCGCTCGCGCACCCGTGTGAACCAATCGCCTTCCTGCGGCGCGGGGCCGGGCGGCAAGGCGCCGATGTAGTCGGGCCAATCGCCGCCGGCGCCACCCGTCGCCAGTGGGCCGTCGGCGGGAATGCGCGCATAATCGCGTTCGGCGGGATCGCGCGACAGAAAGCCGGGGTCGGATGTCACGTCACTCGGCGACTTGGCAAACGCGCCGCGGCGCGTGTAGGCGTTGTGGTCTTGCAGCCAGTTCTTGGAGATCTCCGGAAGTGCCTTCGCCGCCACGGGGTCCAAGTTCGTCGCGGTGGTGGTGATGTTATTACGGATCACGAATCCGCGCGGCGGCGGCGCGCCGTCTATCATCAGCCCTCCGGTGAAGGCCGTGTTGTTCGCAATCTCGATCGAACTGCCGATTTCGTTCAGCCCCCATGACCCAATCGCCGACGGGCGCAAGGTGGCGTCGTCGAACTTGCCGAAGACGTTGTGGCGGATCAGCGCCTGGTGCAATCGTCCCTTAGTGAAGCTGACGAAGCCGCTTCGAAAGTAATTGTGCTCCGCCAGCAGCGTGCCGTTCCACTGGCCGTCCGGAAGCGGACTGATAAGAATCGCTCCGCAGTCGAACATGCAGTTCCGCACCACCACCGCGCTGTCGTCGACCTGGCCGTCTTCCATGAGGATTTCCAAGCAGCCGTGTGCCTGGCTCATGTCTGGAGGCGCGATCCAGCCGAAATGACAATCCTCGACGACCAGTCCGGAAATGTTCTTCGCTCGGAAAACCACGCCCCAACCCAGCTCGGCGCCGCGCCGCGGCGCGAGGAAGCGCAGTCCATTCAGACGAAAACCGTCGCCCGGCCCCACTTCCTGTGCCCATATAGAAATCTGCTCACCATTGCCGTCAAGCCAACTGGGCAACTCGATGACGGCTTGTTGCGCGCCGATCAGCCCCGTATCGTCCGGCAGTCCACCGGTACGTAGCATCTCGCGATAGGGCCCACGATCGAACACCTTGACCACCTGATGCGGCTTGAGCGCATTGAGGGCTTCTTGAATGGTTAGGAACTGCCCGCTCCCGTCCTGCGCCACGGTAAGCACGGTTCGGTCTTTGAGCCATTCTTCCAAGGACGGCGGTTCTTGGATGTCTTTCGGCGGCGGGATGTTGCGCGATGGGTGTGAAGGCAGCGATTCCGTCGCGGTGCTCGCCTGGCTGGCGACAGGCCTTAACGGCTCGGCGTGCCCCTCGAAAACTCGCAGTTGCCAGGAGCGGAACTCGAACGAGTCCTGGAAGCAGAACAGGCCGAGCGTCATCCGGCGAGGAAATCGAGGGTGACTTTCCAGCGGGTTGCCAATCCGTGCGACGTCTCCTTGCCAATGCGCGGCCGGAGTCCCATTGACCAAAACGTCGACGCTGCCCGGCCGCTTGCTGGTCTCATGACGAATTCGCGCCACGACCGTGCCACCGCCCTGGAACGCGGCTGGCCAAGCGCCGATTTTATGTCGCGCGCCGTTCTCGAGTTTCAACTCGATGACGCCGCCAATATAGATGTCGATGCCCGTTCCCAGTTTCTCCGACGCGGGAAAGTCGAGCGTGAAAACGCTGGCGCCGGAGAGACGCCGAACGTCCACGACGAATTCGTAGTCCTGCGCCTGTTTGAGGTCGATGGGAGCGACCATTTTGCCAGAGTGCGCGTCCGTCGTGTAAGTCAGCGTGCCGCCGGCTAGCCGCCAGTTGTTGCCGCCGGTCAGATTCTCGATGGAGACACGATCTTGCGCCAGATCGAGTAAAGACAATACGTCGAGCGTCTCCTTCGGCTGCGAGCCGCCGGCCCCGTTACGCCACCGCTCGCGCAGCCGCGTGAACCAATCGCCTTCTTTGGGTGCGGGGCCTGGCGGCAAGGCGCCGATGTACGTCGGCCACTTGCCGCCGGCGCCGCCGTGGGCCAAGGGACCATCGGAGGGTACGCGCCAGTAATCGCGATGGGCGGGGTCGGTCGAAAGGAACGCCGGATCTTCCATCACGTCGGTGGGCGATTTGGCCAACAGCGGCCGCCGCAGATAGGAGTTATGGTCCCGCCGCCATTGTTTGGCGACATCCGCGCGCAACTTATATGCTTCGCCGTCGAACCCGACGTCGCGCCCGGTGATGTTGTTAAGCAAGACGACTCCCCGCACGGGAGCGCCATTCACCAGCGATACGCCCTGTGAGACGGTGTTGTTGCTGATTTCCAACACGCGGTCGACTTCGTTCAATCCCTCAAGAAAGAATTCCCCTATCTCTCCACCAAAAATGTTGTGCCGGATTACCACCTCGTCAAATCGGCCGTGGAGTGACATGACACTTTCACGAAAATAGTTTCGTTCGACGAGCAAGGAGGAGGAATCACCCTCGGTATTGAGCGCGGCCGCGTCAAACAGGCAATGGCGCACCACGACGGGGCCATAAGCGGGGTCGGTGGGAGTTAGCGGCAAGGACATGGCGGCAACGGTGACACGGGGATACACGGCGGTATTCGCAAAACAGCAATCTTCCACAACCGATCCCGAGGGCGCGTTCCAATGGACGATTGCGTAATAAGACTGCGGCGGCCGCGACGCCGGAGCGACAAATCGAAAGCCGCTGAGGCGGAAGCCGCTCAATGGGCCGAAACTGTGTGCCCATTGCATGCCGTCCGGCGCCTGCCAATCGGACGTTTCGATCACGGTCTGCCGAGCACTGATGAGCCCCACGTCCTCGGGCAATCCGCCAGTGCGGATGAATTCGCGATACGGTCCACCATCCAGAACCTTTACAACCTGATGCGGCTTCAGCGCGTCGAGCGCCGCCTGGATCGTCTTGAACTGCCCGCTGCCGTCCTGGGCGACCGTGAGCACGGTCCGGCCTTGGAGCCAGTCCTCCAGCGGCGGCGGCTCGGGCAAAGCCGCTCCGACACTCCGTGGCGGAGACGTCGGCTGCCCATCGGGCAACCGTCCGGCGTTCCCATCACGGAGTGCCGGGTCTACGTTGCTTGCGGCCGCGTCGGTCCGCACCTTGGCGCTAGCACCGTCTACGCTCACGCGCGCTACCTCCTTGCCGTCCTTATCGCGCACAATGATGACAATCGCGGCCAGGATGAACGCGGCCGCCGCCGCGGCCAGAATGAACGGCCAACGCGGACCACGTCGCCCCGCGTGGCTTCCCAACTTTGGACTTTGCACTTTGGGCTTCAGATGTTCTTGTTCGATCGCCCGAATCGCCTCCGCCACCTCGTTCGCCGACGTGAAGCGTTCGTCCGGCTTCTTCGCCAGCAGCCGCATGAGCAGGTCGTCGAGCGCCGGGGGCAGATCGGGGTTAAGCTCTCGCGGCCGACGCGGGGTTTCCGTGGCCAAGGCCATCAGGACGGCCATCGTGCTGGCGCCGCCGAACGGAATGTTGCCGGTCGTCAGCTTGTAAAGGACGGCGCCCAGGCTATAGAGGTCGGTGCGGCCGTCGACCGCTTCGCCGCGGGCTTGCTCGGGCGACATGTAGGCGGGCGTGCCCAGAATCGCGCCGGTCTGGGTCAAATGTACGTCTTCGGCCGCGTGGGCCAGGCCGAAATCGACCAGCTTGACCCAGCCGCTGGCGCCTTCTAGCCATATATTGGCCGGCTTGATATCGCGATGGATCAAGTTGCGCTGGTGCGCCTCGGCCAGAGCTTCGGCCGTTTCGCGGCCGATCCGCAGGCATTCGTCCAGGGGCAACCGCGGTTCACGCCGCAGGCGGTCGTCGAGCGACTCGCCCTTCAGCAACTGCATGGCCATAAACGGCAGGCCGCCGTGCTCGCCTACCTGATAGACCGTGACGATGTGCGTGTGCTCGATGGCCGCGGCGGCGCGTGCCTCGCGCAGAAATCGCTGGCGGTGCTCGTCGCGCGCGGCCAACGACCGCTTCATGACCTTCAACGCTACGCGGCGGCGCAGCTTGGGGTCTTCGGCGTCGAATACCAGGCCCATGCCACCCGCCCCCAACACTCGCAGCACGCGGTATCCGCCGAACCGGCCCAGCTCGCCTTCACCCTCGGGCGGATCGAGCAGCTTCTCCAGGTCCCACGCGTCTTCGGTCGCCTCATGCTTCGAGGCCAGCGTTTCATTGATCGCGGCGGAAGGCACCTGGGCCAATTTCAAGCGGGAGATTACGCGTTGGACTTCGTCGTCGGTGGGCAGCCGGGCCGTCGCGCCGCGCGCGGCTTCGAGCACCGTGTCGGTCGTTTCAATCTCGCGCAGCGCTTCGCAGCAGCGATCGCATGCCAGTAGGTGCTCTTCCAGCGCGACCGCCTGCTCTTCTTTGGTGTGCGGATCGAGCAAATGCGCCAGCGTCTGGCGATCGGGACAGGCGGAAAGCTGATTCATCACACGCTCCGTCGGACGTCAAAACCTCGTTAGACTACGAAGGAGCAAGTAGGATCTTTCAGAAATCGGTAGACCGCTGGTGTTCAACGGGGGAAGCGCATAGACGCAAGACCGTAGACCCGGAAGCCTCTTCGTTCGTAACTTCTTCCCCGTCTACCGTCTCCCACCTACCTAAATCAGCCCTTCCAATTCTCGCCGCAAGTGGCGCAATACCCGGTATTTGGCCACATAGATGGCGTTGGATGTCAGGCCCAGGTCGGCGGCGACCTCGGCCACCGGCCGCTCGGCCACCACGCACTCCCAGCATGCCCGCCACGTCTTTTCCTCGAAGTCCGTTTTCATGAGTTCCAAGGCCCGCGCCACGAGGTGTTGGCGGTGTTCTTGTTCCCAGAAGGCTTCTTCGGCGGCGTCGGGCATGCCGGCCAGCGCCTCGGGCTCGTGTTGGGTGCGGACAATTGCCAGCCGCCGCCGCTGGTCGCGCCAACGATTGAGCATGATAGTCCGCATCCAGCCACGAAAACTCCGTTGGCCGTCGTAGTTGAATTCCGGCAGTTTCTCTACCAGCACGGCGAAGACATCCTGCACCAGATCGGCGTCGTCGGGCGACTGCAGGCCCGTCTGCCGCGCCCAATAAAAGAGCAGCGGTGTGTAGAGATCGACGAACCGTTGCCAAGCAACTTCCGGTTTCGGTTGCTTCAAGCGGAGCAACAAACTGGCAGGAGTTGTATGCATTGCGTTACCTGTGACGCAAATGCGCCAGTCGTTGGTGTGTCGACGGGCAATTGCCAGCTACGATTGTAGTTGGGACGCGCGCAGCGCCAATCCCGGCATCGCCGCGCAACTTCGGATGAACCGAGTTCCAAGTCGCTTTGAACCGGGCCTCCGCCGTGGACTGCCCGCTGTTTGATCGGGAAGCAGTTGTGCCGGGCACGTGTTTTGGTGCACGGTGTCTACGAGCGCCTGGACGACGTCGCGATTGGCGCCGGGTACACTTAGATTCATTACGTGGGGGCCGGTGAATCCGCGTCGCCGCGGCGGACGAAGACCTTGCTGGCATACATCTGACCGCGCGGCGGTGCGGCTTCCGGGTCCGCGCGGTCGACTCGCATCGTGCCGGCCAGGCCATGACAGTAGCGAACCTCGACGGGCTTGCCGCCGAGCACCTTGTGCGTGAGGTCGTACGCCATCCGACGCTGACCCTCGATCATCTCGGGCGTGAGCGGATCCACCTCGACCGCCAGCCGCATTTCGAAACCCTCGTCAGTACGATCGAGCTGTGCCACCTTTGCCGAATCGTTGAAGATACCCATGTGGGCCAAGAACAACGCAACCGAATTAGCCACGTCCTCGGTGACGCCATCCGTGTAAAAGAGGCAGGCTGCGTTCATTCTCATGCGGCACCCCAGACGCCCCCGATGCGGGATCGTCAAGATGGGCCGGAGGTCCCAGTCGCAGACCTGCACTTCGACGTTCGCCCCCGGCAATACCTCGTCTGCCAAACCAGCCGCCAGAATCTCGCAGGCCAGGCTTTGTGTTTCGGTCGTCCCGTTCACCGGAGAGAGCAGTTGAAGCTGATAGGTCGTCCCGTCGCGAAACAGGCGCACCATAGTCAACTTCGGCTGGAAGTACCCCCGATCCCTGAGATACCGCCCCGCCCGCTCGGCCTCGTCCGCCGTAACCAACCCAGCGTAGTACAAACTTCCAACCTCGAATCGGAGTCGCTTCCCAAGGCTCAAGCGCCGCCATTGCCGAATAATAAGAAGGGTCACGATGACGACGAGTGTGCCAAGAACCCACCAGAACGGTTTCATCGCATCGGCTCTGAATCTCGGGTCAAGCGCCCCTCCGAATGCCCGGCGATTCTATCTCTCCACCAAGGCGGTTAGCAAAACCGATGAGCACGACCTGTCGTCGTCAAAAACCGACGCGCGATCAAACTGACGACACCTGACGGTTCGTCGTGTCCGGAGATCCTCCTAGTTCTCGATTTGGCGATTTCTCGCAACCTGATATCGTACAACGCGTTACAGCCAGACCTTCAACACAGGTCAATGACCGGTGGATCGAACTTTGCTCATGGGGATGCCGACGTTACCCGTAGGCGCAACAAGGGAAGGACGGAAGGGTATGAGAGTACTCACTTGGAAGACGATCGGCAGGCTCTTGTTCGCGGCCGCCATGGGGGCGCCGCTGCTGGCCCCGCTATCTGCCCAAGCCGGCAAGCGGACGTCGCGCCTGGCTACGGCGACGTCGCAGAGCACCGTCTGCACCAAAGACGAGTGCTCGGCGCCTGCCGGCGGCGCTAAGACCGACCCAGCCGATCCCAAGCTGGGCACGGCGGTGACCTGGATGCCATCGCCCGACGAGGCTTGGCGGGCGGCTGGTAAGGAAAAGAAGCTCGTGTTCGAGATCCAGGTGTCGGGCAATTTCGCGCGCCAGGAATTCACGTGAAACAACGCCCAAGCATACAGGGCGGGCGCCCTGTCGGACCAGCGAGTCGGCCAGTACCTCGACCAGCATTTCACCGCCTGCTATCAACAGCTCGGCGACTTCCAGGTGACCAAGGTAAACGGACAGGTACAGAAGAACGGCGGCAATGTCGTGAGCTATTTTCTTACGCCGGACGGCCTCGTGGTGAATGCCGTGGTCGGGCCGGTCAATGCCGATAAGCTGCTAGCCGAGGCCGAATGGGCGGTCGAAACGTATAAGAATGCGGCCGGAATGGGCCGCAAGCACGCGCTGGCGCAGGCGCCGTATATCGCGCAGGCGCACTTCATGTTGGCCAACGATCGCACGCACAAGCTGCTGGCCCAGCATCCCCTCGCCCCGCTGACCATGATTCAACAGGAGGTGTTCGAAGAATTGGCCGGACAGAAGGCCAGTGTCGACCGCAGCGTTGTCACCCTGGCCGCCACCGGATTTCAGCAAGCCAAGGATAAGGGTCTGCCGGTCCTGCTCGTGCTCAGCAAGGCACAGCCCAAGCCGGGCGAATGGGACAAGCCGACCGCCGCTCTCCTGGTCGGCTTGAACAGCCCTCCCACGGCACAACCGGTGCATGCCTGCGTGCTCGTAGTCCTGCCGATCGACGAGCTGCCGGCGCTGACGAGCTTGGTCAAGTTGCCCGACATGGACATGGCCGATCGCGCAACACCGACGATGTTGCTGTTCAAGAGCGACGGCACACAGATCGCCGCCATGTCGCCGCAGGCCGATCCGAGCAAAGTGGCGAAACAATTATGGAGCGCCGTGAACGAGGCCCGCTTGGCCAAGGCAGACAAGCTGATCGAACAGGGCAGAACGCGCGAAGCCACCGCCTTGCTCCGGCTCGTCAAGTCGACGCCGCAGGGCGGGCAGTTTAAGCAAGACGCGATCGAGCGCCTGGCTCAACTCCAGCCGCTACCTGCGCAGCGGGGCGCCAAGACGGCCGCATCGGACAAAAGCACGTCGGTTACGGACAGCAAGCCGGTCAGCGACGGCGAACTGGTTGCCGACGGCGAACCGGTTGTCGACAACAAGCCGGTTGGCAGCGAACCGATCAGCGACAGCATGCGGATACGCAACCGCAATGGAGTCTGGTCGCGGGAATAGAACAGGCCGTCGATTGCCCGCAGCAGGGGCGAAAATCACCGGGGCCGTCAGATCTGCTGAAGATCGTACATACGATACTTCTTGTAGATCTTGGCGCCCCCTTTTTCGAGCCCGAGGCGCGCCAGGTCGTTGTCCTCGGAGATCCACGAGAACTCGGCTTCCTCGAAGCCCAGTTCAAGGCCCTTCGGTGCCAGCGATTTCATGAGCACCAGGCCCAAGCCCCAGCGCTGGAATTCGGGCACAACGTTGATGCTCAGAATCCGGATCCGCTTGATGTCTCTCTTGCGGCTGAGCAGGCGGAACACACCGAAGGGGAAGAGCTTGCCGCCGATCTCCTTGATGCGCGGGTTGTAGTCGGGCAGACCGATGATGGCTCCCACCGCCACGCCGTCGACGTCGGCCATCACGGCCATCTCGGGAACGATGAGATGCTCCAACGAGGCGGCCAGCTTGCGCATCTCGCCCGGCGGCAGAGGCACGAAGCCCCAGTTGACCGTGAGCGTGCGATTATAGAGATCGACAAACGCCTCGACGTCGGCCTTGAAGGTCTTGCGCGTGGTATGGCGGATGTGGGCGTTGCAGCGGGCCTGGGCCTGATCGGCCAACCGATCGAGCCGCTGGGCGACGTTCGGCAGGTCGCCTCGCTCGCCCTGGTAGGCCAGCAGGTCGTGCCCTTTGACGAACCCATACCCCTCGATCAGTCTCGGATAATAGGGCGGGTTGTAGGTCATCATGAACGTCGGGGGACTATCGAAGCCTTCGATCAGCAGGCCGCATTCGTAGTTCATCGACGGGTTGGCGGGACCGCGCAGCGTCTGCATGCCGCGCGACTTGAGCCAAGCCGCGGCGGTGTCGAACAGAGCGCGGGCCACTTGCTCGTCGTCGACCGATTCGAAGAAACCAAAGAACCCGCGCCGCTCCTTGTGAAACTCGTTGTGCGCCCGGTTGACGATGGCGGCGATCCGGCCACAGAGCTGTCCGTCGCGGTGGGCCAGGAAGGTCTGGCACTCGGCGTTGTCGTAGAAGGGATGGCGTTTGTAATTCAGCAGCTCACGCTGGTTGCCAAGCAGGGGCGGCATCCAGTTGGGGTCGTCGCGATAGAGCTCGAAAGGGAAGCGAACGAACCGGCGCTCGTCTCGTCGACTTTCTACAGGCTGCACCACCACTTCTGTCATGATATCTTCTCTGGAAGCCGCGGCCTTCCCGCGAAACGCCAGACCAGCCTCGTCCTGACACCGTTCAAAACACGCATCCTTCGGTCACAAAGCATACCCTTCCTTGGGGCGAATGCCATAGGTCAGTCGACCGCGCTCGTCGGCACCCGTTCCGGTTGCGCGGCCGGTCACCTAGAATGGGCTCACTGCCATGCCAGCCGAGCCGATCAAATCGTTCCGTGATTTCTGGCCCTATTACGTCGGCGAACATCGCCAGCGTGCGACACGGGCCTGGCATTTCCTCGGCACGACCCTGGCGCTGGCGCTGATGGTCGGTTCGGTGGCCGCGGGCTGGTGGTGGGGCCTATTGGCCGTGCCCTTGTGCGGTTACGCGTTCGCCTGGATCAGCCATCTTTGCATCGAGCGGAACCGGCCGGCGACATTTCGTTATCCGCTTTGGTCGCTGCTCGCCGACTTCAAGATGTGGGGCATGATCCTCAGCGGCCGGATGGCCGGCGAGGTGCGGCGTATCTTGGAGCAGCCTGCCGAGCCGCGCGGCCGGTAGCTGCCGGTCGCTTCCTTGAAGCTGTCCACCCGCCCACCTATCATGGCAATATATCTATGCGCTGGCCGATTCGTTATCAAATCCTTCTGCCGTTTGCGCTGGCGATGTTGGCCGGCGTGCTTTCCGTCAGCCTGCTGAGCGCCTACTTGGCGGCCCGGCGGGCCGAGCGGCAGATCGACGAACAGGTGCGCAACCTGGGCCGCACGTTATCTGACAAGAGTTTTCCGCTGACGGACGCTGTGCTCCAGCAGGTCCATGGCCTGAGCGGCGCCGACTTGATCCTGACCGACTCCGTCGGCAAGGTAGTAGCCCGCAGCGCGGGCGCGCCGTCGCCTCCATCGATTCCGGCTGTCGACCGCTGGCAGGCTCTCGACCTGGGGCGACTCGTGAACATCGACGGTGACGGATTCTTCGCGTCGTCGCTGGAACTGGCTCCCCGCGGCTCGCAACCGCGATCCCTGTTGCTGAGCATCCTCTATCCCGAACGGGATTGGCAGGCGGCGCGGCGCGAGGCCGCTCTGCCTCCCCTGGCACTGGGCGGCGCCACGCTGTTGGCATTCGTCGCCGTCGCCGGCGTGATCGCCGCCCGATTGGGCCGGCCGATCGCTCGCCTGCGCGGCCAGGTGGCCAACCTGGCCGACGGGAATTTTCATACCGTGCCGCTCCCCGAGCGCAACGACGAGTTACGCGATCTGGCCGAGGGCGTCAATTCGCTGGCTCTACAACTGGCCGAGATGCAGCGGGCGATCCGCCGCGCAGAGCGGCTGGCCTTGCTGGGGCAACTCAGCGGCGGCCTGGCCCATCATCTGCGCAACGACATCACCGGCGCGCGGATGGCCGTGCAGCTTCACCGACGGCATGGCTGCCATGCCGACGACGAAAGCCTGGAGGTAGCGTTGCGGCAGTTGCGGCTGACGGAAGAGCACCTGCAACACTTCCTCGCGGCCGGGCAACCGCGGCCGCCGCGACCCAGCGCCTGCGATCCCGCGACGATCGTTGAAGAGGTCGCGAGGATGATCGAACCGACCTGCGCACATCGAAGAATCGACTTGCAGTCGGCCGACACACGACCGGCCGATGCCAGCCGGGGCAGCGTGCAGGTCGACTCCGAGCAGATTCGGCAACTGCTCATGAACGTCGCGTTCAACGGGCTCGAGGCCGCCGGACCGGGCGGGTGGGTTCGGCTCGAACTGGCCGAGGAGCACGACCGCGTGCTGCTGCGGGTGATCGACAGTGGCCGCGGCGTCGATCCGACGATCGCCGAGCGGCTGTTCGAGCCTTTCACGACAATGAAACCCGAAGGTATCGGGTTGGGGCTGGCGGTGGCCCGACAGATCGCCCAGTCGCACGGCGGCACGCTCGTCTATCGGCGGCAGGGCGAAACGACATGCTTTGAGCTGTCCCTGCCGCGCAGGGAATCGTCCACGGTCGGCAGTCCTTCTCATGAACTTGCTCATAGTTGACGACGAGGAGAGCATTGGCTGGGCGTTGCGCCGGCTGGCCTCCGACGAAGGACACGCGGCCGCGGTGGCTTCGTCGGCGGAAGAAGCCCTCGAATTGGCCGACCGGCAGTCGTTCGACCTGATCTTGCTCGACATTCGCTTGCCGGGCGCCGACGGTCTTTCGGCCATGCGGCAACTCAAGAAGCTACAGCCCCAGGCTCCGATCGTGGTGATGACCGCTTTCGGCAACCTGGCGACGGCGGTCGAGGCGATTCGCAACGGTGCCTTCGACTACGTCACTAAACCGTTCGACATCGAGCAGGCCGCATCGGTCATCAGCCGAGCGCTGGCGCAGCGGGCCGCGCCGCTCGCCCAGGCGCCGCGGGGGCCGAACGAACCGGAAGAGCTGATCGGCGCCAGCCCCGGCATGCAGGACGTCTTCAAGCGCATCGCCCTGGTGGCCGACACCGGCGCGGCGGTGCTGATCACGGGCGAGAGCGGCACGGGAAAGGAACTGGTGGCGCGGGCCATCCATCGCCACTCGGCCTGCGCGGCCGGACCGCTCGTGCCGATCAACCTGGCCGCGCTCAACCCGTCGCTTGTCGAGAGTGAACTGTTCGGCCACACCCGCGGCGCCTTCACCGGCGCCGAACAGGCGCGCAGCGGGCTGCTCGAGTTGGCTGACGGTGGCACGGTGTTCTTCGACGAGGCGGGCGACATACCACTCGCGGTGCAAGTGAAACTGCTGCGCGTGCTCGAACAGCACGAGGTGACGCCGGTGGGAGACACGCGGCCGCGGCGCACATCGTTCCGCGTGATCGCCGCCACCCATCGCGACTTGCGTGGCGATATCAAGGCGGGGCGTTTCCGCGAGGATCTCTTCTTCCGGTTGGCTGTGTTCGAGATCGGTCTGCCCCCGCTCCGCGAGCGGCCGGAAGACATTCCGCTCCTGGCGGAACTCTTCCTGAGACGTCTCAACGACATGGGGCAGCCGGCCACGTTCTCGGCTGCGGCGATCGACGAGATGCGGCGGCGGCGGTGGCGGGGAAACGTCCGCGAGTTGCGTAACGCCGTCGAGCACGCGGCCTTGCTGGCCCGCGGCGGCACGATCTTTCCGGAGCACCTTCCATCGCTTCCCAACACGGCCGCCGATGCGCCCGATCTGAATCGTGCCGTGCAGGAATGGGTGCGCAGTCGGCTGGCTATGCCGGTGGCTCCCGACAATCTCTATCAGCAGTTCTTGGACGACGTCGAGCCCACGCTGCTCTCAGCCGTGCTCGAACGGACCGACAACAATCGTGTCGCCGCGGCCCACATGCTGGGTATTCATCGCGCGACGTTGCGCAAGAAGCTACATTGATGCGGAGCCGTGTGAGCGGCCTCGGCGAATCAGTCCTCTGTCGATAGGTCGTGGCGGACCGCGATGGCGTCGCAAGCGGCTTGCGCGGCAGTTGCGACCGCTCGATCCGGGTCATCGAGCAAGGAGCGCAGTGATGGCAGGCTCTCGCGACCGCCGATCGATCGGAGCACGAGCGCTGCTTGCCTGCGGACCGTCGGCAGCCGATGTTGCGTGTAAGGTACGACCTGGCTCTCCGCGGCACCGCCGAGGGTCATAAGCCATTTGGCGGCCTGCTCCGGATCGGTCTCCAGTCCGGTCGCCGCCGCTTCGATCACGGCACGGCTTCGCATGCCGGTGGACGATCGGCAGACGATCTGCCACGCCAGGTCGCGATTACCCAGATCGGAATCCGCCAACCCGCGAATCGCCGCCGGCAGCGAGTCCTCGCCGCCGATCTTCTTCAAGATCAACAGCGCATCGCGGCGCACTCGCCGGTCGGCATGTGCGGCATACTCGATGGCCACCGGCTCGGCCTCGTCCCCCCAAGCGATCAAATCGGCCACCGCCGTGTGATCGTGTCGGGCCAAGCGCTCGGCCAGCGTCGCAGGATCGGCTGCCTCGTCTTGGCGGGGCTGCTCTGCGGTCGGCGTGGGCCGGACCTTCGGCGGCGGTAATCGGGTCGGGTCGGCCGCGACGGTGATGGTCCGTGTCTCGTGATCGATGGCCGTCACCTCACCCAGATCGATCTGCGCCGCAAAAGCATCGATATCGCTGATCGGCGCCAGGTAGACCGTCGCCGTGTCGCCCGCACCGGTACCGAGGAAGCCCACGTTCGGCAGAATCTGCCGCAGGCGCTCGTAAACATACTCATACACATCGCCTGGCAGCCGGAGCACTTCGACCTTGACGATGCGCTCTGGCGGGTGCTCCGCGCGCATCCGCTCCAACGGATCGACGCCGATCGGGCCCATGAAGCGAGTGGGCATACCAGACGGAACTAGAAAGTCGACGGTCGTGGGCACCGGAGCTGGCGGAGCACCGTGCAGCCCGATCACCTCGAACAGCACCGAGCTGCGCAGCGCGTCGACCGCGCCGGGCAGCCTTTCCACGCGCGCGACTTCCAGTCGCAACCGACGCGCCGATTGTTCGAGCTCGCCGATCCAGCGCCCCGTCAGGCGAGCTTCGCGATCCGGATCGAGCGATCGCCGCAATTCGCGCAGCCGGCGTTCGACGTCGGCGTGCCGGCGTGAAAGCTCGACGATCTTTTCGGCGACCGCGGCCGCGCTCGCGGCATCACTGACGGTCGAGAGCGCCGCGGCCAGATCGTTCGTCAATTTGACGGCATCGCGAAACAGCCCGCCCTCGGCCAGGGCCGCATCGACAGACGATCGGTCAATGTCCGTCGCACCGAGCCGTGGTCCGGCGGCTTTTTCATCGGCACCGGCCGACAGGGCGTCGGCGCCCGACGGATTGCCGAACGGCAGCAGGCCGCGACCGGAACTCCAGGTTGTGCCGACCGCCAGCGGCAGCACGATGGCGAGCGATCCGGCGAGCCAGCCCCCCACCACGTCACTCGTCCGCCGCCGGCCGACGAGGCGGCGCACCCGTCCGAGCAGGCTGCCGCCGCCCGTGAGCGCCATCGCCAACCGCGCCGGGGTGCGCAGCTCTTCCAACCCGGCCAAGGCACGGGCATAGACCAAGGTGTTGCCGCAGGCCGCCACGGCCAGGTCGTCGCAGCAGTGCTCGCGCTCCGCCCGGATGCGAGCCGAAATCCACCATGCGCAGGGATGATAGAAGAGGAGCGTTTCGATGGCACATTGCACCGCGTTGACCAAGAAATCGTAGCGGCGGATGTGCGCCAGCTCATGGGCCAGAACGGCTTCGACCTGCGCGGCAGACAGTCCCGCGAGCATGCCGAGGGGAATGAGCACAACCGGCCGGAAACAACCAATGACGGCCGGCGCTTCGATGCAGGCCGATTGCCAGAGCTCGATCGGCACGCGCACATCGAGACGCGCCGCGATCTGCCGAAAGCGGGCCTGCCACGATTCGTCGAGCGGCTCGAGCAGCCTTCGCGTCAGCCGCCAGGCGACCAGATAGCCGCCCAACACTCGGAACGAGAGTAAGACCACGCCGGCACCCCAACCCCAAACGAGAGCCGCCAGCAACATCGACGCGTGGGGCGACAACCACGGACGTACGTTCTCTCGCTCGGCCGTGAGCGTTTCTTCGTTCGCGGTGGAGGATGCGGGATCGAGGTCTCGGTCGAGGCCGGGCAATTCTTCGGGCAACAAAGAGGCCGCGACTTCGAGCGCGGCGGCCGCGCTGGTGACAAGCCGCGAAGGTTGCGGCGTTTCTGGGAGGCTGGCGACGGGCCGTTCGGTGTGCACCAGACAGAATGTGGCCACCGGCAGCGACAACATCAGTACCAGCGCCACGCAACAGGCGAGGTATCGCGCCTGGGCCGTCACATGGCGCAGCGCCAGCAGCACGATCAACAACGCCGCGCCCACGAGCGATCCCTGCCAGAGCGAATGCAACAACGCAACACCCAGACGTTCGACGAGCTCGGCACTGGCGTTCATCGCTGTTTTTCCTCCAGTTCGTCGAGCAGGCCGCGAATCTCGGCCAGGTCGGCGCGCGACGTTTTGCGCGACGACAGGGCGTGCATCACCAAGTTGCGCATCGAACCGCCGAAGGCCCGATCGAGCAGGTCGGTGACGAGCTGTTGTTGGGTGCGCCGTTGGCTGCTGACCGCTTGATATAAGTGCGAGCGGCGACTCTCATCTCGCCGCACGAGCCCCTTGTCGTACATGATCTGCAGCAGCTTGAGCACGGTGGTGTAGCCCATGGTGCGTTCGCCGTTGAGCACCTCGTGGATGTCGCGCACCGTGCTCGGGCCGCGCTGCCAGAGGACTTGCAGAATGGCCGTTTCGGCCTGCGTAGGCCGGGGAATGGTTTTGTCGCGTGCCATCGTCGTTCGCCTTGGCCAAGGTTGGCGCCGCGAACCGTGCGGCGCTCCGGTCCTGCTGTTCAATATACGAAGACTTACGTAGGTTTCAAGCGCGACCGCTTGACAAGCTGCCATCTTCTTGTCAAATTACGAACAGTTTCGTAGTTTGGGGTTGCATTTTTGCCGCCCCTTTCGCGGCCCGAACTCCTTTCGATCAAGGAAACGCGTCATGATCGCCCGTCGTCGTTGCATCCGCCTGGCTTGTCTCTTGGGGGGAATTTGGCTGGCCGTTGGTTTGGCCAGTGCGCCGGCCGAAGAGCTGCGCACCTGGACCGACAGCACCGGCAAACACAAGATCAAGGGGAGCTTCGTCTCGCTCGAAGACGGCACTGTGACACTCGAGAAGGACGACGGCAGTACACTCGAAATCGAGCTCAAAAAACTCTCCAAGGCCGACCAGAAGTACGTGGCAGAGGCCGTGAAATCGGGGGGCGACAATCCGTTCCAGACGAAGGACCCCAACCCGTTCGAGAGCAAAACCAAGAAGAAGCCCAAGAAATCCAAGCCTACTCGGCCCGCCGAGGATGAGGGCGATGATGATTCGGGCGGCGGCGAACCGCGCGCGCTCAGTATCGACTACTCGTCCGCGGAGCAGGTGAGCCTGGCGACGACCGAGAGCTGGCAGATCGACGTGCCGGCCGCGAGCGACAGTATTGCCAGCAAGCTCAAGACCTCACCGCTGCCGAAGAAGTCGAGTTTCTTCGAAGGCGTCAAGGGGATCGCCGTCAATCGGACCTGTGGCAAAGCCGCCGTCGTCTTCGCTTGGGACCAACCGAAGCCGACGGGGACGACGCGCGTCGTGCTCTGCGACCTGGCGACCGGCAAGACGACGGCGCCGGCCAGCGCGCCGGTACAAATGGCGCCGCTGGCGGTGCACGACGACGGCCGTCAGATCGTCATGCGGCGCGACGAGTTCGGCTTCGGCAACCAAGACCGGCTCGAGGTCTGGACGTTGAAGGGACCCCGCGCCGAGCGCAAGGTATCGTGGATCCCTTACGAAGACACACACGGGGCCGGCCGTGATGTGTTGTGGGGCGAATTCTTGGATTCTAGCCACTTGGCCACGTCGAGCCGCGGCGGCAAAGTGGTGATCTGGTCCTTTCCTGACCTTGAGCCGCTCACGACGTTCAGCCTCGCCGACAGCGCAGTCCCGGGTCTGAGCCCCGACCGTAAGCGGCTGGCCTATTCGACCGGCAAAGAAGTAGGAATCTATGACATCGTGAAGGGCGAAGTGCTCGCGCAGCAGGCGACGCCCCAGCAACTTCAGTGGCCCTCGCTCGCCTTCAGCCCCTCTGGCAAGAAAATGGCGTGCGCCGCCTTCGACAAAGTGTTGATCTGGGACGTGGCCTCGGGCGAACTCGAGCGCACGATCCCTTGCACCGGCATCCATGTGCAGGGGCCGATCCAGTTCCCGGACGATCATTTCGTGTTGGTCAGCGGCAAGTTCCTGCTCGACATCGAGAACCAACTCAAGTTGTGGACCTACGACGGTGCCGACCAGACCGTGACGACGGCGGGCTGGACCCTCTTCGCCGTCACTGACGGAGAACAGAAACCGGGCTCGCTGCTGGCCGTGCAGGTTCCGCAACCGGCTGCCAAGAATCTGCTCAAGCAGGCTCTCACGCAGCCCGACCTATTCGTGCTCCGCTCGGGTACGACCGTCAAGCTGAATCTCAACGGCTTACCCGATGCCGGCGAACGCGAACGTACGCGTCAGGCGCTCACCGAACGGCTGGAGAAGATCGGTTGCCTGGCGGGCGAGAACGGTACGATCGAACTGGCCGCGTCGATGGAAGGCCCGAAGGACCGCGACGTTCGCTACATGTTCGGTGGCGGCGATTACAAAATGAAGGAGTACACCTCACGGCTGAAATTCGTCTATCAGGGACAGACCGCCTGGGAGACGAGTTCTTCCAACGTTCCCGGCGTGATCTCGTTGAAACAGGGAGAGAACATCGGCGACAAACTACGCGAGTTCGAGAAGCCGAATTACGCTTTCTTCCAGAACGTCGAGCTGCCGAAGTTTTTGCAAAAGCCGACGCAGGGGAAGGGACCCGGCGGTTCGCTGACGCTCGGCCAATCGCGGGCCACTACCAGCGGACTGCAATAAGAGCGGCCGACGAAACCCGCAAGTCGGAGCGCCATGGGCAAAAAATCGGCCGTGCAACGCCGATTTTTGTGGTGCTCGATCCGGTTTTGTCGGTTGCTCTCCCCTAGTCGGGCAAAACCGCGCTGCGGCCACCACGGGCCGAAGGTGTCACTCGACGAACTGCCACTCGGTCAGGTCGCCGCAGTGCGGACAATCGGCGAACGTCTTGCCCGACTTGAAGTACTGCACGACGGTCTTGGCGCGCACGGCCAGCGGACTCTTACTGTCCGACATGCGCACCTTGTGGCAGGCCGTGCATTTGTATTTGCCCGATTTGGGAACGAGCGCGCCGGGCACCAGCTCGTTGGCGGTTTGCACTCCCGGCGCGGCGGACGGCCCGTGCTGCACCGGCGCCGGTGCGGCCAAGGCATAACCCTCGTCGGCCGCGGGTTCGGGCAGGATCGGCATCGTGGAAAAACCGCTCGGCAGAGACTTCGGGAGAGGATCGAGCATCTGACTGTCGCTGAGCTGATAGCCCTGCTCGGGCGGCGTCTCGGCCAGCAAGTCGTCGGGCAGTTGCACCCGGTTACCGAATCGCTTGATCAACTGCGGCCAGAACTTGGCGGGCACGTCGTGTTTGCCGGCATAGACTTCGCGCAGGTCGTGCGATTTGCCGCACTTCTTGCAGCCGCGCGTGCCGTCCGACTTGACCTCCGCACCGTCGGCCAGAAGTTTGAGCCGCTCCTCCAGATCCTCTTTCTCGTAAACGCTGCCGCAACCGCAGGCCCAGAATCGGCACCGCGAGATGCCGAGCGTCTTCATGTCGCGGCGAAAGGTGGCCACCGCCGACGAACGCTTCGACGCGTCCTTGTCGATCAGCCCGCGCCTCAACCTGGTTACGAACGCCGCACAGGCGGGTTCGACCCGCTCCAAGGCCGCAGCCGATTTCTCGCGGATCAGCGGTTCGTCGTCTTCGAGCCGGTCCACGAGGGCGTCGACCGCCGCGCGGGCCGGGGGCCCAATTCTCTCCAGGCAAGTGACAGCCCAGTGACGCAACAACACGTGGTCGGCCGTGAGGCGGTCGACAAACTCCGACAACTCCGTGCCTGCCTCGGGACCGATCGTGGACAACACCTCGGTGGCGTGCTTGCGTGCCGCCGGATCGTCGACCTGCAAGAGGTCGAGCCAGTCTCCCACCCGTTTCCCTTCGTATGAAGGATGCGAGTCGGTCGCAGGCGGCGTGGGGGCCCGCTGAATCGCCTCGGCGAGCAGAGAGTGTGCCGGGGCCGAAGTAGTCGGCGCCAGTGCGGTCGGCTCTACGGAAGCCGGTGTCGCCGGCTTGGCAGCAGCGGCCGGAACCGTGAACATTTCACCGCACGCGGAACACTTTGCGCGCCGTCCGGCGTGCTCGTCCCTGGCGTTGAACTTCTTCCCGCACCGGCAGACAACGGAGATCGGCATGGTCGTGGCCTCTGGCAAGTTTCCCCCCGCCCGCACAAGGGTGCGTGAGAGGGTCGCCTCGCTCCGTTCCGCAAAAGCCCATTTATTCTAGGCGATTGTCGCAATATTTGCGAGTTTTTTGTGCCAATATCCAGATGGCTCTCTACGAACTCGTCATAGGCAGGGCGTGGCAAAGGCTGGAAACCGATGCGGAAAGGGAGTTAAATATGCGAACACGCCGATTCGCGCGCCGGGACCAGAGCGCAACCATTTCCTTTGTTTGGATGGGGCGGTACGGCCATGCCCTTGTTCACCATGCCCCTGTTCACTGTCGCGCCCTGCTGACTGTCGCCCACAGAAGCACCCCCCCTCAGGATCAACCGAGCATTGCCATGATTCGCGTCCGAATTCTGCTGATCGTCGTCACCGCCTGGTTCGCTCAGGCGCAGGCTAGTTTTGCTTCTCCTTTCTGTTTGCCCCCCGCGGCGGCCGACGCAGGCATGATGCGGGCGGCACCGGAGGAGTGTCTGTTCTATCTCGGCTGGAATGGAGCGGGGAAACCCGACGCCAACAGCGAGAATCAGACCGACCAATTGCTGGCCGAGTCCGAGATCCAGAGCTTCATTTCGCAGATCGACTCGCAGGTGACGGCGCTCGTGCAGCAAGCCCTGCGCGGCAATCCGCCGTTGGCACCCTTCGCCGACGACTTGCCGGCGCTCGTCAAAGGCGTGCTTACCCGACCCGTGGCCCTCTATGTATCGAAGGTGGCCTTCGGGCCGATGGGGCCCGATGTCAGCGCCGGCCTGGTGATCAACACGGGCGACCAACAGGCCACCTTTGCCAAGGTGGTCGCGCAGCTCGAAACGATGGCCATGACGCGGATGCCCCCGGGCACCAAGCTGGAAGAGGTGACTGTGGCCGGAGCCAAGCTGCACCGCGCGCCTCCGCAGCCGGGAGCGCCTGTGGTCGTCTGGGGATTCAAGGATAACTACTTTCTGGTCAGCGTCGGGGCCGACGCCGGACAGGGTCTTGTCGGCCGGCTGGCAGCCGGCGCGCCGGCTGCCTGGCTCACCAAGCTCCACGGACAGGCCGCCGTCGCACGACCCGGTCGGACCTGGTACCTCAACGTGGCGGGAATCTTGGAGACGGCACGCCCCTTCATGACCGATTCCAAGATCGGGGCCACGCTGGATGCCGTCGGTTTGCAGGGTGTGACGAACATCAGCAGCGTGAGCGGATTCGACGGAACGGGGATGACCAGCAAGACGCTGATCGCCACCACGGGCGAGCCCAAGGGCCTGTTCGCCGCCGTGGCGGGCAAGCCGCTGGCCGCCGCCGACCTGCAACGTGTGCCCAAGGACGCCACCTTCGCCGTCGCCGGACGGCTAGACCTGGCCGACCTCGTGCGCCGCGTGATGGACGCCGCTGCCAAGATCGATCCGGCGGCGGGCGACCAGGCGAAACGCCAGTTCGGCGAGCTCGACGGGCAACTCGGCTTCGACCTGTCCGACGATCTGCTGGCGGCGCTCGGCGACGTGTGGTGCGCCTACACCACTCCCGCCAAGGCGACCGAAAAGAATCCCGCGCAGGTCGGCAACTTCACCGTGTCGGTCACGGTGCGCGACCGCCGACGGCTCGACAAAAGTTATCCGGCGATCGTCAAGCTGCTCCAGCAAGCGGCGGCCGATAGCGACGGAGCATGGACGGTCAAACAGTCGACCTTCCGCGGCAATCAGGTCTATTACGTGCCGCTCAAGCTGCCACAGCAGGCGGCGTCGAATTCACCCTTGCCGCTCAACTTCGACGCCAGCACAGCCGGACTGACTCCGTGCTGGTGCCTGACGACCGATCGTCTCGTGATCAGCTCCACTCCCCAAGGTCTGAAAGACTTTTTGACCCGCGAGAGCGATAGCGAATCGCTGGCCGCGCGCAGCGAGGTGGCGGGTTGGTTCAAGGGGAGCGACGGTCCTTCGGTCATCACCTATAGCGACACGGTGGCCGGACTCCGCACGTTATATCCGACCGTCCAAGCGCTCCTTCCGGTCGCCTCGATCGGCCTGGCCAGCCAAGGCGTGAACTTCCAGATTCCGCCGCTCCCGGCACTATCGACGCTGGAACGCCACGCCCGGCCCTCGATCTTCCTGGTGCAAAGAAACGCGAATGGACTGCTGCTGGAAAGCCACGAGACAATACCGGTGATCAATACCCGCTCGTTGGCCACGACGGGCATCGGCGCCGCGTTGCTCTTGCCGGCCGTGGGGAACGCTCGGCAGGCGGCCACACGCGCGCAATCGACGAACAACCTGAAGGAAATCGGCCTGGGGATGCATACCTTCGCCGCCACTCACAAGTGGTTCCCCGCGGCAGCCGGTTGCGATCAGCAAGGCAAGCCGCTGTTGAGCTGGCGCGTCTACCTACTGCCGTTCTTCGGCCAACAGGAACTGTACAACAGCTTCCACATGGATGAGCCGTGGGACAGCCCGCACAACAAGACCCTCATCGCGCGCATGCCGAGCGTGTATCGCAACCCGAACCTGCCGTCGGCGAACGAAGGTAAGACCAATTATCTGGCGGTCGCCGACGACAAGGCGGCGATCCAACCGAAAAAGGGCACGGCGCTCGCTGAGATTACCGATGGCACCTCGAATACCATCCTGGTGGTCGAGGTGGCCGCCGATAAGGCTGTGATCTGGACCAAGCCCGAAGACTGGACGCCCAGCCCGCACAATCCCTTCGACGGGCTCTTCCGCTACCCGCCCAACCTGTTCATGGCCCTCTTCGCCGACGGGTCGGTGCAGACCATCGCCGACACAACCGACGCCAACAGCTTCAAGGCGATGCTCACTCGCAATGCGGGCGACGTGGTCAATTTCGGCGGAAACTAGAGCCTGTTCGTAGGCTGCTCGTGAAGGAGAATAGGGGCGTTCCGGAAGAGAAGGCATGGCAACCGATGAAGTTGATTTGGCCATAGGCCAGTGCGAAGCGGTGGCGGGCGACGGCGCCCGTGCCGTGAGCGGCAGTGACCCGACTGTGGGCGATCGAGAACTGGTCGTGGCCGCACAGAGCGGAGACCGCGCGGCATTCGCCGCGTTGGTCGAGCGATACCAGGGGCAGATCTACGGCTATTTGCGGGCCCGCGTGTTACAGGCTTCCGATGCCGAGGATCTCGCGCAGGAGGTCTTTCTGCGCAGCTATGGCGCCCGTGCCCGCTTCGATAGCTCGGCGATGGTCGGGCCGTGGCTCATCGGCATCGCCCGCAACCTGCTGCACGAGCACGCGCGTAAGACACGGCGCCGTCGCGAAGTCGGCTGGACGGAGATGTGTTTGGAGGTCGAAGAGCAGGCCGGTCCGCAGACCGAGCGTGTCGACGAGTTGCTCGCTCAGTTGCCCGAATGCCTCGATTCGCTGGGGAACAGCGCGCGGCAGGCCATCGACTGGAAATACAACAGCCGGTTGCGGCTGGCCGAGATCGGCGCCCGCCTGCGCCGTAGCGAAGGGGCGGCGAAGCTGCTCATGTTTCGCGCCCGGCAGGCGTTGAAGAAGTGCCTCGAACGGCGCAAGGAGCGACGCTCATGACCGACGAACGCCTGATCGAGCTGATCGACGAGCGGTCGCCCGAAGAGTTGAGCGCCGCCGAAGTGGCCGAGATCCGCGCGAGGTTGAAAGAATCGCCGGCCTTGCGCGAGGCACTGGCTGGGCGCCTGCGACTCGAGCAGGCGCTGCACCAGAGCGTGGCCCAATTCCGCCTGCCCATCGAGTTGTTGCTGGCCAAAGCGGCCGCCATCCAGGCGACAAGCACCGTGGCCAAGTTGCTCGGCTGGGGTTCGACGACGGCCTTGATGATCGGCGTGAGCGTCGGTACCCTCGTTGCCCTGCGCGGCGAGGCTCCTAACCCGCCCGCGATCGCCCAGCGCGTCGTTGACGAGCCCACCAGCCCGTCGGACGAGCCGGCGGACACGCTGCTGGTGAATGGTTTCGACGACGGCCAAAAGGCTATGGTTGGCACCCCGCTCGGCATACCAGTGCCGCCCGCGGCGGCGCCGCCCAACCCGCGCGACGAACTGTATTTTGCCGACGACGCCGACGCGGCCGCCTGGCGAAGCTCGCTGGAAACGGTCGCCGGCGATGTATCGCAACGGACGGTCGACAACCGGCCCGAATTGGTTCTGCGCGGCTTGCAGGTCTTGCGACACGCTTGGCCGGCAACGGGGCGTATGCGGCTCCAACTCGTCGATCACGATCGCTTCAAAATTCATCTTTCGCACACAGCGGGCGACCCTCTCGGCACGGCGGGCGCCAACCGGCCGGCCGGACCATCGTCGGTCACCCTCGAATTCTTCGCGCAGCCGCGGCCGTTGTGGGCGGCCTGGCTGGCCGCGCGGCGGGCAAATCAACCCTTGCCCGAACGGCTGGCGCTGGCGGCGCACGACGACGGGCAACTGGCGCGACTCGGCGCCGCCACGATCGACGTGGGCTATCGCGAGGGGCGGATCGTGCTCTCGCACGGTGAGACCGAACTGCTGGCGGCGCCGTTCTCGGGTCTGCCGGATTGGATCGTCTTCGAAGGCGATGCGGTATTACACGGTTTGGAATTCGCCGACGGTGCCGTCGCCGCCGCACGGCCTCTAGACGCGCCCGCGGTCGTGGGCGTGCCGGCAGACCGCGACTGGCAACACGAGTTGCCCGAGGGGGCCAAATGGACCGTCTTGCCGGCGGGTCGCGTCGAACTGCTGGCGGAAGACAGCCAGGCCGATGCCCACGCGCGGTGTCTCACCGGGGGCGAGCTACGCGAAGTCTGCTTCGAGTTGGAAGATCCGCTGCCGGGAACCGGCGTCTATCTGTGCGGCGACCAAGGGTCGGCTGCCTACCGTTTGGCCTTTGTGCCCGGCGACGGGCCGGACCAGGTCTGTTTTACCCTCACCTCGCAGGAAACCTCACTGGTGCAATTGCCCGAGGGCCCCGCTCCCCTCTGCCCCGCACGTGTCTGGTTCAGGCTCGTCTCCGCCGCCGGCATGCTGCGGGCCTGGTTCAGTTGCGACGGCACGTGCTGGTCGCCGGTGCTCGGCCCCGCGTTGCCGGTCGCCGCTCCGCTTTCAACCGTTGGCGTCTACTGTTTGCCCGGACCGGGCACGCGCTCGATTCGGATGGCCCATTTAACTGTGACCGGTCCCGCCGACCGGGCGATTGAGCCGACGACTGAGCTGTTCGGGCGTCGAAGTTTCGGCCCCAGGCCGTTCCTATTGGTAGAGTTCGCCTCGAAACTCGGCCAGCCCTGAAGACAGTTTACGAACCGTTGGTCAGCTTCGCGTTCAATTCGCTCTCCAGGCGAGCCGCGAGCGACTCCAGCTCCACCGGAGACAGGGCGCGCAATTGTTCCAGCGCCGTGACCTCCTCGCGCAATAGTCGCTGGAAGGATTGGATTCGGGCGATCTGGCCTTCGGCACGCCCCTCCTCGCGGGCCTCGAACAGCGCCGTGTAGACGTCTCGCTGCATCTTGAGTCGCGATTCGTAACGCTCGCGGTCCTCGTCACTCTGCGTAATCATGATCAGATCTCCCAGTGCCCAGCGGACCTCCGCCACGTCCAATGGTTCGGGCAGGGCTTCCTCATCCAGGTCTTGGGCATGTCGTAGGAAGAACAACCAGCGATCGAGGGGCGTCGCCAGGTCGTCCACGGTCTTATCGAACTTGGGCAATTCAAGAATATGCACCGCCAATTGATCGGTAAAGAGCGTCTGGTGACGACGTTCTCGCAGTTCGAAGACCAAGTGATGGTCCGGCACGTCCGGGAAGAGGGAAGTATCCACGAAACAGATGGCGATCGTGGGGCGCAGGACGTGGTAGTTCATCCCCTCCTGCAACTGCGACTGGTGCAACCTCGACCAGTAGTATAACGCCCGCTGTGGGAAGGCGCCGTAGGCGAGCATCTGCATCTCGACGTTGAACTGCCGTCCGCTCTGATCCCGTGCCTTGATGTCGAGGATGGACAGCTTGTCGTCCAGCGTCTCCTTGTCGTTGAACGGATTCAACAGCTCGAGGCCGGCTATTTCCCGGCCGGCCGCGGGCTGCAAGACGGCATCGAGCAGGCTCATCAGGGCGGCCCTACCCTGCTCGCGTCCGAACACGTGCTTGAAGGCGTAATCGACCTTCGGATCGCTTTGCGGTTTCATGTGTCACATCCTAACGCACTGCGCCCAATGGGTCGCCATCATCGCCCATCGGGTCCGGACTAGGCGTCGCGCGGTCGAAACCGTACTCTAAGAGCGGCTGACAAAACTCGGAAGTCCGAGCGCCGTGCGCGAAAAATCGGCCGTGAAACCCCGATTTTTTTGAGCCCGATGCGGTTTTGTCGGTTTGCTCTAAGAAAAAGAACCCGAGACCCACGTGCCACGGAGGAACGAATCATGCACGACGTCGCGCTGGCCTTCTTCTGGCACCAACATCAGCCCTACTACCCCGACGACGTCGCGGGCGAGAATCCGATGCCTTGGGTGCGGTTGCACGGCACCAAGGACTATTGGGGCATGGCCATGCTCCTCAAGGAAGTGCCCGAGTTCCGGGCCACGATCAACCTGGTGCCCAGCCTGCTCGATCAGTTGCTGGCGTACACCGACCGCGGCCACGAGGACACGCACCTGCGTGTCTCGCGCACGCCGGCCGACAGCCTGTCGGAGCAGGATCTCTGCTACCTGCTCGACAACTTTTTCATGGTCCATCCCGACCAGATGATCCGTCCCTATCCGCGCTACCTGGAGCTCTATCAGAAGCGTGGGCTGTCCGTCGATCCCGCGACGCGGGCGGCCAAACGGTTCACCAAGCGCGACCTGATCGACTTGCAATGCTGGTCGAACCTGACGTGGATCCATCCCTTGGCCTTCGATGTCGATCGCGATCTGGCCGAGTTCCGTGCCCAGGGGCGCAATTGGACGGAGCAGCAGAAGGCCTGGCTGCTCGACAAGCAGATGGACCTCTTGCGCCAGGTCGTGCCGCTGCATCGCGAGTTGGCCGAGTCGGGTCAGGTCGAGTTGACGACCACGCCGTACTATCATCCGATCATGCCGCTGTTGTGGGACAAGCGGCTCGCCCGCCAGGCCATGCCGCACGTCAACTTGCCCGAGCGGCTGGAAGGATATCCCGAGGATGCGGCCGAGCATGTCCGCCGCGCGATCGAGTGTCACGAGAAACTGTTCGGCGAGAAGCCGCGCGGGATGTGGCCCTCGGAGGGCTCTGTCTGCCAACCGATGATTCCCATGCTGGCCGCGGCGGGCATCCGCTGGATCGCCACCGACGAAGAGATACTCTCCGGCTCGACCGATGGCTGGGTGGCCCGCGACGGCCAAGGCTTCTTACGGCATCCCGAGCTGCTCTATCGGCCGTGGCGGGTCGAAGAGAAGGGACAGCAACTCGAGATCGTGTTCCGCGATCACGCCATGAGCGACCAGATCGGCTTCCATTATCAGCGCTATCAGGCACAGCACGCCGTCGACGACTTCATCGGTAAGCTGGAAGCCATCGGCCACGCCACGAGCGCCAACGCCGGCCAGCGGCCGACGCTGGTGAGCATCATCCTCGATGGCGAGAACTGTTGGGAGTATTATCCCAACGCGGGCGTCGATTTCCTGCGCCAGCTCTACCGCCGCGTGGTGGCCCACCCGCGAATCAATGCCGTGCGCGTGGGTGACTATCTGCAAGATCACCCGGCGACCGACAAGATAGGCACGCTCTTCGCCGGCAGTTGGATCCAGCACAACTTCGGTATCTGGATCGGCCACCCCGAATGCAACCGGGCCTGGGACCTGCTCTACCAGACAAGGGAGCACCTGCTGGCCGCTGTCAAGTCGGGCGAGAAGACGGCCCTTCAAGTCGAGCAGGCCTGGACGGAGCTTTACATCGCCGAGGGGAGCGATTGGTTCTGGTGGTTCGGCGACTCGCACTCCAGCGCGCAAGACGCCCTCTTCGACCGGTTGTTCCGCAAGCACCTGCAGAACGTCTACGCGCGTCTGAGCGACGTGCCGCCCGCCGAGCTGGCCCGACCGATCAGCATGGGTCAACGCGCGGCCCATTTGCACACACAGCCCACGAGCCTGCTGAACGTGAAGGTCGATGGGCGGCGGACCTATTTCGAGTGGATCAACGCCGGCCGTTGGTTGCCCAGTGGCTCGCGGGGCACGATGTCGATGGTTGCCGAGAGCCGGCTGGCCGCGCTCTATTTCGGTTTCGATGGCGAGCGCCTGCTGCTGCGCTTCGACCCGCGCGGTGGCACGGCCCGCGAGCGGCTGGCCGATGTCGATACGTTGCGTATCGGCTTCCTCGAACCGGCCGGTTTCGAGTTGCTCATCTCGCACCCGAACTGGCAAGAGCCGATCTTGCAGCTCTATCACAACGACGTGGCCGTCAGCGAATCGGGTGTCCATGCCGCGGCCGATATCATCTTGGAGGTGGCTATTCCCTTCCGTAGCCTGGCTCTCTCGACGGACGACCCGGTGCAGTTCTACGTGGAATTCCTCAAGCAGGACCAGTCGCTCGATCGCGTGCCGCAGGAAGGGGTCATCGACATGCTCGTGCCGTCGCCCGAGTTCGAGAACATGATGTGGCAGGCCTAGGGAAGTTGCTTCGCTCACGCTCTTTGCCGCCGGCCAGCGCGTCACTTTTTGGCCGGCGGTTGATAGTCGCGCCATAGCCACCGGAGCGAGCCGGGCAGAATGGCGCCGCCGTGCTTGCCGCTGTCGCCGCCGGCGAATTGCAACCATAGCCGGCCGCTTGCCGGGGTGTGCCGCGGAACCTGGCGAAGGGTGGCCGCGTGCAACGGCGAAATTATGCCCCCCAAGCCAGGCTGTTGCGAACTTCCGGCGAAACGCGAACCGGCTGGGGCGGAACAAGACATTTCGTTTGTATCTCAGATAGGCAAACCACGGTTTGGCCGGTAGATTGATGGACGAAGCCGCAGACGAAGGTCGACGCGGTCCGGCCCGGTGCTGCAACGCGGGGCCGGGCGCCGAATTGTTGCATCGGCCGTGCGGCGGTACGAAAATGAAGGGCCTGTCCGAGAGCGGGCATCGCGGCTCGAGCGGTTCCGCTCGCCAGCCGTTTTCGGACAGGGCGCAGAAACAGAAACCAAGATCCGTTGCTTGTTGGCTGGAGACATTGCCATGCAAGTTGCCCGATTCGGTTCGAAGCGATGGGGGTTCGCGGGTCGTCTGCCGCTCGTCTTGGCGGCGATGTTGTTGTCGCTGTCGCCTACTGGGCCTGCGATGCGGGCCGCCGATGACGCCAAGTCGTCGTCCGACAACGAGAAGCGGACCGACCCCGTCACGCCCGGCGAAGTGCTCAGCTTCGGTCAGGCCAAGGTCGCGGCCGAGATGACGGAGTTGGAAGAGCGGATGTACCGGCTCTCCGAAGCGCTCAAGTCGCTCGAGCCGGAAAACTCGTCGCGGCTCATGCTCGGCTTGAAATTCGCGCGGGAGGAATTGATCCTGCATCAGATGAAAGATGCCCAGCAGATGCTCGGCAAGCTGAGCCTGAGCGAAGCGGCCACCGAGGAGAAACAGCTCCTCTCCAAACTCCAACGGCTGCACGATCTGTTGTTGGCGACCGACCTCGATTTCCAGGTGCAACTCGAAAAGCTGCGGATGATCCGCGAAGCGCTGCGGCGCCTCGACAAGGCGATCAAGGAGGAGGACCGCGAAAAGACCGATTCGCAGGCCACCGCGGAAAAACAGAAAGAGGTCGAGGGCCTGCGCAAGAAGCGGGCCACGCTCGACGAGTTGATCGCCCGCCAGCAGGGCCACATCGGCACGACCGGCAAACTGGCGCAGGCCGGCCAATCGCCCGAGGCGCAACCAGCACCCGACGGTCAAGCTCCGGCCGAGGGACAACCCGCGGGCGACGACCAAGCGCCGGCTGAAGCTCAAGCACCCGCCGAAGGACAAGTGCCCGCCCCCTCGGCCGACGAAGCGCCGACCGGCAAGAAGAAATCGTCCGACGACAACGACAATAAGAAGTCACCGGCGGCGGAACTGGCCAAGGAGCAGGCCAAGACGCGGGCCGGAGCCCAGGCTCTCGCCGAAGAGGCGAAAAAGGCGGGTAAGACCTCAGAAAACCTGGCTGCCGCCGAGAGCAAGATGGGCGCAGCGGCCGAGTCGTTGGAGAAGGAGCACGCGGCCGAAGCCCTGCCGCCGGAAAAGGAGGCGCTCGCGGCCCTGGAAAAGGAACGCGACGAGACCGACGAAGCGCTGCGTCGTGCCGAGGAAGAATTGAAGCAGGCCAATTTCGCGGCCATGCAACGCGATCAGGCCCAGAACCGACAGCTCAACGAGGGGATCACGCAGCTCGTACGCGACCTGGGCGAATCCGGCGCGGGCGCGCTCGGCGAACTGATGCGGGCCAGCGGCAGCATGTCGGGTGCCGAAGGCCGCCTGGGCAGTCAGCAGGCCGAGCCGGCCAGCGAGATGCAGCAGCAGGCACTCGATTCGTTGAAATATGCCCGCGAGCAACTGGAAGAAGAGGCCGAAAAGCTGCTCGACCAGTTGCGGGCCGAGGTGAAGCGGCGCGTCATGGAGGGGCTGACGATCATGCTCGAAAAGCAGATCGCCGTGCGAGAAGCGACCGAGGTGGTCGGTGCCAAGGCGGCCTCCGGATCTCGCCAGGCGCTCACGGCGCTCACCGGGCTGGGTAAGTCCGAAGGACGCATCGTGGAAATGGCCAACGAGCTGATTACGCTGGTGGAAGAGACCGAGTTCGGCATCGCCTTGCCGGCGGCGCTGCTCATGGTGCGCGACGCGATGGCCTCGGTGCAGGATTCGCTCACCGACGGTGATGGCTCGGAGCCGGTGGTCGAGGCTGAACGGCAGATCGAAGCCGACCTGCAAGCGCTGCTCGACGCCATGAAACAACTACCCTCCTCCAAGATGTCGGACCGCAAGGGTGAGCGTGGCCAGCAGGACCGGCAACGCGAGTTGAACCGGTTGATCGCCGAATTGAAGATGATCCGCCTGTTGCAGATCCGCACCAACCAGCGGACAGCGAACGTCGATAAGTCGCGCGCGGGGCTGGCGGCGCTCTCGGCGGCCGTCAAGGAGCAGATCGAAGCCGTGGCCGATCAGCAGGATTTCGTGCGTGAGGCAACGGAACGTTTGGCCGAAGAACGTGGCGAAGAACTGGAAGGAGCCCGGTAATGAAAACGTCTAGGCGAAGAAACGGTTTCTCGTCGCTGTCGGCGGCCGCCGCGGTGGTTATTTTCGGAACGTTCGTTTTGGGAGCCTTCTGCGCCCCGGCCGGTGCTCAGGAGGGTAACGACCCGCTCGCCGATCTGGCGTTCGACATGGAGCAGGTGGTGATCGACCTGTCGGGCATGTCGACGGGCGAACCGGTGCAGACCTCGCAACAGCAGATCGTCGGCAAGCTCGACAAGCTGATCGCAGAACTGGAGAAGGAATCGGAGCAGATGCGCGGCGGCGGGGCGAACGCCAGGCCATCGCGGCCGATGAACGACTCGATGATCAAGAACGGGCCGGGCGGCATGGGCGACCTGCACGCCGCGCGAAAGAACGGCAAGCAGTGGGCCGAACTGCCGCCGCACGAGCGCGATCGGATCGTGCAGTCGATGACCGAGGGTTTCCCGGCCCATTACCAAAAGATCCTTGAGCGCTATTATAAACGGCTGGCCGAAGAGACCCCGACCGGTGCCGCGACCGAAACGGGCGACGGCGACGGCAAGGCGGATGAACCAGCCAAGAAGCCGAACAATCCGCCCAAAAAGCCCGCCCAGCCGACCGCCGGCAAAGCGGCGAAATCGGCCGTCGGGGACAAAGACCAGGCCAAACAAGAGAAAGGGAGCAAGTCGTGACACGACGGGCGGGAGAGCGGCCGGTTCTGGGCAGAGGTCTGCGCAAATATTCCCTCTCCCTCTGGGAGAGGTTGGGCGAGGGCGACCCAAACCACGGAAGGCATCCCTCCCTCGGTCCGAAGGTCACTTGGTTCCTCGTTCTCTTCGCCGTCGTCGCACTCGTCCCAGAGATCGCCCTGGGAGACGAACCGGCGACGCCCACGGAAGCCGCCGTCGAAGTTCCGGCGACCCCGGCTGCGGCGGTTCCCGGTGCACCGCCTGCTGCCCCCCCCACCGCCACGCCCACCGCAAATCCTCCCGCCGCCCCAGACAAGCCCGCGACGCCACCCGCGCCACCCGTCGGTCCCGCGGTGACCACCATCTACGATGAGCGCCTGCCGGCCAAGGTCACGGGTATCGAAGACGGCAAGTTGATCGTGGCCACCGACCCGGTGCGGCAGATCCCGCTCGACGAGATCTCGCTGGTCGATCTGGGTAACACGCCCGAACTGGCTGCCGAATGGGTCGGGCAGGTGAATCACGACGTCGTGCAGGTGGGTGGCGCGGCGGGTGGCAACGGCATACAAGACGTGCTGATCCGCCTGCGGGGCCTGGCCGACGGCAAGAACATCAAGCAGATCGTGGCGCTCACGCGCGGCGGCAAGGGGCGCGGCATCTGGCGGCTCGACACGGCCCGCACGCCCAACTGGAAGTTGGCGCTCGAACGTGCGGGCACTGCGGCCACGGCCGACGTCTATGTCGAGCCGATCAACCAGGATTGTTTCGACCGCGAGATCGAACTGACGGTGACCTACGAGGACGGCATGTCGGGCAAGATCTCGTTCAAGGCCACCACGCACACCGACCACCAGCTCAAGGTGGGCGCCACCGCGGCCGCGACGCCGGCCGCCAATGCAGAGGGCCCAGGTGCGGCACAGGTGGTGGTGTATGGCCGCGACAAGAGCGTGATACGCGGCGAGTTGGTGTCGCTCGACGACGAAACGGTGACCGTCAAGACCGGTTGGGCGGCCGAGGTCAAGCTACCCCTCACGAGCGCTCGCGGCATCGGCTTTCCGTCAACGGGCACTGCGGCCGACCGGCAGATGTTCGAGAGCCGTCTGGCCGATCCGGCCGCCGAAGACACGGCCGTCGTGCTCGGTCGCGAGAAGGACGTCTCGCAGATCACCGGTGTGGCGCACGGTGTGAAAGACGGGAAGCTGGGCTTCACGTTTGAAGGGGAAGACCGCTCGCTGAACGTGGCCCGCCTCGTCGGACTGGTGTATGCCAAGGGCCGGCCCAAGGCGGGGGACGCGAAACCGTATCAGGTCGCCCATTTCGTTTCGGGCGATATGCTGGCGGGCGTGTGGCGCGCGCTGGACGACAAACAACTCGAGTTCGAAACCCCATCGGGCAAGATCGTCTTGCCGCGCACGGCCGTCGCGCGGGTCGTCTTCCGTAACGGCAAGGTGACGTTCGTCTCCGATCTCGAGCCGACGGATGTGGAAGAAACACCCTATTTCGGCCGCCTGCTGAGTTATCGCCGCGACCAATCACTCGACGACGGGCCGCTGACCTTGAAGGGCAAGCCCTATGCCAAAGGCCTCGCCGTCCATTCACGGTCGGTTTTGTCGTATGCTATCGATGGCGAGTACGAAACGTTCAAGGCGACGGTCGGTTTCGATGCGAGCTCGCAGGGACGCGGTCGCGTGAGTTGCCGCGTGCTGGGCGACGGGCGCGAATTGTTCGGCGAGCCCGATCTGGCCGCCACCGCTGAGCCGGTGACGATCGACGTGCCGTTGGCGGGCGTCAAACAGTTGTCGCTGGAAGTCGATTACGGCGAAGGGGAAGACACGGGCGATCGCGTCATCTGGGCCGACGCCCGGCTGTTCCGGGGAGAGAAGAAGTGATAGCACGGCAGTGGTTTTCGTCCGCACGGCGGTGGTTTTCGTCCGCGGTCGTCCTGTTGGCGTTCGTCGCGTCCGCGCCGGCCGAGGACGAGGCCAAATACGATCTGCACGATCTCTCGCTGTGGGGGCTCGATCCGACCCTCGAACAGGCCAACGAGTTGCAGCACTATCCGAGTGCCATGCCGGGTGTCGTCGATACCGACCGCAGCCGGGCCAACGAGGGACGTAAGCTGACGCCGCTCTCGTTGATCACGCTCTACGGCGAGCCGGTGAAGGATCTGGAGGTCGATCTGCGCGTGCAGTCGGGCCGCTTTGTGGGACATTGGCCGCCCGCCGAATCGAAGAGCGGCCGCCTGCGCTGGCTCGATGTGGCGACCCTTGCCGAGGTTGACAAAGACGCCCTCTTCGCCAGCGTCGACGAAAAACATTGGTTCAACCAGGGCCGGCAACTCGAGGCCCTGTACGTCAAAGATAAATCGCGCTGCGAACGATTCTTGACGTACGACTGTGAGTTGAAGTACGAGGCGCCCCTACAGATCACCGGCGGGCCGGAAACGTATCTGATCACCAATTCCGGCAAACATCCGCTCCACGATCTGTTCATCCTCGTTCCGCAAGACGACGGCGTGCGCGTCGGGCGGCTCGATTCGTTCCCGCCCTCGAAGGCCAAGGCCGTCGCCAAGCCGGCCGACGAAAAGCCCGCGGAAGCAAAACCGGCCGAGGCGAAGCCAGCCGAAAAACCGGCGGATGCTAAGCCAACCGAGACGAAACCGACCGACGAGAAACCTGCCGAGAAGAAGCTGGTGGACGAGAAGCCAGCGGCGGCAGAGCCCGCGAAAGATCAGCCCGCAGAAGAAAAAGTAGAAAAACGGGAAGACGCCAAACCTGCCGCTCCTGTCGCGGTGCCGGCGGCCGTGGTTGCGGCTGTGCCGGCCGGCGCGGTTCCCGCCGCGCCCGTTCCCGTCGGCCCAGCACCGCCGCCCGGGCAGAATCCCCCGGCCGCGGCAACGCCCGCGCCGGCGCTTGAACCGACCGAACTGGTCATGTCGGAACCCTTGGCGCGCGATTCTGCCGAGTTCCAGGGCGTTCGCCAAACGCTGGCCGCCAGCCTGCTCAAGCTCGGCCTGACGCAGGCCGAAATCGACCTCCTGCTCGATCGGGCGGGCACGACCTTGCTGGAAAGCAAAGAGATGATCGTGCTCTTCCGCTTGCCCGCGGAAGCCATCGAAGAGCGCCTGCCGCTGGTGGCCTACCCCGCGCCGCGGAAGACGGTGCGCACGGCCCTGGTCGCGGTCCGCCATCTCGACCCCAAGATCAAGGACGAGGTGCAGCAGCTCATCGCCCAACTCGGCGCGACGGAATACGGCCGCCGCGAAGAGGCCGAAAAGCGCCTCACGGAGTTGGGCCGCTTGGCGATACCTGCCTTGAAGGGTGCCCTCAAATCGAGCGATCTGGAGATTGTGTTTCGGGCCGAGCGTATCCTGCTGGCTCAGAACGAGAAGTTGGAAGGGACGTAATGTCCTCGCCGTTCCAGTTCGAGGTGCTCGTCAAGGGTCGGCTCGTCCATCGCCAAGAATTCGAATCGCCGATCGAGCTGGGCCGCCAGGAAAAGCCCGACGAGCCGCTCTATACCGTGCTGATGGGACAGCGGGGCGCACGCATCGCCATCGCCCGGCTGAGCGACAGCAGCGTCTCGCGCCAGCAGGCGCGGTTGGAGCCGGTGGCCGACGATCGCGTGCGCGTGTTCAACATCTCGTCGACCAACGTCATCCGCCTGCGCGACGGCACGATCGCTCCGGGGGCGAGCCGCGAGATGTTCGCTCCCTGCCAGCTCAACGTGCAGGACTACGAGGTCCGCATCGAATCGCTGGGCACCGCGGCCGAGGTGTTGCACAGCCTGGGTCATCCGACGGTGGCGCCGGGCACGGGCAGCCGTGGTCGCAAACCGCTATCAGGCCTGCCGATCGCGGTGGAGCGTGATTCGGAGTCGCTCGTCGAGTGGCTACAAGCCGTGGCCGAGGTGCTGCAAAGCGCGACCGGCACCGACGATTTCTTCAAGCGCGCCGCCAGCGCGGTGGTCGATCTGGTCGGGCTCGATTCGGGCCGCGTCTTGCTGCTCGAAGGGGGCGAATGGACGACCGCCGCCGAGCAACTCGGCGACCGCGCCCCCGCCCGCGCGGCCAATTGGCGGCCGAGCCGGAGCGTGCTGTCCGCCGTGCGCACCGATAAGCGGACCATCTGGCGCGACGCCACCACCACCGAATCGGCCCAGGAGAGCCTGATCGAGGTCGAAGCCGTCGTCGCCGCGCCCATCCTCGATCGCCGCCGCGAGGTGATCGGCGCGGTCTATGGCGACCGTTTGCAGCACCAGCCCTCGCCGTTGCAATCGCGCATCACGCGGGCTGAAGCCATGCTCATGGAGACGCTCGCCTCGGGCGTGGCGGCCGGGCTCGCCCGGTTGGAGCAGGAACGGAAGGCTTCCGTCGCCCAGGTGCAGTTCGAGCAGTTCTTTTCGGCCGATCTGGCACGCGAGCTGGCCCTCAATCCCGACCTGCTCGCCGGCCGCGATGCCGAAGTGAGTGTGCTGTTCTGCGACATTCGCGATTTCAGCCATGTGGCCGAAAAGCTGGGCGCGACCAGCACCATGCAATGGATCAACGACGTGCTCGGCGTGCTGTCGGAGTGCATCCTCCATCACCAGGGCGTGCTCGTCGATTACGTGGGCGACGAACTGATGGCCATGTGGGGTGCACCGACCGCCCAACCGGACCACGCGCGGCTTGCCTGCCGCGCGGCCCTCGACATCTGGAAGTCGCTGCCCGAGCTGAACAAGCGATGGCAACCGCGGCTGGGCGAACCGACGCGCGTCGGCGTCGGCGTGAACACGGGCCCGGCGCGGGTGGGAAACACGGGCTCGCATCGGAAGTTCAAGTACGGGCCGCTGGGCAACACCGTCAATCTCGCCAGCCGCGTGCAAGGGGCGACCAAGTATCTACGGGCCGGTGTGGTCGTCACCGCGGCGACGTACGACCACACCGAAGGCTCGCTCCCCGCACGCCGCCTATGCCAGGCGCGCGTGGTGAACATCGCCGAACCGGTGACGCTCTATGAGTTGTCGCCGCAACCGGACGGAGCCTGGGTCGAAATCTGTTCGCTGTACGAGGATTCTCTTCGGCTGTTCGAGCAACAGCAGCTCAGCAAGGCGACGGCCGTACTCGGTCGGTTGCTCGACCTGTGTCCCGACGACGGCCCAGCCATCGTGCTCTTGTCGCGCGCGGCCACCCACCTGGCCCAACAACTCGCCTCGCCCGGATCGGCCTTCGATCCCGTCTGGGAATTGCCCGGAAAGTGACGATCGCTATGCGATCCGACGGCATCTTTCCGCGATGCAGATGAGAGTTATCGCGCCGTGGCCAAACGTGACCACCGTCCACAACGTAAAACCCACAGAATCGAGAAACCGGTCGGCTATGTCGCAGGCTCGGCCGCGCGCGGCACGAATAGTGCGGCCAACGATCCCGGCATCTTTATTTTTCATCGTCAGCACAAAGGATTGCGACCATGTCTCATGCCGCCGATGCGAATCTCGACCCGATTGATTTCATCTATTGCCCCGAACAACCGCCGACGGATGAACTGCGGATCGAAGTGCTCGAGTTGCAGGTGGCCGATTTACGCAACCAGGTAGACGCACTGCTGGAACGGCTCGCCAGCGCGGAAGATTAGCCAGCCGTGTCGGGCGTCAGGGCCCTTTCAACTCGGTCACCACGTAGGTGATGCCCGCGACCACAGCGCCACAGCCCACCCCGCTCAGCATGCTCAGGTAGGGGTGCTGATTGAAGTAGCGCGTGAACATAGCCAGGCCGAAGACGACGAAGATCACCGAAAAGTTGAACGCCACCAAGCAGGTGGTCAACTGTTTCTTCCTCGCCGCGGCTCGCTCTTCGGGACTGAGATTGTATTTGGAAGCCCGCGCCTGGGCCTTTTGCGATTGCGCGGCGCCGGGCGCCGGCGCGGCAGGCGTGGCCGCGATCTTGGCGGGCCCTGCGCTGAGTTCGGCGTTTGCCGCCTCGCGCGAATAGTATTTGGCGATCACCTGGTTGATGTCGCCGGGCGTCGAGAAGACCAGCCGCACTGGCATTCCGAAGCGCAGACGCAGCAGGTCCTCGATCTCGGGTGGTAGCATGTGCGGGGCCATCAGCAGCACTCGACCGTCGGCCACCATCAACGGCACGCACGACTGCTGCCGGGCCGTGACGGCCGGCACGTTCGGCACCAGCGACTCGTCGATCTGCACGTCGCTGAGTTCGACGAACGCAATCCCCAGCGATTCGGCATACACCGGCATGACCTGCTCGGCGGGTGCCGCGCGCTGCTGCATGATGGCGTCGCGCACCTCGACGCCGATCGTCTTCGACAGCCGGCGGGCCTTTTCGAGCTGCTCGGCGGTCACCACCTTGCGGGCCACGAGCAGTTCTTCGAACGTGCGTGCCTTGGTGGTTGAGGGAGCCGCGGCCCGGCCGAGCGACGCGTCGTACTCGGTCTTCCGCACCGTGTCGGTGAGGCAGAGCATCGCCTGGCACAACTCGTTGAGCAGCGCCTGCGACTGCGGGCCGTACTCGCCGGCCGCGTACTTGCGCACGTGGGCGTTGAACTTGCGATAGCTCGAGCGGATGACGTTCGGGTCATCCTCGAACAATTTCAGGCTCAGCAACTGGTAGTGCGTGAGCGGCCGAACGGTTTCCTTGATGCCCAGCCAGTCGCGATAGACGTCGAGTTGCGTGCTGCTCATCGAGGAGAGCTACTCCACCACATACGAGCCTGCCAGGGCGGAATAGGCATCGATCTGCTTTTCGTCGAGCCCGCCGCGACGCTCGATTTCGATCGCGGCTTCCTTTCCGCCCGTCTTGTCGCGGGCTCGCACACGCACGCGGCCATCCGAGCCGTAGGCGTAGGTCACTTCCACCGGCGAACCCTTGGGCAGGTTGTCGGGAAGCTGCGTGATGCTGCAATTGCCGATCAGCGAACAGGCGCCCGGATCGGGCGCGTCCCCCTCGATAACCTTGACCGTGGCGCGAATCTGTCCGGGCTCCGAGGTATTGAAGACCTGCTGTTTCTCGATGGGCAGGGTCGTGTTGCGGGGAATCATCACGTGGTTGTAGGGCTTGCCCGTCTTGGGGTGCCGCACCACCACGCCCAGGCTGTGCGAGTTCACGTCGTCTTGTTTGACGTTCTTCAAGTGTCGCCGCACCTTCTCGGCCAGGTCGCTGCCGCTGCCGCGGAACTTGGCTTCGAGGATGGCCGCGTGGATGGCGGCGCCTTGGGCGACGGCCGTATGGGGCGAAAGACCCTGGAACGGCTTCTTGCCGGTGACCTGTTCGAGTAACGCGGGCACCTTGGGCATCAGCGTCGATCCGCCCACCAACACGATGGCGTCGAGATCGTTCGGTTGGATCTTGGCCTGCTCGATCACCAACTCCGTGGTATCGATCGTGCGCTGCAAGAGGTCGGCCGTCATCTGCTCAAACTGCTCACGCGTGATGGACACCGAGTTACTCTTCCCCTCGTGCCGGCAGACGATGCTCGTCTGTTGCTTTTGCGAAAGGTCGATCTTGGCCAGGTCGCAGTCGTTGCGCAACACCTGCGTGGTGACGGCCGAATCGCGCGGGTCGCTGCCATGCCGCTTCTTGAACTCATCGGCCACGAAGTTCAGCAGGCGGTCGTTCCAGTCGATACCGCCCAGATAGACGTCGCCGTCGGTGGCCAGCACCTGGAAGTGTGTCGGCGTATATTTGACCACCGTCACGTCGAACGTGCCGCCGCCCAGGTCATAGACCAGCGCCATGTGCGGCTTGCCGAATTGTGAGCCACCCAGTTCGCCGCGCTGCCAGGCATAGGTCAGCGTGGCGGCCGTCGGCTCGTTGATGATGTCGATGACGTTCACTCCCGAGATGCGGCCGGCATCTTGCGTGGCCTTGCGGCGGGAGTCGTTGAAATAGTAGGGCACCGTGATGACGGCGTTGCCGATCGTGCCGATGCGCTTCTCGGCGTCTTGCCGCAGCTTCTTCAGAATCAACGCCGAGAGGAACTCGGGCGTGATCTCGTGACCGTCGAACGTCCGCTTGTATTCGGTGCTCCCCATGTGCCGCTTGACGCGTTCGACCACATGGTCGGGATCTTCCATGGCCGCGCGGGTGCGGCTGGGGCCGACGATCACGTGACCGCTCTCGGCCAACAGAATAAGACTGGGAGTTTCGATTTCTTCTTCTTCGTTCGGCAGGGCGACGGGGTTGCCCTCGGCGTCGAGGTGTGCGATGGCCGAAAAGGTGGTACCCAGGTCGATACCGACGGTGTGGCCTGGCTTGAAATCCATGCGTGTGTTTCCGGGAAAAGGCGCGTCTCTTCAGCGATTGTCGGTTGCCGCGCGGCGAGAGTCAACCGGTTTCCGCGGCCAGCGATGATTACTCATGCCCGATGGTTGAGTAAGAAATACCGGCCGGCGGGAAGGGCATTTCCGCGATCAGTCGGTATCGTGGAACACCTCCCGGCCGAGTGTGACGTTTATACGCTTGCCGTCGCAGGTTAAGGGCACTCGTTATGAAACTCGTTATGGCCGTTCGTCGCCGCATCGCGGCGCGCCGCCTATAATGGGGCGAACGACCTTACCTGCACACATAAGCGCATGCCTTCGCGTCCGACAACCAGTCGCCGCCGTTTCAGCGAATATCTGAGCGAACTCCCCCGTCGTCGCCAGGCGGGAGAGTTCGATGTGGCCGTGTCCGCGAGCGGCCACGGGGTGCGCCCGCTCACGCCACGCAACCATTCGTTCTGGACGCTGTTCCGCGAGTTCTTGGGACTGCTCAAGGGGTGCCGGCTGCAATTGGCACTCGCCATGGCCACGCTGAGCGTTTCGACGCTGCTCAAACTCGTGCCGCCCGCAGCCACGAAGGTCGTGATCGACAATGTCTTGGGCGGCAGGCCGATCACCGTGCCTTGGCTTCAGTGGCTCAATGCCGAACAGGGACGCGGACGGTTGCTGCTGGTGATCGCCGGCGGCGTGCTCGTGGTCTCACTCGTGCAGACGGTGATTCACATCTGGGGCCGCTGGTCCGCCACGCAGGCCACCAAGCGGGTGCAGGCACGCATCCGCAAACGGGCCTTCGAACACGCCGCCCGCTTGCCCTTGCACCGCGTCTATCAGCTCAAATCGGGGGGCGTCGCCAGCCTGCTGCGCGAAGACGCCGGCGGCATCGGCGACCTGGTGTTCAGCATGCTCTACAATCCCTGGCGGGCGGTGGTACAGCTCGCCGGCAGCATGGCCGTGCTGGCGGTCGTCGACTGGCGGCTGCTGGCCGGCGCGTTCTTGCTCTTGCCCGCCGTGTTCTATAGCCATCGCACGTGGATCGGCCGCATCCGTCCGCTGCACCGCGACATCCGCCGGCAACGTCAGGATATCGACGGCCACGCCACCGAAGCGTTCGGCGGCATGCGCGTGGTGCGGGCCTTCGGCCGGCAGCAGAGCGAAGCCGGCCGCTTCGTGCGCGCGGGCGACCTGATGGCCAGGCAAGAATTGTACGCCTGGTGGTGGTCACGCGGCGTCGAAATCGTGTGGGATGTTCTGATTCCGCTCTCGTCGGCCGGGCTGCTGTTGTACGGTGGGTCGCAGGTGCTGAGCGGCCGGCTGACGCTGGGCGAATTGATGATGTTCCTCGTCTACCTGGCGATGCTCTTGGAGCCGCTCGCCGTGCTGGCCGAGAGCGCCACGTCGCTACAGGGCGGGCTGGCCGGACTCGACCGCGTGCTCGACCTGCTGGCCGAACCCGACGAGATGCCCCCCATGCCCGGCGCCCTGACGCTCGATCGGCAGAAGGTGGCCGGCCGGATCACGCTGGAGAATGTCGACTTCCGCTATCCGGCCGCAGACGAACTGGTGCTGCACGATGTGAACCTCGTCGCCGAGCCTGGGCAGATGGTGGCACTCGTGGGGCGGAGCGGGGCGGGCAAGACGACGCTCTGCAACCTGGTGGCCCGTTTCTACGATCCGACCGCGGGCCGCGTAATGCTCGACGGCGTCGACCTGCGCGACCTCGACGTCGACAGCTACCGCCGCTTGCTGGGCGTGGTCGAGCAGGACATCTTCCTCTTCGATGGCACGGTGGCCGACAACATCGGCTACGCGCGGCGACAGGCCGCGCCCGACGAGATCGAACAGGCCGCGCGCATCGCCCATGCGCACGAGTTCATTGCGGCGCTGCCGCAGGGCTACGACACGCTCATCGGCGAACGCGGAGTGAAACTCAGCGGCGGGCAGCGGCAGCGGTTGGCCATCGCCCGCGCCGTCCTGGCCGACCCCCGCATCCTGATCCTCGACGAAGCGACGAGCAATCTTGATACCGAGAGCGAACGTCTCATCCAACAAAGTCTGTCGAAGTTGCTCGAAGGCCGCACAAGCTTCGTCATCGCCCATCGACTGAGCACGGTGATGCATGCCGACCAGATCGTCGTGATCGAAGCCGGCCGCATCGTCGAAAGCGGCCGGCACGACGACTTGATGGCCATGAGCGGCCGCTACCGCCAGATGGTCCGTCTGCAAATGAACGGCGAGTTGGAGCTCGACGATATCGCGGCGTCGTGAACAACATGCACAGCGCGACGGGTTGCCGGTAGGTCGGCAAGACGCGATGCGCAGCGTAAAGAGAACCACATTATGCCCGCCCTGCGATACGCCGCGCCCCAGGAGATCGGCATCGATGTCGATCGGTTGAAGGTCGCCTACGATCTGCTGCAAACCTGGACCAGCGGCGATGAGCCGCCGATTCCGGGAGGGGCGATCCTGGTGGGTCGTAAAGGGGCGATGGTCGAGCCACGGTTTTTCGGCCGCCAGGGGCCCGAGCCGGCTGCCGAACCGATCCGCCGCGACGGTGTGTTTCTATTGGCCTCGCTCACGAAGCCGGTCACCTACCTGGCGGCCATGCTGCTCGTGGAACGCGGCCTGCTCACGCTCGCCGATCCCGTGACTCGCTACATCCCCGAATTCGCGGCCCACCACAAGGAGGCGACCCGCGTCTTCCATCTCTTTACGCACACGTCGGGCCTGCCCGATATGCTGCCGAACAACCTTGAACTGCGGCGGCAGCACGCCGAGCTGCCGCGGTTCGTCGCCGCCACGGCGCGAGACGCGATCCCCTTGTTTCGGCCCGGTACGCAGGTGAGCTATCAGAGCATGGGGACGCTGATGGTCGCCGAGATCATCCAGCGGATCACGCATACCACGCTGGCCGAATTCTGCCGGCGCGAGATCTTTGGACCGTTGGGGATGACGAGCACGTCGCTCGGCAGCGGCGATCTCGACGCCGATCGCCTGGTGCGGGTACAGATTCAAACGGAACACGCCGGCACCGATTTTCATTGGAACAGCGACTACTGGCGGCGGCTCGGCTCGCCCTGGGGCGGACTGTTCAGCACGCCCGACGACTATGCGGTCCTGTGTGCTCTCATGCTCGATGGCGGCCGCGCGGCCGATAGGCAGCTCCTCTCCCGCGCGACGGTGGAACGGATGACGACGAATCGCCTCGACGATCTGCCCGAGTTGACCGAGGCCGCGCGGCGCACGCAACCGTGGGGCCTGGGATGGAGGATCAACCGTCCCTCGTCGCCCGACGGTTTTAGCGATCTCGCCTCGCCACGCGCTTTCGGCCACTGGGGCGCGACCGGTACCATGTGCTGGATCGACCCCGAGCGCGAGGCGTTCTGCCTCGTCTTCACCTCGGGCGAGCTGGCCCGCAACCAGCGCCGGCTGGTTTGCATTTCCAATGCAGTGGCCGCCGCCCTGATATGAAAGAGCACGTGTTAGAGCAACCGACAAAACCGGATCGAGCTTCGAAAAATCGGCGTTTCACGGCCGATTTTTGACCCGCGGCGCTCCGGCTTCCAGGTTTTGTCAGCCGCTCTTAGTGACATAGCGCGCCCGACGCGATTGCTTGGTCGAGGATTGGCTGACCGTTCCATCGCACTCGATGCGTGATTGACGCGGCGCTTACTTTGCGATACAAAGTACCGCGAATGCTGTTTTCCTAACGCCGGATCGGGAGCAGATGGCTTTGACTGCGGGACCGCTGGTGCTCGGGCTCGACGGTGCTCTTCATGTCCGTGAGGAGCGCCTGTCGATACGGCACGATGCGTGTCGCCTGATGTATGTGAGCGATATCCATCTGCGGCCGACACGTTCCGACCATCTCTGCCGGCAGGTGATCGAATCGGCGCGCTCGGCCGAAATCGATGCTCTGCTTTTGGGCGGCGATCTGGTCGATGGGCTGGCGGAATTGGGCAAGCTCAGCGACTTGGTCGGCGATCTCTGCGAGCTAGCGCCGGTCTTCGCCGTGGGAGGTAACCACGATAGGCGTGTCGGCATGGAGCGAGTGCGCGACGCGGTCGTGAGCGGCGGTGGTACTTGGATCCACGCCGGCACCGCTCGCATATCGCATGGTCCTCGGACGATTGCGGTGTCCGGCCCCGATGCGGCGTATTCGCTCGACGGTGATGTTCGCGTCCTCTGTGCCCACAATCCACGCGTCTGGAAGACCGCGCGCCGACGTGGCTATGGTCTGGTTCTGGCCGGGCATCTCCACGGCTGCCAAGTGGTTGCGTTCGAGTATCGAGACCGCCTGTTCCCCGGAGCGTGGTTCTACCCCTATTGCTACCTGAGCCATCAGTATGGACCGACACGGCTGGTCGTGAGTCGCGGCGTCAGCGACCTGGTGCCGATCCGCTGGCGATGTCCGCGGGAGGTCGTTTTGTGCCACGTCTGAAGATTGTGGTCAGAAACATCGCCTGCGGCCTGTCATTCGTCGCGTCTTCCAGGCCCAAGACGCCATTGCGCGTCTTGTGCCTCATGGCGTTCGACACGCTGCACATGCTGCGCGAATCGAAGCCGCTGCCGAAGCCCACACTCAGGAAGCTCGCCACGTTGCTCGATTTCGCGGCCTGCGCCAATGCCGCGTTCGATGGCAAGGATTATTCCCGGCGCGAATGTCGTGAAACGTTGCGACTCCTCGAAGAAGCCGGCATCCGCGCGTTCGTGGTCGAGTATCTACAGAGACTTTGGGACCTGGAGAGCAGTCGCCCCTTGCCCGGTGGAGACGATTGGCGGTTCCGAAAGGTCGGTTCGTACCGCGAAGCCGTCGCGCGGCTTTCACTCGGCATGGTGGCCGCCGCTGCCAATGACTCCCTTTGCCTCGAAGAAGGAATCCGCGCGACCTATTGCGATCCCCATCTCGAGATCCTGTTTCGGATCGTGATGCAATGTCAGATCATCGACGATGTGTTGGACTATGCACAGGACACGTCCGCCCGATTGCCAAGTTTTCTCACAGCCGCCGAGTCACTCCCGCGCGCGTTTGAATTGACTCGCTTGGCGGCACTCGGCTACGGCGACCAGCGCGACTTGCCGCGGACGGGCGATTCTTTCCCGCTACGACAGGCCCTATACCTGGTGGCGACCTGCACGAAGTTGGTAATCGCTCTGGGGCGTTGGAGGAGTCGGCTGGTCTATCGGCCATTCGCCGACAAACGTCCGGAGATGATCTGCTCCCCCTTGGCCCGCGCGTGAACGCGAATCCGAGAAAGAGCGCACCCAGATGGCTTGTCGCCCGTGAATCAATTCTTAGGAGGCTCGGCTTTCGACACGTTGCCACCCTGGGCTGCCTCGAGTGCGACGTTCCCCAACCCCAAGAAGAAATAACTCTTCTCGGGGCGTCGCACGTTCGGCCACGGTGGCGCCAGTTGGTCGCCTTTCCAAACGACTTGATCGTCGCGGCGGACTTCGAAACGAATACTGTTCATCCGTCCAATCGCGTATTGCCACTCGAAACCGTTCTCGCCCTTCAGAGCTTCGATCGCGATCAACAACTCGGGATCGGTTCCTTCGACGAACGCGAAGATGGCGCCATCCAACACATCTGGGGTGTCGCCTTCGTAGCGGAAGATCGGGTGCTCGAGCATGCGGAGTCGTCGCGTGACCGAGTCATCGTTGCGGACTGTCGCATCTACCGAGAAGGCATCCGCCAGCATCCGCATCCGTCGCAGCCGGGCGGGCCTCGTCGTTGAAGGGGTTGGCGCGCCCTCGAGCAAGGCGAACTCCACGTCGCCTACCTTCGGCGTCCAAATCTTGCGGCCGTCGTACGCGGCCTCCAATGGCTCGCGCGAAAACGATTGAAATTCGATCGACATCGTGGTGAAGGGCGAATAGCCTTTGACGACGGATCCGACCGCCCGGGCTTGGCCGTTCTTCGTCCAGATGAACACATCGCCGTAGACCGCTCCCTGCGTCGGGTTCGTCCAATGCAAGATCGACGACTTGCTGCGTGACAGCGGAACCGCATCTTCTCCGGTTCCGCTCCACAACTCGACCTTGGCGATTTCCTGCGAGATCAACTGCTCGGCCTCTGCCGCCTGATCGGCAGTGACCTCTTCGCCCCGTGCGGGAACGCTCACTGCTAGAAGCAATGAAAGAATGACCGCCGGAATCGGCAGGCGCCGCAAAGAAATCATGGCACATTCTCCGTAGCATTCGAGGCGCCGGTTTCGATCTCGTTCGGCACGTCGGTCTTGGCCGCCGGCAAAACGACGGCGACGACGATGTCTCCCTTGGGGACGGGCAACGCGAACGGTGCGCTGGGTGTGCCCGAGTCATCGACCCGGTCGTCGCCGATGCTGTAGAGCAGGTAACCCGTGGGGAGCTTTTTATACATCAATACATGATCGGCGAAGGGATCGAGCGGCACGCTCGCCAAGTAACGGGGAACGAGCTCGTCGAGGGTCTGGGGATAGCCGTTCGTCGACAGCCAGAATCGCCGCAGAGCCAGGTGGCATGCCAAGAGCCGCACGCGAGCCCGTTTTTCGCCGCCGGCAGCCACCATCAGAATGTCATCCGTCTGCGCCTCGTTCGGTGCAAAGGCGCGGGTCAGGATGTGTATGCGATGTTTCCAAGGATAGGACCGCGAGAAATAAAGACGTTCGCGGGCTCGGCTCGCTTCCGTCGGCTCACGGTCGGCGTCGATCTCCAGCAGCCGTTCCTCCAGCTTGCGGCAGGCGTCATCGTCGAGTCGCGAGACGATCTGCTGTAGCCCTTCGATTCCCAACCGCTCCGACACGAAGCCGAAGCCATCGTGCATCATCACGCCCCCGTGTGTCATCGCGGCTCCTAACTCGATGTCGGCGAGATAGTTCTCGACGGCGGCTTCGACGTGCCCGTCTTGCAGCTCCTGGCGTGCCTGTGCAGCGAGAACCTGCGATAGCTTTTCGAATTGATTGCCTTCCGCCCAGAGGGCCTTGTCGTTCATCCCCTCGTGGAGCACCGCCTGGCAGGGAATGGCCAAGCCGCTGCGCACGAGTTCCAGCGCGGTCTGTTGCTTGCTCAGGTACGCGCGCAGCTCATCGGGTGGCAGGGTGTCGATGTTTGCCGCGAGATTATCGATCGCCGCGCCCGCGCGCAGCAGATCGACATAGCCGTTGTTGGCCAGCGGTGGTGGATAGGCGAGCGAGCGATCTTTGAACGCGATGTAGTAGACCCTCGCCGGCAGTACGGCGATCAGGACCAACGCCGCCACCGCCGTTGCCCGGCCGAACGGCCCGCGTGCCGAGCGCGCCAGCCAGAGCCAGGCTCCCATCAAGAACGCCGGAAATGCGATGACGAGCACCAAAGCCCGCAGCCAAGCACTTCGCTTGCTCTCGGCGATCCACACCGCGACGATCGTAGCGGCCCCCATCATTCCCCCCGGCACCACGTCTTGGTACCAATCCCAGCGCACCTCTGGCGGCAAACGCGCGAGCATCGCCAAGACACCGCTCAGGAGCACGAAGGCCAGCAACAGACTGGCGAGCGAATAGCCACCCCGCGGCGCGTCGGGTCCGTCCGCCGTCGATGCGGATGTTGTCCGATCCGATCGGCCTTCCAGAGTCCAGAACCACATTAGGACGACCGCGATCTCGCTCAGAAGGAACAGGCACAACCGCGGATCGGACGTGAATAGCCAGAGTGCGGGGAACGTCAGAACGGCCGCCGTTTTCCAGAACCAGTGGCCGCGTCCCCGGACACTCCACACCGCGACCAGTCCGGCCAGGCTATACGTCGCGATCACGGCAAGAATCACAGCGGCGACTACCAGCGCGATCCGCCATTGGTCGAATGACATAGCCTTCTGCCGTCCGCGCGTCCCCACGACTTATCGCCACCTAAGACGTGACCGTCATTCTGATGGCAGGATTCGCACGAATCAATCAAACCGTCGAGTAGTCGCGGTCGGCCGCGAATGCGGTGAAAGAGAATCAGGCCCCTTCGGAGCCTTTATTGGGCGTGTTGATTACGACTCGGGCGAGATCTTTTCGCCGTCGTGAACCTGCCGGACGCCACCGACAATGATCTTGTCGTCGACACCGACCCCTTCCTTGACAACAAATAGGTCGTCCACTTCGTTCTCGACGGCGATCTCGCGTCGATGCGCGACGTTTTCTTTGTCGATGACGTAGACATACCGCTTGGCCAGCATCTCGAAAGTCGCTCGCTGCGGGATGACGATGACGTCGTTCAGCACACGGCTAATCAGCACCGTGCCTCGCTGACCGTGACGCAACAGGTGTTTCGGGTTCGGAAAATCCGCAAGGAATGGAATCGTTCCCGTCTGGGGGTCGAAATCGGCCCGTATCGCGCTGAACTCACCGACCTCTCCGTACTTCTTGCCGTTCGACAGCAGGAGCTCGATCCGCAAATCTTCGTTGCGTAGATCCGAGTCGGTCACGTGCGCTAGGTATTGGGTTTCCGGAACGTCGAAATGGACCCGCACACTGCTGTTGTCAGACAGACTCGCAAGGACCTCCCCCTCCTTGACCATGACGCCCAGATCTGGCACGTGGTCGACGACGCCGTCGAACGGTGCTCTGATCCTGGTGAAGTTCAATTCGGCCGTCGCGATGTCGACGTTGGCGCGGGCCTTGTCCAGTTTAATCGAATATTGAACCACCTCGTTCGCCGAGACGGTTTTATCCTCGAACAGCTTCTTCGTGCGATTCAACTCGAGTTGCGCGAGTTTTTCTTCGGCCATCGCGACTTGCAACTTGGCCGCGTAGAGGACGGGTTCGATCTCGAGTAACACGTCGCCCGTTTTCACTGCCTGGCCTTCCTTGATCGGGATGCCCTTGAGGTATCCCGATTGCATGGCACGCACATCGATGTGTCGGTGAGCGTGGATCTGACCGAGATATTGCTGGGTGACGGTGACGGACTTTGCTTGTGGGCTCGCTACCGTGATCTTTTCGACCGCGACCTTTTCGCCGGGCTTCTCGGTGTCCTTCCCCTCCGTCTTCGCGACGGCAGGCTTGGTCGCACTCGAGGAGGAGCACGCGACGACCGCGGCCAGGGGCAGGATCAGTGCCACGACTCCAACCGCCCACCAATTGCCTGCGCCGTCGGCAGGTGCCAACCCGAGTAGATATCGGACCCGACGCAAGAGATTCATCTTCGTTCCACCCTGGATCGCCGTCGCCAGCAGTAAGTTTCCGCGCCCGATCTTGGCAACCGCTTCCAAGGACCGGGCATACGACACGCGGTCGAAACACTCGGCGGCGATTTCGTCGCAACACATTTCGCGTTCGAGACGGATCCGACTCGAAAGCCACCAGACCGCCGGATGGTAGAACAACAGCGTCTCGACGACGCGTTGGGCGAGATTGACCCACAGATCCCATCTGCGGAGATGGGCCAGCTCGTGCGCGATGATCGCTTCGATCGTCTGTGGCGACAATTCTGTCAGCCAGGCCGCCGGTACTAAGACAACCGGGCGAACGAATCCGACGGCTACGGCCTGGCCGACTCTCGCACAGGCGAAAACACGCTGTCGCGCTCCCATGCCTAGTCGCTCGCTGAGCATGCGGACGCGCTGCTCGAATTCATCGGAAAGTGGTATCGCATGGCGCCGAATCCACAGCGTGACGCCGAATCCGATCGCCAGGCGTGTGCTGAGAATCGAGACTCCTGCGAGCCAGGTGATGAGTACATAGACCTCGATGCGGGGATGCCTGGAAATCGCCGATTTCGTCGACAGACCGGCGGTGATGCTATCCGTCGTTCGGATGGCGCCGGTGGCGGCGTGCTCCTCGACCATCGCGCCGGATCGATCCGATAGGTCGATGACGGGCTGCGCCGGCGAGCCGGCCTGCTGGTGCCATATCGCCGTGGCGATGGGAGCCATTCCCATCATGAAAAGTGCGCCGACCGAAAGGAGATATCGACGTCGAGCGGTCCTCACGTCGAACAACCTTACCGCGACGAGCAGCAGGAGTACGAAAACGGCACCCTGCCAGACAAAGTGAAGCAGCGCCGTCGTCAGCAGCTCCGCGAACTCCGCCAAGAAATTCGACGAGAACGGGTTCATGGCACATCACTCCGGACCTGGTATTCTTCGATGACTTTTCGAATGTTGTCGAGTTCTTCGGATGTCGGTTTCGATTGGTCGAGCAACTGCGACACCAACGAGGCGGCGGACCCTTCGAAGGCACTCCCCAGCAGACTGCCGACCATCTTGCCCAAGGTCTTCTCGCGCGGGCGCTTGGCGGAATAGACGAAGGTGCGTCCCTGCGGCTTGCGGATCACCTGCCCTTTGTTCGCCATGATGTTGAGCACGCTCATGACCGACGTGTAGGCCCGCTTCCGCTGCGCGAACAGGATATCCGCCACCTCGCGTCCGGTACTGGGACCACGTTCCCAGAGAACCTTCAAGATCTCCAATTCGGCTTCGGTCGGAGTCTCTTGCGGTCGCCTCGCCATCGATCAACGCCTCTCGAAGGTTGCACCTACCCCACGTTGCTTTGATTATACGGATTCATCCGTAGTCGTCAACGGATTCATCCGTAGATGACGAAATCGGTAGATGACACCGCTCGATGGGCAGCGAACGCGTGTCGCGTTTTATGGTGCCATGTAGAATAAAGTGATCGAGGATCATGACTAACAGGATCGACCAGCAGTGATCCCGAGTTGATGCGAGAATGGGCCGTTACGCCCGCGAGCCTACAAAAACCAGTATGCCGTCTCACGACGAACCAATGCTCGTGCTCAAGCCGCCGCAGCGACCGGGCCTGGCGCTGTTCGCGACGCTGAGCGGAGCGTGCACGGCCGTCGGGTTCTTTGGGGCCATGCTTCCCGTCCCTCATTTTCTGGCGTGGGTGGCACTCGGCTTCACCGGCGTAGCCGGGTTGTGTTCGGCCAGCTTCCTGCTGCCGGGCAACTCGGCGCTTGTTTTGACTGCGGAGGGGTTTACGCTACGTTTTGGCTCGGGTGCGGTGTTCTATCCCTGGAGCGACGTCGATTATTTCGCCGTGGCCGGTCCGCGGCTGGTCGTGTTCCGCCTGCTCGATACGAGCGATCGCGTCTCGCCCGTCGCCCGGCAGATGACCGGTTTCGACGGCGCGCTGCCCGCCCGTTATGGCACATTGCCGGCCGAGGTGCTCGCCGCGCGGCTCAACGAATGCCGCCACCAATTCGGCGAAAACGAACAGGATTGACGGGGAACCGAACGATCCGGGCGGGCGTCTATAGCTCCAGCGCCCATGCTTGCCGCCGGTGTCAGCCGGACCTATGCTGCCTTTGGGGCCAGTTTTTTGACCAGGGAGCCCTGTTATGTCGACGTTCGCGCGTTCGCCCAGCCTCCTCACCGCCGTGTCGCTCGCGGCGTTTTTTTTGTCGCCGCCCGTTGTCCGTGCCGAAGAAGCGACCGCCAGTGTGCCGCTGAAGCGGATCGTGCTCTTCAACTCGGGCGTCGGCTTCTTCGAGCACGGCGCCGAGATCGATGGTGATGCGCGGGTCGAACTCAAGTTCAACGTCGAGAACGTCAACGACCTGCTCAAGAGCCTGGTGTTGCAAGACATGGGCGGCGGGCGCATCTCGACGGTCACCTATGGTTCGCAGGATCCGATCACCAAGACGCTCAAGACGTTTGCCATCGATCTGACCAGCAACCCCACCCTGGCGCAGTTGCTCGACCAGGTGCGCGGCGAGAAGGTGGAGATCGATGCCCCCAATCCCGTGTCGGGCACGATCCTGGGGGTTGAAAAACGCACGCAAAAAGTGGGCGATGAGGCGGTCGAAGTCGAGCTGCTCAACCTGCTCACGGTCGAGGGCCTGCGCAGCGTCAAGTTGGAGAGCGTCGGTCGAATCAAGCTGGTCAACGAGAAGCTCGACACCGAGCTGCGGCAGGCGCTGGCCGTGCTGGCGCTGGGGCACGACAACGAAAAGAAATCGGTGACGCTCGAATTCCTGGGCAACGGCAAACGGCCCGTGCGCGTCGGCTACATCCAGGAAGCGCCCATCTGGAAGACAAGTTACCGGCTCGTGCTGTCGGACAACGATCCGCCCTTCCTACAAGGTTGGGCAATCGTCGAGAACACGACCGAGGAGGACTGGGACGGCGTCTCGCTGACGCTCGTGAGCGGGCGGCCGATCTCGTTCGTCATGAACCTCTACCAGCCGCTCTACGTGCCGCGTCCGCTGGTCGAGCCCGAGCTGTTCGCTTCGCTGCGTCCGCAGGTCTACGGCCAGGACCTCGACCGCAAGCAGGACGAATTCGCCGCGAAGGCGAAGGGCGAACAGCTACGAAGACGGGCGGGAATTACCGGTGCGTTAGCCGACGCCGCCTCCGCGCCTCCCGCACCCGCGGGCGCCGGCGGGATGGGAGGTTTTGGCGCCAAACGGGCCGCCGAAAAGCCGGATATGGCTCTTAACCGCGGGGTCGAGTCGCTGGCCGAGGCAGGCAACGTCGGTGAGCTGTTCCAATACGCCATCGACACACCGGTGACGCTGGCACGGCAAAAGTCGGCCATGCTCCCGATCGTCAACGATTCGGTGAAGGGCGAGAAGCTCTCGATCTACAACGAGAGCGTGCAGCCCAAGCATCCGCTCAACGGCCTGCGGCTGAAGAATACGAGCGACCTCTACCTGATGCAGGGGCCGATCACCGTCTTCGACGACGGGGCCTATGCCGGCGATGCCCAGATCGAAGACCTTCCGCCCGGCAGCGAACGGCTGCTGAGTTATGCCCTCGATCTCAAGACCGAGGTCGCCAGCGAGCTCCACCAATCGCCGCAGCAGCTCGTGAAATGCCGGCTGGTGAAGGGCGTCTTGCACACGTCGAACAAGTATGAGCGGCGCCGCGTCTACACCATCAAGAATTCGGGCCGCGACACCAAGAAAGTGCTCGTCGAATATCCTCACGAGCCGTCCTGGACGCTGGTGGCTCCTAAGGAGCCGGCCGAGAAGACTCGCGATCGCTATCGATTCGCCGTCGCCGCCGAACCGGGCAAGGCCGCGAAGCTGGAAGTGACCGAAGAGATGACCACCTTCGAACAGGTCGCGCTCACGAACATTCCCGATCAGACCATCCGTTATTACCAGAACGCGCCCGTCGTGAGCGACAAAGTAAAAGCCGCGCTGGCCGAGGTGCTGCAACGCAAGCAACAGATGGCGGAATCGGCCAGCAAGAAGCAGCAGCTCGAACAGCAGATCACGGCCATCGACCAGGAGCAGACCCGTATTCGGCAGAACATGCAGCAGCTCGAGCGCAACTCCGACCTCTATCGCCGCTACGTGAAGAAATTCGGCGACCAGGAAGACGAGGTCGAGAAGCTCCGCGCGAAGATCGCTGAGCTCACCAAGGAACTCGCCCAGCAGCAAACCGACCTCGACGCGTACCTGGCCGACCTGAATCTCGATTAGTCGTCGGGTTCCTCTCCGTCGGGGGCTTTGGCCAGAAAGTCGGCGACTTGCAACGCCCCTTCGCTGGGGACGATCGTTCGACACGTCGGGTAGCACGGGTGCCACCACGTGCCACCCGCGCCGATGCGCGCAGGGACCCAAAGTGCTACGATGCGATGGCCGGATCGAGATCACTACAGACCGTCCTCACCCTAACCCTCTCCCGGAGGGAGAGGGAACGAAGCTACGCGCCGCGGCGGGCGGCGCGGCGGCGGTCGTGTTCGCTGAGCATCATCTTGCGCAAGCGAATGTGAGAGGGAGTGACCTCGACGAGTTCGTCGTCCTCGATGTACTCGAGCGCCATCTCGAGCGTCATCAGGCGGGGCGGCTTGAGGATGATGTTGCGGTCGCTGCCCGAGGCCCGCATGTTGGTCAGCTTCTTTTCCTTGGTCGGGTTGACCGTCATGTCGCCGGTGCGGCTGTTCTCGCCGACGATCATCCCCTCGTAGACCTCGTCGCCGGGAGCCACGAACAACTCGGCGCGTTCTTGCAATCCGTCGAGCCCGAAGGCCACGGCCTTGCCCGTGACGATCGAGACGAGCACACCGTTGGGCCGGCCGGCAATCTCGCCTTCCAGCGGGCGGTAGCCCTCGAAACGATGATGGATGATGGCCGTGCCTTGCGTGGCGTTGAGCAGTCGCGTCCGGAGACCGATCAGGCCGCGGGCCGGGATGGAGAAACTGACCTGGGCATAGTCGCCGCGGCTGTGCATCCCCCGCATCTGACCGCGGCGGGCACCGACCATCTCCATCACCGCGCCCATCCGGTCGGGTGGCACTTCCACCACCAGCGTCTCGAACGGCTCTTCCAAGATCCCGTCGAGCTCACGCGTGATCACGCGCGGCTTGCCGACGGAAAGTTCGAACCCTTCGCGACGCATCGTCTCGATCAATACCGAGAGATGGAGCAACCCGCGGCCCGACACGGCGAACGCGTCGCTCCCCTCGACCGGCCTGACTTGCAGCGCGACGTTCCGCTCCAACTCCTTCATCAATCGGTCGCGCAGGTTGCGCGTGGTGACGTATTTGCCGACGCGTCCCGAGAACGGCGACGTGTTGATGCTGAAGATCATCTCCAGCGTCGGCTGGTCGATCTCCAACCGCGGCAATGCGCGGCGGACATCGAAATCGCTGATCGTGTCGCCGATCTCGACATCATCCAGGCCGACCACCGCGACCACATCACCGGCCGTGGCCTCATCGACCTCGACGCGCCCGAGTTTCTCGAACACATGGAGCTGCGTGACCTTGGCGGGCGACTCGACATCGTTGGCCTGCAAGAGGGCCACGCGCTGACCCTTGGTGATGCGGCCCGACGAAATGCGGCCGATGGCGATGCGCCCCACGTACTCCGACCAGTCGAGCGTGGTCACCAGCAGTTGCAGGGGAGCTTCGGCGTCGATCTCCGGCCCAGGCACCGACTCGAGCACCAGGTCGAGCAGCGGCCGCATCGATTCACCCCGTTCGCGGAAGTTGTGCGTGGCGTAGCCTTCGCGCGAGCTGGAGAAGATATAGGGGAAGTCGGCCAGCGCCTCGTCGGCTCCCAGCTCGACGAAGAGTTCGAACGCCTCGTTCAGCACCTCGTCGGGCCGGGCGTCGGAGCGGTCGATCTTGTTGACGACCACCACCGGCTTCAAGCCGAATTCGAGAGCCTTCGAGAGCACGAAGCGGGTCTGCGGCATCGGGCCCTCGGCCGCGTCGACGAGCACGAGAGCCCCGTCGGCCATGCGCAACACGCGTTCCACTTCGCCACCGAAGTCGGCGTGGCCCGGCGTGTCGATCAGGTTGATCTTCACGCCCTGGTAGGGAATGGCGATGTTCTTGGCCAAAATGGTGATACCCCGTTCACGCTCCAACTCATTCGAGTCGAGTATCTGCTCGCCCACGAGTTGGCTGGCGCGGAACTCGCCGCTCTGCCGCAATAGACAGTCGACGAGCGTCGTCTTGCCATGATCGACGTGCGCGATGATGGCGATATTGCGGATATCCGTGCGGCGTTGTAGGCAAACAGTATTGGACATCGATATTTTGAAAAGAAAGAAAATCCTGGTCCGCGGCCGAGGGCCGTAAGTCTTGGTCGATCGCCGCACCCGATCTTCGTGAGAATGGCATGGCGACCATTCCCGAAGGGGGTAAGAGCCTATCCGAGAGCCGGTATCGCGGTAATAGGCGGTCCCGCTTGCCGGGCCCCGCCCGGATGCGGTGAGACTAAACCGGTTGCTCGACGACCTTTAGAGGGCTGGGCGGCCCTCAGAAGGCAAACTGTTCCGGGCTGCTTACGGCGGGTCTGTCCATTCTAGGCGAGATACCCCCTGGAAGAAAATGGCAGTCTCGCCAGATTTTGATGCGTTTTTCAATAAAAGTGCCGCACCGGCCCGGTCCCAGGAAGGCCTAAGCGGCTTCGCGCTCGTCGGCCGCGGGCAGGATAGTACTATCCGCCCCCTGGTTGAGAACGGCTTCGCGCAGACCGTGAATCTGCATCTGTAGCCGCACCATTTCGCGGACCATCGCGTCGGCGATCAGCCGCATTTCGCCGCTGGCCCGCTCCTGTTCGGCCTGAAAATGTTCCGTCCGGCAAAACCAGCGCTGGAAATGGCGGTCGACCTGCTGATCGACGCGGGCCGAGATGGCGCGGCGCACGGGGTAGGCGAACTTCCAAACTCGTTTGCAAAGTTGCTTGACGATGCTGCCCAAGGTTAGGCTTTCCGCTTTTTCGGGTTTCATTGGCCGGACGGCGAATCCGGCCGCCAAGGTCGAATAACCGCTACCCTAGTTTCGAGCGGCGGACGCCCGACGATTGAAACGACCAGCCCGTCGCGGTTTAACCAGCAAACGTGTCATGACCCGATGCGGAACAACGGGCATTGGCGGCAGAATTTGACGTGCTATGCGATACGGCCGACATGAACCGCACGGCCCGAAAAACCATCACCTCCCTGCGGCCGAGTGCGCGGCGCTTTCAGGGGGGCGCCGGCTCGTTTAGACTTATGGTCAAAGTCATCCCGTCTTCCACGACCCGTCCACGCATGTTCGCTCGCTTCTTTTTATTGGCTGGGGTGCCGGTTCTGGCTGTGACTTGGCTGGCCCCGCGGGCGATCGCGGAGGCACCGCAGGTCGACACGTGGCGCCTGCCCGAAGGGGCCATCCAACCGCAAGTTGCCGTGGGCGACGACGGCACGGTCCACCTACTCTACCTGCGAGGCGATCCGCGGCGGAGCGACCTGTTCTATGTGCGACCGAATGCGGCCGACGAATTGGCGGAAGGTGCCAAACGTGTGAACCGCGGCCCCGGCAGCGTCATCGCCGTGGGAAATATCCGCGGAGCCCACCTTGCGCTGGGACGCAACGACCGGGTGCATGTGGCCTGGATGGGGGCCAGCCAGGCCGAAGTCAAAGGGCCGGGGGGCGCCACGCCGATGCTTTATACGCGGCTCGACGACGAAGGTACGTTCGCAGCCGAGCGGAACGTGATCACCGCCCAGGTCGGACTCGACGGCGGCGGGTCGTTGGCCGCCGATCGACAGGGGAACGTCTACGTGGTCTGGCACGCTCCGACTGTGGGAACGAAGGGCGAGGTGAATCGCCGCGTCTGGGTTGCGCATAGCGAGGACGACGGCCGCACCTTCGAGCCCGAGCGAGCGGCACGCGAGGACGACACCGGTTGTTGTGGTTGCTGCGGCATGCGGGCCCTGGCCGACCGCGACGGACACTTGTTCATCCTCTACCGCTCGGCCGAGCAAGCCAAACAGCGTGATATGTGGTTGCTGGCGTCGGACAATCGCAGCCGCACGTTCTCCACCTCGCTCGTCGATCGTTGGGAAGCCGATACGTGCGTCATGAGCACCGCGGCACTGGCCGCGGGGAGCGACTCGGCCGACGGGCCGCTGGCCGCCTGGGAGACGCAGGGCCAGGTCTATTTCGGCCGTGTCCACGACGGCCGGATCTCGCACCCGACTCCGGCGCCCGGGCTGACCGGCGGACGCAAACATCCGACCGTGGCGGTGAACAAGAGCGGACAGATCGTCCTGGCTTGGACCGAAGGGATGGGCTGGGAACGAGGGGGGATGGTCGCCTGGCAGATCTTCGATGCCGACCAGCGACCGATCGCCGGCGCGGCGGGTCGCGCCGCGGGGGTGCCCGTCTGGAGCCTGGTGGCCGCCTTCGCCCGACCCGATGGGCAATTCGTCGTGGTCTACTAGTATGTAGTATCCGGGAGCGTTTTCCTGTTCCGCTTTTTCCGCTCCGAGACGAAGGTAGCCGCGCCATGAAGGACCAATGGTATTGCCGGGTGTTTGCCACCGAGATGGGCCCCCTGAGTTGGGAAGAGCTGCGCGGGATGGCCGAACGTGGCACGCTCATCCCCGGCCAGCGCGTGCGGCGCGAAGGAGAGACGGAATGGCACCTAGCCCGCGAGATTGAGGGCCTGATTCCGGCGGCCGCGCACGACGAAACAGACTTCGAGGTGGCACCGAAGAAATCGCCCGCTCCTGCCAAGGTGCAGCCACCCGCCTCTGCCAAGCCGCAGTCGACGGCCCCCGCCAAAACGGAGCCGGCGGCGGACGATGCCGATTTCGACATTGGCCCTCCATTTTCCGCCCAGCCCGAGAGGAAGCCGACTGCCACGCCGCAGCGTCCGGCGCAGTCGCCAGGCCGTGTTGAGCCCGACGCCGATTTCGATATCGGTCCCCCGTATTCCGCCGAGCCCGCGAAGAAGCCGACCGGCACGTCACAGCGTCCGGTGCAGTCGCCGAACGACACCGACCTAGACGCCGATTTCGATATCGGTCCCCCATTCTCCGCTCAGTCCGAAAAAAAGCCGACCGCCACGCCGCAGCCGCCGAGTACGTCGAACGACGATGCCGACTTCGATCTGGGACCGCCGTCGCGGAAGACTCCCGACCGGCCGACCGGCAAATAGTGCGTCCGTAGGGCAACAGGAATCTGAATGACGAGCGATCGCGCATGACGAGCCGCCTTCCCGATTCCTCGCACCCGCCGGACAAGAAGCCGGTCGAGGGAGATACGTGGCGCTCCGCGTCGGGTGAACCCGACGCTCCCGAGTCCGACGCGCCATCGACGGTCGGCGATGCCGCCAGCGGCGCCCCGCTGCCGGAGCAAGCCGGCGAAGTGCTCTCCCTGATGGCCCGCCAGGTACGAGCCTTCTCGGAGGCCTGGTCGAAGGGCGCGCCCCCTTCGCCGACGGACTTTCTAACTCCGGCGACCGACGATGTTCGCCGCCTGCTGCTGGTGGAACTCGTCAAAATCGATCTGAATCGGCGCTGGCCGCAACCCGAATCGCGGCGGTCGGTCGAAGACTACCTACACGACTACCCGGCGCTCGCGGTCGACGGCAATCCACCCTACGACCTGGTGATCGAGGAATATCAGGCCCGCCGGCAAGCGGGCGAGACCGTCAAGATCGAGGAATACGAAAAGCGATTCCCGCGGCTCGCCGCCCAGATCCGGCGGCTGCTGTCGGATGCCGACCGGGCGCCGTCGACCATGATGGTGCCGATCGCGCCGCTCGACGAACTGGAGGCGGGGGAGCAGATCGACGACTTCGACCTCTTGCTGCGCGTCGGCCAGGGAGCGTTCGCCCGTGTCTTTCTGGCCCGGCAGCGTTCGCTGCAACGGATGGTGGCCCTCAAGGTGTCGGCCGACCGCAGCAACGAACCGCAGACGATGGCCCAACTCGACCATCCGCACATCGTGCGCGTCTTCGACCAGCGGTTGGTCGCCGGTCGCAACCTGCGGTTGTTGTACATGCAGTACGTCGCCGGTGGCACGCTACTGAGCGTCATCCAGCAGGTCCGCAGGCTGGCGCCTGCGGAGCGGACCGGAGCGCTCTTGTTCGCCGCCATCGACGAATGCCTGTCGGCGCGCGGCGAAGCGATCGCCACCGACTCGCCCATGCGGCAACGGCTCATCGACCGTAGCTGGCCGCAGGTGGTCTGTTGGCTGGGAATTCGCCTGGCCTGGGCACTCGATTACGCACATCGTCGCGGCGTGCTGCACCGCGACCTGAAGCCGGCCAACGTGTTGGTTTCGGCCGACGGCAGTCCCAAGCTGGCCGACTTCAACATCAGCTATTGCTCGAAGGTGGCCGGCGCCACGCCGACGGCCTATTTCGGCGGCAGTCTTCCCTATATGTCGCCCGAGCAGCTCGAAGCCTTCAATCCCGGGCACGAGCGGCGGGCCGACGACGTCGACCAGCGCAGCGACATCTATTCGCTGGGTGTGCTGCTGTGGGAACTGCTCACCGGCGAGCGACCCTTCCATGACCCTCCGGTGCGCGCCGGTTGGAGCGCCGCGCTCGACGAAATGGTGGTCCGTCGCCGGTTGCCGCTCGTCAAGTCGTTGCCCGCCGGTCTGCCCAGCGGTATGGACGAGACGCTGCGGCATTGTCTGGCTGCCGATCCGGCCGATCGTTTCGCCTCGGCCGGCCAACTGGCCCGCCAACTCGAAATCTGTCTGCAACCCCGCGCGCAGCGATTGCTCTTGCCGCGCGCCGGCTGGCGCTCGCTGGCCCAACGGTACACGGTCGCCGCGCTGCTGATCGCGGGTCTCGCCCCCAACATCGCGGGCAGTGTCCTGAGCATCGCCTACAACCAGATCACGATCATTTCCAAGCTGGGTCCCACCGCGCAAAGAGTCTTCAACGAACAGCTTGCAGTCATCAACCCGATCGCTTATTCCTTCGCCGTCGCCTGGCTGCTGCGGCTGGCCTGGCCGGTCGTGCGGGGAATGTACAAACGGCGCCTCCGCCTGCACGAAGACCCGGTCGAACGGGCCGAACAGCGGCGGCGCTGTCTGCGCATCGGCGAGTATGTGGCCTGGGTGACGGCCGGCGCCTGGCTGGCGTGCGGGATCGTGTTTCCCGTTTGGTTGCGCTTCGACGTGCACGGTACCGAGTCGGTGCCCGCACCGTACGCTTCCTTTTTCACGGCCCTGCTCGTTTGCGGGCTGATGGCCGCCACGCTCTCGTTCTTCTGCGTCACGTTCGTGGCCGTACGGGCGCTCTATCCGCGGTTGATCGACCCGGAAACGAATGATACCAGCACCGCGCGCGACCTGGCGGCGCTCGGACATCGCAGTGTCTATTATTTTCTGGCCGCGGTGGCGGTGCCATTCATCGCGCTCATGGCGGTCGTCCTGTTGCTGCAAGGCGACGATCGGATCGCAGTGCTCGGCTTGGGCATGATCGGACTGGCTGCCTTTTTCGCCGCCTATCGGCTCTGGCGGGAGATTCAGCACGACCTCGATGCGCTGGCCGCCCTGGCCGATCCCGCCGCTTCGCTGAGCGACGGCAGCCTGGCCAGCGACTCGAGCTGGGCTTCGATGCGCTGAAGGCAGGGAGCCCTCGCACTCCCTCGTCAAGCTTGGGCGCGGACGGCAAAGCTTGCCATTTCCGTTCAATTACCGCAGCCGGAACAGCCGACAAACGGAAAGAGGGCCTATTGGTTGCCAGGCCAGATTTCCTCAAGTTCGGAGCCCCATGAACCGATTTGCCCACGCGTCGATCTGGGCCGTTCTGCCGGTGTGCGGCCTGCTGTTGGCGGCACCGGCCTGCGCGCAACAGCTCATCGGCGTAAGCGATGAGATCATCGTCATCTCGAAGGGGCAGAACAAGAAGCAGCAGTTCAAGCAACAGTCGCGCCTGGGGGCGACGCCGGGGGCCGGCGAAAATCCCTTCCGGCACGATCCGGGAGGCCCCGGCAGGGGGCTCGATCAGCACTCCAATCCGGCCCATTCGACGGTCACCTTCCGTAGCGGCAGTGCGCTCCAATCGATGTCGGCGCCCGCGCCGCAGATCGTGCGTTCCGCGGCCCCGCTGACGGCCGCGCACGTGCTGCCGCACAGAGCGGCCGCGGCGCCTCCCCTGTATGGCCCGCTCGAACTGCCCGCGGGCGACATCGAAGGGCCGCCCGACGGCCTCACGCTCGACGTGGCCATCGAGCGTCTCGTGCGAACGAACCCCGAGCTGCGGGCCAAGGCCTATGAGATACCGCAGGCACGTGCCGACATCATCACGGCCGGGATGCGCGGCAACCCGTTCTACTTCTTGTCGGCGGGCAATTATCCGTACGCTCCGTATTCGCAGAACCGGCCGGGCGGCAACAACTACGGCGTCAGCCTCGTACAGCCCGTCGACGTGAACCACAAACGCGAGGCCCGCACCGAGGCCGCGCGGGCCACGTTGAGCGTGCTCGACCTGCAATACAAGGACGCCGTGCGATTGGCGATCGACGGCCTGTACGGCGCATGGATCGACGTCATCGTGGCGCGCGAGATGATTCGCTACGCCGAAGCGAGCATGATCGGCACGCAACACGTGCTCGACACGGCCGAGGTGCAATATCGAGAGGGGGCCATCACCGAACCCTACTACCTGCGGATCGTCAATCAACACGCCGCCGCCGAAGTCGATCTCGAACGGGCCCGGTTGCAGCAGCTTCAAGCGCGGCACGCGCTGGCGGCCATGCTGGCGCTGCCTCCCGACGCGGCCGAGCGGCTCGAAGTGCGCGGTACCATCCGCGATCGCGCCGCGGCCCCACCCAGCCGCGACGAACTGGTGCAACTGGCCCTCAACGTCCGACCCGATGTGGCCGCCTACCGCATGGGCATCCAACGCGCCCGCGCCGACTTGCGAGTGAACCGCAAGGAGGTGTTCGAAGACATCTTCGTCATCTACTCGCCCTACCAGTGGCAGAACAACAAACCGGTCGGCGCCCAGAGCGCGACCAGCTACTCCTTCGGCCTGCTCGGCACGATCCCGCTCTTCAACCGCAACCAGGGCGATATTCGCCGCGCCGAACTCAACATCACGCAGACGCGCGTGGCGTTGGACGCCGTCGCGCGGCAAGTCATCGCGGAAGTCGAACGCGCCCACCTCGACTATTACTCCACGTTGAAGGCCGTCGAACGGCTGGAAACGACCATTCTGCCGAACTCCGAGCGCGTGCGCGCCGGAATCATCCGGCTCCAAGAAAAAGGCGAGAAGAGCCACCTCGATGTCTACGAGGCCCAGCGAGAACACAACGAGCTCGTACGCCAATACCGCGACGCCGTCATCTCCCATCGCCGCGCCATGCTGCACCTCAACACCGTTGTCGGCCAGCGCGTGTTGCCGTAATTTCCCTCTCCCTCCGGGAGAGGGCTAGGGTGAGGGCGGATCGCCCGCTCTTCGGCCTCCAATATGCCCTCTCTTACGCGCCCGGAAGAGGCGAAGTAACAGCGGGACAAATCGGTGAGTTGTTTTCCGTCCGCCCCGAATTACATTGCGATCGCCGATTGGTTTTAGTCGGTGCGGCAACGCCATTGCGGAATTGGCCCGAGCAATGAATCGCGGCGAACTGAATCGCGTGGATCGAGTGTATGACGATCGGCTTCTTGCTAGAGCTAGACTGTATAGCTCAAGGTTGTTGGAACGTCTCCTCGCTGCCGAGCGATGTGTAAAAGATCCGGCCACCCTTGTACTCCCGGAGCCACGCTACATCCTCGCTCGGTGCGCCGGGGATGCTGCCTCTAAGCAGCACTTTTACGTCGGCCGCGTGGCCCCGGTTTTTGTAGAGCGGCTCGTTGGCGCGGGTCATTTCGACACCGGACAGAACCGGATGGGTCTTCGACTCGGCGGCAACTTCGATGACCGTGACGGGGCCTTTCTCGTAATGCATCTGATAGTTCCCTCCCAGCACTTCGCGGTCGAAGTCGAGCCAGGTTTGAACCGCATGGCTGGCCGTGCGCACCGCGACCACAGGCCGGCCGCTGGTGACATACCTCTTGAAGCGTTCGAGTTGGTCGCCCTTGAGCTCCATCCTCTTGAAGAACACGAGCGCCACATCGCAGTTATCGAGCTCTTCTAGCCCGGGCAGGTTATCGACTGCCTGCCGAATCACGCGAGTGCAACGTGCGTTGTAATTCTTTTCCAGCCAATCCTGAAAGGGCGGCAACGATGCCTCGGAATTGTAGGTTGGGCAACCGGACAGGATGCACACCTTCAAAGGGGCTTTCTCGTCGGCAGTCGCAGGCACGCCGAGCAAAGCTAAAACGGCGAGCGGACAAATTACCGCGGCGAGGCGACTCATCGTACAGCTCCTGCGAGAACGATACGGAACGATCGATGTTTCAAAGAAGCTCACGCACCAGCTCGGGATCGTCCACGGCCGGTGGGACGCCCCAGGGAGTTGCGAAGCGCCGTCAATGGATCGATTCCTAGATGCCGGTACAGCGTGGCCAGCACTTTGCCCGAAAGTATACGGTGTTGCGACCGATCGTGCATCACCGCCGGTTTGGCAAGGGCCGATGCGCAGTTTGCACATCGGCCCTTCGCTTATGCGCACCTCGACTGGGAAACTCGGCTATTTCTGGCTCGGCACCCACCATTGGCCTCGCTCAAACAACCAAACCATTTGCTTTCCAGACACGCCGCACCATCGACGGTGACGTATCCATTCGGCCGCCAGCAATTCACATGCTCCAATGCGTGGCCCCGCGTGGCTTTTCCGTAGTGCCCCTGTTCGTGACGCCGGGCACGCTGTTCTCCCTTGACTGCCTGCCACAAATTGCTAATGTACTGACATGTGCTAGTGGGATGACATTCACTCCCGATTGGGCTACCGTATGGTTGAATCGTCGCCTCTGGAGCTTGGCAAGCGCGAACGGCAGATCGTCGAGATACTCTATCGGCGCGGGGAGGCTTCCGTAGGGGAAGTCCGCGAGGCGCTGGCCGAACCGCCCACGTACTCTGCGGTGCGCGGCATGCTGAACCTTCTAGCCGACAAGGGCGTGGTACGGTTTCGCCGCGACGGCAAACGCTATATCTATCGGCCCGCGGCGCCAAAGCAAAAAACCGGCCGATCGGTGCTGCGCAACCTCGTCCATACGTTCTTTGCCGGCCAGCCGGCCGAGGCCGTCGCCGCCCTGGTTGACGGCTGGGGTGGAAAACTCTCGCCCGCAGACTTGGCCCGCATCCGGCAGTTGATCGACGACGCCGAGGCCAAACGCCCCTTGCATGCGAAGGAGGACAAGCCATGACGCATGAGCTGTATTGGTCGCCCGAATCCCTGTTGACCGTCTGGGCCATTCGGTTCTTGTTCTCAGTCACCATGATTTGGCTGGTTACGGCGATTGCCGCCCTTTGTTTGCAAAGATCGTCGGCAGCGATTCGGCATCGCTTGTGGGCTGTCAGCACCGCCGCGGCGCTCGTATTACCTGGCCTGGTCGTACTGTTTCCCGAGCTCGGCATGGGTTGGATTCGCTTGTCGGCCAGCGCAGCCGAGATGAAAACGGACATTGGCGTCGCCTCCTTTGATCACGTCCAGCCAATGATCGTCGAGCGGCCGGCTGAAGGCGCGACGTTCGACGGATCACCCGCGGCTCTAAATCAGGCGCCACTCCGCGGCAGTCAAAAGCGATCGGTGGAAATCGCGAGCGGGCGAAAAGATGCACTCGCTGCAAGCTCGGTCGCATGGTCCTGGTTTTGGCGATTCCGCCTGCTTGCCATCTGGGCCGTTCCCGCTGCCATGATAGTCATCTGGTTGGCCGTGGCGATGCTCTCGGCGCGGCGGCTTGCTCGCCGCGCGGCCACCATCCATGATGAAGCATGCCTTGCGCTTGTCGCACGTCTGGCTGGAAAAGCCGGCGGGTATAATGCCGTCGCATTGCGTGAAAGCAAAGAAATCGCCTCGCCCGTCTGCGCAGGTTGGTTAAAACCGACAATTCTATTGCCGCTCGGATGGAGACAATGGCCGGCTGGGGGTCGCCGCCTGTCGTGGCAATGGCTATCAGGGCCACCAGGCGCAGGCTACCAACGACGCTTGCCGAGATTCCCAGAGGGCTCTTTAGCCAGTTGAACGCCGCCCGATGTGCGGCATGCCAGGCACGGGCCCGGCGGTAATGGGCGTGGCGGTATCCGGTGGCACGGGCCGCTGAATGTCCACGAGGCGTCCGAACTCATCGACAGGTTCAGTTGCAGTTGGTGCTGCCGTCGCCACGGCCTCGGGGGGCGGGAAACGGCGGCGGAAACGGCGAGGGCGGTGGCGAGATCGGCGTGCCCGGTGACTCTGGGCGCAGTCCATACGGTGTTTCAACAACGGGTTGAGATGGCCCAACGTCGGCCCGCGTCTGACCCGCCTTGAAGAATGGTCCGAGAGCTTTCGCCACTTCCACTGGCCTCTGGAAGCGCTGGGCCGGATCCTTCGCCATCATCTTGGCGACCAACGTCGCCAGCGCTGCCGGCGCCTCGGGACGCACCAGGTCCAATGGCTTCGGCTCACGCCTATGATGGGCTACCAGAAGGTCGTAGAGGTTCTTCTCTTGAAACGGCGGACCACCGGTAAGCAGGAAATAGAGCGTGCAACCGAGACTATAGATATCGGCGCGAATGTCGGCATGCTGGGCGTAGCGAGTCTGCTCGGGCGCCGAATAGTTGGGCGTCCCCAGCAGTTGTCCACTTCGGGTGAGCCCGACGTCCGTGGTTTTCTCACTCGTCGCCTTGGCGAGTCCGAAGTCCAGGATCTTGACGAGATGCCTCTTGCCTTCGATGGCCAGCATGAGGTTGTTGGGCTTGATGTCGCGGTGGACCATCCCCTTCTCATGCGCATGTTGCAGTCCCAGGGCGGCTTGGTGCGCATAATAGGCGGCGTTGGCCACGGGCAACGGTCCCCGGCGTTCGACCACGCGGGCAAGATCCTCCCCATCGACGTATTCCATCGCGAAGACCAGCGAGTCGCCCGTGCGCAGCACGCTATACGCCGCTACGATGTTGATATGATTCAGCTTCGCCGCCGAGCGGATTTCCTGTTGAAATCGTTCCAGCGCGTCCGGTCGGTCGAGCCGCGCCTTGTTGAGAACCTTCAGCACCTCCAACCGGTCCATCATCCGGTTGCGGGCCAGGTAGACGACGCCCATACCGCCCCGACCGAGTTCTTCAAGAAACTCGTAGTCCGGATGCTCAGTCAGTTCCGGCCAAACAGAGGCCGAGGAACGCTGCTTGACGCTACGAGCCGACCGTAGCAGGTCGACGGTGGTCTCCAAGCCGGCCGGCTGGTCATCAACGAACGTGTAGTCGACGGTCTTCTGCTCGGCCGTGACGGCATCGCGCAGGCGATCGATGAAACCGTCCTGCGGCAGATTGGCCACGCGCTGTAGGCAATCGTCGCAGACGGCGAGATGTCGGCCCACCGTCTCTGAACTTTCGGCGTCCAGCGTGCCCAATCCGAAACCACTTAGCATGGCTTCGGACGGACAATCGGCAATGGTTACGTTCAGCGCGAGCTCGCCCTGTGCCTCGAACACCGAGACGATCGATTGGGGTTTGGCAGTCGGCGGCCAGGCTACCAGAGTCGCTCTGTCTCGCTGCCGCAAATCCGCATCGTAGGCAGCCTTCTTCTGCGGATCGAGAAGGCACGACTTCGCTTCCGACAATTGATCCAGCAGTTTTTGCGAGAGCCGTGCATGCTCCCCGACTTCGTATGCTCGCACGTGCGCCATTTTCCGATCGGCCGCACCTCGGATGACCTCCGCGTCGTCTTCGAACAGTGCGATATCCAGCAAACCGTAATAGTGCGGCGGCTGCTCTCCCGGAGGGATAAGAAGCCATTCTTGGTAGGCGTCGAATGCCACGACTTTACCCCTCGTCGGTCACCTTACTCCAACTATGCTTCTCGCCCTGGTGAAAGAGTCGACAGCAGGCCCGGACATGCCGCCAAAAGACCGCGGTCATTATATCCGTCCTTGGCGCGAATCAAGCGTTACGAACGGATCGTCGCCGATGACGACGATCGACGGCCGGATTCAGTCGATCAACCCGCTCGCTTCTTCACGAAGACGCCGCAAGATGCGCGATTTTCCGGTGAGCACCGCGTTGGCAGTGATTCCCAAATCGGCGGCCACCGCCGTGGGGCTTTCGCCTCCGATGGTACACCTGTGGAACGCCTCCCAGGTGGTTTGGGTGAAGTCATGCTGGACCGTCGCCATCAACCTCTGTAAGACGAATTGATCGTGCTCGCGATCCCATTGCTGCGACAAGGCGCTGGCGGGATCGGCAAGTTGCTCCGCGAAGATTTCTCCTGCTTCGCCGTCGAGTCCTGTGCGCGGCTGGCGTTTTCGCTGTCGCCAGTGCGCACGCACGCGGTTCAGCAAGATTTCACTCAACCACCGTCGAAACGAGCCCGCGCGCTGCCGACGGAAGTTCGGCAGTTCCCGGACGAGGAAGACCATTACCTCTTGGGCGATGTCGTCTGCCTCATCACCCAGCTCAGGCTCGCGGGCGAGCCAGCGGAGGATCCACGGCTCGTAGATGTCTTTCAGGCGACGCCAGTGCGGATCGTTCGGCTCAGCAGACTTCAAACGATCGAGCCAACTGTCGGAGGTTAGGTCCATGGAAACCTTTCAGGCGACGGGCTTCTTCTCCAACCCCAAAGCCTATCGCCCGTGCACGCGATGCGAAAGCCGTCGGGGCGCTATTCAGCCTCGGATAGTTCGGCGGCTCTGTCGGTTGCTTTAAGAGCCGCTGACAAAACCCGGAACCCGGAGCGCCGTGGGAAAGAAATCGGCCGTGAAACGCCGATTCTCGGAAGCCCGGGCCGGTCTTGTCGGTTGCTCTAAAGGCTTTGTCGGTTGTTCTAAATCCTTCCGGGAACGTCAACGCTCTCTAATTTGGGTTGGCGATCCGGCCCGACTCGACGATCACTTCGCGTGTCGCACCGGCGGGTTTTCTTTTTTCGCGACAGGTTTTCTCCCTTCGACGCCCTTCTCTTGTAAGAGACGGCAAGGCCCCACTGAGAACTGAGGCCGAGAGTGGTTCTCGTCTTTCCTTGGACCGCAATGGAGGGAATTCATGGAATATCATGCGCGCCGCAACTCTCGTCCTAGTCCTTCGCCCGCGAATACCGTCAGACGCGATCAGGCCTCGCCCCAACGCGCCACCGAGGTCGACCGCGAGACCCTGCGAGTTGCCCGCCAGCGATGTGAACGCCAGATGCGATGGGGTCGGCGGTCGATGATCGTCGGCCTGTTCCTGGGGCCGGCAGCACTCCTGGTGGCCTGCTGCGTCAAGGAGTCTTCGTTCCGCTGGGCGCTCTTGATCGCAGCGGCGGTTGAACTGGGTTTCGTGCCGTTCTACACCACGCTGGCCTGTCGCCGATTACGGTACATCGTAGCCTTGATCGATCGCGATTTGGAGGAAGGGCTGGTTGAGCACGGCGTCGGCCGGATCCAAAAACTACTCGGCGCATGGCCGGTACTCGCGGACACCAATACACCGCGGGTCTGGTTTGCCCCGGTGGGACCGGGCCGGTTTCGCCGTTTGCGGGGTGGCGCGCCAGTGGCGTATCGGTTCGCGACGCGATCGCGGGTTGTTGTTTCGGTTGAACGGGAAGACCACGCGGAATCTCGGCCGCGCGCCGAGAGCGAGGGCCGTTAAAACGCCCCGTCGTGATGAGCTCGGCAATGGTCGTCATCCAGAGTTAGCTCGCCAGCCCGATCGACGGCCCACCGATTACGGCGACTAAGAAAGGCAGTTCCTTGTGTTCCGGGAAGACTAGCGGAATGACGACAGCATCGGTGACGATGAGGAGCAATGCCGCCAGTAACACGCGGAGGATGAATCGCGGGCGGGGCCTGCATAACAACAGCTCGTTTGAACCTGGCTGGCTCTGACTCCATCGCGACTGGCCGGGTTCCATTCAATTAACGACAACGAACGCAAGAGGATCACAAACGCGATGCCTACCGATCAAGAGCGACAAAGGCCACCGGCAGCGCCATACTGACGATGACTAATCGCAATGCCGGACCTCGCATCACGCGAATGTAACGCAAACTGCTCCGACGAAGCGTACAAAATCACGGACCCAGGCAACCCTCCCGCTGCGACGTCTTGCGCCTCTTCGATGAACTTCCTCCGAAGGAGGTTGTGTTGAGACGGCGCTGTGTCGTCTACACGTGGCTCAGCGGCGGCACCGCTGCTTCCGACGAGACGGGGGCGAACTCACCGAGCGGGTGATCGGTGCCGGTGATGATCTCGGTCATGCGGGCCGTGGGAAGTCCCAATCTAACGAGCGGAGCGAGCAACGGGCGGAACAGCCCTACAATCGGTGGCTCGCACGCCACGAGTCGCGAGAAGGCATCTACGCGCCGGACGACCTGGCGGTCGATCGCATGCCGCAGCTCGTGATAACGCGACAATTGACGCCGGTGCAAGAGCTGGGCGAAGAACCAAGCGTCTTCGATTCCCAGGTTCATCCCCCGCGCGCCGACCGGCGAGTGCAGATGCGCCGCATCGCCCGCGAAGTACACGTGGCCTGCCGACATCGTGCGATTGATGCGATGGGACACGCCGAAACTCGACGACCAGACGGCCGGCCCGAGAACCTTGCCGTGCGCGAGTCTTTCTAACAGACCGGGGCGGTTTCCCATGACACGCCAGAGTGGTCCGCTCGCCATCTGTTCCATGTGCGGGTCGATCACGCGGATCATGAACTGAAACTCGCGGTTCGGGAGGAAGATCGCGTGCGCGCGATCCTCGGCCAGCGATGTTGCGAGCGGAACGTCCGCCAGATCCCACTTTTCCCGGAACGTCGAGCCGGGGAACTCGATGTTCAGACTCTCACGCGTCGTGCTGTGGGCGCCGTCCGCCGCGAGCATCCACTCGGCGTGATACCGTTCCTGACCGTTCTTCGTATCGAGCGTGGCAGAAACGCCGTCAGCTTCGTCCTTGCAATCGATCAATTGTGATCCGCGCTCGACCGTGCCACCGAAGTCGACGAGAGTCTCCTCCAACAGACACTCCGGGGTTGCCTGCGAGAGGGCGAGCATGAAGGGATATTTCCCTTTTAGGCGACCGGTGAAATCGATCGTCGCCGCCAGCCGTTCACCGTGCCAGAGGCACGCACCGTTCACAATCTTGCCGATCGCGAGCAGACGCTCCGTCAGTCCCACCGCATCGAGTATCTCCAGAGTGCGCGGATTGATAGCCAGAGCTTTCGACTGGACGGAGGCCGCGTGGTTCTTCTCCACGATGCGTGTCGCAATCCCGTCACGCGCCAGGAATACGCCGGCCGCCAAGCCAACCGGACCGCCGCCAACGATAAGCGGTCGATGGAATGTTTGCATAATTCACCTTTCAATTAGACTGCCATCGAAACGCTGCAACTGCCGGGCCCGCCGTTGAGAGGAATAACACGGTATTCCGGCGTTCTGGGCAACGGGGAGCCACGAAAACCTGGCTCGGTTGTTGCTCCAACTTCTTTGGCGTATCGAGGGTATGTCAGACGCAGACTGCGGCGTTAAAAAGTAATTCGAACGGGTTAAGGCTATCGAGACCGGGAGGAGCGTTCCGATGTTTAACGGCTGGATCTCACTGCGCGTTCAGGATCCGAAGGGAGTGAGCGACTGGTATAAGGAACACCTGGGTATGGAAGTCCTCGGCAGGCGGGAAGATCTGGGTACACAGATGCTCGGTTCGGTCGACAAGGGCGCCGCGCTGATCTTCCTACCTGGCGAAAAGTCGCCCGACCCCGAACGCGTGCAATTGCATTTCCATGTAGACGACGTTGACGCCGAATACGATCGGCTCAAAGGAGAAGGGGTGACCTTCAAGGCACCGCCGAAGGACATGCCCTGGCGCTGGCGACACGCATATACCCAGGACCCGGCAGGGCATACCGTCGAGCTATGCTCACCGTTGCCCGACGCGCACTTCGTAGAGTGATGGACCGTTCTGGCGCTTCGTTACTTTCGAGTTCACAAATGCGGCGGGACGTCGCATCCATGTAGACGTGGCGTCCCGCCGCGTTGCCGCGGCTCGTTGGATCAGGCCGATCGCCGCCCGGCCGGTCTGCTCGTCGGCGAACCACACCGGGTGCATAGCCGGGCTATTCGGCGAGCGCTTCGAGCGCCTCCCAGCGCTCGTAAGCGGCGCGCAGTTCGTGCTCGAGCGCAGAGAGCTTGGCGTTGTCTTCGGCGATTTGAGTTCCCGGGCGCTGATAGAAGGCCGGATTCGCCATCGCCTCGTGCAGATCGCGCCGCTGTGCTTCCAACTTCTCGATTCGCTGCGGCAGCGCGGCGAGTTCTTGCTTCTCCTTATAACTCAACTTCGGCGGACGCTCTTGTTGCGGCCGAGCCGCCTTGCGCGCGCTCGGCGCCGGTGAGCTTGCCAGTGTCGACGGTGCCGACGCCGGCCGCTGCAACAGATAGTCGTCGTAGCCACCCGCATATTCGTGAACGGTCCCACCCGTTTCGATCGCCAGTGTGCTGGTCACCACATCGTTCAAGAACGCTCGATCGTGGCTCACGAGCAGCACGGTCCCTTGGTATTCGGCCAGCAGGCTCTCCAAGAGTTCCAAGGTTTCGATATCGAGGTCGTTCGTCGGCTCGTCGAACACCAGTACATTCGACGGTTTGGTGAACAGCCGCGCCAGCAACAGCCGGCTGCGTTCGCCGCCCGACAGAAACTTCACCAGCGTCCGCGATCGCTCGGGCATGAAGAGGAAGTCTTGCAGGTAGCCCAGGATATGCCGCGACTGCCCGTTGAAGGTGATCGTCTCATAATCGGTGACGTTCTGTTGCACGGTCCGCTCTTCGTCGAGCGTGGCCTTCAACTGATCGAAGTAGGCGACCTCGAGACGCGTGCCATGACGCACGGTTCCCTCGCGCGGCGGCAGTTCGCCCAACAACAATCGCAACAGCGTAGTCTTGCCCGTACCGTTCGGTCCGATGATCCCCACCTTGTCGCCGCGCATGATCGACGTCGTCAGCCCTTGGACGATCAGGCGCTCGCCGTAAGCGAAGTTCACGCCCTTGGCCTCGATGACCAACCGCCCCGACGCTTCGGCTTGCTGGGCTTCGATCCGTGCCACGCCTTGCACGTCTCGCCGACGTCGCCGCTCCTCGCGCATCGCCTTCAACGCCCGCACGCGTCCCTCGTTGCGGGTGCGGCGGGCCTCGATCCCTTTGCGGATCCAAGCCTCCTCCTGCGCCAATCGCTTGTCGAATAGTTCGTTCTGGCGGGCTTCGGCGGCGAGCGCGGCTTCCTTGCGCTCGAGAAACGTCGGGTAGTCGCAGCGCCAATCGAACAGCCGCCCGCGATCGAGCTCGACGATGCGCGTCGCCAGCCGTTCGAGCAAGGTCCGGTCGTGGGTGACGAAGATCAATGTGCCGGCGAAACGGAGCAAAAAATCTTCCAGCCAGCAGATGGCGTCGATATCGAGATGGTTGGTGGGCTCGTCGAGCAGCAGGATATCGGGCTCGCCGACGATGGCCTTCGCCAACAAGACGCGCCGCTTCATGCCCGCGGAGAGCGACGGAAACATCGCTTCGGGCGGCAACTCCATGCGCGAGAGGACGGCCTCGACGCGGTGTTCGGCGCCCTGCACTTCGTGGCCGGCTGCGCCCAGACCGTCGGCCACTTCGTCGAAGATGGAGTTGGCCGTGCCCCGCGGCACTTCTTGTTGCAGCCGCGCCACGCGAATCCCTTGCTGTCGCACGATCTCGCCGCTATCGGGCGACAACTCCCCGTCGATCAGCTTGAGCAGCGTGCTCTTGCCCTCGCCGTTACGACCCAACAGGCAGATGCGTTCGCCGCGATCGACGGTCCAATCGACATGGTCGATGAGCGGCGGTCCGCCGAAATCGAGAGTGACTTCACGCAGGGTCAGGATGGCCATCAACTTCGTTTCGAACGACTCGCGTCACCGTCGGCTCGACGATGCTCCAACCTAAACCTCGGCCAACTCCTGAACAAGCCCACGTGAGCGTCATCGGCTTGTGGTGCTCACGAAGCAGCGACCATAAGATGGAGACGAGCACCGCAAAACAGATCCTTCTCCCTGTGAAGGGTGTAGGCGAGGGCGGCATAATCCACGAAAGCCATTCTCCCCGGCCCCAATCAGCCACAATCGTTCCATGTCATCCCCATCGGCCCATCCCAACTCGCGACCGTCACCAGCGCTGAACCGCAGAGCGCTGTTGCGCGCCGGTTCGCTCGGCATGTTGGGATTGAATTGGCCGCAGTTGCTGGCCGCTCGAGCGGCGCAGGGGGCGACAAGCCACGGCCGTGCGAAGTCGTGCATATTGCTGTTCATGTGGGGTGGTCCGGCGCATCAAGATACGTGGGATTTGAAGCCCGATGCGCCGGCGGAAGTCCGTGGCGAGTTCAAGCCGATCGCCACGCGCGTGCCGGGTGTGCAGATCTGCGAACATATGCCGTTGTTGGCCCAGCGGGCAGACAAGCTGGCCATCGTGCGGTCGCTCACGCACACGAACGTCAACCATACCTCGGCCACGCATTTCCTACTCACGGGTCAACCGCCTCCGCCGGGCGGTGACCTGACGAAGGACTGGCCGCACATGGGCTCGGTGCTGGCACGGCTCGGCCGCGGCCGTGGGCCGTTGCCGCCATTTGTCTCCATGCGTCCCAAGCCGCATGTCGAGAATGACGTGCCGCGATTCGTCGAACAGAGCCAGGGCCAGTTCGCCGGTTGGCTCGGCCAGTCGTACAACCCGCTCACGATCGATGCCGACCCCAGCCACGACGGCTATCACGTAGGCGACTTCGCCCTGCCGGCCGAAGTCTCGTTGACCCGGCTGGACAACCGCCGCGAACTGCTCAGCGATGTCAACGAACAGCTTCGTCGGCTGGAACGAACCGCGCCGGCGATGGACGGTTATTATCGGCGCGCCTTCGAGCTGCTCAGTTCATCGGCCGGCGGGCAGGTCTTCGATCTCGACGCCGAGCCACCGGCGGTGCGCGATCGCTACGGCCGCCATCCACACGGTCAGAGTGTGTTGCAGGCCCGGCGGTTGGTCGAAGCGGGCGTGCCGCTCGTCACCGTCTACTGGCCGAGCGAGGGCATCAAGAACGTGAGTGTCTATTGGGACACGCACAGCCGCAATTTCATCGACCTCAAACAACGGCTCATGCCGCCCGCCGACCAAGCCTTCTCGGCGCTGCTCGACGACCTGGCGGATCGCGGCCTGCTGGACGAAACGCTCGTGGTGTGGACCGGTGAATTCGGCCGCACGCCCCGCATCGGGCAGCGCAACAGCGATGCGGGTGCCGGCGCCGACGGCCGCGACCATTGGCCGGGTTGTTTCAGCGCCGTGCTGGCCGGTGGCGGCATCGCCGGTGGGCAGGTGTATGGCTCGTCCGACCGTTACGCCGCCTTTCCGTCCTCCAACGCCGTCGCGCCGGTCGATTTTGTCGCCACCGTCTACCATGCCCTCGGCGTACCCAGCAACCTGGCGCTCGAGGATCAACAAGGCCGTCCCCTGGTGATATGTCCCGGCACGCCGATCGAGGCACTCACCTCGGGCCGGGGTTAGAGACCTTTCACTCTGGCCAGCGGCCGGGCGGCACGCACCTGAGCCTCAGGCGTGCCACACCGCCGGTTGTGATCCGAAAGCGTCGGGAGAACCGAACGCGGTTCCGGCCGCCCTCACCTAATGTGATGATTCACTGGGGCCATGACTTGCTTGAGTTTGCCGTGTCGCGGAGGCTATGATATCGCGCAATCCGGGGTGTCTATCGGGCCGAGTCGCCATAAGTCCCTCAGCCGGAGCGGCGGCCGCGTCATCATCAACTCGAGAGGATTTGTTATGTACGGTCGTTGCTTCGCAATGGCATTCCTGGTCGCTATGGTGGCGGTCGCCCAGGCGGCCGAGCCGAACGACAACCCGACCTACGACGACCCGTTCGCCGCCAGCGCCGATGGCGATTTCGCCATCCAGGGAGAATACGTCGGCGATCTCGACACGGGCTTCGGCTCGTTAAAGACCGGCGCGCGCGTCATCGCCTTGGGTAAGGGCAAGTTCCACACGGTGCTCTATCTGGGGGGATTGCCGGGCGACGGCTGGAACAAGGAGATCTATGAGGGCGATGGCGAACTGAAGGACGGCGCGGCGGTCTTCCAGCAGCCGCAGGGTTCGGGCCGCATCGAGAACGGTACCCTGACAATGACCTCCAGCGACGGCGACGCGGTGGGTAAGCTCTCGCGCACCGAACGCAAAAGCTCCACGCTCGGGCAGAAACCGCCCGCCGGTGCCGTGGTGCTCTTCGACGGCAAGAACACCGATGCCTGGGAGAACAGCCGCATGACGGCCGACGGTTTGCTCATCCCGGCGGCCACCAGCAAGCAGAAGTTCGGCAGTTGCACGCTGCATCTGGAATTCCGCACGCCGTTCATGCCCGTCGCCCGCGGCCAGGGCCGCGGCAACAGCGGCTGCTACCTGCAGGGCCGCTACGAGGTGCAGATCCTCGATTCGTTCGGCCTGGCGGGAAAGGACAACGAATGCGGCGGCATCTATTCGGTGAAGGATCCGGCCGTCAATATGTGCTATCCGCCGCTGACCTGGCAGACCTACGACATCGATTACACGGCCGCCGAATTCGACAGCGCCGGCCAGAAACAGAAGAATGCCCGCATGACGGTGCGGCACAACGGCGTGGTCGTGCACGACAACGTCGAACTTCCGAAGTCGACGACGGCGGCACCGGTGGGTGAAGGCCCGGAAAAGGGTCCGATCTATCTGCAAGATCACGGCAACCCCGTGCGGTTCCGCAACGTCTGGTTGGTCGAGCGGTAATCGCCGGCCGCTGCCAATCGTGACGGCGGCAGTAACCCGATCGGTCAGCAGCCTGATCGCTGGCCGGCCAGTTGAGCGGCGAAGCGCAAGCCTTTTTTGGTAAAGGGCGGATAAGCCCGGCTGACGAGCACGCGACCGATGCCGATTCGTTTCATCTGCCCGCATTGCGGACATCAAACCGACGTGGCCGAAGAATACGCCGGCCAGTCGGGGCCGTGCGTCGAATGCGGCCAGACGGTGACCATGCCACTGCCGGGCCAGATCGGCTACGGCAGCGAATCGCCGGCGGCGCTTCCCCGCGCTAAGTGGTCGTCGCGGCTGACCGGCGGCATGCTGGCAATGGTGGGAATCGGCTGCTGTCTCTGTTGTGGTGGCGGACTGCTGCTGGCACTCTTTTTCCCGGCTATTCAGGCCAAGCGAGAGCAGGCCCGGCGCGACCAGTGCACGGCGAATCTGCGACGCATCGCCCAGGCCATGCAGTCCTATTACACCGATTACCGTTGTTATCCGCCGGGTTACGTGACCGATGCCAAGAGCCGTCCGATCCATAGCTGGCGGGCGCTGTTGTTGCCGTATCTCGATCCCCCGCTCGCCGCACAGTATCGGTTCGACGAGCCGTGGGATGGGCCGAACAACTCGCGACTCGCTAATCGCGTTCCGGACGTCTACCGCTGCTCGGCCGATACCTTGCCCGCCACGTCGGGCACCACCAACTACGTGGTCATCAACGGCCAGGATACGATCTTCGACGGCGACAAGTGCGCGAAGAAGCCGCAGATCACCGACGGCATGGCCACGACGCTGCTCGTGGTCGAGATCGTCGACAGCGACATCGGTTGGCTCGAGCCGCGCGACCTGCGGCTAGAGCAATTGACCGGCGCGGTCAACGCCCCCAAGGGAGACGAAGTATCCAGCGAGCACGCGGGGGGTGCTCACGTCTTGACCGCCGACGGCAAAACACACTTCGTCACCGAAGGCCGCGCCGGGCAGGAGATCCAGGGTCTGTCCACCAAATCGGGCGGCGAGACCGTGAGTCCACCCTAAGCGTAGGGCGTATAATTCAACGGCGACCCGATCGAAAACGTTCGGAACATCTCGGGCCGAAGCCGCACAATCAATACATCCACACACCGACAGCACCCTATGGCGGTCAATCGCGAGAAACAGATCAAGGAAGCGGAAGAGATGCTGGGCGACGGGGCGGACCGCATCGGCTTCGCCAAGGGCCTCTATTTCGGCAGGCATTTCGGCCACAAACTGTTGGCCTACCCCGACCTCACGACCGACGGACAAGCCAACGAACTGGTCGAACGCCTGCGGCAGTTCTGCGCGGCCGAGATCGATCCGGTGGCGATCGACCGCGACGCCAAGATACCCGACCACGTGTTGACCGGACTGGGCCGGCTGGGTGTGTTGGGAGCCTGTCTGCCCAAACGGTGCGGCGGGATGGAGCTGAGCCAGACCTCGTATTGCCGCGTGCTCGAAGTGCTGGGCGGGCACTGTGCCAGCACGGCGCTGTTCGTCAACGCACATCACTCGATCGGCCCGCGGTCCCTGGTGTTGTTCGGCACGCCCGAACAGCAAGAGCGCTGGATACCGAAGCTCGCCAGCGGCGAATGGATCAGCGCCTTCGCCCTCACCGAGCCCGAAGCCGGCAGCGATGCGGCCAACGTGCAGACAACCGCCACGCCTTCGGCCGACGGCAGCGGTTATGTGCTCAACGGGCAGAAGCGGTGGATCACCAACGGCGGGCTGGCGCACGTGCTGACGGTGATGGCCCGCACACCGGTGCCGGGCAGCGGCGAGACCAAGATCACGGCCTTCATCGTCACTCCCGACATGCCGGGCTTCGAGGTGGTCGAGGCCCGCATGCCCAAATGCGGTGTGCGCGGCACAGCCACCTCACGGCTCGCGTTCCACGATCTCTTCGTGCCGAAGCAGAACATCCTGGGCCAACTCGGCAAGGGGTTGCGGGTGGCCCTCACCGTGCTCGACTTCGGCCGCGTGACCTTCGGCGCGAGCTGCACCGGCGCGGCCAAGTTCTGCGTGAACCGTGCCGCCCGTCACGCTTCGACCCGCGTGCAGTTCGGCGAGAAGATCGGCTCATTCGAACTGGTCAAAGAGAAACTGGCCTACATGCAAGCCGGCGCCTTCGCCATGGAGTCGGCCACGTATCAGACGGCGGCGCTGATCGACTCGGGTGCCGACGAGTATATGCTGGAGACGGCCATGCTCAAGGTGTTCGCCACCGACGTGCTCTGGAAGATCATCAACGACACGATCCAGATCTTCGGCGGCAAGGCCTACTTCACCGACGAGCCCTACGAGCGCATGATGCGCGACGCCCGGATCAACATGATTGGCGAGGGGGCCAACGATGTGCTGCGGGCCTTCATCATCGGCCTGTATGGCATGCGCGACGTCGGCCTGGAACTGAAGGGGGTGCTCGACGCCATCATGGATCCCTTCGGCAAACTCGGCAATTTCGCCCGCATCGGTGGTTTCGCGTCACGGCGATTTGGCGCCATGTTCGGGTCGCCGCACGTGGCGGTCCGCTCGCATGCACTGGAGCACGATGCCGCCAACCTCGCGAAGCTCGTGGCCAGCTTCGGCTCACACGTCGAACGGCTCTTGCGGCGTCATCAGGAAGCGGTCTTCGATCGGCAGTACCAGCTCGGCCGCATCGCCGACGCGGCCACCGAGCTCTATGTATCGAGTTGCGTCCTCAACCGGCTCGACCGTCTGCTGACCGGTGGGCACGCCGACAACGGGCATCACGCCGACGACCTCACGGTCGGCCGCTACTATTTGCTCACGGCCGGCCGGCGCATTCGCCGCAATCTGGCCGACCTCTGGGACAACGACGACGACGAAACGACCCGAGTCGCGAACCTGTTGCTGACGTAAGGGATGCGACATTGGTGAAAACATCGGCGGACGGCGGCGCAATGGAAGGCAAGCTGAGTCGATCTGCTGCGTTGGTCTTAGTTGCGCTCTTGGGACTGCCGATTGCTTATCCGTTGAGCGCTGGACCGGTCGCCTTGGCTTTCAGACTCACCGGTGAGCCAGAGTGGGTGAGGGAATTCGCCCGGACGTTCTATGCGCCGCTGACTTGGCTCCCAGCACCATGCGTCAATACGCTGCATTGGTGGGTGGACGCGTGGGAACAAATGGCGCTGTAATTCTTCTTACCCGCCTCCGACTCTCGCGTGCCGTCGTGGCCGCGTTGCTCCACGCATATAATATCCATTAATATGATGGCCTATGCGAGCTTTCCGTTCGTTCGTCGCCGCTGTGGCCGTGGGTTGTGTTGCACTCGCCGCGCGGGCGGACGAGCGGGCCGCCGATCCGCAGGCCGCTGGTGCGGAATTCTTCGAGAGCAAGATCCGGCCGCTGTTCGTGCAACATTGCTACGCTTGTCATGGCGGTGGGCGAGCCAAGGGCGGACTGAGCCTCGAAAGCCGTGAGGCATTGCTTGCGGGCGGAGAAAGTGGTACCGCGGTCGTGCTCGAAAAGCCCGACCAGAGCCGCCTCATCGAAGCGGTCGCCTACACGGGCGACGTTCAGATGCCACCGAGCGGCAAGCTGGCCGACGACGAGATCACCGCGCTCAAGCATTGGTTGGCGCTCGGCGCGCCTTGGCCAGCACAGCCGGCCGGTCCGACGATTCGGTCGGCGGGAACGATCAGCGAGGCCGATCGGCAGTTCTGGTCGTTTCAGCCGGTTCGCGATCCGCCGCCTCCCAGGGTGCGCGACGCGAGTTGGCCGCGAAACCCGATCGACGCTTTCGTGCTCGCCCGCCTCGAGTCGGAAGGGTTGCACCCGGTGGGCGAGGCCGACCGCCGTACCTTCATTCGCCGCGCGACGTTCGACGTGATCGGCCTGCCGCCGACCGCGGAAGAGGTCGAAGCGTTTGTCGGCGACGAACGACCCGATGCCTACGAGCGGCTGATCGATCGCCTACTCGCTTCGCCGCAGTATGGCGAGCGTTGGGCCCGGCATTGGCTCGATGTGGCCCGCTACGGCGAGGATCAGGCGCACACCTTCCAGGCGCGGCTCTATCCCAGCGGCTACCGTTATCGCGATTGGGTGATCGACGCCTTCAATCGAGACCTCCCCTTCGATCGGTTCGTGATCGAGCAGATCGCCGGCGACCTGGTCGACGACCTGCCCGGCGGCCCCGACCGCTTGCGTCGTTTGCCGGCGCTCGGCTTCTTCGCGCTGGGGCCGGTCTATTACGCCGACAACACGTGCGCCGCGAAGGCCAAGTTCGACGAATACGACGACCGCATCGACACGTTGGCGCGCGGCTTCTTGGGGCTGACGGTCGCCTGTGCTCGCTGCCACGACCACAAATTCGATCCGATCTCGATGCGCGACTATTACGGTCTCGCCGGCATTCTGGCCAGCAGCGAATATTGCGAAGCGCCGCTTGCGCCGGCCGACGTCGTGGCCCGATACGACGCGGCGGTCGCCAAGACGAAGCAAGCCGAAGAACGGCTGAAAGAAGCGCGAGCCCGTGAAGCGCGCACGCTGGGCGAGTCTTTCGCGCCGCAGACAGCCCAATACCTGCTAGCGCTCTGGAAATTCGACAATCGCCGCCATAGCGAACCGGCAATGCAACTGCCCGAGGCGGCAAAGGCGGCCATGCTTCACGAAGAGTTGCTCAAGCGGTGGCAACGGCAACTTGCCGCCGACCGCGAAGCGCCGCACGCGCTGCTAGCCGCGTGGCGCGACATGCTGGCCCGGCAAGACGCGACCAAGGATCTCTCGGGCGAACCGGCGGCCGTGGCCGACGCGGAGCAAGTGGCCGCGGCCGTGCAAACGGTCATCGTCGGGGCGCTCGATCGGCGACACGCGCTGGATGAACAATACGCGGCCCAGTTCGCCGCGCTCAAAGAAGGTGAGCCGCGGCCCAACAAGCCTGAACTCGAAAAATCGGCGGCCGACGTATTGAAGTACGTGATCGACGATCGCAACGCTCCGCTGGCGCTGCCTGATGAGCTGGTCGACAAACTCCTGGCCGACGACCGGCGGCAGATGCTGGACGGTCTGCGAGCGGAGGTCGACGGCCTGAAGAAGGCAGAGGGGACGAAATACCCGGTCGCACATAGCCTGACGGAAGGAAAGGCCGCGAACGTGCCGATCCACCGCCGCGGCAATCCCACCGATTTGGGCGACGAGGCGCCGCGCGGATTCCTGGCCGTGCTCTCGCCCCCCGATGCCGCGCCGTTTGCGCAGGGTAGCGGCCGGTTGGAACTCGCCCGCGCCGTCGCCGACGCGAGCAACCCGCTCACGGCACGGGTCTTCGTCAACCGCGTGTGGCAGCAGCATTTCGGTCGGGGCATCGTGGGCACGCCGAGCAATTTCGGTCTGCTGGGCGAGCGGCCCACGCATCCCGATCTGTTGGATTACCTGGCCAGCCGCCTGATCGCCTCGGGTTGGTCGACCAAGTCGCTGCATCGCGAAATCCTCCTCTCGGCCACGTATCGCCTCGCGTCGAGTGAACAAGCGGCGAATTATGAGCGCGACCCCGACAACCGGTTGCTGTGGCGCATGAATCGGCGGCGCCTCGACGTGGAGGCGTGGCGCGACGCGCTGCTCGCCGCGTGCGGTAACCTCGATCTGACCTTGGGTGGGCCGTCGCTCAGGCTCGACGATAGCAACAATCGGCGGCGCACGCTCTACGCGGCCGTGAGCCGGCACGAACTGGACCCGATGCTGCGGCTGTTCGACTTTCCCGATCCGAACCTGACCAGCGAGCGGCGCGTGATCACCACCGTGCCCATGCAGCAGTTGTTCGTGTTGAACAGCGAGTTCATGGTACGGCAGGCGAAGAGCCTCGCTGCACGGCTGGCCGGCGCCGCGCCGTCCGATGACAACCTGCGTATCGAATTGGCCTTCCGCTGGGTGTTTGGGCGGAGTCCGTACGAGCGCGAACGGCAGTTCGTGCGCGAATTTCTGAGTTCGGCGCTGTCCGGCTCCGAGAAGCTCACACCCTGGGAACAAGTCGCCCAAGCCCTATTGGGCTCCAACGAGTTTATGTTCGTGGATTGACGCATGAATCCCTACCGCACCAACAGCTCCGGCACCGTCATCGCACCGAGCGCGGCCGTACCCCTTTCACGTCGGCAATGGCTCGCGCAGATGGGCACGGGTTTTGGCACACTGGGGTTGGCGGCCGTGTTGGCCGAAGCCGGTCTGCTGGAAGATCGCGCCGTCGCCGCGATGGGCGGTGCCGGCCCGTTGGCGCCCAAGGCGCCCCACTACGGGGCCCGCGCCAAACACGTAATCTTCCTCTTCATGAACGGCGGCCCGTCGCAGGTCGACACATTCGATCCGAAGCCGGCGCTCGAAAAATACGCCGGCCAGCAGCCCGAGACGCTCATCAAAGATGCGCAACGCGGCGTCGGCAAGCTCTTCCCCTCGCCGTTCAAGTTTGCCAAGTACGGCACGAACGGCGTCGACGTGAGCGAACTCTATCCGCACACGGCGCGGGTCATCGACGAGATTTGCGTCATCCGCTCGATGTACACCGACATCCCCAACCATGAGCCGGGGCTGCTCATGATGAACTCGGGCAACACGCAGCCGACGCGGCCCTGTCTCGGCTCGTGGTTGACGTACGGTCTGGGCACCGAGAACCAGAACTTGCCGGGCTTCGTCGTGCTCTGCCCCGGCAAGCCGACGGTCGGTCCGCAACTGTGGGGCAACAGCTTCTTGCCCGGTGTGTTCCAGGGCTGCCATATCGACAACGGCAAGGTCGATCCGCGCTCGGTCATCGAGCACGTGCACAACGCCTACCTGCCGGCCGACGCCCAACGCCGACAACTCGATCTGCTCGAGCGGCTCAACCGCGAACACCTCGAACAGCGCGGGGCCGATAGTCAGCTCGAAGCACGCATCGAGTCGCTGGAGATGGCCTTCCGCCTACAATTCGCGGCCCAGGAAGCGTTCGACCTCAACCGCGAGACGGCCGCGATGAGAGCGGCTTACGGGCCGGGCCAATTCGCCGACGCCTGCCTGCTCTCGCGGCGGCTCGTCGAGCGAGGAGTGCGGATGGTGCAGATCTATTTCGGGGGCGGCCAGCCGTGGGACGACCACGGCGACATCATGAACCACGCCAAGCATGCCGAACAGAGCGATCGGCCCATCGCCGCCCTGATCGAAGACCTGAAGCGCCGCGGCCTGCTCGACGAGACGCTCATCGTCTGGAGCGGCGAGTTCGGCCGCACGCCCTGGTCGCAGGGGGCCAAGGGGCGCGACCACCACGCACGCGGCTTCACAGCGTGGCTGGCCGGCGGCGGTGTGAAAGGCGGCTTGGCGTTCGGCGAGACCGACGAATTCGGCAACCACGCCGTGACGAACAAGGTCCATGTGCACGACCTGCACGCCACGATCCTGCACCTGATGGGGATCGATCACGAACGACTCACCTATCGCTACAGCGGCCGCGACTTCCGCCTCACCGATGTCCACGGTCGGGTGGTGCAAGAAGTGATCGCCTGAGCGAGCGAGCCCTCACTCGGCCGCTTTCCGCTGCCCAGTCTTGGCGCCGAGTCGCCGCAACAAGAAATCCCACATGTCGGCATAGTCGTCGGTGGGGTGATCGAGGAATTTCGCATAGCAGGTGACGCCCCGTTCGCGGGCGATCTTTTGGAATCCGAGTGCCCAGCGCGGAGAGTGGACGAGATAGTTCACCTCTTCCACGTCGTCGGGCTTGGTCAATCCCCATTCGTTCTCGAAGTAGATCGGCGGGCAGCCTGCGTGCAGCAGGGCTTCCGGCGACCACCGAGAGATGAGGGGCAAGAGCTCTTCACGTCGCTTGAGCGATTCAGCAAAGCTGTATCCCCACGCGGGCGCACCCCACTCGACACCCGGCACCCATTCTTGCATCCGCTGCGGATCGATACTGGGCTGGGCGCGGAAGGCACCCACGCACGAGACGCGCGTCGAAATCCGCTCGATCGGGTCGGTCGCGTCGGCCTTCGCCTGTTCGCCCGCACAGCCGACATACAGCGCCGGCAGGGCGCCTTGCGAGCCGCCCGCCACGCCGATGCGGTCGGGATCGACGTTCCATTCGGTCGCGTGCGCACGCACGAATTGCACGGCGCGGCAGGCATCGAGCAGACACACGGAGACCGGCGGGCTGATCTTCTCGTCGATCGCGTCTTGCATCACCCGCGTTTCGGCGGCCACCGCCGCGCAGCCGGCCGGCAAGAATTTGTGGGTCGGCGCCCCCTTGCTCGCCTTCCACAGCCCGCCGAACCAGATCACCACCGGAAACGGTCCGGCACCTTCCCGCGGAACATACAGATCGAGCAACTGATGCTCATGCGGACCGTAAGAAACGTCGGCCTTCGCCGGTTTAGGCTCCGCCGAAAAGCTTTCCTGCGCGAACGCCGCGATAAGACAAACGGCGGAGAGAGACAGACGACGAGAAGGGATATACATCGTTGCGGGATCCGAGAGTCAGCGTGCCACCTGGCGAACACCATTGTAACAGCTCGCGCTGCGGATTCTATCGGACGCCTCTTCCCAGCGGGTTCACTCGAAGCAGAAGGACGGCCCTCGCACAAATCCGATGAGAAATAAAATCCGATGACGGCCACAGGGCACTTGGACACGGCCGAAACGCCCGGCGTGTAGCGCGATACATGCACTTGCTTGCGAGCGGCACGTTGGCGTCATAAACTGATTGCTGACTAGCGAGTGATGGCGCGAGCAGAAATCATTACCCCACTTTGATCAGGGTTCAGCGAACTGGTGGCTCGCAGGATTGCGTGCCATCCACATGGCCATGGGGGGCGGCGTGGCGATCCGCAGGTTCCACTTTCGACCGGCGACGCCAGACACCTGCTATACGTCGACGGCCGATCATCAGCGTCGTTAAATCTGCTGCCCGGACCCAGGGCTTGCCGGTCGATGCACGGCCAGCGCGCATGGCTGGGCAATTTGCGAAGACTAGCGCGGTGGACTCAGACATGCTACACCTTGGCCTTATGCGGTACTCGCATGGGAGCGCGATCAGAGGCCGTGCGGCGAGACCGTCTGCTAGGACAAGGAA
>DASZTS010000077.1:0-55903 GCA_035547915.1 Pirellulales bacterium | reverse complement strand
GAGCTTCGCATCGACGAGGTTGAGCGGACCTTGTTCGACAAGTGGCTGGAGGAGGGATTCCACTTGCTCGAGGCTTTTGCTGCCGCAGCCGGTGATGGCGACCACGGTCCGACCGTGGAACACGAAGGCAGAACTCTCGAGCGCAGCGAGCAGAAGCAGACCAAGCGTTACCGTTCGATCTTCGGCGTCCTTCCCATCGAACGCTATGTATATGCCCGCGGCTCGAAAAAGAAGGTGGACTGGGCGCCGGTGGATGCGCGGTTGGGGCTCCCGGCTGGGGAACAGTCGTACGTGCTGGAAGATTGGATGTTGCGGGTGTGCGTGAAAGAATCCTTCGCCGAAGGGGTCGGCTCGCTGCGTGATTTACTGGGCCTGAAGACGTCGGTTCGGGCGGCCGAGACCATCGCGCGCCACATGGCCTCGCACGCCGACAGTTTCAACGAAACCAAGGCGGCGGTTGAGGTCAGGGCGGAGCAAGAGATCGTCGTACTCGCCGCCGACGGCAAAGGCGTGCCGATGCGGCGTCCTCTGGAGCAGCGGCTGCGGGAGGAGCAAGTGGCGGCCCAGGCCAAGGCGAGCGATGTCCGGCCAAGCAACCGTGACGTCGTGGCCGCGGCCAAGAAGGCGAAGCGCCTCAAACCGGGCGAAAAACGCACCCGCAAGCAAATGGCCTATGTCGGCGCGGTGTACAGCATCGCTCCCTTCGTGAGAACACCGGAGGAAATCGTCAATGAGTTACGCCGCAAACAACGACAAGCCGATCGACCGCGTCCGCAAAACAAGCAGGTGTTCGCCGAGATGACGCGTTTCCGTGAAGGCGAAGTGATCAACGGACAAGTGCAATGCTTCGCTCGCCTGGCACGGTCGGCCGTTCAGCGGGCGGAGGGGAAACCGTTGGTCTGCTTACTGGATGGCCAACGATCGCTCTGGGAACTGAAAGAAAGCTGGTTTCCCCGGGCCGTCGGCGTGCTCGACATCTTTCACGTGCTGGAACGGTTGTGGCAGGTCGCTCATGCCTGCCACGGCGAAGGGACCCGCGAAGCCGAAGGACAAGTCGACCGGCATCTCCACTTGCTGCTGGAAGGGAAGGTGGCCTACCTCATCGGCCTCTACAAGCGGTGGCTCGGCCAACACCGCCTGAAAGCTGGCCAGGCGAAGCCCCTGCGTGAGACGATCACTTATTTCGAAAACAACAAGCAGTACATGAAGTACGACGAGTATTTAGCAGCCGGCTATCCGATCGGTACGGGCGTCGCGGAAGGCGCCTGCCATCACTTTGTGAAGGATCGCATGGAGTTGGCCGGCATGCGCTGGGAAATCGAAGGCGCCCAAGCCATGCTCTCACTGCGAGCCTTCTACCTGAATGACCAATGGGACGACTTCGTCAACCACCGCATTCAGGCTGAGCAAGAGCAGCTCTATGCGCAAGCCGCGTAACGGCGGACAGCGAGTTGCAACCTTCGACGATCGCGTACATCAAGATCGCAACGATAGGTACAAGGTGGCGGAAGGCCGGGAAAATGTCGCCGCCGACCGACGCGATGTAGACAAGCCACAAGCCGACCATCAACGACAATAACACGGCGCGTCCACGGCTCTCCTTGCGTAGTGTCAGACCCGCGAGCGATGCCAAGGCAAGATACGACCAAGGCGCCAGCGAGTTTAGACCGCGGACCACATAATGGATCCCCTCCCAAAAACGCTGCATCGAGGGAGCGATCTTTACCAATGCTGTATTCGGCACATAACTGCCGTAATACCCAATGCGAAACAGCATCTGCGCCGCCCAGAACACAACAGGCAGTGTCGCGATCAAAACGGCCTCTCGCCAAGGCATCGTCCGCCGATCGAATAGCCTGGCAAGCGTCAACGCCGCGAGCACTGCCACGGTAAACAGCGGGCCGTCGGGCCGGGTGAGACAAAGCAGCCCTAAAACGAACGATAGGCAGAAGAGCGTTCTAATACGCGGATGGGTATCGTCAATCGCTGCAAAGGCCAGGGGAACCGCGGCCGCGATCAGCGCGGCGAACAGCGGCTGTTCCAGGCCGCCAATCATCCATACCGCGATCGGGCTCGAACAACTGAAAAACAGCACTCCCAAGGTCAATGGCAGGGCTACCGCGCCGGCCGGTTGGCGTCGCAGATACCAGCAGGCGGCCGCCACGCTCACGCTCGCCATACAAGCCACGCCCAGCAACCTGGCGCCGAGGATCAAATCGATCCCACATGCCCCCTGCACCGCCACGAGCAGCGTCCACAACAGGTTCGAATATCCTTCGACGGGCTGGCCGTCGGTCCAGGTAAGCCCTTTGCCCTCGAGCAGCCGGCTTGAGTATCGCAGTGAAATCAGTGCGTCGTCGGCCAAGAATGGGTAGTAGTAGGCGCTCTGCGCCACCAGCAATCCGAAACTGGCCACCAGCGCCACGATGACGGCCAGCTTGCCCCGGTCGCAGCCCCAGCCGCGAGGCGCCCACACCACGCATCCGAGGTGATTCATTTCGCCACCTTTTCAATCGACACGCCGGCCACCGAGAGCTTGGCGACGCCCGAGCACCAGGCAGACCAGCCGCTCTTAGAGCAACCGACAAAACCGGATCGAGCTTCACAAAATCGGCGTTTCACGGCCGATTTTTTGCCCGCGGCGCTCCGGCTTCCGGGTTTTGTCAGGCGCTCTTAGACTCTTTCGCATTCCGCCATCCATTGCGGGAGTCTACCCAGAGCGGCATTCCCGACCAACGTCGGTTTGCTTAACTCCTCTGCTAACCCATCTTTTATATTGGCTTGTCGACGCGGCAGTTTGCCTAAAACGTCCCGTTTGCCCATAAATTCGGCGACTTGCCCAAAAGTCGCGCGGCGAGATAGCTCGGCGGAGACCTCTGCGAGAATTCTCGAGAAAACGGCAAGTACCCGGGGATTTGAACCCCGGTTACTCGGCTGAGAACGAACCTGTTGGGAGCTCACGCTTCCGACGAGCCCCGGGCGCGCAGGTACGTTGCGATATCCGTCCGGCCGAAGTGGATGGCCCAGTCGAGTGGCGTGCCCTGGTAGATCGTATCCTGCATGTCTAAGCGTGCGCCCCGTTCGACGAGCAAGCGGACCGCCTCGGCGTGATTGGACCACACGGCCTGATGCAATGGCGTCGAGTGCACATGGTACCCTTCGGGGTTGTACCGGTTCGGATCCTCGCCGGCATCCAGCAGCAGCCCCACGATTTCGGCGTGGCCGTGCTGGGCGGCGAGCGCGAGAGCGGCGTGCCGGCTCGGGCCATCCGCTGCCGGGAGCAGTCGAGCCGCGGCTTCCAACCGCCCCAGGCCAGCCGCGGCAGCCAAGTTGTCGATCGGCGCACCGCGGCGGGCCAGCGTCTCCGCGGTGTCCGAGTAGCCGAACTTGAGCGCCGTCAGCAGCGCCGATTGCCAAGCCGAGCCCGGCCCGTCGAATTCGGCTCCGTGATCGAGCAACGTCTCCGTCAGCGCCGCTTGCAGTCCGGCGTTTGCCGGATGAGAACTCGACACGAGCATACTCAGCGTGGTGCACTCAGCGTCGTACATGTTCGCCAGGGCATCGACTTCGGCTCCCGCCTCGAGCAGGATCGTCGCGACCTCGACCGCATTGACGGGCGTCTTCTGCCGCCCCGCCTCAACGCCGTTCGCACCGACATAGTGCAGCAGCGTCGCATGGTGCCGGCGCGTCGAGCGTGCCCTGATCAGTTCTGGGTTTTTCTGCAACATCGACCGCAGGCTTGCTACGTCACCGGCGATCACCGCCTCCGCGGCAGCTTCGAAGCGTTGTACCGCCCCACCTCGGCGGACAGCGTCGGCGAATTCCGCCACATCGGCCCAGTCTTCGAAACCATACTCATGGGCGACGACCAACTGCGCGTCGGCAAGATCGAGCTCCGCGGCATGCACTTCCGTTACCGACTTACCGCGGAACCGCGGGTGTAGCCACTTGAACCGCCACTCGGCGGCCTCATCCGCCGACTTCACGGCCGCGAACAGCGTTTCCGCCTGCTGTTGGTACTCCGGCAGCGTGGCATGATAAGGAAGCCAATCGACATTCTTCATGTGGACGCCCTGGCGACATTCAACCGTTCGGATGCGAACAGCGCGAGCTCGAAGCTTGGGGACAATGGGCTGTGCAAGTTTAGTGGCTCGTTCCTCGCCTTGCCAGCAGGCGAGGACCCATGCCAAAGGCTCTCCCATGATTCTCGTGGCTGGGTGTACACTCTTCCCGCTTAGGAATTAAGAGCAACCGACAAAACCGGATTTAGCTTCGCCACGCGAGGACGACAGCGAAGCCCTTTGCAAGCGGCGATATCGAGAAGGCATTTTTTGCCGTCGGAGGTGATCGTGTCTCAAGTCATCGCGGGAATCGCGCTTCCGGACAGCAAGCTCGCGCGGCAGGCGACCGATCTGCTGCGGGAATTCGGCACGCAGCTCCTATTCGCCCATTCGTTGCGAGTCTATCTATTCGGAGCGCTGCGGGGCCATCATCGGGGCCTGACGGTCGACCCAGAACTCCTCTATGTCGGGGCGGTCTTCCACGACCTTGGCCTGACACCGAAGTTTCGCAGTCCGCACCACCGCTTCGAAATCGACAGCGCGAACGCCGCTAGGGAATTCCTGCGGTCCAACGGTGTCGACGAAGCTACCGCCGGTGTGGTTTGGGATGCGATCGCGCTGCATACGACACCGGAGATCCCCTGGCACAAACAACCAGAGATCGCTCTGGTCACGGCGGGGGTCGAGGCCGATGTCTTAGGAGACGGACTGGACGAAATCCCGATCGCGGCGCGTGAGGCCATCATTGCGGCCTATCCGCGCACGAACTTCAAACAGGGAATCGTCCAAGCGTTCGCCGACGGTTTTGCCTACAAACCGGCGACCGCCTTCGGAACGATGAATACGGATGTGCTCGAGCAAAAGGTCGCGGGCTATCGGCGCCCAAATTTCTGCGAAATGATTGCCGCCAATCCGTTGGGCGGTTGAGGCACAGCCAAGTATCTGTCACGCGCCCCGTGCGGGCGGATCACCTTTCCGGAATCGCCACGACGTGTCTTGTCAGCTCTCAGACCTGCACGTTGTCAAAATACTCATCCGAAGAGGTCAACTGGGTGATCACAAGCTCGTCGGTGATGCCGTCATCGAGTTCGCCGGCGAAGAACGCGAGTCCGTCGACATCGGCCGGGCGGTCCAGAAACTGTTCGAAAAGATCGTTCACGCGGACGCGATGGTATTCATCGCTGTTGAAAATGATGCTGGCGATGTCGCCCGGCGTCGCGCCGCCGGCCATCAGTCCTTCGTAATAGGTCAGGGCCGCGGGATCGATGGCGCGGCCCAGTGCATCGTTGAAGAGGGTCTCCAAGAAGCCCGCGTTGGTGCCGCCACCGCGCGTCTGCCAATATTCGGGAGAGCTGACCAGAGCCTGCGCCATGCTCTCGATCGTGCCGCCGTTGTAGAGATACATCGTCCAATAGGCCGCACCTCCCGGATCGGGGGCCCGATCCAGATACTGCTCGTAGAGTGCCGTTACCGTGTCGCGTTGGAACTCTTCGGAGAAGGCGAGTTGGACGATATCGAACGCCACTTGCCCGCGGGTCTGCCCCGCGTCGAGCAGGCCCACCCAAAAATCGAGCCCTTGCGACTCGGCCTGGCGGTCGAACAGATCTCGGTACATCTCTTGGACCCAGTTCTGGTCCGGCGTGCCGACGTTGCCGTTTTCGAGCAGTTGTTCATGGATGGTGGCCACCGTGCCGACCGTGGCCGAGGTCGCGCCGCTGGTAAGTGTGCCCGCCGTCTGCGCGATGCTCACGCCGACCGAGTAATGCCCCTCGTCGGAGTACTCGTGGGCGCCGGTCACCGTGTAGGTGCCCGATGAGAGCGAAACGGTGCCCGCCGACGAGGTGCCGTCGCCCCAATCGATCGTGGCGCTGAAATCGGCGGCGGGGAGCGCCCCATTGCCGTCGGTGAAGGTCGCCACGGTGACGCCGGTGGGCGGACTGAATTCATAACCTTGGAACGTCGCACCGGTGGCCACGATGCCCCCCTCTCCGGTCGCCGTGGCGACGGTGAGTTGGGCGGTAGCCGTCACGTGTTCGCTGCTATTGGTTAGCGATTGGATCAGCACGGTCACGCTGCCTTGGCCGCTGCCGGTGGCCGTCACTTCCAGCGTGATGGCGCCCGAGGTGAGCCCCGGCAGGATGAAGAGTGGCACGCTTTGCGTCGGTTGGCCATCGAGGCCGACCAGGCTCGCCGTTACGCCGCCGGTCGTGCCGACAATCGTCGCGGAGTAGGAATCCTCCGTATTGCCCGTGTTCTTGACTTGCAAACTGAACGACGTCGCGCCGGGTTGAGTCAATGTCTGTTGCGTGGGGGTGAACGCCGCCGTCACGCTCTGGGTGGAAGCGATGGCCAGACTGGCCGTCGCCTGGTCTTGGACAGCGCCGTTGGTCTGCGAGGTGGCGATGCCGGTGAGCGACAAATCGCCCGGATCGGCAAAGTTCGCGGCGTTGGTAGTGATCGGCACGCTCTGCGAGGCACCGGCGGCCAGCGTCACCGTGTTCGTGCCGAGCGTCGACACCAAGCCACCCGGACTGGCCAGCGCGAGGTTGAACGTGTCGGTGGCGCTGCCCGTGTTGGTGACCTTCAACTCGAATGTGCCGCCAGGCGCACCCGAACCGGGCGTGAGCGAGACTTGTACGCCCTGGGCCACCACCGAGGCGGTGCCACTGACCTGTCCTTGTACCGTGGCATCGGAGGTGGACGTCGCGGTCACCGTGAAGGGATACGACTGGGCCGCGGCACCGGCCGGCGGAGTGAGCGTGAGTTTCACGTCGCGAAAGTTGCTCACGCCGGGCGGCACCATGACCGACGTTTGCGAGAATGTGCCCGTGAAGCCGGTGGGGAATAGTCCGCTCAGCGAATACGTATCGGCAACGCTCCCCGTGTTGGTGAGCGTAATGGTATAGACCGCCGGATTACTCTGCCCGGCGGTGGCCTGTGCCGGCGTGATCGTGGCCACGACGCCCCGCGCGTCGGGCTGGGAGGGCGGCAAGACGGGCTGCCCCGCCAGCACAAGCGTGCCCAGCACCGAACCCGCCGTGCCGCCCGCCGTCGCCGTAACCGCGAAACCATCGCTCCCGAGCGGCGCGAACGGATCGGACGTGATCGAGAGCGGCACCGTATCCTGGCCGCCGGCCGGCACCGTCACCGTTGCGGCGATTTGGGCCCAGCCCTGTGGTAACCCCTGTACACCGAGGTCGTACGTCACCGCGCTCGATGTGGGATTGAGCACGGTGACTGTGTATTGGGCCGTCTGTCCCGGTTGGGTCGTCTGCTGGGCCGGATCGAGTTCCAAGATCTGGTCGGCCACGACGTTTTGGGCGGGTAGCGAGATCTGGCCGGGCGTCGACTGGACGTCAAAGCCGACCGTCGTGCCCGTTGTCACGGCCCGCGATTCACCCGGTTGCATGCCACTGAGCGCCGTCTGCCACGTCAGTGTCTGATTGGGATCGTTCGGATCGAGCGTAAAATCCCATTCCAGCGTATCGAATTGGCTGCCGGTGATGATCTGCGTCGGCGTGACATTGAACGAACCGGGCACGACACTCACGCCTGTGCCGTTCGGCACCTGCACCTGGGCCGTGACGGGAATGCTCCCCACGCCGGCGATGCTGTAGATGAGCAGGCCGCTGTCGCCCGTCGCCAAGAGGTATTGCCCGTTGGTGGCCAAGCCGCGCACGTCGCCCGGCACTTGAATCTGGTCGACGACCTGCAGATTGTTCGGGTCCGTCGCGTCGACGACGATTATTTCCGGCGTGTCGGTCGATTCACCCAGACTCGAGAAGGCGAACAGGTGGTTGCCCAACGAGATCAAGTCGCCGCCGCCGCCGCGCGCGGATCGATTGAGGGTCTGTTCGTGGATCAACTGCGGATCGTCGGGGTTGCTGATGTCGACCGTCGCCAGCACGAGGTTGCCGGTGGGACCGATGTCGTCGACGGTGGTGAACGGGCTGAGCCAGCCACCCTGCGAGGCCACCACGAACGCCGTGTTGCCCTCGATGGCGATGCCATGAACCTGCACGGTGCCGGGAATCTGCAAGGTATCGACGACCTGGTTCGTGTTCGGCGGGTCGCTATTGATGTTGTCGGGATCGCTCACATTGACGACGAGGATTTCGCCGACGCCCGACTGGGTATCGGTTCCGGTCGACGAGCTGGCACCGACGAGCAGAGTGTTGGCGTTGGGCTGCGCCATCTCGAACAGATTGTTGTTGCCGCCGTTTTGGAACAGCGGAGCCGTATCATTCGAGCCGTTGGTATTGAACAGGATCGAATTGGGCGAGTTGGATGTCAGATTCGCGGGGTTCGAGATGTTGAACGAAATGAGCGTCCCGTTCTGGGCAGTGATGGTGTCGCTCGCCGTGTCGTAGGTTTCTTGCTCGTAAGAGACGTAGGCGTGTGTGCCGTCGGGGCTGACGATCAGCGAGTTGGCGAAGGTGTAATTGGGAAAGAGAGTCTGCGTGCGGAAGGGGGCCTGCGGCGTGCCGAGGCCGCTGAGGTCGTAATCGGTGAGACTGGAGTTCTCGTCGACCGCAATGCCCGACTGCTCGCCGGCGTTGATGGCAATGAGCTGGTTTCCGACCACGGTACCGTTCGTCTGAGGAAAGTCGGTCTGCGTAGTCAACTCTTGCGGATTCGTCGGATCGGAGATGTCGACGACGTGTACCCCCTGATCGCCGAACACATAGGCAACATTGCCGTCGATCGCCACGCCGTCGACGGTGTCGCCGCCGAGCGTGTTGGTGGAGGTCGTCGAGCTGATCGGAAGCTGGCCGACCAGGTTGAACGAATTGCCGAGCGGAGCGTGACTGTCGATCGTCAGCGTGTTGTTGACGGTGCTGTCACCGGTGGGCACCGTCTGCGGTGATACCGTCGAGGTGGCCGTCACGGGCGAGCCGACGAGGAACGTGGCCGTCGCCGTGGCACCAGGCAGGGCGTTGCCGTTGGCAGCGAGCACGGTGACCCGGATCGTATATTGTCCCGGCGCGAACCCGGTCGTGTCGAGCGCCGGCAAGTCGACCGTGATGAGCGAGGTTTGCACGCCGAGCGAAACGGGGACCGAGGCCGAAGTGAAGACCACGGTGCCGCCGGGATTCGTCACCGTGTACGAAGCGCTGCCGGATTGAGCCTCGTTGACCGCGTTGAGCAATTGCGCAGTGACGGCAACCTGTGTCCCCGCATCGCCGAAGGGCGGATTGACACCGATGTTCGAGACCGAAACAAACTGCGCCCGCGCTTCGAGGGTGCCCGTCGCACTGCGGATGAGCGGAATGGACACCCCCTGGGCACTGACGGCGACCTGGAACGACGTGGCGACGAGCTCGCCCGACTGCGTGAGCGTCAGGGTCACGTCCTCCGTCTGACCCGCGTTCAACGTTATCGAGGAGGAGCTGAACTGGCTGGTGACGCTGCCCGGCAGACCGGAGACCGACAGGTCGTAGGTGGTCGTCTGGGTGCCGACGTTTTGCAGCCGCACATCGAAGCTCTGCGGCACGCCGGGCTGAGCGACAACGCTCGACGGAATGAGCGTCACGTGCACGTTGCTTTGTTCCAACTCGGTGACCAGCTCGCCAAAATTGGTCAGCACACCGCCCAGGTTGACGATGGCCGCCTGGATGTCGGCCGGGGTATTAGCCGCGGCCAGTTGGTTGCGCGCCGCCGTGAGCGGCGCGACGAATTGCTCCAGGTTCGGATCGTTGGCCATCAGGCTCAGAATGCTCGCGAGCGCCGCGAGCGCCTGGCTCTTGTAGTTCGCGTTACTGGGAGTCTCGACGAGGTTGGTAAGCGCCGTGCTCAGATTGCCCAACTGGGTGGCCAAATCGGTCATGCCCAAGGCGGTGGCGGCCGTCGAGGCATTAGAAATGGCCACGGCACCCGGAACGGCAACTTCGACCGTAATGGCCGCCGTCGCCGGCGTGGCGACGCCAGCCACGTCCAATTCGGGCAGCGAAAGTGTCTGGCTCGTCGTGCCGGTGGCGAACTGGACGCTGGTTCCGGTCACCATGGGCTGTACCTGGTCGGCCTGCAAATCGCTGATGTTCGTCTGCCAGGTGATCTGCTGGCTCACACCGGGTGCGAGGTTCAAGTTCCAGGTAAGGGTATCGGTGTTGGCGCCCGTGGCCATGCTCGTCGGAGTGATGCTGAACGAGCCTGGCACAACGCTGACGCCGTTCGTGGGCACGGTCACCGTGACGGTGACCGCCGTTGTGGCCAGTGCCGCCGCTTGATAAACGTCCAGGCCGTCGTTGCCGGCCGTCAACAACTCGCCGTTCGTCGCCGCCATGCCATTGGCGTTGAAATTCAGCGAAAGGTTGCTGGTAGCAAGGTTGATCGGATCGCTGGCGTCGACGCACAGGATCGTGGGCGTGCCGCCGGATAACGTGCCGCTAATCGCGAACCGTCCATTACCCAGGTCGATCGCCTGGATCGTGCCCGTCGGGCTCCCGCCGATCGCAGCGAATGTGTTCTGCGTCACAACCGTTGACCCGATGATGGTTGGGCTGGCCGGGTTGCTGATATCTAGCACGGTGAGTGTCACATTGCCTGAAAGGCCGATGTTCGATGTACTGCCGAATGGGCTGTTCCAACCGCCGGTGCTGCCGACGACAAGTGCATGCGTGCCGTCGATCGCGATCGCCGCAGCTTGCACCGTGTTCGGTATGGTGAGCTGGCCAGCCAACGTAGCTCCGGTAGCCCCTGACGGAGAATTCACAATCAGCAATTCTCCATTGCCGTCCTGCGTGTCGCCTCCGGTCGAGGTCGAGCTAGCTACGTACGCTAATTGGTTGTTGATGGCCACGGCTTGCCCAAAGCTCGCGGCGTGGCCGTGCGGCTGAGATAAATCGTCAAAGAGTGTGCCCGATATGGCCGGCGCGGCCGGATTGCCAAAGTCCACCGTTACTAAGTCGCCGAACTGTCCCGTGACCGTGCCGTTGGCGTCGTATTGCAAGGCCGACGTGGAGAGAAACGCCGTTGTTCCTTGAACCGTCAGGCCGGTGAGCATGGCGTACGGAATGGTCGTGCTGCTGGTGAGTGTTGGCGTCTGTGGATCGGCCAGCGAATAGATCAAGAGCGTGAAGCCGGCGGTGTTCGTCGGATCTTGCGAAGCGACCAGCAGGTTGTCGCCCGTCACTTGCGCCAGGTTGAGTCCGCCCTGGTTGATGTCCGTGCTGCCGAATGTCGAGAGTACCTGTGGACTACCGGGGTTACTGATATCGAGAACGCTGATGTCCTGGCTGCCGGCGACGTAGGCCAGATTGCCGCTAACGGCCACGCTCTCGCCGGCACTGTCGGTCTGCACACCGCCGAGGAGTGCGTGGCTGGTGACGGTCAGTGTCTCCTGGCTTGCGACGGGCCCGGGAGTCTGATTGTCGGAAGTGATCGCCAAACTCGCGGTTATCGGCAGGTTCACGAAGAAGTCGCCCAAGCCGGTGGCCCCCGCGATCGGAGTGCCCGTGCTATCGTCGACGGTCACGTGCACGGTGTACTCGCCCGCGGCGAACCCGCTGGTGCTGAAGTTGCCCAGATCGACGGTCGTCACCGAGCCAATCGTCGAAAGCGTGATGGGCGCGGGCGTTGAGGTAAAGACCGTGTCGCCCTGGCCGTTCGTCACCGTAAACAACACCGTGCCTTGCTCTGTCTGGGCCACGGCGCTCTGGACGTCGGACGATACATTGACACTCTGCCCGGCGACGACGAAGCCTTCCGGCGGGGGCGTGCCGCTCAGCGTTGTCTGTGCGGCGGCGGCCGTCGCGCTCACAGACAACACCGATACCATGTTCTGCGCCGGTGCGGGGGCCACACTCACGGTCGCATTCAGCACCGAGTTCAGGGGAGTGCTGGCATCCGGACTGAGCGTGACGGTCTCGGTGACCGACTGTCCGATGGGGACCACCCCGGGCGTAGTAAGCCCACTGATAGTCAGCCCGCTATCGGTCGTTGTGGCGAGCGCGGGGTCGTAGGCAACGTTGCCGACGTTGGTGATGGTCACCTGGGCCGTCGTGGCCGTCCCCGGCGTCGTCGCCACCTGTGTTGGTGTCGCCGTGATCGTGGCGGCCACAACCGTCGGCATGGTGAACGAAACATTGACCGTCTGCGTGATCGACGGATCGCTCGTGCTGGTGGACGTAACGCTGAATGAAAGATTCGTACCCGGCGGTGGCAGCGCGCCGCCGTTGGGTTGTAGATAGAGCCCGACAATGCCCGTCCGCCCGGCAGGGACCGTGACGGCGGTTCCGCTATTGAGCACCGTGAAGCCGGCCGGTACACCCGAGAATGTCAGGTCATAAGTATCCGCGCTCGGGCCTGTGTTTTGGATGGTCGCGCGGAAGGCGGTCGGCAGTTGCGCGCCGTCGTAGGGAACCGTATAAAAAGCGTCACTCGCCACGTTGAAGGTCATGCCCGGCACCGTGGGTGTGACAGTCACTTCGACCGTCGCTTGCGAAACGAGAGCGGGGTTCGTCGTCGATTGTGCGATGACCTGGATCGGATACGTCCCGCCTTGCGTACCTGGTGCCGGCGTGACAGTAACCTTTCCGGCAGTGTCGAGCGTCACCGTCCAGTCCGGCGGGGCATTGACCGTTAGATTGTAGGCGTCGGCGAAGCTCGTATTGATGCTCGCCTGGAACGTCACGGGGGTGTTCTGATTGGTGGTGAGCGTATCGGGAGCGGTTGAGACGGTTAGCACATTCGCCGTGTTGCCGGCAAGCGTGACGTTGTCGAGGTTGTTTCCGCCTCCTGCCGCAACGGTTACGCTGCCGGTGTAACCGGTCAACGTGGCGCCGCGCGTGACATCGAGCGCGTTGCCGCCAACCGTGGCGCTGCCGCTGCCGGAACCAAGAGTGACCGTGCCATTGGTGATGCTGACCGATGCGGAGCCGGAAAAGTTCGGCGACGTCGTATTGCCGCTGCCGGAAAGGGTGGTCGAGTTGGTCGTAACCGTGTAGGTTCCGGCGGGTAGCGCCTGGCCGTTGAGCGTGAGCGCTCCGGCGGGAACGGTTAATGTGACCGAAACGTTGCCGGTGACGGTCGCCGAATAATTGTTCCAGTTCGCGCTGACGCCGAGATTGCTTTCGGCCGGGGCGTAGAACGAAAGGTTGCCGGCGCCGCTGACGCTGTACTGCGTGTTTCCGGAAATCGATAGTGCCGTGTTTGCTTGGCCCGAAAGGACAACTTTGCCGGTCCCGACCGACGTTCCACCCTGGTTTAGGACGGTCGCGGTATTCGCATCGAGCGAGGAAGCGATAAAGCTGCTGGGTGTCACACTCGTCCACGAAGCCGTCACCGACCCACTCGCAACCGCACTCGCGACCTTGAGCGGGCCTTGTACCTCTCCGGCGGCTACCTGGCTGGTTGCGTCAACGGCGGCTTCGGCATCGTTGGAAGCACCTCCGAGAAGTGGCGAGAACAATACCTCCCCGACGGGCGGATCGTGCAATGCTTTGTTTGCAAGAGCATTGAAGGCCATGTATACCTTGTTTACAAAGACGGGATCGACACCTTCCGCTTCGGCCGCCAAAATGGCCTTCTGGACAATCAGAACGGCTCTTGAGAAAGAGTAGCAGAAGGCCACTCCCGTGTTCAGTGTGATTATCGCCGCCTGGAACCTCGCGACAACAAGACCGACCGCCGCGGCCTGGTTCACTCCCGCGGTTACCCTCAGCGTCCCTGCGCTAATGGCGTTCCACGCCCTCAATAAGGCATCACCTACTATTCCGTGGCTTCCGTCCTCGGAAACAATGGTGGCGTCGCCGGACGCTGTGTTTAGCTCGATCCACGCAATCGTTTTGCCCGCACCGACGGTAACCATCGTGCTGGGAACGATCGCAGTCTCTCCCTTTTGGACGTCTTGCGTGATTTGCGCCTTGGCCTCGGCGGAGATGTTCAGGGTAGACAGCGTCGAGAGATTCGCCTGATCAATCGTCACCAAGGGAATGCCCTGCTGAACCGCGGCGCTGAAAATACTCAACGACGACATGGACGTGATTTGGTCGACGCCGCCTAGCTCGGATTCCATTTCGGACCCGACAATATCCTCCGCTACCTTGTCGTCGATGCCGATCGCAACGCCAAGGATGGTCGACGTGTCGGCCGCCTGGGACGGTGGCGCGACAATGCGATACGTGTTTCTAAGCACGTCGATTTCAAAGGATGATCCGGGCGGTGAACCGGATCCGGCGTTGAAAAGCTGCGAGGCGGCGATCACCCGCGGAGAGTCAGAGTAGACTGCGACCCCCGTGCCCGCGGTGAGGTTTGCGCGTATCTGGTCCGAAGTGAATGCCACATCCTCGGCCAATTCGGCTGTACTAAGGATAGCAATCTGCCTGTCGAGCGAATCCACCTGGTCTAATGCGGCGGTTTGCGTGGTTTCATCCGACGCCGATGTGCCTGGGAGGGCCGCCTGGAGCTGTTGATTCAGGGAAGTTATGCTCGCCGCGGTCGTAGCGAGTTCCGACTGCGGCACCGGCGACGTGAAAACGCCGAACGTGAAAACGTCGAGATCGTTCAGCGGCGCGCTGCTTTGTGCGTTCACCGATACCGGGGCTCCGCTGTCACGCTGCGCGATTCCAATCGCGTCGTAGAGCGTTTTGTCGAGGGTCTGGGTCGCCTCGCCCGGGCCAGTCAGGTTTATTTGTAGAAATAGCCCCGTTAATACCTGATTCGAAAGCGCAAAGTTGGTTATTACCTCCTGATAGTCGGTGCCGTTATAGATAACGCCCTGGCCATTCCCCCCGCCGTCGAGAAGCACATACGGAGAATACGTGCGGGTCGTCGCGCTTACCGTTGCGCCGCTCGTTGTTTGCGACGTGACAAAGTTTCCGACCGTCAACGGGTGGCCCACGAGATCCACGTCATTGAAGGTCTGGTCGAGCACAACCGTATCCGTCAGCGCGCTACCGGTCCCGGGCGCGAACGCCGCGGCAGCTTGGCTGTAGGTTTCGGCCGTAAGTTGGATCTCGGTTTTCGCCCGCAGACTGTCCGGTACCTCGGTAAAATTCTTCGTCGAAGCGGTCGCGGCTTGGCCGACCGATTGGCCGGCGAATTCGGGATCGGCATTGGTCATGCCCGCGCCGGCGTCGAACTGGAACCAGAAGTGATCTTCGGTTTCCGAGAGAAGCTGTGGGTCGTTGGCAGGATCGGAGGTTTGCGTACCGGCGGGGACGTAACCGACCGTTTGGTAGCTGGCCGGGAACATCGAAAGGATGAGCTGCTGCGCCTGGCTCTGCGAAAGCGTCCCCTCCTCATACTGAGCCGGGATGCCACTGGCGCGCAGGAGCGCGATGCCCAGGCTGGCGTCATCCAGCGAATTCGCGGCGTCCGACCAGAGCGCTCCGCGCGCACCACGCAGACTGCCTGAGTAGGAGTTGTAGCCGATCTGCGTTTGCAGGAAGTTGTAAATCTGAGTCGGATCGTAGTTGAGCTGCGCCGCTTCCTCCTGAATGTAGGGATCGGTGGTGTTGGCGTCAGGCGTGCTCGCCAACAGGTCGGCCGCGATGGCCGTCGTGCGCAGCGTGGCCGGGGCCGTGGTCCAAGTGACCATGCCCGCGTCGAGCGTGCCATAGACGCTAGCGCCCGTGTCGAGCTGCGTCGGGATCGGATCGGCGAGCGAAACCGTGAGCGTCACGCTGGCGTTGTCGTACGGCTGGATCGTGCCCAGGCTCCAGGCCAGGTGTTGGCCGTCCTGGTCGGGCAATTGCGAGGCGCCGGCGAACGTCACGCCCGACATCAGCGTATCGGTCAACAGGACGCCGCTGATCGGATCGGCGGCCTGGTTGTAGACGGTCAGCGTGATCGTTTCCTGGTGGTTTTGTACGTCCGGCACGTCATAGGCTGATAGCGTGCGGCCCACAACGATGGTCGGCGGCAGATTTGCCGCACCGGCATCGAGCATCAACCGGCTTTCGAGGGGTTGCATCGCGACCGAGCGGAATCCGAGCCCGAGTGACACGCTTTGCCGAAATCGACGAGACAGCCAGCCGTTTCGCCGGGGCCAGATAGAAAGGCGTGTTGTGTTGTGGTTTGGCCTACGGCGGCGGCTCATTGATCCGGTCTCCTTGTTGGCCGCCAGGACTCCTGCGTGTTGCGGCTCTGGCGGATTTCATCCCTAGAGAAAGCACGCCCGCGGCTTGGTCCTGTCAGCCGTGAGAAAAAATTCGCGAGCGCGGTGCCGCAGCCGCGAGAGACGGCGACCGAGAGGGAGAGTCGTTGAGCGGCTACCGTCGAGCGACCGATTCACATTGGCGGCCGAGCGAGCGACACAACGCCTTATGCCTCAACCGGTTGCGCCGTAGGCCGCTGGAACGTCCGGTGCTCGGTCGATAATCGGCCCTGCTGGCTGCCCAAGCGATCAACTGCCGAACGACTGGCGCCAGGCGGCGTATTCGTCGGTGGTGCGGAGCGCCGCCAACTGTGGGTCGGCATCGAGTTCGGCCAGATTGGCCGGCACGAGCAACCAGTCGGGCGTGACGCGCTGGAGGCACGATACCCCTCTGGCCGTGTAGTCGTGTTTGAGCCGCTCCAAATCGGCCGGCGCGAGTTTTGATCGATTCTGGTCGAGTGCCTCCAGCGACCTGGAGTAGACGCGGGCCAGGTGCACGCGCAGATGCGCCGGCAGCTCGGCGATGAGCGAGACTTCGGCGGCTTCGTCGGTCGCTGCCACGTGGTCGCCGACGAGCGCCCGTTCCAGGGCCCGTTCTGAGCGGTAAAAATCGCGGTCGGCGCCTTGCGCGGAGTCGATCGTCTCCTTCCAGGCAGCGAAGGCTTCGCCCGGACGTCCGCCGCGGCTCAGGCACCACGCTTTCATCCGCAAGGTAGGCACGAGGTTGGTGAGCGCCGTCTCTTGCGGATCTTGCGATTGGATCTCGCGCAGTTTGGTGATCGCCCGATCGCAATGCGCGACCGCCTCGTCGGGGTGCGCCTGCTCGAACTCGACGAGCGCCCAGCGCTGGTACACTTGCGCCAGCGTGGCTTTGACCCACATCGATTGAGTGGCACCCTCACCACCGACCAGCACTTCGACGGCTTCCCGCATACACTCGACGGCCCGCTCGCGTTTGGAATCCCGTAAATTCAGCCAGACCAGCTCATTCGCGGCTTCGCCGAACTTGGCGCGGTTCTCGTCGTCGCGCGGCTCATCCTTGGCGATTTCGCGGCGCAGGGCGAGCACGACCTCGTATTCTTCCACGGCCAACTGGTTCCGGTTCTCGTGCTGTAACAGCCGGGCCAGCGCGTCGTGCGATTTAGCGAGCCGGTATTTGAGCCGTGCGAACTTGGCGCCGGACGCAAGGAGTTCCGTTTCCAACTCGATCGCCCGACGGTAGAGCTGTTCGGCTTCGGCGACGTTGCCCGTCCCGTACGTGGCCAGGCCCAGCCAGAGATAACAACTCGCCAGGTGGTAGCGGACTTCGAGGTTGTCGGGCTGACGGTCATACAGGGGCTCAAGTCGCTCGCGGGAGCGCCGCAAATCGTCGAGAGCCTGATCGTTATGCGCCTGGATGACATGAACACTACCGGCGTACGACAAGAGCATTCCCTTGGCGAGTTGCACGTCGGGGTTCGCTTCATCGGCGCCCTTCAGCGCGCCGTAACAGTACTCGAGCGACTTGGCCAAAATGCGGTCGTTCAGTTCGCGCCAGGCGGGCGAGCGCGCCGAGGTGTTGGCCATCTCTCGGATGATCTGGTCGAGCGTCTCGTAGCCATCGCGAAAGTTGAGCATGGCGTCGGCTTCGCTCTTGTTGGCCCGTGCGACTTCGGCTCGCAGCCGGCGAATATGCCAGAAGGTGCCCGCCGCGGCCGAGGCGACGGTCAGGATGGCCAAGACGATCAAGGCTGCCCACGCGGGGCGCCGGCGCAACCACTTGCCGCACCGTTCGACCGGCGGCACCGGCCGCCCGCGAATCGGCTCGCCGGCCAGCCACCGATCGAGATCGTCGGCCAATTCCGCGGCCGTGGCGTAGCGCCGCACGGGCTCCTTTTCCAGGCATTTGAGGCAGATCGTCTGCACGTCGCGCGGCACGTTTTGACGGATGCGGCGCAGCGGGACGGCCTCGGCGGTTCGCACCAGATCGAGCGTTTCGACCACGGTCGATCCCTGGAAGGGCCGTCGCCCGGTGAGCGTTTCGTAGAGGATCACGCCCAAGGCATACACGTCCGTGCGCGGGCCGACGGCGTCGGCCGGGCCACCCGTTTGTTCGGGCGCCATATACGCAGGCGTGCCCAGCAGCGCGCCTGTCCGTGTATAACCGTTGTCACGATCACGGTCTCGGTCCAAAAACTTCGCCAGGCCGAAGTCCGCGATCTTGGGCGTGATGAGTTGCCAGAAGCGCTCGTCTTCGGGACCGAGCCCCGGTTCTGCCGGCACGACGAGGAGCACGTTCGACGGCTTCAGATCGCGATGTACCACCGACTGCTCGTGGGCGGCATGCACGGCCCGCGCCAGGGTGGCGACCAGCCGGCAGGCCGCCTTCACGGGGAGGGGTTGGCCGCTCAGGTACCGGTCGAGCCCGCCTGCCGGCAGGAACTCGCACGCAATGTAGGGCTGCTCGTCCTGCTCTCCGACATCATAGACCTGCACGATGTTGGGATGTTGCAGACGCGCCATCGCGCTGGCCTCGGCGCGGAAACGGGCCAGGTCTTCTGAACTGACGTCCCCTTCGATCTGCTTGAAGGCGACCGTGCGGTCGAGGTCGAGCTGCCGCGCGCGGTAGACGACGCCCATGCCTCCCCGCCCCACCACCTCGATGATTTCGTAGCCCGATTGCAGCCGCAATCGCGACGGCTTGCCGCTCGCGGTGCCCCGCAGCAACGCGCCGAGGGCATCGCCGGGCACCTGCTCGACGTAGTCGCGACACGAAGCACAGTCGGACAAATGTCCGGCGATCCGCTCGAGTTCGCCCTCCGGAAGACGTCCGGACGCGAACGCGGCGAGCGTTGCTGTGTCGGGATGCGCCGCGGCCACCGAATGGTCGCCCGGGCAGCCCTGGGGAAAATCGGCCATGCCTTTTTAGGGTCGCTGCTAAAGCCGGCAATTGCGCCGGGTAATCGGCATCACGGAATTATTGATTGCCAACGTCCGCTTCCCGGCCTGAGTCGCTCGGCCGGTCATCGGACAGTTTCCTAACTCAGCATACGCGGTCAAACGTTCTCCAACATCAGCCGCCCCTCGTTGCGCAGCCGAGCCAGCACACGAGATTTGGCCAGCAGGGCGGCATTGACCGAGATCCCCAGTTCCGACGCGACGGCCGCGGCCCGCAGGCCGTCGACCGCCTGACGGCGAAAAGCCAGCCATGTCGAGCGCGAAAACGAGGCCTCCACTAGCTTTAGTAGCTCTTCCATCATGTGGCGATCGTGCTCGCGGTCCCAATACTCTTCTAGCGCGACCGCCGGGTCGTCGAGTGCCTGCCAGGGGACCGACTCGACCTGTCGCCGATCGGCGGCCTGGCGCGAACGCCAATAGCGCCGCACCCGGTTGATGACAATATTCCGCATCCAACACCGGAAAGCGCCCGGATTGCCATTGTGCTCGAACTGCGGCAGTTCCTGGAACAGCACGGCCAGCACCTCCTGACGCACGTCATCGACGTCGGTGCCGGCGACACCGGCCTGCCGGAGCACGCGGTCGAGCCAAGACCCGTAGAGCGAGATGAACTTACGCCAAGAATCGTCGTCGCGATTCGAGCGCAGGCGTTCCAGCAGACTCAGCGGCGTCATGGTCATTGGGGGTCCGTCTCGTCCCGCCTAAGAGAAGAGCCCATCCGAGAACGGCCTTCAGGCTGCCCGTAACCTTTTGGGCCCAGCTAGCACTCGCATGGGATTCTATCAACTCATTTTCCTCACGGTGAACAAGCCTGGCAAGCAAATTACGATGTCATCACGGCCCGCGCCCGTCAGCTCCAAGTCTTTTGTCTCCAACACCTTTTGGCACTCGTCACAGGCCAAGTTTTTTTGATCTTGTTTTGTCCCTGTCGGATTCGTACTTTTCTGGCCGAATGGTAAAGAATTGCCGATATTAGGGACTATTCGGTCGAGCAACGATGACATCGAATGTACCGCAGGGATGCCGGGAAGCCCTCTTGTCAATCGACGCCAGTTGCCGCGCGCTTTTGCGACACGGAAACGGATGCCAAGAGAGATCCAATGACAACTCCCCATCAGCGCCTGAAAAGGTGGCTTCGGACTAAGACACAACAGCTTTTGGGTTTAGAGCACCTAGCTGGGCAATTGGCACAAATCAGAGAAGAGGTGCGTACCGGGCAGGCTGCCTCGATCGAACTGCAACGCATCATCGCCGACTCCCTGCAAGCCATCGGGCGGAGTTGGTTGTTCGTCGAACCGCCGTCCGGCGGCGGCCAGGCAGCACAACAAATCTTTCCCCCAGCCCAGGACGCGGCTACCGGCCTCGGTGCGGAATCGCTTCGTGCCCTCGAAGAACAAGGGCTTTTCATCCTGGGCGCCGCCCGCTCGGGCACCACGATTCTCACACGAAGCCTAAATCGCGCGCCGGAAATCCTGGTCTTGGAAGAGCCCGAGTCTTTTCTGTGCCAGGGGATCGGCGATTTCAGCACGTATTTCAACAACAAACACACCGCGATGCGCAACCGGTGCATGAAGGGCACATATCTGGCACCCCCGCATTCGCCCGACTCGGGACCGTTGGCCACCTTTTCACGGCTGGGGCGCGATTATCGTTATGTGGGAGAGAAGAGCGCCATCGGCCCACATGACTATCCGGTCGCCTGGCAACGACAGTATCTCGACTTTCATGCCCGGTACTTCTTCCGGTCCCACTACATCTACATCATGCGCACGCCGGTCGAGTCGATCTGGTCGATGCACAAGATGTTTCCCGAGCGGCCGATGCCGATGTTGTTCGAGGCCTGGTTGCGCACCCTCGCTCTGTCTCTCGACGCCTACCACGTGTTTCCCAACTCGCGCGCGGTGTTTTTCGACAATCTGGGGTCGTCAACGATCGAGCGGCTGGGCACCTGGCTGGAGATGTCGATCCCGTTCCTTCCGGGCACTTTCGGCCAGCGGTACGTGCAATCGGCCGTCAGCGCCGACCAGATTCCCGAAGCCCTGCGGCCCTACGCTAAGCTATGCCAGGAATGCACCGATCTTTACCGCGACCTACGCGACTGCTTTTCGCGAGACGAATTGGTCTATTGCGGTAGCGCGACCGAATGGCAGTACTTCACCATGAAGCTGCACTACATCGAAGACCTACTCACCCGCTTGCATCCCGATGCCGCGACCGACGACCGCCGGTTGCGACTCGTGGCCTGACCCACCTACAGCGAGCTGACAAGAAACCGCCCCTAGCAACTCGGGAATACCGAGCTGCGCCGGTCGGTATTTGTTTGATGCCTTTGACAAGAAGCTGACAAGAGACCTTCCTGGCAATTCGGGAAAAGCGAGTTGCCTCGGTCCGGTCGCTTGCCAGTCTCTGAATAACTGCGCGCGATTGGCGAAGTTACTACTTGCCCACCGGGAATCACGCACATGCTGACGACATTGAGTGTTTTTGGAACGCGCCCCGAAGCCATCAAAATGGCCCCCGTCGTACGCGAGCTGGAACGGCAAAGCACGCGGGTGCGGTCGGTGATCTGTTCGACGGGGCAACATCGCGAGATGCTGGACCAGGTGCTCGATCTGTTCGGCATTCAACCTCATTACCACCTGGGGCTGATGCAGCCCGATCAGAGTCTTTCGCAGTTGACAGCGCGGCTTTTTGAGAGCCTGGACCGCGTGGTCGCCGAAACCCGGCCCGATTGGGTGCTCGCGCAGGGTGATACCACGACCGTGTTCGTCGCCGCCGTGGTGGCCTTCTATCGTGGCGTTCACTTCGGACACGTCGAAGCGGGATTGCGCACGGGCGATAAGCGCCGTCCGTTTCCCGAAGAGGTCAATCGCCGGCTGGCCGACGTCGTGTCGGACGCCTACTTTGCGCCGACGGAACGGGCCCGGCAAGCGCTGCTGGCCGAAGGGTGCCGGCCGGAAGACGTACACGTCACGGGAAACACCGTGATCGACGCCTTGCTGGAGGTGTCCTCGCGCAATTACGACTGGCGCAGCGGGCCATTGGCGAGCCTGCCGACCGATCGCCGGCTGGTCTTGATCACGGCCCATCGCCGCGAGAGTTTCGGCGCGCCGTTCCGCGATCTGTGCCTTGCCATCCGCGAGTTGAGCGAAAGGCTCGCCGGCGAGGGAGTGCATTTCGTCTACCCGGTGCACCTGAACCCCAACGTGCGCCGTCCTGTGCAGGAACTGCTCCAGGGCTGCTCGAACCTGACGCTTCTCGATCCGCTCGATTATCTTTCGCTCGTGCAACTGATGAAGCGTGCCACGCTCATCCTGACCGACTCGGGGGGCATTCAAGAAGAAGCTCCCAGCCTGCGTGTGCCGGTGTTGGTCATGCGAGAAACAACGGAACGTCCCGAAGGGGTCGAAGCCGGCGTGGTGCGACTCGTGGGGACCGAGCGCGAACGGATCGTGCGCGAAGCACTGCGTCTGCTCCAGGATCCCTCGGCGCACCAAGCCATGGCCAACGGGGCCAGCCCCTATGGCGATGGCCGCGCGGCGGAGCGGCTGGTGCGGGTCTTACTCGCGGCATAGATTCATCGCACGACGTTGAACTGGAGTTCCGCCACCTGGTGCACGACCAGCGTGGAGGTGTCGCTCTTCAGGCCGGGTTCGGCCCGGTAGCCATCGCGGCCATCGAACTTCGCTGCCACGCCGGGGAACATGGTGTAGATCATGTCTCCCCGTCCCATCGCCCACCACATGGTGTCGGACGTTTCGAGAAAGATCACCGTTTGGTAGGGGTGCTCGGCCATAAAGTCCTGTAACTGGTCGAATGCCTGCTTGGAATAGCGGGCTTCGAACATGGCCGGGCAATTCGCCTGATCGATGCCTTGCTGCACCACGAGTGCCGAACGGTAACCGTAGAAGCCCAGGAGTAGGGTGGTCGCGGCCCGGAGGGGAAGGGCCGACCAACGAAACGAAAACCGTTCCAGCACGCCTTGGCAGCACAAGCCGGCCAGTAAGGCCAGCCCTATCACGTTGAAGTGCGCGTAATACAGTTGAAGCCCGGGCGGAAGCCGGATGGAAACGGCGAAGATGGCCGCATGCAGCACCCAAATCAGCAGCCCGAGCACGGCCTCGTGGAACTTACCCGCCGGGCGGAGGAAACAGGCCCCCGCGGCTACGGCCAGCGGTAAAAGAACCCAGGCATTCGCGATCGGCGTGGTCGTCTCGGGAATGGGCAACACGGCCAAGACGCTGCTCTTGATCACATAGGCGAAACGGGACAGATCGCATCCCCAGACCTTGTGACTCGAAATCAGGCTCGCGCGCAAAAGCATGTAAACGCCGAAAACTCCTGTCAGGGTCAGTCCGATTCGCAGATCGCCGGGTGATAGCCAGCGGCCCAGGATTGTGGCCGCTTTCGTGGCATCCGTTCGCTCAGCGGTGTGCGCATCCTTCTCGGCCGGCACCCATCTAGCGAGGACGGAACGGACAAGCGTCGCCCCTCCCCACGCGACGACTCCGATGATCGTCGATTCTTTGGATAGGAGCCCGGCGGCACAGGCCGCGCCGATGGACCACAACGAGCCCTCCCCCTGTTCATAGCGGACAATCGCGAGCAGCAAGAGTGCCATGAAGCAGCCGGCCGCATTGTCGATTCCGCCCGAGATCCAACAGAGGGTATATAGATGGACCTTCGAGAGGCCGTATACGGCGGCCGTCACCGACGCCGCCAGCGGCGACTGCGTCAGACGAAAGACGATCCGATACAGTGCATACACCGTGAGTAGCATGAAGGCCATCTGCGAGATGTGGAAACCATACGAATTCAATCCCCAAACGGCTTTGTTCGTCAGCGGCAGCCAGTAGGTGGTGAGCGGCCGCAGGTACTCGGGCAGCCCACCGGTTATCATCACGCGGTTAGGCAGCGGCCGGTCGAGGTTCCGCAGGAAATTGAAGTCGTCCTGCACGAAGAACGTCGGCAGGACTCTCACGTAGGTCACCAGCGAGGCCGCGACCAGCACGATCCACGGAAGGTGTGCCCGACGGGCCATGGCACGAAAGATACTCACACAGCCCTCCTCGATAAAAAAGCCCGCCTTTCGCGTCGTGTCGACTGCGCAGCGTAGCGAGGCGGTTCCGAAAAACGTTCTGCTACGCGGCTTCCGCGAAGGCAATTCGATCGATCGTCACCCGTTTGAGTGAAACCGACGCGCCGTCGGGCGACGAGATAGTGCAAGCGATCTCCATCGGCCGATCGACCTGAAGGATCAGGTTCGAGCAACTATGTGTGCGCAGATGCTCGACCACCGTTTGCACGTAAGCGAGTCGGCGCCCGGTTTGATCGAAGATGTAGAGGGCGGCCATGGCCTCGTCCGGACCATCGAGATCGGCCGAAACGAGATACCGTCCAGGGTGCCGAAGCGCCATTTGTCCGGAGGTGTTCGCGCCGGACGAACAATGGACCCTGCTGTGTGTTACCACGGCCGCCAGGTCGTACTTTTCGCGGGCGGGCGACTGCGCGCCGAGCGCCAGCACGTTAACGAGCGGCGGCGGCGAAAAATTCCGGAGGTAGAAGTCACGGTCGACGCGCCGGTAGAGGTTCGTGTCGTAGCAAACGTAACCGCGCGCCCGCAAAAACTCGAGCGGATCGTCTTCGGCCTTCGACGCGGGAGCGTATTCGAAGACCAGGGATGGGGAGTAGCGGTCGAGAATCCGCTCGGCGCCGCGCAGAACCTCCAACTCGGCACCTTCCACGTCGAGCTTGATGGCCCGCGGAGCGAGTTGGTTGTCGCGGCAATAATCGTCCAGGGTGATCGTCGTCGCCTCGACTTCCTTCCAGTTGTCGCCGCGGCAGCGAAACCCGGATGCGGAAGCATAGTAACTGTCGTCGCAATAGAACTTGATGGTGCTTTCGGAGCGCGACCAGGCGGCCTTGGGCACCACGGTCACGTTGGTCACGTTGTTGGCCGCCAGGTCGGCCTTCAGCCGCGGGACCGTGAAGGGATTGGCCTCGAAGGCATGTACGCTCCCCCCGGCACCGACGACGCGCGCCATGGCAATGGCCAATCCCCCGATGTTCGCGCCGACGTCGAGGGCGCAGTCGCCCGGTTTCAAGACATCGCCCAAACAGAGTTGGACGGGAATCTCCCAAGGGATATCGTCGCCGTACACGTTCGGCGGGTAGAGCGTGTCGGTCATTGGAGGTCTCCGAAAGCTTAGGGGGGGTCAGATCAGCGAGGGGGGCAGGAGTCGCTTGACTTTGTCGAATTGGGCCGGCCAATTCAGCTCACACTCGACGGCCCGACCACAGCCCGCGACCATGCGGTCGTAGGCCGGGGTGCCGAAGGCCGCCTTGGCCCGCTGGATGGCGGCCAAGAACGCCTCAAACGACCAACCTTCCATGAGAATGCCGCACTGATAGCGGTCTATGATCAACTTGCATTGCGGATGCGGCGCAGCGATCGGGGGAATGCCGTCGGCGATGGCGTCGAAGAACTTGTTGGGTGCCGCGAAAAGTTGGTTCTCGTCGGTCGGCGCCCACATGATGATCGAATAGGCGTAGATATTGCGCAGCTCTTTGAGCGTGGCGGCCGAAACATATCCCCGGTAGCGGATGGGACCGGATAGACACGCCAATCGCGACCGTAATTCGTCGCGGTCGCGCCCGGCGGTGTTACCGAAGATGTCGATCGACACGTCGGCCAATTCGGGCCGCAGGAAATATTCCGCGAGCGTGCGATCCAGATCCAGCGTACCGGTATAGAGCAACTTCAACGACCGCTCGCCCACCGGCGATGGCCGGAACGCGCGGTCATTGCTCGCGTTGTAGACCACGGCCATCGGTAAGCCAGATAGTCCGCACCGCTGACCGTCGATCTGTGCGCGATTCTCTTCTGGAAACACGACCAGGTCGACGTCGCTGGCGAACCGCCGGTTGACGGCCACGTCGAGGGGGCCGTAGTTGGCGACCGTCTCGATGCAATGATAGACCGTGCAACGCGGACGGTAGCGAAGCTGCGTGAGTACGGGGAGCGTGTACGTACAAAAGAGCACAAGCAGGTCGGGACGCAAGGCGTTGATGCGTCGTCCGGTGGCCGAAATGTATTCACGACGGCCCAAGGTCGTGTGTGGATGGACCGACGTCGCGATCCGTTCTAGCGCGCAGCCGCGCGGAGGAGTATCGAGCGGCTTCTTGTCGGTCTGGTCGGGCTCCAAAATGACGACTTCGCGCTCGTAATGCTCGGCCAGCGATTCCATCAGACGTGGAATCTGTGGCGAACCGTATCCGACGCTGACATCCGCCACCCCAGCGATTTCTACCCGTGACGTTACCATGCGTTTGTCCCAGTAAGCTCCATGATGTCGACTTGCACCGCCTGCCGACCGTATTTCGTGGTCTGAAAGCCTGCTTAGGCCGCGCGCCGCGCGGAGATGACGCCCGGCACCGCCCGATCGGCCGCTTCGACTCCCGACGAAGCCTGCGAGACCGTGGTGCGTAAGCGTTCCGAACCGACCAGGTGCTCCACGAGCGCCTGGGCACAGTGGTAACGCGACCAGTTGCGCGAGAAATCGACCGCCGAGGCGCGATAGTGCGCGTAGTGGTTCAGGATCTCGCGTAACTGGGCGAAGAGCTGATGCGGCTCGGTGTAAACAGTGCCGATCACGCTGGCAGGCAAGGCGCGATCCGCGCTGAGAAAGTCGAGCCGCACGTCTTTGAGCTGGATCGGCGCGACCGACAGCGAATTACTAATGCCGACGCGCAGGTGTTGGGTCTCCGCGGTAATTCGCAGTAAGGCGCTGCCCCGTTCGTCACTGGCACCGCCCACCAGCGTCGCGGTGCGGCGCGTCAGCGAGCGCCCGCCGTCGAACTGTTCCACGGTGATGCCCGGAAACGTTCCCCGGCTCTCTCCGTCGAGTCGAAACGAAACCAAGAGGTGCGTTGCACCGGCCGGCAAATCGAGGGAGCAGTACGTGGGCGCTCGCCCCAGGACGGGCAAGCGATCGCGAACCAAAACTTCGTTGGGTGCCGCACACTTACCCTGGTGCGACTCCCATTCCAGGTCGCACGAGCGGAAGTCGCCGACGGAACGGTGTTGGCTACGCAACGACTCGTGATAATCGCAGACGGCGGCCGACAACTCCGTGGCCATCCAGGTTCCGGCGGGGACGATCACCGGCTTTCCCGCAACGAGTGCCTCGGCGAAGATGCCCGAACTGCGGGCATAGTAGTTGTCGCGATCGTAGGGGATGACCACCACGTCGCTATCCAGCAACAGCCGGCGATAAGGCTCGCTGGCCAGCGGATGTTTAAGTAATTCGACGCGGTGCGACGGCGGCAATGCCTCAAGCTGCGTCCGCGCCACGGCAGGCGCGGGCTCGCCCTGGGGTATGTTGAAATTCGATTGGAAGGTGAAACGCACGGGAAGCCCCGCGGCGAAGGAGTCGCCGACCAGGTGGGGCAGCCAATGGTATCCCTTTTCCGTGCGTGCGTCGCCGATATAGACCACGTGCAACGAGTGCTCCGAAGCACGGCGCGATGCGGCGTTGTAATCGACCGAGGCCGCGTCGGCCTCCGCACGGTAGTCGGCCGCCACGGGGATAGGCACCGTGCGGAAGGAGGCCGCGCCCAGCCGATTGTATTGCACTGTCAACGGGTCGGTGTCGGTATAGAAATAGACCCGCTGACCGCTCAATTGAGCCTGAAATTGACGAAAGGCATTGCGCAGCGGCCGCAGCGATTCGTCTTGCCCTGCAAACTCGGGTTCCCTGCCCTGGTAGATATTGCGGCGGAAGATGAGGTGCCAACTGGCCTTCGCCGTATCCGGATTGGCCCGGAACAACGTGAGCAGGCCCAGCATGTCGGCTTCGGCCAGAGTCGGGATAAAGACCAGGTCGCCGTGGTCGAGAGACACCGTCTGAAACAGGCGTACGCTGTCGGCGGCAAAGGCACCTCGCTTGCGCCAGCAGTGGGCCTGCCGCCAAACGAAGCTTCCGTTTGCCAGTAAGGCACGCCAGGGGCCCGCCGCGGTCGCCAACAACTGTCGGCCGGCGCGGAAGACATTGCGCACGTACGGTTCTAGCGGCATGATCGCGAGCGACAGACGGCCCAGGGCCCGAGCCATACGGAGGCAATACAGGCACATCTCCGCGGCGACGGCGGCCACCAATAGCCGCCGCGAGCTAATGGCCCCGTCGATCGCCCCTTCGCGCTTCTTCAGCCACAACAGCCCGACGCGAGAAAACATCAGGCGGTATTTCCAGCGCGCCAACAATCGGCGGCGGGCGGCCAGCCAACTCTTGGTGGTCGTCAGCAGTTTGGGGGGGCCGGGCTCGAAGAAATCGTACCGATAGGCACGAACGACCTGCCACGGCAACGGACCCGGGTCACGGAATTTGCGATTGGTCGCGAGCACCGGTTCGTAGCCGGATTCCGCGGCAGCTTGCAAGACTCTTGCCGCATATTCGTAGTAGTGCCCGCCCACACCGCTTATCGAGTGATCGATGAGAACAAACTTCGCCATCAGTCCCGCCCTACCAGTTATGCCACCAGGATCGTGAGAGCCTCGGCGAGGTTAGCCGAACCGAACCGGCACCTGGGATCATGAGCGTCGCCATGCCAATTTGTGGATAGACTCCGAGACTCGCCGAGGAAAACGGCGGGATAGTAGCTATTTCCTGACAACGCAGCAAGGTGCGATTTCCCAACGAGATGGCGGTGGTGAGATGAGCGGCCAAGCTGCGGAAACTCGGCTAAATGGTTGATCCGGGCGTTACTCTCCGTCGCGATGGGTTCGTGGCGAACGATCGATCCCGCCCGAGCCATCCTGTAGCGCGGTGCGAGAGGGATGGTTGGCGTCGAGCGCGTCTCATGGCCGAACTGGGATGGGCGGCTCGCATCGGCCGGGTTTTCGACTAACATTGATAGGCGCCAACCACCCCGAGAGCCCCCACGATGAACGAACCTATGAGCCGACGTCACCTCCTCGCCCAAGCCGGTCTGGCCGCCGGAGCGACCGTGGCGGCGGCGACCGCCGGCAACGCGCCCGGCGCCGAGCCCGCCACGCAGCCGAAGGCCGCTCCGCAGCGCTTCGCCTACTGTTTGAACACGAGCACGATCCGCGGGCAGAAGCTCGGCATCGAACAAGAGATCGAGTTGGCGTCCAAGGCGGGCTACGACGCCATCGAGCCCTGGATCGACGAGATCGACAACTACCAGAAGCAAGGCGGATCGCTGAAAACGCTGGCCAAGAAGATCGCCGACCACGGATTGGCGGTGGCCAGCGCCATCGGATTCGCGCAATGGATCGTCAATGACGACGCGCAGCGTGCCAAAGGGCTCGAAGAGGCCAAGCGCACGATGGATCTGGTGGCCCAGCTAGGCGGTACGCGCATCGCCGCCCCACCGGCCGGCGCCACCGACAAGCCGTCCCTCGATCTGCTCGAAGCCGCTCAGCGCTATGCGACTCTGCTCGAACTGGGGCGACAAATGGGCGTTGCCCCGCAACTCGAGGTATGGGGCTTTTCCAAGAATCTCAGCCGACTGGGTGAAACCGTTTTCGTGGCGGTCGAAAGCGGCCATCGCGATGCATGCTTGCTGCTGGATGTCTATCACATCTACAAGGGCGGCTCGGGCTTCGACGGCATCCGGTTGCTAGGCGGTGCGGGAATGCATGTCTTCCACGTCAACGATTACCCGGCTTCGCCCGCTCGCGATACGATCAACGATGCCGATCGCGTCTATCCGGGGGATGGTATCGCACCGCTCGGTCAGCTCTTCCGCGACCTGCGCGACGCCGGCTTCGCCGGAACGTTCTCACTCGAGCTCTTCAACCGTGGCTACTGGGAGCAAGATCCGCTCGAGGTCGCTCGAACCGGCTTGGAGAAGACCAAGGCGGCCGTGCAGAAAGCCTTCGAGGGAGCTTGAAGCGAGGACATGCAGCGCTGGGCCGCGATCGTTTCATCGATTCTGCTCCTCTGGCCGCTTGGGGCTCTCGCGGCCGACAGCGTGGGTGATTGGCCGGCCTGGCGCGGCCCGCGCCGCGACGGCCGCTCGGATGAGACGGGACTCTTGCAATCCTGGCCCGAAAACGGGCCGCGCTTGCTCTGGAAAATCGAGGGGCTGGGCGAGGGCTTTTCGACGCCCAGCGTGGCGGGCCGCTTCGTCTATCTGATGGGCAACAAAGACGGGCAGGAATGGGTGCTCGCCTTCGATCGCACGGAAAATGGAAACGGCGCCTGGGCCGTGCCGACGGGGCCGATACGGAGCGACGGCGGCGGTTATCGCGGTCCTCGCTCGACGCCCACCGTCGATGGCGATCGCGTCTACGCGCTCGGCCTCAATGGCGACTTGCTCTGCCTCGACGCGAAGAACGGTAAGATTCACTGGCGGCACGACCTGCCCGGCGAATTCGGCGGAAAGGTGGGTGCTTGGGGCTATGCCGAATCGGTGCTCGTCGACGACAGGTGGGTCTTGTGCACGCCCGGCGGCGAAGAAGCGACGCTATTGGCTCTGCTCAAGACGAACGGCAAGCCTGTTTGGCGGTCGGCGATTGGCGACACCGCCGATTACGCTTCGATGGTTGCCATCCAGGTCGCCGGTTTCAAGCAGTATGTGCAGTTCACCCGGCAGGGCGTCGTGGGCGTGAGCGCCAAGAACGGCGACCTGCTGTGGCGCTACGACAAACCGGCGAACGGCACCGCCAACTGCGCAACCCCCATCTTTGCCGACGACAGCGTCTTTGCCGCCTCCAACTACACCACGGGGGGCGGCCTGGTGCGTATCAAGAGGAATCGCAAGACGTGGGACGCGAGCGAAGTCTACTTCACTCGCGAGATGAGCAATCATCACGGTGGCGTAATACTCGTGGACGGATATCTCTACGGCTGCGACGAGAACGTGCTCCGCTGCCTCGACTTCAAGACGGGCAAATCGCTGTGGAAGGATCGGTCGTGCGGCAAATGTTCGCTGCTGTACGCCGACGGCATGCTCTATTGCCGCAGCCAAGACGGGCTGGTAAGCCTCGTAGCGGCGACTTCGCGAGGATTTGAGCTGAAAGGCCGATTCGAGCAGCCCGATCGGAGCGACCAGTTCGCCTGGGCGCATCCCGTGATCGCGGGAGGATGTCTCTACCTGCGCGACCAGGACAAGCTCTTCTGCTACGATCTGCGGAAGTAGCACGGATACCGGCACTGGCGAAACGGGTTGCCCATCGCTACGTTGGGAAACGAACGGGAAACCGTTCCGGATCGGCCGGAAGACGGCGATCGGCAGTTGTGAACCCCATCCTTCTCTCGATATGGACATCGCGATGGCCAAAGACTCTGTTCCTCTTCCGCACGTGGCCAACGGTGCGCCTCCCCCTTGCGCCATGGTCATCTTCGGCGCCAGCGGCGACCTGACGAAGCGCAAACTGCTGCCGGCGCTCTACAACGTCGCCACGAGCAAGCTGCTGCCCGAGAAGTTCGCCGTGATCGGCTTCGCTTTCGAGGAGATCAACACCGACCAGTTCCGCGACGCCTTGACCCGCGAGATGAAGGAGTTCGTGGGCGATGGGCTCGACGAAGCGCGATGGCAGGAACAATTCGCCAAGCGCATCTTCTATGTCCGCGGCAATTTCGAAGATCCGCAAGCCTACGCGGAATTGGGCAAGACGTTGTCGACGGCCGACGAGCAATGCGGTACGCAGGGCAACTACCTGTTCTACCTGGCCACGCCGCCATCGTTCTTCGACAAGATCGTCAAGCAACTCGGTGCCGCCGGCCTGGTAACCGATCGGCGCCCCGAAGATGGAAGCGGGGAAGGAAAAGCCGACGGCAACTCCAGCGACGATGGTCGGCCGGCTTGCTACCGCCGCGTGATCATCGAAAAGCCGTTCGGGCATGACTTCGATTCGGCCAAGGCGCTCAATCGAGAGATCGGCAAGGTCCTGCGCGAGGACCAGATCTATCGCATCGACCACTATCTGGGCAAAGACACCGTCCAGAACATCATGGTGTTCCGTTTCGGCAATGGGCTGTTCGAGCCGACATGGAACCGTCGTTACGTCGACCACGTGCAGATCACGGTGGCGGAGACGGTGGGCGTCGAGCATCGCGGCCTGTACTACGACAAGGCCGGAGCCCTGCGCGACATGGTGCCGAACCATATCGCTCAGTTGTTGGCCCTGATCGGCATGGAATCGCCGATCTCGTTCGACGCGGAAGCGTTGCGCGATGAAAAGGCCAAGGTCCTGCGGGCCATTCACCCGTTCGACGAGGAGGACGTGCTGCGGAACGCCGTGCGCGGCCAGTATGCGGCGGGCACCATCGACGGCAAGCAGGTGTCGGCCTATCGCTCGTCTCCCAGCGTGGCCCGCGACTCGAGCACGGAAACCTACGTGGCCATGAAGTTGCACATCGACAATTGGCGCTGGGCGGGCGTGCCCTTTTACATCCGCACCGGCAAGTGTATGCCGAAGCGTGTGACCGACATCACCATCCAATTCAAGCAAGTACCGCTCATCCTGTTCCGCGATACGCCGGTCGAATCGCTCACGGCCAACCAACTTGTGCTGCACATCCAGCCCGACGAGGGGATCTCGCTGCGATTCGAAGCCAAGGTGCCCGGCTTCGGCATCGAGACGCGGCCCGTGACGATGGAGTTCAGCTATGAGGACGCCTTCGGCATCAAGCCACTCACGGGCTACGAAACGCTCCTCTACGGCTGCATGCAAGGCGACGCCACTCTGTTCTTGCGTGCCGATTTCGTAGAAACGGCCTGGGGCTTTTTGCAGCCGATCCTGGACGTCTGGAAATCGTTGCCCGCGCGCAAGTTCCCCAATTATGCGGCCGGCACGTGGGGGCCGAAGGACGCAGACGATCTGTTGGCGGCCGACGGTCGGAAGTGGAGAAACCCCGATTGAACCGGGCTGTTTCCCGCGTAGAAATTCCGGGCAAGGAAAACAGCCCGGTGGAAGGGAGCCACGGCGGGGCCGGCAGTGCTCGAATCCGGGCTGCCTGAAAAGTCGAGCGCGGTCGCTCCGGTTTCGCCAATCGTCATAACCGCGAGCTACTACCCATAAGGACCCTATTCTCGGCATTCCAGAATCGCGTCGCGGCAGGACGATCGTAGCTAGCAGTTACCCGAAGCACTGCGAGCTGACGAGGCACACCTTGCGACCCCAACTCCGCAACCGGCGCCGCGGTGATCGGCCGGTCGAGCGTACATCTGGTCCGGCCTGCCGCGTGGAGGGGCTGGAAGCCCGCGAAATGCTCTCCGGGCAGACACCGGTCATCACCGATCCGATACCCTACAGCGTGGCCTACGTGGACGCCGTCTACCGCGACGCGCTGGGCACGGCCCCCGACGCGGCTGTGCTGAATTGGGGCGTGCAGGCTCTCGACAACGGCCAACCGTTGTTGATGATTCCCATGTCGGCGGTCGGCAACCCGGCCTATGCCATCAACCTCGTGCAAGCGGACTATCAGCAATACCTGGGACGCAATGCGGATCCCTCGGCGCTCAATTTCTGGGTAACGGCCCTGCATGCTGGCTTCCGCGACGAACAACTCGTCGCCGCGCTGGTGGCGAGCGACGAGTTTTACCTGCGCGCGGGCGGTACCGACGCCGATTGGGTCACGGCGGCCTACCAGTCAATTCTGGGCCGCGCGCCCGATCCCACGGCCATGACTTGGGCTACCTCGCAGCTCGCCGAGGGTGTCACACGCGGCACGCTCGCCTACGAGTTGGCCATGAGCCCTGAGCACGAAAACCAAGTTGTGAACGCGGAATACACTCGCCTGTTCCAAGCTCCGCCGGATCCGGGCAGCCTGAGCTACTGGGCCAGCGAGCTTTCCCAAGGTCAAACAACCAATGAATTACTCTTGATGGGCCTGATGGCGAACACCACCTACTATCAGGATAAGACCGGTGTGCCGCCCAGTGTGGTGCCAGTGTCGCGCAACGACGAATCGGCGTGGGCGGGGTTCGATGCGCAGATCGATGCGTCCGCCGCCTCGCATAGCAATTCGCAAGTCGTCTTCTTCGGCGACTCGATCACGCAGTTGTGGGAAACCGTCGGCCAATCGGTCTGGAACCAATATTACTCCGGCCTGAACGCCGTCGATGCGGGTATCGGAGGCGACCAGACACAGAACCTGTTGTGGCGCATCGAAAACGGGAACGTGAACGGCTTGGCGCCGAAGGTCGCGGTGCTGTTGATCGGCATCAACAACCTCGTGGAAGGCGATACGCCACAGCAGACGGCGGCAGGAGTTGCCGCGGTCGTGGAGGCTTTGCGCGAGCGCATGCCCGACACGAAGATCCTGCTGCTCGGACTGTTGCCGATTTCGATCACGTCTCCCACGTGGCAGCAAGAGATCTCGACGACGAACCAATTGATCTCGCAGCTCGCCGACGGGCAGCACGTCACTTACTTCGACATGGGACCGGCCTTCAGGAATAGCGATGGATCGCCGCGGCCGGAACTCTATAGCGATCTGGTCCATCCGAACACGCTCGGATTCGCCGTGTGGGCCCAGACGATGGCGCCCGAGCTCGATGCGTTGCTCGCCGCGGCGGCAAACGAAGACGAGCGATTGGCGTCATAACCGCTCGGCATGGCACAATCGTCGCCCTAGCGCGACATTGCAGAATCGCGTCGACGCAGGACGATGGTAGCTTGCGCGTACCGTTGGCCGAATCAACGCGATGTGACGAGGCGAGCCTTGCGACCTCAACCGAGCGACCGACGTCGCGCGCGGCGGTGTTCTCACCAGACGGCCCCGCCGTGTCGCCGTTTGGAATCGCTGGAGGGGCGAGCGATGCTCTCGGTCCAGGCTCCACTGATCACCGATGCGGCCCCATATAGTTCGGCGTATGTGAACGGTGTGTATCTCGACGCACTGGGCCGGGCGGCCGACCCGGCCGCACTCGATTGGGACGTCGCGCAGCTTGACCAAGGCGAATCGACGCAGGCCATAGCCCAAGTTGTGGCGAACAGCCCCGAATTCGCCACCGACCTCGTCGAATCGGCCTATCGGCAGTATCTCGGCCGCGACGCCGACCCGGTGGCACTGACGTATTGGGTCGACGCGCTCAAGGCCGGCTTTCGCGACGAGCAGGTTATCGCGGCTTTGGTTTCGAGCGATGAATTCTACGCCCGCGCGGGCGGCACCGACAGCGACTGGGTTGTCGCGGCATACCAAGCCGTCTTGGGCCGCCCGCCGGAAGCGAGCGCCGTCGAATGGGCCGTCGGCGAGCTTTCCGCGGGTGTGTCGCGCGACGCGGTGGCCTACGACCTCGCTTCGAGCAGCGAGCATGAAGAACAGGTCGTGCGCGACGTCTACTCCCACTATCTGCAGACTACCCCCGGCGCGGGCGACTTGGATAATTGGGCGGCGAGCCTGTCCTCCGGTCAGGTGACCGTGCAATCCCTGGCCGGCGACGTGATGAGCACCAATGCGTTTTATGAAGCTCAAACGGGTGTGCCGCCCACGATCGTGCCGGTGTCCGGCGCCGGCGCGGCTTGGACCGCGCGCAACGAGCAGATCGCAACGGCCCCCGACCGGGAGCAGGCCCAAGTGGTGTTCCTCGGCGATTCGATCACGCAGCAGTGGAGCTCGGTGGGGCAATCGGTATGGGCCCAGAACTACGCTGACTTGAATGCGTTCAACGCAGGCATCGGTGGCGACCAGACTCAAAACGTGCTCTGGGAGATCGAAAACGGCGATCTGAACGGCATGGCCCCTAAGGTCGTTGTGCTGATGATCGGCATCAACGACATCGGCAGCGACGATAGCCCGCAAGAGACCGCCGAGGGAGTCGCCGCGGTCGTCGAGGAGCTGCAACAGAGATTGCCCGACACAAAGGTGCTCGTACTCGGTATCCTGCCGGCGGCGCTTCCCGGTGACGACCTGATGCCGAACATCACCGCCGCCAATCAGGAGATCGCAGGATTGGCGAACGGGCAGAGTGTGTTTTTCCTCGACATGGATCCTGCCTTCTTGAATCCCGACGGTACGATCAACACCGCGCTCCATCAATCGGAATTGGTGCATCTGAGCACCGCCGGATACGTGGTCTGGGCGCAGACCATGAAGCCGGAACTCGACCTGCTGCTGAGCCTGGCCGGCGGCGACGGCGTACCCTGGTCCTATTGGTAATCGCGCCGAGGCGTCTGTGGCTTCAGCCCGCCCGCAGCTTCAGCTCGATGCGGCGGATGGCCTCGTCGATCGAGCAATTGCCGTCGGCCAGGCGCAGCGGCTCTTGCGATTCCATCCAATGTCGCACCTTCTTCTCGGCCGAGATCACGGTACTGTGTGCGCGGCCGCCGAAGAAACCGCCGATTTCGCTGAGGGCCGCGCGGGTGTAGCGCCGTGCCAGCCACATGGCGAGCATCCGCGGATGACTGACCTGTTTCGCCTTGGCCTGCGATTGCAACGCCTGCGGCTGCAATCCGAATAGCTCACAAACCGCCTGGTCGATGTCGCCCAGGCCGACGCTGCGAGCGTGCCGCCGCACCGTTTCGGCCAGTGCCTGCTCGACCAGCTCCAGCGTAATGGGCTCGTCCAGGGCCCGGCTGGTCGCGTCCAGACGGTTCAACGCTCCCGACAGCTCTCGCGCGTGCGTGGCCACCTTCTCGGCGATGAACTGTTCGATCTCCGCCGGCAGATCGAGCGATCTCAACTCCGCCAGGCGACGCACGATGCCCAACCGGGTCTCATATTCCGGCAACTCGATGCCGCACGACAGGCCTCCTTGCAACCGAGTGACGAATTCCTGGCCGAGTTCCCCCAACTCGCTCGGTGGACGGTCGGCCGCAAACACCAGTCGTCGCCCCTCGCGCAGGAAGACGTCGATCATGTGCTGCAACTCGGTGAGCGTGGCCCTCTTGCGCGCGAGGAATTGGATGTCGTCGATGATGAGTAGATCGAGCGATCGATACTTGCGGCGAAAGACGGGCAACCCGCCGCCATGCAGGGCATCGAGAAACATCGTGGTAAACTGCTCAGCCGGCAGGTAGACGGCCTGGGCGCCGCTGCGCGCCTGCCGCGCCTCGTGGCAGATTCCTTCCAGCAGGTGCGTCTTGCCGACGCTCGTGGGACCGTAGAGCACGAGTGGAGACAAATGGCTGGGCCGGCTGACGATCGACCGGGCAGCCGACCAGGCGAGCCGGTTCGAATCGCCCACGACGAACGTGTCGAGTGCGGCCAAGCGTCGCCGCGACTCGCCGACGATAGCTGGTGCAACCACCGAGTTGGAGCGCGGCGCGGGCGTGCCCGAGACAAACAAGTACGCTTGCTGCGCCGTGGCTTGATGGCCCGACGCGTTCTGCTGGCCCGCGGCGAAATGCTGCGCCGTCAGTTGCTGCACGGCTCCTCGCGGCGCCGCCGTTTGTTGGGCCGTCGACTGCTGCTGTGCGCCGGCCGGCTGGCACGCCGTCGTCTGATGCTGAGCCAACTCACGGTCTATCTGAAACTGCACCGGCACGAGCCCGCCGAGTGTCGCGCGGCACGCCGACTCGATGTCGTGCCGAAAATGATTGCGCAGCCAATCCTGATGAAAGCGACTGGCCACATAGACGGTGAGTGCACCGCCGCAATGTTCGAGCCGCGTGGCGGCGCCGAACCACAATTCGAACCGCTCCTGCCCCACTCGCTCGGCCAGCGCAAGCTTCAGCGCCGACACGATCTCCATATCGTCTGTGGTCACGTCCTGATTCCCCAGCGCAAAAACCCATCCCACCCGCAAACGGCGCACGAGCGCCCTTCACGGCCAACGTTGCCCGTGGAGCTTTCAGTTGTTGGTGGGAAGCGGCGCCGGAATTCGACGCCGCCGTGGATTGTTCGATGTCACCCGAGGCGTCGATTGTAAAGGTGCTAGCACGAGTGTCAAAGCACCCCGAATGGGGATCGTCGGCTTTGCCGCGCGGCATCGCGAGGCGAGGCTGCATTCACCGCGAAATTGAGCCCGACCGGCCCTCGCCCGGAGGCAAAAAAATTTTTCCTTTGTTGGACACGAGGGTGGAAAACATGTCGGCCTCGTTAGGCCCTCATCAAAACCAAATGTCGCAATGGTTGTCAGCACAAAGGTTTCGGCAAATTGCCATCGCTCGATGGCCGATCTGTCGACAACCATTTGAGAAATACACTGCGTTTGTCCCAGGCAGCGAAACCGGCCGCGGCATAGATTCGCAACGCCGGTTCGTTCGCGGCGTCGACCGCCAACACAAGCCGCTCTGCCTTGGCCTGCGCGACGAGCGATTGAGCATGCCTGACGACCTCCAAACCCCACCCCCGGCCGCGCGCCGCGGGCACGATTCCCATGTAGATCAACTCCCAGGTCGATGCCGAAACGTCGTGTCCCAAGAGTAAGCACCCGATCCGCTCCTGCCGATGGCGCACGATATACCAGTGCGACAGGTCGTCGCGGCATGTCGCGCGGTATCCGGCCAGCGCCTGTCGGCCGTCGCGGCCGCCATCGAGGGCAGGGCAGTCGAGCGTCTGTTCGTAGGTCTGCTCGACGAGTCTTGCGAGGTCATCGTGCTGATCCGGTCGAACCGGTTCGAAAACCAACTCCGCGGCAAGGGCCGACGCGGGAAACGGCTCGGCCGAGCTAGCCAGGTAAAGCAGATCGCACGAGTGCTCGAAGCCCGCCCGCTGCAATCGCTCGGCATCTTCGCCGACGTCCGTCGCCAGCAGGCTTTGAACGAGATCGACGTGCCGCGCTTTCAACCAGGACAACGCCTGAGCCAGAAGGGTGTCGCCGAGCTGTCGCGGAGCGTCCACTGCCAGTTGCGGCAACCACAGAGCGGCATTCTCGCCGGGATAGATCTCGGCCCAGAGCGCGCCGGCCACGTCGTCGTCGCGCCATGCGGCCAAGAGTCCATCGAGCGATCGCTCACCCCGTTCCGCGGCCCGTAGCGTCTCCTCGACGGCTGATTTGCGCTGCGCAATGGGCAACGCCTCATAGGCTTGCTCGAGCGCGCGGCGTTCGAGTCGTGGCGGAGGCGGCCCAATCGTGAACGAAGCGGCATCGTACATGCCTGGAAGATACTCCGGTCCACTATAGGCCGCTATGCCGGTGGCTCGACGAGTTCTTTTCTTTGTTTGTCCAATACGGCTAGAATGAACGGCGGAAGGAGCGCAGCATGCGACGCAATCTGATCGGTTTGCTTGTCTGTCTCGTAGCGGGGGGGCTACCCGAGATCGCACGCTCCCAGCCGGCCGTCGATCGATTGGAACGCCGTGTGCGCGACCAGGCGCAACCGGCCGACGCCTCGAACGAGGCCGGTTATTTGGGCGTTTTCGCCGACGACCGCACGGCCACGCAGAGCGGCGTGGAGTTGCTCAAGGTCCTACCCGACAGTCCGGCGGAAAAAGGAGGGCTGGCAGAGGGCGACCTGGTGACCAAGATCAACGATAAGCCGATTCGCTCGCTGGACGATTTTGCCGATGCGTTGCGCAACCAGCCGGTGGGCGCGCATGTGCGGTTCACCATCGAACGCACTGGCAGGCCGAAGCAGGCCGAGGTCACGCTTGGGCTCCGGCCCCCGGTCGACTCTCGTCCGTTTGCAAAATTCGGGCGAATCGATGGGGCTGCGCCGCCCCGCATGAGTTTGCTTGGCGTGCGAGTCGACCCCGTCGATCCCGATTCGCCCGTCGCGGCCAAGCTTCCGGCGCCGCAGGGAGCGTACGTGGTGCGCGTGGCCGAGGGCTCGCCCGCGGCGCAGGCGGGTATTCCGCTCCAGGCGGTCATCGTGGCGGTCGACGGTCAAGAGGTTGCCACTCCGGCCGACCTGAAAGAGATCATCGCACAGACGCGACCCGGACAAGAGATCAAGGTCGACTACTACAGTCGCGGAAAGTTGGTCCAGCGCCGCGTGACGCTGGCCGAGATGGCCCCGGAAGGCGCCATCACGCCGCCCGACATGATGGCGGACGAACCGCCCCCACCCGCGGAATTGCCGCCAGATCTGCGCGGCGATCGCGAACTCGTCGAGCAGTTGCGGCGCCGTGTACTTCAGTTGGAAGCGCGCGTGGCGGAACTCGAACGACTGTTGTCAAAATAACCAGAGCGACCTCTACGGGACTTGCGGCCCCTCGATCGATCGCGAAAAACCCTCGATGCGGTTATCGGCCAGCGTCACGTCGCGCGTCTCGGAGCCGATCCGCACACCGATGCGAGCGAGGGGCTGTCGGGTCTCGCGGATTTCGTTGCGGGCGATGGTGATCGCCTCGGTTTGCCCCTGCACGTCGACGCCGATTCCCTTTTCGGTGCCGCTGTCGACGATCCGATTGCGCTCCAGGCGGTTGCGGTGCGGCGCAAACTCCTTGCCGCGTTCCGGTCGAAAGAGGACTCCGGTCTCGCCACTCTCGGCGATATCGTTATCGCAGATCACATTGTGCGTATCGCGATGACCGATCGAGACGCCGTATCTTCGGTTGCCGCGGATCACATTCTTCTCGGCCAGTCCGTATTTGACGCCCCAGCAGAAGAAGATGCCGATGTCGTTTCCCTCCAGTCGGTTGCCGCGGATGACCGGCCGCTGCGAACCTGAACCGGGATGGAGGCCGAGGCCCGTATTGCCATAGCTGCGGCAGTTCTCGACGGTCACGTCGTGGCAGATCTGCCAACTGATGCCGTCGCCGTTATAGTTGCGGGCCGTGACGCCGCGGATGGCGATGCGCTGGCAATCTTGCAGAAAGATGCAGCCTGCGTAGTTGCCGTCGAGGTTGTCGTTGTGCTGCTTGTCACCGTCGAGGACGAGATTTTCGATGTGGATGCCGGAAATGTTCTCGCCGGTGAGGAGGGGAAAGAGCGTCGAGACGGTCGTTTCGCCGACGGTCCAGAAATTCTGTCGCAAGGCGCGGTCGAGCTTGAAACGGTTGCCATCGCGAGCGACGAGCGTTCGTTTCGCGACGTCGGTGCCGCCGTGGTGCGGGTTGCGCGTCCGCAGGCAGATGCCGTCGCCGACGACAAACCCTTTCGCATCGGCCAAGGTGATCTCCTGGTCGTACCAGTCGGAATCGACGGACAATTTCGTGGCGACGGACGGTGCTTTCACAAGGATCGAGTCTTCGCCGCTCCCCAGCAAGCGAACCTTGGATTGCAAGTACACGGCATTTCGCAGGACGTACGTCCCCGGCAGGATCTGCACCGTGCCGCCTCCCAACCGGGCCACGTAATCGACCGCCGCTTGCAGCACGCGGTCGGTCTTACCGACGAGATCGGCCTCACCAGGCCCGACCGTGATCGTGAGCTTTTCCTTCCAATCGGGCTCGACTACGTCGTCGCCCGAGGTCGCGCGCGGCTCGGTCACGGGCGGCGGCTCTTCGGCGCCCGTGCCGAAGGCCACGCCAACCGCGGCGAGCGCACCACCGGCGAGCAAGAATCGGCGACGGTTGAACGAGTCTTGAAAGGTCTTAAAGGCTGACAAGATGCCGGCACGCGATTCGACACAATTTCTATTCATCCGAGCTCCGGTTATTCGATGAGTTCCACTTTGCAAGAAGATGACAATTATGCCGCGCGAATTCAAAATCGGTCTGGCGGAGGAACGGCCAGATTTCAATATTACCGGCGGCGCGGAAGGCTTCCCACGCTGGCGACCCCCTCCGGACGCTCGGATAGACGAAGACGAGCCATAGGCTGAGCGGCAGAATGACCAGTGTTGCGAGCAAGAATGGCAACCCGAATAAGGGGTCGTGATCGACTAAAAGCGGGATGGATACCACAAGGAGGGCGACGCCGACAGGAATTCCCAAAAAAATAGCGACACCGCCAATCTGCAGCGCGACGGAATTGTCAGGCTCATTCGGCCACTCGTACTCGAGTCCGGATCGCAGAAACAGAATAGAACGAACGGCGATGAGACGCACTTCGTCCGTTACGCGATGAACTCCCTTCAGCCGATATGCCCATGGTAGATCGCTGCTGTAGAGCGAGTAGCCGAAGTCGGCGATCTTACGCACCGCCCGATCGTCGGACTGGCACGCCAGATCGTACTCGCATCGGTCGAATTCGTCGTTGGTCATCCGTCCCGTAACCAGCCGTCGCAAGTTCTGCGAGAGTCGCCGTCGTGCCATTGCATCGATCATGGTTCACCGCCGTTGCGGATTGGCTGGTACGTTCAGAAGGCTAAGCAACTTCTTTGCCGCCGCCGTGGCGAACTCGCCGTCGTTGATATGACCGTCGAACTTAACGATCTCGGTCCCGCCGGCCGACTTGCAAATCGCATCGAACAGGGCCCGACGAGCACAAGGATCGTCGAACGGCTGTCCCTCGCGGTCGAGGGCCGATACGCCGCGCAATGGCAGGACGATGGCAGTAGGGCCGGAGGCGGTCGACAACTTGCGGCCGATGTCGGTGCCGATCGCCTCGTTCTCGGCCGGCGTGGTGCGCATCAGCGTGACGTTCGCGTTGTGCCGATAGAAGGTCCGCTGGGCGAATCGGGGAGGCACGCTATCGGCACCATAGAAATTGACCATATCGGTCGCCCCCACCGAAACCACCTGCGGCACACCATGCCGGGCGGCGGCGGTGAGCCGTTCGGGCCCGGCAGTCAAAAAACCGCCGACCAGTTCGTCGGCCAGTTCGGTGGTCGTGATATCGAGCACGCCCGCGAACTGGGCATCGGCGATGAGCGATTCCATGGCCTGCCCACCGCTGCCCGTAGCGTGGAACACGAGCACCTCGTAGCCCGCCGACTCCAACACCACGCGGGCCTGCTCGACGCAGGGGGTCGTCACTCCGAACATCGTCGCGGCGATCAGAGGACGGTCGGCCACGGGGGCGTTCACCGCCGGAAAACGCACCATGCCGGCCATGGCTCGCGCGGCATTGGCGAGTACCGCCCGGCTGATGCGGTTGAGGCCCAGAATGTCGACGACCGAGTTCAGCAGGCAGATATCCTTATCGCCAACGAACTGCCGCACCTGGCCCGAGGCGAGCGTGCTCACCATCAGTTTGGGTATGCCCAGCGGCAGAGCCCGCATCGCCGCGGTGCCGATTGTTGTGCCGGCCGAGCCGCCGATCGCCAGCACGCCGTCTACACGACCCGCGGCATGCAATCGGCCGATGTACGCGGAGGCGCTGGCGGCCGCGGCGGTGACCGCTCGGCCACGATCACCGGCCCGTGCCAATTCGGCCACGTCGTACCCGCCGGCGGTGAACAGCGTCTCACGAGGGACGTCGGCGGCGACCGACGGAGCCCCCAGACACCCAACGTCGACCAGTTCGACCGCCACGCCGGCCTCGCGTAGCGCGTCACGCACGAAGGCTGCCTCATGCCCCTTGGTGTCGAGAGTGGCCAGCAGGTAGACGCTCATCGCCGCAACCAGTCGCCGCACAGAATTCTTTGGCGACCGGTCACGTCGTCCTGGTAAGCATAGGCCCAGCATTCGAGCTGCCGTCCGTCGGACAGCGCGACCGTTCGCCGCACGCGGATATACAGGCTACCCTGCGGATCGTGCGGCAGAAAGCCTTCGTAATCGTCGAGGGCGGCCAACACCCGGCGATCATCGGGCAACTCGAACACCTCGCCGGCGATCTGGCCGTCGCCCCCGAAGACAGCCCCCGGATAGGGACCGAGGTCGTAGAGCACACCGGCCGTCGTCGCCGGCCCCAGCGGTACGAACGAACCGACCAGTCCCTGCAACTCCGCCGGCACGCACGACGCGCGCAGCGTGCCGTAAACAAAGAGGTAATCGGGCATGGCTCCGGTTCCGCGGCAGTGTTCCGCGTCACTGCCGGCATACTCCCCCTTCAAAAGGAACCGCCGCCCATAGCACCCACTCCTCCACCCATGCGACCCATGCCGCCCATACCTCCTCCCGTGCCTCCAAGACCGCCCATCATTCCGGCACCGCCCATCCCGCTCCCGCTCGCCGGTGCCGGAGGTGCGATCATCGGCGTACCGGCTGCTCGAAACGAATTGATCAGCGTGTCATCCTCGAGGCCCGGCCCCAATACGAACACCCCGTAGTCGCGGAAAACGAAGGCGGAGTCGTACCGATCGGCCAGTGCTTGCAGGGCCCCGCCGACGGTCACCTGCCTCAGCTGCAACGTCACCAAGGGAGCAGAGGGCTCTTTGGCAGGATCCCATTCATCCGGGGCTTGTAAAACGAATTCGGCGGCGTCGGCACGCGCGGTTGCCGTCACATAGGCGAGCACGTCGGTGATCGACGCTTCGGTGAAGTCCATGTCCAGGCGGACGTCCAAGAATCGGCGCATCGCGTCCGGCAGAGCGGCTTTGGCTCCAGCGACCGCTTTGTTCCCACGGCCACTGGCCGAAGGTTGAGGGACCGCCGGCTCGCGAACTCCCGACGGCTCTCCACGGCCCAGGAAGAGGCGAGGCTGTGCCACGTTCGTTCCCAGGTTACCTCCTATACCCAACAGGTAGATGAGTTTGGCTTCATCTTCGCGTAGCTCGCGATCCCTCTCGGCAGCGGCTTCCGCAGGCACCTGTCCTTTGGTCGATTTCACGAGCTTTTGGAGCTTGGACCAGCGTTGAAAAACCAACGTCACGTCGTGGACCGCCGTCTGGCGTACCTCGTTCAATTCGGCCTGCGACTGGCGCACTTTGGCTTCGGCCACGAGAACGCCCGGATTGTTGTGCAGCACCAACGCCAGGACCTCCACGAGATTATCTGGAATGGCGCTCGCGCCCTGGGAGTCGTTTCGCCCGTCGTTCCGCGCCTCGGTAACGTCATCGACCAGTGTGGTACGATCGGCGGCCGATGGCGGAGATTTGCCCGGCACCTTCGGCAAAATGTCTGAGGGAGGTGAATCGCCGCCCTCGGCGTTACGACCGGCCGCGGCAGAAGGCTTCTGGGGCCGGTTGGCTTGGCTCTTGACGTTCTCTTTCCTGTCTTGCGGCAAGTCGTCGATCAGGGCGGCCTCGTCGACTTGGAACTGGGCCAGAGTCGGACTCGCCAAGAGGGCCACCAGCCCCGCCAGAACTATCGTGCGACAGGTAAATCGCATTGCAGTACTCCCATATTTGATCACGGACGTGAGGAGGTGAAAAGACAATCCGTCAGCAACAGCATTCATTCGCCAGACATGTCGGCCAAGCTCGTGGCCGCCGAAGATTTCAGCTCGGCCAGCAGCCAACTGTCGTCGGTCTGTTGCCGAGCCAATTCGCCGCGCGGCGTCAATTCGATGATCTGGCGATAGCAGTCGAGTGCCGCGTCGAGGTCGGCCTGGCCGAACAAGTAGCGGTCACCCGCCAGCCGCAACAGGCGGATCTGCTCGGGGCGTGGAGCGCCGGCCACGCGGCCGCGCAACTCTTCGGGTGACAAACTCGAAAGATCATCGGTTTCCCCGGGCCGTGGCGTCGCCGCCGCCACCCGCCGCGGCGCGGCCGCCGGATTTTCGGCCGGCGGAATCGGTTCCGACCGGGCCGTGGCCTGTTCGCCCGCCCGGGGGACGTTCGCCGGTTCATGCGACCAGATGAACCAGGCCGTGGCGATGCCCGCCGCGTAGGCCAGCGCCCAGCCCGCTCCTTGGCGCAGCCGCCGATGACGGGCACGCCGGCGGACCAGACGGCCGGTTTTTTCGAGCAGGGCCGCCCGCAGGCCAGCGTCTGGCAAGGTGACACACGGCCAGTCCATGCCTTCCAACGGTAGTTCGTCTGAAATGGGTTCGCTCATTGGCGCAGCTCGTTCGTTTGGTCTTTCTGCAAATCGTCGTAGGCCCGCCGCAAGGCGGCGCGGGCCCGCGATAACAGCGACTCGATGGCCTTGGCGGTGTTGCCCAGGCGCCGCCCGATTTCGTTTACCGACAGTCGTTCTTCGTACTTGGCACGCAACACGGCCTGATAGTGCTGAGGCAGCGCGGTCAGGGCCAGCGCCAACAATTCACCGGTATCGGTCTGCCCGCCGGGTGCCGATGGCGGTGGTTCGCCATCGAGCGACTGCGTGCGCCGGTCGCGTTGCCAGCGGCGCCGCTGGTTTTTCAGCACGTTGGCCGCGATGCCCTTGAGCCACGACTCGAACGGCCCGCGGGCGGGATCGAAATCGGCGATCCGCCGCACGGCGACGAGCCACATTTCTTGCACGACCTCGTCGGTACGGTGCCGGTCCTTCCCCGCCCGGTAGAACACAAAGGAGTACAACGGGTCGAAATGCGCCTGGTAGAGCGCCTGCCAGGCGGCCTCGCTGCCGGCCAGCACCGCTTCGCGCAAAGCATGCTCCTGCAACTCCAAGTGGCCGGCTCCTGCGTCGTGTGGGCCTCTGTCCGCAGTTTCTATTAAGGTATTGTCGGTAGGACCAGAAATCCCTCGCAAGGCATGCTAAAATGCCGTTTTCGGATCGCCCCTCATCAAAACATGCCATCGTCGCCGAGCTTTCTGTTTGTCACGTGTCAGGTCGGCGCGGAACGGGCGGTCAAGAACGAATTGGGCCTGCGCTGGCCGGAGTTCCGATTCGCCTACTCGCGGCCGGGCTTTCTCACGTTCAAACTCCCGGTCGGTCAGAGCCTCGAACCCGATTTCAATCTGCAAAGCGTGTTTGCCCGCAGCTATGGTTTTTCGCTGGGCAAGACCCATGCGGAACAGATCGAGGAACGCGTGGCCGGCATGGCACGGCTGACGAGCGGCCACTCCTTCGACAAACTGCACGTCTTCGACCGTGACCGAGCCGCACCGGGCGAGCGCGGTTTCGAACCGCATATCTCCCCCCGCGCGGTCGAAGCCGAAGAGGCCATTCGGCGCTGTTGGCCGGCCGAAGCCCAACCGCTACCCGGCGGAACCGCACTGGCCCGGGCGGGTGAATCCGTGCTCGATTGTGTGTTGGTCGAACCGGATGAGTGGTGGATCGGATATCACGTCGCCGGCGGTTGGGCTTCGCGGCGCCCCGGTGGTATGAGCCGCCCCCGCGAGCTGCCCGACGATGCCGTTTCGCGCGCTTACCGCAAGATGGACGAGGCGTTGCGCTGGTCGCGATTGCCGATCGAGCAATCGGATGTCGCGGCCGAACTGGGCTGTGCGCCGGGCGGATCGTGCCAGGCCCTCTTGAGCCGTGGGCTGACCGTGATGGGAGTCGATCCGGCCGCCATGCCCGGCGTGCTGCTAGAGAATCCGAACTTTCGCCATGTCCGCAAGCGGGCGAGCGACGTTCGCCGCAGCGAATTTCGCGCGGTCAAATGGCTCTGCGCCGACATGAACGTGGCACCACAATTCACGCTCGATGCGGTCGAAGCGATCGCCACTTCGCGGCGAGTACGGCTGCGGGGCCTGCTGTTGACGTTGAAGCTGCTGACCTGGGAACTCGCCGACGAAGTGCCCGCGTATCTCGCCCGAATCCGGGCGTGGGGATTCCCCTATGTGCGTGCCCGTCAGTTGCAGTACAACCGCCAGGAAATCTGCGTGGTGGCGCTGCGGCGCAAACCCAATCCACGCGCAAAGGCCTGAACCGGCCGATGGGCTCGGTCGTTTTTTCTAAGGCCCGCTTTGAAGGCCGTGCCGTCGGCACAGGCGACTACTGCACGCCGTCCACGATCTTGACCGGCACTTGCTTGCGTTGAGCGTCGGCCAATTCCAGAAACTTCTCGCGGGCAAAGGCATCGACCAATTCGCGCCGTGCTTCGCGCCAGGTTCGCTCGCCGGGCTTGATATCGGTGCAGGTGATGAGGTGCACGCCGAATTGGTCGACGACCGGCTTGCTCAAGCCGCCTTTGTCGAGCGTGAAAGCGGCTTTGGAGAAAGCCTCGCTCATCACGTCACGCGCGGGAATGAAGCCGAGATCGCCGCTTTTCCGGCGGCTCGGACCGGCCGAATACTTTTGGGCGGCCTCGGCGAAGGTCATCTTGCCGCCCACGATCTTGGCACGGATGTCATCGGCTTCTTCCAGGGCCGCCGCCAGCCGCGTGGGATCGTCGGTCGGTTTGACCGGCCAGAGGATATGACTCACGCGCAACTCGGAGCCGTCGTAGTCTCGTTGATGCCGTTGGAAGAAGGCAGCGAGTGCTTCGTCATTGGCCTCGTTCTTGAGGAACTGCGACCATAGCGCGTCCCATTGCAAGCGGCGACGCACGATCGTCTCATTGAAGCCGTGTCGCTCCAAGAACTCGTCGTAGGTCAACTTCTGCGTCTCCAGCTTCCGCTTCAACTCCTTGATGAGCTCGTCGGTCTCCTCGTCGTCGATGGCGTAGCCGTGCTGCATCAGATATTGGGCGACCAGCCGTCGGTTGATGGCTTGTGCGAGCGCCGGTCCCCGGAGTTCGGCGGGAGGTGAGCCCGTTGAACGGGCTTGCCGCGTGCCGGCCAACACGTCGTCGACCTCGGCCACATACACCGGCTCTTTGCCGACGGTGGCGGCCACGGCCGGTTCGGCCGGAGTCGGCCGCTTGGTTTGAGCAGACGGCTTCTTGGCACCCGGCTCCGCCGCATCAATCGCGGAGGCCAGCCCGCAAACCAGCAAAGCGAAAAATGCCAGCCGCCACCGTCGAAACAGGTTCGGCGGCGCAATCGATGGCGCGCAATAGAGTAGGGGCATATAGGGCTTCGACTCTCTCAGCCGCCCGGCTACGGCAGATCCAGATCCTTCAGCTCATACTCGACCGGCAGGCTGACGATCGCCGTGGGCGTCTTGTAAATCAAGGTGTGCCCCTTCAGGCTGGGCACATCGAAATAATAGGCCACGCCCACGTCCGTTTCGGTCTCGCGCGTCGTTTCCAGGCCGGCGTGCTGGATGATCTTCTGGTCGGGCCCCTCCAAGGCGGCATAGTTATTGGAAACCCAGCCCGTGCTGAGATGCGATTCGAGCGCCCCGGTCGCTTTTTCGAACATGAGCAGGACCCGCACCTCCCATACGGCGCCGTTCTTGCGCACGCCTTCGAGCGCCACGGTAACGCCGGCGCGCTTGCGGTCGACGCGTTTCGTTTTGTCGAGATTGCCGAATCGGAACGTCTCGACCCGGCCCGGTAGCATCGCGGTAAGCTTCCCCTTCAGGCTGGCGATCCGTCGCGCATTGCGTTCGGGCAATTCAAACTGAATCGGAATCTCGACCGACTTCATTTCGCTGTCGACCGGAATCTGCATATCGCCCGATGAGGCGGAGACCGAAATGGCCTGACCGTTGTCGTCCACCGCCGTCACCGCGGCGCTGGGTTGGGTGATCACGATCGGCCGCAGCCGTGGCTCCCAAGAAGCCTCCAGCGTGAGGCTCAGCATGTGGCTCATCGGATCGCGCAGATCGCGGCGGGCGATAAACTCGGTCCCTTCGATGCGAAAAGCCTCGCTGTAGATAGCCGTGCCGCGCCGCGGCACGCGCGAGCCGCTGCGACTGGTGATACCCAATCCCCCCTGCTCCGAGGCATAGGGATAGATCGTCAACTCGGCGTCGTCCAGCACCTGATCGAGTGCCGGCCAAAAGGGCGTTTCCTTGAAATCGACCTTGAGTTTCGGATCGCCGACTTCCTGTCCGAACTCCTCACGCAGGTCGACGATCTTGTTGCCCGTCTGTTTCTCGATCGCGGCCAGCACTTCGGACAGCGGCTGTTCACCCGTCAATGTCACGACGGTCTTTTCGATCGAGTTCTCGGCCACGCTCTTTTCCAGCTTTTCCCGCACTCGGTCCAGCCGCTGCCCCGCTTCGGCCGAGAGCCGATCGGTGTTCTCGGGTAGGTGGTCGAGCGCTTTGACACCGAGAGCCAAGAGCTTCTTCTCCGCCTCCTCGCGGCGGGCCTTCTGCCCGGCGTCGAGTTCGCGAATGAGCTGGCGTACGGTCTCACCCAGGTCGGGCTGCTCGTGCGGTGGATCGGCCGGGGTGGATTTATCGTTTGCGCTGGTTGTATCGGTAGCCGGCTTGTCGGGCTCGTCCGCTACTAACCAACCGGCCGCACAGAGCACCGCAACGAATATCGCCGACTTGCGCATGGCTTCGGATCCCCTCGAAAAAGTGCCCTACGGATCGCGGCGCCCCAATTCTTCGAGAAAGGCACCGCAGGGGTGACGGCGCTCGGGCCAGAGATCGCCGCCAGGCCGACTGCTCGCATTTTAGGGCGCTCCACACGGCGCCGCCAGTGAGTCGGAAGTAAAGTTTTTCATGGCCGTCTTCTCACGTCCGGAGAGCGAATCGTAATGCGAGCGTTCTTGTTGGCTTTAATATTTGCCGGCTCGACGATGTCGACCGTCACGGGCCTGGCCGCCGGACCGAAAGGAACGTTCAGCCTCAACATCGACGGGAAGCATATCGAGGGGTTGCCGCTACGCTGGTCGCACGACCACGTGTTGCTGGCCCGCGACGGCCGTGTGTGGAACTTGAACGACGACGAGGCGCGCGGGGCGCAGCCGTCATCGTCCATTTTCCGAAGCTACAGTGCGGCGGAAGTCCGCGCCCGACTGGCCGCCGAACTGGGCAAAGCGTTCGAGATCAGCGGTACGGGCCATTACCTGGTGGCTCACGCACCCGGCCAGCGTGATTATTGGAGTAAGCGGTTCGAGGATCTCTACCGCTCGTTCGTGCATTACTTCCGCGTGCGCGGATTCAAGTTGCAAGAACCGGAGTTTCCGCTGGTGGCGATCGTCTTCCGCAACCAGGACGACTTTCTGGCGTATGCACGCCGCGACGGAGCGCAGATCGGTGCGAACGTGCTCGGCTACTATTCACCCGTCAGCAACCGCATCAGCCTGTTCGATATCGGGGGCGGAAGGGCCAGCGCCGACGATTGGCAAGCCAATGCGACAACCATCATCCACGAAGCGGCGCATCAGACGGCCTTCAACACCGGCGTTCATCGCCGCTTCGGCGCGGCGCCGCGCTGGCTGGTCGAAGGTCTCGGGACGATGTTCGAGGCCCAGGGCGTATGGGACTCGACGCATCGCACGTCGCGGGCATCGCGCTACAACGCGCCGCGGTTACTCCATTTCCAGCGCGTCCTCGCCAGCCGGCCGGAAAACTCGCTGCCCGATTTGATCGCCAGCGATCGCCTCTTTCAAACCGACGTGAACCGGGCCTATTCGGAAGCCTGGGCCTTTTCCTTCTTCCTGTCTGAGACACGGCCCAAGAAACATAGCGCACTGCTGGCCCGCACGGCCGCGCGCCCCGCGTTCGCGCGCTACGACACGGCCGAACGAATGGCCGACTTCAAGGCGATCTTCGGCGACAACCTGCGCCATCTCGAAGCCGAATATCTCGAGTTCATGGCCGAGCAGAAATAGCGAGCCGGTGCGGCCCGGCCGCCCATTGTCGAGCTACGGCAGGAACTTGTCGTTCGCGTTGTAGTACTGGCCCGTCTCCAGCATGTTGCGAATGACGACTTGATAGGGCGTCTGCGCCTCAAGCTCGTTGAAGAACACGTCTTGCGCGTTCGTGGTCAGGTTGCCCTGGAAGTAGAGCTGGTTCCCGCCGCCGACCGTCAACGCGGCTAAGGCCGAGTCGGTCGGATTGTTGATCAAGAGCGCGTCGCCTTCGCTCGATTCGAGAAACGCGTCGATGGCCTGGGCAGTGTTGAGCGCGTGCGAATCGAGCTGACTCACCCAATAGGCTTCGCCGGCCGGATCGGCCGCGCGGCCCAAGATGTCTTCATAGAGTGCATCCACGAATCCTTTCGACGTATCGCCGTGGCTGGCGAAGTATTCGGGCGAGCTGACAACGACGCTGATCACCTGCTGTTCGCTGACGCCCGCCCCCAGCAGGCCGACAAAATACTGCAAGCCCCCGCTGTCGGCGAGGCGGTGCAGAAAGTCCTCGTAGACCAATTGGACGAAATGCGTCTCGTACTCGTTCGAGCCCAAGATGCCCTGTACGAACAGATTTCGCTGCAAGACGGAGTTGGCACCTGGCGCCTCGAGGAAGGAGAGCCAATACGCCTGGCCCCCCGCGTCGGGATCTCGATCGAGCAGTTCGTGATACACGTTTCTGACAAAGGTGAGATCGGTGCCGTCGCCTGGCTGACCGGTCAGGTAGGCCGGAGCACCCGAGCCGAGGACGCTGACCGTGGCCGTCGCCGACGTGGCAGGGCTGCTGTTCGGCGAGGGCGTGCTGTAGCTCGCCGTGTCGCCCACCGTCTCCGCCGTGGTGGTCAGCGCTGTGAGCGTAATCGTCGCTCCCTGCTCGGAGGTCAGCAGGCCGATATTGACGGTAACCGTGTTACCACTGACGGTAATCGCGCCCCGGCTGGCCGATTCGGAGAGCAGCGTCATGCCGGCCGGCAACGAATCGGTAACGATTACGCTGTCGGCATCGCCCGTGCCAGTATTGTTCACCGCGATGGTGAAGGTGACTTGCTGCCCGACGAAGGGACTCGTCGGTGCGGCCGTATTAGTGATACTGACGTTGGCGTTTCCACCCCCCCCGCCCCCGCCGCCACCGTTTCCGGCGGTGCTCACCGTGATCGTGGCGTGGGCCAGGCTGTTGTTCGGATTGACCACGCCCGTGTCGGTCGTCACCACGGCTGTATTTTCGATCACGCCGGTCTGATCGGCGGTCACCGTCAATGTGATGGTCGCACTCGCGCCGGCGGCGAGCGTGCCGAGGTCGGCCGTGACGTCGCCATTGGCCGAAGTGATCGTACCGGTCGTCGCCGAGCCCGACGCGAACTGTTCGCCGGCGGGAAGCTGGTCGGTGACGACCACGTTATTGGCCGTCTGACTTCCCGTGTTCGTTACCGTGAGGGTATAGGTCACGGTGCCGCCGGTCAGCACCGTGGTGGGCGACGCCGTCTTGGTAATCGCCAATGTCGTGGCCGCCGGCGCGGCCGTTACCGTAGCATTGTCGGTGCCGCTGTTGTTCGCCGAGTTCGGATCGGTCGAAGTGGAGGTCACCGTGGCGGAATCGACGAGCCCGCCTGTGGCCAGCGGCATAACCTGGAGCGTGAGCGTCACGCTTTGCCCGGCGGCCAACGTGCCGAGGTTGTCGATGATCGTGCCACCCGATTCGCTGACCGTGCCATCGGGTGTGCCGCCCGCCACCGTACCAAATCCGGACTCGGCCGAGATGAACGTCACTCCTCCGGGCAAGCTATCGCTGATCTGCACTCCGGTCGCCGCGAACGACGGACTGTTGTTCGTGACGGTGATCGTGTAGGTGAGTGCCTGCCCCGGGACGATCGCCACGTTGTCGGTCGAGTGACTCAAGCTCAACGAGAGGTCGGCGGGGCCGGTCGTCACCGTGCCTTGGCCCAACGTGTCGCTGCCAGCGATCGTAGCTGCATTGACCACGCCCGAATCGGTCGTTGCCACGGCCGTATTCGTGATGGTACCCGTGCCTGTGACCGTGACCGTGATCTGCACGGTCTCGCTCTGGCCGGGATTCAGGCTGCCGATGTTGTCGGACACGATGCCGTTCGCTTCCGTTATCGTACCGAGCACGGAACTGCTCGAAACGTAGCTTTCCGCCGCGGGCAGCATATCGGTGAGCACCACGTTGCTGGCGGCGTTGGCAACACTCCCGTTCTGTACCGTGATCGTGTAGGTGATCTGCTGCCCGACCGTGACGCTGGCGCCGTTCGCCGAATCGGTCTTGGTCACGACCAGATCGGCGGCGCTCGCCGGAGGAATATTGCCATCGGCGGTGACGTTTTGCGAGACGCTCGCGTTGGTGTTCGTCACGCCGTTGTCCGAGGTGGCGATAGCCGTATTGATCAGCTCACCCGCCTCGTTCGGCGTGACGAGCAGGGTGAGCGTCACGCTTCGGCCGGCGTTCAGGTTGCCGATGTTGTCGACCACGGAGCCGTTCACGTAGGTCACCGTGCCGAGCGTTGCTCCGCCCGGCGTGGTGCCGGAGGTCGAGGTCGCCGACACGAACGTCAAATAGCCCGGCAGCGGATCGGTGAGCACGGTATTTCGCGCGGTCGCCGAACTTTGGTTCGTCAAGGTGACGGTGTATGCGAGGGCTTGGCCGAGGTAGACCGCCGACGCGGAAGGCGTGGTGCTGACCGAGAGATTCACTGCGCCGCTGCTGGTGCTCGGCGTGAGCGTCTCGCCGGAGACAGCGCTGGTCACGCTCGACAAGCCCGAATCCGTTGTTGCTTCGGCCTCGTTTACCAGCGCCGCGCCGGTGATGGGCGTCATGATCAAAGTCAGGGTGGCGGATTGGCCTTGTGCGAGGTTCCCCAGGTTGGCGCTGACATAATGGTCGGCGCCGTCATGGACCTGGATTGTGCCCTGGCTGGTGGTCGCGTCGAGGAATAAGGCTCCGGCCGGGATCTGGTCCCAGAGAACCACGTTCGACGCCGCGCCCCCTCCCTGATTGGTGACGGTGATGCGGTAGGTGCCGGCCTGGCCGACGAGCAAGGTGTTCGGTGCCGTGGTGCTCACCGAGAGAGTGGCCGAATTGGACGCGCTGTTGACCGTGGTGTTCACCGTCTGCTGGTTATTGGCCAGGTTCGTGTCGCCGTTGATGTCGGTGGCGAAGGCCGTGGCGGTCAACGAACTGCTCGTCTGCGAGGTACCCGGTGAACCGGCCACCGTCGGCATGACGTCGATCGTGACCGTTTCGCTCTGTCCCGCCCCGAGGTTGCCGAGCGTCGCCGTAACCACACCGTTGTCGTCGGTGGCATCGGCAATGGTCTGGCCAGAGACGCCCGCCGAGAGCAGCACGACTCCCGCCGGCAACTGCGTGGTGAGCAGCGCGCCGGGGGCGCTGTTGTTCGAGTTGTTGGTGACGGTGAAGCTGTAACGCAGGTCTTGCCCCGGCACGGCCGTAGTGGGCGTAGAACTGCCCGACACCTGGAGATCGGCACCGAGCGAAGCGATGCTGGCGGTCGTGACGCTGCTGGCCTGCTCGGTCGTGGCATTCGATGCTTTGGCGGCCATCTGGTTGGTGAGCGTGGCGGCACCGGTGGCCGTCATCTGCACGTCGACCGTCACCACGGCTCCCGCGGCCAAGGTTCCCAGGTTGGCGGTGACCACGCCTGCCGTCTCGCTGACGGTGCCCGACGAGGTCGAGGCCGCGATCAAATCGACACCGGCCGGCAACGTGTCGGTCGCCGTGACGCCCGTTGCCGACGTGTTGCCAACGTTGCTGATCTGATAGGTCTCGTCCAACAATTGTCCGACGACGACCGAGTTCTGTACAACGCCCGTCTGAATCACCTGCAATTGGGCCGTTAGCAGGTCGCGCCGCTCGAGGGCTTCGGGCACGGGCCTCGCCACCCTGCGCAGCGGTTGCTTGGACCGCCCGCGACGCGGTAAGCCCCATCTGTCAACGAGTTGTTCCAGCCAAGAAATAGGCATCGTCCAGTTCCGCAAAAAGCCGAAAGGAATGAACCGAAATGGGTCTGTTCGGCCACCAGCCCGATCGCCCCCGGTGACTCTGCTCCCGAAGATTTGCCGCCGCCGCCAGCCCGCCGTGACACGCGGCAAATACGCCAAAGCTAGCTGCCGCATGCAGATAGGGTGCCAGATCTCATTCTGATTGCGAGGTGGGGCAGGTCAAACAAAATGAGGCTTTTTAGGGCGCTGACACGAAGCGATTCCCGACATGCCGGAAACAGGCGAACTCCGCTGCAACGTCCGCAAGCGGACCTGTCTAAGAGCGGCTGGCAAACCTGGAAGCCGGAGCGCCGTGGGGCAAAAATCGGCTGTGAAACGCCGATTTTTCGAAGCTCGATCCGGTTTTGTCGGTTGCTCTAAGAGCGGCTGGCAAAACCTGGAAGCCGGAGCGCCGCGGGTCAAAAATCGGCTGTGAAACGCCGATTTTTCGAAGCTCGATCCGGTTTTGTCGGTTGCTCTAAGAGCCGAACGAGGCGTGCGCTTTTTGGCGATACCAGGGACGATTCAGAGCTTGGTAATGCCGATGCCCGTCCAAGACGAACCAATGCGCGATCAAACTGTAGAGCAGCATGCCGATGGGGGCCGTCCGCTCAACGGCGGCTCGGCTGTAGCCTTGGG
>DASZTS010000076.1:0-19002 GCA_035547915.1 Pirellulales bacterium | reverse complement strand
GTCGGGAATCTGCTGCAAAACACGCAGCAAACTCCCCGCGGGAGCGGGTAGCACAACAAACCTCCTTGAGAAAAAAGACTCCTTTAACAGCGTTGCAGAATCCTACGCACCAACGCCATGTTGGAAAAGGGGAAGGCCCTGAGGCTCGGGAGAACAACTGAGAATTCGCGCGCCGTAGCAACTCGTTCCGGAGCCCGTGGGTTAGCGCCCTAGCCCGGTTTGACGACCGACAGCAAGAAGGTCGGATTGAGTGCGTCGAATCGCACGCGTTCCAATTGATAGGTACCGCGCGCGACGTTGATCATCCATACCTTCACATCGTTCACGCGTCGGTGCAGGGTGGCGTGGACATCGGCGAGGTTCTCGATGCTGCCGACATTGGCCACCAACCGCCCGCGCGGCCGCAGCCGGTCGTAGGCCAGATCGACGAGTTGGCTGATCTCGCGTCCGCTGCCGCCCAGAAAGACACTGTCGGGCGCGGGCAGTCCGTTCCATGCTTCCGGGGCACGGCCGTGGACGGCGATCAGGTTGGTCACACCGAATCGCTCGGCGTTTTCCTGGATGAGGCCGTAATCATCCGCATCCATCTCGATGGCGTAGGTACTGCCGGCCGACGCGAGTTGCGCGGCCTCGATGGCGACCGAGCCGCTGCCGGCGCCGATGTCCCAGACGGTGCTGGTCGGGCCGAGATCCATCTCGGCCAACGCCATCGAGCGCACCTCCGATGGAGTCAGCAGCCCCTTCTTGGGCTTCGTCTGCAAAAAGACTTCGTCGGGATTGCCGAACGTGCGGCGGCCGATCTGCTCGCTCGGTCGATCGGGCGCTCCGGGCCTGCGCACGAGCACCATCACATTCAGCGGCGCGAACTCCTGCTCCGACAGTTCCTTGAGTGTGCCTTGCGTGACGCGCTCATCGGGCGAACCGAGGTTCTCGCACACATAGGCGTTGAAATAGTCGATGCGCCGCGCGAGCAAGGCCTTAGCGATCGCGGCGGGTGTCTGCGACTCGGTCGTGAACAGCCCGACTTTTTCGGCCGTGCGTATCTTCTCGATCACGTGCTCGAGCGGATGATTGGCCAGGTTCGTCAGATACGCTTCCTCCCAGCTTTCCTTCACGCGGGCGAAAGCCAGTTGCATGCTGCTGACGTGCGGCACCACCTCGAAGCGATCCTTGCCGAGCTTTTCGCACAGGTAACGGGCCATGCCATAGAACAACGGATCGCCCGACACGAGCACGGCGGCACGTTTTCCCTTCGCCCGGGACAGTCGCTCGACCACGCTGTCCAGATGTCCGCTCGCCGTCATCCGCTCGGCCGGCAGCTTGGGCAAACGGGCAAGCGTGTATTCGGCTCCCACGAGCAACTCGGCCTGTTCGATGAGTTGCCGCGCGGCGCTGGTGACTCCCTCCAGACCGTCATCGCCGATACCGATGATATGGATCTTCGTCGCGTCAGCCAAAAACGGGCTCACTTTCTCTCTAAGAGCAACCGACGGAACCGGACCGCGCTCCGGAGAATCGTCGTTTCGCGGCCATCTTTTTCCCACGGTGTTCCCGGTTAGCCTCGGATCAGGAACCGCCGTGAGCAAGCGCCCGATTGTACGTCGTTGGAGAGGAATGTCGCAACGGGCGATGGCGAGCGATCACGCCAATGCGGGCCGGTTTGAGGCCGCACGGCGAATCGATCGGGTCGTACGCGGCAGCCCGGGGTGCATCGCCAGCGGAACCCGTGGTAGCGAGACCAAATGGTACCCAAGCCCCAACGGGCACCATTCCCTGGGAACCACCTCGGTCTGTTAGGCGGACGCGCAACGCGACGATGGCCTCGAGCCATGATATAATCGGCCAGCCACGACAACATGCCCGGCGCAGACCCAACGCCGAGGGCACGGAGCTGATTTCGTTCCCACCCAACACAGGCTCCTGCACGACACGACACCCGGCACGCCCATGCGACGCATTCTGTTTTCGGTTCTGTCAATCGTCGTGACAAACACTCTATGCGTCTCGCCCACGATCGGCGGCGACGACGGCATCGAGTTTTTCGAAAAGCGTGTGCGCCCGGTGCTCGTGGAACATTGCTACGAATGCCATTCCGCCGAGGCCAAGAAGTTGGGCGGCGGCCTGTTGCTCGACAGTCGCGCAGGGCTGATGAAGGGCGGCGACTCCGGTCCGGCGCTCGAGCCGGGCAAGCCCGAGTCGAGTCTGCTCGTGAGCGCCGTGCGTTATGCCGACCAGGCCCTCCAGATGCCGCCTAACGGCAAGTTGTCCGCCGCGGCCATCGCCGACCTGGAGGCCTGGGTCAAGATCGGCGCGCCCGATCCGCGCATCAGTCAGCCGACGAGCGCGCCGACCGGCGGCGATTGGCAAGATGTTCTGCGCGTTCGCCGCGACTGGTGGAGCTTGCGGCCGGTGGCTGAGGCATTGCCGCCGCCGACGAAGGACGCCGATTGGTCGCAGCAACCGATTGATCGTTTCATTCTGGCACGGCTCGAAGCGGAAGGACTACAGCCCGCCCAGCCGGCGTCGGCCGCGACATTGGCACGTCGCTTGGCGCTGGTGCTGACGGGTCTGCCACCCACGCCTGCCCAGGTCGCCCGGCTCGTCGCCGCAAACGGCGCGGCGGAACGGCAGGCAGTGGTGGAACAGTATGTCGATGAATTGTTGGCGTCGCCCCAATTCGGCGAGCAGTGGGCGCGGCACTGGATGGACATCGTTCGCTTCACCGAGACGCACGGCAATGAGTGGAACTACGAGGTCCATCATGCGTGGCGTTACCGCGACTATCTGATTCGCGCGTTCAACTCCGATCTGCCCTACGACCAGTTCGTGCGCGAAAACATCGCGGGCGATTTGCTTCCGCCCCGTTGGAGCGAAACGGTATGGAACGGCGAAGAACCTTTCGTCGAGTCGCTCATCGCCACCGCGTTCTACCGCTTCGGCGAGGTGAACCACGACGATTGTATTTCGTTGCGCGAGATCGGCTACGACCTGGAAGACAATCAGATCGACACACTCACCAAAACGTTCCAGGCGACCACGGTGGCTTGTGCCCGCTGCCACGACCACAAGCTCGATGCCGTTTCGATGAAGGACTACTACGCGCTGCTCGGCATCCTGCGCAGTTCGCGGTTGGTCAGTCACACGATCGACGCGGCGGAGTCGAACACCGAGCGCCTGCGGCAACTGCGTTCCCTCAAGGCCGAAATCCGTCGCGAGATCGCCGCGGTGTGGCAGGCCGACGCGCGGCAGGTCGCTTCCTATTTGCTCGCCGCCCAGGCGAAACGATCCAACGATCCATCCGCCGCACAACTCAGCGAAGGGCTCGACGTGGGCCGACTGGAAAAATGGGCCGCGGCGCTGGCGGTCGAGCAGGCTCCGCTGGAGGATCCTCTCGAACCGGCTAGACGACTCGCGGCGGTCAAGAGCAACGACTTCGCACCAGCCTGGCAAAAAGTGGCGGCCGACTATGCGCAACAAGAGCGCGAGCGGAACGAGTCGAATCGGACGCAGTTCAGTCCGTTCGCCGACTTTCGCCAGGCCGTTCCGGCCGATTGGCAACTCGGCGGGCAGGGGCTGCGCGACGGAATCTCGTCGCCGGGCGAGTTCACGCTCGAGCCCCAGGGTGAGTCGCTTATTCAGTCGGTACTGCCGGCCGGTCTCTACACGCACGCGCTCTCGCAGAAACTGAACGGCACGCTCCGTTCGGCGGTGTTGCCGCAGGACAAGAAGAAGATCAGCTTCCAGGTCGTCGGGCAACGCAGCAGCGCCGTCCGGCTGGTATCGAACAATTGCCAGCTCAACTATGTCAACTATCGGGCGCTCACCTCCGCCGGTTGGCAATGGATCACATTCTCGTTGCCCGACGATTGCGCCAGCTTGCGCACCTACGCCGAGCTGATGACGATGTTCGATAATCCAAAATTCCCCGACCAGTTGAGCGCGCTGGGGGGAGACAATGCCAACTACAAGCTGCCGTGGGATAAAGCGGCGGAGGATCCGCGCTCGTACTTCGGCGTGACGCGCGTCGTGTTGCACGATTCGGCGCAGCCGCCGCAGCCCGAGCTTGCGCACCTGCTGCCGCTGTTCGGCGACGGCGGGCTCGCCGATTTCCGCCAAGTCGCCGAGCGATATGCGGTTATCTTTCAGCAGGCCGTCGATGCCTGGGCCGGTCAGCGCGCCGACGAAGGCGACGTGGCCTGGGTCGATGCCTTTTTACGGCGTGGGTTGTTGACGAACACACGCGCCGCATCGCCGCGGCTGGCCGAACTTGTCGACGAATATCGGCGGACCGAGGCCCTGTTGAAATTGCCGCGCGTCGCGCCGGGCATGGGCGACGCGGGACCCGGCATCGCGCAGGCCGTGTTCGCGCGAGGCGACTGCCGCCGCCCGGGCGAAACGGTCGAACGACGTTTCTTGGAGGTCCTGTCGAGTTCGACCGGACCCATTTCCACGTCCGGCAGCGGCCGATTGGAATTGGCGCAGCTCATCGCCAACCCCGACAATCCGCTGACGGCCCGCGTGATGGTGAACCGGGTCTGGCACCATTTGTTGGGCCGAGGGCTGGTCGCGACCGTCGATGATTTTGGGCATATCGGCGAGCTGCCGTCGCACCCCGAGTTGCTCGATTACCTGGCCGCTCGATTCACGGCCGAGGGCTGGTCGTTGAAGAAACTCATTCGCTCGATCGCCGTGTCGAGCACGTTCCAAACGGCCGGCATGCCGACGGCGGCGGCACGGCAAATCGACCCGTCGAACCGGCTCCTCTCCTACTATCCCTCGCGCCGTCTGGAGGCGGAAGCGATTCGCGATAGCATGCTCGCGGTCTCGGGAAGGTTGGCACCTGCCCTGTTCGGACCGAGCGTGCAACCCTTCCGCACACAAGACAACGCTGATCGTCGCTTGTTCGCGGGGCCCGTCGACGGCCAGGGGCGCCGCAGCGTTTACATCAAGAACAACTTGATGGAGTCGCCTCAATTCTTGGGGGCGTTCAATCTTCCCGGCGGGAAGGTGACGCAGGGCCGGCGCGACGTGACGAATGTGCCCGCGCAGGCGCTGGCCCTGCTGAACGATCCGTTTGCATTAGGTCAGGCCAAGGTCTGGGCGAGCTTGCTTGTCAAGCGGCCCGACAGTTGCATCGACGATCGCATCGCTGCCATGTTTCAGCAAGCGCTCGGTCGCTTGCCCACCGCTGCCGAGCGAGACCGTTTCGCGAAAACGGTTCGGCAGCTTGCCGCGTTGAGCGACGTTCGCGAGAACGACATCCTCAACAACGAGCCCGTCTGGGCCAACATGGGGCACGTCGTTTTCAATCTGGCCGAATTCGTCTACATTCCATGAAGTGCCCGTTGTAACCGCGTCGGCGGCCACCGGCACTAATGGGGCGCCGGAACGGAACGAATTCGTCGGAGCAGGGCTACGGGGAAGGGGAAATGGTGCGCTTGTTTGCCGCTGGGTGGCGTTGCGCGCGCCGACCTGTCGGTGTCGTCATATCTTCTGTTTCTGCCGGGACGCTCGCACGGAGCGTCCTGTGAATTCTTCGCCGTCGTCCGCATCCACGTCGGCGCTCGGTCTGGTTGTCCTGGTCGCGGTCACTGGTGCTGCGGCGGGCTTGGCCTATCTGGTGCTCCATTGGCGAGAACGTGAGTCGCACCCGTCGTTGCCTCCACCCGGCTTTCGCGATGCGGCCCGCGAGTCGGGGATCGACTTCCAGATGCACTTCTTGCCGGCCGAACAGGGAGAGACGTTTCGCATCAATCTCTATGACCACGGATGCGGCGTGGCGGTCGCCGATTACGACGGAGACGGCCACGACGACCTACTGCTACTCAATCAGCTCGGTTCGAACGGTTTGTATCGAAACCGGGGCGACGGTACGTTCGAAGACGTGACCGGGCAAACGCCGGAGCTGGCGCTGGCCGACCGTGTTTGTGTCGGTGCGGCCTTCGGCGACTATGACAACGACGGCGATCAGGATCTCTACATCACCAGCACCCGAGGGGGGAACGTTTTATTCAAGAACGAGGGTGGCGGTCGCTTTCGCGATGTGACCGAGGAGGCGAACGTGGTGTGCGTGGCGCATTCGCAGACCCCTGCCTTCTTCGATTACGACAACGATGGCGATCTCGACCTACTGGTGACGAATACCGCTCGCTGGACCACCGACGAGGTCGACGCCCGACACAAGTACTATCGTGGTCCCGACGATATGTGGTCGCGGTTCTTCGATGTGCGGGTCCGTGAAGAAAACGTTCTGTTCCGCAACGATGGCAATGGAACCTTTTCGAACGTCTCAGACGAATCGGGCCTGGCGGGCAAGGGATGGAGCGGTGATGTCGCGCTGTTCGATTATGACGAGGATGGCGACCTCGACGTGTTCGTGACCAACATGTTCGGCCTGAGCCAACTCTACCGCAACTCCGGTCATGGCACGTTTGAGGACGTGACGCGGGAAACGCTCGGCACGACCTCGCTGGGCGCCATCGGAGCGAAGGCGTTCGATTTCGATAACGACGGGCGACTCGATCTGTTCGTGGGAGACATGCACTCCGATATGTGGATCGGCACCGACGAATCGTTCCTCGTCGAGCCGCGGCGGAAATTCGCCACGCTGTTCGGTCCCAAGGGAGAAGGTGACCGTCGTGCCATTGATCGAGATCGGCACATCGCCGACCTTTTAGGAGCCGATTACGAGCGGTTGGTCTTCGGCAACACTTTGTTTCGCAACGAAGGAGGCGGGCGGTTTTCCGAAGTCTCCGACTCTGCCAACATGGAAACCTTTTGGCCGTGGGGAGTGGCGGTCGGCGATTTCGACAACGACGGCTACGTCGATGCCTTTTTGCCTTCCGGCATGGGATATCCCTACTTTTACTGGCCATCGGCCTTGATGATGAACCGCGGGGATGGAACGTTTATCGACCGAGCTGCCAGCGAAGGGATCGAGCCTCCGGTGAACGGATTCGCGTTGCCGGACAGCATTGGCGGTCGTCCCGCCGCGCGCAGCTCCCGCTGTGCGGCGACTGCCGACTTTGACGGCGACGGGCGACTCGATCTGATCGTGAATAACTTCAACGATCGTCCTTATTACTTCCGCAATCAGTTCGCATCGCCACACTCCATCCGCTTCCGCCTGCGCGGCACGCGGAGCAACCGCGACGCGGTGGGAGCCGTGGTGAAGCTCCATTGCGGCGATCGTGTCATGGTGCAGCAGGTACAAGCCGCCGGCGGTTATCTTTCGCAGTCGTCGAAGGTGCTGCATTTCGGCCTGGGAGATATCGCTCGCGTCGATCGGGCCGAGATTCGCTGGCCCAGCGGAATTCGGCAAACACTCCCGTCACCCGCGGTCGACACCCTCGTCGACGTGTGTGAAACGGTGGACGGGCCGTTGACCCACGCCAGTCGGGCGAACTAGCTGCCCCGACCGGAATCGCCTTGAATTCCGTTTCGGGGCCGCATAGGCTTTCCAGCGGCGATTGTTGCATCTGCGCTGCTTCGTCTCTTGTCTCGAGCATGACGCGGGTGCCGAGATTCTGGTCCACCTCTGGAGAAACACGAGCGTGACGCGCCTTTCGGCATTGCTCGCCATGGCCCTTGCCCTCGGGGTGACTGGATGCGGCGCGGGGCCTGGCGGAGCGCCCGCTGCCGCCGCTGCCGGTGTTGTGGGTACGTACAAGGGAACGATCGGCTTCTCGGCGCTCACGCTCACGAACCCCTTCTTCAAGGTCATCGCCGAGAACATGCGGGCGGAAGCCGCCAAGCACGGCTATGCGATGATCGTCGTGTCGGCCGAGCGGGACGTGAAGCTACAGGCCGACCAAGTCAACGAGTTCATCGTGCGCGGGGTGTCGGCGATCGTGCTCAATCCGTGTGATTCGCGATCGATCGGCCCGGCCATCGCCCAAGCGAACGCCGCCGGTATTCCGGTCTTTACGAACGATATCAAGTACGATGGCGACACGGGTCGGGTGGTCTGTCACATCGCCACCGACAACTACCAAGGAGGCAAGCTGGCCGGCGAGGCGATGGTCGAATTGCTCGGCCAGTCGGGCGGAAAGGTAGCCATATTGCATTTTCCGCAGGCCGAATCGTGCCAACTGCGGGTACAAGGATTCTTGGAAGTCGTCGACGCTCACAACGCGGAGGCGAGCGGCAAGAAGATCGAAATCGTCGCCACCCTCGACGGCGGCGGGGCGCGCGACGAGGGTTTCCGCGCGGCGAAGGACGCGATCGAGGCGAATCCCGATCTGGCGGCCATCTTCGCGATCAACGACCCATCGGGCCTGGGCGCCTGGTCGGCCCTGGACGGCGTGGGAAAGACCGACCAGGTCAAGATCATCGCCTTCGACGGCCAACTCATCGGCAAACAGGGTATCCGCGACGGCAAGATTCTTTGCGACCCCATTCAGTTCCCCGACCGCATCGGGCGGGTCACCATCGATCAGATCCGCCACTACTTCGACGGTGACGACGTGGAGCCGGAAGTGCTGATTCACTCCGAGCTCTACTTCCAGGCGGATGCGGAAAACGATCCCGAGTTGAAGGGATAGGTATGTTGCCATCGACGGCAAACTCCAGCGAGCACCCCTTGCTGGAAATGCGCGGAATCGAGAAATCGTTTCCGGGTGTGCGCGCCTTGCGCGGCGTCGACCTCACCCTGCGGCGCGGAGAAGTGCTGGCACTCTGCGGCGAAAACGGGGCGGGCAAGAGCACCCTCATGAAGATCCTCGGCGGTGCCCACCTCCCCGATCGCGGTTCTGTGCGCATCGGTGGCTCGGAGGTGCAGTTCAAGAATCCCGCGTCGGCGAGCGCGGCCGGCGTCGGCATCATCTACCAGGAGTTCAATCTCGTCCCCGGCCTGGCCGCCTGGGAGAACATCTTCTTGGGACGGGAAACGGGCCGCGGCTTTGTGCGCCGCGGTGCGGAACGGCGGGAGACGCAGAGACGGTTCGACCAGATGGGCGTCACCATTCCCCTCGACGTCCCGTGCGGCGAACTCTCGGTGGCCCAACGGCAGATCGTCGAAATCGCCAAAGCGTTGTCGCAGGACGCGCGCCTGATTGTCATGGACGAGCCTTCGGCGGCCATCACCCCGCAAGAAGTCACCCGGCTGTTCAAGATCATTCGTGATTTGCAGAAGCAAGGCATCGGCGTGATTTACATCAGCCACCGGCTCGATGAAATCTTCGAGATCGCCGACCGGGTGCTGGTGATGCGCGACGGCGAGACTGTGGGCGAGAGCACCATTGGCGACCTGACACGGCCTCGGCTGATCGGGCTGATGGTCGGCCGCGAACTCAAGGATGAATTCCCCAAGCAACGCCATCCCCGCGGGCCGGTGCGTCTCTCGGTGCGCGGGTTGTGCCGCGGAACAACGGTGCGCGGCGTCGGCTTCGATGTACACGGCGGCGAAGTGTTGGGGCTCACCGGGCTGGTCGGCGCGGGGCGCACGGAAAGCGCCCGGTTGATCTTTGGGGCCGATCGGGCCGACGCCGGTAGCATTTCTTTGGACGGTGTACCCCTCCGCCTCCGCGGCCCGCGCGATGCCATTCGAGCGGGCATCTGCCTGCTGACCGAGGACCGCCAGGAACAAGGGCTTGTGCTCGACGCCAGTGTGCGGGAAAACTTCGCTCTGCCGAACCTGCGCGAGTTGTCGGTGGGCGGGTTCGTGCGCACGCGGAAAGAAGCGTCGGCATTCGGCGATTACGTGACCAAACTGCACATCAAGATTCCGCATCAGGAACAACGGACCCGCAACCTCTCGGGCGGCAATCAGCAAAAGATCGTGTTGGCCAAATGGCTGGAACGAAACGCGGAGGTGCTGATCTTTGACGAGCCGACACGCGGCATCGATGTGGGCGCGAAACACGAAATCTATCTGTTGATGAACGACCTGGCGCGGCAGGGGAAGGCGATCGTGATGATCAGCTCGGAGTTGCCCGAAGTGTTGGGCATGAGCGATCGCATCTTGGTGATGCACGCCGGCCGTGTGACGGGTGAGATTGTCGACGTCGCGGCCGCGACGCAGCAACAGATCATGGAATTGGCGGTTGCGTGACCAAATGAACTTGCGCCAGCAAATCGAGTTGTATGGCCGATCGCTGCTTCGCGACTACGGCACCGTGTTTGTCCTGCTGTTGCTCGCCGGCCTGTTCAGCGCGCTGACGATCAAACCCCAGCATCCGACCGGAGAAGAGGCAGGCCGGCAGGTGGCCGATCTGATTCTGGAGCGGAATGGCAAGCAGGCTCGCGTGCTGATCGTCACCCGCAACACGGCCGCGGATCTGGCGTTTGCCGGCGAGGCAGCCGAGCGACTGCAAGCCGCGGGCGCGACGGTGTTGGCCAACGTCAACGGATCTCCCCAGGAGGCACGGAAGGCCATCGAATCGATCGTGGAACGGGGCGAAACAATCGACGCCGTCGCGGCCAACAGCGTCACGGCGAGTTGGACCATCTACGACCGCTTTCCGACCGTCGGATCGGCGAAGTGCGTCACCCCGGCGCCGTACACGTGGCCCGACTTCTTGAAGCTCAGCAATCTCCTGGGGGTCGCCAACCAAACGGCCATCTATGCGGTCATCGCCATCGGTATGACGATGGTGATTGTGACCGGAGGTATCGATCTGTCGGTCGGTTCGTTGGTGGCGCTGGCCTCGGTCGGAACCGCGCTCGTCGTGCGCGACTTGGGCGGTGGATACAGCGCCGGGCCGGGGACGGTCGTGTTCGCCGCGAGCGCCGGAATAGGAGTTTGCGCGCTGGCTGGCGTCTTCAATGGAGTGATGATCACGGCGTTTCAGATGCCGCCCTTCATCGCCACCTTGGGCATGATGATGATGGCCAGTGGTCTATCGTTTCGTCTCTCGGGTGGCAACTCGATTCCGGAATTACCTCCGGCGTTCGCGGTGCTTGGCCGTGGGCAGACGTGGGGCATTCCGCACCCGATCTTGTTGATGATCGTCCTGTATGTCGTGGCACACGTGGTCATGTCGCGGATGGTGTTCGGCCGCTACGTCTATGCCATCGGAGGCAACGCCGAGGCGGCAAGGCTGTCGGGCGTGCCGGTGCGGCGCGTGCTGCTCGCCGTCTATACGTTGTGCGGTGGCTTGGCGGGACTGGGTGGCATCGTGCTGACGTCGCAACTGTCGGCCGGCGACCCAAAATTTGGCTTGATGTACGAGCTGGACGTGATCGCGGCGGTGGTTGTCGGCGGCACATCGTTGATGGGTGGACAGGGAAAGATCTTTGGGACACTCATCGGTGCCTTCATCATCGCCGTCATCAAGAACGGCATGAACCTCACGGACGTCGATCCGTTCAATCAGAAGATCGTGTTGGGAGCCGTGCTGATGGGCGCTGTATTGCTCGATACGTTCAAACGACGCGCGATGGGCCGCTCCTCCTGAGACCCGAAATGGGCTTGTTCCGTGGGGCAAAAAGTGCGAAGTTGTCGCCCCGCGCTCGATCGGGGCCAGGGAGAAATCCGGCAGAATGGATAAGCCGGGCGACAATCCTCCGATCGGGCACCGGCATCGCTCGCATCGCCGACTTTGTCGAGATCGGCGCGTGAGGGGCCGGAATTCGATCGTGCAGCGTTCAAGAGGCCAGGGAGGGACTCGCGAGCATGCTCCGTTTACGACCCATTCTTGTCGGTTTGTGTTTGTCGGCCATCGGTTGGTGGGCCGGATTTGGGCGCGCGCTGGCCGACCCGACCGAAGCGCCGGCGACCGGTGCGGCTCCGTCCGCGGTGCCCCTACCCGAGGTCACCGCCGCGTCGCTACAGGCCCAGATCGCGATCATCAAAGCGGCCACCGGCCTCGATGAAGGGGTGCGCAAGGAGGTGCTGGCCAACTACCAGAGTGCGGTCACCGAGCTCGATCGCGCCGCGGTGCTGGAAAAGCAAACAGAGGTCTTCAAGCAGGCCGTCCAATCGGCCCCCGACCGGCTGCGCGACGTACGCGCGACGCTCGAGAAGCCGAACCAATTCGAGCGGCCCACGGTGCCGGCCGATGCTTCTACAGCCGAGCTGGAGACGACGCTCGCCGAGACACAGGACGAACTGAGCCAGGCACAGGACGAGCTGACCCGCCTGGAAACCGAACCACAACGCCGCACGCAGCGACGGCTCCAGGCGATTCCCCAACAGCTCGAAGCGGCCACCAAGAAGCTGGAAGAGATCGAGAAGCAACTGTCCCTGCCGGCCGGCGCCGACGAAGCGAAGGAGATGACCGCGGCGCGCCAGGCCCTCTCGCTGGCGCGGCGCCAGGCGCTCAATCAGGAAATCGCCTGCTGCACCAGTGAACGCGAAAGTTACAACGCCGAAGACGAGCTGCTCCCCAAGGAACACGACCTGGCCGAACGCCAAGTAAGCGTCCGCAAACAGTTGGTCGAAGCCTGGCAGAAAATCATCCACTCCCGTCGACAGCGCGACGCCGAAGCGAAGCTCAGCACGGCCAAGCGGGAGAAACGTCAGCTCGCCTATCCCGAACTGCGCAGCGTTGCCGAGGAGAACGAGGAGCTTGCTCGGCGGGTCACCAAGATCAACAACGACGTGGCAGCGGCTTCGAAGCAGACGGTCGATTTCACCAACGCGCAGTCAGACCTCGATCGCGAATTCAAAGACGTGGCCAAGAAGGCCGATTTGGGGCTGGCGCAGCAGCTCGGCCCTTACTGGTTGCAATGCCGTATCGACCTCGTCCGCCGCCGCCGCGAACTGGACGGCGCGCGCGTACCGCAGTCGCTCATCGATTCGGTAAGCACCGAGTGGCTCTCGCTCGTCGAACGGCGCAAAAAACTCCACGACCTTAATCCTCGGACCGAGGAGGTGTTGCGAGGACTCGATCTGTCGGCTTCTTCCTCGCCTCGGCGCGCCTTGGAAGCGGAGACGCGGCGCTTGTTGCAGACCCGGCGCGAACTGGTCGATTCGCTTGTGCTCGCCTACGAGCGCTACATCCGCGAGCTGGGCACACTGATGGTGGTCGACAAGCAGCTTTTCGACGAAATTGCCGGCCAGCTCGATTACATCGACGAACGCATCCTCTGGGTACGAAGCACGGCGCGGATAGGCGCGGGCGACTTGGCTGCGTCTCGCGAGGCGATGCGCTGGTTGGTGCGTCCACAAGAATGGCGTGCGGTCGGCGATCAGTGGTTTCGCGGCGCGATCGCCAATGTGCTCGCCTGCCTGCTAACCGGCGCCGTATTCGTGGCCTTGCTGATCACCCAACCCAGAATGCGCGGCCGCATCCGGCAACTCGGCGACCGGGCGGCCCGCGGCAACGCCGACGACATGAGCCTCACGGTCAGGACACTGATCCTGACGACGCTCGTGGCGGCACCCTGGCCCTTGATGCTGGCGACGCTCGGCTCGCTCGGCGAACACGCGCCGGCCAAATCGGAACTGGGCCCGGCCCTGGCGCACGGACTTCAGCTCACGGCGATCGCGGTGGCCATGATGGAGTTTTTGCGGCAGGTGTGCCGTAGCCGCGGTCTGGGCACCGCACACTTCGGTTGGCCGGAACAAAGCGCGCGCCTGGTGCGCAAGCAGCTTCGCTGGTTCATGCCCGTCATGCTACCGATCACGCTCGCGGCCGGTACGATCCACGCGCTCGACAACGATCGCTGGCAGGCGTTCGGCCGATTGCTGTTCATCACCGCCATGTGCGCCATGTCGGTGTTCCTGCAACGCGTGCTGCGGCCTGTCGGCGGCGTACTGCATGAATTTTCGGCGTACCACCGCGGTAGCTGGATCGATCGTCTGCATCGTCTGGCGTATCCCATCGTGGCGGGCAGCCCGCTGGCGCTCTCGGTACTGGCGGGTCTCGGCTACTATTACACCGCGCGGCAACTCGCCTGGCGTTTCCATGCCACCGGCTGGCTACTCGTGGCCTTCTTGATCAGCGGCGCCTTGTTGTTGAGGTGGCTGCTCATCATGCGCCGACGGTTGGCCATCCGACAGGCGCGGCAGCGCCGCGCGGCGGGACAACACGATCAGCGCGGCCCCGATGGCGCCGAATTGCCGACGGTGACCACGGCCGGCGAAGGCCAGTTGGATCTGACGACGATCAATCTGCAAACGCAGCGTTTCGTACAGACCATGCTCGTTGCGGGCCTGCTGGGCGGATTATGGCTGATCTGGTCCGATGTGCTGCCGGCACTCTCGATCCTCAACGTGCGCCTGTGGGATACGCTGGTCGAGGATGCCGACGGCAGGACTCAGAAAGAAGCCATCCACGTCGTGCGCCTGCTGGAAGCTGCCATCGCGGTGGGGCTTACCATGGTGGCCACGCGCAACATCCCGGGCTTGTTGGAGATTGTTCTCTTGCAGCGGCTGCCACTCGAGCCGGCCACGCGCTATGCCATCACCACGCTGATTCGCTACGCCATCTCCGTGGCGGGCATCGTCATCGCCTGCGCGGCGCTGGGCATCACGTGGGCCAAGGTCCACTGGCTCGTGGCCGCCGTCAGCGTCGGGCTCGGTTTCGGCTTGCAGGAGATCTTTGCCAACTTTATTTCCGGGTTGATTATCCTCTTCGAGCGGCCGATCCGCGTGGGCGACATCGTCACGGTCGATGACGTGAGCGGAGTCGTCTCACGGATTCGCATCCGGGCCACCATGATCACCGACTTCGACCGCAAGGAGTTGATCGTCCCGAACAAGGAATTCATCACCGGTCGCGTGCTCAATTGGACCCTCAGCGACCAGATGAACCGCGTGACGGTGAACGTCGGCGTCGCCTACGGTTCCGACATCGATAAGGCGTGTTCTCTGCTCGCGCAAGCCGCCGCCGAGAATCCCTATATCTTGAAAGAACCGGCGCCGATGGCGACCTTCGAGGGATTCGGCGACAGCGTCCTTAATCTCGTGCTGCGCTGCTACCTGCCGAACCTCGAAAACCGGATGTCCGTGGTCCACGACCTGCATTCGAGAATCCATGCCATGTTCCGCGACGAAGGGATCGATATCGCCTTCCCGCAACTCGATCTGCATATTCGCACCTCGCCGCTGGCTGTCTACCAGCGCCAGGCGGGCTGAAATCGCACCGCTTGCCGCCGAAGCGTCGTGCCGACCGCCATGCAATCGGTGACCATCCGGTTTACCGTTCACGCGCGAAAGCGTAGAACAGGTTCATGTCGAATGCTGCGCCTGACGAGGCCGGTTGGCCTACCGAAACCCCGCCGGATCGTTGCGGACATCCGGGGATTGCTTGGTGCGTGATTCTGGTCGTGGCTGGATTTATCATCTGGCGGCAAGCGGCACGCGACCCTCAGCAGAACGACGCAAATGGCACGCGGGTTGTCGCGACACTTGCCAATTGGCAAGCCCGTTATCTAGTGGGAGCGGCCAAGACGTTCGACCAGCCGAACGGTCAACAATTTGCGGACGCCGCACGGACCGATAACGGAACGATCGAACAGCGGCTCGCGAATGTCGTGGTGATCGGAGAGATCAGCGGCCCGGAAGCCGCGATCCAGAAGCTAAAGCAGGTCGAAGAGGTTCTCACTGTCAACGAGGGCCAGGACAGCGACTGGGCCGCCGCAGCGCTGCACAAAGTGTATGACGACCGGATCGATAAGCAAACGACGCTGCCGTCGGTCGACGAAACCGAGCGTCGGCGCCTTGTCGAGCGTCTGGGCTGGAGCGGCGAGTTAGCCCTACACCCGGCCGGCAGCCCCGATACGGCGGTCCGCGACGCCTTGCTCGCCGATGCTCGGCGGACGTTCATCGGGTCGATTGTGATGATTAGCGTGCTCGGTTGTGCGGCATTAGCGGGCTTCGCGGTGCTGGTAGCCCTTTGTGTGGCCCTGGTGGTCCGGCCCAAATCGAGCTCAGTGTCGACGACGCTGTCGAGCAAGCCCGCGCCTCATACGGGGATCTATGCCGAAACGTTCGCCCTCTGGATGATGCTCCACGTTGCCTTCAGCTATCTCGCCGCCTGGTTACCAGTTAATGAACACCATTTCCTGCTGATGGCTGCCTTCATGTTCGCCGGCCTGGCAGCGCTTGCCTGGCCGATCTTTCGCGGCGTCGCTTGGTCTGTCGTCCGCGACGATCTTGGGTTGAACCTCGGTCGCCGCCCGCTCGTCGAGATGTTGCTCGGTCCGGTGGCCTATCTGACCGCGATGCCGCTGCTCGTCGTCGGTGTGCTCGCGGTCGTGGCGCTTATGTCGATGCAGAGTTGGCTGTTGGGTGACGTGGGAGGCGAATTGAGCTCGGGTCAATTGCCATCCCATCCGATTGTCGGCTGGCTGCTGGAGGCCGATTGGTGGCATCGGCTTCAGATTATCTTCCTCGCCAGTGTGATGGCTCCGCTGGTCGAGGAGACGATGTTTCGCGGGGCCCTGTACTTACAACTGCGCGCGGCGACGGCCCGTTTTGGCTATGCGGGCAGCGTCGTGGTGAGTGCGCTCGTTGTAAGCTTTGTCTTCGCGGCCATCCATCCTCAGGGCCTTATCACGGTTCCCGCGCTCATGGCACTGGCGATCGCTTTCACGCTGGCGCGCGAATGGCGAGGCACACTCTTGCCCGCCATGTTGGCGCACGGCCTGAATAACTTTCTGGTGACATGTGCCTTGCTCTCGTTGAGCTAACCGTCGGCCGGATGGATGAAAGCGAATGATCTCGCGTCGAGAAATCGACCATCCTTGAGGAATCGCTTACGGTGTAGGCCCTCGCAGGCAAATCCGTTCTTTTCCAGCACTCTGGCCGAGGCCGCATTAGAAGCGAAAACCTGCGCCGTGATGCGAACCAGCCCCCAGCGGATCAAGGCATCGTCGCGGGCCGCAGCGACGGTAGCCGTCATGATGCCGCGACCCCACCATGGCCGAGCCAGCCAATATCCTAACTCTGCCTGATGGCCGGGCACGATGTCGTTGAAACCGCAACCGCCCACGAGCACCTCGTGTGAGTCGCGGATAGCGAAGTGACACGCTCGCCGAAGCGGTCATTTTCGGCTTCTACGAAGGCAAAGAATGCTTCGGCATCGGACTCCCGGTAAGGATGGGGAATTCGCAAGGTCCGCTCATAGATCTCGCGATCGTTGAGATGTTCGACGAGCGCTCGTTTGTCTTCGGGCCTGATTTCGGTCAACGAATAATGGTCATCGATCACGATGCGCATGGTGGTCGATCGGCTATCGGGCAAGGGATGATCGGTGTCAAGATGATCCTATCCTGAGCGCTCCCGCTTAGACATCGACTACACGACCAGGTTCGCTCTTTCTCGGCATACCGGACCACCAAGAACCGCTACGGCCGCAAGAATTTTTGTCGCCATCGCTTGACAGGCGATGCGAGCATTTGTATCAATGAATTAATACAAGTGACTCCGGGCAGGCGATTCTTCTCACTGGCGGGTGAACGCGTGCAACTGCACCTCTCGACCGACGATGGCGTGCCGATCTATTTGCAGATCGTCACCCAGGTCAAATACCTGGTCGCCTCCGGACGGCTCAGCGCCGGTGAAGAGCTGCCGCCCATTCGCACGCTGGCCGAACGGTTGCTCGTCAATCCGAACACCGTCGCCCGGGCGTATCGCGAGCTGGAGATCGCCGGCATTGTCGAGAAGCGTCGTACCGCGGGCACCTACGTCTCCGATCAAGGCTCACCGCTAGCTCGCCGCGAACGCATCAAGATTCTGACCCAGCGTGTCGACGCCCTGCTGGCCGAAGCCGGCCAGCTCGACATCGCCTGGGAAGACGTCGTCAAGCTCATCGACGAGCGCCACGCGGCCATGCAAACCACTCGTCAGAAGGAATAACCCCATGCACGAACCTTTCCCCTCTTCGTCTCCGCCCATCGTCGAGTTGCGCCGGGTTACCCGCCGTTTCGGCAATAAAACGGCGCTCGACGATCTTTCGTTATCGGTGCCGCGCGGCGGTGTCTTCGGCCTGATCGGCGGTAACGGTGCTGGCAAGACGACGCTCATCAAACACACGCTCGGTCTGCTCAAAGCCCAAACGGGCACGGTGCAGGTGTTCGGTCTCGACCCGGTGCAGAATCCCGTCGGCACGCTGGGCCGCATCGGCTACCTATCGGAAGACCGCGACCTGCCCAACTGGATGCGCGTCGGCGAGTTGATGCGCTACACGCAGGCCTTCTTCCCGAGCTGGGACGAGGCCTATGCCCGAGAGCTGCGCGAGGCGTTCGATCTCGATGCCAATGCGCGGGTCAAGGATCTCTCGCGCGGACAACGAGCACGGGCCGGACTGCTTGTGGCGTTGGCCCATCGCCCGGAACTACTCATCTTGGATGAGCCGTCGTCGGGACTCGATCCCGTGGTGCGGCGCGACATCTTGGGGGCCATCATCCGCACCATCGCCGACGAGGGGCGAACGGTCCTCTTCTCGTCGCACCTGCTCGACGAGGTGGAACGTGTGGCGGATCGGGTGGCGATCATCCACCAGGGGCGGATCCTGCTCACCGCGGCGATGGACGAAATCAAAGACACGCACCGCCGGGTGACCTTGCGTTTTGCCCAGTCGGTCGACCGGCCTCCCGCGCTGGTCGGCACGCTCTCTCTCGCCGGCGAAGGTTCCGAATGGACCTACGTCTGTAGCGGCGAGCGCGGGCAGTTGCGCCGTGCGGCCGAAGCCATCGGTGCCACGGTCGTCGACGACGCGGCCATGACGCTCGACGAGATCTTTGTGTCGCGCGTACATGCTTGAGGCGGTTCGTAGCACGGAGAACAACAGATGCGATCCATTCCGCAGGCGATGTTCTGGGAACTGTGGCGGCACGGCCGCTGGCACCTCCTCGCCGGACTGCTGGGGGCATATGTCTTGTCGGTGGTCTTGTTCGGCGCGCTGCGGCACGATGGAGCCGTCAATCCGCGCGATCCCAGTCAGATCGGTATGCACATCGTGCTCCTGCAACTCAATGCGCTCATTTTCGGTATGGGCATGGCGGCGGCGCAGGGACGCCCGGCCCGCTTGTATGCCCTGCCGGTGCCCACCTCATCGTTGGTATTCTGGCACTTGTTGCCGTTGATAGTCGCGGTGGCCGCGGAGTCGGGCG
>DASZTS010000075.1:0-6085 GCA_035547915.1 Pirellulales bacterium | reverse complement strand
TGGGAAGTGCGAGGGACAAACTACCACACGCTGTTCCGGAGCGCTGGCTCAACCAGTGGCTGCGACAAGCCCAGCACCTTTGCTCACTCCCCAGGTCAACTGGCCCAGGGCAGCGAAAAAACAAATCCCCTTATGCACCCGAAGGAGGGAAGGAGGGAGCGCACCTTGCGATTTGCGATTGGCGCGGCGTTTGTCGTCGGAGTTGGGGAGAGTGGAACCGCCCGAGATCGCCCGCGTGATGGCCGACGGCGGCGGCTATCAGTATCTCGATCGAAGTCTTCCTTCTTCCGGCAAGCAATCCGCGCACAAGGGTGGAGCTCGATGAGATTTTGTCGGTTGCTCGTAGCCGTGAACCGTCAAAAACCTACCTCGATCCACTCGTCTGCCGGGAACGGCCCGACGACGATCAGCATCCCGTCGCCGACAGGTACCGCTCGATGGCGGGCACCAACTGCCGCAGGGCCCGGGCGCGATGGCTGAGGCAGGCCTTCACCTCGGCACTGAGTTCGCCGAACGACCGGTGGTATTCGACGATCTCGAACAGCGGATCGTAGCCGAACCCACCCCCGCCGTGCCGCGCGAGCAGAATGCGTCCGTGGCAATAATCCTCGGCTTCGGCCCGTATCGTTCCCGTCGGATCGGCCAACGTAGCGTGGCACACATAGTGCGCCGTACGCCGTTCGAGCGGAACCCCCGCTAGTTCCTCGAGCAGGCGATCATTATTGTCCTCGTCTCCGGCCGTCGCGCCTGCAAAGCGTGCCGAATAGACGCCCGGTCGTCCGCCCAAGGCATCGACGCACAATCCGCTGTCGTCGGCGAGCACCCAGCGGTTGAGCTGGGTGGCATATTGGGTCGCCTTGAGCGCCGCGTTGGCCGCGAACGTATCGCCCGTCTCGGCCACCTCGGCGACGCCTTCGAATTCGGCCAGCGTACGCACGCGGATACCGAGCGGGGCCACGAGTCCGGCCAACTCGAGCCCTTTCTTGCGGTTGGCGGTACCCAGTACCAGACACGGAATTGCGTCGGAATCCATGCGACGAGTTAAACAGATTGCCCCGGCCATGCCAAGCCATCGCCGCCCGCCCTTTCCCATCTGATAGGCACCAATGGGCTGGTGATCACCGACATTGATGGCCAGAACGAAGACGCTCGCGCCATGGTACTCCAACCGGACGGAAAGATCGTGGCGGTGGGTAGCACCGGCGCGCCAAGTACAGGGCTCGATTTCGTTGTCGTCCGTTACGATCAGGATGGAACGCTGGACAGCTCTTTCGGCAACGGCGGTATCGCCACCGCCAATTTCACTTCTACTTATGTGAATCAAACGGCCAATGGTAACGACCAGGCGAATGCCGTCGCGATCGATCCGAAAGGGAACATCGTCGTGGCCGGAACCACGACCAACGCAGGCGGCGGCACCAATATTGCGCTCGCTCGTTCCTCCCCGATGGAACGCTCGACGCCAGCTTCGGAACGGGCGGCCAGGTCGAAACCTCGCTGGTTCCCTTCGGAAACAATCAGGCGTCGTCGGTGGCCGTGACCGGTTCGGGTGCATCGGAAAAGATCCTCGTGGGCGGATCGACGTCGCAGCCACAGACGACCTCCACGACCGATTTCGCGCTGGTGCGCTACAACGACGATGGCACCCTCGACACATCATTCGGAGTCGTGTCTGGCAAGAAGCACAACGAGGTCGTCACATCGGTCTGACGCTATCGTCTGGCGTCACGCACGGCTCGGGTTATTCAGCTTGGCGAGGTTCAAGATCGCGAGCCAGATCATTAGGTTCATGCCGAATCGCCGCGCGCCGATATCTTCGTCACGCTCGACGACGAGACCAGCGCTGCCAATCTGGTTGTGCGGCCCAGGTGTGAGCCCACCGCCTGGCGAGTGGTGCGGTTGAAGCTTCGCAAACGTCCTGTTAGGTTGGAGCTTCCATCCCCAAATTCCCCACATGTGCCATGCCCAGCGCCGCTACCGAATTCCCCAATCTCCGCACAGAAATCGCCGGCTTTCCCGTCGTCGAGCTGGCGCGCCGCTTCGGCACGCCGACCTACGTTTACGACGCCGGCAAGATACTCGAGCGGGTCGAAGATCTCCGTGCCTTCGATACGATCCGCTATGCACAGAAGGCCTGCTCGAACATCGCCATCCTCGATCTCCTGCGGCGGCAAGGCGTGCTCGTCGACGCGGTGAGCGCGGGCGAGTTGGCTCGGGCGGTCGCGGCAGGCTTTCCACTGACCGGCGATCCGCCGCCCGTGGTCTACACGGCCGACATCTTCGATCGCGAATCGCTCGATACGGTGGTTCGCCAGGGCATACACGTGAATTGTGGCTCAGCCGACATGATCGACCAGCTCGGCGAGCGGGCGCCGGGACGCGCGATCACGCTGCGTATCAACCCCGGATTCGGGCACGGACATAGCCAAAAGACCAACACCGGCGGGGAACAATCGAAGCACGGCATCTGGCATGAAGAACTGACCGACGCGCTGCGCCGTGCCGACCAGCACGGGTTGGCCGTCGTCGGCCTGCACCTGCACATCGGCTCGGGGACCGATCTCGACCACCTTTCGCAGGTCTGCGGCGCGATGGAGCGGCTGGCTCGCGAGGTGGGTCGCTCGCTCACGTCGATCAGCGCCGGCGGCGGGCTGCCCGTGCCCTACAAGCGCGGCGACACCTACGTCGACCTCGATGTGTATTACCGGCTTTGGGATGCCTCCCGCAAGCGACTGGAAGATGCCTTCGGGCATCAGCTCCATCTGGAGATCGAGCCCGGCCGCTACCTGGTGGCCGAGAGCGGCTTCTTGGTCACCGAGATCCGGGCGATCAAACGCATGGGCGGCAACACGTTCTATCTCGTCGACGCGGGCTTCAATAATCTCGCCCGGCCCATCTTGTACGGCGCTTACCATCCCATGTCGATTGTGCCCGCGAAAGTGGATGGCTCGGCTGCGTCGTCGGCCGACCGCCGTCCGTTGAACGATGTGGTGATCGGCGGGCCGCTCTGCGAATCGGGCGACATCTTCACGCAATCGGAAGGTGGTTTTGTCGCGACGCGCAGCCTGCCGGCCGCCGAGGTCGGCGAGTTGCTGGTGATCGAAAACGCCGGCGCCTATGGATTCGCCATGGGCTCCAACTACAACTCGAAACCGCTGGCCGCCGAAGTGATCGTGCGAGACCGAACGCCTAGCCTCGTCCGCCAGCGTCAAACCGCCGAAGACCTGATTCGCGGCGAGAAGATTCTATAGTCGGTGGGTTTGCGGAGGTTGCCAACGACCGACCGGCAGCGTCCCTTTTTTCGAATGACAGGTTGGCTTTCCTGTCGGCCGCTTATTGCAGCAACTTGGCCAGCGCTTCGCTACCGGTCATTCCCGGTGCGATGCCGAGTTGCCGCGCGGGCTCGCTCACGGCGACGATCTTGGCCTGATAGAGATCCTCCGGCTCGACCAACGGCTTGGCCGGCGTGCCCTTGGCGATAGCCACCACCATGCCGAACTCGGAGGCGACCTGGACGTCGAACAGTCCGCAACCGACGAGACCGCGGGCCGTGTGGATAGCACAATATTGACCGCCGGGCCAACGGTAGCTGGCGCCCACCGCCTGGCCGTGCGGAGTTTCCAGCGTTCGCTGGACAGCATGAGGTAGCGGTGCAGACATAGAGACGACGGAGGACGGTGAGAAGTCTCCGTACATTCTATCCCGCGGGAGCCGGCCGGCAAAACCGACAGGCCGCGAATGCGCTACGCCGTTTCACCGCCCGGGCAGCCCGAAACTCCGCTTCGACCCTATTCGCGAGAAGCACCCTTCGGTTTCGACGCCGATTTGGCATGCGGACCAGCCTTGGAACCACCGCGGCTCGTCTTGGGATCGTCGTTATCGGGGGCCAAAAGTCCACCGTTCGGCACGTAGCGCAGGTCCTCCAACGACTCCTTGGCCTTCTCGCCGCCCTGCACCTTGCCCGTCAGGAAGTTCTCGATCCGAGCGTCTTCCTGTAGCTTCGTGAAGCATTGGGCCATGGCCAGCCGCACCTTCTTGTCGCGAATGTCGTCGCGCATGTACTTTTCGACATCGGCATATTTGACGGTCACCGGCTTGGTGCGTCCTTCGCAGAAGAGAATGACCCACTTGTCGCCGACTTGGAGGATGCTGGAGATCTCGCCGGGCTTGAGCGAGAAGGCTTCGTCCTCCAACGCCGGGTCGCTGCCGTATCGTTGGATCGGCGGAACCTCGCCTTCGTTGGCCTTACCTCCCGGCTCGATCGTGTAGGCCTTGGCCAACTCGGCAAAATGCTCGACCTTCGGATTCTTACGAGCGCTGTCCCAGATCTTTTGGGCGTCGCGCTGGTTGGCCAGCACGATGGCCCGGCACCGCACGCGCGGTCCATAGTTGGCCTCGAAGCTCTTCTTCAAGTCTTCCTTGCTGACCTCGATGTCGTCGCCCGCCAGCTTGCGCAAACCCACGTTGGGCCAGACCACGTCGTCTCGATAGAGATCGAGCGGCATCTTCTGGTTCTCGACCACGTCCTTGAGCCAGGCGTCGACATCGGGCTCGTCGTTCTTCTTCGTCTTGCCCATGCTCACGGCGGCACGGGAGATCTCGTCCTGCATGTCCTCTTCGGTGATCTGCAACTTGCGCTTCTTGAGAGCCTGCTCGAGCAGATGGCGGCTGATGAGCCCATCGAGCATCTCGATACCGTGCCGTTCGATCGCCTCCTCGGCGACTTCTCGAGCGGTGATCGTCTCGCCGTTGACGATGGCAGCCACGCCGGGGTGCTTCCGGCTCTTCGCCGGGTCATTCATGATGTTTTCGATCTGGGCGTTGTCCTGCAATTGCTTGAAGATCGAGTCCGCGGCCAAGCGCAACTTCTTGTCGCGAATGCTCTCCAAAAGCACCTTTTCGACCTTCTTGCGGTCCACCTTCTGCGCTTCGAGGCGGGCCTCACACTTGAGGAAGATGAACTGATCGCCGACGGTGACGACCTCGGAGATATCACCGGGCTCCATGGCGAACGCCGCCTTTTCGATGTTCGGATCGCCCTGGTGATGATGGATCGGCTGGATCAACCCCTTCGCGCTGGCGCTGACCGTGTCGATCGAGTATTGCTTGGCCAGATTGCCGAAATCTTCCGGGTTGGCCACAGCCAGCGCTCGCACCCTGGCCGCTTCCGTCGGCGTGGCGCAGGCGATCAGTCTCGTCTGCACGGCCGGGCCGTAAAGCATCTCGTAGGCTTCTTGAAAATCCTTGTCCGATACCTTCAACCGGTCGCTGGCCAGCTTTCGCAGCGCGACGGTCGGCCAGATGATTTCCTTGGCATACTGCTCGGGCGTGATGTGCCGCTCTTCGCGGAGCATGGTGAGGAGTTGGTCGGTCGGCATGCTGAACCGCCGCGCCATGCGGTCCATCTCTTCCCTCACCTCCACATCGGTGACCCCGATATTGCGGCGCAGGCATTCCGCGGCGATGAGCCGTTTGTTGATCATGCTTTCGAGCACGTCCTGCCCGAAGTGCCGCAGGCACTGACGCGCCAATTCGGGCCGCTCGATCTTCTCGCCATTGACGACCGCCAACACCTGGAGCCGTTGGGGCTGTGTCAGCTCATCCGGCAGGGCAGATCGTTCCCCATCCTTCTTGGTCGCCGCCTTGTTGGCCACGGTCCTGGCGGGGGTACGGTTCGCCGGTCGCTCGGCGTTGGCCGCCGGAGTTTCCAACCCTTGGCGAATGAGCACGGCGGCGGCGACACTGCCCAGCACGACGGCCGCTGAGATCAGCCTGACACGGAGCTTGCCGTGATTGGTGCACGATGATTCGCGATCACGATCAGACATGGTGCGGTTCCTCCCTGAACCGGGTTCGCCCGTCGAACGGGTCAACTCTCGTTTTGCTAGTCGTGAGCCAGCCTTGGGGCGGGGAGTATAGGTGCGCTGCCGAGCATCGTCAAGGCGAACGGACAGAGCGGCGCGACATTGGGGTGCATAAGGGGAATTGCGCGCGGAGCAGGTCGCCCGGCGCGTGTCAATCGGAGAGTTAGCGTAATTTTTGGCGCTTCCACCGGAAGTTAGGTGGGCTGGGAAGTGCGAGGGAC
>DASZTS010000074.1:0-16198 GCA_035547915.1 Pirellulales bacterium | reverse complement strand
CTCCGGAACAGCGTGTGGTAGTTTGTCCCTCGCACTTCCCAGCCCACCTAACTTCCGGTGGAAGCGCCAAAAATTACGCTAACTCTCCGATTGACACGCGCCGGGCGACCTGCTCCGCGCGCAATTCCCCTTATGCACCCGTCGGAACGAACGAGTGTCGGCGGCAGACGAGCTGCACTTGAGTCGCAACTCTAAATCGGCTACAAGTCCGCTCCCCTCATTTTCCGCACGTCTGACGTCCTGTCCTTGTTTTGCGCGCCCGCGCGGTGCCGTGTCACCATGCTGTTGAAAGCCGTCCGAGCTTTGGCCGACCGCCGGCGATTCCGCTTCGGGTCGATATTGCGTTTGCTCGCGGCGTGCATCGCGTGCGGGGCCACCGATGCCGTGGCGCAGCAGTTCCCTTACACGGCCTTCGTCAGTGCGCCCGACGTCTACATTCGTAGCGGTCCGGGCGAGAATTACTATCCCGTCGCCAAACTGGAACGGGGAGAGCAGGTCGAGGTCTATCGCCACGACCCGGGCGGCTGGTACGCCATCCGGCCGCCAGCCGGATCCTTTAGTTGGGTTTCGGCCGAGTTTGTCGAACCCCGACAAGGCAATATCGGGGTCGTCACGGGCGAGCACGTGGTGGCCCGCGTCGGCAGCTCCTTCAGCGATACGCGCGACGTCATCCAGGTGCGGCTCGACCGCGGGGAAGAGATCGAAATACTCGAAGCCCACGAATTCAATTCTGGGCCCGCCGCGCAGACCTGGTACAAAATCTCGCCCCCGTCCGGCGAATTTCGCTGGATCTCGGGACGCTATCTCGATCGCCAGCGGGCCGAAGAGAAGCCGCGCGAGCCGTCCCCGGATCACAACCTAGTCATCGCCAGACAGAACCGCCGCCGAACGCGCGATGCACTCGACGACGAGGTCGACCGGCGCCACGGTAGTAGCGAGCACGCCGACGAAGAACAATTAGAAGAAGACGAGGTCGATGACGACGTCCGCCTCGCCGTGCACGAAGAGCCGCCCCCCTCGAAGATCCGTCGGACAAAGCGACCTCCCCAGCGCGCTCCCGAACCTGAAGAGGACGACGAAGAGGAGCCGGCGGACATCGACGAGAGGCCCATTCGTCTGAAACCCGAAGACCGCCAGCCCAAGGCGGATCTCAAGGAGGAGGCGGAGGATCTCGATCTGAACCTATCCGCCATGGTGGCGCGGGAACCGGGCGAATGGAAATTTGCCGCCCTGCGGCGGCAGGCCGAAAACGCCTTGAACCGCGCCGAGACGGCGCTGGACCGTGGGCGGATTCGCCGCGTGTTGCGAAAAATCGACAACTTCGCCGAGATTCAGCAGCGCTACCTGGCCGTGATGGATGTACGCGGCGGCACAAATCAGTTCGCCGCCGGAACGGCCCGCGGCCGCCCCGGAACCGGCCCATCGCCCCTGCGCTACGACGGCGTGGGGCGGCTGACGCAGCTTGAATCGATCGATCCGCGCGTGCCGCAATTCGCCCTGATGGACGCACAAGGGCAGGTGGCCGCCTATGTCTCGCCGGCGCCGGGCGTCAACCTGCGGCGTTTTCTCAACCAGGAAGTCGGCATCAACGGAACGATGGGCTACCTGCCTGAGCGGCAAGCCCAGCTTCTGACGGCGAAACGCATCGTTCCGGTCGACCGCCCGCGCTTGCAGTAGTTCGTGTTTCGGTCGAAAACACGCGAACACGCAAGCAGCCCAGACTTGGCACAAAAAGTGTTCCCTCTCCCCTGGGGTGATTTAACCAGTGAGGGGGTGCGCCAATGTTACATAGATCTTGGATGCGAAAACTCGGCCTGGCGGCCGTTCTATCGGCTGTCGCGATAGGGAATGTGTCGTTCGGGCATGGCGGCGGTGGTGGTGGCGGCGGAGGCCATGGCGGTGGCGGCGGACACGGGGGCGGAGGGTTCGGTGGCGGCGGACATGGAGGTGGGTTCGGCGGAGGCGGCTTCCGCGGCGGCGGCGGATTTGGCGGAGGTGGATATCGTGGTGGCGGCGGCGGATATCGCGGCGGTTATTCCTCGGGCTACCGCGGCATGGGCGGCGCTTCGGCAGCGCGCGGTTTTAGTGGCTCTGCCGCGGCGAGAGGTGGAGTTGGTCGGGCCGGCGGGATCGCTTCGGGCGCTGGACGCTACGGAGCCAATTCGTTTATCGGTCGGCATGGGCTCGCCAGCTATGGCGGCGTCGGCGCCCGTGGCAACCTCGGTATCAACGGCGGTGGCAATTTCTACGGCAATCGCGGCTACGGTGGCTTCGGTTACGGCCCCGGTGGCCTGGGTTATGGCGGCTTCGGCTTCCTACCCTTCGGCATGGGCTTCGGCGGCCTGGGTTATGGAATGGGCGGTTACGGCCTAGGCTTCGGCGGACTCGGATACGGCGGCTATGGGGGGTACGGCGGATACGGCGGTTATGGGGGCTACGGTGGCTACGGCGGGTACGGAGGGTACGGCAGTGGCTACAGCGGTTATGGCAATGGCTATAACAACGGATACGTGAACGATGGCTCGATGCCGGCCGCCCAGGCGGGCGATTACGCCGCCATGGGCGAACAGGATTTCCAAGCCGGTCGCTATGACGCCGCCGTGCACGATTGGCAGCACGCATTGCTCGACGATCCGCAAAACGGCGGCGTGATGATGCTGCTGGCGCAGGGACTGTTTGCCACCGGCAAATACGAAGAGGCGGCCGGGGCGACGCAGCTCGCCATGCAAATGCTGCCGAAGGAGCAGTGGGGCGCGGTGGTCACGAACTTCCGCGAACTCTATCCGCCACGCACCGATTACACCAATCAGTTGCGGGCGCTGGAGTCGGCGGTGAAGACCAAGGAGTCGCCGGGCAAGTGGTTCCTGCTCGGTTTCCATTACGGCTATCTCGGTTATCCGAAAGAGGCCGTTCGCGAATTGGATCGGACGATCAAGTTGAATCCCAAGGACAAGCTCGCCGTGGAACTGCGTAACCTGATGGCGGCGAAGTTCGGCGGCGCCGAGACGCTGCCGGCCGCGGAGCCGGATGCTGGTGCATCGGCGGCACGATAAACGCAACGATCCTTTGGTAAATTCATAGATCGCAAACGAACGACCGGTCGGCGGCTCTGGGGTTTAGACGCCGGCCGGTCTTCTTTTTTGATCCTCCGCGAAGCGACTACGTACCGGGCATCGCGTCATGGGCGGTTCTCCCGTCGTCCGATCGGCCCTCTCAAAAAACCCGGCCCAAGGGATTCGTCCGCGAGGCGACGAAGTATCATGGGAGTCGATTCCGACAACCTGAGAACCGCCAATCGAAGGATCCCTCCCCAATGCGATGCGACTCCCTCCTCCTCGTCTTTCTGATGGAATGCCTGGTCGGCACCCAATTCGCCGCCGCGGCGGAACCCAATGTCGTGCAAGCGGCGATGCAGCCGTTCGTCGACAGCGGTGAGGTCGCCGGCCTGGTGACGTTCGTCGGTACCAAGGACGGCGTACTCGATGTCCAGGCCCTCGGCATGGCCGACCTCGAGCATCAGGTTCCGATGAAACGCGACACGATCTTCCGCATCGCATCGATGACGAAGCCGATCACCGCGCTGGCCGTCATGCAGCTCGTGGAACAAGGGAAGGTTCGTGTTGAAGACCCGGTCGAAAAATACCTCCCCGAGTTCAAGGGGCAGATGTTGGTGGCGTCGAGGGAGAACGGCACGGTCGTGTTGAAACGTCCATCGCGCCCCGTGGCCGTGCGCGACCTGCTGACTCATACGTGCGGCCTGCCGAACTATCCGGCCGGACTGGCCGACGTTTATCAAAAGCGCGATCGCACCTTGGGCGAAACGACGATCGCCATCAGCCAAGCGCCGCTCGAATTCGAGCCCGGCAGCCGTTGGAGCTATTGCAACCCCGGCATCGACACGCTGGGGCGGATCGTCGAGGTCGTCTCGGGCCTGCCGTACGACCGCTATCTCGCGACGCACATCTTCGAGCCGCTCGGAATGGTCGACACGACGCCGTACCCTTCGAGCGACCAGCTCAAACGCCTGGCCGTGACCTACGACCGAGAGAACGGCAAATTGACGCCCAGGCCGGGCGGCATCCTCGACTACAAGGCGGACGCCAAGCATCCGGTACCCGCCGGCGGATTGTTCAGCACGGGCGATGACCTGGCGAAACTCTACCAATGCCTCTTGAATAAGGGGGCGTCGAACGGTCAGCGGATCGTCGGCGAGCCGACACTGGCCGAGATGACCCGGATTCACACGGGCGACCTGAAGGCCGGCTTCATCGACGGGAGCGGATGGGGCTACGGGGTCGGCATCGTAAAGGAACCCAAGGGTGTGGCCGAGAGCTTGTCGGCGGGGACGTTCGGTCACGGCGGCGCCTTCGGCACGCAAGGCTGGATCGACCCCGCGAAGGGCATCTACACCATCCTGCTCTTGCAACGCGTCGGGCTGCCCAACAGCGACGGCAGTGCGATGCGCAAGGCGCTGCACGACGCGTCCGTCCGGTTGCGACCTTGATCCGAACGCCGACGTTGGTCGTGGTAGTTGGCGTTGATTGGGCAGATTCAAAAAGCCCAGAACATCCAAGGGCCGCCAATTCTCCCGCTACGACCGCTTTCTTATGAATAAGACGCCCTGAGCGCGCCGATGCCAAAGAAATCCAAGGACGGGCGCAGGGCACGGAGGCTCGTGCTTTGTCGCCGAACCGTCAGCGGCGCGAAGCATGGTTTCGGGAGCGGAGGGCTTACGCTCACCGGCTTCCGCCGTTGACGGTTTTTTCTATGCGCGCGTTGCGCCCGAAGCTGTTTGGCGCGATGTGCCGGAAACCTATCCTGCCGGCAGCAGGATCGTCTTGGCGATGGCGAAATAGGCCACGATGCCCGTCACGTCGACCAGGCTGGCCAGCACCGGGTTTGACATCAGCGCCGGGTCGAAGCCGATCCGCTTGAGCAGCAGCGGCAACAAGGCTCCCACCAGGTTGCCCCACAGCACGACGACGGCCACGCCCGACGCGACCACGATCGACAGGTTCACGGGATCGAGCCCTTCGAGCGACTGCCGCGACGTGAAATAGGCGCGCAGAAATCCCACGACACCCAGCGCCAACCCCAACGACGCGCCCATCAGCACCTCGTGCCAGAGCACGCGAAACCAATCGCGCGGATTGATCTCGCCCAGGGCCAGCGCGCGGGTGATCAACGTCGTCGATTGCGAGCCGCAGTTTCCGCCCGCCGAGATGATGAGCGGCATGAACATCACGAGCGCGGGCAGTTCTTGGAACACCGGCTCGTAGAAGGCCAGCACCGTGGTGGTGAGAAACCCGCCCACGAACAGGATCGCCAGCCACATCCCGCGTTTGCCCCACAGCGTGGCGAAGGGCGTGCGCAGGTAACTGTCGCCGAGCGGTTCCATGCCGCCCAGGCGGTAGACGTCTTCCGTCGCTTCATCGACGATCACGTCGATCACGTCGTCGTGCGTCACGATGCCCACCAACCGGCCCTGCGCATCGAGCACGGGCAGGGCGATCAGGTCGTACTCCATCAGCTTCTGGGCCGCCAATTCGCGGTCTTCGTCGACGGTCGCCGAAACCACGTCGGTGTGCATGATCTTCGAGATCGGCCGCTGCGGCGGGGCCAGGATCAGGTCTTTCAGCGAGACAAAACCGACCAACCGCCGCTCCTCGTCGAGCACATAGCAGTAATAGATCGTCTCGCGGTCGGGCGCTTCGTGCCGCAGCCGGTCCAATGCCTGCGCCGCCGTGATCTCCGCCGGCAACGTGGCGTAGTCGCTGGTCATCACCGCCCCGGTCGTTCCCTCGCGGTAGGAAGCGAGCGTGCGGATATCTTCGCGCTCGGCGTGGGCCAGCAGCGGCATGATCTGCTCGACGCGCTCGCCCGGCAGCCGGCTGACCAGGTCGGCCCGCTCGTCGTGAGACATGTAGGTGAGTAGCGCGGCGAGCGGCCCTCGCTCCATCAGGCCGGTCACCCCGTCTTGCAACTCGGGCTCGAGATACGAGAAGACGGCGGCCCGTTCGCGCCCGTTGAGCAGGTTCAGTACGAACGACGCTTCCTCGGCATGCAGATCGTCGAGCAGTTCGGCCGAATCGGCCGGGTGGTGCCCGACGAAGAATTCGCGCAGCCCCTCCTCATTTCGCTCGCTGATGAGCTCGCGCAGGTCGGGTGCCAGCAGAGGATGACGCATGGTGCAAGGGGCGGTCGGCGATTTAGTCCGGGGAGATTCTAGCTTCCTTGCCTTCCAACGACGAGGCGTGAAATCGGCGCCTCCTCCGGCAGCCGATCGTCGAGCACGTCCGCCGCGCCTTCGACCAGGGCGCCCAGCCGGTCTACCAGGCTGGCCAGCTCCGGCGCCGGCCGCTTCTGCCGCGCCAGCGCGCCGCGCAGTGCCTCCAGGCGGGCGGCGAGCGAACCGTTGGCCGCCGGGGTTTCGGGGGCGGTCGGCACGACCCGCGAACGCACCCAGTGGCGGCCGGCGATCTGCAACGCGGCGGCCAGCGGCGCGCCGAACACAAGTCCCATGATTCCCGCCACGTCGGCCATGCCGAAGATGATGACGGCGGTCACCAGCGCATTGTATCGCCGTCGGTCGAAGAATCTTGGTTCGACATAACGTTGCAGGATCAACAAGAGCACCGAGGTGAAGGCGACCGAAAGGAGCAAGGGCGTCAACGCCTGGCTCGGCGCCAGCACCAGGGACGGCGCGGAAAGGAGAACTACGCCGGCGACCGCGACCAGGACGCCCACCCACGGGATCAACCAGGCGACGGCCCCGATCATCGCCAGCAGGACCGGATAGGGCTGCCCCAACGCCAGGTATCCCAGCCACAGCAAGATGCCCGCGGCGATGCTCTGTATCCCCTCGCTGCGGACATAGGCCCCCAGTTCGGTCTCGATGGCCCGCCATACGTCGCGCGCCGCCCGGCGCCGATCCAAGGGGAGCAGCGACAACCACAATCTCTCGAAGTAGACCTGGTCGATCGACCAATAGATGCCCAGGAAGACGACGATGACCAGATCGACCGCCATGCCAAACACCGTCAGCGTGGCACCGAGCACCGATTGCAGGAGAGCGCGGCCTTGTTCTCCGGCCAAGGCGGCGAATAGGTCTTCGGGCGGAGGTAACGACGCGGCCAGGCTGCCGTGCCGTCCCTCGTTGTGCAGCCGATCGTAGAGCGTCTGATATGCCCGCACGGAATCATCGCCGAGGCCTTGGACTTGCACGAGCAAGGGCCCGCCCGCGGCGAACATCAGTACGGCCAGCGCAGCGAAGACGACGAGGTAGGTGATCGTCAGCGCGGCCATGTAGGGTAAGACGTTGCGTGCCAACCAGGAAATGATCGGCCGTAGAGACGCGGCCATTGCCAGCGACAGCACGAACAACACCGCGGCGGCCCGTAGCTGCCAAACGGTATACACGCCCACCAGCACCGAGAGGACGATTACCGTGCTGATTGCCACGCGGCTCATCGTTCCCCCTCTTGCCGCAGCGTGATTGCCCGCTCTGTGCTGGCGGTCAGCAACGCCAGGTCGAGGTCGAGCGCCAGCGACTCGAGGGCTTCTTCCAAGCGATCGCTCCGTTCAGTGACCTTCGACCGTTTCCGGCGAAACTCGATCTGTACGTCCTGCAATAACTCGCGGATTTGAAAGCGCAGCAGGCTGACCGCGTCGCGTCCGCTCGGTTCGGGCGCGTCGAGCGCTGCCCGCCGAAAGACCCAACGATCCAGAGCCAACTGGGCCACCGCCGCGATAGGTATCGCCAGGATCGCTCCGGATAGTCCCCACAGGGCGCTGAGCCCCGCGATGGCCAGCAAGGTGACGATCGCGTTGACGCCGACGGAGCGGTCCATCATGCGCGGCACGAGGAGATTGCTTTCGATTTGCTGTAAAACAATGACGGCCCCCAATACCCATGCCGCGGTCGACGTGCTGACCGACAAGGCGACCAGCAATGCCGGAATCGCCGCCAGCACCGGGCCGAACACGGGCAACGCCTCGAGGATGCCGGCCGCCACCGCGAGCGCCAGGGCATACGGCACGCCGATCAGCCAATAGGCGACGAGTACGAGGAAGCCCATGATCAGGCACAGCAGTCCTTGGGCCCGCAAATACGCGCCCAGTTTGGTCTCGATCTGATCGATCAGCTCTCGCGCCGCGCCGCGACGAGGTTGAGGCAGCAACAGCAGGAAGGAGAGGATCGTCCTCTCTTCGTACAAAGACCAATAGAAGGCCAGCAGCACGATGGCCATGACGAGGTAGATGCCGTGCGTGATCAAGCCGCCGACGCTCAAGAGTTGGGCAGCGACATTGATCGCTTCTTCCACGCGCGGAGAGTCGGTACCCGATTCGAACAGTCGCGGCGGAAGCCCGGCGGCGAAGCGCGACACCAACTCGCTGGGAACCTGCTCCAAATACGCGCGCAGTTGCAGGTAGCTGTGCGGCAAGCGTTCGACCAGCGCTTTCATTTGCCAATAGACCGACGGCAAGCCGAACCATGCGCCGACGAACAACAGCGTGCCCAACGCGAGATAGACGACGATGGATGCCGTTACTCGCGACGCCCCGAATCGCTGTATCACGGCGACGGCGGGGTTGAGAGCGATCGCTAACACGATCCCAATCAACAACAGGAAGAATACGTTGCTGAAGAAGTACAGCAACAGGAACACACCCAGGACGGCCACGACGACCAAGGTCGCCATAGCGACCCGTTGGGGCGGCCAGTCGGTGGCACGAGAGGCGTCGGACATATTCGTCGGAATGGGCTGAAAGTTGTGCGGCACGTCCTTTGCAGAATCTGCGCCCGACCGCAACGAATTTGTCGGCCGCATTATACCTCGCTGTGTGTTGGCACGGCACCGGATGGATTCGAGGCTGACAAGAAACGACCGGCGGATCGGGAAAACGTGATGGATGTTCGGTTTCTTGGAACCTTTGTGGCGCAGTGCGTGGAGGGATGAGTTGGTGTATTGGAAACTGCAACACCGCGCAATGGGTTCTCGGATAGGCTCATAACTGGATTTTGGTGAACCATGATCTGCTCGACTCGCGACGCCGCCTTCTGGGCCGCGGGAGAAGCCGTGCTCGACTCGCGCGAATTTCACGCGGCGCTCACAGTCACACCCGATGCCTTTGGTCTGGCGGCCATGTTCTATGTCAGCGGCGAGAGCCGACGGTCGCCCGTGCAACAGGCGATCGCCAGGTCGCTGCAAAAACTCGGTGTGGCCACGTGTCTCGTCGAGTTACTCGCCCCGGAAGAAGCCGAAGAAGCGGGCCAGAGGGCCGATGTTTCCTTGCTTGCGCGTCGGGCGCACGCAGCGCTCGATATCCTGGCATCACGGTGCGATACGCGGCGGTTGCCGCTGGCTGTTCTGGCAACCGATGGGTCCGTGCCCGCGGCCATCGCGGTGGCCGAGTGCCGCGCCGGACAGATTGATGCGCTGGTTGCCTGCTGCGGTCGGCCAGACCTGGCGCCGGTCGACCTGAGGTCCATCCGTGTGCCGACGCTGTTGATCGTTCCCAGCAAAGATCGCTGCCTGGTCGAGCACAACGAGCACGTCTTCGAACGACTCAATTGCCCCAGTCAGTTGGCGGTGATCGTCGGCGCGAGCCGGACATTCTCTGAACCCGGTACGCTCGTCGCGTGCGACTACGTCGTGCAGCAGTGGTGCGAGCGTCATCTACGGTCGGCTGCGTCGCGGCCGTTTGCGCGCTAGACGAAGGGCGTCGCCGCGTCTTCGCACGGCGTATCGCAAAAATTTGTCAAGGCTGAAAAATCCCACAGCGCGACAACTCGCGAAAGTCCCTTTGTGACAGGAGAAGGGCGCGCTTATAATGACGCCAACGTTAGGCCGCAATGAGCAAATGCTCATCGGCTTCGAAGCCGCCTTCGAGGTTCGTGAAGAGGGAACTGCCGCCGTGCTGTCGGTCCGACCGAAAATCGCCGAGTTGGTGTTTCAGGTTTATGGGCGTTCGCTGCACCCAGAGTTGTTCGAGGTCTTTTCGTCACGCACCGTGCGGCGGGGAGATTACGAAGCGACGGTCAACATCACCAGCGCCGGCCACGTCGTCTGCTGGCGCTACCACGGCTTGGTGCTGACCGAAGTGGCCACCTCGGCCCACCACCCGCTCCCCCAGAAACGACGATTGCTCAATTATCGGCTCAAAGGCGAGCGCAGCGATCATGTGGAATGCCGCGGTGGTGCACGGTACCAAGTGAACTTTCAGTTGGAGCCGGTCGAGCCGGAAGTCTTTTGGACCTTCCAGCAAGAACTCTGTCACGACGGCGAACGGCAGGGCATGTTGCACCGCTTCAACTCCAGCGGCCGTATGGCGCTGGGAGCGCTGAGCTACGTGAACGTCGAAACGCGCAACCGCAGCTTGCTGGTGCAGGCGTTTCACACGTTTCCCGACGACTACGCCATCGTCAAGAGCCAATCGCTCTACGAAATTCCCTGATTGGCGTTCCCCGTCGAGTTCACAGTCGAGCCCAGCGGTGGGGCATTTTCCGACCGATCGGCATTTCTCGCGAACCGTCGTCCGACCTTGCCGGTTGGCGTTCTCCCTTGATGCGCCGACCGACGGCGGAACGTGGCCGGGAGGCCGATCGGCCGCGCCCGATTTTCTGCGTTTAAAAAGGTGCAACGTCGGGAAAATGGGATTAGAATGGTGCGGTAGCCCATTTCGTCCTTCTGTCTACTCCGACTGTCCGAGGTTTTTATGGCTCCTTCTGATCGGGGCGCAGCGCTCGTCCGACGCATTCTCCGTGGATCGCTGCTGATCGCGTTGATCGGTGCTCCGGCGGTGCGAGCCAACGGACAGTTTTTCCAACAAGCAGTGGGCGGTATCTCGATCGACGCGGCCGGTGTGCTGTCGAACGCCGAGAAAGACCATAACGGCCTGCGGCAAATGTGGCTCGACAATCTCCAGCCCATCGCGGGCGAACTCAATGCACCCGCAAAGTTGCGCAAGATCTCACTCCGCGGCATCGAGAAGCAACTCGCGGAAATCGCCCGTACGGAAGGCCGGTTGCCCGACGATCTCCGCTTTCTGGCCGGACTGCAACGCATCGAATATGTGCTGGTCTATCCGGAGCAGAACGACGTTGTGTTGGCTGGCTACGCCGAGGGTTGGCAGGTAGACGACCGTGGCAACATGGTGGGCGCGACGACGGGGCGACCCATCATGCAGCTCGACGATCTGCTCGTCGCCCTGCGAACGGCCGATGCCGCGGCTCGCGGAGGTATCACCTGCTCGATCGATCCCAGCGCCGAGGGACTGGCCCGGATTCAGAACATGGGCGACAAGCTCGTGCAGACCGGCGTGCAGACCGGCGGGAACCCTCACGCGGTAGCAGACGAGATCGCGCGCGAGCTGGGCCCGCAGGCGATCACGTTTCATGGTGTGCCCGCCGATAGTCGCTTCGCCCATGTGCTGCTCGGTGCCGACTACCGCATGAAACGGCTGGGAATGAATTTCGACCCGTCGCCGGTGAAAGGCTTTTCGAGCTACCTGCACCTGCTCAAGTCGGCCAATCGCCCCGGTTTACAAAACATGCTGCCGCGCTGGTGGATGACCACCAACTACGAGCCGCTGCTCACCGACGGTGACGGACTGGCTTGGCAGTTGCGCGGGCAGGGCGTCAAGACCATGAGCGAGAACGACCTGCTGGCCGGTGACGGCAGCCGCAAGCAGACCGGCAAGTCCAGCCCGATCGCGCAGAAATGGGCCGACCAGATGACCCGCAAGTACGAGGAGCTGTCGCTCAAGGAGCCGATCTTCGGTGAGCTGCGCAACTGCATGGATCTGGCGGTCGTGGCCGCCCTGATCTTCAAGGAAGACCTGTTGGTCAAAGCCAGCCTCGATCTGGCGACGCTCCTTTCGCCGGATCGATACGCCACCCATCGCTACAAAACGCCCAAGCAGGTCGATAGCAAGGCGAGCGTGCTGGAAGCCCGCTCGGGCTATATCCTCAGCGCATCGGGCGGGGTGCAGATCAATTCCTGGGCGGACGCCTCGCGCAAGGAAGTCAGCGAAGAGCTTGCCTCGACGCGTGCCCAAGCCGAAGAGGGGCGCGGCGACCGCTGGTGGTGGAACTAGCGTCGCGGCCTGCTCGGCCGTGCCGCGGCGGAAGTCGGTTGCCCCGTTTTGCCGCGAGGGACGAACTCGATCGTGGCGACGAGCGCCTCGTCCTTCTCGCCAAGACGCTCGACGAGCTCCGCTTCGACCGTGAAGGCGAAGACGGCCAAATGCCCTTCGGGGTCGGCGACCAGGTAATAATGCCATTGGATCGGCAGGTCGGCGACGCGGCCTTCGGCGATCACACGGTAGATGTGGTGGCCGACCGAACTCGTCCCTTCGCTCACGGTGACGAACCGTTCGAAACTCTTTCCCAGCGAACGCTCGAGATCGTGCTGGAACGTGGCCAGTGTCGGCTCCTTGCCGGGCTCGACATCGGCCAGTGACGAGACATTGCACTGGGCCACCAACTCGCCACGGTCGAGAAAACGCAGGGCCAGCAACTCGCCGGCATCGGCCATCAAGTGCCAGTCACGGTCGTGGTAGATATGGAATTTCTTGGTGGGCGCCTGGCAGGCCAGCGCGAGTAACTCGGGCTGCGGATCGAGCGGCAGCTTGGCAAGCGCGGTGTCGCTCAATTCGCGGGCATCCTCGGCCGGGCCGAGAGCGAGTTGTAGCTTGGCGACAACGTCGAGCCCCGTATTCACTGGTCCGATGGCCCGCTTCTCTTTGACGAGCAATCCCAGACCGGTGACACGGCGTTGCTGAAAATCGTAACGGTACTTGGCTTTGACCTCGATCTCGGTAGCCACGCCGCCGACGGCCCCGAGCACATGGCCAGCCAGCTCGATGCGTGCCCGGTCGCCGCTCACTTCCTTGAGCCGGCTCTCCACGTCGCTCTGGCTCACGACATCGAGACACAGCAGTTCGGCTATCAGACCGTCGTCGTGCCGCCAGTGGTCGCCGATCTTGACGGGTCGCTCCGGCAAGAGGCGGTCGAGCAACAAGCTGTTCGCGGGCAGGTCGATGAGATCGAGTTCTTCGCGCGTCAGCGGTCCCGAGGGGCTGTAGAGCTTGACCTGCCCGCCCGATTCGTCGGCGACGACGAGTCGGCGTTCCTCTCGCAGGGCAGGTTCGATGCCGCCTTCGTCGATCTTGATGGCCGCTCGAGCTCGCCGGTAAAACCGCGCGGAGCGATACGGATATTTCTCGTCGCGGCGAATATCCAATGCCTTTTCGTCGTAATCGATTTGGGCGGAAACGCTCATCCGCAAACTGCGGGGCTTGCCGTCATCGGTCAATTTGACGTCGCCGCCGACCTCCAGTTGCGCCTCGACACGAACCGCCTCGCCCGGCGCCGCGCCGGCAAGCAAGGGATAAGCCTTTTCGGCGGCGTCGGTTCGGCCGATTGCGGCCAGGGCCAGACAGCAGGTCAGGAAGGGCGCAGTACGGACTGACGGCATGATGATGCGCTCGCGACGAGATTTGGCCGCCCGGGGCCACTCCGGTGGGCAGCACCTGGGCTAGATCGACCGGCCCGAATGGTAGAGTTAAATGGAAAGGATCGACGTGGCCGGGATGGATGGGAACCGAAATAGTCCAAAAGAGTCTCAAAATTAGACACCGAGTACGTTTATCGCTACACAACCAACTGTCCGGCGCCGGCCGGGAAGCCAGCCGTTTTCGTCCTTCCCAGGGACGCCAATGACCATTGTTCCCCCCGTTTGTGTAACTATGCGGCCCGTTTGCTTCCACCAGCCCACGATTAGAAACAGAATCTCGAAAAGGAGCCCCAGCGCGATCAGGGCGTCGCAATACATTGCTCAGTAATGGTTTGTGGTCGTAAAATACCGGCCAGGACACCTCCGGCGGCCCAAGAATGGGGCGATGGCCGGCGAACATCTTTAGGCTAGATGACACCTTACTACGTAGAACGATTGCGCGGAAAAGTCAGGATGGGTCACCCTTTGAGCGATTCGTGAGACTTGACTTTTAAGTGGCCCGCTTTTAGCTGCCGGTATTCGTCGACTCGTCCGTTCGGACAAAAGTGGCAGGGTTCGGGACGGGTTTTTTGGTGAGGAAGGGTGAGGAAGAAGGGAAGGACGCACTCTGGTTGAGCGTCGAGGCCGCCCCGAGCGGCGGCAAGAGAACAGGCCGCGGCAAGCGCATGGAGCGCCGTGAGACTGGATGGAGAACAATCATGCACCGAGATTACATCAATTCGAGTCTACGCGAGCTTTGCGACCAACAGGTGCGCTACGCGCCGCGTGAAAAGAAGGTCGAGCAGGCCAACCGAGCGGAACGGTTGTTGGCCGAGATCGACTCCAAGCGAACCTACACCTACGAATACCTGTGCTATCGCATCACCGACTTCCGCCCCGAATCGCATCGGATGGCGAAGATGTCGGGCGAGGAGGCCAAGCACGACCTGCGATTGTTCGTGGAGGACGTATCGGACGCAGCGAACCTGCCGGCCGATGCCGCAGGCGAAAAGGTGCTCACGGTCGAAGAACTGAGCAAGCAATTCAAGGTCTCGACGAAGACGATCTCGCGTTGGCGGCAGCAGGGGCTGGTGAGCCGTCGATTCATGTTCGACGGCCGTAAACGGGTCGGCTTTCTGCAGAGTTCCGTTGATCGGTTCGTGAAGAAGAACGAGCAGCGCGTGAGCCGCGGTGCACGTTTCAGCCAACTCAGCGACGACGAGCGGTCGAGCATCATCGACCGCGCGCGGCGGCTTGCGCGGGCGGGCGGGCAACCGGCCGAGGTCACGCGACGGGTCGCCGAACGGACCGGGCGCAGCGTGGAGACGATTCGTTACACGCTCAAGGCGTTCGACGCCGAGCATCCATCGTTGGCGGTATTTCCGGAAAACACCGGTCCCCTCTCCGACGACAGCAAGCGGCGGATCGACCAGCAGTATCGTCGGGGAGTTTCGGTCGACGCGCTGGCCAACGAACATGGCCGGACGAAGACGAGCATTTACCGCATCCTGAACGAAACACGGGCAGCGCGTATCGCCGAACTGCCGCTCGACTTCATCGATAATGAGCTGTTTCGCAAGGCGAAGGCCGATGAAACGTGTCTGGGCGAGATGCCGGTCGCGCCCGGTCCCATGAAGAAGGGGCGTCTGCCCGCCGGGCTACCTCCCTATCTGGCCAGCTTGTACGAGGTCAATTTGTTGACGCGGGAACAGGAGGTTCATCTGTTCCGGAAGTTCAACTTCTTGAAGCACAAGGCGAGCACCTTGCGCGACGAACTCGATCCGGCTCGGGCGAAAAGCGGCCTGATGGACCAGATCGAGGAGTTGTACGAGGAAGCGGTCGCGACGAAGAATCAGATCATCCGCGCCAATTTACGGCTGGTGGTCTCGATCGCCAAGCGGCACGTCGGGCCGGTCGACAACTTCTTCGAGTTGGTCAGCGATGGCAACATGTCGTTGATCCGGGCGGTCGAAAAGTTCGACTTCGCGCGGGGCAACAAATTTAGCACGTATGCCAGTTGGGCGATCATGAAGAATTTCGCCCGCACGATTCCCGACGAGCTGCGGCGGCGCGACCGCTTCCGCACGAGCAACGAAGAGATGTTTTCTGCCACCGAGGACGAACGTTCGGATCAATACGAACAGGAGCATGCTCAGGAACAACGCGAGCAGCAGATCGGAAAGATTCTGGAGCGGCTTGACGAACGTGAGCAGACGATTATAAAAAGGCGCTTTGGCTTGGTTCGCGGCGAAGAGCCGTTGACGCTCAAGGAGGTCGGCGCCGAAATGGGCGTCACCAAGGAGCGGGTACGTCAGATCGAAGCCCGCGCGCTAAGCAAGCTCCGCAAGGCAGCCCAGGAAGAGAAGATCGATATTCCTGGGTTGTGATCCGAGCGAAGGCGGTCTCACGGTTTTGCGGTTTCTCGACCCCACTTTTCCCGAGGTCGAGAAGCGTTTTTGGGTGCCCCAAGATAGGGGAATCGGGAAAAAGGGAGACATGGCCGCCCAGCCGACGTAGACGAGCGGCACCCGATTGTAGCAATCGCGTGCCAAAGTTGGCGGGTGCATAAGGGGATTTGTTTTTTCGCTGCCCTGGGCCAGTTGACCTGGGGAGTGAGCAAAGGTGCTGGGCTTGTCGCAGCCACTGGTTGAGCCAGCGCTCCGGAACAGCGTGTGGTAGTTTGTCCCTCGCACTTCCCA
>DASZTS010000073.1:0-17957 GCA_035547915.1 Pirellulales bacterium | reverse complement strand
GTGAAAATCGAACGAGACTTCGCTACACTCTGTTGCCACGAGGCCGCCTCCATGCAAATGGCCAAAGTTGTTTGTGCAAGACCAACTTATGCCAGATGGAGCGGCCTTTTTCTATGGGGGCGGTGAGAAATGCGGGCTAGTTCCATGCAGTTTGAACACTACATTGCTCGGGTGGCCGAGTTGCGCCAACGTTTGGTGGAAGCATCGCGGAAGCTGCTGGGGCGTCTTCGGAACTACGACTTGGTTTCGCAAGATAAGTGGTCCCAAATCCGGGAGCGTCTCTCGTTTTACAACGAAAGGGTGGACGAGTAATTCGGCAGGCAACCAAGTTGTGACCGCCAACAAATCACCGCCCCCCTCACCGGGCATCGGCTGGCATCGTCCACCGCACGAACTGCACTCGGTTTCATCGACCGAGCGCAGTCAGCGCTAGCGATTGGGCAGCTTCCGCCACGGCGGAGCGCGTGCGCTAATGTACGTTAGGCCCCGTACTTGCCGAGGCGGCCGGCGTTGGCGAGGGCGAGGAGCATGAGGTGCTTGGCTTCGAATTGGCCGAGGCCGCCGTGGACGGCTTCACGCTCGCAGAACGATTGGCGGTCGTCGCTGCGGCAACAGGCGGAATAGAGGAGCGTCGGCACGGGGTGCCAACTGTGACTCTTGAGTAGGCTGGGCGTGCTGTGGTCGCCGGTCACGATGAGCACGGTGGGATTCAGGGCCATGACGCGGGGAAGGATCGCGTCGAGCTCTTCGATGCGTTTCATCTTCTCGTGAAACGCGCCGTCCTCGCCCGTGCTGTCGGTGTATTTGAAATGCAGGAAGAAGAAATCGTATTTCGACCAGTTCTCGGCCAACACGTCGACCTGTTGGCTGAGCGTCTCGGCCTTGCCGACGATCTGCATGCCGACGAGCCGGGCCAGTCCCTTGTACATGGGATAGACGGCGATCGCCGCCGCACGCAACCCGTAGACCTCTTCGTAGGTGGGCAGGTCGGGACGGGCCGCGAAGCCGCGCAGCGTCAGTCCGTTGGCCTTGGGTTGATTGGCCAACAGTTTGCGGGCCTGCTGAACGAACTCGCGGGCCACGTTGGCCGTCTTCGCCGACGAGTCGTCGGCCGCGACCGGGTCGAGCGGCGGCACGCCGGTTTTCTGGGGGTCGGTGTCGTGCACGTGTCCGCCGAGCCCCTCGCCGCGAAACACCACCACGAAGCGGTGCTCCTTCACCGGCTCGACGAACACCTCGACGCCCGAGATCTTCACCTGCCGCAGCACCTTCGCCAGCGGCGCGCTCTCTTCGCTCGAGATACGTCCGGCGCGGCGGTCGCTGATGTTGCCCGCGGCATCGAGCGTGCAGTAGTTGCCGCGGATGGCCACGTCGTTCTGGCCCAACTCGAAGCCGATGCCCGTCGCCTCCAGTGCGCCGCGGCCGATGACGTACTTCAACGGATCGTAGCCGAACAGCCCCAGGTGGCCGGGACCGCTGCCGGGCGTGATACCGGGCAACACGGGGATGCTCATGCCGAGCACGCCCTTCTTGGCCACCGAATCGAGATGGGGCGTGTGCGCCTTTTCGAGTTCGGTTCGGCCGCCGGGTTCCAGCGGCAGTCCGCCCAGGCCGTCGGCGACCAGGAGGACGATTTTCGAGTCGTTCTTAACAAAAAGCTCTCGCGTGAGTTCGTGCATGATCGGTTGGCAAGTATTGGGGAAGCGGGGCGGCGCGGCACCGCCTTTTTTTCGCGAGCAGGGGTCTGATTCGCCCGCGCCCGCCGACGCCGCGATTCACGCCTTCTTGTCTACCAAATCGAACCCTGCGCCGCTATTGCCGCGGCGCGTTGCGCGGGTCGATCATGCGAAGATTGGGGTCGGCGAGGTTGATGGGACTCGAGCCGGGATAGCTCGGCAGCGTCCAGAGCCGCTCCTGGTTGCCGGACATCTGATTGATCTTCACCTGCCGCAGATCGAGCCGCATGGAGAATTGCGGCGCCGTCTCGCTAGCGGGTGTCTGGATCTCGATCCGCCCGGGCAGCACGACGCCGCTGGTCGGTTCGCGGCCGTGCCTGCTGGCCACCGAACTGGCCACCAATCGCCGCTCGCTGTCGTAGAGGTATTGGCCGACGATCCATCCCTGCGCCTCGTCGACCTCGGTGACCTTCGTCATCCGACCGCGGGCCGTTTCGACCGCCGTTTCGATGCGCAGCCGGCTCTGGCCGCTGCGCAACGGTCCACTGTGCTGTCCGTTCGGGTCGAGCGTGACGATGCCCAGCGCCTCGATGATCCAATCGGGTTCGACGGGCAATATGTTGCGCGCCAGACTGGTGGCGAATTGATCGTGCCGGCAATAGAAGACGGCCGGCTGCGGACTGCGTTTGATCCAGTACCAGAAGATATCGTCATTGCTCCCCAGGTCGACTTCCTGACCGGTGATCATCGTCTCGCCCAGCAGACGGAAACGGCGTGGACGTTCGAGATAGAGATGGGCCTTCAGGGTGGGCGCCAACGGAACGGCGATCGATGCATCGTCGGTGGCCAGCGACTGAATCCTGGCGGTGTTGCTGTTGATGGTATTGATGACGTCGGTGATCGTCGGCGTCGGCGGCAAGACGCGCGGCTGCGTCACGCCATAGGTATTGACCACCTGCGGACAGGTGGCGCCGCTGGCCGAGAACAATGTCACCAACAGGGGCAAGGCCAGTCGCGAAAGTCGCATTGCACGCCCTCCGTGTATCCTGCGTTCGATCCTAAAAGCGGAGCCCGATCCGGTCGGTTACTCTAAACGTCGTTCCTTCACGTCGCTTCGGCGTACAGCAGCCGGGCGAGTTCTGCCTGAATCTCGTCGGCACGCACGTCGGTCGGCTCGTGCACCACGACGCGATGGGTGCTCTCGTCGCGTGGCGAGTAGAGCACCAGCACCTCGTGGCCCGATTCGTCGTGTTGCACGTCTTCCTCCCGCAACACTCGCCGCCGCACCAGCAGCAGGGCGAGCACATAGCGCATGTCGGCCTTCTCGGGCACACGCTCCAACTCGGTGAGCAACTCGAGCAACACTTCGTTGGGCGCGAGCTGTCCCTTCTTGGCCTCGCGCGTCGGCATACGCGACTTCCACCAAGCCAGCGCTCCGTTCGGCGGGCCAGACCACGCTTCGGTCGCGTAGTCGTGCCGTCGCACATCGCGCTTCTCGGTCACGAGCACGGAGTAGAATTCCTCTCCCTCCGTCAGCTCGCGCCCACTGGCGGCGCAGTGGCGTGTGCAGCGCTCAACGTCGTAATCGATCATGTCCTCAACGTGTCAGGCGTCGGACGTTACCTTCCGCCGGAGTGGGCGCAGCCTCTGCGCAGTCCCGGAGGCGCGGCAAGTTAGCGAAAAACGCGATTTCACTCAATATGCAGTGAAGAACCGTGAATCGCTCCCTCCCGGTCCGATTCGCAGCCTTACGCGCTTGGAGCATCTTGGGCAATTTCCCTCGTAGGCCGTCTCGGTCCGGTTGATGTACACGCGGCTGTAGACCTCGCAGCAGGCAAAACGGATTCCGACGTACGACCTGGCCGAACCCTCCGGCCGATCGCCGCCGGGCGGGTCGCTCGTCAGATCGAGGTTTTCACCGGGCATGACTGTTAAACGGCGAAATCTGGGCCGACGCTTGACCGTCGCCAGCCCTCGTGTTATCGAGCGGTGAGTGAAGTACGAACCGCTGTTGCACATTGTTCTGCACCAACCGGAGATTCCGCACAATACCGGTGCGGTCGGCCGTACCTGCGTGGCGACCGGTTGCAAGCTCTGGCTGGTGCGGCCCCTCGGTTTCCGCGTCGACGATTATTACCTGCGACGTGCGGGCCTCGATTATTGGGGACACCTCGAATGGGAAGTCGTCGACGATTGGCCATCGCTCGTCGCGCGGCTGGACGGCCGCGCCCCCTATTTCTTCAGCAAATCGGCCACGCGTAACTATCTCGAAGTCGGCTACGAGCCGGGCGACATACTTGTTTTCGGCAGCGAATCGGCCGGTCTACCGGCGTCAATCACGGAGCCGAACCGCGAGCGGTTGCTGCGGATACCCATTCGCCCCCAAGTACGCAGCCTGAACCTGTCGAATGCGGTAGCCGTCGCCGTCTACGAAGCGCAGCGACAGTGGATTTAAAGTAACCGACCAAACCGGATCGAGCTGCAAGAAATCGGCGTTTCACGGCCGATCTCTTGCTCACGGCGCTCCGGCTCCCGGAGTTTTGTCAGCCGCCTTTAGCGGATAGTGCCCAAACTATTGCGATCGCCCCTATCCATCGTAGAATATTGATGCGTTGCCTCGCCCTCCCGCCTAGTCTGACATAACAGGAGCCTGCCATGTCACGCTCGACACGTCGAGAGTTTTTGAAGAAATCGTCGTTCGCCGCCGGCCTGGTCACCTTGGCGGGCACGAAGTCGTCGGGCAGGGTGTTGGGCGCCAACGACGCCATCCGCGCCGGCATCGCCGGCCTGAACGGCCGTGGCCAGAGCCATCTCGACGATCTCCTCAAGATCGACGGCGTCGAGATCACCTATCTCATCGACCCCGATCAAAAGGTGCTTGAGCGGAGCGTCAAAAAGGTCGAGTCGGCCACCGGCCGAAGACCACAAGCCATCCAAGACATCCGCCAAGCGCTCGACGACAAAGAGCTGGACGTGGTCACGGTCGCCACTCCCAACCATTGGCACTCGCTCATCACGGTCTGGGCCTGCGATGCCGGCAAGGACGTGTATGTCGAGAAGCCGTGCAGCCATAACGTGCATGAAGGGCGCATCGCCGTCGAGATGGCTCGCGCGAAGAACCGCATCGTGCAGCACGGCACGCAGAGCCGTAGCGACGCCGCTTGGGCCGGCGCGATCGATTTTGTTAAATCGGGCAAGGCCGGCAAGCTGCAAGTCGCGCGCGGGCTGGTTTATAAGCGACGCGACAGCATCAAATTCCAGAAGCCAGAGACGCCGCCCGACTATCTCGATTTCAATCTCTGGCTCGGTCCCGCGCCGGAGCAGGCGTACCACAAGAACCTCGTGCCCTACAATTGGCATTGGTTCTGGGACACCGGCAACGGCGACATCGGTAACCAGGGCGTGCACCAGATGGACATCGCCCGCTGGGGAATCGGCGGCACGTTGCCCAAGACGGTCGTCGGTCTCGGTGGCCGCTTCGGTTACGAGGACCAGGGTCAGACTCCCAACACGCAGATCGCACTGTTCGACTACGGCGACGCGCAATTGATCTTCGAGGTGCGCGGACTGCCCACCGAGAATTTCCCACACGCCGGTCTTTCCGGCGACAACGTGTTCCATTGCGAAGGCGGGTTGGTCACGCGTGGCAAGTTCTACCCCAAGGGAAGCGACGAGCCCGAACCGGTGCCCAGCGTGGCCGTCGGGCCGGGCGGCAATCACTTCCGCAACTTCATCTCTGCGGTTCGCACCCGCAGCCAGTCGGAACTGAACGCCGACATCCTGGAAGGGCATTATTCGTCGGCCCTCTGCCACCTGGCCAACATCTCTTACCGTTTGGGAGAGAAGGTGCCCTTCGATCCGCAGACGAAGGCGTTCGGCGACAACACCGAAGCCTACGAGACGCTCGGCCGCATGGAACAGCACCTGACCGCCAACGAGATCAAGCTCGACGGCCAGGCAAAGTACCTGCTCGGTCGGAAGCTATCCATCGATGCCGCGACCGAAACCTTCGTCGGTGACGACGAGGCCAACCGCATGCTCACCCGCCAATATCGCGCGCCCTTCGTCGTGCCCGAAAAGGTAGCGTGACTTCGGTTCCTACAATCCCTTTCCCTCCGGGCCAACATCGTAGAGGAGACGTTACGCTTCTTCGCGGGTCGTTGGACAAGGCTGTTTAGCATCCCGGTTGCCAGAAAGCCGGCTTCGTCTGACCGCGCCCGAATCGGATGGCCGCCAGCAGCGCGGCCATCGCAACCACTTGAGGTGTTTCTGGCTTCAGACGTACGATGACCGACGTATGGCCGCCTCCGTCTGTTACCGCAAAGCCTCTCCAGCCGACTTTGACGCAATCTGGCGTGTGCGAACCGCGTCCATCCGCGGTCTATGCAAGAGCCACTACGGCGACTCACAAGCGGAAGCTTGGGCGACGGCACAGCCGCCCGACAACTTTTCCGAGATCATCCTGAGGCGAGATTTCCTCGTCGCCGAATGCGACGGCGAGATCGTCGGCTTCGGATTCATGAATCGGTGTCGCGCCGAAGTGGACGCTGTCTTTGTCGGCCCCGAGTTCTCGCGCAGGGGGGATCGGAACCGAACTTTTGACACGCCTTGAAGCGGTCGCGCGTCAGGCAGGCTTAGGGTGCCTAACATTATCGTCCTCACGGAATGCCGTCAGCTTCTACAAGGCTGCCGGATATCGCACGATTGGCGAAACGACGTGGCATCATCCTGCAGGCTTTAGCCTGGCGTGCGTCGCGATGGCTAAGGACCTTGCTTATCCGACGAGGCGCTACGATGTTCCGTGAACTCGATGTCGGTCAATCGGCCCTATTGACCGATATTGCCATGTGTATCAATTATTACCGGTTGTTCTCGCCCGGCTTGTACTGTTGCGTACATGCGGCGGTGCAATTGAATGATGGCGAGCGGTTCCGTCCGGGAATCATCGTGCAGGTCAATCACGGTCCGCTCAAACAATGTGAGCCCGGCCCGTCGGCGTTCAACGGACCGCCCAATTTCGTGCTCGACGTGTTCCCCGAAGACGGTCAGTCCGACTACGAACATCGGCGGGCCTGCTTCGAACGGGCCCAAGTGATCGAGTATGTCGCCGCACGTCTCACCGATCCGGTCGAATGGACCTGGAACCGCCTGCTCGACGGCAAGTTTTCGGCGATCGATTTGGCCGACGACAATCTCATCATGAGCGCGGCGTTGCCCGGTCTGTGGATTCCGCCGCGGGCTCTGAAGCACGGCGATTGGTGGACCATCATGTCCACGATCGCACGTGGCGTCAGCCGGATCGGCCATCACGAATTCATGGACGCCATCTGGAAGTCCCGCAGCGACAGGACGGAGGAGGAGATCCGCCATGTGATCGACGACTACCGGAGCGGGCGGATGGGGCGGATCGCCTCGTCGCACGACCGATAACGCGCCGCTGGCAAAACCCGACAGCTCCCGCGTCCATAGAAGCTTTTCCCGATTCCAAAACACCGGCTCCGAAAGGGTACTTGGCATCGTGAGCGCATTGCCCCACTGTTCTGGCGCGTTCTAATGGCGTGGCGGGGTCACATCAACTTGCGGGAGTCGAGCTATGCGGCGTCCTCGATTCACTCTCAGGACGCTCTTGGTCTTCACCACGCTCGTCGGCTATTGCATCGTGACGGGGCCTTACCTTGCCAGAAGTTACGCGGACACTACGCGTACTATCGGATCACCGGCAACTCTCTGTCGTTGTCGGCCTTCTACTGGGCCGTCATGCGCGTCTGGCGGAAGTAGCTTTCCCCGCCGCAGATCGTCCTGAACTTCGCCGTAGCTTCCATTGGTGGCCTGAAGGAGCGATGCAACGATGATCGCCCGGCCCAGGTGAGCGCGGTAGACTACGCGGATGCCCCGACGGTTTCAGTTCAGCTTGACCTGGCTCGCCATCACAGCCCTGGTGCTCGGCGCGTTCTTCGGTGGTGTCGCTACGGGGCGCCGCTGCTGCGAGATTGAAAACGCGCACGACATGGCCGAGGTTCGTCGCGAATGGTTGCACTACAGGGAGCTTAATAAGCAACTCATCGAGGGCCGGCAGCAATCGGATCCATGATGTCCCGCCCGTCCCACTACCGCAACACAAAGATCCGTGACCATTTCGAGACGTCTTCTCATGCGACGCTTCTTCTTCGTCGTCTGGTTGGGGCTAGCGGTCTTAGTTTTGGCGCGATCGCCGTGCTCGACGGCCGCGGCGACGATTGAAGGCCGCGTTGTCGATTCGGCTGGCAAGCCGCTGGCGGGGGCGGAGGTGCGGATCTGGCGTTTCCCCGATCGGCCGGTCGAGTTCGACGGCAGCGATGTGCTGGTCACCGACGCCGAAGGCCGATTCGTTTCGCCCGACGTGCCGGTCGCCGGACCGGCACAAATCGTCGCCAACGCCCACGGCATGCTCGCCGACCGAAGCGGTTGGTTTCGAATCGACAAAGATGCCGTGGCGGTCAAACTGCCCGACATCACGCTCAAAGGTCTGCGCCTCGTCACCGGGCGGGTGGTCGATCGCCGCGGGCAGCCGGTCGACGACGCTACGGTTTTTAACTCGGGTGACGGACATGAACGGATCGAAGCGAGGAGCAAAGGTGGCGGAAAGTTCCTCCTGCCGGACGTACCCAAAGGCGGCGTGTTCTTGTTCGCCGAAAAGCCCGGTTATCGTTTCACGGGCGTGCGGCTGCCGGCCGATCAGGCTGAGGCAACGTTCGTCTTGGCCTCGCTCGACGAACCCGCCGAGCCGAAGGTTACCTTGCCGCCGCTGCTCTCTCCGGACGAGGAATACGCGCTGGCGCGTTCCGTGCTCGATCCCTGGCTCGAGCGATTGGCGAAGTCCGGTGCGCCGGAACAAAAGACGAGGGGCTTTTCCTCCCTGGCCCGAGTCAATGGCGTGGAGGCTCTCCAACGCCTCGATGGGTTGGTCGGTGTCGATCAACCGGCCCGTGATAGCCTGCGCGAATTCGCCATTCTTTCGGTCGTTAGCCATCGCGGCCGCACCTCGTGGGATGAGGTGCGCGCGATGATTGAAGCAGGCGACGACGAGTACCACAAGGCCACGGAGCTCATTCAGGCCAGCGACGAAATGGATGGCGGCGAGATGGACGAGTCCGAGCAGGCGAGGCGGCTTGAATGGCTCGAGGCGGCGGTGCCGCACGCACGAAACGTAGCCGATCCGACACGGCGCGTGAGGGTTTTGGCAAGTGTGGCCGAACGGTTGTTCGCCGTCGGCGAAGTTGCGCGAGGCCGGCAGCTATTCACCGAAGCCGAGAACGACGCCAAATCGCTGTTTGCCGACGCAGAGGCGCAATATGCCTTCCTTCATCTCGCGCTGGCGGCGGCGCACGACGATGCGGAACGCGCCATGGACTGGCTCGCAAAAGCGGGCACGTTCTTGCGGCGTCACGGTGGCCGCGTGGCCGCCGGACTGCTGCCCGATCATCCCCGGCGGGCCGCCGATGCCTGGAAGCTGGTTACGGAGGCGATGCGCAAGGATCGAGGGCGAATCGGCTCCGAAGGCACTGCGGCCACGGAATTCTGCTATCGCCTGGCGAAAGTCGACCTCCCGCTGGCCGAACAAGCGGCCGCAGACGCCCAAGAGGCGGTTGAAGAGCGCTTTCGGGCAAAAGGCGCGATCAGCGTCCGCGCAAGAGGCGCGATCATTCTGGCGCTGGCCGAGACGCAGCCGGGCGAGGCTCGCCGGCTGTTGGCGGCATTGGTGCGAGACGAGCTTCCTCGGCTTCCCATCGGAGAGAGTTGGCTGCTGCCTTGGGACTCGGCGCCGGCGATCGCGGCGTGGCTCTTGCCGGTGGCCGAGCGTGTCGATCCCGACCTCTGCGGCGAACTGTTCTGGCGGTCGCTGGCCTTGCGGCTGCCGCGCCCAGGTCGAAACAGTCTCAACGATCAAGCCGAACGGGCCGACATCGAATTGGCGGAGCTACTCTCGAGGTACGATCGCGACATTCCGCGGGCGCTGCTGGCACCATCCGCCACGTATGCTTCCGCTCTGGGCGCTGTGCAAGTACAAGCGTCGGTAGCAGGCAGGATCTTGCTAGCGGCGGCGCATGTTGATCCGCGCTGGGCGAAAAGCTTTGTCGACACGCTTGCCGATCCGCCGGTCGCCATCCAACCCGCCGGCCAGCTTGACGACAGCTTGCGATTTAATCTCCTCTACACTCTGGCGTTGCCACTGCCCGAGCGCTGGAAGGCACGGGGCGATGCCGGCCCCGCGGGCTTCTGGGAACCTTCGGCGCGGAACCGCCCGCTGCCCCCCTAGCCATCGAGCCGGTTTGCGTTCAGTCGTGCAGGTAACGTCGTCGCTTGGATTTGCCAGCACGATCAGCGATGCCGGGACGGAGAAAATGACCCACGTTAAGACACTCGAAGCATGGCACCGCTTCGCGAGCCACACGACGCGAAACAACCACTGTATCAAACAGGGTTGCCAGCTTGGGTCATGGGTAGTAACCGTGGCGCCCACTTACAAGCGGCGGTTCGTCCTCGTTCCGCGCTACGAGCATCCCAGAGCGAGCCACCCCTCTCTTCCAATGTTCCTGACGACAGCACGTCGCTGGCAATGCAACTCAATGGCAACCATCGCGGGTTTGTAGCGTGATTGACAAAAGAGACAACCCTACGTAATAATGCGTACTCCATCTAACGTAGAAAGTGCATCGGGCATGGCAGGACGGAAGGAAATCGCGATCACGGACCGCCAGTTCGCGGTGTTGGAGGTGCTTTGGGAGCGCGGTCCGCTCAGCGTGCGGCAGCTCATGAAGCACCTGCCGGGCAAGGGGCGGCAGCCCTATACCACGGTCCTCGGCATGCTCCAGAACATGGAAAGGGCGGGGCTCGTCACGCACGACGAAGCCGCCGGCAATGCTTACGAGTACCGGCCGCTGATCGATAAGAAACAAGCCACCGGCACGCTGCTCGACGACTTCGTGCGACGTTTCTTCCGTGGATCGATCGAAGCCCTCCTGGCCGGACTTGTCGATTCGGAGGCGCTCTCGCCCGCCGAGCTGAAAGACATCGAGCGGCGGTTCGCCCAAGCGGAGCAGAGCAAGACCCCAACCGCATCGAAGCGTCGCAAGAAGAACGAATGACGTTCGGGAGAGGTGCCATGAACGAATCGGTTGACCGACTGTTCGAGCCCGGCCTGTGGTTCCTGGCGAATTGGTCTGGCCGCTGGGCGGTGATCCTCTTGCTCACTTGGACCTGGCTGAAGTTCCTGCCCCCGCGACGCGCGGCCATCCGCTGCCTCGTCTGCCTGATGGCACTGCTCGTCGGCCTGACGCTGCCGATGATGCCCGCTTGGGAATTGGCCGTTTGGACGCCGCCCGAACGGCCTTCTCCGCGGCCCAACGTCCCGCCGCGGCCGACGGAAAAACACGTCGCCTCGGAGACTCCGGCCGATCTACTGACCGTTCCCGAAGAGCTGCCGCCAGACACCCATGAACGAGGTGCCGCGAGGTCGACGACGACGGCCCCCGAAACGGCGAGCACGCGACCGATCGATCGGACCGCCGTCGCCGAACTGCCAGGCAGGCGGCGGACGATCGCGGCGAGTTCGTTCGGAGCGCGGCGATATCTGGTGGTAGCACTGGCGGCCGTGTGGGCCGTGGGCGTGCTGGTCGGTTTCAGTCGGGTCGCTTATGGGTTGGTGTGCATTCGCCGGCTGCGGCGAGAATCGGTCGCGGTCGAGGGGCCGTCGCGCGAGTTTTTCACGGCTTGCCGATCGATGGTCGGCACCAAGCGCGGGATGCGGTTGGCCAGCCATCCGTTCGTGTCGTCGCCCTTGGCGGTCGGTGTGGTTCGGCCGATGATCCTGGTGCCCGAGGATTGGCACGCGATGTCGCCGGCTTCGCGCCGGGCCAGCCTGATCCACGAGATCCAGCACTTGGCGAACTACGACGACTGCCTGGCACTGCTCCGCGCCGTCACCGGAGCGCTGTTCTTCTTCCACCCCCTCGTGCATTGGCTGTTGTGGCGCATCGGCCACGAGAGTGAGCTCATCTGCGACGACGCGGCGCTGGGCGCGGGTATCACGCAGCGCGATTACGCCGATCTTCTCCTCGAGTTCGCCCAACGGCCGACGAGTTTCGGCTACCGCCGGCTGTCGCGCGCCGCGTGTTCCGTTCCCTTCGGCAGCCGCCGGACGATCAGACGACGCCTGCTCCGTCTGCTCGACTCGGACCGACCGTGGACACTCCCTCCGGTTTCCGTCTGGCGGCGAGCGCTGTTGGCGGTCGTCTGCTTCGGCCTGGGAGCCGCGATGAGCGGCCTCACGTTGAAGGCGGCGCAAGCGCCGCGCGAAGCGACCGCCGCATCGCAGCCTGTGGCGAAGGAAGATGCTCGACCGGCACCGCCGCCGGCCGCCGACCAAACACCCAAACGAGTTCCCAAGAAAAGACCGCCCGACGCGGCTTCGCGAGGGGGCCGCATCTACGACACGGAACCGATGCCCGTTTCGATCCAAGGTACGGCGAAGGATCACGAGGGCCGGCCGTTGCCCGGGGTCAAGATCTACGTCGCCGCAGCCAACGGCTTCGGCGCCTTCGGTCAGGAAGCGGTGCTCGCCCGGGCGATGACGGATGGTGCCGGGCGCTATGCGATCGAAGACGTCATGTTGCCGGTGCGCACATTTCCTCCGCAGCCGGACGTTGTCGAGGGAAGTTTCCAGGTCTTCGGCACTTCGTATGGCAACGGCTTCGCGTGGCATGGCGTCCGGTCTTACAGACCCCGGCCGCGTCCGGCCGACAACAGCGAACCGGACATGGACCGGGCCTACTACGAGGGGGAGGCGATCGTGAACGACCTGCGGTTCGGTTCGACCGTGCGTTTGGAGGGGCAGGTCATGGACGATCTGGGTAATCCGGTCGTTCACGCGAAGGTACAGATCGGCGTCGTTGCCGACCAACGCCGCAGCGATTCCGAGATGTATCGGTTCGAGCTGGTCACACCGGAAGGCGGTGTCGTCGACACGGACCGGTCGTTCACGACGATCCTCGCGCTGCCCGAGGCGCGGTTGTCGGCCAGGACCGATGAGGCGGGCCGCTATCACATCGACGATGTGCCACGCGACGCGAGCTTCGTGGCAGGCGTGACGGCGACACCCGAACTCGGCTCGGTCATGACGACGATCACTACCAACGATAAGGCGGTCGATCGTGCCGAGAGCGCGATCGCACACGGTTGGAACCCCGTTCTCGTCGCTCCGCGGACCGTGGCGATTCGCACGATCGGCGAGACGGACAAAGAACCGTTGGCCGGTGTCGTGCTGCACGCCTACGGTCGGCAGATCCGCGGTGTGGGGAGCGAGGCACGCTCCGACGTCGATGGTCGCGCCACGCTGAAACTCCCGCCGGGACATTATCAGTTGGTGGCCGAGCCCGCGATCGGTTCGCTCCATGTACGGACCGAGCAGGAGATCGACGTGGGCAAGGAACCGCCCGAGCAGCCGATCGAATTGGGCGTCGCGAGCGGCGCGCTGGTCGTGCTGAGCGTGGCGACCGGCGACGCCGAGCCGGTCGAAGGCGTCGGCTTCGTCTACGAGGCCGATTCGTCGCGCGACAGACACGAGTTGCAGAGTCAGACCGTCTTCGTCGATCATCCCACCACGGGCAGCGATGGCGTGCTGCGCGCGGTCGTCGAACCGGGACGGCGGCGATTCTTCGTCGCCAAGCCACCGGACGGCTATGAGATGGCGGACGGTGAGAGTCCTTGGATCGACGTTGTCGCCGGGCGTGAAACGAACGTCCGTTTCGAGCTACGCAAGACGCCGCCGGCCGACACGGCGGATGCCCCGGCGGACGGCACCGACCTCGAACGGCATCTGCAAGACCTCTGGCGTCGGCAGAACGACTTCAAATTCAAGGGCAGCGTCACCTACCGAACGACCAACACGATGGAACGCGACTATGTGGTGACGCGTGACGAGATGCACGAGGTCATGACCCGCTTCGACCCGAACGCGGGCACGGACATCGTCGCCTGGATCAATCAGCACCTGCCCGAATTGAACGTGCGCCTGGCGGGTCCCTATCAGATGGTGATCGACGGCCAAAAACATCGGCGGAATCGGCCCGACGCCAACGGCAAGACAACGTCCGTCGAAGTCTTCAACGGTGTCGAGATCGTACACTACGACGGCGCGAACGCGCAGGTATCGGTGAACGATCATCGCCTGGCCTTCCTCCACATCGACGGCATCGGTGATCTGCGGCATTGGCCGTTGGTCCCGCGGAATCCTTCGAAGAATCTTCCGAAGCAACGACCGAAGTCGGAAATCATCTCCCGAGCCGATGGGAAGGTTGTTCTGGGATCGCCAGCGGGCGACGTGCAGTGGCGGCTCGTCGTCGATGAGAAGACCGGTTTCGTCCACGAATCGTCCTTCTACCAACAACAGGCCGGGAACGGCCAGGACGAGTTCCAATTCGCGCCGATCGAACTGGCCGACGGCATGATCTGGGCACGGTTACGCGTCGAGCTGCGTTATCAACGCGGCGAGCTTTACACCATCACGATCCACGACATTTCGTCCATCGAGCAGGGCGCGTTGCCGGCCGATGCGTTCGCGGTCGCCGTGCCGGCCGGCACACTCGTGCTCGCTTCGGACTTCGGCGAGGCCGCTGCGCAGCGGGATCGCAACCAGCGGGGCCGTCCCAAACAGGGCATGGCGAACGGACCGGTCACCGACGCCGTGCAGTTCGCCTATGCGCTCTCGCCCCGCACGCGCTCGCTGTGGCCCGTGATCAAGATCGGCCAGGATGCGCCGGCGTTGAATCCCGCGGCCTGGCTCACGGCAGACGGCCAGATCGAGGCTCCCGACCTGAAGGACAAAGTCGTGCTGCTGGATTTCTGGGGCCAGGGGTGCGGACCGTGCGTGCTCCAACTCCCCAAGGTCATCAGTCTCGCCAGGCAATATGCGAAGACCGATCTCCGGATCGTGGGCTGGCACGATAGCAGCGGCGATGTGGAAGGCGTGGCCCGATTCGCCCGCAAACATGGTCTGCCTTACGTGCTGGCGATCGACCACGAAGCCGACGAACCGGGGTGGTTCGGCGCGCTCTTCAAGTCGTACGGCGTTCGCGGCATCCCGCAGGCGGCGCTGCTCGATCGCCAACGAAAGGTCGTGTTCGTGGGCACCCTGAGCGAAGCGATCGCTCAATTAGAAAGCGTCCTCGGCAAAGCAGGAGAGCAAGAAGCGCCACGCGCGAAACCGTGAGACCGGCCATACCGGAGCGCAATGGGCAAAAAATTGGGCGTGAATTGCCGATTTTTGTGGGCTCGATCCGGTTTTCTTGGTTGCGCTAAAGGTCTCGTCGATGCTCCGATCCTAACCGTGCGTGATTACGTGCCAGACCGCGTTGCGTTGGCACAGAACGGGCATTGCACGGTTTCCACCCTGCCCCATTCCGCATGCAGGAACCGTGCCCCAGCAAGAGGCAAGAAAGAGCCCCGCGCCGAATGCGCGGAATGGCAACAAAGGAGCCGCTCCCGGACGAAAGTGGTGCACGGTCGCCGCCGAACGGCTAGCCGGCTACCCTTGCACGCCGAAACTCCGGCAGCAGCCAAGATAGGACGGGCGAAGTCGTCATCGTCGTCACCAGGGCCATCAACACCATCATCGCAAACAGGGTCGGTGAGATCACGCCCATATCGAGGCCGATGTTGAGCACAACCAGTTCCATCAGCCCGCGCGTGTTCATCAATGTGCCCAGCGCGGCCGAGTCGCGCCACCCCAGGCCCGTCACCCGTGCGGCCGCGAACGTGCCGCCGAACTTGCCCAGCGTCGCCACCACGATGATCAACCCGCAGATCAGCCAGGACTCGACGCCCGTTACCAGCCCGATCTGTGTACGCATGCCGGTATAGGCAAAGAAAGCGGGCAGCAGCAGGATCGTCACCAGGTCTTCGAGCTTGTGGCTCATCTCGCGGGCGATTGTGCTGTCGTGCGGGATCACCGCTCCCAGCAAGAAGGCACCGAAGATGGCATGGATGCCGATCCACTCGGTCGCCAAGGACGATATCAGCACGGCCATGAACACCGCCGCGGTGATGCCCGGCGTGAGCGACGCGCCGTCGCAGCGGCGAGATAGCTTGGTAATGACCGGCCGCGCGACGAACAACATCATCGTGATGTAGGCCAGCGTCCAAACCACAACCATCAACGCCTCGTTCAGGTTCGCCTTCGCCACGCCGACGACCAGTGCCAAGAGGCACCAGGCCGTCACGTCGTCGGTTGCCGCGCACGATAACGCGATGACCCCGATATGGCTCTTGGTCATGCCGCAGTCGGTCAGGATTCGCGCCAGCACGGGAAATGCTGTGATCGACATGGCTATACCGAGGAACAAGGAGAAGCTCGAGAAGGGCACATCCGAGGTCGCGAGCCGGGGATAGAGCATCAATGCCAGCAGCCCCCCCAGCAGGAACGGCGCCACGATGCTGGCATGCGACATCGCGACGCTGGCGTGGGCCCGCTCGCGCAACAGGTTTCCGTTCAATTCCAGGCCCACCAGGAACATGTAGAGAATCACACCCACTTGCGCGACCACGGCCAGATACGGCGCCACGCCAGCCGGCAAGATAAAGGCCGAGGCCTCCGGCCATACACGGCCCAAAAGCGACGGCCCCAGCACGATGCCCGCCACGACTTCGCCGACAACGGGCGGCTGCTCGATCCAACGGAAGAGCCAGCTCAGAACCCGGCCGAGGGCGATCATGGCCGTCATCGCCACGAGCACGTGAACCAGAGCATTGAAGTGCGAGGCCGTCTTGCCGGCCATGCCGGCGGAAGTGACCGCGGCGTCGGCCGGGGCAGTCAATGAACCTCCGAAGTGGACGATCAATAGAAACAGCCCCACGGCACTCGCGATCATCGCCGCGTAGGCTGCGGCGGCGGGCAGTGCGCGGGGCAGCGACAGATTCTTAGCCGATTCCATAGATCCATTCCCTTCGTGCTCAATCATCTTCGCAAGCGTAGCTTATTTGCAACATGCTTTCGTTCAGCAGGAAACGACCCGCTGGTAGCCATTTTGGCGGTTAACAACGAGGTTCGCTGGCCGTTGGTACCGAATCGTTAGATCGCAGGGCCTGTGCGAGCTTCGCCGCGGCCAACGGATCGAAGGCTGGCGGAGCTGAGAAAGAGGGAGGGGGAAAGGTGGTGGGGTGGCCTTGGGTCTTGGCTCTGGTCGGGCCGGTTTCCCGCCGTTGCGCTATCCTCCGTCCAGCTCAGCAATGATCGTAGCTTGTCACGGACGATCACGCGACCTCTTCCGCCTGGGGAAAGTGGGACATCAGTGATGTTGGCAGCCGCGCCACCAGGTGCCTTTAGAGCAACCGACAAAACCGCATCGGCTCAAAAAAATCGGCGTTTCTCGGCCGATTTTTCGCGCACGGCGCTCGGACTTCCGAGTTTTGTCAGCCGCTCTAATTAAGACGGCCGTGGGCGTGAAATCGCGGGCAACCGCAAGACGAAATGACGAGTAGACCATGCCTCGCCAATTCACCCTCGTTTGCTGTGGTTGATGGTCGTAATCTGCACGCGGCTCGCCGCTGCGGCTTTCGCACGGAGGCTAGCGGCGCCCGTTGCCCCGCCGTTCTGGCGCGATCTAATGGTCCCCTGCCCCGACCTTTTGTGGGAATCTCGAACAATGGCTAAGAGTGGCTGACAAAACCCGGAAGCCGGAGCGCCGCGGGCACAAAATCGGCCGTGAAACGCCGATTTTGTGAAGCTCGATCCGGTTTTGTCGGTTGCTCTAAGACTCAAGACGGCGGCCCTGCGTTTCCCGTGACAAGCACCGCCCCCGTGCGTGGCATGAGCCTGCGTGACCTCTTCGCCGCAATGGCGATGCATGGAATGCTTCCGGCATACCCTCCCGAATCCGTGGCCGAGAAAGCCTACGAGATTGCCGATTCCATGATTCAGGCGCGAGAGAAGAAGTAACTCGCCAGCTTCCGGCATCGGGAGTAAGCCGCTCCCCAGGCGGCTTTTTCATGCGCCTGTGGCGATCGTAGCGCCGCTCCACGCACACGGAAGGGGGCGATCGATCTGTCGTCGCGCTCTAACTTTCTGCGCCAAGCACAGTCCAATGCGCGGGATCGTTGGGGCTAACGGCAATACCGTTCAATTCACCAGGACGATGGATTGACGGAAGTTCTTTGTGGGTTGGGGAGAATCACGGTGTTTGTTGGTTTTCTTGGCCCAGCCACTCATTTTACGTTTGATCACGCGCGGGTTGATTCGATCGCGACGTG
>DASZTS010000072.1:0-172443 GCA_035547915.1 Pirellulales bacterium | reverse complement strand
CACTGCCCGAGCCTGATCCACTGCCCGAGCCTGATCCACTGCCCGAGCCTGATCCACTGCCCGAGCCTGATCCACTGCCCGAGCCTGATCCACTGCCCGAGCCTGATCCACTGCCCGAGCCTGATCCACTACCCGAGCCTGATCCACTACCCGAGCCTGATCCAGTCCCCGTGCCTGTGCCGCTGCCAGATCCCGATCCGGTACCAGTCCCGGTACCCGACCCACTGCCGGAGCCAGTCCCGCTACCCGATCCACTCCCCGTTCCCGATCCGCTCCCTGATCCAGTCCCGGTGCCTGTGCCGCTGCCCGATCCCGAGCCAGTGCCAGTCCCAGTACCCGATCCACTGCCGGAACCAGTCCCGGTGCCGGAACCACTTCCCGTTCCCGTCCCGCTACCCGATCCAGTTCCTGTTCCAGATCCGCTCCCGGTGCCTGTGCTACTGCCTGATCCTGAGCCGGTGCCAGTTCCAGTACCCGATCCACTGCCGGAACCAGTCCCGGTGCCTGTCCCGCTCCCGGATCCAGTCCCGCTCCCGGATCCAGTCCCGCTCCCTGATCCAGTCCCGCTCCCTGATCCAGTCCCGGTGCCTGTGCTACTGCCTGATCCCGAGCCGGTGCCAGTTCCAGTACCCGACCCACTCCCAGTGCCCGTCCCGCTCCCTGATCCAGTCCCCGTTCCAGACCCAGTACCAGTGCCGGTGCCGCCTCCTGATCCAGTCCCGGTGCTACTGCCCGATCCTGAGCCGGTGCCAGTTCCAGTACCCGACCCACTCCCAGTGCCCGTCCCGCTACCCGATCCAGTCCCCGTTCCCGTCCCGCTGCCCGATCCGGTACCAGTGCCTGTGCTACTGCCCGATCCCGATCCGGTGCCAGATCCAGTGCCCGATCCACTGCCGGAGCCGGTCCCCGTGCCTGTCCCACTGCCCGTTCCCGTCCCGCTACCTGATCCAGTCCCGGTGCCTGTGCCGCTGCCCGATCCGGTGCCAGTCCCCGTTCCTGATCCGCTTCCTGATCCAGTTCCAGTGCCTGTCCCACTACCCGATCCCGATCCGGTGCCAGTTCCAGTGCCTGTCCCACTACCCGATCCCGATCCGGTACCCGTTCCCGTTCCAGATCCACTTCCGGAACCAGTCCCAGTGCCCGTCCCGCTGCCGGTTCCACTCCCAGAACCTGAGCCAGTTCCGGAACCGCTTCCCGAACTACTCCCCGATCCAGAACCCGAATTGGACCCGCTCCCGGTGCCCGTCGACGTGCCAGTGCCCGTTGCGAGGGCCATGCCGAAGGAGACGCCCGACCCGGTGCCGATGCTGTTGGCGTGGAAGGTTCCCCGGCCGCTCCCGCGATCCGTCGGCCACGTCGATTCCGTCCGGGGACCGTCAGCGGCGACGACCAGGGGAGCCACGACGCCGACATTGCCTTCGTCGCCCGCCGACATCGGATCGGCCGTCAGCATGGAGCGTGCTTCGAGCCCCTGGAACCTGACCCCGTGATACGGTAACCACGGGAATCGCCTGGCGCGCCGCTTCGGCTCGCGGCCGCTCGGAGCCCGATGCCGCGGAACGTAGAAATGCGTCACCGCGCGATAGTACGTCTCACGAACGGTCTCGAACCAGGCTCGGAATCTACGCCATCTGCGAACGGGCATCTTCATGAGGACCGCGATCAAGGGGTAACTGTTTTAGCGCAACCGGCGGAGCGGGATCGAGCCCCGCAGAATCGGCGTCTCACCGTCGATTCTTGCCTACTGCGCCCGGACCTTCGGGTTTCCGCCCTCAGAGCGACCGACAACACCCCACGGTGCCCTGACCATCGGGGTTCTGTCAGCCTCTCCGAGATCGTGACCTTACCATATTGGAAATTTGGTTAAAACAGGCAGCCTTTGCCGGTCAACCGAGACCCCCGATAGGTGGTGTGACGTGCGCACCAAATCGACCGTGAAACAATACTTGGGGTGGGTTGGTTACTTTTTGGTAGAGTGCGACAATGATCCAACAATTTCCGTTCAGCTCGCGTGTGATGAGTGGTAACGGTGGCCGAGATGGACTGGTATGAATCGCTTTGCAGGGCCACAGAAACCGCCGGTATCTCGATCGCCGAGTTTTTTGTTCTGGACTTGGTGCGGATGAAAACTCCGCTGCCGCCGTCGGAAATGTCGCGCTTTGCCGTCGTGGCCAATGCGCACCGGCCGGAGTTGGAGTGCACTCAGGCGGCGTTTGAGGCCGCGATCGAAACCCTCGTTCAAGCCCGCCGCCTCCGATTGCTCGCCACATCAGACCTGAGGATGCCGTTGCCGCGCTGGTCCGCCTTCGCGGGAGACTCGCCTCCTCCGCCGGTCGGTGTGCTCGATTTTACGCAGCGCGGTCACGACGTCGCGCATCGGGCAGTGGCCGAAATCGTGGCGATGCGATCGAAATGACCATGCGCCGCCCACAATTCACCCTCCGCGCGTTGCTGGTGGCGATCGTCGCGATCTGCGTCGGCCTCGGGTCGTGGCGCTTCCGCGGCACCCATCGACAATACGTCCACGCGAGCCCGGTTCGCGTGAGGCAGCACATCGAGGTGACCGGACAGTTTTTCCATTTCAACGGACCGGAGATTCACCACTTCCTCGTCCTCGCCGAAGCACCCCAGAAGAAGGACGGCCAGCGTCATCGGTGGGGGCATCTCGGCATATCGCGAAGGAAGGGCGCCGGCACCTACGAAGTGCAAATGCTTCTGGACGGTGCCGAACAGCCAGGCAACCACAAATTGATGTTGTGGCAGATGGAACCCGAGGGGCCGTGCATCATGTCTACCCTGGAAGTCCGCCCGTAGCCCTCCCCGGCAGCCGGAGCGACGTGGGCAAAAAATCGGCCGTAAACGCCGCCTCGGGTGAGATGGTTGCGTTCTGCTAGACTGTGCCGATGACCCGACGGTTTCGATTCAGCTTGCGGGCGATGTTGGCGGCGATGACCGTGCTCGGCATCGCGCTTGGCTTCGAGGCCGATCGGACCTTGAAACAACGAAGGATCGCCGAAGCCATTGAAAGGTTGGGGGGCGCCGTCACCTACGATTGGGAAGTGACCGGCGCGAATGGCGAATATTGTCGGCCCGGTCTCATCCGCAAGTTGGTCGGCAACGATTTCTGTGCGCGTATTCACGCGGTCGGCACCGTCGACGCCGGTGACGAGATTTGCGAGTACTTGGAGCGAATCCCCACCCTGAGAGCCATCGTCCTGCACGGCCCCGGCGTGACCGACCGTGGCCTCGAACATCTCCATTCGCTTTCGCAGCTCGAGGAACTGATGCTCGGGAATACGAGCGTCACGGATGCCGGCCTCGAGAAGCTGGCGACCGCGTTGCCGAATTGCACCGTCAATCGATATCCATGACGCCGCTTTTGCTAACGGCTCGAATTACAATCGCGATCGGAATACGTCGACGAGAGGGACGTACTGAAGGCCATCAGTGACGCAACGAGTGCCGTAGAAGCCGCGTGGTCGGCGCTACAAACGCATTAGCGCGGAAGCCATCAAAGAAATGGATATGGTGCGTGCGGTTCATCGAAATGCCGCAAGGACCTCCGGCACGGGAGCCGCGGCTTCCGCGCGAAGGCGAAGACGGTCGTTTAGGATGCTCATCATCATTGTGCTGATGGACCGCACGGTGGTCGAACTCAGCGCGGTCAGAAAGTTAGAGTAGACTTTCTGGCCAAACCGGACTCCTAGGCAAAGCCCTTGAGGGATGAGGATCTTTATGAAGCGTCGATAGACAACAAAGGAGATCACGTTATGGGTGTCGATCTGAAGATGGCGTGCCGTATGGCGAAGGCCAGCGATATTACGTACTACGTCGATCGGCCGGGCGGTATGGCAAGCTGTCCTTTCTGCGGCGACATGGGGTTCGTGGCGCAGCCGCAGTCGTTCCTGGCGCATATCAATGCGGCGCTCGTCGGTACTACAGCGACGGAGGTGATCGTCGCGTTCCGTGGGACGCTGCCGATCAATCTCGACGATTGGGACGATTTTGTGAACAGTGTGTTGGACTGGGTCAATAACGGAGACGCCAAGCTGACGAGCGCGTCGTATACCTCGGGACTCGTCCACCAGGGGTTCGCCAAGTCGCTGGATCTGCTCTGGGACGGAGTGCTGGCGGCCGTCGAGGCGCAGCACGCGGCGAGCAAGCTGCCGGTGGTCGTCACGGGGCATAGCAAGGGCGGCGCGTTGGCGTCGTTGGGCGCGCTGCGGCTGCAACACGAAGCGGCGATCACGCCGGTGGGCGTCTATACATTCGGCTCGGCACGGGCCGGCAACACGCAGTTCGCCAACGATTACGACGGCCGGATCCTGAAGGATTGGCGGTTCGAGAACACGGACGACCTGGTGCCGCACCTGCCGCCCGCCGCGCATCTGCTTCCGTTCTTGGCCGCCATCGATTCCCGATTCGCGCGACTTTCGGCCCAGGCGTACGACTCGGTCGGTCGGCTGGAATTCCTGAATTGGGGCGGCACGCTCTCCGAACCTAAAGGGATCGAAGAGATCCTGCTCGAAGGCGATCGCTTGGTGCATTTCGGCAAGCTGGCCGCCACCGGGCAGATTCAGCAAGTCGCCAAGGACCATTCGCTGGTCGACGCCTACATCCCGGCCATCGCGCGGCTAGCGCGTCCCTGAGAAGGAGACGCAGCGGGCCGTCAGGGCTCCAACCACGGGCGGACGAGTGTGATGCACGGCCCGCGTTCGTCGCGCTGCCGGCGCCAGTCGACCGTCCACACCAGTTCATCGCGATACTTCAATTCGAGCGGCACCATGCTCATCCTGGCCGCGGCCCACCACCAGGTGAGCGGCTGCCCCTCGGCGCGTCGTGCTTCGAACAACAACAGGATTTCCGGATCGGTCCCTTGGGTCAGCGCGAAGACGGCCCCGTCGACCACGTCGGAGTCTTCGTCGGCATAGCGGTAGATGGGCTGCGTCAGCGCCCGCAGTTCGTGCTTGCGTTCCTCTCGGCCCAGCGAACCGGAAAAGTCGTTCAACAGGCGGTGCAACTGCGCCAGGCGACGCACGGGTGTCGCCGCGGCCAGCTCCGATTTTCCCGGCAGGCGGCGGAACTCCACGCCCGCCGTGCGCGGCTGCCAGGCCGTTGCTCCGCGGTACGTGGCACGGAACGGTGCGGTCGAGAGCGATTGCCACTCATGGTCGACCTGATCCTCGCCCGATTTGTAGATGCACAGCACGGCCGCCGGGCGGTTCTTGTCGCTCCAGAGAAAGAGGCCGCCATCGGCGGTCGCCCGCTGTGGATTCGACCAGCGCAGCACCGGCCGGTCGGCCCGCTTGAAGGCCCGTTGCTCGTCTTCGCCGCCCCACAACTCATATTCCGCCGCGTGCGCCGTCATCTGTTGCAGCCGCTTGGCGCGCGCTTCGTCGACCTGTGGAGATTCTTCACTCGGGCTGGGCTCGTCTTCCGCCCGAACCGAAGCCAGCGACGACAGCAGAGCCAGCACCCCCAGAACGACGATCGACGAGGGAGTATGCCGACCGATCGAGCCGTCGTGGCGGTTCTTCCGCGACGGGCGCGGACCAGGTAAGAAACTCGAGCCGCGGTGCATGGCAAATCTCCCAATTCGGATTCCCGAGCCTGCCGCTTGCCGACAGACGCATTTTGAAGCGGCCGGTGCGGCCCGGTCAAGGAATCTTGCACAGGTGGTGTGCTCTTCCCGGATATCGCACTCCCCTCCGATCGGTGTGATGTTCCGGACCGCGAACGCGAAGTATGCTAGGAGCCGATCAACCTCGCAACACACCGCACCCATTGAGCTAGCGACGCGACATGAAAAAATTCCCGCTTCGGTGTTTCATACTCTTCGTCTCGTTGATTTCGACCGCCGCGGCGGCCGAGCCGTGGAGCGCGCTGGTTTCGCCGTCGAATTCGTTCGAATTCAAACTCCTGCAGGGCGAGACGCCGGTGGCCCACACGACGATCGTCGGCTGGGGCCCCAATTGGCAATGGGTCGGAGTGGGTGCCGATCAGAAGGCACAGGGAGACACGCTCGACGTGACGACGCAGTTCGTCGTCAACAAGGATCGCGGCGAGGTCATCGACATCCGGTTCCGCGTCCGCAAGAGCGGGCCGCGGCAGGTTGCGTTCCAATACGATCTGAACGCCGCGAAGGATGTGCCGGTGACGATGCTCATCGCCGGGTTGGGACCGGAGAAGGGATTCGCCAAGGGGCAGTGGACGCTCTCGCTGGCAGACGGCAAGACGAGCGTCGTGAAGCTGCCGGTGGGAATCACCGCGCAGCCGGCGACGAAGAAGGCCGTGCTCGGCATGGAGGGCGTGGGCGACGTAGCGTTCGCGTTCGAGCCGCCGACTCCGCTCGCCTTCGATGGCGACATGCGGGTGTTGCTGGCCGACAAGGTCTACAAGGCCGGCAAGACCAGCACGACGATCACCGCGACGTTCCCCGGCGAGGCGAGCCTACTCGCCCGCCAAGAAGACCTCGAAAGACTCTCACGCACGTTGGCGGGGCCGGATTGGTTCCCGCTCACGATCCCCGAGAAGCTCGACGGCCCCGGCGTCATCGCCATGGACGACTGGCTCGAGAAGCCAGCGGGCAAGCGCGGCGGCGTGCGGATGGTCGACGATCGGTTCGAACTCGCCGACGGCACGCCCATCAAGTTCTGGGGCACGAACCTGTCGTATGGCAGCGGCTGTGCTCCGGAGCAAGCGGAGGCCGAGGCGACGGCGGCCCGCTTCGCCCGCTATGGCATCAACGCCGTGCGGTTGCACAAGTTCAGCTATCCGAAGGGGCGCGACAACGGCATCGGCGATGCCAACGATGCCACGCTCATGGATCGCGAGGGGCTCGACCGCTTCGACTATTTCGCCGCCCAGCTCACGCAGCGCGGCGTGTATTACGCCTGGTCGCACACGTTCGGGTTCATGGTCTGTGCGGGCAATCGCGATCGGCTCGTCGCCTACGACGAGATCGAGAAGAACCTCAACGGCAAGACCTACGCCTTCATCAACTTCGCCGAGGATGTGCAGGACCTGATGATCGAGATGATCGTCAACCTGCTGAAGCACAAGAACCCGCACACGGGCGTGGCCTACGCCGACGACCCGGCCCTGGCATTCATCGAGTTGCAGAACGAAGACGACATCTTCTTCTACACGTCGGAATCGGCGTTCAACGCCTGCCCGACCTACAAGAAGCTCTTCTTGGCGAAATTCGCCGACTGGCTGAAAGCGAAGTACGGCACCGACGAGGCCCTGGCCAAGGCCTGGGACGGCCTCCAGTCGGGCGAATCGCTGGCGGCGAAGAACATCGTGCCACAACTCAACCCGTGGTTCTTCGGCAGCGATAATCTGCCGAAGCAGAAGGGTGGCCCGCGCCAGCGGCTGCTCGACGCCGCCACGTGGATGCACGAGGTGCAGAATCGCTTCTACACGCGGTTCGCCAAGGCGATTCGCGACGCCGGCTATCGCGGCCCCTTGTGCGGTTCGCCCTGGCAGGCCCCCGCGATGCTGCCACACTATCTCAACCTGCGTTCCGACGCGATGGTGGGTTTCATCGATCGCCACAATTACTTCGGCGGACAACTCACCGACACGATGCTCAGCCATCCCGGCAGCGGCTACTTTTCCAGCGGCTTGCAGCAGGTCGTCGATCGGCCGTTCGGCGTGAGCGAATGGATCCATGTCTATCCCTCGCTCTATAGCGCCGAGGGACCGGCGATCATGGCGGCGTATGGGCTCGGGTTGCAGGGCTGGGACGCCAGTTTCGAGTTCCAGTCGTCTCCGCGCCGGCAGGCGTATAACGATCGAGCCGGTTGGCAGCCGTGGGGCGTGTGGGATGCCGACGTGCCGACGAGCCTCGGCCAATTCCCGACCCTGGCCAGGATGATCTACCGCGGGGATGTGAAAGAGGGCGAGATCATCAGCACGCGCCGAGTCGGTGCCGATGACCTGGCGTCGGGCAGATTCAACTTCAGCGACACGGTGCAACAGACGGGTGACATCAAATCCTTCAGCGGGAGCACGCCGGAGGAAGCGCTGGCCGCCGGCCGTTGCGTGGTCGAATTCTCGGACAAGCCCCAATCGAGCCGGCCGAGCACCTTTCCCGATCTCGCTCGCTTCCGCGACGGAACCGCGATCGTGAGCGCGACCAAGCAACTGCGTTGGGAGACGTCGGGTCAGGGGTTCTTCACGATCGATACCGCGGGCACGAAAGGCGTTGTCGGATTCGCGGCCGGCCGGCCGCAGAGTCTGGGCAACGTCGACATCGAATTAAAAAGCCCCTACGCGAGCGTGATCCTCACGGCGGTCGATAAGGAGTCCGATCTCGACAACGCCAAACGGGCCCTGCTGAGCGTTGTGGCCCGCAACTCCAACACCGGCTTCAAGTACTTCGCGATCGACGAGCGCATCCTCGACAACGGCCAAGGCCCGATCCTGCTCGAGCCGGTCAAAGCCACGATTTCGATCGGCAAGCGTCCGATCGCCGCCGTCCACGTCCTCGATCACGCCGGCCAACGCACCGGCAAGACATTGGAAGTACACTCCGGCCGGTTCACCATAGACGGCACCCGCGATCGGACGTTGTATTACGAGGTCGAGTACGGCGATAAATCCACGTAGGAGTTGCCGACGGGGCTCCAACCACCTTTCGTCTTGAGAGCAAATTGCGCGTGCGTGTGGCGGCAAGTGATGCCAGGGATGCGAATGGAAAATAGCAGGCGATTGGCGCTTCGACATAACAAGCGGTGCGCCAGAGCCACGGGCCGCTCGGTTTCTGAAGTCAACCGCGCTCGCCACGGCCCCGTGAATGGTGTCGTTAGTCCAATCGAAGGCCAGTTGCGCAACTCGTACAGGACCGGCACACCGAAGTTTGCGAACCGCACTGGGACGATGTGGCCAACGCGAGTTCGGGTGACCGCGGGGCTCCTGTTCCGAACCGCCCCGTGGCCTGCGCGAGTCGGGGTCATCGGTCGATGCTCTCTCCTTAAAATAACGAGCAGCCTCAACTCGATCACCGGGCTCCAGCACAGGAGCAGCGGCAAGCGAACGCTTTACAGCAAGTCGGCCGTTGCCGATCGATGACACGAGAACCACTTTTGGGTCAGCGTGCGATCAAAACACCCAACTGCTCAGCCACGGAGCGAAGCTGAACGATGCGATTGCGGCGATGACTATGGGAGCCTGCAAGACGGAGAGGCACCAAACGACAATGTATTGCAGCGGATCGAGTGCGGCGACGCCCCACGCCACCGGCGGTCGCCCCCATAATGCGCCGGGCAGGCGAGCCAAAGCAAACACGAAGAGAGCAAGCGACAACATATTCCTAGGTTCCACGAATAGAAAGACGATGACTTGAAACCAGTCCGACCAGATATGCAGTCGGATTGCATGTTCAACGATTGCGCCAATCGTCGCAACTGCCAGAAGGATCATCCAAGGCATTCGCTCGTGCAGATATCCGCGTTTCACTCGCCAGGCGACGTTCATGCCACCTTTATTGTCCCAAGGCCGGGCACACAAGCGATAGGTCGACGCCGTTAGCGCAACGCCGACTATGACTGCGGCGAGAATCCAATAATTAGCCGGGGCCAGTTGCAGGTTCGCCACTAAATAGGGGCAGGCTTTCGGAAATGCGGTCGTCGCCAGCCGGTATACGACGGCGCACATCAGCAAGACGCCGACTGCGAATAAGGCCGCTTTCAGCCAACGAAGCCTCGGCCAAAGAACTGCGAGTCGCCACAGCAGTGCCAGGTTGAATAGGCTGAGGCAAACAGCCACAGCCGAACCCCAGATGAATGGCTGGTATCGTTCCGTTAGCGTTAGAAGCTCGGTGTGGGGCGCGTCGCGGTAGGGCAAGATACGCGCCGCCTCCATTGCATCACACGCCACATGAACCAAGAACGTGATTTCCATCTGGTACCAGTAGAGCAACAAAGCGAGGAGTGCGCCGGCGACCATTGCAAGGCGGGAAATCACTTGACTCCAGCGTGACGGGCGACGAGGCATGACCGGGAAACTTGACCCAGCAGCGATCAACAGAAGCAGGTCTAGCAGCGCAAACTGCAGTTCACGGCCGACGTCGAACCATACAGACCAGTTCGCTCGTTCGGGCAACGACAGCAGTTCAGCATCCTCGCATTCGCGAGCGACGTAGTATGCGATCCACAGCAGGATGGCGCCGATCCGCCAACCGATCGCGAAACGAATGCCCCAGCGTTGTTCGCGAACCAAGTCGTCGCGGCCTTGAAAATGTCGCCATAGATCGCATGCTTGCTGGCTTAGGCCAATCGCTGCCCAGGCTGAGAGCGCAGCCAAAAGTGCACCGCAGAACGAGCCGTTCCCGCGGCGGCCTTCGGCAAGTCCGAATGCGACGCCAAAAATGCAGACGAGCAACCCGCGGATGGTTAAGCGAAAAGGCGTTGCGGAGTCCCAGCAGATAGTTCGATCACCTGCGGATTGCGGTTCGTTCATCGGACCTCACAAAACGAAACAGTATCTAAGTCGGTTTCGTGGGCGTGCTGAGAAGTGGGCACAGACTACGGCTGCGGGTTTTCCAACGCCTGAACGTGTTCTTTGAGTTCGTTGATCTGCTGTTCCTTTGCGTGTAGCTCGGCTCGGTCCCGTCGCATGCGTTCGCGGAATAGCTCGCGCTCACCCTGGATAACGATCGTGGCGCGCCGGTTTCCGCCGGCCACTCCCAAGAAGAACGCCCCTACCAGCGCCATCAGCCACAGCAACGTCTTGATGGAAAACTGCGCGCGGGGCATGAGGCTATTTCTCGGTCTCGCCGGCGTTGTAGCCAATCCACGTGCTACCATCGGGCAACCTGATCGCCTTGATCCCCTCCGCTTCCCCGTACCCTAAATACACGGATTGCCGTCAAGGTCAGCAACGCCCTCAAGCTGAACTGAAACCGTCGGGCCATTCTGGCATTTTAGCCAATTCGGCCGGCGCATCAAAAAGCCGCATCCTGTCGGTGATGGGACATCAGCGAGTTGGTCGATTCAAGCCGCCGACCAAACAAAAAACCCTCGCCGGAAGTGAACGCTCCCGGCGAGGGTCGCATCAGTACACGACACGCGGTCTCGGCACGTGTCGTTTCGAGCCTAGCGAATCGACAATAATCCGCAACAAAACGGGCGCGTATTGGTTCACGACCAGCCATCGCCTATCTAACGGCAACCGACAAAACCAGATTGTGCTCCAGAAAAATCGGCGTTTCATGGCCGATTCTCCGCCTACGGCGCTTGGACTTCCAGGTTTTGTCAGCGGCCCTTGGAAGGGAAGTTAATCAACATCGTCGGCTGTGTCGGTGCCTTGCGGTCGGTGCGATTACCCCGATGATTGACAGCCGTCTTGGCATGATGACGCTATAGGAAAGAGGTCGCTCACGACAGGATCCTCCCGACTGAAGGGTACCGTGCACACGAGCGAAGATTCCTGGGCAAAACGATGACCGAGGACGGGCAGAACCCGATACGACGTCTTCTTGAGCCATCCACACACCGAGGCGGTGGCCGTCGAGTTCATTGCGTCTGGGCTCGAAGACAAAGCAGGGCCCAAGTCTCGGAGAACACAACGATGAAATCGGCGGCACGGTTGATCTCGGTCGCTGTCGTAACTGCGGCCTTGGGGTTCTCATCTCCGTCGTCGGGCGCCGCGCCGCCAGCTTTCGGCAACGAGAAGACGAGTTGGCACGGGTTCGATCGCTATGACTTCTTGATGGACGAGACGGACCTGAGCATCAAGCCGTACAAGGCGGCGGCGGACGAAGGGAATGCCGTGCGCACGCAGGTCAAGGGGCAGTTGCGCTGCGTCGTGGTCGCCCCGCGTGAGGTGGCCGCCGGCAGCTTCTCCAGACGCTGGTACGCGGCGAGCTGGCGGGCATCGCCGACGATGATGGCCTCCGTTTCCAATACCACGGCGCACGACCGATAACGGCCGCGTGGTTGCTGCCGATCGCCGAGCGCGTGGCGCTCGATCTGTGTCGCGAGATCATGTGGCGATCGGTGGCGTTGCGCTTGCCGCGGCCGCGCTACGACCATTTCGACGACGTGATCGAACTGTCCGATCTCGCGCTGGCGAAGATGCTCGCGCGATACGATCGCGATCTGGCGCGGACCCTGGTTCAACCGTTTGCGGCGCGGGCGGAGCAACTGACGGCGGCCGCGCGGACGGAACTCAAGTCACCGCAGGCGATGCAGTCGGCCGCGCTGGCGACACGATTCGGAAGAGATCTGGCCATCGCGGCGGCGCATGTCGATCCGTCTTGGGCGCAGGAGGTCGTCGAGCGCATTCCGGCTGGCCGGGCCGAATCGAAGTTCCATCCCTTCGACCTTGCGCGGCAGGCTCTCGTCTGGACCTTGTCCCGCCACGGCATCGACCGCTGGTCGGAAGCGAACGAGGTCTGCGCCGGGTTCTGGCAGCCGCCCAACGACCGCGGACCGAGCGGTAGCACCCTTGGACCGAGCGAGTGACCTTGGTGGCGCTCCTACCGCAGGATTTCGCACTTGGGCAGAGCTTGAGCCAACTTCGTGGCGCCCTCGTCGGTGATGTTTGAGCCTCGCAAGTCGAGGCGTCTGAGGCTTTTTAACCTCACCAAGAAATCGACGTCGAAATCGTTCACAGAGGATTCTCGCAAGTCCAGGTCTTCGAGTTCGGGTTGGGTTCCCAACAACGAAACGATTCCAACCCCACTCACCGACTCTACCTCTCCATTCTTCGCGAGGGCGCCTCGCGCGTGTAATTTTTTGAGTCTGACTCGACGAGATCCACCACGATGTCTCTCGTTAAAGGGGCCATCCGACGAATGCAAGGCGTATTCCTTGGTCAACATAAACAAGTCCTGCAAGAGGGCATTGCTGGCACCCGAGTCGATATTTGCTTGCGGGTTTGACCTGCGCAACGTCTCCGTCCGGGCACCGGAGACTGCGGTCAGACTCAAGTCGAGCCTCTTCAAAGCCGGCAGGCGCTCCAAGATCGTTAGCCCGTCGTCCGTAACCTCTGTCAACGATAGATCGAGCGTCGCAAGGTGCGGCAACGTCGTCAAGTTCGCCAAATCGGAATCGGTAATGACCGTGTTTCTCAGGCTCAAATGCTCGAGACGCGGAAACTGCGAAAGCCACTCGAGGCCCGTGATGTTCGTGGAGCAGAGCGTCAACTTCTCAAGGCGTGAAAGCGGAAGAAGCAGGGCAAGTTGCCGGTCGTCTATCGTCGAACCGGTCAGATCCAGAACCCGTAGATCGACCAGCTCCGAGATTCGGCGGCAAATGTCATCGGGTAGCGGCGGAGCGTGACGGCATCTTAGCTCTGAGATCGTCCCGTCATCAGAAACGACGGTCTTTAGCCCGATACGGCTCCAGGTAAACTCGATTTCGCTGCGGTGCCATTGGCCGAGACGATGAGGAACGCTTCCTAGCAAGCCTACCGCCACAACGGCCAGCGTTGATGTTGCGACAAAAGAATAGAATCTTGAAGGCGTGGCCGCTGCAATCAGTGAGCGCTCGTCATCTCGCACGGTCGTCTTCTGCCGCTCTAACCGATAGCCCCAGGCACGAACAACAGAAAAGCTGATCAGCCCGTTTAACACGGCGCCGATCTGGCACACCAGGCGCTCAGCTACCGGCATGTAGTGCTCTTCGTCGTAGTTTTCCATCAGCCTACCGAAGGAGACCAGCACCGCCATAATCGCCAAGCCGAATGCCGCGCGAAGCCGGTACCGTCGCCCGCCGGCCAACATGACCCATGCGAGCAGGATGACGGTGAGCCCCGCGGTGACGTGTCCGGTGCGGAGTACGTCTAGGCTGCGGAGAATCTGATGGAGATTTCCCAGGCTTAGCCGTACATCCTGGCATACCACACGCCATCCTTGTAGTAACAAGGCGACGGCCAGTATCGAACCGATCAAATACCGTACCGAGAACTGACCAAGACCTTTGGTCGCGGTGTGATCGGAGAGGCTCTCCTCATCGCTGGGCGTTCCGCACGTCGCGGCGTTGAGCCGCCAGCGGCCGAGCACCCGACACAGCCACAACGGTATTTGCAGGGCGCCGAAGACTAGCAACCCTCCGACTGGTTCGTAGAGCGTTCCCAGTGTCCAATTCGTTAGGCCTTGTTCCCCAATGTTGCGATTTACCGCGTAAAGCTGAGCAAGACCGAGAGTGCAGGCCAACCAAAGCGTCAGCGTGAATCGCACGAAGACGCCATTTGCGCCCAGGGCAGCCCAAATCGCTAAAAGGGGAGGCCACGCCAGCAAGCTCCCCGCAGCCAAAGCCAACATGGCGCCAGACCACGTTAGATAGGGATCGCCCCCGGTCCAGGGCACCAGAATTACGATTCCGGATTGCACCAGCAAGAGCAACCCCAACGGAGCGCTCCCCGCTCGCCGCGTGGGCTGAGCCGATCCGTGGCCATCGACCGGCCGTTGGTCTGAGAGCGGCTGACAGAACTTGAAAGCCGGAGCGCCACGGGCAAAAACTCGGCCGTGAGACGCCGATCTTTTGGGAGCGAGAGCCGTTTCCGTCCGTTTCTCTAACAATCGCTCGCTCCTCCTCGCGGCGTTCGCGATGAATCCGTCTAGTCGAAGTGAACCAACGCCCGCTTCTTGGCTATTTGACGGCTGGCCGCGGCTAGCACGAGCGGAGCCAGCAAGACGGTGCCTTCGGCGGGGCCGCCGTTGCTATTGCTCAGCAGAACGCCAACACCGACCGCGAAGGCGAATAGGCTCGCCGCCATCAGGAAACGCACCGGCCGTCTCAACGCGTGGACACCGAGAGCGACACAACCGAGCAGCGCGAGGGCGGCACCGAACGAGAAGTAGACGAAGGGCACCAGAGCGGTGGCGATCGCCGCCATCGCGGCAAATAGATCCGGCAAGCTGAATCGGAAGGCGCGCTTATCCATACCGAAAAGCTAACGCGCCGGCCGCGGCACGGGAAGACCGAACCAGAACGGTGCAAAGAGTCTGTCGGACCCAAGAGGCGCGTTACTCCCATGTATTCCTGTGTCCCCGGTCCCTCCGCGAGCCGAGCTCAGGGCCAATAGGTGTGAAGTTCCGGGCTGTGTTCGATGACCCTGGCCACGCCGTGGGAGGTGACGGATTTCGCGCCGTGGAGCCAGAGGTGCCGCAGGGATTTCGCGCGGACGAGGTCGAATATGCCAGCGTCGGAGATGGGGCAGCTTTCGAGGACGATGGTTCGCAGCGAGTCGGACCGAGCGAGCGTTCCCAGGCCCTGGTCAGTGACGCGAGTCGCCCTGAGATCGAGGTACTCCAATCTCGGTAGATCGACGAGCCGCCGCAAGCCCTCGTCGCCCACGTTGTCGCCCTCGAAGTGCAGGTCTTCCAACGTAGACAGATGCGATAGATCGGCCAAGGCGGCGTCGGAGATCTGGGTGCCCCCCAAGCGCAGCACACGCAGCCGCGCGAGGCGGGCGAGATGGCGAACGCCCGCGTCGGTAACCCTCGTCCCGGTCAGGTCGAGCATCTCCAAGGTCTGCAACGAAGCGAGATGTTTCAAGGCCGTGTCGGATATATTGGTGCGCGGCAGGTGCAGCACCCGCAGAGACTGCGATGCCGCGAGATGCCGAACACCCTCGTCGCCCACGCACGTGTCCGACAGGTCGAGTTCCTCGAGTGACGGGAGCCGTTCCACCAGCTCGTCGAGCTGCTCGTCGTGAATCATGTCGTAATGCCAGAGGTCCGGCGTATAGGCAAGGCCGATGTACGTCTGCGTGACGTCTCTGGGGATGCGGTCGATCGAGAGTGGTGGTAGATCGCATGGATCGGACTCGGCCTTCTCGTGCCAGGCCCAGATCGTCGCCAGGAATGAAACGACGACCGCGGCGGCCAGGAGAGCGCGCGTTTTCGTTCTCAGCCAGCGACGGACGTGGATGGCGGGCATCAGTCCTTCCAGTAAATGTCGAAGCCGGCGCGAACACCGCTGAGTCGCGCCGCGCCGTCGGCGGTGATCGACGTCGCGTGTTCGGCGAAGACCTGGCGCAGGGTTGTTATGTTGCGCAGGCGCCAGAGTCCGTCGTCGGAGATGGCACATTTCCGCACGACAAGTTGGTTCAGCCGATCGCAGCGCCGCAACACTTCGAGCCCTTCGTCGCTGATATGCGGGGAAAGAGCCAGCTCGCGCAGGCGGGGTAACCGTGCCAGATGGTGCAGGCCCTCATCGTCCACGTCCGTGTCTTCAAGACCAAGGACCTCAAGGTACGCCAAATCGGAGAGATGCTTGAGGCCGGAACCGGAAATCCGTGTCCCACTCAAATGGAGGGCCCGAAGCGAGCGGAATGCGCTAATATGACGCAGTCCCGCGTCGGTGATGCGCGTGTTGACCAAGCCGAGATGCCGTAATTCGTGCAAACCGGAAAGGCGTTTCAAGGCGACGTCGGAGATGTCAGTGCCGTCGAGGCCGAGCGTGCGCAGCGATCTCAACTCGACCAAAGGACGAACCGTGTCGTCATTCACGTCAGCATCCGAGATGTCGAGGTATTCCAAGCACGGCAGCTCCGCAATCTTCGCCAATCGCGCCTCGGTGATACCCGGGCCGCCCAGGCGCAGTTCCTTCAGGGTCGGGAAGCACAGAATAGCCGCAGTCTGTTCGTCCGTCAGCGCACCATCGCGCATAGGGTTGAAGTCAATCGTCGTGACTGCGTCGCCTGGTTCCAGGGCCTCTTTGTCGATACCGATCAGCAATTCGCCACCATCGTCGGGCGGAGCGACATAGATGCTGCTGAAGGCGAAAGGGGCGGCATCCAATACCTGCACGGCCGCGAGCCGCTGACGGTAGGCACGCTCCCGCGACACGCGGATGCCGAGAAAGACACAGATCGCGGTAACGAGGATGAAAAGCGTAGCGAGCCGGAATTGCGGCCGGCGCAGCCGAGCGCTGACAACTCGCATGCTTCCCATGTTTTTCTCGCTCACCCGCCGGGCCTGTCGAGCCGTTTTTGAAGCGGATTCGTAGCTGACGCGGCGCAAGAGTTGCATCGTCAGGATAGTCCTCGATGGGAGTTTTTAGAATGGGAGGGGACCATGTCCCATGAACGATACGCTATGTGCATCGACGCCTGCGTGAAATGCGCCCAGGCCTGCGAGCATTGTGCGGAAGCTTGTTTGAGCGAGCCCCATGTCGAAAAGATGGCCCAGTGCATCCGTTTCGACCGTGACTGTGCAGAAATGTGCTGGGGTGCGGCGGCCTTCATGAGCCGTGGTTCCCACTTCGCCGCCGATCTTTGTCGCCTATGTGCCGAGGTCTGTGATGTTTGCGGCGCCGAGTGCGAAAAGCATGATGCCGAGCACTGCCAGCGATGTGCTGTGGAATGCCGACGTTGCGCCGAGGAATGCCGTCAGGCGACATTTGCGGGCGTTCCCTTCGGCTCGGCGTAGCGGAGCGGTACTCAGCTTGTCGCCCGCTTCTCTGGCAGGCGTGCTTCTTTTTGGAGAGGTACGTCCCCGGATGTAATCAGCGCCGACTTCATCTCTGATCGAAGGCTTCGGAAACGGGAACGGGGAGGCGGTAGCTCCCGTGAATCGATCCTGTCGTCGCAGACGTCGAGTAAACTATTAATAAGAGCGGCTGACGGCGGAACGCGGTCGGCGAAAAATCGGCAGTGAAACGCCGATTTTCGGAGCTCGATCCGGTCTTGTCGCTTGCTCTGAGAACCTCGTCGGCGATCTCCATAACCCATTCTGGAGTTGTTTCATGGGAATGCTGAAAGAATTCAAAGACTTCGCGATGAAGGGGAACGTCGTGGATATGGCTGTGGGCATTATCATTGGCGCCGCGTTTGGCAAGATCGTCTCGTCGTTGGTGGGAGATGTGTTGATGCCGCCGATCGGTGTGCTTTTGGGCAACGTGGACTTTTCGAACCTTACCATCACCGTCAAGGAAGCGGCCGGCGACTCTCCCGCCGTAGCGATCAAGTATGGCGTGTTCATTGACACCGTGCTCGACTTCTTGATCGTGGCATTCACCATCTTCATGGTGATCAAGGCCATGAACCGACTGAAAAGGCCAGAAGCGGCCCCCGCACCGAGCATGAAAGATTGTCCGTATTGCCTGATGAGTGTGCCGATGAAGGCCACGCGTTGTGGCCACTGCACATCGGAACTCAAATAGCGTGATTCCGAGGGATCGTGGCCGAACGGGCCATTCTCGTCACGCCTCGTGTCTTTGAACAACGGGTTCATGCGACGCCTTGAAACTGCTGACAAGACCACGACATCGGAGCGCCGCGAAAAAAATCGGGCGTGGAACGCCGATTTTGCTGGTTGCTCTAAAATCCCAAATCCGCTCCGTCATGAGTGGCCAACCCGATCTGCTCGAAGCCACCGCGACGCCCGTTGTACCATAGAAGCCACCTCTGGCCTTCGAGGATTGCAAACGGTTTGTAGCACGAATCGTGGTCCCACTTTTCCATGCCGGGGCGGATGATGGGGTTGGCGGGGTGGCGTTTCCAACCGGTAAGGCCGTCGCTCGACAGCGCCATCCCGATCTGGGCGTGGTGCTGGTCCCGAAAGCCGATGTAGAACATCACGAAACCCTTGCTCGTGGGCACGACCTGACAGGCCGTCACTCGGTCTTTCTCCCAGTCCAGATCCGCCTTCGACTCGAAGATGGGATTGCTTTCGTGCTTGTTCCAGACAAGCCCATCGTGGCTCGTCGCATGACCGATCGCATCCGGCTCGTATTGCTCGCCGCCCGAATACCACATGCGATAGAGTTCTGATTCTTCGTCATAGATGACGTGCGGGCACATCACGGCGACCTTCTCCCAAGGCTGCTCTGCTGAAAGAACGGGCCTGTCGCTTTCACGGTGCCACACCTTGCCGTCGCGGCTGGTGGCATAACCGATCCACGACTTGCCTCGTGCCTGTCCGGTATACCACATCTGATAACGCTCACCGTTCTTGATGACGACCGGGCGGTTGAGATCGTTCTCCCAGTCCGTCTCGCCGTTCGGCCCGATGACGATCAGCGGCTCGCTCCACTCGATGCCATCCTTGCTCTCGACGAGGGCGATGCTCTTCTTCGGCCGCCACGAGAACCACATGCGATACACGTCTCCTTCCCTGAGAACGGAGATGTCGAAGCAGGTTCCCAGATCGCCGCCCAACACCGGGTTTTGGGGGCATTTCACCCAGCCGGCGGTCGTCTCGGTCGATGCCTCATCGGCTGCTTCGACTTCTGCCTTCGCCAGCGCAACGACGCTCAAGATCGAGAGCACCAACAGTGTCTTCATCGCCTATCCTCCGTCAGTCGCATCAGCAACGCCGTTGGAAATCGCTATCCGAGCGCCGAGCATCGTGCGCTCCTGGTCGTCGGTTAGCGGCTCGTCCGGGTACGTTCTCGTGGTAGACCAGCCACGCCGCCGTAATTCTGCACCACAGCGCGACCTCAGCTTAGCGGCTCGCCGCGTCGATCGCAAAATCCCGGAATTCGAAATAACCGGCACGCCAGAGGCACTATATGCCGATCGGAGAATGGCGTATCGTGCAGGAGCACCTTGGTCATTGTCCGACGTGAGCGATGTTCGATGCGGATGATACGATCGCGGCTTTGGCGTCGCCGCCGGGCGGAGCGGCGCGGGCGATCGTGCGCGTGAGCGGGCCGAATGTGCTGGCCTGCGTCGAGCGATGCTTTGTGGCCGACGATCGGCGGCCGCTCGGCGGTGTGCGGCGGCCCACGGCGTTGCCGGGGCAGATCCTGATCGAAGGGTTCGCCGCGCCGTTGCCCGGTGTTCTGTATCTCTGGCCGTCGTCGCGCAGTTACACACGACAGCCCACCGCGGAGTTTCACACGATCGGTTCGCCGCCGCTGGTCGAGGCCCTGCTCGCCGAACTCGGCCGCCACGGCGCGCGACCGGCCCGTCCGGGCGAGTTCACATTGCGTGCCTTCCTGGCGGGGCGGATCGACCTGACACAGGCCGAGGCCGTGCTGGGCGTGATCGACGCCCGTGGGCGACAGGAGTTGGAAACGGCCCTCGCCCAACTCGCCGGCGGTCTGGCCCAACCGTTGCGGCGGCTGCGCGGGACGTTGCTCGATCTGCTGGCGCACCTGGAAGCCGGTCTCGATTTCGTCGAGGAGGAGATCGAGTTCATCTCCCGCGCCGAGCTCGCGCGCGAGGTGGCTGCCGCGCAGGACGAGGTCGAACGTCTCGTCGAGCAGGCGGCGGTCCGCGGCGAGTCGGCGACCGCGGTCCGCGCCGTGCTGGTCGGCGCGCCGAACGTCGGCAAGAGTGCGCTCTACAACGCTCTGACGGGCGAGCAAGCCCTCGTCTCGGACCACGCCGGCACGACGCGCGACTATCTCTCGGCCCGGATCGATCTGGGTGGCGTGACCTGTGAACTGTTCGACACGGCCGGGCGCGCGCAGACCTGGCACCACCTCGACGCCGCCGCCCAAGAGGCTACTCGGCGACAATGGGAACAGGCCGATATCGAGCTCCTGTGTTTCGATGCGGCCAGGCCGCTGACGCCGGAGGAATCGGCCGAACTTCCTTACCCCTCCGCGCGGCCGCGGATCGTCGTGCTCACGAAGGTCGATCAGCCGCGACAGGCCGCGCACGTGGCCGGCGCCGTCGAGACGAGCAGCCACACCGGCGCGGGGCTCGACCAACTACGCGAGCGCTTGCGGCAAGCCGCGGGGGCCGGCGAACACCGGACGGGTGTGGTGCCTTCGACCGCGGCCCGCTGCAGCGAGAGCCTCCGGCAGGCCGCGCTCTCGCTGGCCGAGGCGCGCCATCTCGCCCAAACGGCCGCCGGCGACGAGCTTGTCGCCGCCGAACTGCGCATCGCGCTCGGCCATCTCGGCGACGTCGCTGGCGACGTCTGCACCGACGATCTTCTCGATCGCATCTTCAGCCGCTTCTGCATCGGTAAGTGATGCTGGTCGCAACGGACCATTTCGCGGGCGAACGGTACGAACCGGTTTGCCATTCCGGTTCGACGCCGGAGAGGCTGCGGCCTATGATGCAAGCATGAAGCTGATCAAGGTCTCGGCGGCCGTACTGAATCAAACGCCGCTCGATTGGGACGGGAACAAACGGCGCATCCTGGCGGCGATCGCGGCGGCCCGGGCCGCGCGGGCCACGCTCGTTTGTCTGCCGGAGCTGTGCATTACCGGGTACGGGTGCGAAGATGCTTTCCTCTCGCCCGGATTGCAGAGCATGGCCCTGCAAGTGCTGGGCGAGATCGTGCCCGAGACGCGCGGCCTGATCGTCTCGCTCGGCCTGCCGTTGCTCTACCACCACGGCCTGTTCGACGTGGCATGCCTGGTGGCCGACGGCCACATTCTGGGGTTCACCGCCAAACGTTTTTTGGCGGGCGACGGCATCCACTACGAACCGCGCTGGTTCAAGCCCTGGCCGGCCGGTCACCGCGGCGAGACGACCGTGCTCGGCCAAGATTACCCGGTGGGCGACATCCACTACGATTGCGGCGGCTTGAAGATCGGCTTCGAAATCTGCGAAGACGCCTGGGTGGCCAGCCGACCCGGTAGTGACCTGGCCCTGCGCGGCGTCGACGTGATCCTCAATCCCAGCGCCAGCCATTTTGCGTTCGGTAAGGCGGCAGTCCGCCATCGTTTCGTGCTCGAGGGCTCGCGGGCCTTCGGAGTCAGTTACGTCTATTCCAACCTGCTCGGCAACGAAGCGGGCCGCGCCATCTACGACGGCGGCGCCCTGATCGCATCGGGAGGAAGACTGCTGGCCGCCGGCCCGCGTTTCTCGTTCGCCGATTTTCAGCTCACCACCGCCCACATCGATACCGACGCCACGCGCATGGGTCAGTCGCGCACCGGCAGCTTTCTGCCGAGCGTCGAGGGCGACGCCGACTGCGTGCGCGTACCATTCGACTTTCCCACCCTGTTGCCCGAGCCGCAGGCATCGCCCGTGGCCGCCTGGGAGAGCGGCATGCACGTGAAGGAGGAAGAATTCGCCCGCGCGATCAGCCTCGCGCTCTTCGACTATTTGCGGAAGAGCCGGTCGTGTGGGTTCATCGTGTCGATCTCGGGCGGCGTGGATTCGGCGGCCGTCTCGTGCTTGGCCGCGATGGGTCTCGAATTGGCAGTGAACGAGCTGGGCTTGGCCGGTGTGGCCCAAAAACTGTCGCACTGGTCGCGGGCCCGCGAGGCGCGCTCAGCGGCCGACCTGATCGCCTGGTTATTGGCCTGCGTCTACCAGGCGACGTGCAACAGCTCGTCGACCACGCGCGACGCCGCCCATGGCGTGGCCGAGCAGATCGGCGCGCAATTCATCGAGTGGAATGTCGACACACTGGTGCAAGACTATATGGCCGTTGTGTCCGGTGCCCTGGGCCGCGCACTCGATTGGCAGCGAGATGACCTGGCGCTGCAAAATATCCAGGCCCGCGCGCGCTCGCCCGGCGTCTGGCTGCTGGCCAACCTGCGCGGCGCGCTCTTGCTATCGACGAGCAACCGCTCCGAGGCGGCCGTCGGCTATGCCACGATGGACGGCGACACGAGCGGCGGGCTGAGTCCCATCGCCGGCATCGACAAGGCCTATTTGCGCCGCTGGCTGACCTGGCTCGAGAAGCACGGCCCCGACGGCCTGCGGCCGCTTCCCGCTCTGGCGGCCGTCAACTGCCAGTCGCCCACGGCGGAACTGCGGCCGCCCGAGCGCTGCCAGACCGACGAGGACGACCTGATGCCCTACGAACTGCTCGACGAGATCGAACGCTCGGCGATCCGCGACAAATACACGCCGCTCGAAGTCTTTTTGAAGGTCCGCACCGGCTTCGGTCAGTATCCGACCCAACAGCTCGTGTCGTGGGTCGAGCGTTTTTTCCGGCTCTGGTGCCGCAATCAGTGGAAGCGTGAGCGTTACGCGCCGTCGTTCCACGTCGACGACGAAAACCTCGACCCCAAGACGTGGTGCCGCTTCCCGATCCTCTCCGGCGGTTTCGAGCGCGAGCTGGCCGAGTTGCGGCAGTATGCACTGGGCACGTCCGACCGCGAATCTTCCGCCCGAGGATCGAAAGAAAACAGAGGATAGATAAAAGGGGATAGCTGGCGGTGCAACCCGACGACGAAATCTGCCTCTGCTTCCACGTCACCAAGCGGAAGATAGTGAATTTCCTGCGTGTGGAGAAGCCTCGGCGCGCCGGCCAGTTGAGCGACTGTTTTGGGGCGGGCACGGGATGCGGCTGGTGTCGCACCTACCTCGAGCGGCTGTTTCGCGAAGCGGTCGCCGGCGGAATCACGCAAGAGGTCGATCCGACGCCCGAAGAATATGCCAGCCAACGGGCGGCCTATGTTCGCGCCGGCGGCGGCACGCCTCCGCCCGGCGCCACGCCCCTCGGCCCCGATTGATCGACGTCAGTCAAGCTTGGGCGCTCGAAATGCCGATGCAGAATTCGCGCTTTCGTCGGCTAACCAGTTTTGCTATGCTGCCCTACACAGTTGGGTAGGGTTACGCAAAGCGGGCAGGCTGCGGAAAGTTAAGCACATCGGGCGCTGTCGCCAAGAGGCTAAGGCAGCGGATTGCAAATCCGCCATCGTGGGTTCGACTCCCACCAGCGCCTCTACCGCCGTAGCGGCCTATCCGAGAATCGAGCATTGTGGAGCAGGTGCCTCGCCTGCCCGCCGGTTGTCGGATAGGCTTAGCCATTGCGGCGACGAGGAAGTGAGCGGTCGGGGTGGAGTGGAAACGGGGCCAGTAGCGATGCGGCGTCGCCTTGGATCAGCGGCGGACAGTTGACGATCGCTGGCCCCAGACCGAGTCACTCACGTCCTTTGGTCCTTCCGGACCTAATCCACGCAAGGGTTGGGAAGTTGTGTTCGTCGCCATTCGCGCGATTCTGCGGCGTCGCTGATCTAGCGATCGCTCGGGTTGGTGGCCTTCCGGAGCGAACGCAGGCCCAACTCGGTTAGGGAACACAAAATTGCCGACGAGCGCCGCAATCGCGCGACTGGACGTCGGAACTCGACATCGACGTGCTCTTCGTGGAAGCAATAAAGCTAAGCGGCGGACCGCGTTGCCGGTTGGATAGATTGGATCGCGGCATTTCTCTATGCGCGTACCATTTATCTATCTATTGAATTCGCCGTTAGCAGATTGCCGGTATCTCGCTGTCATCGCAACATGGCAAACACGAGCGGCACCGTCAGAATCAATACGATAGCGATGCCGAGGCCGACGACGATTCGAATATCGATCCCGCATAGCTTTCGGACGGTAGAGCGCGGAACGCTTTCCGCGAAGCGTGTATCGAGTTCGCCCATAACCTCGAGTAGTATCTCATCGGGACACGATGGATCGTCGACGATGTAGGCGGAATCGCCCACCGCCATGCGTTCGACCGTGAAGTTGTGACCCCGGTGACCGAACCTGATTTTCCATTCAACCGGGTCGTCTCTTTCGATCACCGCTGGCGCGAATCGACCGAGTATTTCTGCCGCCAGACGAAGCTCAGGAAGCGGACAGCCGCCCTCGGCGAAAATGCGCGGGCCGTCCGGTCGCTTGATGAGAAGCCGCAAAAGCGGCCGAGTCTTCGGCCAAGGTCCTGCCCCCATAAAAAATAGACCTTATCCAAACTTTTTTATTTTATATATGACCGTCTCCCATTAGACCAGAATGGAAGCGTTAAGGAAGGCGTATTCCGAAAAAAAACCGAAAGGAACGTCTAGGAGCCTATCCGAGAAGCGATGTGGCGACAGTAATGGTTCGACTCCCCAACAGGTTTCAGATCGGCTCTAAATAAATACCGGAGTGCCGGCTGGCCCATTATTGGCTCGGGTTGGTCGGTAGTCTGGCACTTCGTGGTAGATATAGATTCCTCGACGCTACCGCGACAAAACGCCGCATCGACCGCGGAATGCCGTCGTGGAGAAGTTGCACGCGCACGCGCCGGGCGCAAAAGAAAAGGGCCAAGCCTTCGCTCGGCCCTCTTCTGCGTGGCTCGCTTCGGTTGCCCTTATACCAGGCTGCTCAAACTCGGAAGCGAGACGCTCGCGCCGCTGAAGCTCACGCTGTCGTTGGCGCTAACGCCGGCCGTGATGTTGCCGAGAATCGGCAGACCGACCGATGCGCTATCACTGCCGCTTACGCCCGCACTCGCCGGGCTGATCGCCAACGTGCTCGGGGCAATCCGCTCTTCCAGTTGGTCGATTTCAAACTTGGCTGACATGGAATAACTCTCCTCTGTTCGCGTAAACACACAGCCCCAAAAAACGTCGCGGCCACGCGCCGCGACGGGGCGTCATTACGGTCTACGGATCATCGCAGTCAACATGCCAAGGAATTAAAAGTCTGAGCCGAAGAGCCCGAAAGCCCAACCGCGCTTCAACTTCGCTCATGCCGCGCGTGAATACGCGCGCGGCAGCGGGTGGCGGCGAACGACCGCGCGACGTTGTTTTGCCGACCTCGCCGGACCGTCTCGGGCACCAGCCGTCCTGGCATCATTCTGCGAGAGGTTGACTGACTCGGAAGCCCGGGCGTGATGCATAAGACCGTCGATGCAAGGTCCATTCTCGCTCCGTGTTGAACGGGCCGTCCGTTGCCTCGAACAAATAATCTTGGCTTCGCGCGGCGGAATTGGTGCCTTGCCGGCTACTCCTGAGGTAGGCGTGCAGAGATGTGAGAGCGGCTGCCAAACCCCAGAAGCCGGAGCGCCCTAGCCAAAAAATCGGCAATGAACGCTGATTTCTGTGGAGCTCGATCCGGTTTGCCGGTTGCTCTAAGACGCTTCGCACGCGAGTCCCCATTTCACACAGGTTAACTCGAATGAAGATCACAAGACCCTTTTGGTCGGCCGCCGCCTGGCTGACCCTGCTTGCCGCCCCGAGCGTAACCGTGCGGGCGGACGACGATGGACCCCCGCAAGGAGACGCCCCGCCCAATGCTGCCGGTCCCAGTGAAGGCGGGCCGCGCGACTGCGGCCCCGCGGAAGCTCGGCCAGAGGAGCACCGAGATCATCGGCCGCCGGCCGACGCTCGCGACGAACGGCCCCACCGCAGGCGTCCTCCCGCTGCCCACGGCCCGCACGAAGACCGGCCGAATCACAGCCGGCCGCAACGACGATCCCGCTGGTCGCCACCGGAGCACAGTAGGCCGCACCAGATGGACGATGCACGCCGAGGCGACGACGATCGTCGCCCTCCTCCTCCGCCGTGGGCCCATCGAGGACATGGAGATCGGCAGTACCGAGATTGGTGGCATGCAGACCGCGACCGTGCAAGCCGCGACCATGCAAACCGTGAGCGAATGGACGGAGCACACCGGCATGCCGACGGCCACCGGCCCCCTCCGCCGCCGCACGCCGACCGTGAGCACGGAGACCGGCCACACGCGGACCGGCATCGGACGGATTGGCAACATGCCGATCGGCCGTCGCCTCACCGTTTCGGGCCTCCTGAGCATCGACCGCACGGCGGACCGCCGCCACGCCGAGACACGGCCCGTCACTTCCCGCCGATGCGCCACTTCGGCCCGCCGCCCGCCCGACCCGTTTCGCGACGCAGCGATCGAGATTGGCGTGACGACGAGCACGATCGTGGTCCACCGCCACGGCATGAGCGCCGCGGTCCGCCACCCGGTGATCGCGACCGCTGGGAGCGTGATCACCGCGGGCCCGATGGGCACGGCCGCGAAGAACACGGCCACTACGCCGACTTCGCGTCACCGCACCGCCCGCCCGCCGGCTTCGGCCCACCAGATCGGCGTCCACCGCCTCCGCATCGAGACGGTCGCGATGAAGACCACGCCGACCGGCACGATCGCCGACCACCCCCTCCGCGGCACGCTCACGAGGGGCATCCGGACGATCGTGATGATTCGCCCCCTCCATCACACGACGGTGACCGCGATTAGCTTCGGCCGAATCCTAACACGTTGCGTGACACTCTGCGGCCCGGCCACGATGCAACACCATCGTGGTCGGGCCTTTTTGTTTTGTTATCGTTCTCGGCCGTCGCATCCATTGACCGGTGCTGGCAAGGCGCCGCAGCTAGTAGGCGCCACCAACCGGCCCGCATAGATTAAATGGGCGCACTGTCGCGCCGAACGGAGATCACGCGTCGGCCGACATCCTCCAGAGAGCACGCTGCCATGTTTATCACCCTGAAACTTGGAAGAGACAGCGGCTATCCGGGCACCCTGTTCGTCAACGTGAACGACATTTCCACCGTCCACGTAACGGAAGACGGCACCTCAATCAGGATGGGCCTGCGCGGCAGCGACAAGACTTGGACGCTCACCGGCGAGAACGTCTTGAAGGTGCTGCACGCCATCGATCAGCATCACCCGGCCGATCATTAGAGCGGCACGTCGCGTATGGCAAACCGTCTCATCCTGGCGAGCAGCTCGCCGCGGCGCAGAGAATTGCTGTCGCAGGCCGGTTACCGATTCGAAGTGGTGCCGCCGCACGAGTCGGCCGAGTGTGGCGTGTGCAGCGGCGAGACTCCGCCCGAGATGGTCGCGCGGCTGGCCTATCAAAAGGCAGCCGACGTTGCCACCCGTGTCGACCGTGGTGTGTTGCTCGGTTGCGACACCGTGGCCGAATGTGCCGGGCAGATTCTGGGCAAGCCGGCCGACGAGCGGCACGCGCGGCTGATGCTCGAACTGCTCAGCGGTCGCGAGCACCGCGTGTATAGCGGTGTCTGCCTGTGGCGCGTGCCCGACGGCGAACGGCTCGTCGAAGTCGATCGCACCGTGCTTTTCATGCGGTCGTTGTCGACGCGCGAGATCGACGATTACCTAGACAGTCGCCTCTGGGAAGGCAAAGCCGGCGCCTTCGGCCTACAGGACCGGCTCGGCTGGTTGGAGATCGTCGAGGGGAGCGAATCGAATGTCGTCGGCCTGCCGCTGGAACGGCTGGCCTGTATGCTCGACAGTTTCGGCACGCCAGCGGCCGGCTTTCGCGAGGCGGGCTGAGCGGACTCGTCGAAGTTTCTAAGCGATCGAATCCTTCAAGTCTTCTTGGCGCTCTTGAGCGCCTCGTCGACAAATTCGAATGTCGCCTTCGTGGCGGGATCGTCGGGGACGCCGAGCTTCTCGTTGAGCCGGTTGTGGTTCGTCTCCTGCGCGCCAAAAAGTTTGACGGGAACCCCCGCATCCTTCAGCACAGCGCCCAGCCGCTGCGCCTGCGCCGAGTTGTCGGGGTGGTCGGCGACGTAGAGGATCAGGAACGGAGGGATGCCCTTGTCCTTCGCCACGTGCGTCACGGCCGAATAGTCGCGGTGCTTCTGCGGATCGTTACCGAATTTTTCGCGGTGCCCCAGCTTGGGCTGCGGCTGGCCGTGCACGCGGCGGCGCGTCTCGGCCGTCTCGATGATCGCCGGCACGTCAAAGGTATCGCCATCGACGGGCACACACCCCTTGAGCACCGAGAACGGCACCCCTTCGGCCTTGAGGTAGCGCTCGTCGATACAGAGGAGCGCGGCGAGCTGCGCACCGGCCGAATGGCCCATCACGAAGATCGTCTGTGGGTCGCCGCCGTATTCACCGATATGCTTGTGGACCCAGCCCAGCGATTTCGCCACATCCTGGAAGATCGTCTTCATCTCGACCTCAGGAAGCAGGCGATAGTTGGTCGAGACGAACACAAAGCCCCTGTCGACGAAAGCCATCGGCTTGAAGTGAACACTCGACTTGTCGCCCGTCTGCCATCCACCGCCATGAATCCAGAAAACGACCGGGTGGTTCTTCCCCTCGGTGGGAGCATAGATGTCGAGCGTCTGATGATCGTTCTTCGGCTCGACGTAAGGCACGTCGTGCTCGACTTTCGGTTCGGCCGCGAAGGACGTCACGGCCACAATGAACAACGCAGCAATCGTACTCATGATGAATATCTCTGGGCGTGGAAAGTGGCCGGTGGGAATGTGCGCCGAGCACCTTGGTACGAATCGCTCGGCCGCTGATGCGCAGGATACGAGCGCTGGAGCGACGCCGCAACTTGATTCGCCGAGCGTCGCCGTGCCCGCACCCATCCGCCAGGCGCCGGCCCATCAAGAAGACGAGCTAACCGACGAGTTCTTGCACCACCTGGCCGCCGTCGACGGGCTTGATCGGCCGGCCGATGGGACTCATATACTCCTGGCGGCTGTTCACGCCGAGGGCGCGATAGACGGTCTGGAACAGGTCCTTTTCGGTAACCGGCCTATCCTTGACTGCTTCGCCGCCATCGTCCGTAGCCCCCAACACCTGGCCCGTCCGCACGCCGCCGCCGGCCAGCACAGCGCTGAACGCACGTGGAAAATGGTCGCGGCCGCCGCGTGGGTTGACCCGCGGCGTACGACCGAACTCGCCCATCCACACGACGAGCGTCTTGTCGAGCAGCCCGCGCTCGGCCAGGTCGGTGACCAGTGCGGCGAACGGCCGATCTAGCTGCTCGCATAGGGTCCGCGATCGCGGGAAGTTCTCTTGATGCGTGTCCCAATTCCCCAGCACCGCCTCGACGAACGTCACGCCCGACTCGATCAATCTCCGCGCCAGCAGACATGAGCTGGCGAACGAGCCCGATCCGTACTGTGAACGGACTTTTTCGGGCTCGCGTTCGAGATCGAACGCCGCCATCTGCGAACTCTTGATCATCCGCGCGGCGCCGGCATAGAGCTGCTCGTGTTCGCTCGGCGCGGGTGGCGCCCCCGACTTTGCGCTTTCCAAGCGAGCCATCAGCGCCAGCCGGCGATCGAACTGGGTCATCTCGGTGGCAGGGCGAGTATTCTCGGGCAGACGGCCGGCCGATAGCACGATGAACGGATCGTAGCGCGTTCCCAAGAATCCACCGCCCGCCACATTGAGTTGTGGCCCGATGCGCACAAAGGAGGGAAGCTCGCAGTCGGGCCGTGGCAGCTCGCGGGCCACAACCGCTCCCATGGCCGGATACTTGACACTGGCCATCGGCAGGTAGGACGTGTGCATCAGATACGTGGCGCGCTGGTGCTCACCCTCGCGCGTCGTCATCGAGCGCACGAGCGCGAGCCGGTCGGCAATGTCCGCCAGATAGGGTAGGTTCTCCGAAAAATGAACGCCCGGCAGCCTGGTGGCGATCGCCTTCGTTTCGCCACCGTTGGCATGTCCCGGCTTCGGATCGAATGTCTCGAATTGGCTGGGGCCCCCTTGCATCCAGAGCAGAATGCAGGCCGTCCCTTGTCGCCGCAGTTCGTCGGCGCGCAGGCTGAGTACGTCGGTCAGCCCGACGGCACCCGCCGCGGAGAGGACCTTGAGAAAATCGCGCCGACCGGCGACATGGCTGCGCTGGACCGACAGGTGCAGATGGTGCCGAAGAACGGGGCTCGTGTTCATCGTTGTGAGTTCGGATTTTCGGGGGAACGGACGACCGATCAGTTGCGGTACAAGAACTCCTGGCTGTTCAGGAGCGACCAGAAGATGTCGCCAAACGCTTCGGCCCGGTCAGGCGTCGATTTTACGTGGTCGAGACAGACGGCCAACTCGGCGTCGTTCGGTTCACGGCACAGGCACCGCAGATAGAGCTCGACGGGGACGGCTTCGTCGTCTTGCGGTCCGTCGAGCAGTCTCGCCAGCGCACCGCCCGGCTGACGCCCGGTGATGCGCTGATTGACGAGCGGCGAGTTCATCAACGACAGGACTTGTGGGATGGTGCTTGTGATCTCGTCGCGCCGCACGCTGGGGTCGTACCCGAATTGCTGCGCAAAGGCGAACCGCGGGCCACCACGGAAGCCGAGGCCTGCCCGAGCGGGGGTGCGCGAACTGGTGTCGAAGGAGACACCGACCGCCAGCGCGACCGCGTCGAAGAGCTGATCGGCACGCAGTCGGTAGGCAACATTCGCTGCGAAGGGCACCTGATCGGGGTGGCGGCGCGGCCGGCTTTCACGCTGATAGGCGTCTGTGCTCGCAATCGCCCCCATCAGCCATTTGACGTCGTAGTCGTGCGCGACGAACTGCCGGCAGAGATAATCGAGCGTGCGCGGCGCGGAGGCGGAACGGTCTGGCCCCAGATCATCGATCGGCTCATAAAAGCCCTCACCCACAAGCTCCGCCCAGAGGCGATTCACGAGCGCCGTAGCGAACCATGGGTTGTTGGGCGAGGTCAACCACGCGGCCAGCGCGTGGCGCCGTTCGTGGTCGGTCGTGCCGGTCGGAAGTTTGTCACCCGTGGCAAAGAAGACCGGCATCATCAGCGATCCTTCGCTGGCCGGATCTTTGAGGTTGGGCATGAAATGCTCGAGCGAGCCACGTCCGGTCATCATGCCGGGTCGCCGCCGTTGCGGCCCCATGTCGAACGACGTCAGCTCGAAGGTCGGCGGTTGCGTCGGCTGCCGCCGCATCGACGCGCGGGGGAAGAACGCCACGAACTCGTGAAACTGCTGTCGCTTCCAACGGTCGGTCGGATGATCGTGACACTGCGCACACTGGATCTGGATGCCGAGGAAGATGCGCGACGTTTCGGCCGCCACCTCCACCGGTTCGGCCAAATGGGCCATGAACAACCCGGTCTCGCCCTTGTCGTATATGTTTCCCTGCGCGGTGATGAACGACTTGGCGATCGCGTTCCAGCGCGGCTGACCGTTGAATTGCCCGATCAGGAACGTCTCCAACGACTGGGAGGCGAGTAGGGCCTGATCGGCCGATCGTCGATAGAGGATCACGTCGCGCCAATAGCGGCCCCAATTGCGACCGAACCGCTTATCGGCCAACAACCGTTCGACGAGTTTGGTCCGTTTGTCGGGCGAGGGGTCGAGGCAGAAGGCGGTCGTCTCGCCCGGCGTGGGTGGCTCGCCCACGAAATCGAAATAGACGCGCCGCAGGAAGGCCTGGTCCGATGTGACCGACGCGAGCGTTTGGCCGGCCGACAGATTGGCCAATACTTCTTCTTGCAACAGACGATCGATCTCACCCGCGGCAGCCTGCGGCGTGGCGTTCGCCGTGCCGAGGTCGCGAGGCGAGGCCTCCACAGGCCCGGTATCGGCCTTGGTCTGAGTGATACTTGCCGCAAACAGAATCGCCACAGCGAATTGCGACAAAAACATCTTCCGCGGGACCGAAGCGATCATTTTGTCCATCCGTCGCCAATTACCGAAGATGCCGGTGGATTGATGGAGACATTCTGCTTCCTGGCGGCCATGGATACCATACAATCCGGCGGGTAAGTAGGTCGTCGATAGATGAAACCCGGCCCGGACCGAAAAGTTCCGGTCGTTTCGCGGCCGATCGGTCGCACTGCGGTCGATGGCGACGGAGGCAACACGGAAACCATGTCGGTGGCCGCGCGTGGACAACAAATCGCCCGGCGAACCTTTGCCTCGTGGTCGGGTCGTCTCAACGACTTGCTGTTTCCGCCGCGTTGCGCGTTGTGCGACGCCGAGTTGGCCGTGTCTCAGCATCCGCTCCTCTGCACGACCTGTCAGTCGCGCCTGTTGCCAACGGCACCGTCGCGCTGCCCCCGCTGTGCCTTGGAATCGCGGCAGGCATTGGTGACCGAGGAGGGGTGCCCACATTGTGTCGGCGAGGGATTCCATTTCCGTCGCGCGTGGGCGATCGGCGATTACGCGGGCGACCTGCGCGACGCGGTGCTGCGCATGAAACACGCCCGGGAGGAACCGCTCGCGGCGGCGATGGCCGAGCTTCTCTGCGACCGCATCGGCGGCGAGTTGTCTGCCTGGCGGCCCGATCTGGTCGCGCCGGTACCGATGCATTGGCTACGCTATTGGTTCCGCGGCACGAACAGCGCCGCAACCTTGGCCGACATACTCGCCCGCCGTCTCGGCACGAAGGCCGCCAGCGGACTCACCCGGCGCCGCCGTTTCACTCGGCCCCAAAGCGGTCTCTCGCCACCCCAGCGGCTGGCCAACGTCCGCGGTGCGTTTCGCGTGCGCCGAAGACGAACCCTCGCCGGCAAATCCGTTCTCCTCGTCGACGACATTCTCACAACGGCCGCGACGACCAACGAGATCGCGCGACTCCTCTTGCGCGCCGGCGCCCGTGAAGTGGGCGTCGTGGTCGTCGCCCGCGCAGACGATCGGTGACGTCCGACAAATGTTGAGTGCGTTCATGTAAAACTGCCTTCGGTGGCATATCTCACCGACAGGGCGCGTTAGGTGGGCGAAGTCGAACGAGCGTTGGCCATTGGCGGTACGTTCCACGCGTACGGCAAGCTGCGTTTTTTGCGCGCCGTCCAGGTACGTCACGCGGCATCGGCCTACGCAGCAGGAGCGCAGGCGGTTACATCTTGGTACGTCCGCGTAAGCACCGAAGGTGCGTGATTCGATAGCCCGGGGTGAAGCGAAGCGGAACCCCGGGACATCGAACGCACATCGCCCCTGCACCCCAATCGGGGTGCGATTGTCCCAGTGTTCCGCTGGTGCTGCACCCTGGGCTATCGAATGACGCACCTTCGGTGCTAATGCGCTGACACGACATGACGTTCGATATGCGGGCATTCGCGAAGCCCGGCATCCCAACGGGGTACGGTCCCCCTTCGGAATGTCGCAACCTTATAGAACGAAACCGGCATGCGGTCGTCATTTCAACTCTGTCCATCCTGTCCATGCGGGCTTCACAATGGCCAAGGCCCAAAGGGTAGTGGATTGTCTCCCGGAAACCTGCCACACTAAAGACGCGACGACTTAGGCAGCGACATGCGAGGACGACAACCATGGCGAGTGTGGCGAACACGGTCGAGCAACTCGGTGGCGACGACGTGGCGGCGATCGACTCGCTACGAGAAACGTATGATCGGCTGAAGCGTGAGCTGGGCCGAGTGATCGTGGGGCAAGAGCGGGTGATCGATCGTTTGATGATCTGCCTGTTCGCCCGCGGGCATGGGCTGCTGATGGGCGTGCCGGGGCTGGCCAAGACGCTGCTCGTGAGCAAGCTGGCCGAAACGGTCTCATTGCGGTTCAGCCGCATCCAGTTCACACCCGATCTGATGCCGATGGACATCACGGGCACCGACATCCTCCAGGACGTGACCGGCGGACGGCGCGAATTCCAATTCGTCCACGGACCGATCTTCGCCAACGTGGTGTTGGCCGACGAGATCAACCGCGCGCCCCCCAAGACACAGGCCGCCATGCTCGAGGCCATGCAAGAGCACAAGGTCACCGTGCTCGGAAAGATGTTCCGGCTCGACGAGCCGTTCTTGGTGCTGGCGACGCAAAACCCCATCGAGCAGGAAGGGACCTACCCGCTGCCCGAGGCCCAACTCGACCGGTTCATGTTCCTGATCGAGGTCGATTACCCCGACGAAGAAGAAGAGATCCAGATCGCTCGTGCCACGACGGGCGAGGCCTTGCCGGAGCTACAGCACGTACTGTCGGGCGAACAGATCCTCGCTTGCCAGAAGCTGGTGCGCCGCATCCCGGTGCCCGACCATATCTATGCGTATGCCGCCCGGCTCGTCCGCCGCACACGCCCCAAAGGAACCAGCGCGCCCGGTTGGTTAAAGCCGTTTGTCGCCTGGGGGGCCGGTCCGCGGGCCGTGCAATACCTGGTGCTGGGGGCCAAGACCCGGGCCGCCCTCTCGGGCAGCTACATGGTGCGACTGGAAGACGTGCGCGACGTGGCCCTGCCCGTGCTCACGCATCGCGTTATCACGACGTTCGCGGCGCAGTCGGAAGGGATCGATAGCGGCCAGATCGTGCGGCGGCTGCTGGAAGAGACCGACGAGGAATAAGGAACCCCACCGCCGATGAAAACCGCCGCGCGCCCCTTCCTCGATCCGAGTGTGCTGGCCCGGCTGGCCGGCATCCCGCTCTTTGCGCGGCAGCCGATGCAAGGATCGGTGTCGGGGCGGCACGAGAGCCCGCACCGAGGTTCGAGCGTCGAGTTCGCCGAGTACCGCGAATACGTGCCTGGCGACGACCTGCGGCGGATGGATTGGCGGGCCTACGGGCGCAGCGAACGCTATTACATCAAGGAGTTCGAGGCCGATACCAACCTGCGCTGCTGCCTGGTGCTCGATACGAGTGGCTCGATGGATTTCGGTTCGCGCGGCGCGACCAAGATCGAATACGGCCGGCGTCTGGCCGCAGCGATCGCCTATCTGGCCGTGCTCCAGGGCGACGCGGTCGGGCTGACCTGCGTGGCCGGCGGCGTGGTCCGCAACATTCCACCGCGGCGCAATCCGGCCCACCTGTCGGCCGTGTTCGACGTGCTCGAAGCCGCCCGCCCGCGCGGCCCGACACAGTTGCCCACCGCTTTGCACGAACTCGCCGAGACGGTCAGGCAGCGGGCGCTGGTCGTGATCGTGTCGGACCTGTTCGTCGATCCGGATGAATTGCAGCCGTGTTTCGAGCACTTGCGGTTCCGCAAGCACGACGTGGCGGTGTTCCACCTGCTCGATCCGCAGGAGCTCGATTTCGACTTCCGCCGCCCGATGCGGTTTGTCGACCTGGAGGGGGGCGCGTCGATCTTCGCCGAACCGAACGTCATCGCTGCCCGCTATCTGGAGGCAGTCCGTCTCTATTTGGAGCGGTTGCGGCAGATCGTGCTCGAATCGGCGATCGACTACCACCGCGTCAGCCTGGCCGACAACTACGAACAGGTTCTGGGACGGTTTCTCACCGGGCGCGCGGGGAAGCGAGGCGTGCGGTGACATTTCTATATCCCGCCCTGCTGGCCGGCCTGGTGCTCACGGCGCTGCCGATCGTGATCCACCTCATCAACCAGTTGCGCTACCGCACCATCCGCTGGGGCGCCATGATGTTCCTCTTGCAGGCCAACCGCATGTCGCGCGGACTGGCGCGGCTGCGGCAGTGGCTGATCTTGTTGATGCGGATGTTGGCCATCGCCTGCTTGGTGTTGGTCGTCAGCCGGCCCTTGGGGATGGGTGTGCTGGGATGGCTCACGGCCGGACATGCCGACACGACCATCATCCTGCTCGACCGTTCGCCGAGCATGCTCGCCTCGTCCGGCGGGCGCTCGAAACTCGCCGCCTCGCGCCGGCAACTCGCCGAAACGCTCGGCCGCTTCTCGTCGTCGCGATGGGTGCTGATCGAGAGCGGGACGCTGAAGCCGCACGAGCTCGAGTCGCCGGCCGCGCTGGAACAACTCCCCGAAGCTGGCCCGACGAGTGCCGCCACCGACCTGCCGTCGATGCTCGCCGCAGCGCGAAACTACATCGTGGCCAACCAGGCGGGCCGCACCGAGGTGTGGATCTGCTCCGATCTGCACAGCAATGACTGGGCCTCTGAGGACGCACGCTGGAACGAGCTGCGCAGCTCGTTCGCCGGTCTGCCCCAGCCAGTGCGGTTCCACCTGCTGGCCTACGCCGAGCCGCCGGGAGGCGATGTGGCGGTGCGCGTCAGCGATTTGCGGGCACGCCGGCAGGGCGAGTCAGCCGAGTTGGTCGTTTCGCTCCGGTTATCGCGCCAGGGAGGGGGCGATCCGGTGAGCGTACCCGTGCAATTCGATATCGGCGGCGCGCGGTCGACGTTGAATGTGGAGTTGGTGGGAACCTCGGTCGAGGTTCGCGAGCATCGCATCGGGCTCGATGGCCGGCACCTACGCGGCTGGGGCCGCGTGTCGATTCCCGCCGATGCGAACCTGGCCGACAACGAGTTCTATTTCACCTTCGACGCCTCGCAGTCGCCACACACGGTAGTGGTGTCGGACGAACGCGAAGTGGCCGAGCCTCTGCAACTCATGGCGTCGATCGGCCCCGATCCCAACGAGCCGCGCACAGCCGATGTCGTTTCGCTACAGCAGTCGGGTGACGTGGAGTGGGCCAAGGCGGCGCTCGTGCTCTGGCAGGCGCCGCTGCCGGAAGGGCAGGTGGCGCGACAACTAACAGAGCTTGTTGATCGCGGCGGCGAAGTGATCTTTTTTCCGCCGCGGCAGATCAGCGACGAGCCGGCCTTCGGCTTGCGGTGGAAGTCGTGGTCGCCGGTGCCGGACGGCGCGGTGATCGATCGTTGGCGCGGAGACGAGGGTCTGCTGGCCGACACACAAAGCGGCATGCCGCTGCCGGTCGGCAAGCTCGACCTCAAGAACATCTGCTCCTTGGTCGGCGAGGCGACGCCGCTGGCCACGTTGAAGGGAGGCGATCCGATCGTTGCGCGGGCCGAGATGGCCCACGGCGGCGTTTATTTCTGGGCTACGACGCCGGCGCCGCAAGACTCGAATCTGGGGAACGAGGGCGTGGTGTTGTATGTGGCCATCCAACGTGCGCTCGCCGCCGGCTCCGCGGCATTGGGTCACGCACGACAGCTCGTGGCCGCAGGTTTCACGGCCGACGGCCGTGAAGAACGAGCGGCCAAGTGGCAGAAACTGGCCGGTAGCGACTCGGCCCTGTCGAGCGAATACGCGCTCCAGGCCGGGGCCTATCTGGACGGCGACTTGCTACTGGCCGTGAACCGCCCGGAGGAAGAAGACACCGCCGGCATGCTCGTGGACGAGAAGGTCTCCCAGTTGTTCGAAGGTCTCGATTTCACGCGCATCGATCAGGTCGCCTCGCGCGATCGCTCGCTCGTCGAAGAGCTGTGGCGGCCGTGCTTGATCGCGATGCTGATCGTACTGCTCGCCGAAGCCGTTCTCTGTCTGCCGCGCCCCGCGGCCGAGAATGCACGGGAGCGGAGCCGCGGGTTTGCATTCGGACGGTAGGAGCGATATAGGGAATCGGTGGGGAGTGGGATTGCGATGATTCGTTCCGCCTTCACCTAACCTCTCCCAGAAAGTGCAGCCTGAGGGAGAGGAATGTAAGGGCTTTTGCGACAGGTAACAGCAACCATGACCGACCACCGCTTTCTGACGGTGTTTCCGACGGGCTGGTCGCTGGTCCTCTCGGTATTGGTCGTGATCGCCACGAGCGCACTGGGCTATGTCGCCTGGCGGCGCAGTGGCTACCGCCGTTCGATCGGCGTGCTCGAGTTGGTGCGGCTGGCGATCGTGATCATCATCGCCGCGCTGTTGAACCAGCCGGAGTGGGTCGAACAGTTCCGGCCCGATCGCAAGCCGGTGGTGCTCGTGCTCCGCGATGCCTCGCAGAGCATGCAAACGCGCGACGATCTCGATCGACGCCGGCCGGGCACACCGCCGCGCACGCGCGCCGAATCGGCCGCGGCGATCATCGCCGCGCTGCCCAGGCCCTCGGCCGCGCAGAAGTGGGAGATCGTCGAGCAATCATTCGCCGAGCCGCGCGCCGGGCACGGCACCGATCTCAATGCCGCACTCGTCGCGGCCTTGGAGAACCACTCGACTCTGCGCGGCATCGTGTTAGTGAGTGACGGAGATTGGAACGAAGGCCACCCACCGGTCGAAGCCGCCGGCCGGTTGCGCCTGAAGAATATTCCCGTGCAGGTCGTGGCGATGGGGAGCCCGGCGCGCCTGCCCGACGTGGAACTAGTGGGCCTCGATTTGCCGACTTTCGGCGTGGTCGGTAAATCGGTGCGCATCGCCTTTTCGATCGATAGCTGGTTGCCACGCGACCACGTGGCCATCGTCAAGCTCGAAACCTCGTCGGGCGAGAAACTGACCAAGGAGGTCCGCATCGCGGCGATGGGGCGCACAAACGACTGGATAAACTGGAAGCCGGCTCTGGCGGGCGACTATCGGTTGTCGCTGGAAGTGCCCGCGCATCGCGATGAAGTCTTGCAAGACAACAACGCCCTGTCGGCCCCGATCGCCGTGCGCGATGAACGGTTGCGGGTGCTCGTCGTCGAATCGTATCCGCGCTGGGAATATCGCTACCTCCGCAACGCCTTGTCGCGCGATCCGGGCATCGAGTTGTCGTGCTTGTTGTTCCATCCGGGCCTGAGCAAGGTCGGTGGCGGTAACAAGGACTATATCGCGCAGTTTCCCGATCGGTTGGAAGAGTTGGCCGCCTACGATGTCGTGTTCTTGGGCGACGTGGGCACGACGGATGGCCAACTCACGGCCGAACAGTGCCGGCTCCTCAAGGGGCTGGTGGGCCAGCAGGCCAGCGGGTTGGTATTCATGCCCGGCTGGCAGGGAAGGCAGGTCACGCTGCTCGAGACCGAGTTGAGCGACTTGTATCCGGTGGTGCTCGATCTGGTGCAACCGAACGGATGGGGCTCGCAGACGGCCGACCACTTCGAGCTGACCGAGGCGGGACGTCGCAGTCTGCTGACGAAACTGGCTGACACCCAAGACGAAAACTCGGCAATCTGGGAAGACTTGCCCGGCTTTCAGTGGTATGCGGCCGTCACACGGGCCAAGGCGGCGACGGAAGTGCTGTGCGTCCACAAATCAGCCACGAACGAATTTGGACGCATACCGCTGCTGGTCACGCGCACCTACGGCACCGGCAAGGTGTTGTTCATGGGCACCGACGGTGCCTGGCGGTGGCGGAAAGGTGTCGAGGATAAATACCACTACCGCTTTTGGGGACAAGTGGTACGCTGGATGGCGTATCAGCGGAACATGGCGAAGGGTAAGACCGTGCGGCTCTACTTTCAGCCAGACCAGCCCGGCGTGCGCAACGTGCTCACGTTGCACGCCAACGTTATGACGGCCAGCGGCGAGCCGGTCGAAGACGACGATGTGACGGCCAAGATCACGTCGCCTTCCGGCAAGGTCGACTCGGTGCGCTTCGCGCATGAAGGCGACGAGTGGGGCCTTTTTTCGGCCCAGTTCACGCCGGTCGAAGCGGGCCAACATCAGATTTCGCTCGGCGCCAAACGCTCCGGCGCCGCGCTCGACAGTACGTTCTTCGTCCAAGGCGCGGCCGTGGAACGCGTCGGCCATCCAGCCCGCCCGGAAGTGCTCGAAGAGATCGCTCGCGTCACCGGCGGCAAGATGGTTCAGCCCGGCGACCTCAACGGCGCGATTCGCTCGCTCGCCGCGCAAGAGGAACCGCCCGTCGAATCACGTCGTCTACAACTGTGGAGCAGTCCCGTGCTGGCTTCGATGGTCGTCGGGTTGATGAGTCTGTTTTGGATATTTCGAAAGGTGGCGGGACTGGTGTAACGGGTCGATGAGTGGCGAGGTAAGTGTTGGAAGTTGTGTAACTTCACATCTCCCTATCCGTCCATATCTATATGTCTATCACTCACGTCGTGCAAAACGGTCCCCAACTGCCCGACAGTCTGCGGCTGCAATTGCTCGCCTTTCGCCGCCGGGTCTGGTCGATCAAGACGGCCGAGGCGTTGGCCGTGGCGGCGTTCGGCTTGCTCGCCGCCTGGCTGGCTGTCTTTACACTTGACCGGTTGGCCGATACGCCGGCGGCCGTCCGACTGACCGTATTGCTGGCGGCGCTGTTCGTGGCAGGCATCGTGCCGCTCTATGCCTATCGCTGGATCTGGCGGCGACGACAGCTCCCGCAACTGGCCCGCTTGTTGACTCGCAAATACCCCGACGTCGGCGATCAGTTGCTGGGCATCATCGAACTGGTCGACAACGCGGCAGAACAGGTCCGTTCTCGTGCCTTGTGCGAGGCGGCCATCACGCAGGTCGCGCAGCAGGCGTCTCGCCACGATTTTAGCAATGCTGTACCGAAACCGCGGCATCGCCAATGGGCTTGGGCCTTGGCGGTGCCGGCGACGGCCGCGCTGGTGTTGGCCGTGGTGGCGCCCGCTGCCGCGGGCAACGCCTGGCTGCGGTTGCTCGCTCCCTGGCGCGCCACGCCGCGCTACACGTTCGCCGCCGTCGAGCCGCTGCCCGAGCGGTTGGTCGTGCCACACGGCGAGCCGTTCGTGTTCCGCGTCGAACTCGCCGAAACGTCGCGTTGGCGGCCCGCGGAAGCAAGCATCCGCTATGGCGAGCAGGATTCGATGACGGCAGCTCTGGCCGAGAACGGCTACGAGTTCGAGGTGCCGCCGCAGATCGCGGCCGGTTGGCTCACGCTGCGCGTGGGCGACGCCGCGCACCGTGTGCGCGTCGAACCGACGTTGCGCCCCGAGCTGACACTCGTCGAGGCGCAGGTGACGTTGCCCGCCTATCTGGGTCGGCCCGGCGAAACCAAGAAAGACGTTCGCGGCGGCGCCCTGTCGGTAGTGACCGGCAGCACGGTGGGTGTGACGGCGACGGCCAACCGGGAGCTGGTCAAAAGCACCGTAAATGGCAAGCGTGTATCGCCGCAGGGAGCGACCTTGGCCGTGCCTGCGCTGGAGATCGCCGAATCGCAGGAGCTCGAGTTGGGCTGGCAGGATGGCGACGGCTTGGCGGGGTTGGCGCCGTTCGTGTTGTCGATCGAAGCGCGCGAGGACGATCCGCCCACCGTCGCCTGCCAAAATTTGCCGCGGCAGAAGGTGGTGCTCGAAAGCGAGCAGCTAAGTTTCGTGGTCATGGCGCAAGACGATTTTGGCGTGCAGCGAGTCGGGATCGAATGGCGTGGCCTACCCGATGAAGATCGACCGGGGCGGACTCCCGCCGAAGGAGATCGCATGCTGGCGGCCGGCGGCTGCGATCGCGAGCTGTTCGAAGCGGCCGGCGTATTCTGCGCCAAATCGCTGGGCATCGAGCCGCAAGCGATCGAACTGCGCGTCTATGTGGAAGACTATCTGCCGGGCCGCGGGCGGGTCTATTCTCCGCCGCATCTGCTCGTCGTGCTCAATGCCGACGAACACGCCGCCTGGCTAGCCGAGCAACTCGACCGTTGGCACCACCGTTCGCTCGAAGTGCGCGATCGCGAGTTGCAGCTCTATGAGGCGAACAAGGAGCTGCGCGAGCTGCCGGCCGACGAGCTTGACCGGCCCGAGACACGCAAGCGTATCGAGCACCAGGCGTCGGCCGAGCGGGCCAACGGCGGCCGGTTGTCGCGGCTCGTCTCCGATGGCGAGTCGCTGGTGACCGAGGCGGCCCGCAATCCCGAATTCGGCGTCGGGCACCTGGAGAAATGGGCCGCCATGCTCCAGATCCTCAAAGACATCTCGGCGGCCCGCATGCCCTCGGTTGCTAACCTATTGGCCGACGCTTCGTCGGCGCCTAAGTCAGAGGCGAAGACACCGGGTGAACCGTCGCCGGGGGATCAGGTGCCTCGGCCGCAAGTCGGCCAGGTTCGCAATGCGTCGAGCAAGCCGGGCGGCGACCCGCAGAAGGGCCAGCCTCCCAAGCCGCCGGTACCGTCGATCGCCGACGTGGAAAGCTCGCAGCAGCCCAAGGACAAAAACGATGAAAACCCGGACGACTCGCCGCCGCCGAGCGGTGGTTCGCCGCGACTCTCCTTACCCGTGACGACTCTGGCCGGCGGTAAGTCGAGGGGCGGCTCGTGCCCGGTCTCCGACAAAGTCGACGAAGCGGTCAAAGAGCAGGAAGACCTGCTCGCCGAGTTCGCCAAGGTGGCCGACGAGTTGAATCGCGTGCTGGCCAATCTCGAAGGGAGCACGTTCCTCAAGCGGCTCAAGGCGGCGTCCCGAAGAGAGCTGCACATGGCCAAGGACCTGACCGAGCAGGTCACAGGCGACTTCGGCCTGCCGGCGCACCGCGCCTCGGGCGAGACCCGCGAGCTGTTGCCGAAACTTTCCGAGAGTCAGGCGAAACTGGCAGAAAACGTCGGCACCATCGTCGACGACATGAAGGCCTACTACGAGCGCCGCCGGATGACGGTGTTCAAGAACGTGCTCGACGAGATGCAAAAAGTCGAAGTCGTGGGCCGGCTGCGACAGGTCAGCGACGACCTGCCGCGCGAAACGGGCCTCTCGATCGCCCAGTGCGAGTTCTGGTCCGACACGCTCGACCGCTGGGCCGAAGATCTGGTCGATCCCGCGTCGGGCGGTACGTGACCGGGCGGCAAATCAGCCGGCAGTTTGCCGCCATCGGTCGTGTTGGAAGTGATGCAGATCCTGGAAGCCGAGATTGCCCTGCGTGAAGAGACGCGTGTGGCCGAGCAGTCGCGACCGGCGCTGGCCGCCGAAAAGTACGCGGCCGACGCCGCGAAACTGGCCACGACGCAGGAAGAGCTCCGCAAGCGCGTCGATGCGACGGTGCAGCGCGTCGGTGAGTTGCCCGACGCGGCCAGCAATTTTGCCTATGAGACGCGGCTGCTGACCACGGTGAGCCGTATCATGGGCGAAGTCGTGGCCATTCTCCAGCAGCCCGACACGGGGCCACCCGCCATCGCTGCCGAATCGGAGATAATCGAGTTGTTGTTGCAGGCCAAGCGGTGCAATCCCAAGTCGGGCGGTGGCGGTGGCGGAAGCACGCCGGGCGGGGGAAGCGCAAACGACGAACCCGAGCAACCTGCGCTGGCCCTCCTGGGCAGCGGTGCCAACGACAAGGCGCGGCCCGACGAGCGTGACGTACCGCAAGCTTCCGGCGTGGCCGATCGCACGCTGCCCGAAGAATTCCGAGCGGGATTGGACGAGTATTTCAACAGGCTCGAGAAGGGACGGCAGTGACGAGCGCCATCCTTCGCACTTCAACGATCTGCCGATGGCCCGTCCGTATGCGGTGGCCGTCGCGCGGTCCTACCCGCGGCTTGGCCGAGGTGGCGCCGCGGCTGAGGAATCGGCTGGTCCTCGCGGGTCTCCTCTGGCTGGTGATGGCCGGTGCAGGTTGGGCACAAGTGGTCGGCGCGATCCGAATCGGAGTTGACGCCAATTTGACGGACGAGCAATGGGCCGACGTGGGCAAGCAGTACACGCACCCGTTGCGCGAGTGCCTGCCCCTGGAACTTCGGTTTCTGCAAAACGTCTGCGAACTCGACCATCAACAGGTGGCTTCGTTGGAACAGGACGGTCGCGCCGCGATCGACGCGCTGGGCGAAGAATTCGCGGTACAGCTTCGGCGGCAAGTTGCCAACAATGGCCTAAAACGGAGAGTTGTTGCCATCCGAGGGGCGGCCGTGCCGGTGGCCAATGGCTTTAATGTGGTGGTCGCCGGGGGAAAGCTCGCGGCCGTGCCCAACGATTTCGGTCAGGATGGCGCGGCCGCACCCAGCAGGACCGTTCGCCGGGAGCTCGCCAAGATCGTACAAGGTACCTGGCCCGATGCTTGGCGCAAATACGATGTCGAGCAACGGCGACTAGAGGCCTTCCGTAAGCGCGCACGTGCACAGATCCAGGTCGCCTTGGTCGACGAAGTGCTGTTGCTGTCCGACGATCAGCGAAGGGACCTGGGCGAGAAGCTGATAGACGATCCCTTGCCGCTCAACGATGGAGCGCATCCGGCGGTCGATCCGACAGAACAACTCTTTTGGCTCACGGGCGATGAAGCGTATCTCCGTGAGGTCCCCACCGCGATCTTGGACGCCGCTCTGACCGCGCGTCAATCGGGCGCTTACAGGCAGATGATGGATGGACACCACGAGGTGGTTTTTGTCCAGAAGGCGGTGATGGTGCCGGTCGCGGTCCAGGGCGCGAACCAAGCCGCGCCGATTCAGCAGATGGCACGGGTGGAAAGGCGGATCGTGCGCCGCGGCCCGGCAATAGAAGACCTGCGGCGGCTCTTAATGGAGCATTTGCAACTTCGCATCGACGATGTCCACGCCGCCTGCGGCCTTACCGACGCGCAACGTGAAAAGTTGTTGCTGGCGGGCAAACTCGATATCGGCCAACTGATGGAACAACGCGCCGCGCTGCCGCAGAACCTGGCCGAAGGTGAAAAGATTGTCGTGCAGAAGGTGAATGCGACCGGAGGCATCGGGCGAACGGGGCGGGATATTTTTGGCACTGCGACTTCGAGTCTTCAAAAGACCCTCCAGGGACGACTATGCGACGACCAGAAGCGACGGTTAATGATCGCCGAGCGCGAGCGTCGCGAATTGCAGCGACGGTCCCTGGTCGATGCGGTCGTCGTCGGCTTCGAGCGCGCTGCCGCGCTGACTTCGCAACAGTGCGTCGATCTTTCGACGGCTCTGAACAACCGCTTGGTAGAAGGTGGCGACGCCGCAGAGGGCGACTGGCGCATCGAGTCGGTGCGGCGCATCGCCACATTGCCCGACGAGTGGTGGCACCCCTATTTGTATGAGGAGCAATGGCCGGCGATCGGCAGCCGGCAGGCACTACTGATCGAAGAGATTCGGCAAGTCGATACGCGACCACAAGCTCCCGTTCCAGCGGCCGGCGGCGGCATGTTTTAGAGGTTATGCCATGCGACGAACGAGTCTTTCGGCAATCGCTCAGGGGTAGATAGACGATGCAAAATCGGTATGTGTGCGCAGCGAGGTTCTGCTTCGGCAACACGCGGCCTATGCCGACGAAACGTAGCCTTCTTAGCGGGTTCTTGCTACTCACCCTGGCCGCCACAGCGCGGGCCCAACTGCCCGAATTGCGGCAAGGAAGTGCCGTGCCGCACGAAGTGCGCACCATCTACGAGCGCGGCTTGAAATACTTGGCGACCTCGCAGGGACCGGGTGGCGACTGGGGGACCGATGCGCACAGCGGTCCCGGCGTCAGCGGACTCTGCCTGATGACGCTCCTGGCCTCGGGAGAAGATCCCAATTTCGGACCCTATGCCTCGCACGTGCGCGCGGCGCTGCGCAGCATCATCTCGGCACAAGACGCGGTGAACGGCTGCATCGGACCGGGCAATATGTATCACCACGGCTTCGCCATGTTGGCGCTCGCTGAGGCATACGGGACGGTCGACGACGATCATCTCTGGGATGCGGGCCGTACCGCCGCCGCCGCAGCCCGGCCGGCGGCCGGGCGATCCGTGGGTCAAGCGCTCGAGCTGGCGGTTCGGTGCGCGCTGACATCGCAGAAGCAGAATCCGTTCGGCGGATGGAGGTATTCCCCCAATGCGCGCGACGCCGACACATCGGTGAGCGGCGCAGTGCTCGTGGGGCTGCTCGCCGCGCGCAACGCGGGCATCGAGGTGCCCGACCAGGCGATCGAGCGGGCGCTGGCCTATTACCGGCAGTCGACCGGGGCCGACGGCAGCGTCGGATATTCGGGCATCGGTGGTGCGCCGGGCGACTCGGCGGCCCGGTCGTCGATCGCCACGCTCGTCTTTGCCGTCGCCCGCCGCAAAGATCTCACGGAATACAAGGCCACCCTCGATTTCCTCAGGCACGAGCGGGGGCAGGGCCGGAACCACAACGACGAATACACCTTCTATTATCAGGCCCAAGCCCTCTACCAGGGCGATCTCGACGCGTGGGAACGTTGGAATAATGGCCAGATCCGACGGCTGGTTGCGGGCCAGCAGCCCGACGGCAGCTTCACATCCCCCTTCGGCCCCGCTTATGGCACCTCGATGTCGCTCCTGGTACTCGCCGTCAACTACCGCTTTTTGCCGATTTATGAACGTTAACCCGAGAACGGCTGACAAAACCCGGAAGTCGGAGCGCCGTGGACGAAAAATCGGCGGTGAAACCCCAATTTTTTCGGAGCTCGGTCCAGTTTCGTCGGTTTCTTCAAGCAGCTCGAGCGTGTTTCGGCCGAGCGCGCCGTCTTCACGCCAGGTTGCGGCACTTGCCGCGTTGGTCGTGCTGGTGGCCTCACCGACGGTTGCTACCGCGCAAAGGCAACGGGTGGGGCAGCCGTCGATCGGCGTCATCAACGATCTGGGTACTAGCGGCCGCGCGAGGGTGATGCCGGCCGCCGCCGAAGAACCGGCTCCCCCTTCGGACGTTCCCATCCTGTCTTTGCAGGGGGACGATTGGCTGGCCGGCACGCCGGTGGAAGTCGATCAAGCCGACAAGTTTGGCTGGCAGTCGGCCGATTTCATCCGTCCGTTCGCGTTCGACCTGTGCGCGGTGACGCGTGTGCGTTTTCCGGTCTCCGAGGCGGCCCCCGGCTGGCGCGAGCACGACTACCGGCTGGAGTTGACGAACGGCGACGTGTTGTACGGTGAGATCCTGTCGATCGGCAACGATCACGTGCTGTTTCGATCGTCGTTGGCCGGCGAAGTGCGCGTCAGATGCACGGGCGTCCGCTGCCTTGAGCGCTGCAAGTCGGACGGGCTGGTCTATCTCGGCCCCAACGGCCTCGTGGAATGGCAGGTGTCGCCCGGCCAGGCGAGCTGGCAAGATCAAGAGAATCAGCTTTCGACCGATAAGGATGGAGCATCGATCTATCGCAAGATCGAACTGCCACCTCGGGCGTTCATCGAATTCGACGTCTCGTCCCTCTTCCCTCCCGTGTTTCGCCTGTCGCTCGGCGTGGGCGACGCTCCGGGAGCTCGGCCGGGCGGTTTTCGGCTGGAAGTGGTCGATCAGGACGTGATCGCGGTGTACGAAACCGAACACGACATTGACGTGGCGCGGGTCATGACGCTGTCGGCCGGCTCCGACCGCGACCATGTTCATCTGCGCGTGGTGCTCGACCAATCGGAGCAGCGCGCCGAGGTCTTCTCGCCCGCCGGCGTGTCGCTGGCGACCGTGCAGGTGAAGGTCGATGCTCCGCGCGTCTTGCCCGGTGTGCTGCTCGAGCACAAGCGGGGCGGTTTGTGCTTGGAGCGGCTACGCATCTGTAGTGGAAGTGGTCCGCTCTCTCCGGCGGCAACGCAACCCGAATTGCACCGCGTCGACGGCGCGGTCGTGCGTGGCGCGATCGCCGGTTACGACGCGGACCGACGAGAGTTTATGATCACGACCGAACAGGGCCCGGTCTCGTGCAGCGACGAGCAGGTGTCGCGAGTCTTCTTCGGTAATCCCGCGGCGGAAGCGGAGACCACGCCCCTGCGTGTATCGTGTGTCGACGGCACGCGCTTGAGCGGTTGGTTCGCCGGCATCGACGGCGAACGGCTGGCGATCGATAGCCGGGCGATCAACTCGGCGCCGCTGGCCAGCCCGAGTGTGCCGGTGGTCGCCCTGGCCAACCTGGTCTTTTCTTACGAAGCCCCGGCCGATCTTCCCAGCCGCCCGCTGCTGCTGCGTTGTGATGGTTGCCGGCTGCACGGCCGGTTGTCACCGGGTCGGGCCGAACCGGGACAGAACGCCGTGAGCTGGCTCCCCTCGGGCTCGGGCGTCGCGAGCCCACTGCGCGACGACGTCTCGGCCACCATCACGGCCCAATCGCTGGCCCGTTTCGGCTCGACGCGCGGCGCCGGGAACTTAGGCACCGACGCCAAGGAACCGATATTCAACCGCGCCCTCACCCGCCCGGTACCGCAGCCGCAGGGTGTCGAAAGGCCGGGCCCGAATGCGACCGTCGAGCACGGGAACGGCCCCGCGAGCGAACACGATACGATTTACCTGGCCACCGGCGACACCTTCCGGTGCCACGTGACGCACATCGACGACCGCGGCGTCACCTGCCGCACGGCATCGGCCGAGAAGCGGATCGCGCACGGCAGCGTCAAGGCGATCAATCTGAGCAGGGTGGCTTGGAGCCGGCCTGTGCAAGAGCATCCTCAGAATCCGCAAGCAGGCGCGGCTCCGAATCACGTGGCGCTCGACCGCGAGAAGATCTCGCGGCTGCTCACGTTACCGCGACTCAATCGCGACGACCCGCCGACGCATGTGCTGTGCGCCGCCAATGGCGACTGCCTGCGCGGCCGCTTACTCGAACTATCGGACGAGACCCTCCGGTTCGCGCTCGGAGAGGCCGAGCGCCAATTCCCACGTGAACGGATCGCGGCCATCATCTGGCTACACCCGCAGGTTCCCGGCGAGGCTGCCGACCGAGCCACCGCCGACCGAGCCACCGCTGAACAAGGTACTGCTGAACAAGATGTCGAGAAACGTGTGCCGCCGAACAACCGTGCCTACGCGGTCACGAGCGACGGTACGCGACTGACGTTCGCCGTCCGGGAGATCGACGAATTCGTGATCGCCGGCGTAAACGAGGTACTCGGTGATTGCAATCTGCCGCTCGACCGCCTGAACACGTTGCTGCTCGGCGAACGGGCGCTCCAGGCCTCGACGCAACTCGCCTACCACGACTGGCTGCTGACGCCGGCGCCCGATCCGCTGGCCTTCCAGGAGAACGGCCAGCCGGCCGACGCGGGCGCCGCCTCTCCGTTGGTGGGGCAGCTCGCACCCGATTTCGAACTCGATCTGCTGGACGGCAGCAAGTTCCGCCTGTCGCAACAGCGGGGCCGGGGCGTGGTGCTCGACTTCTGGGCTTCGTGGTGCGCGCCGTGTGTCGCCGGACTCCCCAAACTTGTCCGCACCGTTGACCGACTCCCGCAGAGCGAAGTCAAGCTTGTTACGGTCAACCTGCGGCAGTCGTCCGACGAGGCGCGAGAGGCCCTCAAGCGCCTCGGGCTCGACGTCGCGACGGCGCTCGACCGCGACGGCTCGGTCGCCGCCCGCTACGGCGCAACGGCCATTCCCTACACGGTGGTCATCGGCGCCGACGGGCGTGTGCTGCGCGTGTTTATCGGCGGCGGTAAAGCCATGGAAACCCAACTGGAAACGCTCTTCAAACCGATGGCAGATGCCGCGCCCGGCCCGGCCGGCGCCGCAGGCGCGGCAGCGCCGCTTCCTTAGGCGGCATCTCTTTCCAGCTAACACGGTCCTTCGCACCGCTCTCAGATGGGACCGGGGCTTGCAAAGATAAAGACACTGTGTCTAAATTAAGATCGCCGGCCCGACAGCCCTTCACTTCGCCCTGCGAGCCCGACCATGTTACTGCTAGCACGTGTTGCCGTCGCGACGATCTTGGCCGGCCAGACGGTTTCAGCGGCTCCGACCGCCGGGGCCGCGGCGAAGGAGGAGAAAGCGAAGCCGGCGGCTGGATCGACCACCGCCATCGACGAGTTCAAGGCCGACGCGAAGCAATATGTGATGCGGCTCGACGCGCATCCCGGGCGAGCATTTGCACTGGCCGAGGAGCCCCTCTTGCACTGGGGCAACCCGGCGCGCACGGGCGAAGACGGTGCGGTGTTCGTGTGGTTGCTCGACGGCCGTCCGCAGGTGATCGGGTCGATCTTCACCTATCGGCTGCAAAACACGATCTATCGCAAGCACGAGTATCACTCGCTGGCCGCAGGGCCGATCACGGCGGTCTACCAGGGGCGTCGGGTGTGGGCGCCGCGTAAAGCAGGCGTGACCTTCGAACCCGTTCCCGACGATCCGGCGGTGCCGGCCACGCCCCGCGCGCGCTTGTCGCAGATGAAAACGGTGGCCCGCTGGTTTTCGGCCAAGATCGAAGAGGCTCATGGCAAGAAAGACGAATTGCGGCTGCTGCCGCAGCCCCTGCTGCACTACGAATCGAACGACAAGAAGATCGACGGCGCTCTCTTCAGCTTCTCTCTCGGCACCGACCCCGAAGTCATTTTGATGTTGGAGGCGGACCTGGACGGGCGTGCGTGGCGCTATGCGCTCGCGCGTTACCATTTCGTCGACCTGCGCGTCGCCTACCAGGGGCGCGAAGTCTGGCACGCGGAGCCGATGCCCGACGACATCAGCACACTCGACATCGGGACCACGAAATACCAGGAAAGCGTGTATGCGACCTACCACACCGTGACCACGAAGATCGAAGAATAGGCAGCCGCCACCATTTACAAATGGCCTCGTCATTTTCGGGCGCAAAGCGCCGCAGTGTTTGACAGGCACCCAGCGTCGGCGCCGATCACCCCTTCGAAAGGCAAGATTATGCACATCAACCATTGGTCCTTATTACCCGTCCTGCTCGGCTTGCTCGCGTGGCTGCCCGTCGCAAGCGGCGAAGAGTCCGGCCAGGTGGCGCAGAAGGCGGACGACTCGCCGGGCATCAAGAACTCGGGTTGGCAACCGATCTTCAAGGAAATGGCCGCCGACTATCGGATTGCGTCGCCGGGCAAGTCGGACCATCCCTATACGTTGCATCTGCCGCCCGTTTTTCGTTGGACGCAGCCCGTGCGCGGCGGTGACGATGGGGCGGTCTACGTGTGGCTCGATCGGGGCCGCGTCGCCGTGGTCGGAACGATTTTCGCCTGGCCGCAATCAGACGGTATGCGCGTGGTGCAACACGAGTTCCACTCCTTCACCGACGGCCCGCTCGAGGCGGTGTGGCGTGACCGCACCGTCTGGTCGCCGGCCAAAGGGGTCGAACGCGCTGCGCTGCCCGACGCACCGGAACCGGCCACCGGGGCGGCGCAGCGGCTGCGGCAGATCAAGACGCTGGCTGGCGGGTTCACCGGCAATAGCATCGGTCCCGACGGAGGGCGTTGGGAGTTGCGGTTGTTGTCCAATCCTCTCTACCGCTACGCATTGGACGAGACCGAAGAGGTGCTCGACGGCGCCCTCTTCACGCTCACCCAGGGAACCGATCCCGAAGTACTCATTCTGATCGAGGCCCGCCGCGTCGACGGAGAATACAAATGGCAATACTGCCTGGGGCGGTTTTCGGACTACAAGTTGGCCGTACGTTATCGCGACCGCGAAATCTGGACGGTCGGCCCCGGTGATGCGTCGACTCCGCGTGAGCCTTACACCTGGCTCGTCGCCGAGATCCGGGAAAAGCCCAAGGCGGAGTAAGAAAAAGTTTTGAGAGCCGCCTCTTGACACTACAGACAAAATGTCTTAACATGCGGCCAGCGATGACAAGAAGTAGAGTGCATTTGCCCGTGGGCGATTGAGCCGATCCGCTCGCCGCCCGTACGCTCGAAGGTGAGCTCGATGGCCCGTTCCCAATTGTTCGCAGTCGCGATCGTTCTAGGGCTGGGTGCGGTGTGTGTGGCCCAAGCGGACACGCCGGCCGCTCCGGGGGGCGTCCGACCCAGCGTACCGGCGGAGCAGCCGCGCGGACCGGTGAAAAAGATCTCTTCGCAGGAACTGGCCGAGTGGATCGACGCTCGCTTCGCGCAAGAGTACGCGGCGTCGGGTGAGCGGCCGGCGTCTCTCGTCGACGATGCGACCTTTCTGCGTCGGTTGTCGCTCGACCTGCTGGGGCGGATTCCGACGGTCGCCCAGGTGCGCGACTTCGTGGCCGACCAGAGCACGCTCAAGCGGCAGAATCATGTCGAGCGGCTCGTGAATGCCAACGAGCGTCCCGATCGCTTCGCGCAGCACACGGCAGACAACCTGTCGCGCGTCTGGCGGCGGATGATGGTGCCGGCCAGCGCGCCGGGTGCCGGCATGGCTGTGCAGCTCGAGCCGTGGCTGGCTCAGCAGTTCGTCGCCAATACTCCGTACGACCAGGTAGCCCGCAAATTGGTGCTCGTTTCGCCGCCGCAGCCGGCGCTCGGCATCGTGCCGACGAATCAGAGCAACGCCGATCCCGACGCGGCCGCCGCTATCTTCCAGCAGGCGGTGGGCCCGGTTCCCGAGAACCTGGCCAGCGCCTACGTGCGGGTCTTCTTGGGCGTGCGGCTGAACTGCGCCCAGTGCCACGACCATCCCTTCACCGAATGGAAGCGGGGTGACTTCTGGGGCGTGGCGGCCTTGCTCACCGCCGAGGGCGCGACACCGGCCGAGGCTCGCCCCGCGCCGACGATCGTGGCCGACAGCAACCTGGGGCTGACCTACACGGCCAAGCTTCTCTGGTCGGACAGCCCGCTCAAAGAAATCCCCGCCGGCAAGTCGCAGCGCGAACTGCTCGCCGACTGGATGACCTCGCCCGAGAATCCGAATTTTGCCGCGACGGCGGTCAACCGCGTGTGGCAATATCTGTGCGGGCGAGGCCTGGCCGGTTCGGTCGACGACCTCGATCGCGTGCCGATGGGCGAACGTCGCGTGCTCGACGACCTGGCGAAACTGTTCGTCCAGTCGGGCTACGATCTGCGCTGGCTGACGATGGGCATCTGCCAGAGCCGCACCTATCAGCAGGCCTGCCGTCCGGAGTCGGCCGACGAGGAGCAGTTTACTCATCGTCCGCTGAAAACGTTGTTGCCCGAGCAGGTGTTCGATTCGCTGGAACAAGCGCTCGGACTGCCCATCGCCAAGGCCGACAACGGCCCGCGTTTCAACGGCGAACGGGCGCAGTTCGTGGCCCGCCTGAACGAGTCGGCCCCCGAGACGCCCGTCGATTACAAGGGCGGCATTCCGCAGGCGTTGATGCTGATGAACGGCAAGCTGACCGCCGATGCGACCAACCTGGAGTCGAGCCGCACGCTGCGGGCCGTGGTCGAAGCGCCGTTCCTATCGACCGAAGAAAAAATCGCCACGCTCTATCTGGCCGCGCTCACGCGGCGGCCGACGGAAGACGAAATGACCTACCTGTTGAATCACGTCCGGCAACAGTCGGGCGAAGCGGCACAGAAGCAGGCCTACGCACAGATTCTATGGGGACTCATCAACAGCCCCGAGTTTGTCCTTAGTCGGTGACACGCGCCTCCCACCAGGCAAAGGAGTAAGACGATGACCAAGCCAACCTCACGCCTATGCGTTCCGCTCTGCCATCCCGACGGCTATGCCGATCGAGGAGCCTTTTCGGCGCCGTTTTCGCGTCGCGAGTGGCTCCGCTGGGGATTGGCCGGCACACTGGGCGTCTCATTCAGCAGTTGGCTGCCCCGTCTGGCCGCCGCAGCCGGCCAGCAGGCGGCTAAGCAGGGCAAGTCGTGCATCCTGCTCTGGATGAGCGGTGGTCCGAGTCAGACCGACACGTTCGATTTGAAGCGCGGCCACGCCAACGGCGGCCCGTTCGAAGAGATCGCCACCGCGGCGCAAGGCGTGAAGATCAGCCAGCATCTCCCCGGTGTCGCTCGGCAGATGAAGGATCTGGCCGTGATCCGCAGCCTGTCGACGAAGGAGGGCGAGCACGGCCTGGCCACGCAGCTCATGATGACCGGTTATCCGGCGCGGCAGGCCGGCGTGCGCTATCCTTCGCTCGGTTCGCTCATGGCCAAGGAATTGGGGAACGACGAGAGCGATCTCCCCAATTTCATCAGCCTGTCACCGTTTCGCATGGTCGACGCCGGCTTCCTGGGGCCGAACTACGCGCCGCTCACCGTCTCGGGCGCGAGCGACGACCCCAACACACGGGCCAATCTGGCGCTCGAGGACTTGGCTCCGCCGGGCGATCGGGGGGACCAGACGCTCCAGCAACAGTTCGACATCCTGCGGTTCATGGAGCGCGAATTCGACAAGTCTGACAAGGCCGATGCCGTCAAGGCGCACCGCGCGAGCTACGCCAAGGCGATCCGCATGGTCGAGTCACAAGGGCGCAAGGCGTTTCAGCTCGACGAGGAACCGACCGAGCTGCGCGATGCCTACGGGCGCAACCGTTTCGGCCAGGGATGCTTGCTCGCACGCCGGCTGGTGGAGCGCGGGGTAGCGTTCGTCGAAGTGGCGCTGGCCGGCGCGCCGGGTAACGTGGCCGGGTGGGACACGCACGCCGACAATTTCACCCAGGTCAAAGCCCTCTCGCAGGTTCTCGATCCGGCTTGGTCCACGCTTCTCACCGATCTGCGCGAGCGGGGATTGCTCGAATCGACGTTGGTGGTGTGGATGGGAGAATTCGGCCGCACGCCCAAGATCAACCCCAACGGCGGCCGCGACCATTTTCCGATCGCGTGGAGTGTGGTCCTCGGCGGGGCCGGCATTCGTGGCGGCCAGGTACTCGGCAAGACCAGCCCCGACGGCATGGAAGTGGCCGATCGTCCCGCAACGGTCGCCGACCTGTACGCCACGATCTGCACGGCGCTCGGCGTCGACTATACGAAAGAGAACATTTCGCCTGAGGGGCGGCCCATTCCGCTCGTCGACCGTGGCGGGATGCCGCTCAAGGAGCTTGTAGGTTAGGGGTGCCGCCGGCAGATACGTGATCTCACCTTCCTTGATCCTCGCACTCGGCGTCCTCGCGGCCGACGGCCCTCCCACGGCGGTGGCCAAGGCGAACGTGGACGCTGCGCGCGGCCGGCCCGCAGCCGTGGCAGATCCTGCCGATGCGGGAGACCGTCGCGACGTGCTGCTGTTGCTCGACGGTGGGCCACTGCACCTGCGGGTACACGTTTCGCTGGCGAGCGTCTCGTTGGCCGAAGCACGGCGGCAATATGTGGACCGGCTGATCGCCTCACTCGACGCGAACCACGACGGCAAGCTGTCGCGGGAAGAAGCCGGTAAGTCGCCCATCTTGCGGGTGAAGAGCCGTCCGGGCGCAGAGAAATTCTTGCAAGGTCTGGGAGGGCCGGCCATTCTTTCATCGCGCGACGTCGATCGCACCGTCGAACGATTGGGCGGCGAACCGGTTGCTTACCGACAGGACCTCAGTTCGTCGAAGAACGACCTGGAGGTGTTCAAGCTGCTCGACACGGACACCAACGGCCTGCTCGACCAGAAAGAACTCGACGCCTCGTCCGATCTCGTCTTGTTGAAGGACGACGACGGTGACGAATGCGTCAGTTTCGAAGAGTTCTTTCCCGCGACCCAGCCCGATCCGAACCAGATGCTCGTCGGCCTCGCGATGCGGACGCCGCCCCCGACGGCCACGGTGGCAGACATCGTGCGTGACGCCCGCGAGCCGCTGCTCGCACGGCGGTTGTTGGCCAAGTACGATCGTAATCGTGATCTCGCGCTGAGCGCGGCCGAACTGAATTGGTCTGCCGACCGGGTGGCCGCTCTCGATCAGGACAAGAACCAGAAGCTGAACGCGCAGGAGTTGGCGGCCATCGGCGGGGCGGTGCCCGATATCGATCTGTCGGCCGACCTGAAGCCGAGCGAGGCGGGGGGCGGCACGATCGGCGTGCTGGCGACCACCGGCCAACGGCTCGATGGGTCGGAGCGGGCCGACTATGCCAAGGTGGCATTTTCCGCCGCCGTGGTCACCTTCTCGCATCGCAATCTCGATCCGATCGCCTCGGCGGTCGAAAACGCCATGCGGCAATTCAATCTGCTCGACGTGGACGCCAACGGTTACCTCGAGCGGGACGAAACGGCCGAGCGCATCCGCTTCGAGCGCGGGCTGTTCGAGCTGATGGATGCCGACGGCGACGACAAGGTGTTTGCCGACGAGATGAAGCAATACGTGGCCGCGCGCAGCGAACCCGCGGCCACGACCTGCCGCGTGAACGTGTACGACACGGGCTATGGGTTCTTCATGGCGCTCGATGCCAACGCCGACGGGCGCGTCTCGGTGCGCGAACTGCGCCATGCGCCGTCGGCTCTCGCCCAGCTCGATCGCGACCGCCGCCCCGGCATCGGCGAGAAGGAGCCGGTCCGTCATTTTCACATCGAATTCGTGCGCGGCAGCTACCAGCTCTTCGGTCCCAGCGAACAGCTCACCGCCCAGACGCCGGCCTTCCAGCAACGGCGGCAGACCGGCCCGATCTGGTTTCAACGAATGGATCGCAACAACGACGGCGACCTGACTTGGAACGAGTTTCTGGGTCCGCGCGAAGTGTTTCACCGGCTCGATCGCGACGCCGACGGCCTGGTCGATCCCAAGGAAGCGGAGAAGGCCCGATGACGCGCGCGCTGCAAGACGCTCCTGAGGGGGGAGAACGGCGGAGGGAGACGACGACCAATTCCCCCCGCTCCTTCTCCCCTCTCTCCCTATCTTGCGTCGAATCAACCTATACCTACCACGCGTGAGAACGACGACGAATCCGGAGCACCCATGAGCGAACGCGGAGCATTTATGAGCACGGTCAAGCTACCCGCCACCCCGTCGGAAAACGGCGCCGACGATCTGGCCGTCATCGCCCGCCTGCGCGAAGCGCGCGATCGCGTGAAGCAAGAGATGGGCAAGGTCGTGATCGGCCAACACGAGATCATCGACTCGCTGTTGATCGGCCTGCTCTGCCGCGGGCACGTGCTGCTGCACGGCGTACCGGGTTTGGGCAAGACGCTCATGGCCCGCACCCTGGCGCGGACGCTCGACATGGAGTTCCGCCGCGTGCAGTTCACGCCCGACCTGATGCCCGCGGATATCACGGGCACCGACGTGATGGAAGAAGACCAGGCGACGGGCAAGCATCGGGTCTCGTTCGTGCCCGGTCCGGTGTTCACGAACTTTCTGCTGGCCGACGAAATCAACCGCACGCCGCCTAAGACGCAGGCGGCCCTGCTCCAAGCCATGCAAGAAGGTGAGGTTTCGGTCGGCCGCGAGACCTATCGGCTCAAGCCGCCGTTCTTCGTGGTGGCCACACAGAATCCGATCGAGATGGAGGGGACCTATCCGCTCCCCGAGGCACAGTTGGACCGCTTCATGTTCAACCTCAAGGTCAAGTACCCGACGGTCGACGAAGAGGTGCAGATCATCAAGGGGACGACGAGCACTCTGGCGATGCAAGCCGACAAGGTGTTGGCGGCCGAGGAGGTGCTGCGGCTACAAGAGCTGGTGCGGGGCGTGCCCATTGCCGACGGCGTGGTACGTTACACGGCCCGGCTGGTGGCGGCCACGCGGCCCGACGGTGCTCCTGGCGCCTCGGCGGGCTCGCCGGGACTGGCCGCCATCCATAAATACCTGGCGTACGGCGCTAGCCCTCGCGCCTCGCAATTCTTGGTGCTGGGCGCCAAGGGGCGAGCCATCCTGTCGGGCAAGTACCATGTCGACTTCGCGGATATTCAAGCCATGGCCGCACCCGTGCTACGGCACCGGCTCGTGCTCAACTTCCACGCCCGGGCCGATAATCTCGATGCCGATGGGCTGGTCGAGCGGCTGTTGAAGGCCGTGCCGGTCGAGGAGAAGGCATGAACGCGGGGCGAGCACAAGCACGTTTCGTGAGCGAGGACCGGCGCGCTTCGGCCGTCGGATTTCATAGTACGACGATCGGAAAGGTTTTCGCGCTCGGCATTTTTGCTGCGGGAATGGCCGCATCGACCGTGGACGCAGCGCGGCCCGCGGAAACTTCGGACGAACAACGCGAGCGGCGCCGAGGACAACTCCTTGGCCAAATGAGGCAACTGGCCGAGGCGACGGTGGTACGCTATCAAAACAGCGATCGTCTGCCAGATCTCGTCGATTCGCCTGTCTTCCGGTACGACGACCAGCCGCGGCGCTTCCTCGATGCCACCATGTGGGTCTGGACCGATCGTGGCCGGCCTGTCGGTTTCCAGAAGATTGAAGCGATGGCGCGAGGACGCCCCCAATGGGCCACCCTCTTTACTTCGGTTGCCGAGGATCTGCTGACGGTTCAATGGGACGATAGTCGCGAATTCCGCTCCTCTTCGCCGGGTGTCGTTTTTCAACCCCTTTCCGACGCTCCGAAGGTACCGGCGACAAGCACGATGCGGAAGCTTGAGGCGCGCAAGTTGGTGCGCGACTTCTCGGCGCGCATTCTGACCGACATCGGACCGAACACGACTGAAGAAATGCGCCTGCTTCCGGCGCCGATTTTCGAGTATGCCGATCCTGGGACGAAAGACTTCCAGGGCGCCGTCTTCGGACTCACTACCAGCGGCACGAATCCCGATGTGTTGATCCTGCTGGAACCCCGCACCGCCGACGGCAAGTTAATCTGGCATTATTCCGTCGGCCGTATGACCACTTGCGGTGTAACGCTCAAGTATCGCGAGACCGTGGTGTGGGAAGCCGAGTTCTGCCTGCCTCCGGCTCACGAGTTTCCGACTTGGACCGTCTTTTACGCGCCGCGCGAAGAATTGGACGACGAGGGTCTCGGCGTCGATTCCAAGCCATCCGCAGCGCCCGCCAAGACAAACTGAAGCCATGCCCACGACCGCACGAGAACCTGACTCGCGACGACCTGACGGCCGAGAATTGGTCGATCCGGCCTTCTTCTCGCGGCTCGACAACCTGGAGCTGCGCTCGAAGGGGATCGTCGAAGGGTTTATGCACGGACTGCACCGCAGCCCGTTCGTCGGTTTCAGCGTCGAGTTCGCCTCGCACCGCGAGTATGCGCAGGGAGACGATCTGCGGCACGTCAACTGGAAGCTGTTCGCGCGGCAGGGCCGCCTGTACGTCAAGCAGTTCGACGCCGAAACGAACATGAACCTCTACCTGCTGCTCGACATCAGCGGGTCGATGGACTGCCGCAATAAGGGAATCAGCAAGCTCGAATACGGCGCCGCGCTCGCCGCCGCGCTGGCCCATCTGGCGCTCAAACAGCACGACGCCGTGGGGTTGGTGTTGCTGGCCGACGAAGTGGTGGCCCACCTGCCGCCCAAGGCCCGCACGCATCAATTGCAGGAGATACTGCGGGTCATCGAAGGCACCCCCGCTCGCCCCACCGCCGAGAGCGGCCGCGCGTTTCAACAGGCGGCTGAACTATGCAACCACCGGGGTATCGTGGTCATCCTGAGTGATCTGTTCGACGATCTCGACGCGCTGATGAAGGCCATCGAGCGGCTCCGCTTCCGCAACCACGAAGTGATCGTGTTCCACCTCTGGGATCCCTGGGAACGGTACCTGCCGCTCGAGGGGCACTACCGCTTCCACGACCTGGAGACGGGAGAGGTGCTGATGACGCAGGCAGAGAGTGTGCGCGACGATTACCTGCACGCGGTGAACGAGTGGCGGGAGCAACTCGAATTGGAGTGCCGCAACCGGGCCATCGACCGCGTGGAACTCGTCACGGACGAACCGCTCGACCAGGCCCTGCTCGATTACCTCGTCCGCCGCTCGAAGGCCGGCTAGTTTATTCGTTTACCGATTCATCCAGAATTCCATGTCGTTCATCCAGCTCGGATTCCTGAGTGCTTTGGCGGCGATCGCGATCCCGATCGTGATCCACTTGGTATTCCGCCAGAAGACGCGGCGGGCCGACCTGGGAACGTTGCGGTTCCTGCGCGTCGTGCTTGAGCGTAGCTCGAGCCGGCGGCGCGTCATGCGTTGGCTGTTGTTGGCCCTGCGCGTCGCCTGTGTCGCATTGCTGGCCGTGCTGTTTGCGCGGCCGTATTGGCGGGCGTTTCATGCCGCAGGCGGCAAAGAGACGATCGCCGTCCTCATCGACCGCTCGGCCACGATGGAACTCAAGCAAGACGGTGTGCGCCTCGTCGATCGAGCCGTGACCGAAACGCGCGAGCTCGTCGGGCGGGCGGCGGACAACGCCCGCTTCGAGATCGCCTTCTTCGACCACACGGTCCATCCGCTCGGCTCGCAAGGAGAACCGAACGCGGCGTTCGACCGTCGCAGTGGTGCGCCCGCACCGAACGCCGCCCCGGCCCCTCGTCCGGAAACCGCCGAGCCTGCCTCCACCGCCGAGCTTCTGGCAGCTCTCGCGGCTCCGCCGTCTTGCTTCGGTGGCACCGATTACGGCGCAGCCATGGATTGGGCTCGCGACGTTCTGGCCAAGGCGCCCTCCGGAGCGCGAAAGCTACACATCTTCACCGATCTGCAACGCAGCGGGCTGGCCTGGAGCGAGGTCGACTCGCTGCAAGACGACGTGGTGACGACGTTGCACGACCTGGGGCGCTCGGCCGTGAACAACGTCGCGGTCACCGAGGCCCGCGCCGATCGTGTCTGGGTGCGTCCCGGCGAGCCGGCTTCGGTACAGGCCACGGTCCACAACGGCGGACCGTTCGGTACCGAAGAACTGTCGGTGGTGCTGCGGCTGGCCGCCGGGGAACGAAAACTCGAGTTGCGCGAGCGGGTGAAGATCGACCCGGGCGCGTCGGAGTCGGTGCGATTCGATCTGCCGCCGCTGGCCGAAGGCGCCTGGCAGGGGAAGGCGCTGGTCGAGGTCGAAGACGACCTGCCACTCGACAACGATCGTCACGTCGAAGTGCTCGCCGCCAAACCATACCAGGTCTTGCTCGTGGACGGGCGGTCGGCTGCATCGCCCCGGCTGGCCGCCACGTATTTCCTGGAGGCTTCGTTGAGGCTGGCGCCTCCCGGCGAGCTCGATCCGACCACGGCCTTCGAGCCGACACAAACCTCTGCCGACGACCTGCCCGCCAAGTTCGACCGGTTCGATTGCATCGTGCTGGCCGATGTCGGCGGCCTCGAAGCCCGCGACGCGAAGCGATTGGCGCAATTTGTACAGGGCGGCGGTGGGCTGGTGGTGTTTTGCGGCGAGAACGTCACGCCCGAACGGACGGCGGCCCTGAAACAGGCGGGGCTGGCGCCCGGCGACCTGACCGGAATCGAAGCCACGACCGATCTGCCATTGCGGTTACAGACGTGGGACGTGAAGCACCCGATCTTCGCCGCCTTCAGCGACCCGCAGTTGGGCGACCTGCGCCGTTTATCGTTCTCGGCCTGCGTCAAACTAACTCCCGCCGCGGACGCCCAGGTGTTGGCCTCGTTCCGCGACGGCCGACCCGCGCTCGTCGAGCGGAAACTCGGCAAGGGCACGACCGTCTGGTTCACCTCGAGCGGCGACCGCGAGTGGAGCGATTGGCCGCGCAGCCGGCTCTATTTGCCCCTCGTCTACCAACTGCTCGGATATGAGACGGGCCTGACGGCCGGCGGTCGTGTGCGCGGCGTGGTGCTCGAAGGCCAGGCCGCCGTCGACGCAGCTCCCGGCATCATCGCGGGCGATGGCTTTTCACTGGTGGTGAATAGCAGCCCGCGCGAAAGCGAAACCGAGCGTTGCCCGACGGAAGAGTTTTTGAACCGCTTCGGCCTCAAGGAGGCCAATGCGACCCAGGCACCGCGGCCTGCGGCAGCCGTGCAAGCCGGCCTGGGCAACGAAATGATCGAAAGCGAAGTGTGGCACTGGGTGGCCCTGATCGTGCTCGCCGCTCTGCTACTCGAGGGCCTGGTCGCCAATCGAACGGCGGCGTGAGAGAATTTCTATTCATTGCACAGGGCCGTGCCCTGGCAAATCCAACGTCATGAATCATCCCTAACACGTCCGGAGCCCGTCATGTCGACCGTAAGAACGTCCGGCTTCATTCGTCGATTCGACCAAATCTGGCGGCAGGCGCGGCGCGTGCAATTCTGGCAGGCATCGTGCTGGGCTCTGTTGACCGTGCTGGCCGGCATCGCCGCGTTGGCCGCGGTCGACTACGCCTGCGAGTTGAGCCTTACCTACCGAGCCCTGGCCGCGCTAGGGATTGTTGTCGGCGCGCTCGGCGTGGCGGTCTACTTGGCCGCCCGTGCTCTGCGCCGTTGGCAACGCAACGCCACGGCCAGCGCCATCGAGCGAGTCTTCCCGCAACTGGGGCAGCGTATTCGCACGACGGTGCAATTCGGTGAATTGTCGGAGGGACAGATCGAAGCGTCCGGCGCGGCCGGCTCGCTCGTGACCGCGTTGGAGGACGATACCGTCCGCCGCGCGCAGCCACTGCCGCTCGACGCGGTCGTGCCCTGGAAATCACTGGCCCTGGCCTCGCTGCTTGCAGCCGGAGTGGGCCTGGTGCTGGCCGGCGCTTCGGCCTTCGATTGGCAATGGCGGATCGCCGCGCAACGGGCGCTGCTCGGGGACGAACCCTACACGCGGTTGACGGTCACGCCCGGCGACACGGCGGTCAAGGAAGGCGAATCGCTGGATGTCGAGGTGGTGGTCGAAGGCCGCATCGGCGACACGGTTTCTTTCGCCACCCGCCGGCTGGACGAGGAAGCGAGCGAATGGCGGGAAGAGATCCTACCCGCATCGTCGGGCGAGGATGCCGGCTTGCGGCGTCTGGCCTTCCATGTGCCGCTTGCCCGTCTGCGACATCCGTTCGCCTATCGCGTCGCTGCCGGTTCGGCCGCCAGCGACATCTATCACGTGCGGGTGCGCTATCCGCTGAAGATCGCCAAGATGCGGGCCGTCATTCAACCGCCGGCCTATACGGGCCTGAGCGAATCGGTCGTCGAGGACGGCGATCTCACCGCACTCGTCGGGTCGCACGTCAAGCTCTCGGTCGAGCTCGATCAACAACCGGCGAGCGCCTATCTGGAAATGGAAGAGATGAACCGGCGGCGCGGCGAAGCGTTGCCGGCAGAACGCCTGACGCTCGCCATCGATGGCAAGGAGCTCTCCACGGAGTTCGAAGTCACCAGCGACAAGACGTTCTCCGTCGTGGCGTCGTCGTCCGATGGTATGGAGTTGGCCGACAACAAGCACCGGCTGCGTGCCCGTCAAGACGAGGCACCGCAGGTCTGGTTCGAAAGCCCGGCCGAGGCACTCGAAGTCCACACGTTGGCCGAGATACTGATGAAGGTCCGCGCCAGCGACGATTTTGGGTTGTCGCGGGCCGGAATCATGTTCGAGGTCAACAACGAGGAAGAGTATCCGCTGCTGGCCGAAGATTTCGCGGCGGCCGCGCAGGAGTTGCAGGAGACGGGCACGCTCTCGCCGCAGACGCGCACGACGCTCGAAAAGGTGCTCCCGCTCGAGCACTTCGCCCTGACGCAACAAGACAGCGTCATGTATTACGCCTTCGCCGAAGATATTCGCCCCAATGCGCCCCAACGCAGCGAGACCGACTTGCGCTTCATCGATATCCGTCCTTTCAAGCGGCAATATCGACTCCTCGATCCCGATGCGGCCGCGGGCATGAATCAGGGTCCCCAGCTAAAGACGCTTGAGGAGTTGATCGCGCGCCAACGGTATGCGTTGAACCGGGGCATCCGCCTCTCGCGGACGTTCGAACATACCGGGCAGGCCGACCTGGCGGCGGTCGATGCACTCACGAAGTTCGAGGCCGAGTTGGCGAAGTCCACGCGCGAACTGGCCGAAGGCCTCGAAGCCCGCGGCGTCGACGAAACCGAATTGCTCTATCAGGCCGAGGCGGCCATGTTGTCGGCCACGGACTCGCTCTCAGCCGGCAAATACGACACGGCCACCTTGCAGATGCGCGACGCGCTGAAGGACCTGATCGAAGGTCGCGACCGCATCCGCGTCGCCATCTTGAAGAATCCCAATCGCGCCCAGTTGGCCGAACTGCGAGCGTTCGATCGGCTGCAACGCCAAAAACTGCGCCGGCCGAAGACCGACGAAGAAGAAGCGCGGCAGATCGTCGAGCGGCTGGAGGAATTGGCCGACCAGGAAGAGTTGGTCTACGCTTCGCTGGGCGGCAGCGAGGCGGCCGACTCGCCAGAAAACACGGGCTCATCCGACGATCCTAGTTCACAGCGGCAGGCCGCAAGCGCCGATCCGACGGCGCCCGGCGATTCCCCATCGCCCGAGGACAAGACCGGAAAGCCGAACGAAGCGAAGCCGGATGAATCGAAACCCGATGGCGCGGGCTCCGGGGAGAATCCGGCAGACAAGCCTGGGCGAGACGAAGATGCCGGCAACGAGCGCATGGCCGGTGAGCACGCCAAACAAGAGCTGGAAGACCGCCAACTCGATATCGCTATCGAAGCGCGCGAACTCGAGAAGGCCCTGGCGAAGCTGAAGAACGCCACCGACCTGGCCAAGGAGCGGATGGCGGCGGCGGCGAAGGCGGCGGAAGAAGCGGCCGAAGCGCTCGGCCAGGGCAAGCCCGACGACGCCAAACGGCCGGCCGGCGATGCCCAGAAAACGTTCCGCGAGTTGGTCGAGCAGGTGGCGGCGCTGCTGGCCAAGGAGCAGGCCGACCGTATCGCGGCCGCCCAACAGATGGCCGCCGACCTGGCCCAACAGCAACAGGATTTCCGCGACCGACTCGCCAACGCGGGAGAAGCCGGTGGCGACGGCGAACCACAACCCGACCGGCCACCGGCGCCAGGCACCGGCCGAGATCAATCGGCCGATCCGTCGGGCTCCGGCAGCGGCGGTCTCGGCAGCGCGGCCGAGCGCATTGCCGACAAGGCGAAAACGCTGTCCGACGTGCTCGCCGCGGCGGCGAAAGCAGACGACCCAGAGGACCAGGCCTCGGCCAAGAAGGTCGAAGAACTCGTGCAGAAACTGGCCCTGAAAGCGTTGGCGGAGCGGTTGGCCGCGCTGCCCGATCAAGTGCGCGATGGGAAACTCGCGGATGCCAAGACGGCGGTCGGCGACGGCGCCGAGCGGATGGAGGCGGCCGCCGAGCAATTGGGCGCGCTACGCCGTGCGATCGTCGCCCCCCAAGTCGACCAGTTGGCCAATCTCGAAAAAGATCTTGCCGGCCTGGATGACCGGCTGGACGAACTCGACACCGATCCGCTCGTCACCGGTTGGCACGTCGATGCCGACACCCTATTGGAACGCATCGATGAGGTGGGCGTTGATGATGACTTGCGCAAGGACTTTATTGAAGAAATGCGGAAAAACGGCTGGTCGCCCACGCGCCGCGGTTCATGGACGTGGGAACGGACACCCGGCGGATACTATGTGGCGCCTTCCCGGTATCGCACCCTGATCACGCGGCTGTCGGCGTCGCTGCGGGCACGGATGCAGGAATTGATGCTGGGCGATTTGAGCGCGGGCGGCGATGAGCCGATCCCGCCTCAGTACCAGGAACTCGTAGACCGGTACTACCGGGTACTGGCCACCGAGCGGTCGGAGAAATCGGGGCCGGCAAACTGATGTCGGATATTGGAATGTCCTGCTTGAAAGTGGGATGCAAAATCCTGCGGCGCGTAGCAATCGTCGTTTGCCTACTGACCTTCGCTGCTATTACGCGCGCCGCCGAACCGGCGCCGCCGCGCACGGCCGATTATCTGCGAGAGGCCTACCGCGAGGATGCCGAGAAGTGCCACTTCTCGCGGGCAGACGGCACGCCGCTCAAGCTGGCGAAGAAGCCGATTATGCGTTGGACGAACGACGACGATTGGTCGGGCGATGTCTTTGTCTGGTCGGATGGCGAGACGCCCGCCGTGATCGGTTGCATCCTATCGGGGCCCTTCGATTCGTTGCGGTACGTGTACCACGAGTTCCACCTGCTGTCCGACAAGCCGATCGCGGGGGCAGACGTACAGGACGGCCGCCGTTGGGAGCCCGCCACGAAGCTCGAACGTGAGCTGCTGGCCGACGTACCGCCGCCGGCGGGCAGTGCGAGCGGCCGATTGGTGCAGATGCGCAAGATCGCGCGAAGTTTTACGGCGCAGATGGAAGCCGACGGCCGCTGGGAGTTGCGTCTGCTGCCGCAGCCCCTGATCCGTTTTGGCAAGGAAGACGGGGACGTGCTGGACGGCGCGCTCTTTTGCTACGTTTGGACCAAGGGAACCGACCCGGAACTCATCTTGCTGCTCGAGTGCCGCCGCGACGGTCGCGAGCCGGCTTGGCATTATGCACCCGTACTCTTCACCAACCGCGAGGTCTGGCTGAAGCACGAAGATCGCGAGGTTTGGCACGCCGAGCCGCACCAAGAGCCGGCCGGTAAGCTCGCCACGGGCATCTACACCACCGCTTTCGCCCGCTCGATTCCGGCGAAGAAGGAAGCGGACGTGCCGACGCCGTAGGCGAGCGAAGTGCCGCCGCGCTAAAGCGGCACCTCGCGGACGGAAAGGGGCGATTCCTCGCCCCCAGAGCGGCAAGCCAGCCAGATGACCGCCACGGTCGGCGCAAACTCTTGCCAGATGACAAGTTGGTTAGGAGCGCGCGGCAGGCATTGTCTACTGGCAGTCGTTATGTCAGTCTGGTAAGAGCGGCTGACAACACTCGGAAGTCGGAGCGCCGTAGGCGAAAAATCGGCCGTGAAACGCCGATTTTTTCGGAGGGCGATCTGGTTTTATCGGTCGCTCTAAGACTAAGCAGCCCCGTAGGACAATAACCTCTCCACGAGGCTAGTGGGCCGGGGGGCGAAGAATCGCGCCGGAGGGCGCGTGCGTGCGGCGGTGTTGCTCGTGCGCTTCGTATCAGGCGGGCGTAACACGAGTAACGGACGGTTTGCATGGGCGAAATCCTCGACGAGGCCCGCATGTGGCTCGTCGCAACGATCGTTGTGTCGGCACCCTATCTCTCGTACTGTTGCTCACTCACGCCGAAGGCGTCGGAAGACCAGGCCATCCGTCACGCCACGGTGACGGGCGGTTGGTGCGAACTGACTGGCCCGGCGCGAAAACACAAGGCGGCTCCCGCGCGTCTCTAAGATCGCCCTCGTCATCGCCTTTGGCGGGCAGCCCAATGCGGCTACGTCCTGCGTCGCTTGACATTTCAGACATATTGTCTAAAATCGCCAAAACCGGTCGACCGGCTGCGCATGCGGTGCGGCTTTGGCCGCTCACAGCCGACCGCCGGAGAGGATGCGAGCGTCGCCATTGCTCACACTCGCCGGCGCAGGGCGTGCTAACAATGGCTGTGCGAACGACGTCAGCCTGAGCCGTTCGTCGCGTGCTGATCCGTGGATTGGGGCCCGATTACATGGTCTTCGCCGCATCGTTCACCGAATTCGACCTGCCGTTGTCAGCCAGTGCCTTGGTAGGCGTGGCAGTCGGAGCGCCCTTGGTCGTGCTCTTGCTGCGAAAGCTGCTCGGCCCGGCCAATGCCGTGTCGCAGCGCTGGAGCTTGTGGACGTTGCGCGGAGCGATCTTGCTGGTCGTCGCGGTCGTGCTCCTCAATCCAGTCCGCGTCGACGAACTGCGGGGTCCGGTGGAGCGGCCGGAGATCTTTTACCTGCTCGATACGTCGGCCAGCATGCAAATGGGAAGCCCGCTGCGCCGCTGGGACGAATCGTTGGAGATGATCGCCGCCGCGCGCCGGCTGGCCGAGTCGTCGCCGGCGGTACCCAAACCGTTTCGCTTCGGTCAGCGGCTGGCCGCGATCCAGAACCTGCCGGAACTGAATGCTCAGGGAGCAGACCCGGCGGAGGACTCAGACCAGCCCGCGCCACCGTCTCCCACCGATGGCGATACTCGTCTCTTGTCGGCCCTGCGACAGATCTCGAGCCGCTTCGGGCGCGTGCCCCCGCTGGGCATCGTGGTCTTTTCCGACGGCCGATCGCACGACGAGGTCGGCGTCGATCAATTGGCCGCCGAGTTCGCCCGCTTGAAGACGCCCATCCACGTCGTGCCCGTGGGCGACGTCAGCAAGGGTGGCGACGTGGCGGTGGCGGCGGTCGTCGCCCCGCAGCGAGCCCGCAAGTTCACCGAAGTCGAAGTGCAGGTGTTCTTGCGTAGCTTCGGCTTCGACGGCAAGCGGAGCGAGGTGCAACTCTTGGAACTCGGCGACCGCGGACGAGCCGACCGGCAACTGGCCAGCCTGCCGATCACGTTGCAATCCGGTTTTCAATCGGTGAGCCTCTCCTTCCGCACCGATCTTTCGACGCGGAAGCTGCGCGTCGTCATCCCGCCGCTGGCCAACGAGATCTCCGACCGCAACAACCAGGTCGATACCGAAATGGCGATCGACCGCACCAAGATTCGCGTGTTGTATGTCGAAGGCAGCCCGCAGCCGCTGACTCAGACGTTCGTCAACCAGCGCGTGCAGCTCCGCGGTCCGTTCACCGATTTCAAGCAGGCGCTGACCGAAGACGAAGACATCGAGTGTGTGGTGCTCGTCAGGCCGAACGGCCTGGGCGGGCTGATGCGCATCTCCGAGCAAGGCGATCTCAACAATGCCCATGGCTTCCCCTCCACGGTGGCCGAACTCGCGGCCTACGACGCCATCGTGCTCAGCAACGTTGCCGCCGAGTCGTTCACCGATCAGCAGATGGACTGGATCGAGCCCTGGATCGGGCAGCGAGGCGGCGGCCTGTGCATGATCGGCGGCGAGAATAGCTTTGCCTCGGGCGGCTGGAGCGAGAGCCGCATCGGCCCGATGCTCCCCGTCGAACTCGCTTCCGGCGCGCTCGACTGGTCGCCGGGCGAGAGCATGCGGCTGGAAGTAGACTTGCCGGCCACGCCGCACCCGGTCTGGACCCTGTTGGCCGACGCCAAGCAGAACCGCCAGGTCGTGGCCACGATCCCGGCCGTGAGCGGCCTCAATCGCTGGTCAGGAGCCCGGGCCAATCTGGCCACGGTGTTGGCCACGGCGACCGTCTCGGCCGCGCCAGTGGCTCGCCGCGAGACGCCGAATGGACTGTCGGGCGTGTTGCGGGGGTTGGTTTCCGAGGCTCCGCGGGCGGTTGCTGTGGAACCGGCCCAATCGGCCGGCGCCGTGCCGGCCATCGTCGTGGGCCGTTACGGCCGCGGTCGCACCGCCGCACTGGCCTTTCCGATCACGTCCCCCTTCGCCGACGATCTGGTGCAGCGTTGGGGGCAGGGAGACAATCGCTACTATGCCAAGTTCTGCCGCAACCTGGTCTATTGGCTGACGGAGAATTCGGCCATCGGCCGGCGTCGGCTGGTGGCCTCGGCCGACAAACGTTTCTACCGGCCCGGCGAAACGATTGCCATCGCCGCGGCGACCTACGACGAAAGCGCGGCGCCAACCAAGAACTATCGCGTCGCCGCGATGGTCGAACCGCATGTCGGGCCCGGAGAGATCGAACCCGATACATCGCCCTTGCGCTGGCCGAGCGGTATGCCGCGCACCAGCGGCGAGGAAGAACCGTTCATCGTGTGGGGCGAGGAATTCGATCTCCCCTTGGGCGGCGCGAACGCCATGAACCACGCCATCCAGTTGCCGTTGGCCGACGTGCTCTCCAGTGGCACCTCGAGTCAGTCGTTGCGTGTGGAGCTGACGGCCTACGAAGACCTGACGCAGATCGACAGCACCTCGCTCGACATCCAGGTATTGCACGATCCGTTCGAGCAGCAGAACCCCTTCCCCAACCACGAACTGCTGGCCCGGTTGGCGACCGGTTCGGGGGGCCGGGTGCTGCGCTCGGCCGACGATCTGGCGCAATTGCTCAATGAGGTGCCGGCCGACGTCGGCCCGCCGATCGTCCGCCGCGTGCCGCTCTGGAGCAACGCCTGGGTGCTCGGCCTGCTGCTCGGGTTGCTCACGCTCGAATGGTGTTGGCGGCGCGGCTTGGGCCTGGCCTGACGCTAAAGAGTACGAGAGGAGAAGGTGATGAGAGTCGATCGGTTCGGTCCGTTCGCGCCGGTGCTGGCGGCCTGCGCCATCCTGTCCGGGCTGCCCGTGCGAGCCCAAGACGATACCGAGCAACCGCCCGCCCAGGACAAGTCGGCCTTGCGGGCGGCACTCGAGCACATGCAGCGATTGGAATTGCGCAACGCCGACGGCCAGCGGATCGATCCGGTCGAACGGCCCTTGCTGTCGTACGCCGATCCGGCGCGCATCAACAGCGACGGGACGTTTTGGGCCTGGGGCAAAACGGGGCGACCGGTGGCTTTCTTGGAGTTGTTCCGCGGCTCCCCCGAAGCGGCGACCTGGGTGCAATCGGCGACGCTGACGACCGCGCAGCGCGTCAAGCTCATCATTCCCGAAGTGGGGCTCTGGCAGCCGCCACCGACACCGGTCGAACCGCGCGCGATACCCGACGCGCCAACTCCCGACGAAAGGCCGACCTCGCGGCTGCGGCAGATCAAGGATCTTTCTCGCCGGTTCGCGGCTCACGAATTCTGGGATCCCGACAATTCCCGTTTCGAACTGCGCGTGCTCGTGCGGCCGGTGCTCCGTTACAGCGATCCGACGGCGAACATCCAGGACGGCGCCGCGTTCGTCATTGCGCACGGCACCAACCCGGAGACGGTGTTATTGATCGAGGCGATCGGCCCCTCGCTCAAAGAGGCCCGCTGGCACTATGCGCTCGTGCGTTCCAGCCACGCGGAAGCCCACGTCGAGCTCGACGGGCAGGAAGTTTGGAAATGCGAGCGCGCAAATGCGGTGAACCACGGCGCGACGCGCGGCTACTGGCTGTTCCTCTCGCCGGTCGAGGAGGCCGTCGAGCCGTGACGGCGCTGGATGCCTGGGCGCCCATCGCTTAGGCTGGAGAGGATGGACGCGGCCTTGGGGCGCGGTCGCGCGAAAGACTCTCGAAGATCGTCGACAACGATGGTGGAAGGCGCCGCGGCCGCCGATTCGTCGGCCTGCATCAACCCCCTGGCCGACCCCGATGTCCGGCTCATGCTGGCGGTCCGCGAAGGGAACGCCGCCGCCTTCGAGGAACTGATGCTCCGTTATCAGAATCGCCTGGTGACCGTGTTGGAGCACCTGGTCGGCAAGCGTGGGCAGGCCGAGGACCTGGCACAGGAAGTCTTCTTGCGGGTCTATCGGGCCCGCGAGCGATATCAGCCGGCATCTAAATTCTCGACCTGGCTGTTCACCATCGCCAATAATGTGGCTTCGAACGCCCTGCGGTCGCGCTCAATGCGGCGCGAAGTGCAGGTCGCGCCGCGGCACCCGGGGGGCAGCAACGGTATGACCATCGATGAATTAGCGCTCGCCGCGAGCGGCCTGATGCCCGCCAGGCAACTCGACAAGGCCGAGCTGTGCGCCGTGGTGCAGGCCGCGCTCGACTCGCTCAGCGAGCGGCAGCGGTTGGCCGTGCTACTCAACAAGTTCGAACAGATGAGCTATGCCGACATCGCCGCCACGATGGACCTGACCCCCCAAGCCATCAAGTCGCTCTTGTCGAGGGCGCGAGAAAACCTGCGTGAGGCGCTGGCGCCCTACCTGGAGCGCGGCGAACGCCCCCTCGCGCGGGAGGCCGACGAGTTGCCATGAACGAACCGCTGGAACCCGAATCGCCTGAATGGCGTGAGAGGCTCGTCGCCTATCTCGACGGCGAGTTGGATGGCGCGTCGGCCCGGCAGGTCGAAGAACGGCTGGCCCGCGATCCGCGCGTCGAACGCGAAATGCGCGAGTTCGATCGCACCTGGGATCTGCTCGACCGTCTGCCGCGGGCCGAGGTCGATCCGTCCTTCACACGCTCGACCGTAGAAATGGCGGCTATGGCGCTCGCCGAGGAAATGCAATCGGCCCGCGCCGGCCATCACAGCCGCTGGACGTTCGTGACGATCGCGCTGGCGGCGGCCGCCGCGGTCGGGTTCTGCGGCGCCCGCCTCTGGCCCGATGCCAACGATCGGCTACTGCGCGACCTGTCGATCGTCGAGAACCTGGAGGCATATCGCCAGACCCCATCGCTCGACTTCGCGCGGCAACTGTGGCAGGCCGGCTTGTTTGTCGAAGATTCGCCGGGCGATGCGGCGCCGAGCAACTCCCTCGACGATGACGCCCGTTTGCAGTCCCTGACCGCCGACGAGAAGCAGGGGCTGCACCGTGAATACGAGCGGTTCGTGCACCTGCCGGTCGAAGAGCAAGACCGTCTGCGAAAACTATCGGCGGACGTCCGCGCCGACAAACAATCGGCCCAACTGACGGCGGTGCTCGCCCGCTTCGAGCGCTGGCTCGAGCAACGTCAGGGCGTGGAACGCGCCGAGTTGATGGCGCTCGAAGGGGAGCAACGTTTGGCGCGCATCCGCCGTCTGCGCGAAGATGAAGCGCGGCGACTGAGCGCCACCGACGCGCAGGTCTTCGTCGACTGGATCGAGGCGCAACTGCTGGCGCGGTTTCCCGCGGCGCGGCGCCGGCAGATCGAGCAACGATTGGCGGGGCAGCCTGAGCCCGTGCGGCGTGAAATCCTGGGGTACACGCTCAATGAATTGCGCCGGGCACCGGGCAATCCGGGCGGGCGGCCCTCTTTGGCGGGCCTGGCAGCGTTGCTGGGAGGCGAGCGCGGCGCCGCGTTGCATGCACGGCTCTCGCCGCGTGGGCAGCAGCAACTCGACAAGGCCGAGACGCTCGAAGAACGCCGCCGACTGTTGCAGACCTGGCTCGGGCAGTTGTTCTCACCCGCTGCGCGCGGCGTGCAGATTTCGCTGCCGGAGGTCACCGACGAAGAATTAAAGAGATTCTTCGAAACCCAGCTCGATCCGGCGCAACGGGCCCAATTGCTCAACCTGCCGGCCGACCAGATGCAAAGACAGTTGCGGTTACGTTATCATCAGAGCCAGCGCACGCCCGCCTCCCCCCGCAGCACCACCGAGGACCGACGTGAATGAGCATTCGATGTGCGCCAGCTTCTTCGGGCCGTGAGACGCGCGACGGCATCCTGCGCGTCTCGCCGTGGATTTACTTTTGTTGCCTGGTCGGCTGTCTGATTCATGCCGGCTCGCCCCATGCCTCGGCACAGCCGACCGCGGACGCCGATTTCGGCGCCGAACTGCCGCGCATCCCGCCCGTCGAGCCGGCGGACACCGGCGGCACGTTCACGGTGCAGCCCGGCTATCGGCTCGAAATGGTGGCCGCCGAACCGCTCGTCAACGACCCGGTGGCCGCCGCCTTCGATGAAGACGGTCGGCTGTACGTGGTCGAGATGCGTGGCTACTCCGAACAGGCCGACGAACTGCTCAGCCGCGTGCGGTTGCTCACCGACACCGACGGCGACGGCCGGTTCGACAAGAGCATGCCGTTCGTCGAGCACCTTTCGTGGCCGACGGCCATCGCCTGCTACGACGGCGGCGTCTTCATCGGCGACGCTCCCGACATCCTCTATTGCAAGGACACCGACGGCGACGGCCGGGCCGATGTGCGGCGGACCGTGTTCACCGGTTTCAGCAAAACGAACGTGCAAGGGTTGCTGAATTCCTTTTGCTGGGGGCTCGACAACCGCATCCACGGTGCGACCAGCACCGGCGGCGGCAACGTTCAACGTGTTGACGACCAAGAGACCGATATCCGATCGAAATCGGAACCTAAGAACCTGAACGGTCGCGATTTCGCGTTCGACCCGCGCACGCTCGAGCTTTCGGCGACCAGCGGCGGCGCCCAGCACGGCATGAGCTTCGACGCCTGGGGGCGAAAGTTCGTCTGCTCCAACAGCGACCATCTGCAACAGGTGATGTACGAGGATCGATACATCGCACGCAATCCGTATCTCACCGCACCGGGGCCGCGGCGGAGTATCGCGGCCGACGGGCCGCAAGCCGAGGTGTTCCGTACCAGTCCGGTCGAGCCGTGGCGGATCGTGCGCACGCGCCTGCGTGTGTCGGGCGCGGCTCCCGGGATCATTGAAGGAGGCGGCCGCGCGGCGGGTTACTTCACGGGTGCCACCGGTGTGACGATCTACAAGGGAGACGCCTGGCCGACCTCGCAAGAGTGGGCCATCGTCGGCGACGTAGGGAGCAATCTGGTGCATCGCAAACGGCTCGAGCCCGACGACAAGGAGCCGCTCGAATTCGTCGGCCGCCGCGTCGACGAGAATTCGGAGTTCGTCAGCTCACGCGATATCTGGTTCCGTCCGGCCCAGTTCTTGAACGTACCCGATGGCACGCTCTATATCCTCGATGTGTACCGCGAGGTGATCGAGCATCCGGCCAGCCTGCCCCCGATGATCAAGCGGCACCTCGACCTGACGAGCGGCCGTGATCGCGGACGCATCTACCGCATCGCGCCCGATGGTTGGAAAGGCCGTCCGGCGCCCGCGTTGCGGCGGGCCACGACGCCCGAGTTGGTGGCCCTGCTCGGCCACGCCAATAGTTGGCATCGCGACACGGCGGCACGGTTGCTTTTCGAGCGGCGAGACGCGGCGGCCGTGCCGCTGTTGAAGCGGTTGCTCACGGAATCGCCTGAGGCGTTCGCCCGCCTGCACGCCCTCTATGCCTTGTCGGGACTGGGGGCACTCGCGGAAAAAGACTTACTTCACGGGTTGGCCGATGAACATCCGGGCGTCCGCCGGCATGCCGTCACATTGTCGGAGCCGTTTTTGGACGGTTCCGCCGAGCTGGGCAAGAAGCTGCTGGCGATGGTCGCCGACGACGACTTGTCGGTGCGATATCAGGTCGCCTTTTCGCTCGGCGAGATGCGCGGGCCCGAGCGGTTGCCGGCTCTGATCGCTCTCGCGCGGCGGGATGCGGGCGACCCTTGGATGAGGCTGGCCATACAGAGTTCTCTGGCCGCCGGCGCGGCGCAGGTGCTCGATCGGCTCGCAGACAGTGCCGAGTTCCGCCAGAGCGACGCGGGGAATATTTTGCTCGCATCGCTCGCCCGGCAGATCGGCCTGGCGAATCAGCCGGCCGATTCGGACTCGACGCTGAGCACGATCGAGCGGCTCGCCCGGAGCGATGCGGTTACGGCAGCCGTTCTCGTGCGGGGCCTCGCCGCGGGATTGGCCCAGCGCGGCGCCAATTTGGAATCGGCCTTGGCGGGCGACCGAGCAGCGGCGGCCCGGCACCTGGTCGAGGGCCTGATCGCCTCCGCCCGCACGACCGCGGCCAGCGACAGCGAGCCGGTCAACCGCCGCGTCGCCGCCATCGACACATTGGGGCTGGCTCCCTTCGCTGACGTCGAAGAATGCTTGCGCGGTCTCGTCAACGAGCGGCAGCCGCAGGACGTGCAGCGCGCGGCACTGCGCACGCTGGGCCGGTTCGACGACGCGGCCGTGGCGAGCATCGTGCTGACCGCCTGGCCGGGTCTCGGTCCGGCGGTGCGCAGCGCAGCATCCGATCTGCTCTTCTCGCGGCCGATCTGGATCGCGGCCCTCTTCGACGCAGTGGAGCAGAGCGAAATCGGGGCGAGTGACCTCGATGCGGCGCGGCTCAAGCTGCTTTCCTCCCAGGGTGACGCGGCGATCCGCAGCCGGGCCGAGAAGTTGTTTGCGTCGCTGGCGATCGGCCGCCGACAGGACGTGGTCGAAGCGTATCGCGACGTTCTGACACTGCCCGGCGACGCCCCGCGCGGCAAAGCGGCCTTCAAAAAGGTGTGCGCCGCCTGTCACCGGGTGGAAGGAGTGGGGCAAGAGACCGGTCCGAATCTGGCCACGGTCAAAAGCCGCGGGGCCGATGCCATCCTGGTGAACCTGCTCGATCCGAGCCGCGAAGTGAACCCGCAGTTCGTGAACTACGTGCTCGTCACCGATGACGGCCGGTCGCTGACGGGTATGATCGGCGCCGAGACGGCCACCAGTGTCACGTTGCGCCGCGCGGAAGGGGCCGGCGACACGGTCCTGCGCGTGAACATCGAAGAACTTCGTAGCACGGGTCAGTCGCTCATGCCAGACGGCTTGGAGAAGCAGCTCACCAAGCAGGAAATGGCCGATTTGATCGCCTATCTGTTGAGCGTCCCTTGAACAGAAAGCGTTGACATGCAGCCAAACGCGGCCGGTGCCGTCCGGTTCTGCATCGCCACTTTCGCGCTCCTCGTCGCCGTGCACACCGCCGCCGCGGATGGTTGGCGGGCCGGAACGGCACGAACCAAGATCACGCCAGAGCGGTCGATGTGGATGTCGGGCTACGGCGCCCGCGATCGGCCCGCCGAAGGTACGAGCCTCGATCTGTGGGCCAAGGTGCTCGTGCTCGAAGACGCGCGCGGCAAGCGGGTGGTGCTCGTCACGCTCGATCTGGTCGGCATCGCGCGCGATTCGTCCGTCCGCATCTGCGGAGCTTTGCGGGAAAAATATGGTCTCGACCGCGCCCAAGTCATGCTGGCTGTTTCCCACACGCATTGCGGTCCGGTCGTGGGTCGCAACCTGAGCGCGATGTACTTCCTCGACCAGCAGCAGTTGCAATGGGTCGACGAGTATGCGGAGCAATTGGAACAGACGGTGGTCAAGCTCGTGGGTGAGGCCATCGATCATTTGGCGCCGTGCGCGCTCGCTTGGGGGAGCGGGCAAGCGACGTTCGCCGTCAATCGTCGCAATAACAAAGAGGCCGACGTTCCCCAGCGCCGCCAGGCGGGCGGACTGGTGGGGCCGGTCGACTACGACGTGCCCGTGCTGGCCGTGCGCGACGCAAAGAGGGAACTGGTGGCGGTCGCCTTCGGCTATGCCTGCCATGCCACGGTGCTCGACTTCTATCAGTGGTCGGGCGACTATCCGGGATATGCACAACGGGCGCTGGAAGAATCGCACCCGGGGATGACCGCCCTGTTCTGGGCCGGCTGCGGCGCTGACCAGAATCCCGTGCCGCGACGCCGGGTCGAACTGGCCGAGCAATACGGGAACCACCTCGCGCAGTCCGTCGATCGCGTGCTGGCCGGCGTGACGGCGCCCGTCGAAGGAAACCTGGCGGCAACTTACCGCGAGATCGAGTTGCCGTTCGGTCCGTTGCCGACGCGCGAATCCTTGCTACAGCAATCCGAGTCGACGAACAAATACGAAGCCCAACGCGGCCGGCTGTTGCTCGCGCGCGTCGATGCCGGCCAACCACTCAGCCCAACGTATCCCTATCCCATACAGTGCTGGTGGCTCGGCCGCGACGTGCGTTGGCTGGCGCTCGGCGGCGAAGTCGTGGTCGATTATGCACTGCGGCTCAAGGCCGAGCTCGCTGGCAAGCGTACCTGGGTGGCCGGTTACGCGAACGACGTGATGGCCTACATCCCTTCGCGGCGAGTGCTGGCGGAGGGCGGCTACGAGGGAGGCGGCGCGATGGTCTACTACGGCTTGCCCACCGTCTGGGCGCCGGAAGTCGAGGGGCTCATCGTGCGCGAGGCCCGCGCGCAGGCGGGAGCGGAGTGACGCTTCGCGGGGCGCTGACGAGCAGTCGGGGCGGGTGATGCTGGTGCTAACCTCGCCGCTCGCCCCCCGACCAGCGACGTTCGAGGTAGCGCGAGAGATACCCCAGCGGCACCGACATGGCCAGGTAGAGGACGGCGGTCAATACGCCCAGCTCGACGAATTTGAGGCTGGAGCGCGACAGAATCAAATACTCCTTGGTCAGCTCGCGCACGGCGATCACGCTGACCAGGCTGGTGTCCTTGAAGAGGGCCACGAAATCGTTCGTCATCGGCCCCAACGCCGTGCGGATCGCCTGCGGCAAGATGATGCGGCGAAAACAGAGCACGTCCGGCATGCCGAGCGCCTGGGCCGCCTCCCATTGCCGCCGCGGCACCGAGAGAATGGCGCTGCGATAGATCTCCGACTCGTAGGCCGCGTAGTTCAGCCCGAAACCCAGAATGGCCACGGCTTCCGGGCGCAGTCGCAGACCGACGTCGGCCAGATACGGGGCCGCGCCGAAATAGAGGAAGAATAATACCAGCAACAAGGGGATGCCGCGAAAGAACTCGACGTAACTCAAGGCCAGCCACTGAAAGGGCTGCGGGGCGTAGAGCCGTACGATCGCCACCACCAGGCCCAGCAGCATGGCCAGTGCCATGCTAGCCGCGGTCAGAAGCACGGTCATACCGGCCGCGCGCAATAGGAGCGGGCCGTAGGCATCGATCGTCCACCGCTGCGCCGAGGAGGCCATGATGTTGCGATCGACCGTTTCGATCGGTTCGTCCTCGTGGTCGTGCGGCGTTCCGGAGGCATCGAAGCCGAGTCCGTTCAATTCCGCAGCCCGGTTTGCACCGCGCGCCAGCTTAGCCTGATCGGCGTTCCACAGATGCCAGCGTTTGAGGATCTGCCGCAGCCGGCCCGTCGTCATCAGGTCGCCTAGTGCCGCATCGATGGCGACGATGAGCTGCCGGTCGGCCGGGCGCGCGGCCACCCCATAGTCACCCGGTCCGATGCGGTCTCCAACGAGCTTCAGCTTAGGGTTGACCTCGGCGTAATAGGCAACGATCGGCGTATCAAGCAGCACGGCATCGAGCCGACCCAATTCGAGGTCGAGGTACGGTTCGACCTGTCCGTCGAAGGCCACCGGCACAATGCCATGCTGGCGCAGCAGGCGGTCGGCGGCGCTGCCGGCCAGCGTACCCACGAGCCGGCCGCGGCAGTCGTCGAGCGAGCCGATGCGGTGTTCGTCGCGGCGCACCACGAGCTGTTCGGCGTAGGCATAATAGGGACGCGAAAAGAGAACCTCACCACGGGAGTCTTCGGTGATCTCGAAGCCGCTGAGAATCAAATCAAAATCGCCCTTTGCCAGGCCGAGCGGCAGGCTCACCCACTCGTACTGCTCGAATTCGGCCTTGAGCGGCCGGCCCAACCGGTCGGCGAGCGCCGCGGCCAGGGCATCGGCCAATTCGACCTCGAAGCCGATGACCCGGCCCGGATCGGCGGGGTCGCGCAACTGGAACGGCGCGCCCCCCTCGGCGTCGCCGCCCCAGCGGAGCACACCGTCGTTCAGCCGTCGGCCGACCTGTTCCCAATCGGGTTCGGCGGCGGAAACCAACGTCGCACCGAGGGCGACGAGCGTTATGGCCTGGAAAAGACGATTGAGCATGGAGTCCGACAGTTGCCTCGCGTGTACCGATCTGGCACCATAGGGCGATTCGCGATCCTTCCGTGGAGAAGAACACATGCCCGCTTTTGCCGAAGTGAATAAGATCCCCTTTGACGGGCCAAAGAGCAAGAACCCGCTCGCCTTCCATCACTACGACGCCGACGAGGTGGTGGAAGGGAAGCCCATGAAAGACCACTTCCGCTTCAGTGTGGCCTACTGGCACACGTTCCGCGGCACGGGAAGTGATCCGTTCGGCCCCGGCACCATGTTGCGGCCCTGGGAGGCCGCCAGCGACTCGGTGCAAAATGCCGAGAGTCGCGCCCGCGTAGCCTTCGAATTCATGGAGAAGCTGGGGGTCGGCTTCTACTGTTTCCACGATCGCGACGTCGCGCCCGAAGGCAAAACGCTGGCCGAGTCGAACAAGAACCTCGATGCCGTGGTCAAAGTGCTCAAGGAGGAACAGCAGCGCACCGGCATCAAACTGCTGTGGGGTACGGCCAACCTGTTCAGCAATCCGCGGTATATGCACGGTGCGGCGACAAGCTGCCATGCCGACGCCTTCGCCTACGCCGCGGCGCAAGTCAAGAAGGCAATCGAAGTCACCAAGGAACTGGGCGGTGATAATTATGTCTTCTGGGGCGGCCGCGAGGGTTATCAAAACCTGTTGAACACCGACATGAAGCGCGAGCTCGACCACCTGGCCCGCTTCATGCACATGGCCGTCGACTATGCCAAGCAGATCGGCTTCAAGGGGCAATTCCTGTTCGAGCCGAAGCCGAAGGAGCCGACCAAGCACCAGTACGACTTCGATGCGGCGGCCTGCATCAACTTTTTGCGCGCGTACGACCTGGCAGACCACGTCAAGCTGAACATCGAGACCAACCATGCCACGTTGGCCGGACACACCATGCAGCACGAGCTGGAATATGCCGGCCATCAAGGCTTCTTGGGTTCAATCGACGCCAACACCGGCGACTTGCTGCTCGGCTGGGACACCGACCAGTTCCCCACCGACATTTATCTGACGACCCAGTGCATGCTGTCGATCTTGAAGTATGGCGGGTTGGCACCTGGCGGTGTGAACTTCGACGCCAAGGTGCGGCGCGAGAGTTTCGAGCCGATCGACCTGTTCTACGCCCACATCGGTGGCATGGACGCCTTCGCTCGTGGCCTGAAGATCGCAGCCGCCATCCGTAGCGACGGCCAGCTCGACAAGCTGCTCAAAGAGCGATACGGTTCGTGGAATACGGGCGTGGGCGCCGAGATCGAGGCGGGCAAGCACGGCTTTGCTTCGCTGGAAAAGTATATGCTCGACAAGGGCGAGATCGCGCCCAATAAGAGCGGCCGGCAGGAGATGCTCGAAAACCTGATCAACTGCTACCTATAAGGCGCGCAGAGGTAGCCAGGGATGGCCGAACGCCCGGCGTACCTGAGCGGGTGGATGCCATGTCCGAGAAGAAACAGACGAATGTCGCGCTGATAATCATCGGCGTCGTGGTCGGCGCCGGCTTATTGATGATGTGCCTCTGCGGCGTAGGGGCCATGGCCTTTCTCGGGATCGCTTCCCGGGCCAACGTCACGGTCTCTCCCCACGCGGTCTCGCCCCCGCTTACGCCGCAAGCCGAAGATTACGCCGTCGCACGGCGTAGTTTCAGTACCAAGTTGCGGCGGACTGGCCCATCGCCGCAGCCCGCCGCTCCGAACTTTCAAGTGCACGGCGCCGAGCCGGTCAGTTATCGCTCCGGCGATTTGAGCCTGACGGCCTATGTCGATCCTCCGCCGGCGGACGGCCAAAAGCGACCTGCCGTGCTGTTCCTGCACGGCGGCTTCGCGTTCGGTGACGGCGATCTGGAGATGGCCCAGCCCTACCGCGACGCGGGTTACGTGGTGATGGAGCCCGTATTGCGCGGCGAGAACGGCCAGCCGGGGAATTTCACACTCTTCTTCGACGAGGTCGAAGATGTGCTGGGCGCGGCGGACGCCCTGCGGAATCTGTCCTACGTGGATGCCGACCGGGTCTATGTGGCCGGGCACAGCGCGGGAGGCACACTGGCGATGCTCGCGGCGATGGCGTCGGACAAGTTCCGGGCGGCCGCCGCTTTTTCGGGTTCGCCCGACGCCGGGCAACTGGTCCGTGACTTACCGCATCTCTCCGTGTTCGACACGTCCGACATACGCGAACTCCAGATTCGTTCGCCTTCGGTCTATGGCGCGAGCTTCAAATGTCCCGCGCGGCTCTACTACGGCGCCGCCGAAGGCTGGGCCGCTGCCTCGACCGCGCAGACGGCCAACCTGGCCCGCGGAAGCGGCATCGACGTCGAGGCGGTCTTGGTACCGGGCGACCACTTCTCTTCGGTGCCCGATGCGATCCGACGGAGCATCGAGTTCTTTCGCAGCCAGAGCGCGGTACGGTCAGCCCCCTGACGCGTACCGTCTCCGACCCGAAAAACCTCGACCGGCGGCCAGACCTCCGCTCACCGCGTCAATCGTCGGTGTGAGACTCAAAAAACTCGGGCGAGGCGATGAAGCCGGCCACGACGTTCTCGTTGTTCACGCCGTTCTCGAATTGATCGACCCAATAGTTCAGTTCACTCGTCGCCGGTGCCCGATTGAGATACGTCAAGTAGTCGTCACGTACGATGATCCCCTCGTGCTCCGCACTGTCGGCGAAGCCCAGGGCAACCAGGCCGCGGCCTTCACCACCGGTCAGAGCGTTCACCCAGAATAGCTCACCTGCCGTGTCGGGCGCGCGGCCCAGCAAGTCGAAGTACATGTGGTCGACGAACAACTGGTCGGTGCCGCCGCTGTGCGAAAAATACTCCGGCGCGCCGATGAAATCGGCTTCGAGCTGCTCGAGCGTGAGCCCACCTTGCATCGCGCTCAGCCAGAAGGCCAGGCCAGAAGCATCGGGATCGCGGCCCAAAAAATGTTCGTAGGCTTCCGTGATCAGGTCCTGCAGAAACTCGGGGCTATGCGTGAGCGCGAGGGCGACGGCGCCGCGCGACGCGCCCCCCTCGAGCAAGTTGAGGAAATACTGCAAGGTGGGCTGATCGACCTGCCTCTCCAACACGTCCTCAAACGCGCTGGACACGAACAGATTGTTGGGCGTGGGGTTGCCAGCCACAAGGACCGAATGCACGACCGTCGAGGCGCCTCCCTCGTCCGTGACGGTGACCGTGACACCATAGCGGCCCGCCATCGCATACGTATGGCTGCCGGCGATATTGAGCGTGTGGCCGCTGACACTCACGGTGCCCGTCGAAGTCGCCGTGCCGTCGCCCCAGTCGATCGTGGCCGTGTAGTTACCCGCGGCTTCCGCGCCACCCGTATCGGTCACGGAGGCGACCTGTAGGTTGCTGACCGTCAGGCTCGACTGCACGGGTATGTTGATCGATGTGGCCACGAGCGGTGCGTCGGCCACTTGCGCGCTTGCGGTGGAGCTGACCGTATGGCTGCTGTTATCGGAAACGGTGACCGTGATCGTGTCGGTCCCTTCCTCAGCGTAATCATGGTTGCCGAGCACCAGGAAGCCGCCGTTGCCGGTGGCGGCCACTGTGCCGGTCGAGCTGGTACCATCACCCCAGTCGATGGTGGCCGTGAAGTTGCCCGCGACCGCGCCGGCCGCCGCGGCCCCCAAGGCAGCGACCGCCCCCGTGAACGTCGTTCCCTCGGTGGCCTGAATCACCCCGCCGGTGATCACCAGTGGGTTCGCGCTGGTGGCCGGTTGCAGGCTGCCGAGTAGTCCGTGGATACCCACGACTCCCTGGCTACCCGTGCCGCTGACGGCCACTGTGCCGTTGCCGACGACGTTCAGGTCGAACACGACAAGCTGTGCCTGGATGCCGTCGTCGAGATCGTTCAGCACCGTGAGCTGCCCGTTGCCCGAGATCTCTGCCGTCGCGGCAGGAGCGTAGACGATCCCTTGCACCGTGATCGATCCTTGGCCATCGACCGTGATGGGCGAACCGGCCCCGGGCGCCTGGAAGAGGGCGATTCCCTTATAGGTGCCGCTCGTGGATCCGGAAAGAGAGAGGCTCCCCTGTCCGGTGACATTGATCCCCTCGTTGGCGTTGACCGGACTGTTGAAGATCGTCACGTTGTTGCCCACGACCGTCGCACCGCCGGAAATAGTGAGCCCGCCTCCTTGGAGGATGTACATTCCCGGCATGAGAAAGACCGACGCTTGCCCGGAGACGTCGATGCCTCCCGTGTAGACGCCCGGCTGCAAGGTGACGTGGCTGTGATCGCTGATGTGCACGGCCTGGAATGGCTGAAGGCCGGCCGTCGATGGCACCGGCAGGGAAGCGAACGGGTCGGCAATGGGCGCCGCGCCGGTGTCGACCGTGCCGCTGATGTTCGCGTTGCCGTTGGTGCTCGTCGAGCCGACCACGTCGATGGTGCCGGCCGCGACCTGGGCGTTGCCGCTGGCCGTGATTGCCGAGGAACTGCTGCTATCGACCGCCAGCGTACCACCGCCCGAGACGGCCACATTGGCGTTGCCGACCACCGTCAGCGCGCCGGGACTCGATCCGTCGAGCACGATCAGCGAAGGATTGCTCGACGTAGGGGTACTCGCGCTACCGGCGGGGGCCGACGTGAAGTAGAGCGTGTCGCTGTTGCCGGCCGTGGTGCCGTTGCCGAACGTCAGGCCGAGAAGGTGGTCGACGACGATCGGCGTGCCGTTCGGATTCGTGAGCTGCCCGGTGGTGGTCGTCGCCGTCGTGACCAGGGCGCCGGTCGTCGGGTTGAGAGCCGTGATATGCCCGTCGCCGAAGTTGCCCACCAGCAGGTCTCCGCCGAAATCTCCGAAACCGGCCGGAGCCAATGCGACTCCCCAGGGAGCGTTGAGTGAGGTGCCGGCCGACCAAGTCGCTGTCGGCAGCGCGCTGCCGGGAAGCAGTCCGCTCAGGGAATAGGCGTCGACGAATCCACCTGTTGCCACCAGTAGCCGCACGCCGCTGGGACCGGCGCCGTTGTTCTCGCCGTCGTCGGAATCGTTGTCCTCGTTCCCCCCTTTGTGTCCATGATGGCCGTTAGCGCCATTGCCATTTCCGTTGCCGTTGTCGTTTCCTTGCCCGTTGCCGTTGCCCTGCCCATTTCCATTTCCGTTCCCATTCCCGCCTTTGGCGTCGCTCTGTTCGCCCTGATCGTTCTGATCGCCGTCGTCCTGGTCGTTGTCGCCGGTGTTCACGCTCGTGGTCGAGTATTTGGCGTACGTGACATAGAGCTCGCCGTTGATCACCTGGACGCCGAACGGCGAATAGCCTGGGTGGGCGTTTGCCGCCAGCGACGTCACCAGATTGAAGTTCGTGTCGAACACGTCGACGGTGCCGTTCTGGAAGTCGGCGGCGAACAGATATGTCGTGCCCCCGACCGAACCGATCGCCAGACCGGTATACACCGCGCCGTCGACCTGGGCGGCCAATTGGGCGAGCGTCGAGGTCGTGCTGCTGGCGGGAACACCCGGGCTGTAGCCGTCCAGGTTGCCGTTGGCCGAGTCGAAAATGACCTGCGAGGAACCGGTCGAGCCGTCCGGGCCGGTCACATCGAAGCCCCCGGCGCCGTTGGCGACTTCGCCGGTCGGCAGACCGCCCGGAAGGCTTACCGCGAGTGAGTCTTTGCTGAACGGTGTGCCACCGACGTCGCCCGCATAGATCGTGGCCATGCTCGAACCGCTATCCGCCACATAGAAGTTGCCGTCCGGCGCCACAGAAATGCCCCAAGGCGCGACCAGCTTCGGGTCTTGGATGAGTGCCCCGCCGGGCTGGTCGGAGACCAGGTTCATTTGCATATAACCGGTGAGCAGGTAGCGATCTTCGAGTGTCTCTATCCCACACGACCGCTCTGCCAGCCCTCGCTGGGTGCTGTGGGAGAGACGCGACGAGCGGAGTGAGAAGTTAATCCGCGACATGGGCTTGCTCCTGCTGAGAGAATTGAGGACGACGGGCGAGGCGCGATTGGCGGGCCGTGTTCGCAACTAGTATGCCAGCTTGGCGGGTAGGGTAATCTAGGGAGAGCTGGCAGTCGTTTGGCAAATCGAGTCGAAACTCGTCGGATCACACGTGGGCGATCGCGAATCCGGCTGATCGTCGTGCGACCAGTTCAAGAGAACGTCGCCAAGCCGGCACCGCGCGCCCACTGCCGTCATCTCTCGACCCGGGCGATGTCTGCCGTCGCGGCTGAGCTGTCGGGCTTCAGCGGAAGTGAAAACGTCTCCGGCCCTCCGCCTTGCAACTTCGCCGATCGTTACCGTCGCCGTGTTCGGCGAACCGACCGAATCGGGCCCGCCGGAACCGACCATTGCAGCTTGCCGACCGGTTCTGAGATCCCATCATGAACGCAAGTCGCTTGTCGCAAATGAGTTGCGATGCAACACAGGTTCCCGCTAGTCGGCTGCTGGCCGGCTGAGGTAGAATGTCGCTATGCGTCCGACTGCGTTGTCGGCAGCGTACTATCAGCGGTGGCCCGTCCAATGCCGCCGCTCGCCTAATGACCGAAGCCAGCATTGCGGTAGTCGATTCCAAAGCGCTTTTGACGCTCTTTGGGCCTCGCGATCAGCACCTCAAGCAAATCCGCGATGCGCTCGGGGTGCGCATTTCGACCCGCAGCGACCAGATTCGCGTGGAAGGGTCGGAAGAAGCGGTCAGTAAGGCCACGGGAGTGCTGGAGCAGCTCCAGGCGCTTGCGGTGCGGCAGGGCGAAGTCGCCTCCGACGATGTGGCCCGTGCCCTGGCCGCCGCCACCGGCGAACGCACCGCGCCCGACGTGCCGCCCATCGAGGTCTTCCAGGCCGGACGAAAGATTCAGGCCCGCACTCCCGGACAGGCCGACTATCTGCGGGCCATCCAGAATTATGACTTGGTGTTTTGTGTCGGACCGGCGGGAACTGGTAAGACCTACTTGGCGGTAGCGATGGCCGTGGCCGCCCTCAAACAGGAGCGGATCCGCAAGATCGTGCTCGTGCGGCCGGCGGTCGAAGCCGGCGAGAGTTTGGGTTATCTGCCGGGTGATTTGCAGGCCAAGATCAACCCCTACCTGCGCCCCCTGCTCGACGCCCTGCGCGAGATGATGGATTACGACCAGATCAAGCGCTACACCGAGCAGGACCTGATCGAAGTGATTCCGCTGGCCTACATGCGCGGGCGGACACTCAACGAGGCATTCATCATCCTCGACGAGGCCCAGAACACGACGATTTCGCAGATGAAGATGTTTTTGACACGCATGGGCCGCAACTCGAAGATCGTGGTTTCGGGAGATGCCACGCAAGTCGACCTGCCGAACCATACGCAAAGCGGCCTGATCGATGCGGTACGGCGATTGAAGGGTATCGAGGGCCTGACGCAGGTGCGGCTGGGCAACGCCGACATCGTGCGTCACCGCCTGGTTCGCGAGATCGTTCGAGCCTACGAAGAAGAACCGGCCCGCCGGCGGGCGAACGGATGAATAGCACCACGATTCGCAAACGCCCGCGCGTCGGCCGGGTATCGTCGTTCGAACTGGCTCCTGGCCGGTTGGCGAAAGTGCTCTCGTCGCTGCGCCGCGGCGACGTGTTGGTGCGGTTCGCCCTCGCCTTTGCCGCGGCCGTGGCGATCTGGACCGTGGCGCTCGGCTGGCTGCCGCCGTTTCCCTATCATGCGGGCTACGTTCCGCAGCGAAACATCACGGCGCGGGTCGGTTTTTCGGTTCCCGATCCACGGGCGATTGCCACCGAGACGGAGCAGTTTCTCCGCTACGAACCGGGTGAGGCCCTGGCGCTGGCCGGCGAACCGTTGCAGCCGAAGACCGTCGCGTTGCTCGAACTGGAACACAAGACCTACATCGCACAAAAGTTCAGCAACGTCGCCAGCAGCGAGCGCGGCGTGGCCCTGTTCGCCCTGATTGTCGGGCTGTTGGGTCTGGCAGGCTACTACGTCTACCTGCGCGACCGCCGGATGATCAACGACCTGTACCAACTATCGTTGGTCTTGGTCTCGTCGTGCGTCGCAATCCTGCTCGCTCGCTGGACCGCGGGCGACCCGTGGCGGGCGGAAATCATCCCTCTGCTGCTGTTCGGCATGACGATCGGCATCACCTACGGCCGCGAGTTGGCGCTCGTGCTGTCGTCGGCGTTGACGTTGATGTTCGTGTTGGCCGACGGCGCCGGCCTGGTCCACATGGTTCTCTTGCTGGGCATCATCACCTCGGCCATCGTGCAATTGGGCCGCATCCGCAGCCGCCGCAAACTGATCTGGGTCGGCTTGATCTCGGGCAGCATCGCTCCGGTGCTGACCGTGGCGGCCGGCATGCTCGACGGCCAACCGGCGGCCCGGCCGCTGTTCAACCTGGCAGGCCAGAACGGCGTATGGACGCTGCTCGCCGGGTTCTTGATCACCGGCCTGTTGCCGTTCGTCGAGGGTTTGTTCGGCGTGCTCACCGAGATCAGCCTGCTCGAACTGGGCGACGTGGCCCATCCTCTCTTACAAGAGCTGGTGCGGCGGGCCCCCGGCACGTACAACCACTCGATCAACGTGGCTTCGATTGCCGAGGCCGCGGCCGAGAGCATCGGCGCGCGAGGATTGCTGGTGCGCGTGGGCGCCTACTTCCACGATATCGGCAAGATGCTCAAGCCCCACTATTTCGTGGAAAACCAGGGGCTGGAAGAGAGCCGGCACGACTCGCTCGTGCCCGCCATGAGCACACTGATCATCATCGCCCACATCAAGGACGGCGCCGATCTGGCCCGCCAGCACCGGCTACCGCAGCCGATCATCGACCTGATCGAACAGCACCACGGCACTACGCTGGTCGAATACTTCTTCCGCCGCGCCAGCCAGCAATCGGCGACCGATCCCGACTCCGGCGACGTCCAGGAAAGTTCGTTCCGCTATCCGGGCCCCAAGCCACAGACCGTCGAAGCGGCCGTGCTGATGATGGCCGACACGGTCGAGAGCGCCAGCCGCGTGCTCGTCGAACCGACCCCGTCCCGCATCGAGAGCCTGGTGGAAGAGATCGCCATGAAAAAACTGCTCGACGGGCAGTTCGACGAATGCGGACTGACGCTCGAACAGCTCCGCAAGATCGAAGACAGCCTGGTCAAATCGCTCACCGCCGTCTACCACGGCCGCGTGAAGTATCCCGACCAGCGCACGGCGTAGGCAGTCTGCCACAAGAGAGCCTACTGTACAGAGTGAGGCGTCTCTGCGTCTCGCCCTATCATGGGCCCGCATCGGGTTCGGCGTTTGGGCAAAATTCGTGTCACTCGGTGCAGCGAGGCCCGGCCATGATCGTCTCCTCGCTGGCGGCGTCGGCGTATTGCGAAAAATGCCGCTGGAAGAGGCGGCCCAGCTTGCGCGCCGTGCGGGCGTAAGCGTCGCGGTCGGACCAGGCCTGCTCGGGCATGAGCAACCGGTCGGGCAGACCGGGGCAGGAGCGCGGCACGTGCAGGCCGAACCAGGGCTCGTCGACGGTCGGCGTGCGTGCCAGGTCGCCCGAATGGATGGCGTCGACGATGGCCCGCGTCGAGTTGAGGGCGATCCGCGAGCCGGTGCCGTATGAACCGCCGGTCCAACCGGTGTTGACGAGCCAGGCCTGCGCGCCGTGGGTTTCCATCCGCTCGGCCAGCATCTCGGCGTATTTGGCCGGATGCCAGACCAGGAAGGCGGCCCCGAAGCAGGCCGAGAACGTGGCCTGCGGCTCGGTCACGCCCTGTTCGGTGCCCGCCATCTTCGCCGTGTAGCCATTGATGTAGTGGTACATCACCTGCGATCGCGACAGCCGGCTCACGGGGGGCAACACGCCGAAGGCATCGCACGTCAGTAGTATGACGTTGCTCGGGTGTCCGGCCGTGCAGGGGATGCGCGCGTTGGGAATGAACTCGATGGGATAGCTCGCCCGCGTGTTCTCGGTGATCGAGGCGTCGGCGTAATGCACCTCGCGCGAGAGTGGATCGTACGCGACGTTCTCCAGCACCGATCCGAAGCGGACGGCCTGGTAGATCTGCGGTTCCTTCTCGGCCGAGAGGTTGATGCACTTGGCATAACATCCCCCTTCGATATTGAACACGCCGTCGTCGCTCCAGCAGTGCTCGTCGTCGCCGATCAGCATGCGGGCCGGATCGGCCGAAAGCGTGGTCTTGCCCGTGCCCGACAGGCCGAAGAAGAGCGAGACATCCCCTCCACGCCCCTCGTTGGCCGAGCAGTGCATGGAGAGCACGCCCTGCTTGGGCATCAGGTAGTTCATGATGGTGAAGACGCCCTTCTTCATCTCGCCGGCGTATTCGGTGCCCAGCACGATGAACTCGCCCCGCTCGAAGCTCAGGTCGATGCTCGTCTTCGAGGTCATCTGCCGTGTATGCAAGTTGGCCGGAAACTCTCCCGCGTTGAAGATCACGTAATCGGGCTGGCCGAAATCGGCCAACTCGGCGGCGGTGGGCCGGATGAGCATGTTGTGCATGAAGAGTGCGTGATACGGCCGCGCGCAGATCACCCGCACCTTCACCCGGTAGCTCGGATGCCAGCCGGCAAAGCCATCGATCACGAACAGCCGCGGCCTGAAATTCAAGAAATCGATGGCCCGCTCGCGGTTGGTGAGGAACGTGCCTTCGTCGAGTTTGATGTTGACGTCGCCCCACCAGACATCGCCCGAGCTGTAGGGATGGTCGACAACGCGTTTATCCTTCGGGCTGCGCCCCGTCTTCGACCCCGATCGGGCCATGAGCGCGCCACTGGCGCTGATGGCGCACCGATCGTCCTTGACGGCGATTTCGTACAGCCGGGCCGGCGCCGCGTTCCGCCACACCTCGGCCGTGAAGATGCCGTATGGGCTGAGGTCGAAGTTGTCCTGCATGAAGTCCTCGTTCCGCTGGGTTCTGGTTCGCGGATTATAACAGGGACCCTGGCTTGGCTTGGAGGCACGATCGGCGCGTCGGCAGCTCGTTCTGCCACGTCGATTGACGCGGCGGCGGCGCTGACCCAGACTGGCCTTGCTGCAAAGGATTCGATTCGCGCTCGCTGCGCCGGGCTTCGCGTGAGACCGCATGACCAAACCCCTCGTCGTCCTCGATGTCGTCGGCCTGACGCACGACCATCTCGGCCCCCATACACCCCACATCACGCGCCTGGCACAGGAGGGCTTTGCCCGGCCGATGGGCACGGTGTTGCCGGCCGTCACCTGTTCGGCGCAGGCTACGCTGCTCACCGGCCTTTTGCCGCACGAGCACGGCGTCGTGGGCAATGGCTGGTATTTCCGAGATCTCGCCGAGGTGCTCTTCTGGCGGCAATCGAACCATCTCGTCGAGGGCGAACGGATCTATCAGGCAGGACGGCAGCGCGATGCGGCCTACACCACCGCCAAGCTGTTCTGGTGGTTCAACATGTACGCCGACGTGGAATGGGCCGTCACGCCTCGGCCCAGCTATCCGGCCGACGGCCGCAAGTTGCCCGATTGCCACAGCCAGCCCCCCGAGCTGCGCGACCGCCTGCAAGAGCGGCTCGGCACGTTTCCCCTGTTTCACTTCTGGGGTCCGACGGCCGACATCCGCAGCACGCGCTGGATCGCCGACGCCGCCTTGACCGTGATGGCCGATTACCGGCCGACGCTCACGCTCGTCTACCTGCCGCACCTCGACTACGATTTGCAGCGGTTCGGGCCGGACGATCCGCGCGTCGCCGCCGACTTGCGGGCCGTCGATGCCGAGGCGGGCAAGGTCATCGACGCCGCCCGGCAGCAGGGCTCCGAGATCGTGGTTCTCTCCGAATACGCGATCACTGCCGTGGACCGGCCGGTGCACATCAACCGCGTGTTGCGCGACGGAGGTTTTCTCGAAATCCGCCGCGAGCCGCTCGGCTGGGAGACGCTCGATTGCGGCGCCTCGCGGGCGTTTGCCGTGGCCGATCATCAGGTGGCCCACGCGTATGTGCGTGACGAGCGCGACCGGGCCGAAGTCGCGGCCTTGCTGCGGCGAACGGAGGGGATCGAGAGGGTGCTCGACCGGCAGGGGCAGGCCGAGCATGGCCTCGATCATCCCCGCGCCGGCGAGCTGGTGGCCGTGGCCGCGCCCGGCGCCTGGTTCACATATTATTTCTGGCTCGACGACCAGCTCGCACCCGATTACGCCCGCACGGTCGACATCCATCGCAAGCCGGGCTACGATCCGGCCGAGCTCCTCGTCGATCCGCAGTTGCGCTTCCCGAAGTTGCGCGTGGCGCGGCGACTGGCGCGCAAGGCGCTCGGCTTCCGTTATTACATGGACGTGATCGGGCTCGATGCGAGCGTCGTGAAGGGGAGCCACGGGCGCTTGCCCGCCGCCGGTCGCGAGACGGCCGAAGGGCCGGTCTTCATCGCATCGAATCGCGCGATCGAACGCGACACGATCGCCATGACCGACGTCAAGCACCTGTTGCTCACGCTACAGAACGAGGATTGAACGACGATCGGCGCTCGCCCTTTCCGCCACTAGCAGTTCGCCGGCGCGGCAACCTATAATCAGGCTTTACGAACGAATACAACGCGCAGGGTCGGCATCATGCCCGTGCAGATGGAGTTGTCGCGGATCATCATCAGTGAAATCAACGATCAGCAAATCATCTATCTCAAGGAGGTTGACGGCGATCGTTCGTTTCCGATACTGATCGGCATCTTCGAGGCAACGAGCATCGATCGCCGGGTGAAGGGATTCATGTCGCCGCGTCCGCTGACGCACGACCTGCTGGTGAGCGTGGCCGACAACCTGGGGGGCGAGTTTCAGAGCGTCGTGATCAGCGACCTGAAGGAACACACCTATTACGCGCGGTTGCGGATCAAACACGACGGAGAGCTGATCGAGATCGACGCGCGGCCGTCGGACGCCATCGCCGTGGCGGTGACGTGCGACCCACCCCTGCCGATCTACGTCTCGGAGGAAGTGCTCAACGACGTGCTGGGCGGTTGAATCGCGCGCGGTCTTGCGCGACGGCGCGGATCGAATACGAGACGGGTTGACCGGAGCAAGCCGACCAACGCTTGTTAGCGGTGGCCGTTCATTTCGTGCTCTTTGAATTGCTGGCCGTAACGCTCCAATTGCCGCTCGGCCTTGCCTTCGTCTTCGTGGATCTTGCCCTCATCCACCGAGATGTGAATGTCGAGCACGGAGCCTTCCTTTTCGCTGGTCACCTTGTACCAGCCCAAGAAATGGCCGAGGGCCGCCACACCGACCACCAAGCAAACCAATGCGGTGCAAATACGCTTCATCGCACGACTCCAGGATCTCGGCCGCCGGCGGCCACCCGTGGCCAGCCATGACGGGCCGGGTACTGTAGCGGCGGGTGCCGATTGCGCGAAGGCCAAGCTCGCGCTCGAAACATGCGGAATCTACGACGGCTGGGTCGGAACGCCGCCGTCGAGTACTTCGGGAAAGGGCCGGCCGGTGCTGCAAAGACGCGCTTCGAGCCGGGCGGTGCAGTCGCAATCGCAGCAGGCCCAGGGCTCGCTGCCGTCGAGATCACGACAGCGGTGGCGGCCGTGTGCGTCCTGCACGCGCATCAAATCAAAGAATTCTTCCCAATAGGGCCGTTCTTCGTCGAGCGGCACGTCGCAGAAGCAGACTTCCACCCATTTGACCGCTCCGTCGTCAAACCAACGCGCCTCGGCCATGTTGCGCAGGTATTCGTCTCCCGCCACCGAGCCCCGGCCGAGCGTCCGCTCGGCGATCGCCCGACGCAGGGCCTGCTCCCGCCCCTCCTTCACGCGTGCCGTCACCAAGTATCGCATGTCACAATTCTTGCGGGCGGCGGGCGAGAGTCCAGCCCGTGACGGCTGCACTTCACCTCGGTGCCTCATCTTTGCACATCGGCGAAGGCGTTTTGCAGCCGCTTGAGCGCCTCGTGGCCGGCGGCCCCGTCGACGACCACATTCACGCGCACTTCGCTCGTGTTGATCATCTCCAGGTTGATGCCGGCCTCCGAGAGGGCCTTGAACATGCGGATCGCCACGCCCGTGTGGCTACGCATGCCGATGCCGGACACCGAGAGCTTGGCCACACGGGCCGAGCCGCTCACCGGGCCGCACCCCAGCCGCTGCCCCACTTCCTTGGTCGACGCCACGGCCTTGTCGAACGACGCCTGCGGCACGGTGAAGCTGAGATTGGCCCGGCCGCCGCGCCCGAAGCTCTGCACGATCATATCGACGAAGATGCCGGCCGACGCCACGTGCTCGAACACGGACGCCGCGATGCCCGGCGAGTCGGGCACGCCCGAGATCGTCACACGGCCCTGCGTTTCGTCGAGCCGGATGTCGGTGATCGTCAGGTGTTCCATGCCCTGCAAGCGGGCCACGATGTCGGTGGCATCGCCGTTGCGATGACGGTGCGCCTCGTGCGGCGACTGGTGGGCGCCGGGCGGCTCCTTGTCGAGCTGAAACGCCCCGTGCACGGTACGCAAGGCGGGCAAGCCGTCGTCGCGCGCCACCAGGACCGAGATCTTGATCTCGCTGGTGGAGATCATGGCGATGTTGATCTTCGAATCGGCCAGCGCACGGAACATCTTCTGGGCCACGCCCGTCTGCGTAGCCATGCCGAGCCCCACCACCGACGCCTTCGACACGTTCTCGTCGTGCGTGCAACCTTCGGCACCGAGTTCCTTGGCCGCCGCGGCCACGGCCTTTAACGTGGCGGGCAGGTCGTCGCGAAGGACCGTGAAGGAGATGTCGGCGCGGGCGTCGCTGCCGACGTTCTGCACGATCATGTCGACCGAGATATTCTTGGCGGCGATCTTCGAAAAGATCGCATGGCTGGTGCCCGGCCGGTCGGGCACGCCCAGGATCGACACGCGGGCCTCGTTCTTCACGAGCGTCGCCCCGCCCACCGCCTGGCCCGGCGCCTCGGGATCGGCCACGATCATCGTGCCCGGGATGTCGGAGAAGCTGCTCCGCACGTGGATCGGCACCGAGAATTTCTTGGCGAATTCGATCGACCGGCTGTGCATCACCCCCGCACCCAGGCTGGCCAGTTCGAGCATCTCGTCGTAGCTCACCTGCTTCACGCGGCGGGCCTCGGGCAGCACGCGCGGGTCGGTGGTATAGACGCCGTCGACGTCGGTGTAGATCTCGCAGGCGTCGGCGCCCAGCACGGCGGCCAGGGCGACGGCCGTGGTGTCGCTGCCGCCGCGGCCCAGCGTGGTGATGTTCCAATCCTCGTCGACCCCTTGGAACCCGGCGGCGATCACGATCTTGCCGCTGTCGAGGGCGCGGCGCATGCGGTCGGTCGAGATCGAATGGATGCGGGCCTTGGTGTGCGTACTGTCGGTCTTGATGCCGATCTGCGCGCCGGTCATGCTGATCGCCTGGTGACCGAGCGATTCGATGGCCATGGCCATCAGCGCCACGCTCACCTGCTCGCCCGTCGAGAGGAGCATGTCCATCTCACGGGCGGGAGGCGTTTCGGTAATCTCCTTCGCCAGGTCGATCAGCAAGTCGGTGTTGTGGCCCATCGCGCTGACGACGACCACCACCTGGTTGCCTTCCTGCTGGGCACGAATGGCCTTGCGGGCCGCGGCCAAGATCTTCTTGCTATCGGCCACGCTCGTGCCGCCGAATTTCTGGACGATCAGGGGCATGTTGAGTCTCGAGTTACGGTGAAACTCCCCACGCTAACACCTGCCGCCCCGTCCAATCAAGGCCGGCTTACAGGGCCGGCCCCGGCACGACGGCCGACGGCTTGGCCACCGGCGGTTTGCCGGAAAACAGGTCGCGCAGATCCTTCGCCAACCGGTCCTGCGGGTTCATCTGCAACACCCGGTCCAGCTCGCGCACCGCCTGCTGGGGATAGCCGAGGTAGCCGTAATGGTAACCGAGCAGGAACCGCACGGCCGGCGAATCGTGGTCCTTGCGGGCCGCTTCCAGCGTACGCAACTGGTTGGTGTAGTCCTGCGGCGAACGGTAGAGTTCGCCGTTGTTGGCGATCACCGTGCCCCACTGACTCTGGCGCAACGACATCATGGCCTGTTGTACGGCGCCCGCCGCCTCGTCGAAGCGGCCGGCCGCGAAATACGCCTGCCCCAACAACATCATCAGGCCGCCGTTTTGGGGATCGTCGACCATCGCGTGCTGCCAATCGCGAATCGCATCGGTGTATCGAGCGGCCTTGAAATCCTGTTCGCCCAACGCCGCATAATCGCCCGACGAAGGCGTGGCCGCCGCCGATTGTCCGGGAACGATGGCCGTGGCCACCGGTTGCGAAGCATAGCCATAGCCACCGTAGCCATAGCTCGGGTAGCCATAGCCATAGCCGTAATACGGGTAACCGTAACCGCCGTAACCTCCATAGCCTCCATACCCGCCATAGCCACCATACCCGCCATAGCCACCATACCCGTACCCGCCATAACCGCCGTAGCCGAGGCCGTACCCCAGACCCAAACCATAACCGAAGCCGAGGAACGGAAAGCCGTAGCCGAGTCCATATCCCCCTAATCCGTAACCGCCGTAGCCGCCCAGGCCGTAGCCACCGTAACCGAGACCGTACCCATATCGGCCACCGTAGCCCAAACCGCCGTAGCCCAAACCATATCCGCGGCCGCCGAAATTGTTGTAGATGCGGTTATAGCTGAAGTTGTTGTGTCCGCCGGCGAAGCCCCTGGAGAGGCCGATGTTGCCGCGTCCCGCCGTTCCGCCGAACCCCGTCAGTGAGTGCCTATTCAGAAAGGTGCTCGATGTCCGGCCGGCCATGCCCGAATGCATCCCACCAGCCATTCCTCGGCCGGCACCCGCCAAGCCGCCGGTGCCGCCCACGAAATGTCGCGACGCGAAGCTCCCTTGTCCGCCGACGCCCCGATAGCCCGACATTCCACGCCCGGCCGTACCGCCTGCATAGGCACGAGCACCGCCCATGTTGCCCATGCGGGCACCGCCGTACGCGCCTCCCATCCGGGGGATCGCCCCGCCGCCGTGATACATTCCGGCCCCGCCGGCCATGCCCCTGTATCCGCCTCCGAAACCACCGCCGTGATACCCACCACCATGGAAGCCACCCCCGTGAAACCCGCCTCCATGGAAGCCGCCCCCGTGTCCTCCGCCATGCCCGCCACCGCCGTGTCCGCCACCCCCATGTCCACCACCACCGTGCCCATCTGCGTTCCCGACCATCACCGCGGCGAGCAGGGCTGCGGCCAAGCCCCCGCAGCGCATCCAAGATTTGTGAAACATAACATCGACCTCCCGCAAAGTTTTCTGCGTCTATTCGAGAACCACCTGGCACGCGGCTCTCGTACAGACATGGAGCAAGCCCCCGCTCGCTACCTCTATTATAGGGAGGCGCCTTCGTTAAAAGTTCGAGAGAATCGCGCTCCGCCGCGACGGTCAGAGGACCTCATCCAATGGCCGCGCCGACGCCAAAGCCTCTCGCGGAAAGAGCGGGCCGGCGGGCGCGCTCAGCGCGGCTGACATAGCTGAAAGCCTAAAACCGTGGGCGAAGATCGGCCGTGAAACGCCGAATTTTCCAAAGCGTGATCCGGTTTCGTCGGTTGCCCTAACACACGATGCCGGTTCTCAGAATGGCTCTACCTGACGGCGCTAGGGGCAAATGGCGACTCAGCGAGGGCCGGCCCGATGGCGTCCGGCGGAGCCCATCCGTCGAAGGCGATGCCGAACTCGTCTTCGTAGGCCGCCGCGATGATCATGTAGTAGAGCGGCAGCGAGAAGATGATGCCGACGTAGCAGACATAGGCGCCTACGCCTCCGAGGATGCCCGCCAGCACGACCAGCAGCAATCGCTCCCAGAATCGCTGCCGGGTCGCTTCCCAACTGGCGTGCCAGGCGGCCGTGAAGCCGCAGCCCCGGTCGGCGACCAGAGGCATGACGAACATCGTTCGCGTGACGAAGACGAGACCCCAGATCGCAAGAAAACTGACGAGGACGATCTGTACGGCCATCATGCCGAACATGAACGTCAGCACGTGTGCGTCGTCGGGCCTCGCCCCGGGCTGCGGGGGCCCGACGCTGACCCCTAAGATCACCATCGCGCCGAAAATCACGACGCCGAAGACGATCATTGGGACGACCTGGAGGAGGAACAGGCAGATGCCGCTGCTCATCGCCGGCCCCAGTACCTGCCAGCCGCGGCCGAGCGACGAATTGTCTACCGGCCAGCCGCGCAGATTCCGTAACGCACAGGCGAAGAGCGCGCACGACAGAGGCCCCTTCGCGAGCAGAAACGGAAATAGACAGGCCAGATAGCAGCCGATCGAGATCAGGCCGCACAGCAAGACCGGCACAGGCCACTCTCCCCATTGCCGGAAGTAGCTGTTGAATGCGCGGCCGAGGATGGCACCCAATCGTGACCCGTCACGGGGGGATGGCCCTACCGGTGCAGAGACGTCGGCGGGCCGACCTGGCGATTGGAATGGATTATCCCCGTCAGGCATACTGACCAGCCTCGAAGCGCCCGCCAGCTCGGCACCCTGCCGGCGGCAACGCCAGCCGCGCCTCATCCTACCATCCGGCCTCCACGTCGCAACATATTACACCGTCGAGAACCGCGCCGCCGGGCTTTCCACAAAGGAAGGCTCACCAGCCGCACGAAACTAACCATTTTGGGGGCTTCATGAAAGACGGGGACTATGCGGATTTCTAATACACAAACTTCTTGACGATCGGTATCTGAGCTAATACGCTGGTATCTCCCATCCGAATACTATCTTCGCGCTTCATTTGCATTGGTTATTTCGTACATGGCGGTACAGCTTAAGGGTCTGAAAGTTTTCTGCGATGTCGTGCGACAGCGGAGCTTCTCGCGGGCAGCGGACGAGAACGAGATTTCGCAGTCAGGGGCCAGTCAGCTCGTGCAGCAATTGGAAGAAGGACTTGGAGTTAAGCTCATCGACCGCTCCAAGCGGCCGTTCGTCCTCACTCCCGAGGGCGAGGTCTACTACGAAGGTTGCCGCGAGGTGGTCGACCGCTACTTCGCCGTCGAAGATCGCGTCCGCCGTCTACACGAAGAGGTGGCGGGCCGCGTGCGCGTGGCGTCGATCTATTCGGTCGGCTTGCACAACATGAACCACTGCCTACAGCAGTTCCTCAGCCAGCACCCGAAAGCCAACGTGCGGCTCGAATATTTGCACCCCGACCGCGTCCACCAGGCGGTGGAAGACGACGTGGCCGATCTGGGATTGGTCAGCTACCCGAAATCGTCGCGGACCATCGAGGCGCTCGATTGGCGCGAGGAGCCGATGGTGTTGGCCTGCGCTCCGACCCATCCGCTGGCCGCACGTTGCCACATCAGCCTGCACGAGCTCCACGGCACGAAAATGATCGGCTTCGACAGCAATCTGACGATTCGCCGCGAAATCGACCGCGCGCTCGAATTGCACGGCGCGCATGTCGAGGTGGTGATGGAGTTCGACAACATCGAGACGATCAAACGGGCCATCGAAATCGACGCCGGCCTGGGCCTCCTGCCCGAACCAACCGTGGTCCGCGAAGTCGCGGCGGGCACCCTCGTCGCCGTGCCGCTGGCCAACGAGGAGCTGGTGCGCCCGCTGGGGATCATCCATCGCCGCGGCAAAGAGTTGAGCACCGCGGCCATGCGTTTCATCGACCTCCTAAGGCGCCAGGCGCGAACCACGGCGCTCGAATCGACCACACTTCACCTGAACGGTGGCGGCGACGGCATCGCGGCCGAGCCGATCCCCGTGGGCAGTATCAACGGTAGCAATACCAACGGCGGCAGTATGCACGGCGGTAATGGGCATGGAAGCCATCACATGGGCACCAATCTTGTCGGCGGCCAGCCCGCCGGCGGAGGACGGAGCGAGAACGGTCATGCCGGTACCAACCGCCCGAGCGGAACGACGAGCGTCGAGGCCGACGAAAGGCCTGAGCTCGTCAGCGGAAATCGACGGAGATAAGTTATGTCGCACCAGAACCAAGACCGATTCCACTCCCCCGGCCTGCCCGCGCGCGAAGGGCTCTACGATCCGGCGAACGAACATGACGCCTGCGGCGTGGGCTTCGTGGTCAATATGCGCGGGGAAAAGTCCCACGAGATCGTCCGCTCGGGGTTACAGATCCTCGTCAATCTGACCCATCGCGGCGCCTGCGGCTGCGATCCGCTCACGGGCGACGGCGCGGGCGTACTCACGCAGATACCGCACGACTTCTTTGCCGCCAAATGCCGGCAGGTCGGCTTTACCCTGCCGGCACAGGGCGACTACGGCGTGGGTACGGTGTTTCTCCCCCCCGATGCCTCGCAGCGTGCCTGGTGCGAACAGAAGCTGGGCGAGATCGTCGCCGCGGAAGGGCAGGAGCTGCTCGGTTGGCGCAACGTGCCGATCGACAACGCCCATATCGGTTATGTGGCGCGAGACGTCGAGCCGCTCATCCGGCAGGTATTCATCGGGCGCGGCAAGCATACGCCCGCCGACATGCTCGAATGGAAGTTGTATGTCATCCGCAAGCAGCTCGAATCGGCCGTACGCAACAGCGGCCTCTCGCAGAAGAAATACTGCTACGTGCCGACCCTGTCGTCGCGGGTCATCGTCTACAAGGGGCTGATGCTGGCCGACCAGGTCGAGCCGTTCTACGGCGACCTCGCCGACGAGCGGTATGTATCGGCGCTGGCGCTGGTCCATCAGCGCTACAGCACCAATACCTTTCCCACGTGGGACCTCGCCCAGCCGTTCCGCTTCCTGGCGCACAACGGCGAAATCAACACCCTGCGCGGCAACGTCAACTGGATGCACGCCCGGCGCAGCATGTTGGCCAGCGAAAAGTACGGCCAAGATCTCAAAAAGATCTTGCCGATCTGCACGCCCGACGCCAGCGACTCGGCCATCTTCGACAACGTGTTGGAGTTGCTCGTGCTCACAGGGCGCTCGCTGCCGCAGGCCATGTCGATGCTCATTCCCGAGCCGTGGGCCAACCACGAGAGCATGTCGGACGAGAAGAAGGCCTATTACGAATATCAGGCCTGCCTGATGGAGCCGTGGGACGGGCCGGCCTCGATGGCCTTCACCGACGGCACTTCGATCGGCGCCGTGCTCGATCGCAACGGGCTGCGTCCCAGCCGCTACTGGGTCACCAAGAGCGGCATGGTCATCATGGCCTCCGAGGCGGGCGTGCTCGATATCGAACCGTCCGAGATCGAGTCCAAGGGGCGCCTGCGGCCAGGCCGCATGTTCCTGGTCGATACGGCGCAAGGCCGCATCATCAGCGACGAGGAGATCAAGCACGAGTTGGCCTCGCAGCATCCCTATCGTCAATGGATCCGCCAACACCAGCTCACGCTCGACACGCTGCCCAAGACGCCCAAGCGCAACGGCAGTTCGACCAACGGCGAGGCGAACGGTAACTTGACGAACGGTCACCCGGCCGAGTCGCTGTTGTCCTTGCAGCGGGCCTTCGGCTACACGCTGGAGGATTTGCGGATCTTGCTGGGACCGATGGCCCTCGACGGCCAGGAGCCCATCGGCTCGATGGGCAACGACACGCCGCTGGCCGTACTCTCCGACCGGCCGCAGCCGCTCTACAACTATTTCAAGCAGCTCTTCGCGCAGGTGACCAACCCGCCGCTCGACGCCATCCGCGAGGAGATCGTCACCTCGCTGGTCACGACGATCGGCTCGGAAGGCAACCTGCTGACCGAGATGCCCGAACAGTGCCGCCTGTTGCGGCTCGACCAGCCGATCCTGACCAATGCCGAGTTGGCCGCGATTAAGGGGCTCGACCAGCACGGTTTCACAGCCCACACCCTTTCGTTGCTCTTCCCCCGCGAGCAAGGCGCGGCCGGCGTCGAGCGGCGGATGCAGGAGCTGCGCCAAGAGGCCTCGCAAGCCATCGCCGCCGGCGTAACGCTGCTCATCCTGTCCGATCGCGGCGTCAATGCGAACATGGTGCCGATTCCCGCCCTGCTGGCCACAAGCGGTATCCACCACCATCTGATTCGCGAAGAGACCCGCACACACTGCGGCCTGATCGTGGAGACGGGGGACGCCCGCGAGGTGCAACATTTCGCCCTGCTCACCGGCTACGGTGCGGGAGCGATCAATCCTTACCTGGCGTTCGCCACGATCGAGCAGATGCAGCGCGAGGGCTATCTGCCGGCCGACAAACCGATCGAAAAACTGGAGAAAAACTTCGTCAAAGCGGTCGGCAAGGGGCTGCTCAAGGTCATGTCGAAGATGGGCATCTCGACGCAGCAGAGCTACCGCGGCGCCCAGATCTTCGAAGCCATCGGCCTGAACCGCCAACTCGTCGACGAATACTTCACCTGGACCGCCAGCCGCATCCAAGGGGTCGGCATCGAGACGATCGCCGAAGAAGCGCTCCGCTGGCACGAAAGCGCCTTTCCGCGCACGGCCGTGCCGCGAAACCTGGCACTCGACGTGGGCGGGCAGTACCAGTGGCGCAAGAAGGGCGAAGCCCACCTCTTCAACCCGGACGTCGTCGCCAAGCTGCAACACGCCACGCGGCTCAACAGCGTGGCCGACTTCAAGAAATATTGCGAGCTGATCGACAAGCAAGAGCGGCAACTGCTCACGCTCCGCGGCCTGCTCGAATTCAAGCCGGGCACACCGGTACCGCTCGACGAAGTCGAACCGGCCAAGGAGATCGTCAAGCGGTTCGCCACGGGTGCCATGTCGTATGGCTCGATCTCGCTCGAGGCGCATCAGACGTTGGCCATCGCCATGAACCGCATCGGCGGTCGGAGCAACACGGGCGAAGGGGGAGAGGACCCGGCCCGCTACCAGCCCGAACCGAACGGCGACCGCCGCTCGAGCGCCATCAAGCAGGTGGCCAGCGGACGATTCGGCGTCACCAGCGAATATCTGATCAACGCGCAGGAATTGCAGATCAAGATGGCGCAGGGCGCCAAGCCGGGCGAAGGGGGGCAGTTGCCCGGACACAAGGTCGACAAGGAGATCGCCCGCATCCGGCACAGCACGCCGGGCGTGGGGCTCATCTCGCCGCCGCCGCACCACGACATCTATTCGATCGAAGACCTGGCCCAGCTCATCCACGACCTGAAGAACTCGAACCGCGACGCGCGGATCAGCGTCAAGCTCGTGGCCGAAGTGGGCGTGGGCACGGTCGCGGCGGGCGTCTCGAAGGGGAAGAGCGACGTGGTGCTCATCAGCGGCCACGACGGCGGCACGGGCGCCAGCCCCTACACGTCGATCAAGCACGCCGGCATTCCCTGGGAGTTGGGGTTGGCCGAGACGCACCAGGTGCTGGTCAAGAACAACCTCCGCAGCCGCATCATCGTGCAGACCGACGGCCAGTTGCGCACGCCGCGCGACATCGCTATCGCCGCCCTGCTCGGCGCCGAGGAATGGGGCATCGCCACGGCAGCGCTCGTCACCATGGGCTGCATCATGATGCGCAAATGCCACCTCAATACGTGCCCGGTCGGCGTGGCCACGCAGGATGCCGAGCTGCGCAAAAAATTCGACGGCAAGCCCGAGCACGTCGTCAACTTCTTCTTCCTGATCGCTGAAGGCCTGCGCGAGATCATGGCCTCGCTCGGCTTCCGCACCATCAACGAGATGGTCGGCCGGGTCGACCGGCTCGACACGCGACGGGCCATCGACCATTGGAAGGCCCGCGGGCTCGATTTCTCGGCGGTCCTCTTCCAGCCGGTCGTGCCCGACCACGTGAAGACCTACTGTGCCGAGAAGCAAGACCACGGCATCGACAAGTCGCTCGACGTGACGAAGCTCCTCGATCTGTGTCGGCCGGCGCTCGAGCGCGGCGAACCGGTCGTGCACTCGCTGGCGATCCGCAACGTGAACCGCACGGTGGGCACCATCTTGTCGAGCGAGATCACCAAGCGCTACGGCAGCCGTGGTCTGCCGGAGGACACCATTCAGCTCAACTTCCGCGGCACGGCCGGCCAGAGCCTGCTGGCGTTCGGTGTGCCGGGCGTGACGGTGCGCGTCGAAGGCGACGTGAACGATTATTGCGGCAAGGGCCTGTCGGGTGGCAAGGTGATCGTCCATCCGCCCCGCGACAGCACGCTCGTGCCCGAAGAGAACGTGATCGCCGGCAACGTCGTTCTATATGGCGCCACCAGCGGCGAGGTCTACCTCAACGGCATCGCCGGTGAGAGGTTCTGCGTGCGTAACAGCGGCGCCAAAGCGGTCGTGGAGGGCGTGGGCGACCACGGCTGCGAATACATGACCGGCGGCGTGGCGGTGATCCTGGGTGAGACCGGGCGCAACTTCGCGGCCGGCATGAGCGGTGGCTTGGCGTTCGTCTTGGACGAACATGGCACGTTCCCGGGCTTGGTGAACCGCGAAATGGTCGAATTGGAAGAGCTCGTCGACGCCGAAGACAAGCAGACCGTGCACGACCTGATCCGCAAGCATGTGGAATACACGGAGAGCGCGCGGGGGCGATATGTGCTCGAGAATTGGCCGCGGCTGATCCACAAGTTCGTCAAGGTCATGCCGATGGACTACAAGCGGGCCCTCGCCGAGATCAAGAAACAGGCCAGTGTCGAGGCCCACCGGGGCGAACCGGTGGGCGTACTGGCCGCGGCCAGTTATTGAACCGCGAAGCCGAACGGCGAAAACGAAAACATAAACAACAGTCAATTTCCTGGCGGAGGTATTCAGGTGGGTGACGTGCGGGGGTTCATGCGCTTTCCGCGCAAGCATCACAGCAACGAACCGGTTGCTGAGAGGCTGAAGCACTACAACGAGTTCATCAAGATCTTGCCCGAGAGCGAGCTGCGCGAGCAAGGCGCGCGCTGCATGGATTGCGGCGTACCCTTCTGCCATACGGGCTGCCCGCTGGGCAACATCATCCCCGACTTCAACGATCTGGTGTTTCGCGACCAGTGGCGCGACGCGCTCGATCGGCTGCATGCCACCAACAATTTCCCCGAGTTCACCGGCCGCGTTTGTCCAGCGCCGTGCGAAGCGGCCTGCGTGTTGGGCATCAACGAAGACCCGGTGGCCATCAAAGAGATCGAGATGTCGATCGCCGACCGGGGATTCGAAGCGGGCTGGATCACGCCCGAACCCCCGCTCACGCGCACCGGCAAGAAGGTGGCCGTCGTCGGCTCGGGTCCGGCCGGCCTGGCGGCCGCGCAGCAGCTCAACCGTGCCGGTCACCAGGTCACCGTCTTCGAGCGGGCCGACCGGCCGGGCGGATTGCTCATGTACGGCATCCCCGACTTCAAGCTGGAAAAATCGCGCGTCTGGCGCCGCATCAAGCAGATGGAAGGGGAGGGAGTCGAATTCCGCTGCAATGCGAACGTGGGCGTCAACGTGGCGGTGGCCGAACTGCGCGCTAACTACGACGCCCTACTGCTCACGGGCGGGTCAACGCACCCGCGCAATCTGCCGATCCCCGGCCGCGACCTGCGCGGGGTCCACTTCGCCATGGAATTCCTGCCGCAGCAGAACAAGCGGAACCAGGGCGACGAGATCGCGCCGGACATTTCGATCACCGCCACGGGCAAGGACACGATCATCATCGGCGGCGGTGATACCGGCAGCGACTGCACGGGCACCTCAAACCGTCAGCAGGCGCGGAGCGTTACCCAATTCGAGCTTCTGCCGCAGCCGCCCGATCTCGGATACTTCCCGCGCCGCGACCAGCGCCCGGGCGACTCGCCTTGGCCCCACTGGCCATTGATTCTTCGCAGTAGCTCATCGCACGAAGAAGGTTGCGACCGCCACTGGAGCATTCTTACCAAGGAGTTTCGCGGCGACCGCGACGGCCACGTGCAAGGGCTCGTGACGGCCGAAATCGAATGGTACAAGGACGAACAGGGCAAGCACGCGTTCCGAGAGATCGAAGGGACGATCAAGGAGTGGCCCTGCCAACTCGTCCTGTTGGCGATGGGCTTTGTCGGTCCCGAGCGGCGCGGCCCCATCGACGAGTTGGGACTCGCACTCGACGGGCGCGGCAACGTGCAGTGTAACGCCAACTATATGTCGAGCGTCGAAGGGGTCTTCGCCGCAGGCGACATGCGCCGCGGCCAGTCGCTGGTCGTATGGGCCATCCACGAGGGTCGCGAAGCGGCCCGCGCGGTCGACAAGTTTCTCATGGGTTTCAGCCACCTACCCAGCGCCACCGCCGGCGAGTTCGCCTGGAAATGATCGAGACCGGGTGACGTTCGGGACGGTGGCGCCAGTTGCGTGACCATCTGACTGGGTCAACGCGCGGCTTCACTTAGGCAAGGTACGAAGGGCCGCAGCCAACTCGTCCGCAGGGCTGAATCGTCCTTGGGAACGCAACGCCCCCTCTGCGCCGGCTAACCGCCGAACCCCGATCGCTCGTCGCTACTGCGATTGTGAAAACTGCGGCAGTTGGGTAATCTCCTCCACCGTTCGGTTCTCACCCCGCTCGTAGCCGCGTCGAGGCGGCGGAAAGGATTGGTTGGTATGAGTGCAGGACGCACCGTTTCGATGCTGGTGATCGGTTGTTTGCTCGTCGGTTGCTCCGATCAGCGCACGAGCCCACGGCGACGCACCCAGGCGCGCGGTGCGCAGGCGACCGCCCAGACCAACAAGCCCGCCACGGATGTCGCCAAGGGCCAGGTCGTACCGGCCGCGCACATCGAACCGGTGTCGACGCCTGCCACCGCCACCCCAACGCTGTTGGAAGAGACCCCCGATACCGATACGGACGGCATCGCCGCCGGCCACGACGAAGCGGACCGTCTGCTGCGCGAAGCCGTCAAGGCGCTGCGGGCCAAGCTCACGGTCATCAGCCACAACCTGGCCCATGCCGATACGGTGGCCTTCAAGCGCAGCCGGCTCCTGTTCGAAGACTGCGGCTACCGGCAGGTCAAACTGCCAGGCGGTCAGGATGCCTTCAACAACTACGCGCCCATCAATCTGGCGCTCGGGTTGGGGATCAGGGTGCAGGGAACACAAATGATGTTCGATCAGGGGAACTTTGAGGTCACCAATCAACCGCTCGACCTGGCCATCGACGGCGAAGGATTTTTCCAGGTGAAAGAACCCACCACCGACAATTTCTTGTACACGCGCGCCGGAAATCTTGCCGTCAACTCCAACGGCGTCCTCGTCGTCGGTTCGTCGAACACGGGCCGCGTCGTGCAGCCACAGATCTCGATGCCGATCGATACGACGGCGGTCGTTGTCAGTGCCGAGGGGAACGTTTCGATCCAGCAATACGGCCAGACCCAGTTCTCGCAAATCGGCCAGTTCCAGTTGGCCAAGTTCCTCAATCCTCAGGGTCTGCTGGCCGTGGGCGAAAACCTCTATCAGGAAACGCTCGCATCGGGCGAAGGCGTATTCGGTCACCCGGGTACCAACGGCCTGGGAACGATTCAGCAAAACACCCTGGAACGATCGAACGTCGATCTCGACGAAGAGCTGCTCGCCTGGAAGGAAACCGAGCGCGCGCTCAAAGCCTTCGAACGCCTGCTCAAGGCACCGAGCAGGTAAGGCCGAACGGTTGGGCAAGCCTGACCGACGACGCTTCTCGCCAACTCGGTAATCCACCGCAACTTCGTCCAAGTCGACGAACCCTGTATCCCCTCGCAACTTATTACCAAACAACCGAGAAAGCAGGCTCTGACGGAGGGTTTCTCGAATCAAGCAAATTATTCTGCAAACGCCCGGCGCGTCGGCAGAATAAGCTATACTGTTAGGACTGGCCGTATCGTGCGCCAAAAATATCCCCTTGCAAGTGAGGGCCTGTCCTATGACTGGCATTCGACTGTTGCTCGTTCGCTGTGCGTCCCTTTTTACCCTGGCCGCCGCGGTGCTGCTCAACCAGCACGCGAGCTACGCCCAGAGCCTGAACCCGAATCCCTTGCAGCCCGCCGGCGTGGGTAGCGCCAACGACGTCGACCTGTCGCGCGGCGATTTGCAGGGAGGCGGAAAAATCGGACGAAACCTGGGCGCCGGCTCGATCGACGCAAATCCGGCCGACACGCTGCTCAAAGAGATAAACGGCAGCAACAACGGGCGCCGCACGGGCCGCAGTGCTTTAGGAGGCCCCCGCCGCCGCACGACCGGGTTCCGCGGCAACGGCGGAGTGTATGAACTCGGCGCGGTGCGCTTCGACAAGCGGGGCACCTACGAGGAAGCGATCTACGGATCGCGGGCCGGTTCGTATTCCAATCCCGCACGGCGACGAAACCCGCAGTAACTCGCGGTCTCGCACGAGAACGGCTATAACCGACGTTATCGGTTATGGCTGTTTCTCTACGACAAAAACTGCACGAACTTCCGGCGGTCGTCGGCTTGGATGACGCCGAGTGGGCGCGGCACGGCGACGAGTTGCTGGCCGCGAGTGCCGCGCCGGCCGATTTGCCCGACATCCTGGCGCTGTTGGCGCCGCTGGCCGAGCCGATCGGTACTGCCGCATCGCCCGCGCGCGAACGTCTCTCCGACGATCGCTTCTGGTCGCCAATGCTCGAGAAACTCTGGCTCGGCTTCACGGCCGGCGACCTGGGCAAGCACCTGGATACCGCGGCGGTGACACTCGCGGCGCAGATTTACCGCCAGCTTGGGTCGACCAGCCGCGCCCGTCACCACCTGCTGCGGCTGCTCGCCGCGAGCGGGCAGCGGGACGCCCTGAAGGCCTTCACCGAGCTGGTGGTGAGCGATCCGCCGGGTGAATCGAACGAAGTCCTGCTCGCGTTCGTACCGCTGTTCCAGCACAAGACCTATCCGCCCGACGCCCTCTTTCCACAACTCCTCGACGCGTTGCACGACGCCACGTTGGCCACCGTAGTGCTCGATCTGGCGAACTACCTGGCGCGTTCTAGGCGAGTCGCCAACCATCCGGCCGCCAGCCGCGTCGATCGACTGGGAATCCTGCTGGGCGGCGTGGTGGGTCGCCTGGCCCGACTCGAGGAAAGTCCACAGGAATTCGCTCGCTCGGCGGCCGAATTGAATCAGATCGTCAGCGAAAGCACGGGCCTGGTCGTGGCGCTGGTGAACGCGCTGGCCATCATCGGCGATGCCCGCGTGACCGGCAAGCTGCACCAGACACTGGAACTCTCGCACCGGCGCATCCGCACCGAAGCGGCTTCGGCGCTTGCCCGACTGGGTGACGAGCGGGGCACCGAGGTGCTCGTCGAAATGGCGGCCGAACCGGTGGTGCGATTGCGTGCCCTGGCAGCGTTGGAGGAAGTCGAACAGCTCGAAAAGGTGCCGGCCGAGCACCGTTCGCACGAGGCCCGCGCGGCGGCCGAATTGGCCGTGCGGTTGGCGCTGCCCACCTATTTCGGCGCTCCGCCCAACGCGCTCGAGCTGGTCGATACCTGCTCGCAGCACTGGCCCGGGTACGAAGAGGCGGTCGATTGCTATCTCTTCCGCTACGAGTACCGCGCCGGCGAACGGGCCTTCGAGGGTATCGGGATCGCCGGCCCGCTGGTGCACGCGTTTCGGGCCGACCTGGCCGATCTCGCCCCGGGCGACATCTACGCGGCATACGCCGGCTGGGGCACCGAGCATGAAGAGATCCGCGAGCGGTCGGCCGACGAATTGAGCGCCGACGAACAGGCCGCATGGCGCGAACGCCGCGGCCAACTGATCGAGCTCGGATACGACGGGCCGCAACTCATCAAGGTCGGCCATTTCTTCGGCCTGACGCATTTCGTTGCCTCGTCGCGATGGCACGAGACGCCCGGCGTGCTGGTAGACGATGGCCACCGGGCCGAATGGTTCCCCAGCAGCGGCGCATGGCGCACGGTCGGCCCCGACGAAGCGTATTTCATCGTAAAGGGCCGCAAGCTGCTGCGCGGACAGCTTTAGCGCGAGCCTGAGGGACGAAATGTCCGCTCGGCGTGCGCTCATGGGGCCAACGCGTCGGCGAGCGCGGCGAAGCGGGCGTTCACAGCGCTGGGCTGATAGGCGCCGATCGCATCGAACATGGCCCGCTGATGCGAGGGAGCCAATATCTCTTCCTCGCGCGTCGCCGGTAGCCGGAGCGACAGCACACTGCGCAGCTCGCCCAGACGATCGGCTCGGCGTTGTTCCGGCAGCTCGCCGTTGGCGGCCCGATCGATCACCAAAAAGGCCCAACCCAGTTGGCGGGCCGAATCGAAATCGAGGTCGCGTCGCTGGCCCCATTCGCAGATGTCTCTCAGCAGCGCTGAAGCGGCCGCCTCGTCGTACGTGCATCCGTCCAATATCTTGAGCAATTCGTCGAGCCGATCGAGGAGCCCTTTCGCGGCCGCTCCACCGCCCGCCGGTCCAAGCGCAGCCAAACCTTGTTCGACCTCGCGGCGTAGAGGTCGCACGGCGGCGCCGTCGCACCGCGCCGCATGTCGCAATCCCAACTCGGCCAGCACGGACGGCCATACGGGCGCCAACAATTGTCCGGGTCGGCCCGCCCGCTCCTGCCGCCAGCTCGGCCGCTCCAACTCATGATGGCAGGTTGAGCAATCGTAGCGGGCGAAATCGGGCCAGCCGGCCGCGGTGGCCGGCCGGTCTCGGTAGAGTCGCACCGCTTCGCGCCAGCCTACGACGCCGCCGATGACCACCGATTTGACATCCGCCAACTCGTCGCGACGAGCGATCGGCGACGGCCGCCAATGGGGCGGCATCACCTGCGCGTAGCTTTCCAATTCAAAACCGGCGAGCGGTGGATGGCCGGCGGCATACATATCGTGCGTGAGCACCTTCTCTTCGGCCACATTGCCCAGGTGACAAGACAGGCACTGCTCGGCGCGGCGACGGGGATTCCGCACGTCGACCATGCCCGTGGCCGCTTCGTCGGGCGTGCGGTTTCGCCACTCGGGGGCCGTGTGCGGCACATCGTACAGCGAGCTCGGGCCATGACAGGCTTCGCAGCTCACGCCCAGGTCCGCCCGTGGCGGCGGCCCCATTTCCGTACTCCAGCCCGCGTGACAACTCAGGCAGCGGCGATCACGAGTCACGCCGATGCCCAGCCGCTTACCGATCGCCTTGGAATCGTCGCTCTCCAACGATCGAAAAGCCAAGGAATGCTTATCGATCTTCAGCCACGTATGGGCCTCGGTGAGCGTGACGCGGGCGGTGCTGCCGTCTTCCTTGCGCAGCGGGCTCGGCTGGGTGTGGCAATCGATGCACCGTTCGGCGCCTAGAAAGGCCGGGCCTTCATCCGCCGACGCCGCACTCCAAGCGCACAACGTGGCCAGACAGGCCAGACGACAGGCCCAGCGAGAAAGCTTCGCGAATGGGGCGCACCGGCGTGTCACGTATCCGTTCGGCCGCATCCGCCTCATTCCTTCAGTAAACGTTCGATCTCGGGCAACAGCCGCTCGCGCAGGGCGGCCGCCGCGTCGAGGTCGCGGGGACTGTCGAAACGGCGTTCGTCGTCCGCCGACGCGGGAAACATGAGTTCCTCGCGCGTCGACCGCAATGAGCGCGTGAGCGGATCGTCGGACGGCAGTGTTTGCGTGCCGTGCTTGGCGTAGTGCATGGCGACCAGCGCCAGATAGAGCTGGGCCTCGCCGTCCCAATTCGCTCGACCGATCCGCGGCGCTTGCTGCTTCATGCGGGCGAGCAGGTCATCGGCGCTCACCGCTGGCGACGCGCGTGCCGCCAGCGTCTGTGCCGAGGCATCGAAGCGGCGGGCCGTCTCGCGGGCGACGTGCACGAGCTGCTGCCGGTCGGCAGGGAGCGCCCGCATGAGGCGATCGATCTCGGCCACCGAGTTCGAGCCCGCTTCGCCGCCGCCGGGCAACACCTCGGCCAACGACAGGTACCACGTGCCCCACGTCGGCAATCCCGGTCGCTTCGCCGCGGTATCTTCCTCGGGTTCGTTGCCCGGCGAGGCGCTCGGCGGCCGCGCTCGGCGCCCGGTTCCGTACAACTGATGGTGGCACGAATAGCAATCGTATTCGGCGAACTCGGGCCACGATTTCTGCTGACCGGGCTTGGCACGGTAAGCGAGCAGATCGAGTGCGGCCGCGGCGCTCGCGGCCTGGCCCACGGCCCACGCCTGCGCCTCGAAATCGGGTCGCGGCGGTGCTTTGCCCGTGCGCGGATCCTTTTCGTCCCAGTGCTTGGGCATTTTCGCCAGGTAGGCCGTCGCCTCGAACTTGAGCGGCGGATGACCGGCCGCGATCAGGTCGTGGTCGACGTCGTCGCCCGGCTCGCCATCGCGCGGGGCGGTGCCGACGTGGCAGGCGGCACAGGCCCGTGTCCGCGCATGAAGGTTACGTGTGTCGCGCATGCCGTGGCTGTCTTGGGCCTTGAGCGTAGGCCAATCTTGGCGGGTATGCAGCGCGAGCCAGTCCTGCGCCGCTCCGTGACAGGCTTCGCACCCCACGCCGTCGGCGAGCCCCGCTGCTCTACCACGAGCGGTGGCAACGTCGAACGGGGAGTGGCACCGTAGGCATCGCTCGGACCGGTTTGCCGGTACGCCCAGCTTGAGCCGCTCGGCCATCTTTTTCGATCGTTCATTCGACAAGGTGCGGTAGGCCTGGGCATGCGGATCCTGGGCGATCCAGATAGTCACTTCGTTTCCCCAGATCGGCCACACCGCATCGCGCGCCACATCGCCATGGCAGGGCTGCGCGGAGCATGAACTGACGCCCACCGCCAGGCGCCTTGCCGCCGGCGCGGCGGCATTCTCGTTGCCGCGCTCCCCGGGTGAGCCATCGCCGCACAGCGCGAGGACGATCGCCGCGGCAAGCAGCGCTCGGGATTCCATCCGCCGGCCGATTCTCGTCACGGTCCACTCTCCTCTTTCTCACGCGGTGCTTCGGCGTGCGGCGGTTGCCGGACGTTCTGTGGCTTGACGATCGACAATCCGGCGGAGAGCGGTCCATCCATCGGCTTGCTGCCGTGATGATAGACGTGGCACTCGACGCAATCGCTGCGGGCGGCACCGCGACCGGCCGATGCGCCGTGACAACTGTGGCACCGCTCGATGGACGGTAGGAGAATGTCGGCCGTCTGGCTGCTCTCGGTAGCCGCGCCGTGACATTCGCCGCACGTGAGGAGTTGGTGCCGATCGTGGCGAAACTTGGCGTGCTCGAACCAATGCGAGGGAATCTGCGGATCGTCGATCGACCAATTGCGCAGGTCGTCGTCTGGCTCTTGCACGGCCGTGTGGCAGTAACGGCAACCGAGTTGCTTGCGATGCAACAACCGGTCGAGGGCCGTCTCGATCCGGTCGTCGGCCCATTGCCAGCCCGATTTGCTGAGTCGGTCGGCCCCGCCGGGCGCTTCGCGCATTTTTTCGACGAGTCGCGGGTCCTGCGCCAGCTCGGGATGGAGCCGGACGAGGCGGGCATAGCGGTCGAGCAGTTCACCCCGCACCTTGTCTATTGGGCCGTGCGTCACCTGCTGACCGGGGAACCGCTGCTCGTCGAAATGGAGCTGATTGGCGTGGCACTCCGCGCAATGCGCTTTGTGTTGGATGGGCCGCATCAAGCCCGACGCGTGGTCGACCTGATGGCAATGTTCACAGCTCAATGCACGGCGGGTGCCATCGGGCCGCAACAGTCCCTCGGCACCGCAATGCTTGCGGTGGTTGAACCGCAGCGGCGTGCGGTCGTGCCATTTTCCTTCGACAGGCCGGGCAACACGATAGGCGTCTGGTTCCGGAGACTGCGAACTGTCGGAGGGCGGTCGCAACAAGGCAAACTCGGGGTGTGCGGCGAAATCATGAATCGCCCGTACATATTTTTCCGACGGTCCGTGGCGGGTGCGAAGGTCGTTGTGGCACTGCGTACAGTATGCGTCGTCGACACGCGCGAGCGCCGCCTGGCCGTGGTGCTCACGGTGGCAGGCCGCACAATCGGTGCGAGCGCTCGGTTGATCTGCGTGATGCAGCGGGCCCGCGTGGCACACCGAACATGCGTGATCGGGCACCGAATCGAGCGCGTCGTCGAGCCGCGTCACTCTCAGCAACGGCGTCCATGTTTCCGTATGACACGCGTTGCACTGGTTGGCGATGAGCTGATGGGCCGTCGACACAGGCCCCGCTTCGTAGATGCGGTCATTGCGACCGACCGCCGCCCAGGCCGGCAGCAGCATCGCCACAGCCAGCGCAGCGAAACTCGCCCACGCACGCAGCCGACGAAAGCCGTTGCCACGGCGGTGGTAGTCGAGGTCGACTCGCTGCGAAATCGTCTTGCTGGTGCGTGGGTGCAACATCAGTAATAGAGCGAGACGATCGTATGGACGATGCCGAGTCCGAGCAGGGCCAGCGACAGCGGTACGTGCACCAGGGACCACCCGTGCAGCCAACGGTGGATCCGTTCTTGCGTCGACAATTGCCGGCGTTTGTCGCACAGCAGCATCAGCCGGTCGAGCGCCGGCTGCATCTCTTCGGGCAGGCCGGCGCCGACGGCGGCAAACACGCCGCCCGCACCCACATCGCTCGCCAAGGCGCCGCGGGCGCGCGAATAATAGGCGAGGAACGGGCGCACACTCTCGAGGTAGAATTTTCGAACACTCTCGGCCGTACGCTGTTGGACCTGTTCGTCGACGGGTGGCTTCTCGCGCGGAGGTGTTGGGGGAACGTTCGGTTTGGCCGGTTTCGCCGCCAGCTCGGGCTTGGTGGCCGTTTCGGCCGAGCCTTCGGCGGCGACCGCGACCGGTTTCGATTTGGCGCGCATCTGCGCGATCTTTTCGGCCGCACTCAATTTGGCCGGCGCGGCGTCGGCGGCGTGATCCGTTTGCGCCTGCGGCGGCGAATCGGCGCCTGAAGCCGGCTTGGCGCCCTTGGCTCCGCGCATCAGCGCGATCTTTTCGGCCGCGGTCAATTTCGCGGGGCCTGCGCCGGGCGCTTGTGCCGCTTGCTCGGGAGAAGGTGGCTCGGCCGGTTCGGCGATCGAAACCGGCTTAGCGCCCTTGGCTCCGCGCATCAGCGCGATCTTTTCGGCCGCCGACAGCGGCCGCTTGGGCTGCTCGGCGGGGGTGTCGGCCGGAGGCACGGTTTCGGCGACCGACGACGAGCGCTTCCCTGCCCGCATGAGGGCGATCTTCTCGGCAGGCGTCATCGCGGCTTTGGGCGATTGTTCGTCCGGGCCCTTGTTTTCTTCGGCCGCGCTCGGCGCTTCCGCGCCCGGTCCCTCCGCGGGCTTCGGCGTCGCTCGTTTGATCGATCGCATCAAGGTGATCTTGTCGCCGGCCGAGAGAGGCTTCACAGGCTGATCACCACCGCCTGGTTGAATTTCGGCCGGGGAGGGCGTTTCGGACGGCCTCGGTGTGTCGGCCGCAGCGACGTGCTTTTGAACCGGCACAGGTTTATCGGACGGCGGCGACCCTTCCGCGGTGGGCGGCAGCCGGTAGACGACGCCCAACAGCGGTTGGTGGCGGTCACGCGTGGCCACGCCGAGCGCCTTCAACCTGGCCGTGGTGGCCACCTCCTCATCGGGCTCGACCGGCAATGGGCCACAAACCGCGGCCGCGGCCACATCTCCTTCGAGTTGCAACAGCCGGCATTCGAACGGGATCTGGGCAAAAAACGTCTCGAGCGGAACGCGGGCCGTCATCTGTCGGGGGAGCCATTGTTGCAGGGCGAGCCCCATCAACCCGCTGACGACGATTGCCGCCAGCACGAGCAACAGCGTCTGTTCCAACAGGCCGCCCCAACGGAAACCGGCATGGAACAAGATCAACGGCACGCTGAGCAGCCCGAGCCAGATGTGACCACGCAACCAGGTCTGCGCGCTGCCGATGCGCCAGGCGGGAAATCTCTTGCGGGGCCAGATCAACCCGGCATAGATCATGAGCGCTGAGCCGGCGATGCCGAACAACATGCCCGGCACGCTGCCGCCGCGCGGTCCACCGAGCGCGGTTCGCGCATAGGCCACATACGCGCCGCCGGCAAGCATCAACAACAACAGGCTGGCAAGACACCACTTCCTATGGCTGCCATCCAGGATCACGTGCAAATCCCCGCAATCTCGCGATCGGCAAAGCGACGCCCGCATCGAGGCCGCTCGCCGCGTGGATTTTAGCCGCAAGTCCCGTAGCAGCAAAGGCGAACGGTCGGCGCAGAGGATAGTAATTTGACATCGGACATCGCAGACAGTCCCTGCTACGCCGCGGTTTTCGTGACGCTTTCCAAGATCTTTTGCTCGCGGGCCTGCAACAGCCGGCCCTGCCAGCTCAAGACCCGGCCGTAGAGCACAACGACGATGCCGCATTCCACGGCGGCCAACGGCAGAAAGATGGGGACGCCGTGCGTCCAGCCGACACCCTCCGAAATCAGCTCCGCGCCCAGCGGCACGAACGTCGGCAACTGCATCAGCGGGAAGGCGAAAAAGAACGTCAGCATCTGCAAGAAGACGGGAACTGCCTTGACATGCGACCGCTTGAACGATCCTGCGGAAATGGCCATCGGCGCATAGATCGACACCAGATTGGCCAGCAGACAAAACAGCAGAAACATCGAGACGAATTGCGGTAACATCGCCAACAGTTGATCGAACCGCAGCGGAGCGAAGAATTCGATCCCCGCGATGAGCAGGGCTGCCATGCCGCCGGCCATGGGAAGGAAGCCCAGGTTCTTGCCCAGCAGGATGTCGCGCCGCGGCGCCGCACAGAGCACGAAGGCGCGGAAACCGTCGCGATCGAAGCCGAACTGGTTGGCCATGAGCTGTGCCATACCGAACAACACCACGAGCACGGCGCCGACGGCCGGCAGCGGCCGGGCAAGGTCCGGCATGTCGTGCGAATGTCGAAACAGCGCCCCGCCGGCAATCGTGGTCATAATCAAGGGCGTCAGCAGCATCATCTTGGCCTCGGGCGACCGCAGCAGCGATCGAAAGCCCGCCAGGGCAATGACCGACACTGGCTCAGAGAGGCTCGGCAATCGCGCTTCAAGCAGCCCAACTCGCGACTTCCGCGCGGGGGCCGGGGCAGGCGAGGTCACCTCCGCCGCGGTACGCTCAGGTCCCGAGACGACGTTTCCGGGGGCCACGCTTCCTGCAACAAATTCGCCTCGGTAGAGGCGGATGGTGGTGCCGTAGGCGCGCCACAGGCTCGCCGAGCCCAGCAATGTCATGGCGGTGAAGGTGGCGAGCGATACGCCTATGTTCCCTTCCGCCGCCGACATAGCGCCCAGCGGCAACCAGCCGATGGGAAGCGCCCAATTCAACAGCCGGGCGACCCTCTCCCACCGTTGGACCATGGCTTGCGCCGCCTGTTCGTCTTCTTGATTGTGTTTGGCAAGCACTTCCTGTTGGCGACGCAGATGTTCCTGCGCGTCGATTTGTTGCAACATGAATTCACGGTTCAACTGATCGAATTGCTCCTGAAGCTTCAGCGACCGGTCGGCCTTTCCTTTTACCGGCGCTGCGAAATTGACCAGGTTGGGCAACTGCGCGATCAGGATGAAGACGGCCGTCGCACCGACGACGACCGTTCGGCGCCGGCGGGGGTTGCTCATCAGCGACGCCAGCCACCCCTGGAACTGGTAGCTGACGGCGCTGATCAACAGCACGAATGCCGCCACCAAGGGAAGGGCTGCCAGATGCGCGAGGCCCCGGGAAAACGTCAATCCCAAGGCAAACCCGACCATGACGGGCCCCAGCAGGATCGTCGTCAAACCGCACGCCGAGCTGACGTAATTGATGAAAAACGCGCTCCGCAACGAGACCGGAAGGTGCAGGAATTTCGACAGCGATAACGGCTCGGTCCGCTGCAATTCGGCGAGCAGGCCGACGCTCCAAAAAAAGGTGAAGGCGATCGCCATGCCATCCCAGGCATAGAGCAGATGTTTCGGCGTCACGGAGGGAGGCAGGTTGTATCCGACCAACACCGAGACGATAAACAATGGGACGGCGGAAACGAGCGCGGCGACGACGAAGATCGCCGTCAGCACGAAGTTCAGCGAACCGCCCCGCTGCCAGCTATTCGCCAGCAGCCGCCAGCGCAGCCACACGAAGGCCCGCAAATGTTGCCAGGTCACGAGGCGGCCTCCTCGAGCCAGTTGAGCTTGGGCGCGGCTTCGGGATGCGCTCCCGCTACCTGCAAGAAACGATCTTCCAGCGAGCCGCCCCGGCGAATGGCTGTGAGCGAATCCTGCTCGACCAGTTTCCCTTTGACGATGATACCCACGTGAGTACACAGGCGCTCGACGATCTCCAGCACATGCGAGGTGAGGAACACGGTCGAGCCGCGAGCGACGAACCCGGCCAACAGGTCGCGGATCACGCGCGACGTCACCGCGTCGACCCCTTCGAACGGCTCGTCGAGAAACAACAGATCGGGGTTGGGCAACAGCGCGGCGGCCATGGCCAGCTTCTTTTTCATGCCATGCGAGTATTCCAGCGCGAGCTTCTTGTCCTCGTGGGCCAGTTCGAGCAGCGCAAGGAGTTCTTCGGAGCGACTGCGAATCGTCTCGCGCGGCATGAGATGGATGCGGCCGACGAACGTCAGATATTCCCGCGCCGTGAGGTTATCGAATAGCGCGAGGTCTTCGGGAATCACCCCCATGCGGCGCTTGGCTGCCAGCGATTCGTCGACGTCCGACATATTTTGGCCCAGCACGAGCATCTGACCGGCCGAAGGCGCGAGCAGGCCGGTGAGCATCTTGATGGTGGTCGACTTGCCCGCGCCGTTGGGACCCAAGAAGCCGTAGAACGTGCCGCGTTCGACCTTGAGATCGATGCCGTCGACCGCGCAAAAGTCGTTAAAGAATCTTGTGAGCTGGTGTGATTCGATCGCCAAAGAAGTGGACATCGTTTGCTCGGGTACCGACATGGAGAAACCGCCTTACGCTAGCACAGGGTCACGCGGGCTGCAAAGTTCGACGGGCGCACGCCCTCTATGTATTCGTTGGTAACAGGCTCGGGCTTGGCTTATAGTTGACGCACGCTGGGGATGGCGGCCCAACGGTCACCGACGATGACGACGTTCCCAGGGGAAAATCGCGAGGATTCGATCCGCCATGCTTCGCTTTTTTTATCTCTCCATCCTCGTTTTGGTGCTGAGTGCTTCGGCGACACCGCTTCCGGCGGAGGTCGTCTCTTGGGAAATCACCAGCCGTCGACCCTACGCCGACGGTCGCTCGTTTGGCGACCGAGGGACGTATGAGCAATGGCGCGGTACGGTTCGCTTCGCCGTCGATCCGGACCTGGAGGCCAATCGGCAGGTTGTCGACCTGGAATTGGCGCCGCGCAATGACAACGGCCGCGTCGAGTTCTCCGCCGACTTCGAGATGCTGGCTCCGGCCGACCTGACGCGCGCCAGCGGCTCGCTCTTGTATGACGTCAACAATCGGGGCAACCGCACCTGCATGGGGCAATTCAACGGCGGCGGCGATGAGTTCTTGATGCGACAGGGATTCATTGTCGCATGGAGCGGCTGGATTGCGGAAACGCTGCCCGGTGGCGATCGGCTGTGGCTCAACGCTCCGGTAGCCACCGATGGCAAACGGCCGATCCGGGGCATCGTGCGGGCCGAAATGGCGCCCGATCAACCCACCGAGCGGATGAACATCGCCCATTGGGCCAACCAAGGGAGCTATCCGCCCAGCGAGCAAGGGCTGGACCACGCAACGCTCACATGGCGCCTGCGCGAGAAGGATCCGCGCGTGCCGATCCCGCGCGGCCAATGGCGGCTGGAGCAGAAATGGGTCGAGGTGGACGGCCAGCGCGGACAGCTCCCGTTGATCGAGCTTGTGCTCGCGGGCGGCTTTCAGCCGGGTTACCTCTACGAGCTGATCTACGAGGCCGAGGGGCCGATCGTGCAAGGACTCGGGCTGGCCGGCATTCGCGATCTCATCTCCTGCCTCAAGTACGACGAGACCGACCGCAACCCGCTGCGCGGCGCAGACGGAAAACCGGCGGTCCGCTATGCGTATGGCTTCGGCACCTCGCAGAGCGGCCGCTGTTTGAGGATGTTTCTCTACGACGGCTTCAACGCCGATGAACAGGCCCGGCAGGTTTTCGACGGCGTCATGCCGCACGTCGCCGGCGCCGGGCTGGGCTTCTTCAACCATCGCTTCGCCTCACCGACCCGTCACAACAGCCAGCACGACAACCACCTCTATCCGGCGGATATGTTTCCGTTCACCTACGGCGACGAGCAAGATCCCTTCACGCAGAAGACCGACGGCATCTTGCGGCGGGCACGGGCCGGCGGGGTTGTGCCCAAGGTGATGCACACGCAGTCTTCGTCGGAGTACTGGCATCGCAGCGGATCGCTGGTCCATACCGACCCGCTCGGCAAGCGAGACGCCGCCATTCCAGACGAGGTGCGCATTTACAGCTTCGGCGGCTGCCAACACGGGCCTGGCAACGGGGTGGCCGGCGAACGGGCCGGCGGCCAGCTTCCGGCGAACCCCAGCGATTACCGGCCCTTGCTGCGCGGACTGCTGATGGCCCTCGATGCCTGGGTGCGCGAGGAGCGGCAGCCGCCGGCGAGCGTCTATCCGCGACTCTCCGACGCCACGCTGGCCGGATGGAACGAGGCCGACAGCGGCTGGCAGGCGCTGCCTGCGGTGCGTTATCCCGAAGTGATCCAACAACCCGAGTTCCTCGACCGCGGCCCCGAATTCCTCAACCGCCGCCGCATGAGCGTCGAGCCGCCCATCGCCCGCGGCCACTATGTCGTGCGGGTGCCGGCCTATGGCGCCGACGACCACGAACCCGGCACGCTCCTCTTGCCTTCGGTCGCCGTACCGATCGCGACCTACACCAGTTGGAACTTGCGGCATCGGTCGATCGGAGCGGAGAACGAATTGTTGGCTCTCACCGGGGGCTACATTCCGCTGGCGAAGACGGCGGCCGAACGACAGGCAAGCGGCGATCCCCGACCGGCCATCTCGGAGCGCTATCGCGATTTCGACGATTATCGCCAGCGCTACATGGCCGCGGCCCACAAGCTGTGCGAGCAGAGATATATCTTGGAAGAAGATCTGCCGCGACTCGAAGCCGCGGCGCAGAAGAATCGCGCACTCTTCGAATAGATGCCCTCGCCCGCGACATGAGACGTGGCGTCGCGTCCGGGTGATTATAAAAATCGCGGTGCGGGGACGGGCAACACACGCGGCTCCTTGAGGGCCGGTTCGTCGGCGGGCCGGTCGCGCAGGATCAGAACCGGCGCATGGGCATGCCGCAACACATATTCTGCCACGCTGCCGACGAGCAAGTGCGTCAGCGCTCCGCGGCCGTGCGTTCCCAGCACGATCAGGTCGCACTCCCGTTGCTGGGCGATCCAGCAAATCACCTCGCCGGCGTGCCCCGCATGCAACACCCGCTCGACGCGCACCTCCGGCGCCACCGGAACCGCATCGAATTGCTCGCGCAGCGACGGGTCGGCCGGGTGTTCCTGGCCCGCCAGGTTGAGCGATTGCGGCACATCGAAGGCGTGCACGAGCACGAGTTGGGCGGAACACTCCTGGGCCAATCGCTCGGCGTAGGCGAAGGCCCGGCCCGACGCATGCGAAAAGTCGATGGCACACAGGATGCGTTTGATGAGAGCGATAGGCGGCATAGGAGGTCCCACAGCGACGATTGTTTAGGAGCGAGGACGGACAGAGCACGACCCGCCCAGGCATTCCCATTACGCAAAGCGCGTTCCGGATCCTCTTCGCCCTGCAAAAGGGCATCAGGGAACCAACCACCGCCAGGCGGCATAAGCAACGGGAGCGGCAAACAGGATCGAGTCGAGGACGTCGAGCACGCCGCCGAAGCCGGGCATCCAGGTGCTCGAATCCTTACGACCCAGGTCCCGCTTGAGGAGCGACTCGGCCAAATCACCCAGTACGCCGGCCATACCCACGACCAATCCGAAGACGAGCCAGGCATAATCGGGCGGCGCTGCGGGCAACGCTGCCATGCGGGGGAGCAGCCAATGGAAGGCACACCAGGAGCCGAAGCACGCGAATGCCAGTCCACCGGCAAGCCCCTCGAACGTCTTCCCGCCGCTCAGTCGCGGCGTCATCTTATGACGTCCGATCAGCCGGCCGACCGTGTAGGCCCCGGTGTCGCACATCTTGACGACGATGATCAATGCGGCGAGCGCGGCCAGGCCCGTCTGACCGCCGCCGACGAACCGCAGTTGGATCAGGAAGGTCAGCAGCCAGCCGACATACGTGAGCACGAGCATGGCCGTCGCCAATTGGATGGTCGACCGGCCGGGCTCGCGATAGCGGACCATCTCCACCACGAACACCAGCAACACCGCCAGCACGAAGGCCACGGCGGGCGCGTCGAAGGGCCCCAGGGTCATCGGCCGATTCGGTACGTGGCCAGCCCAGTTAGCGGCAGCGATCGCCAAGTTTCCGAGATAGACGGCCCACGCAGAGGGCCGAAATTCGTTGGCGGCCAGCATGGTGAGCAACTCGCTGCTGGCCAGCACGGCGAGCAGCACGGCAAGCGGGAAGAGCCAGATGCCGGGCGTAGCGGCCCGAGAGTCGGCCACGCAGAGCGCGGTGATGCCGCCGATGAAGACCGCGCCGAGGACGAGCCGCCAGATGAGCATGGCTTTGACGATAGTCGCCCCTCGTCGGCCTTGGCAAGCCTTGCGGTGACAGCCGCTAGCGGGGCGGTTAAGATGACGACGCTGACCCCACTCCTGCGAGGTGCTCCAATGAATGCCAGCAGCCCGATGACCGCGGCGCAGTTCATTCTCGATCAACAGCGATTGCGCCACCCGCGCTCGTCGGGCGACTTTTCCTGGTTGTTATGCGGCATCACGCTGGCAGCCAAGATCGTCGCGGCGCAGGTACGTCGGGCGGGCTTGGGAGAAGTGTTGGGAGCGGCCGACGACACGAACGTTCACGGCGAGCAACAACAGCGGCTCGACGTCTTTGCCAACAAGGCCCTGTTACACGCGCTGGGCAACCGGGGCAATATCGGCGTGTTGGCATCCGAAGAAAACGAAGAGCCGGTCGTCGTGTTGGAGAACCCCGAGCACGGTGAATATATCGTGGTCTTCGACCCACTCGACGGTTCGAGCAACATCGACGTGAATGTAAGCGTGGGCACGATCTTCTCGATCTTCCGGCGCACCGTAGGCAATCACACCGACCCGGCCTCGGACGTGCTCCAACCCGGACACCGCCAAATGGCCGCGGGTTATGTGCTCTACGGCTCATCGACCATGCTGGTCTATTCGACCGGTTTCGGTGTGCACGGTTTCACACTCGATCTCTCGATCGGGGCCTTCGTCCTCAGCCACCCGAACATGAAGATGCCGCCGCGCGGCAACCTCTACTCGGTCAACGAGGCCAACTCCGATAGCTTTTCCGCCGGTTGCCGCCGCTATCTACAATGGCTGCGCTCGGGCGAAGCGGGCGCCTCCTATTCATCTCGCTATATCGGCTCGCTGGTAGCCGACTTTCACCGCACCATGCTGAAGGGCGGCATCTTTCTCTACCCGCCCACCCAGCGCTACGCCGAAGGGAAGCTGCGGCTGTTGTACGAGGCCAACCCGATCGCCTTCCTGGCCGAGCAGGCCGACGGCCTGGCCACCGATGGCCGGCAACGCATTCTCGATCTCGTGCCCCACAATCTCCACCAGCGCACGCCCCTCTTCGTCGGCAGCCGTTTTGAGATGGAACGGCTGGCCGAGTTTTTGCTCTGAAATAGCGGCTGACAAAGCCTGGCAGTCCGCGCGCTTTTGGGAATAGTCGGCGGTGAAACGCCGATTTTTCGGAGCTTGATCCCGTTTTTTTGTTGCACTAGCTGATCGCGCGATGCGTGGTGCGTTATATCGGGGCTGCCGCGGAGCCTAGCCTGTAGAGGCGGTGGGCGAACCCATTCCGCCAATTCGAGCATGGGGTGATGCGATCAACTTGTCTGGCGGCCAGGGCAACCGGTTCTATGGAGCGTTGGCAATATGGAATGGCTCCTGATCTTCGGCGTCTTCGTGATCATCACGCTGCTCGGCCATGGCGTGTGGATTCTGGTCGCCACGATCTGCCGAGCGCTGTTCTCCGATCTATCAGCGGAACCCATTCGCTGCCGCCGCTGCGGGCGGGTAGCAAGTCTGCGTGACGGCCTCTGTCCGTCGTGCGGCCGCTTTCAAGCGACAACCAATAACGAGGAGCAAACGGATCTGGCGGCGGTGGCGCGCCAACTGAGGCGTTGGCAATCGCGCGGCGCGATCAAGCCGCGCACCGCCGAGCGGATGCTGGTCCGGCTCGACGCTTATCGGGCATCCTTGAGCGAGCCACCCAAACGGCCACCGCAGACCGCAACTCAGCCGGTGATCGCCGAATTGGCGGAGCTGGTCGAACCCATCGACCCCATACGCATCCAACTGCGGACCGACAGGCCGCCCATCGCGCGTCCTACCGTACGGCCTGCCACACAACCGGCCGCACGGCCCACCGCATCCGTCCCGTCGATACCCACCGTCGCCACTCCGGTGGCTAGACAAGAAGCCCCGCTGCCCGCTCTCACTCCGCGGCAGCCGAAACGGACGTGGGGCGAGACGCTGGCCGGCTTCATGGAAGAACGCAATATTCGCTGGGGTGAATTGGCTGGCGGACTGCTCATCGTCTGCTCGTCGGTGGCGCTCGTGATCAACTTGTGGGAACGGCTCGAAGCGATCCCCTACTTTCAGTTCTTCATCTTCGTGGCCGTCTCGGCGGCCCTGTTCGGCATCGGACTGTACACCGAGCATCGCTGGAAATTGGCCTCGACCAGCCGCGGCGTGCTCATCATCGCCACGCTGCTCGTGCCCCTCAATTTCGTCGCCATGGTCGCCACACGGCGGCCGGGGTTCGACCCGCTCGCTCTGGCCACCGAACTGACCGCGCTGGGCGTATTCGTGGCTCTTGTTTACCGGGCCGGACGTGTGATCGTCGGTCAATGGACCGCTTGGCTTACGCTCGCGGTCGTCGGCAACTCGGCCGCGTTGCTCCTCTTGATCGATCGGCCATCTCCGGCCTGGGCGCTGTTGGTGGGCAGCATCGGCACCGTGCTGGAGGTGGTCGCCCTCGGCGCCGCGCTGCTCAGAACAAGCCGCGAAAAGGCTTGGAACGCCGCGCTCACCGGCCGGCTATTCATCCTCACGGGCATCGCCGGCTTCGCGCTGCTGACGACGCTGGGCATGACCGCCGTGCGCAGCGAAGATCCTTGGTTCGCGGTCCATTGTCTGTCACCGTTGCTGTCCGCGGCCGGCGTATCTGTATTGATCTGTGGACTGGCGGCGATGAAGGCCTTGGCCGCGGATGACGACCAAGCCGTGATGCGGACCGCTGGGACGGCCGTGGCGCTGATCGGCGGCGTGGTCATGCTGGCGGCCCTGTCGCTGGCTTGGCCGCTGCCAGCCAGCCTGATCGCCGTCGGTATCTTCAATTTCGTGTCGCTGGCCGCCATTGCCCTGCGCGCACGTCTGCGGCCCTTGCACGCGATGGCCGCCGCCAGTCTGGCGCTGGCGTATGTCTTGGCCTGTCATGCGGCGATGGGCGAGATTGCCTTCGGCGCGGCGGATGGCCTGCTTTTACTCAGGCTATTGTGCCACGGCCAGACCGGCGCCTGGCTTGTCGGCCTGTTCGTCTTATATGCGGCGATGGCGGAGATGCTGCACCGCTGGTCACGGCCGGATGACGCCGCTTACTACCGGGGCGCATGCGGTACGTCGGCTGTCGCTAGCCTCGCGTTGGTCACTTGGCCGGTGTTGACGAGTGGCGGCGACCACGCGCTCCGCGCGGCGCTCGTCTGTGCCGCTTGCGGACTGGGCGGTTTCGTGATCAACGTTCGACTACGCCAACGGCTCATCGGCCATCTGTCGAATGGCCTACTTTACGGCGCCGCACTGTTTGGTACCACACATTGGTTGATCGGCCAGCTTTGGGTCGCTCACAATCCACTGCAACTCCTCAACCGGCCCAGCTTGCAAGCCTATGCCGCGGCGTGCGCGGCTCTTTCGCTTGGGCTCATGGTGCTGCGCATCGTGGCTCGTCGGTTGACGCCGATGGCCCCGATCGCAACCGATGTGAGTCCGATCGATCGGACCGTGTTGCGTCTGACGACGGCCGCTTCGCTCATTCTGGCGATCTGGCAGGCATTGCCCGGCGTGATTGCGGAGCGCGTGGGTGGACCGCTTTCGAGCGCCGCTTGGGCCTTCGACACGACGTTCGGCTGGTACTTGCTCGCCGTCGCGGGGATCGGCCTGGTGGTCGCCTTGTGGGATGAATGGTGCGATGGCGATCTGCGGGCAGCCATCTTGCTCTCGATCAATGCGGCCGTGTTGGCGGCAGTTCCCGCATCGCCGGACTGGGCGACTGCTTCGGCGCTGCGTTGGGCGTTGGCCATCGTCTTTGGTAGCAGCGCGGTGCTGTTTTGGTTCCGCGGCCAGTTGGAGCACTATTGCCACCGGATTGGCTGCCGGTTGCAGCTTAGCCTCGCGGCGGCTTCGGCTGCGCAACAGCTCTGGCTGGCACTCGCCGCGGCGCCGGTCGTACTCGCTTCGATCGTCACGGCCGCGATGCGCATGGCCGGTCTGCGGCCGGCGGGACCGGTGGCCGGCACATGGTTCGCCAATCTGGGGATGGAGATCTCGCATCTCGTGCCGTTGGCGGTGATCGTGCTCAGCCTGGTGGCGTACGCCGTGCGCCAAGCGTCGCCCGGCTACGCCTTCGCCGCGGGCCTGATCGCGAATCTGACTGTGAGCGGTGGCTATGCACTCACGCTGTCCCAAGTCGGTCCGACCGAGGCGGTGCGACTGATGCAACTCGCCACGCTCGTCGCGGCGGTGTGGGGCATCGGCTGGCTTCTCGTGCGACGCAGTGTGCTCTCGCTTGCTGGTATCGAAGGGTCGAGGTTGGGCCGTCCGTTGTTGCGTCTACAGATCGCGGAATGCTCGTTGGGCAATCTGTTGTTGGTCTTCGGTGCGGGGGGCGCGTTCTTCGCGGCGTCCCCCTCATTGAGTGGCGAACTGCATACCTGGGTCGCTGCCACCGGATCGCCGTTGGGGTGGCTGGCGCTGGTTGCGGCCGCGGCGGCGGGTATCTTTCGCGCCCGCCACTTCGGCGAACGGTTGCGACCCGAACTGACTGGCCTGGCCGGAATCGCCGGGTTTGTGTTGGCCGCTTCGTCGATCGAATGGGCGCTGCCGGCGACGCCTTGGGCTTACCGGGCATTAATGCTCGGCTGGGCGCTCTATGCGCTATCGGTCGTGGCCGCGACATGGTGGGCGGAGTCGATCAATGCGGCGAACCGAGATTCGGGTCCGCCGCTGGCGCTCGTGCGAGGGACCGCGCTCTGGGTGCGCGTGGCCGGATTGTTGGCCGTGGCGTTGGCGCTGAAGACGGTCGCCTTCGAGGGAATCGGCGACGTCGAGACGCTGTGGGCGGCCGGCGCCATCGGCATCGCCAGCGCGGCCTGCGCGGCAATGGCCGTCTGGCTGCGCCGTGAAGGGTGGGCCTTCACGGCGGGGTTGGGTGTCAACCTGGCGGCCACGTTGGCCGCCTGCCACCACTTCACCCTCGTCCATCGCTCGCTCGCCGACGAGTGGGTCGCTCTCTGGCAAGCCAATGTGATCGCCGGGGCGGTCGTAGCCCTCACCTGGCTGGCCGCACGACGGCGTCTCTACCTTGGTCGACGTCTGTCGCCGGCGACGAGTCCGTTTGTTTCGATTCAGGTCGGCGGTGTGGCCGTTGCCGCTCTGGCGCTGGTGATCGTGCCGGCGATGGTGCTCCTGTCGGTGCCGGATGGTAGCGATCCTTTGGCCCCGCATTTCGCGACCAGCGCCGGGTGGTTTGCCTGGCTTTCGGCCGGTTGCGCGACGGCCGTCTATTTCCACCATGCGGGCCGGCGGACCGTCGACGACCTGGCTCGCTGCCTGCTCGGAGTGGGTGTGCTGGCGGCCGCCGGCGCCACCGGTGACGGAGCCGCGTACCGAGTCGTCACCACGGTCTGGTTGGCAACCGCGCTCTTGCTCCTTGTGGGCGGCTGCACCGCCGGCCGCTGGCTGGCCGTCGTGTATCGGCTCAGCGAGCCGGTCGGCCGTGCCTTGCGAGCGACGTTCTCCGCGCGTGCGCTGACACGCTGGATCGCGGCCACACCGGTTCTCTTGGCCATCGTTGCTCTGCGCGGCGCGATTTGGGATCCGCAATGGGGAGATGCGCTCGGGGCGCGTGTGCTCGGCGGGTCGGTCGTCCTTGGCGCTCTGGCCGTGTGGCGCCGTCAACCTTACCACCTATACACCGGCGGCTTGCTGGCGAACGTGGCAGCATCCCTGTTTTGGTATGCGCAACCGGAGCCGTTGGCAGCCGACCTGGTGTTGGTCAACGCGCTGGCAGCGGCCGGGACGGCGGTCGTGTGGTTGCTCTGGAACAGGGTATTCGGCCCGGTCGGAACCGCGGACGACCGCGACGCGCTCCCGCCTTACGAACACGCGGCGCTTGTACTGGCCGCCAGTCTGCTCGGCGTCGTCGCCGGTTGGTCGTGGCTGGCATCCGCCTCAGGCGAAGCTGTATCGATGAGCTCCGGCTTGGCCGAGCTTGCGGTGGCGGTGATAGGGCTCGCGGGCATGGTCGCGCTTTGGGACGCGCGCTCGGCGTTGGCAAGGCCGGCCCTGTATGCGATCGGCTTGTCGGCTGTCGTTCTTGCGGTCTCGCTTGGCTGGCAAGGTGACCGACTCGTCTGGGCCACGGCGCCGGTGCTGGGTGGTTGGCTGCTCGTGGCAACATTGCCGGCCGCTCTGCCGGACACGATTCGTGCACGACTGCGACTACCTTCGTTGGGCACGGCGACCGAATGGTTCGCACCGGCGCAGACGAGCCTCGGCATGTTGGCAATTACGCTGGGCATGTGGAGCGAGTTCTACTTCGATGTTTCGTCGCAGCGATTGGCCGGAGCGGCCACGACGGCACTCACGCTCGCCGCGTTATTCATGATGTTGCGCCGCGCAAATCCGTCGTGGTCAGCGTTCTGGAGAGTGGGCGCGTTCGGTTTGGCCGTCCTCCTTCCGGCCGAGCTGGTGTGGGCGTTGTTGCCTATCGACGATCGATCGATTGTCTGGATCCATCGAGAGATCGTCTTGCTCGCGTCGCTCATGGTGACGGTCATCGCGTGCGAAGCGGTGGCCAGCAGATGGTCGCCGAACCTGCCCAACTGGTCGGTCGCCATCGGCCGTTTCTTGCGCTTGGCGATCGGCGCCGGACTGGTCCTGGCGGTCGCGATCCTCGGACAGGAAGTCGCTGCGGCGCCGGCGGCCGTCAACGGTGTGCGGGCCGGCCTACCGATCGCGCTGTCCGCCACGTTGGCCATGATGGCGACACTGGCCACATTGATCGCACTGGCCCTGCGATATGCACTCGACGGCGAACGCGATCCGTTTGGCCTGTCGCCGCGCGGCCGCCAGGCGTATGTCTATGCGGCCGAAGTGTTGGGCCTGGCGATCTGCCTGCATTTTCGCGTGACGATGCCCAAGCTCATTCCCTATGGCATCCTCGAGAACTGGTGGACGCTGGTCGTGATGCTCGTGGCGTTTTGTGGGGCGGCGCTGAGCGAACTCTTCAAGCGTAAGCGCTTGGAAGTGTTGTCGGAGCCGCTGCGGCGCACGGCGCTCATCGCGCCGCTCGTGCCCGTCCTGGCACTCGGCCTCTCGCTCGTGTGGCATCCGACGGGTGCTCGCGAGTTGCTGTTCCGCGCTCGGATGGTCAGCGACGAGACGGTGTTCTTCATGGCGGCCGCGTTCTATGGCCTCGAAGCCCGCTTGCGTCGATCGTTGGGTCTGGCGAGCCTCGCCACGATCGCCGCCAACGCCGGTCTCTGGCTCCTGTGGCATCGGCTGCACTTCGACTTCCTGGTACACCCGCAACTCTGGCTCATTCCGCCGGCCTTGGCCGTGCTGGTAGCCGAATACCTCAACCACGACCGACTAACGCGTGAGCAAAGCGACGCGACACGCTATCTGACCCTCTCGGTGATCTATGTATCCAGCACGGCCGACGTCTTCATCTCGCACGTCGGTCGCGACATCAGCCTGCCTCTGGTGCTGGTACTGATGGGTCTCTCCGTGATCGGCATGCTCTCGGGGATGCTGCTACGAGTGCGTTCGTTCGTGCACCTCGGCTTCGCCTTCCTGCTCGTCGACCTCAGCATCATGGTCTATCACGCCGCCTGGGACCTGGGACACACCTGGGTCTTCTGGGCCTCGGGCATCGCCGTCGGCGCCGCGATCATCGGGCTCTTCGCCGTCTTCGAGAAGCGGCGCAACGAAGCCGCCAAGCTGGGGAGCGGGAGTTGAACTGGTCGATCGTGTGTGACCAGCCACCGGCGAAAAACGAAACGTCCCGTGCATGAGCGCGTTTGCGCCGTGCCGAGCAAGTAGGCCAGGAGTCGGCCATTTCTTGCGGCCGACGCCAAGATGAACCCGGCCGCACGGAGCCGAAGCGCTCGGGAGCTCAGATTGTGTCGGCGGCTTTTTAGAAGAATCCCATGCCGCCGCCCATGCCCATGTTACCCATGCCCATACCCATGCCGCCCATGCCCATGCCACCCATGCCCATACCCATGCCACCCATACCCATGCCCATCCCCGTTCCTCCCATTGGGCTACCGAGCAGGCCGCCCCCCATGCCGCCTGCCCCCGGGCCGGCCATATTGCGCGGAGGCGCGATCGGTACGACTAGGTCGGCAACCGGGTAGACGCGGTGGCTGAGCATGTTCTCGGCCTCGGTCTTGCTGGTGATCATGAGCACTTCGTTGCGGAGCACATAGGTGAGATCGAGTTCACCCAGCAGCAGCTTGAGTGCCGACCGCAACGTAACGCCTCCGATGGTGCGCGTGATGGGCACTTCGCTGCCGATGCCCGCGTCGGTGAGCGCCTTCTTGTCGAGCTGGATTTCGATGCCGTGGCGCTGTTTGAGATAATCGACCACGTCCGACAAAGGTTGCTCGGCGAAATCGATCTCCGTCTTATCATCGAGCGCTTCCAGGATCTTCGTTTCATTGGGGCCGTGCTCGGTCAGGTCGACGGCTTTGTATTTCTTGCGTCGCTCGCTCATCATCTGCCAGACACCCGGATCGGGATAGATGATCGGTGGATCGTCGGCGGTGGGCATGGTCGACAACTCGACGGAAAACAGCATGTCGACCGTACCCTTGTGACGTTGGTCGCGGACCGCCGTAATGTCGGCCGTGTGTCCCACCGTACGGGAGGCCAACTCGGCACCGCGCAGTGCGGGCGAGCCCGGCTGCATCTCGGCGGCGATGCCTGCGACCGCCTCGGCATCGCGAAAGCGTTCTTCCGCCATCAGCGCATTGAAGCGAGCCATGAGCTGATCGACTTTCTGCTCCTGCACGTAGAGCTGGCGATTGATGCTCTCGCGGGCCTCGACTTCGGCGGATACTTGCTGGTGCCGCAGATCGATCTCGGTCTTGATCGTCGAAATCCGGCTGGCGGACCGCAAACCGGCCTCGATCTTGTCGACCATTTGGCTACGTGCGTCGGGGCTGACCTCGGCCGTGCGTTGTACCTTCTCCAAGAGCAGCTTCAGTTGGTCGCGTGCTCCATCGGGATTGACGCTCATGTCGGCGTTCGCCTGATTGAGCGCGTTGTGCACTTCGGTCCGCAAGAAATCCTCGACGATGCGGCCTTGCCGATCGAGATCATCGAGCAACTCTCCGTCGGCCACCTCGGTCTTCGTCGCGGTCGGCGCCGCCGACTCGGTGGGCTGTCGGGTTAATCGCAAGTCGCCCGACGCCGATTGCCGCGACCGCCCGGCCGCTTCGCGCACTACGTCGGCCTCGGCGTTCGTCGGATCGAGATCCTCGGCGGCGCCGGCCAGTTGGGCCGCTTCTTCCGTCCGGCCGATCGCGAGCGCCCGCTCGCCCAACCGGGCTAACTGTTGAGCGCCGAACGTCATCCAACGCCGCATGTCGTTCAGGGTGGCACTCCCCGCCGTCGGCAGCGTCAGGCCACCGTTGTGCGCCGCCCATTCGACGACGCTCGTCAGGTAGGCGTTCTCGGCCAGTGCCTCACCGGGCACCGCTTGCCACTTCAGTAACACCGGACGACCGGCCATCTCCGCTTCTATCTCGAACGACAACGTTTCATGTGCTTTAAGCGCTTGCGGCTCGATCGTTCCTAACAGCACGCTATCGCGGTCGAACCGCAAGGGAGGCGTTCGCCGGGGATAGACCTGTTTCAACGCCGCCGGCCAATGTGTGGCGGTCGGCCAGATGACGGAAGTGCGCGCGACGGCCGCTAGATACTGTCCCACCTGGCGATCCGTTGCGGTCTCGTCGTCGGGGATGACCATGCCGCCCGTGTGGTTGGCTAAGGCGCCGAGCAGTTCGGCGTTGACCCGCGGCCCGATAGCATAACTGCTGCACGCGACTCGGCGGGCGGTGTATTGGCTCACGATCCGCTCCAAACGGTCGACCGGCACCAGCCGAGCCGTGCTGAAGCCGTCGCCGATGTAGACGACCGACTTGGTTCGTCCCGCATCGTCGTCATCCGGCCACGTGGCGACCGCTTCATCCAACGCGGCGGGCATATCGGTCGAACCGAGCGGCACGCGCCGTTCGAGCGCCGCCAGTGCCTGGTTCATGGCACCGCTGTTCGCAGGCACAAACGACTGCGTCAACCGGGCGGCGGTCACATCGGCCGCCAGCAGGGCAACGCGATCATCGGCGGCCAGTCCAGACAGCATTGCCCGCAGGGCACCGAGAGCTTTGGTGCGGTATCCACCGATCTGGCTGGCCGACGTGTCGAACAGCACGACTACATCGTTCGGCCGATTCTTCGGCTGTACCACCTCGGGTGATAGCTTGAGCGCGAAATAGGCAGCTCCGTCCGGCTTGGCATAAGTATCGAGAACGGCCCCTCGCTTGGGAGCAGATTTGTCGTCTGCGGCAAACGTCATTTGGACGACGCCCATGTGGGCACAAACGAGGGCCAACAGCCACGGCCGCCATGCCATTCGCGATCCAAGCACCTGGAACATGTTTGAGCTCCGACGGGAAGTGATCGCCGGGAACGTGGCAAAGATGTGCAACGCGCCGGACGACGAGGCCTGATCTCCGTCCACATGCGGCATGCGTTAAGATGCGCTATCTGGACAACATACGCCATTCTAACGGTCTACCGCAGGTTATGCCAGCGAAAAGGTTCCCGCCAAGGCATGGCTACCGGAGCCGTCTCAGACGGAAAAAACAGTACAGTTATCGCCCGCCTCCACGAATATCGGCATTTCCCCACCAACCCAATTACCCCAGAGCATTCATGGACCGAGGTCAGCAAAGTCCACAAAGAGCCGGCGATCGCATAAGCCGCGTTCGATGCATCATGCCGGCATCAGAAACCAGCACTGGCAGTCGCAGCGTTCACCACGACGCGTCGGGCTGTGGCATCACTCGTTCGGTGGGCGGCCTCTTGTAACAGACCGGTCCGCGAGGCGACAATCAACGCGGCATATACCTTGACCAGCCTTTCGGCGCGCGACGGTTGTGCAACCAGATACCGTCCGCATCTCAGCGCGATATCACACACGGGTACCAACTATGAGCATCGGCGAATCGATGGAACGGCGGGCGGAAGAGTTCGTGGGGCGCTATCGGACGGTGCGCGAGCAGATCGGCCGCGTGATCGTCGGCCACGAAGATATCGTACACGGCGTTCTGACCTGCCTCTTCGTGGGCGGACATTGCCTGCTCGAAGGCGTGCCCGGTCTCGGCAAGACACTGCTCGTGCGATCGCTGTCCGAGGCGCTTTCGCTCAAGTTCTCGCGCATCCAATTCACTCCCGATCTGATGCCGGCCGATATCTTGGGCACGAACATGGTGATGGAATTGCCCGACGGCAAGCGCGTGTTCGAGTTCCAACAGGGGCCGATCTTCACGCAGATCTGCCTGGCGGACGAGATCAACCGGGCTACGCCCAAGACGCAATCGGCCATGCTCGAGACGATGCAGGAAGGCTCCGTCACGGTGGCCGGGCATCGCTACAAGCTCGAACAACCCTTCTTCGTCATGGCGACGCAAAACCCGATCGAGCAGGAAGGAACCTACCCCTTGCCCGAAGCCCAGCTCGATCGTTTCTTCTTCAAGCTCGTGGTGGGCTATTCGACGCGCGAAGAACTGTCGACCATCATCGATCGTACGACGCGAGGCGAAATCATCCAGGTCAACAAGGTCATGGACGGCGCCGAAATCTTGCGGTGGCAACAGCTCGTGCGCGAAGTCATCTTGGCGCCTCACGTTCAGGACTATCTCGTGCGGCTGACGCTAGCGACACATCCCGCCGGACCTTACGCGCTGCCGGTGACGAACAGCTACATCCGCTGGGGATCGAGCCCGCGCGGCGCTCAGACGCTGGCGCTGGCCTCGAAGGTACGCGCGCTGCTCGAAGGCCGCTACAACGTCAGCTTCGAGGACGTGCGTCGTGTGTTCTTGCCGGCCATGCGGCACCGCGTGCTCTTGAACTTTGAGGCCCAGGCCGAAGGCATCGAACCCGATCGCGTCCTGCTCGACTTGCTGGAAGGTGTACCCGAAAAGTCCGAAAGCGAGAAAGCCGCGTAGCGACGCGGTAGGTACCCGTTGGAAGCGTGTTTTAAATCGTGAACTTTAAAGTCTGATTTTTCATCGATGGCTACCGCCTCTCTGCCGCTACTCAGCCCGGAACTGCTGGCCCAGCTCGAGCGATTGGAGTTGGTGAGCCGCAAGGTCTTTCGCGGGCGGATGAAGGGCGAGCGGCGCAGCAGCCGCAAGGGGCAAAGCGTCGAGTTTGCCGATTTCCGCAGCTATGTACACGGCGACGACCTGCGGTTCATCGATTGGAACACCTATGCAAGACTCGACCGGCTGTTCCTCAAGCTCTTTCTCGAAGAGGAGGACCTGCACTTCTATGCCTTGATCGACGCGAGTACATCGATGACGTTTGGCGAGCCGAGCAAGCTCGATTACGCCAAACAGCTCGCCGCGGCATTGGGGTTCGTCGGGCTGGTGCGATCGGACCGCGTGAAGATCGAGACGCTCGGGCAGGGGGCCGGCGCGCCCGGCCCGGTGTGGCGTGGTCGCCGAAGCCTGTGGCGCATGCTCAACCATCTCGAGACCATGCAACCCGGCGAGCCGGCCTCTTTGGCGCAGGGAATCAAGAATTTCTGCCTGCGAAACTCGGGCAAGGGCATCGTCGTGCTCATCAGCGATCTGCTCGACAAGCGCGGCTTCCAAGACGCGCTGCGATATCTCGTGGCCCAGCAGATGGACGCTTACGTCATCCATGTTCTCTCACCGGAGGAGTTGGAACCCGATGTGAAAGGCGACTTGCGCCTCATCGACTGCGAGGACAAGGACGTCGCCGAGATCACTGTCAGCGCACCGCTGCTCAAGCGATACAAGCAGACGCTCGCCGCCTTCGTCGAGAGCGCCCGCGAGTTCTGCAATCGGCGGGGGATGAACTACCTGCTGGCCAACACGCAGGTACCGGTCGACCAATTGATCGCAAGCTACCTGCGGAAGCGGGGACTGGTGAGGTAGGTATGTTGCAAAGCATGCTGTCGCCCCTGCAATGGGTCGTGCTGGCTGCGGTGCCACCGGCGATCGTGGCCCTCTACTTCCTCAAGCTCAAACGGCAGCCGCTCGAAGTGCCGAGCACGTATCTTTGGCACAAGTCGATCGAAGACCTGCACGTCAACAGTATCTGGCAGCGGCTACGCCAAAGCCTGCTCTTGTTGCTACAACTGCTCCTCATCGCCCTGCTGATGCTGACTCTGATGAAGCCGAGTTGGCAGAGCTCGCGGCTGGTCGGCGGGCACTATATCTTCCTGATCGACAATTCGGCCAGCATGGGCGCCACCGACGTGGAACCCACCCGGCTCGACGCCGCCAAGAAACGTGCCTTGGCGCTCATCGACGAGATGAAATCGGGCGATGCGGCGATGGTCATTAGCTTTGCGGACAGTGCGCGCGTCGAGCAATCGTACACCGACAACCGCAACGAGCTGCGGCGGCACGTCGAGGCAATTAAACTCACCGACCGAGCCACGTCGCTGGCCGACGCTCTGCGCGTGGCCTCCGGCCTAGCGAATCCGGGCCGCACGTCGAACGTGGAGGACAGCCAGGATTTTCAGGTCGCACATGCATTGGAGGCCAAGCTCTATATCTTCAGCGACGGCAAATTTCCCGACGTGAAAGATTTTGCGCTGGGAAATCTCGAGCCGATCTACGAACCGATCGGGACCGAGACGGCCAAGAACATCGCGATTGCGGCGTTTACGACGGCCCGCCACGAAGTCAACGCCGACCAGTTTCAGGCTTTCGGTCGGATCGAGAATTTTGGCTTGGAGTCCGTCGAAGTCGAGGTGGAACTACGCGTCGACAACGAACTGGTCGATGCCCAGCGGGTCTCTGTCGAGCCGGGGCAATCGGAAGGACTGGCTTTTCCGCTGGAAGGCGTGCAGTCGGGCGTGCTCCAACTGAAGGCCGGGGTCGACGATCATCTGGCGGTCGACAATACGGCCTGGACCACGCTCAATCCGCCGCAGCCGATGAAGGTGCTCGTGCTCACGCCGGGTAACCGCGCGTTGGCCTTCGCCCTGGCTACGGAAAAGGTGCGCGCGTTGGCCGAAGTCGTCGAGCACAGCCCCGACTATCTCAAGCAACCTGAATATCAGAAGCAGGCCGCTTCGGCCGGCTTCGACCTGATCATCTACGATCGCTGCCAGCCCGAGGCGATGCCGCAGGCCGATACGATGTTTATCGACCGCCTGCCCGTGGGCGAGGCCTGGAAAGCGGGTGAGGTCGCTACCGCCCCGCAGATCATCGACACCGACCGCGCCCACCCGCTGATGCAGATCGTGGAGATGGGGGACGTTGTGGTGGCCGAGGCCCAACCCCTGCATCCACCCGTCGGCAGCACCGTGCTCATCGACACCAACGCGGGACCGATCTGCGCCATCGGTCCGCGCGAAGGCTACGAAGACCTGGTGCTCGGCTTCGCCGTCTTCGATCCCGAGCACATGGAAACCAATTGGTTCCTGCGGCCGAGCTTTCCGGTGTTCGTGCTCAATCTGCTGGAATATCTGGGCTCCACGCGAGCGATGCTCCTCTCGGGCAGCGTCTTGCCCGGACAGACGGTCACTTGGCGATCCGACACGGCCGGCGAGACGATCCAGGTGACCCTCCCCGACAAGAGTTCGCTAGACGTCGCACGCGGCAAACTCAACGCATTTCATTTCTCCGCAACCTCGAGCACCGGGGTGTACGAAGTGCGCGAAAAGGGAAAGGCCACAGGAAACTTCGCCGTGAACCTGTTTAACCCCTTGGAGAGCAACCTACCCCCACGGCAGGAGTTGAAAATCGGCGACACACAAGTTGCCGGCAAGGCCCTGCGCGAGCCTGTGCGATACGACGCCTGGAAGCTCATACTATGGACGGCTCTGGCGATTTTACTTTTGGAGTGGTATATCTACAATCGACGCGTATATGTCTAGGCATCGAACACGACGATGAACAGCAAGCTACTCCTCCGTAAATCGAAGAAACGCCCGGCCGAGAAGCGATCGAAACGCAACGTCATCAACAAGATCGTCGAAGATGACCTGATCCGGCGCGTCAGTTATGAGGAGTATCGCGACAAGGTTCGCGACAAGTACGATGGGCCCCAAGGTGCGGTCCTGGCGGCTTGTAGCCTGTTGTCGCTGCACCTCACCTTCGGCGAACGGCTGATCCGCGAGCGAAAATTCGATGTCCGCGGCGCGCGCAATATTCTCGACGTGGGGAGTGGCGCCGGCCAGATCGCCAAACACCTGCTGAAGTATGCTGATCCCGGGGCGCGTCTGACGTGCTTCGATCTCTCGGTGCCGATGGTACGGCGGGCAAGGAACCGCCTGAAGAGCAACTTGCCCGACTACCTGGTGGCCGACGTCACCCGGCTGCCGTTCGCGGATGGGACGTTCGATTGCGTGACGTGCGGCTACGTGATCGAGCACGTGCCCGACGCGCGAGTGGGCCTGGCCGAATTGGCGCGCGTGATGCAACCGGGCGGCCGGCTCCTGCTCTTGGCGAGCGAAGATACGTTCTGCGGCGCTTGGACCAGTCGGTTGTGGTGCTGCCGTACTTACAATCGCCGCGAACTGCGCGAGGCCTGTCACGACCTGGGATTGGTCTGGAAGGAAGAGCTCTGGTTCACCCGGATGCACAAGGCGCTGCGTGCCGGCGGCATCTGCGTCGAGATCGAGAAGCAATAGCAACCGTCGCGCCACACCTCGATCAGCGCATCCGCCGTTCATAATTCTTCACGTGCTGCTACCGGAATTGGGTAGTTCCAGCGCAAAACGATGTCAGGGGAACGGCCGTCATAGAGAGCCGCTGCTACGCCTGCTCGACGGCGCGGCTACGGACGACCTGCTCGATCGTATCGAGTAGCTGATCCAGGCGGAACGGCTTGTAGAGCACGGCGCCCGGCGGCAGGCCGGCCTGGCGGGCCTTGACGATCGAATGGCCGGGGTCGTAACCGAAGCCGGTCATCAACACCAGCGGCACATGCTCCATCACCGTTTGCAGCTTGAGCATGAACTCGTAGCCCGACATATCGGGTAGGCGGATGTCGGCGATCACCACGTCGTAGGCCTGGCCCGGACTCAGATTGCGGATCATGAAGATCGCTTCGCCGCCGTCGTGGGCCGTTTCGACCACACAGCTATACCGCTCGAGCAGGTTGTGGGCGGCGCTGCGCACCGATTCGTCGGCATCGGCCACCAGCACCGTCAAGCCGCGCAGCAAGGGCCGCTCGCTCACCTGCATGGCCTGCGGGTGCGCCTGGCTGGGCGCCATCTGCTGGCCCACCTTCTGAATGACTTGCTTGATGTCGCGAGCATTGCGAAGGATGCGCTGCAAGCGCTCGGCCACCTCGGGCTCGTGGCCGATGTAGCGCTCCATGATATTGACGGCGTCGTTCAAAATGTCGTCGACGGGCAGCGCCACGGCGCTATGGATCGCCTCGACGCTCTCGGCGGCCGCACTGGCCTTCTCGGCGACGAGCAGTTCCAGCGTATTGAGCGCCAGCGCCACATCACGAGTGAAGATTTCTAAGAACCGCAGGTCGCTTTCGCTGAAGGCCCGCGGCTCGGGGCTCTCGACGTTGAACGTGCCGATCACTTCGTCGTGCAGTACGAGGGGCACGGTGAGCGAACTCTTGGCCCCCGCGGCCCCGGCCAGGTAGAGCGGATCCTCCGTCGTGTCTTCACAGAGGTAGCTCTTGCCGGTGGCGGCCACGAACCCCGTCACGCCGTTGTTCTGAGGACGGGCATACAGGATGCGGTTGGTGGCCTCGGGCATCAGCCCTTCGGAGAGCAGAGGCTCGAGCTTGCCCGTCTTGGCATCGAGGAGCCGGATTTCGACTACGTTGAAGTTCAACAGGTCGCGAGTGTAATGCAGGATGTTCGATTTCAGCAGCTCGATTCGCTCTTCCACGGTCATGGCGAAGAGCTCTTCGGGCGTCAAGTTCGCCAACTCGATCCCCGCCTGATGGATGGCCGCGAGCTTCTGCTCCTGTAACACCTCGGCCGTCACATCACGGATGGTGACCACCAGGTTCTTCGGAGGGTCATCGTTCTCGATGAGGGGCGCCGCGTGCACCCGGTAGTAATGGTTGTCGCTGGAACGCAGCGTCGAGCTGCTCGGCGAGCCGGTGGCCAAGGCGGTGTGGAACGGGCAGAAGTCGGGCCCGAGGATCTCGGGGCTGCCCAATACGGCATAAAAATTACTGCCGGCGATGTTGTCGCGACCGATCCACTCACGCAAACGGCCGTTGCCCCACAGCACCGTGTTGTCGCTGTCGAGCAGCACCACTCCGTCCGGCATGCCCTGCAAAATCCGCTCATTCTGCAACAGCTTGCCGATGCGGAGGGCTTCGTCGATATGCTGAGCATCGACGTAAATGGCGGCAAAATCGTCGCGCCCCAACTTGGCCAGTGCGCGGATCGGTCCCTGCACATGGACGATCTCGAACGCGTCGCTCAAGGGAGCCACGCGCGCGTCTTGCCCGTCGCGCAATCTCGAGACGTAGAGCAGTTTGGGTTTCGACGACAAGCGCGCCTACTCCAGCAAGGCTCTGGGGCTACCGGTGCATTATAGAGAGGCCGACAAACCGGAACAACCTGCCTGAACGGCGCTTACTCTCTTTTTCATCGGTAAACGGCGGGGCGATCGTTCAACCCGAGCGGCGGCGGGGAGGAAATTTGTGTTTGCGGTCTGCTGCCACGATGCGCCGCTAACAGTCGTACCCGCATTGCGCAATCTGTCGCCTTTGTCTGCGCAGGCTGGAAAACCACGCGGTTTTGCGGTCAGTTGTCGATAAATAGACCGAAGCAACGAAACCGAGATACCGAGGCACGGCCGTGACGATGTGGCGCGCTTTGTTTCTGGCTTTAGGAATTTATTGCTGCCTGTTGGGAGCGGAGTGCCTGGTCATCGAGAAGGCCACGCTCTCCGGACGCAAAGACCAGCAGGGCATGCTCGGCATCGGCGCACGCAAGCGCGAAGTGATCCCTTCCGACTGGGCACCCTGGAGCCTGCTTTCGGCGGGCACCGTGACGATCCTCTATTCGTTCACGCTGCCGCAACGGCTGCACAAGGCGTGACGCGGGGATCAACTTGACGAGGCGTGCTCGAAGGCACGCCTCGATCGAGAAATTCGCAGGACTGCGGTGCTCGCAAGCAGGGCAGGCTTCTCTATGGCCGTGCATCTTCGCCGGCCGAGGGCGTTACTACCAGCCCATCACCATGTTCGATTCGATGACCTTGCGCGCCCGCTCCAGGTCAGAACCCGTTTCGTGCATGTAGAGCCGGATGGCATGTACCTTGTCGCCAGCGGCCTTCGACAAGCAGTCGCGGGCCGTGTGGCACACGTCGAACTGCCCCGAAATACCCAGGGCGGTTTTTGAGATGACCCAGGTATCGCGAGGCCGCTTGGTCAACCGGAGCACACGCTCGCCGGGGTAAGCGTCGTGCACCACAGAGGCTGCGGCGTCTTGGTCATGGGCCCAGGTAATGATGATGTGCGACTCCGTCTCCACTTCGAACAGTGGCATAGAGCGATCCTCCTTTCCACGTGAAGGGGCTAGAAGCGGCTGATCGTGGCCTGATTGGCAGTCCACACAAGATGGTACGATTCACCCGGCTGGCCGTCAACAAGCCGCGCGGGCTGCTGCGGCCGCGAAAAGGCCGATAATTCGCGGGCAATGCCGCGAGCCGGATGTGTCAGCGATTCAATTCCTTCTGCTTACCCGCGAGCGCCTGTTCGATCGGCTCGATCCAGGCCTCGCGCTGCGGATCGTAGGCCCCGAAACCTGAGCAGAATTCCCAATACGCCCACCCCATTTTGCGGTTGGCCACCTCTTGGACCATGAATTGCGTCCAGAGCGCCCGCGAGGCAAGGTCGGCCTTGCCATAAGCGCCAAACTCTCCTACGAAGATGGGCCGCCGGTGTGCGATGCCCCAGTCGATCGCCTGGTTCAGATCGCGGCGAATGGCGTTCTTTTCGGCCGGGGTACCGGTCCACTTCCGTCCCAGCCAGGCCTCGGCCTGCGGTCCGGTCCAGCTCGCGCCTTGGTGCGTGAACTGAAACGGGCTGTAGTAATGCACCGTGACGATGAGATGCCGATCGTCCTCGGGCAATTGCAATCCGTCCAATTCTCGGATGCTGTTCGCTCCGACCGGACCGACCACGATTTCGCGCCGCGGATTCGAGCGACGAATGACGGCCAGGGCCTCGGCTAGCAGTTTGTTCCACCGTTCGGCCGTCAATTGTTCGATCGGTTCGTTGAGTAGCTCGAAGGCCAGCTCCGCCGGACGATCCCGATAATGTTCGGCGATTTGCCGCCAGAGGCCGAGAAACCGCGCACGGTGAGCGTCCGGGTCCTTCATGATCTCGTCGTAATGATGCACATTGACGATGGCCCGCAGGTCCCGGCGCAGGGCTTGCTCGATCGCCCAATCGACCCGCGCGAAAAACGCAGGCTCGATCGTATAGGGCGCGTCATGGCCGGCGTGGGCCGACCAGCGGACCGGAATGCGGACCGTGTCGAAGCCGGCCGACTTGATGCGCTCGAAGTATCCTTCTTTGAGCGTCACTTCCCATTCGCCTTCACGGGGCGCTTCGAGCGCGTTGCCCAGGTTCATGCCGCGCCCGAAGACCGGGGTGAGCCGTTGAAAGAACGGGTCGTTCAGGAAGGTTGCTGCACCGGCGGCATCGAGACTCGTGGCACGGATCGCATCGACCTGGAAGTGATGAGCGCGGCCGGGCCGGTCGAGCAGTACCTGGAGCGATACAACGTTTGCTCGGTCGATGGGATGGTCGGGGTCGCCGTGCCACATGCCGAAGGGCACAATGAGCGTCGCTTTTCCGCCGGCCGGCACCGTCACCGACTCGACATTGCAATGTTCGCGGCCGTTGGCGCCGGGATTGTTGATGCTCAACAGCACACGTACCGAGACTTGCTGCGGATTGCGAACATCCATTTCGACCGCGTCGAATTCGGCCAAATCCCATTTTCCCTGCTGTGGGTCGATGAACACGCCGGGATACGCGGCATCGGCGTCCGTACGGATGTCGAGCGCTGTGCCGCCGTCGCCTTTGATGAGCGTGCCCTGCGCCTGGGCGCCGCGGAGATGGAAGGATGCCGCATCACCGAAATCGACGAACGACTTTGGCTTGACGGGTTTGTCGGCAGCCCGGCAGAACTCCGCGGGACGTGTCACGCCGGCTAGGACGATCAACGTCGCCGTCAAAAAATACTTCGATTTGGCGTTGCACGACATGCGATCGATACCTCGAAAAACGGGCGATAATGTAGCCCGATCATAACCCCAGCTTGACCGCGAGACCGCAGGAAAGCACGACCAACCCGGCCAGGGCATGGCTATAGGGTGCGAGCTTGGCGAATCGCAGCGTGTCTGCGCCGGCGCCGATCGCGAACACCATCACGGTCATCGTTGCCAGCGTGGTCAGGGCAAAGAGCGCAGCGACGCAGACGGCGCTCGGCATATCGGCCTTCGCCGCCGCGTAGGTGAGGAGCGGGATCAACGGCTCGCAGGGACCGAAGGCAAAGATGGCGAATAGGATCCACGGCGTCATCGATGGACGCACCGTGGCCTGTGTCATGACCTGGCCGACCGGCGATGCAGCAGGGTTTTCGGCCACGTCGCCGCCGCTGGTCGTACCCGCGTCCTGGGAAGGCCGAGCATGCGGATGGAGATGGTCGTCGAAGTGGACATGCTCGTGCAAGTGGACCGTGCCGTCGAGATGAACATGAGCGTGCGTGTGCGGCCGGCGGCGCAAGGCGTGCTTGAGGCCCCACACGGAATACGCAATGCCGAACGCGATCAGCAGCCAGCCGGCGACATTGCCCCGCTGCTCTTCGATTTCCAGTTGGAAAACGATCAGCCCCAAGGCCAAACCGACGAAACCGAGCAGCACCGAACTACCGACGTGTGCCAGGCCGCATAACAACGTTATGAAAAACGTCTTGCGGCGGCTCCAATTCCCCACGCGCGACATCGCCACGAAGGGGATATAGTGGTCCGGTCCGAGCAACGTGTGGACGAACGCGAGCGAGACGGCGGCGGTGGATAAGGCGCCCAAATCGGCGTTCATCGGATGAAAATCTGGCTCGGCAGGTGGTTATTCCGTTGGTGCACGCGATGTCGCAAGCCTAGCACGAATGCCAAAAGACCGCCACGGTTGACACGCGCAGGCGGCCCGCCTAGTTTGGGGACCGGACCGTGATCTCCCGGCCCTCTGTCCGCCGCGCGCAAAGTAAGGCCATGCCTTCCCAGGCCGACACCGACGATACCTTTTTGCGTCCATCGTCGCGTCGCCTCTATTGGTTGACTTTTACGGTCGGCCTGCTGGTCATCGGCGATCTCGTCGGCTCGTGGCTCGGTTACGAGCGATGGCGGAGCCCTTGGGGCGTCGACCTGGCACTGTTGGCTGCGTTGCTGGGCGGATCGCGCGTCGTCTACGCGTCGCTCGCGGCATTGACGGAAGGGCGGATTGGTACCGACCTGGCCCTGTCCATCGCCATGCTCGCCGCCCTGGCGCTCAAGGAGTATTGGGTCGGCGCCGAAGTAGTGCTCATTGCCATGATCGGCGAGTCGTTGGAGGCGCTGACGTTCGGCCGCACGCGACGTGAGATCGAGCGCCTGCTCGATCTGCGGCCACGGCTGGCAAGGGTCCGTCGCGGTGCGGAACAGGTCGAAATCGCGACGGACAAACTGTGCGTCGGAGATGTCGTGCTTGTGCGTCCGGGCGAACGGATTGCTGTCGATGGAGCTGTGACGGCGGGCCGCTCGGCCGTCGATCAGAGCACGCTCACGGGCGAAAGCGTGCCTGTGGATAAAGGCCCCGGCGATCCCGTCTTCGCCGGAACGCTCAATCAATTCGGTGCATTGGAAATCTGTGCCGAGAAGGTCGGAAGCGCGACGACGCTGGGGCAGGTCGTTTGTCTCATCTCGTCGGCGCAGCGTGACAAGGCACAGGTCGAACGGATTGCCGATCGTCTGGCTCGCTGGTTCCTGCCGTTGGTGCTGGCCTGCGCGGCCGCCACATTTTTGGCGACCAACCGCCAGTCGTTCATGCTCGCGACGTGGCCCTCGTTCGATCGTTGGGTGTGGATGCCGACCCTGGCGGTGCTCGTCGTCACCTGTCCCTGTGCGTTGGTGCTGGCCACACCTGCGGCCATGATGGCGGCCCTGGCCTGGCTGGCCCGGCGGGGCGTGCTCATTAAAAGCGGAGCGGCTCTGGAACGGCTGTCGACGGTGCGCCGCATCGCGTTCGACAAGACCGGCACACTCACCACCGGCCGACTGGTCGTGGGTGATTGCCTGCCGCTGTGCGACCATTCGGCGGAAGAGATTTTGCAGACCGCCGCGGCTGCCGAACAGATGAGCGAGCATCTGTTCGCGCGCGTCCTCGTGGCCGAGGCCCGTTCGCGCGGCCTCACCTTGGCTGGCCTCACCGAGTTCGAAGCGTTGCCAGGCGCCGGCGTCGCGGGCCGATTGCTTACGGAAACCGGTGTGGATCGCCGTGTGCTCGTGGGCAATCGGCGGCTGATGTGCGACCGCGAGGTCGATGTGTCGCCACAGGCCGACGAGCTGATCGCGCGCTTGGAAGCGGCAGGCCAGACGCCCCTGCTGCTGGCCGCCGATGGCCAACTGCTGGGCGCGATCGGCGTTCGCGATACCGTGCGGCCGGAGGCAGCGGACGTATTGCGAGAATTGCGTACGCTCGGCATTTCGCAGATTGCGCTGCTCTCGGGCGATCGATCACGAGCCGTAGCCGAAGTCGCCCGGCAATTGGGTATCGATCGTTGGCAGGCCGAGTTGCGCCCCGCGGAGAAGGCACAATGGCTCGCCGGCTGGCGAGCCGAAGCGACAACGAGCCGCACGTCGAACGAAGCGGGCGTGGCGATGGTGGGAGACGGCGTCAACGACGCGCCGGCCCTGGCGCGGGCCGACGTCGGGTTGGCCTTGGCCGCCGCAGGGAGCGATCTTGTCGCCGAGGCCGGCGACGTACTACTCCTGGGCGAACCGCTCGCGCCGTTGCCGGGGCTGGTGCGCCTGTCGCGCGAAACCGTACGCATCATCCGGCAGAACATTTTGATCTTCGCGTTCTTCGTCAACTTCCTCGGCGTGGCGATAACCGCTTGGATCCTGCCAGCCTGGTCCGAAGCCTGGTCGCGGCGGGCACCGGTGGCCGCGGCCCTGTTTCACCAATGCGGATCGGTACTCGTGTTGCTGAATGCCATGCGTCTCCTATGGTTCGAGCGCTGGCAGGCGAGCCGTTGGGGACGGTGGGAGTCGGCTCTCGCTCGCCAGTGTGGACACATCGGCTCGTCGTTCGCACCCGTGATGCGCTGGGCCGGGGTCGCCTGGTTGTGGCGCCGGCCGCTGCTGCGTTTGGCGGCAACGCTGGCGCTCGTCGGCTATCTGGCCCAGGTCGTCGTCTTCGTCGGACCCGACGAGGTAGCCGTCGTGCGACGTTTCGGCCGCTTTCATGCCGTGCTGGGACCGGGGCCACACCTGCGCTTGCCGCCGCCGTGGGATGCCATTGCCAGAGATCGGCCGGCGCGCGTGCGGACCGTTGAGATCGGCTTACAGGGCCGACGGTCGCCGGACGGTACCGCACCGCAGGCCATCGAGTGGAACACGCGCCATGACGCGAGCGGCGCTAATCCGAATGATGACGAGGCGGTGGCGCTGACCGGCGATCAGAGTCTGGTCGAAATCGGCGCGGCGGTGCAGTACGTGATCCGCGACATGCGGGCCTGGCACTTTGCCGCACGCCAGCCGGAACGCCTCTTACGAGCCACGACCCGAAGCGTCGTTTGTCAGACGCTCGCTTCACGGCCCGTGCTGAGCACCAAAACACGTGAGGGTGAACCTTTCGAGATCCTGACCACGGGACGCGGCCACTTGGAACGAGAGATTCGGCAGACCTTGCAGGCCGAACTCGACCGATTGCATGTGGGTGTCGAGTTACTCGACGACGGCGTCTGTCTGATCGATGTCCATCCGCCGCTGGCAGTCGTGGATGCCTTCCGCGACGTGTCGAGCGCCTTCAAGGAGCGCGAGCGGCGCAAGAACGAGGCCGATGCCTATCTGCGCGACCGGGTCATCAAGGCGGGCGGAGTGGCGGCCTGGCGAGAAGTGGCCGCGGGGTCAGGTGAATGGACCGACGAACGGTGGTCGCAATTACGTCCCGGGCTGGCTGGCGAGGCCGCCAGCGAATTGGCTTTGGCGGCCGCATCGGCCGAGGAGCGACAAGAGTTGGCGGCGGGGGAGGCGGCGGGCTTCTTGCTCGTGCAAGCAGGCCACGCCACCAACCCCGAATTGACCGAATGGCGAATGCTCTACGACACGCTCTCGGCCGCCCTGGCCGGCAAGCGTAAGCTCATTCTCGACAACCACACCGGTAGTCGCCGCCATCTGTTTCTCGGCCGTCCGCCTGGCGAGACTTTGTTAGCCGACCCTGTTATCGCCTCGCCGCCTAACGAGGAAGACTGACCGACCGCAGGAGCCCACCGCAAAAACTAGCGTGCTGCCGGAACGTCGCTGGGCGAGGGCGCCTCGGGAGCGGCCGGCGCGGCAGGAGCTTCGGGGTTCGGCATGTAGCCGGGCGTCGTGGCCGCCGAGTGCCCCGTGGTGCAGCAACCGCCGCAAGCATGCTGGCAGCAACGGTTGTGGTGATGGTGGCAGGTGTGGCGGTTGCAGTGCGTCTTGGCGCAGCAGGTGGTCGGTTGGCAACAAGGAGCACAGGTCGGCTGGCAGCATGTTTTGCCGCAGCGCGCCTTGTTGCCGCAGCCGCCGTGGGCAGCGGTGGCGGTGCGGGTCGTCGAGAGCGCCGCCAATGCCAGCGCGAAGGCGCCGAGAATGAATCCAAATTGTCGCATGGCTTCTCCTTCAGGGTCCGCCGGGCTGGGCCGCCCGGCAAGATGCTCGAATCCGTGATAGGACGCGTTGTTAGAAACTCGGCTGCCGCGCCGTCCAAATATGAAGCATCAGGCGGACGCACGGCGCACGCCCTATATCCGCCAGATTGCGATTTCGCGGTCGAATAGACTCGCCGGTGTCAAAGTCGCGACAGATGGTTTTTCGGAGATGGCAGGTGTCGACACCAGTCGGTCCGCCACAAATCGCTTAACAGTCGGAAGTTGTGACTCGGCGAGCCATGTTTGGCATCGCAGGTGCGTCGCAAGGCTTCCCGTTACGAACGAGGAGCGTATAACAACACCGATTCACGCTTCCAATTCAAAAAGGGCTGCCAGGCATTCATACCCCGCTCGCTAGGCGGCCCGAGTCCATAACGAGGAGGATACCCCGATGAAACGATTTGCCTTGATCGGCGCCCTGCTGGGTGCCCTGGTGTTCGGAGCGACTACCACGTCGCAGGCCTATGTGCGTCCCGTGCCACGGGTCGCCGCACGAGTCGTGTTGCCACCCTACGGCCCGCGCGTCGTGATGGGGCCGCGGGTCTATGGCCCGCGGGCTTACTATGGACCTCGCTATTACGGCCCGGGCTTCTATGGTGGCGCCTACCGTGCGTGGGGTCCGGGAGTGGGTGTCGGAATCGGGGTGTACTAAGGTGCCGCGGACAAGAAGTCGGATAGCCGGAGCGCGGGACCGTCAAACGTGGTCGATTCTCGGATAGACTCTGAGTCTACGGAGACTTTTGACTTACGACCGAAACGCTCGCCCGGATATGAATTCCAAATCGCCCGCCGAGATCCTCGCCACTCCCGTGCAATTCGTGAAGGGCGTGGGTCCGCAGCGGGCGGAGTTGCTCGAGCGGCTCGGCTTGCGGACAGCGCGCGACGTCGTCTTCTTCTTTCCCCGCGACTACCAGGATCTGAATGAACTGGCCGGCGTGGCCGATCTCGTCGAGGGCAACCTGACCCGATTGCGAGGCACGGTCGAGGAAGTCGACCAGCGCGTCAGCGCCGCGGGCAACCGGGTGTTGGGCATATTGTTGGCCGTCGAGCAAGGCCGAGTGCGGTTGATCTGGTTCAATTCCCCGTTCCACCGCGAGCGCTTCCGGCTGGGCGAACAACTGCTCGTGACCGGCAAGCCGAAGTCCAACGGCGGCGTCTGGGAATTCACGCATCCGCAGGTACAAACACTAGACACCGACGAACAGGAATCGGGGGCCCGCCTGCTGCCCGTCTATCCGCTCACCGAAGGGCTCAGCCAGGGGCAGATGCGGAAGGTTGCCGTGGCTGTCCTGGATACTTGCCTCGACTCGCTCGAGGATGTCTTTCCTGACGACTTTCTCGCGCAGCGCGACTTAATGCCGATCCGCAGGGCGATCCACACCGTTCACGTTCCAGCCGACCGCGCCGAGTTGGCAGACGCCCGCCGGCGCCTCATCTACCAAGAATTGCTCGTGCTGCAGTTAGCCCTGGCGCTGAAGCACTATGATCAACGGTCGCGGCGCGAAGCACCTGCGCTCGAGGCAAACGCCAAGGTCGACGCTCGCATCCGTCGCTTGTTTCCCTTCGAGCTGACGGTCGCGCAGAACCGCGCGATCGCCGATGTGGTGACCGACATGGGCCGGCCCCATCCGATGAACCGTCTGCTGCAAGGGGATGTGGGGAGCGGCAAGACGGTTGTTGCCGTCTATGCGATGCTGCTGGCCGTGGCACACGGTCACCAAGCCGTGCTCATGGCCCCGACCGAAGTGCTGGCTCGGCAGCATGCGGCGACGCTCGAGCGCACGCTGTCGGCGAGCCACGTGCAGTGGGGCGTATTAACCGGTGGCATTTCGACCGCCGAGCGTGCCGACCTGGTGTCTCGGTTGGCGACGGGCGAATTGAACGTGGTGATCGGCACGCAGGCCGTGTTGCAACCCGACGTGCGGTTCGCGCGGCTCGGATTGGTGGTGATCGACGAGCAGCACAAGTTCGGCGTGCGGCAACGGGCCAGCCTCAAGCAGGCCGCACTCGATCCGCACTACCTGGTCATGACGGCGACCCCCATCCCGCGCACCGTGGCCATGACGCAGTTCGGCGATCTCGACGTGTCGACGCTGCGCGAGTCTCCACCCGGCCGGCAGACAGTGCGTTCGTACTTGGTCGGGGAGGCAGAGCGGGCTAAATGGTGGGAGTTCTTCGACCGCAAGCTGCGCGAGGGCTGCCAGGGATACGTCGTGACGCCTGTCATCGACGAGTCGTCGGAAGTCGATGTCGCGAGCTTGGAGCAGACTTATGCGGAACTATCGCGCGGTCCGCTGGCGACGTTTCGGCTCGGCCTGCTGCACGGTCGATTGAGCTCGTCGGCCAAAGAGGCCGCGATGCAATCTTTCCGCAACGGCGAAACGCAGGTGCTCGTGACAACCACCGTAGTCGAAGTGGGAATCGACGTGCCGAATGCGACGCTGATGACCATCTATCGTGGCGAGCGGTTCGGCCTCTCGCAGTTGCACCAATTGCGCGGTCGTATCAGCCGCGGCACGCAACGCGGCTACTGCGCCGTCTTGAGCGACGTCGAGTCGCCCGCCGCGCGTCAGCGGCTCGAAGCCTTCGTCGGCACGAACGACGGTTTCGCGCTCGCCGAGATCGACTTTGCGCAACGCGGCCCTGGCGATCTGCTGGGAACTCGTCAGCATGGTTTGCCGCCGCTGCGTATCGCCGACCTCGTTCGCGACGCAGCGATACTCGAAGAGGCTCGGCGCGACGCCCAACAACTCGTCGCAGCCGATCCCGATTTGGCGCGGCCCGAATTCACCCGCTTGCGACAGATGGTTCTCCGTCGCTACGGCCGTGTCTTGGAACTGGGCGACGTGGGTTGAGCTACTCTCGTAGACGACCCGTGAAGCGGCAGCCGGCGAGAAACTGCACGCGTTGCGCCTGGCGCAATTCCGAGACATGCACGACCCGCGCCGTCACATAGATCAAGACGGGCGATTTGCCCAGTTCGACCGCGTAGTTCTCATAGTCCGGCGGGGTGTCGCAAGTGAATGAAAAGCCGCCGGGCGACAGATCCTGGCACTTCACTTCATAGAAGTCGGCCAGCGGCGGCACCTGCTCGCCGATGAGCGGCGCGATCCTTTGCACGCAACGATATGCGCTGCGATCGCCAGCCCGGCGATCGCCTTGCATGTGTCGCGTGATTAACCGGTGGACGTCCTTGTAGAAAGCGACGTCCTCGTAACGCGGTCGCGTTATCGCCATGCCCGTGAAGAACTAGGAGGCTACTTTGAACCCACCGAGCTGCACGGCACCTGCCCCACAGCCGACGCAATTAGTTCATAGCTTGCACGAGGGCGCAAGGCAAACACCGCGTAACGTGGCGGCGTTCCGCCGGTGTTACGATCGGCAAAGGCGCTACAACCCCTCGATCGCACGGTAATTCGGCGATCCGTGTCTCAATATCCGCGGTTTCGACAACCCTATCCGGCGTTCGTCGCGACCGAGGGGCTGTCGGCAACGTTCACCCACACGTGGACGTGGGGCGTGCCGCGGAAGTACCAGACGAAGGCCGGACCTTCGAGACGCCAACAGTCCCATACCTGTTCCTTCTCGTCCTTGTTGGCGATGTCGCCCTCCCTGTAGAAGGCCAATGAGCATCGATCGAGGCCGCCTTGCGTCTTGAGGCAGGCGGCCACTTCGTCGCGGTCCGACTGGCGGTATGGTTCGAGCAGCTTCTGCAAGACCTTTTGAACCTGCTCCTTCTGGTCGCTCGACATCTCCGTGAGCGGAATGCCGGGAAGCTCGCCGTTGCCGCGGAAGCCGACCTGCTGCTCGACCGGCAGATTCTCGACGAGCGCCAACTTCTGCTGCTTGCCGTCGAGCATCGGAAAGAGCTTGTTGGCCTCCACCGCCTGGGGCCAGAAAACATTGCCGGGATGGTCGGGCGACTCGTTGAATCCGTTCGCCGCATGGCCGTAGAAGATCGGTCCACCGAAGGCGACGTGCTCGGATGTGTTGCCGTCGCAACGCAGCGTCATGTGCCGGCCGGTCATGACGAATTCGAACTTGCCGTCGCCCGGCTTGCCGAAGATGGCGATATTCTGCTCATTGCCGAATCCACCCGCGTCGTCGTCGAGCTGCCTGTCGATGCGCTTCTGCCAATCGGGCTGGATGATGCCCTCGAAGATCTGGCGGACGAGCACCTGCTGATCGCGATTGAAGAAATCGCTGTTGATCTCGGGCTTCGTGATGTGCCAATTGTTGGCCACGCGCGTCCGCAACAGCCCTCGCTCGGGATCCTGGAAATCCCAATCGAAGCAGACCACTTTGCGTTGCTGGTCGTTGAGCGAATCGTAGAGCACCTTGACCAGCGATTCGGGCGTCGAGCCGGACGACGCGGGCGCATCGGCCGCTATGGCCCAGTTGGGCAACGAGGCACCGGCGACCGCGGCCGCGGATGCGACGGCCGACACCTTCAAGAATTCTCGCCGGCTGTGCCCACGGTCAGACGATTCACCAGCGGACGAAGGGTCACAATCGGGGCAGTGCGCGGTCGGGCGTGGCATGAGCGAATCTCCTGGCAAAGAATGACCGAATGCGATGAGCCGTGAAGGCGGCCGACCATCGGTCGGCGCGCGCCCGACACGCTCACCCGTAACGACTCAGTGCGTGCATTAAACCGCGCCGTTACCCGGAAGGCAATTATTGACCGACCGGCGCGGCACGCGTTCGCACGTTCGGGCCGCGGATCAACTGCGGGCCAACTTGTGGAACCGTTCCATCAGGTCATGGGTGATCTTCCCCGGCTTGCCGTTGCCGATCAGCCGGCTGTCTACCTTGACCACGGGAATCACTTCGGCCGCCGTACCGGTCAAGAACATTTCGTCGGCGATGTACACGTCGTGCTTGGTGAGCGGTATCTCACGCACTTCGAGCTTTTGCTCGCGGGCCAGTTCGATGACCGCTTGTCGCGTCACCCCCTCAAGAATACCGGCCTCGATCGGCGGGGTGAGTAACACGCCCTCGCGCGCCAAGAAGACGTTGTCGCCCGTGCACTCGGCCACCTCGCCCTTGGTGTTGAGCATGAGCGCTTCGACGCAACCGGCCTGCAGGCCCTCGATCTTTGCCAGAATATTGTTCAGGTAGTTGAGCGATTTGATGCGCGGGCTGAGTGCCGCCGGATGGTTGCGCACGACGCTCACGGTGATGATCTCCAGCCCCTTCTCATACATTTCGCGCGGGTAGAGCGAGATGTGGTCGGTGATGATGATCACCTGCGGGTCGCTCGTGCGGTTGGGGTCGAGGCCGAGCGTGCCGGCGCCGCGCGTCACCACCAAGCGGATATAGCCGTCGGCGATGTTGTTCACGCGCAGCGTGTCGTAGACGGCCTTGGCCATGTCTTCGCGCGACATGGGAATGGTCAGCCAGATGGCCTTGGCCGAATCCCACAATCGCTTGAGATGCTCTTCGAGCCGAAAGACCTTGCCGCCGTAACTACGGATGCCTTCGAACACGCCGTCGCCGTACAGCAGTCCGTGGTCGTAGACGCTGATCTTGGCGTCCGCCTTGTCGTAAAGCTTGCCGCCGATGTAGACCTTGAGCGGCCGTTCGGGAGGAGTCATGCGGTCGTAAAACTTCTTTCGTCGGGAAAATACTCGCTACAGTTCTTGACTATACCCCTGGCAGAATGCCGGGACAACTTATGAATCCTTGCGGCGAATCGGACTTGCGCTGCGGTCGATGAAGGCGCTAGCCGGCGGCCGAAGTGAGCGCATGTTCCGAGTCGTACCACCACTTCTCGGCGCGCTCGCGCGACCAGTCGTTCGCCGCGGCACACCCACTCAAGGCCTGCCCCAGCGCGAGGGCGTTCTGAAATCGTTCCTCCGGTCGCTTGGCGAGGCACCGCAGCACGACTTGCTCCAAGTCGCCCGGTATATCGGAGCGCCAACGCGAAACCGGCGCCGGTTGTTCGTGGGCGTGGGCCACCAGTACCTTCATGGCGGTGTCGCCCTCGAACGGCGCGTGGCCGGTCAGCATGAAGTAAGCGACGGCACCCAATGAATAGATATCGCCACGCGCGTCGGCCTCGATCTCGCCCAGCGACTGCTCGGGCGACATGTACAACGGCGAGCCAGTGATCGAACCGTCTTGTGTCAATTCCAAGGCATCGCCGCTCGCATTCGCCAACGGCTTCGCCAGGCCGAAGTCGAGTAGCTTGGCCACATCAAAGACCCCACCCCGTTGCGCCGCGAAAATGTTGCCGGGCTTGATGTCGCGGTGGATCAGCCCCGTCGAATGCGCCTCGTGCAGGGCCTCGCACGTTTGCCGTAACAGGTAGATCGCGCGGCCGGCGGGCAGCGGCCCATATCGTTCCACCAGTTCGGCCAGGCTCAAGCCCGGCAGATATTCCATTACGTAATAGAACGTGCCGTCTTCGGTGCGCCCGTAGTCGTAGATTTCGACCGTATTCCAGTGCGACAGCGCCGCGGTCGCGCGTACTTCGCGCTCGAAGCGGGCAAGCACCTTCGGATCGTCGGCCTTACCAGGCCTGATGACCTTCAAGGCGCAGGGGCGTTTCATCAACTGGTGTTCGGCCAGATAGACTTCCCCCATGCCGCCGGAACCGATGAGGTCTTTGAGGCGATACTGCCCGAGTTGCTTAGCCTCGTACGCTTCCTGGCGCAGAGTGCCGATCATGTGCGTTCCCAACACGCTCGCACCGTAGGCCGTGGCCATGAGCAAGACCAGCGCCGGGAACTCATCATACTTGTCTCGGCAGCGGGCGATGGCGTCGAACCACGTCATGTCGAATACGCTCCACACGACGGGCGCCGCCGCCAGAAAGCCTATCACCACCGCCGCGCGCCGCCACGTATTGGGAATGAAGATCGCATACGTGAAGATGAGCATGAACCACATGGCGGCCGGGTTGGGAATGAACCCGTGCTCGACCGCGCAATAGAGCGTGTTGAAATGCTGCACGCGCAGAAAATAGAGGGCCGTCCAGGCGAAGATGGCCAACTCGGCCAACCGTAACTGGCGGAGCGTCAACTGTTGGCACTTGCGCAAGAGCACCGCACTGGCCAAACCGAGCATCGTCACGTGGAACGCGTGGAAACCCAGCAGCAGACGCTGGCCTTCGACAAGTACCGGGTCGTGCAGCGCGGGAAAGCCGCCGGTGGCGACGTTCTTGACGAGGAAAGCTGCCGAACCCACGAACAACACCAGCGACGCTGCCCGCAAGCGCGTCCGCAACAAGCTCTGCGTCTGATTGGTCAGGCCGGAGTTGCTGCCTTCCACCAACTCGACCTTGCACGGCGGCGAAGGGACCGGCGTGGCCGCGGACAAAAGATGCGGCGGGGCGTCGAGCGTGACGTCATCCGGCAACAGGTGTTGAACCCTGGGGTAGACGGGCTTCATGGCTAGGCCGCAACGGCACAGATATGACAGTTTCGTTCATCATAGGGTTTGGGGCCACGAAAGGCGAATTCCGCGAAGCTTCCGGCACCATTTTGACCGTCGAATGGGCAAACGAAGCTGACAAATCCGAAAGCCGGACCGTCAGAGCAAGAAATCGGCTATGAAAAGCCAATTCTTTGGCAACAAGCCTGTGCAAGTATAGACCAAAAGGGGGGTCTAAGCGGCGGTGCGGCGCGTGGCCGCCTGCGCCAGCCGGCGGATCTCGTCGTGGCTGACTAGCTCGAAGTGAATCGAAGCGTCGGCCCCGCACGGCCGTTCCAGGAAGACGCGCGTGGTGGGCTGGAGCAGACGCGGGACATAAAACCAAGCCTTGGCGAGCGATTCGGCGTCCTGGCCAGCCCCGATGACGATCAGATCGCAGGGTCCCACGTGGTTGGCAGCCATGGCCAGCGCACTGAACGGATCACCGGGCACGAGCCGAACACGGGCTCCGGTCGCCTGCAACCGGCAGTGGGCCGCCTTGAGCGACATTCCGCCGCTCGCCGGCGACATTTCAAACAGGTCGATGCCCGTAAAACGTATCGGCCCTTCGGTTTGGGTCTGCATGGCAACGTCGATCATGCGAACGCTGCGCAAGCCTTGTTCCATCCCCAATTCGACGATGCGGCTTATCCCACCCCGCCGAATCGCCCGGTAGAGGACTCGATCCTTGGCGGGACGCGAGAAGTAGGAGAAATAGGCAAGACGGCAGTAGGTGAGCAGCTTTTTCATGAACGTGGCGTGCTAAGACCGGATGCGCCAAGTTGTTGCATCGTCGCAACGGTCTGCGCGCAGGCGACCCGTTTGTATCAACTTCGGCACGCCGTAAACCAAAGTCGAATCGAATTCGCATGCCCCACGCCTGCCCGGTGGCTTACGTAGCGCTTATCATGTGACGCAAGAAGGCGATATTCATGAAAACGATTTTGGTCACAGGCGGGGCGGGTTTCATCGGCAGTGGTTTCGTTCGTCAGTGGCTCGCGGACCCCGACCTCCGACTCGTCAATCTCGATAAGCTCACCTACGCCGGCAACCTCGACTCCCTGGCTCCCGTGGCCACACACCCGGGCCATATCCTGGTCGAGGGCGACATCGGCGATCGGTCGCTCGTCGAGCGTCTCCTGGCCGACCACCGTCCGCAGGCGGTCGTCAACTTTGCTGCCGAATCGCACGTCGATCGATCGATCGACGGACCAGCCGATTTTGTCAAAACCAACGTGCTCGGCACCTGCGAGTTGCTGGCAGCCTGCCGTGCCTACTGGTCGGAACTGCACGGCGAGGAGAAAGCGGCCTTTCGGTTCTTGCACGTCTCCACCGACGAGGTCTACGGCTCTCTCGGAAAAACGGGGGCCTTCAGCGAACAGAGCCGTTACGCGCCCAATTCGCCCTACGCCGCGTCGAAAGCGGCCAGCGACCATTTCGTGCGAGCGTATCACCACACCTACGGTCTGCCGGTGCTCATCACCAACTGCTCGAATAACTACGGGCCGTACCAGTTCCCCGAAAAACTCATTCCGCTGATGATCCTCAACGCGCTCGAAGGAAAGCCGTTGCCGGTCTACGGCGACGGCCAGCAGGTGCGCGACTGGCTGTTCGTCGAGGACCACTGCGAGGCGATTCGCATGGTTTTGGCGCGGGGCCAGGTCGGCGAGGTCTACAACATCGGCGGAAACTGTGAGCGGCCCAACCTGGACGTCGTGCACGCCATCTGCGACATCGTCGACCGGCTACGGCCCGGTTTGCCGCACGCGCCGTGCACGAGTCTGATCCGTTACGTGACCGATCGGCCAGGCCATGATCGCCGCTATGCGATCGACGCCAGCAAGATCAAGCACGAGTTGGGGTGGACGCCGCGCCGAGACTTTACCAGCGGCTTGGAGATCACGGTTCGCTGGTATCTCGACAATCCGACGTGGGTCGAGCGCGTCACGAGCGGAGTCTATCAGCGCGAGCGGCTCGGCATGCTTGCAGGAAATTCTACATGACTGAGTCGTACGTCAACAAAGGTATCGTGCTGGCGGGCGGATCCGGCACACGGCTCTATCCTGTCACGCGCTCCGTCAGCAAACAGTTGTTGCCGGTCTACGACAAGCCGATGATCTATTATCCGTTGTCGACGTTGATGCTCGCCGGCATCCGAGACATCCTGCTCATCACGACCCCGGCCGACGTCGCCAGCTACGAGCGGCTGCTGGGAGACGGCGGCTGGCTCGGCATCTCCATCCGCTACGCCGTGCAGCCCAGACCCGAGGGCCTGGCGCAGGCATTCATCATCGGCCGCGACTTCGTCGGCGACGATTCGGTCGCCCTCATCCTGGGCGACAACCTCTTTTACGGCCAAGGCTTTCAGCCGATGCTAGGGCAAGCCGCCGCCGAACGCCGCGGCGCGACCGTGTTTGCCTACGCCGTCAAAGACCCGCAGCGCTACGGCGTCGTCGAGTTCGACCGCGACGGAAAGGCCATCTCGATCGAAGAGAAGCCCGCCCGGCCCAAGTCGCAGTACGCTGTCACCGGACTCTACTTCTACGACAATCATGTGCTTGATATCGCGGCCTCGCTCAAGCCGTCACCGCGCGGCGAATTGGAAATCACCGACGTCAATCGGTATTATCTCGACCGTGGCGAACTGCGGGTCCAGCGTTTCACACGCGGCTTTGCCTGGCTCGATACGGGCACGCACGAGTCACTTTTGCAGGCGTCGAACTTCATCGAGACGATCGAAGTGCGACAGGGTCTCAAGGTGGCCTGCTTGGAGGAGGTGGCGTATCTCAAGGGATACATCTCTGCCTCCCAGCTCGAATCGCTCGCCGCGTCATTGCAAGGCAGCTACGGCGACTATCTACGCGAGCTGCTCACCCGCGACGATTGAGCGCGCCGACCGTGGTCACTCGGCCGCGGCCGAAAGATATTCGTCGAGCTCCTGACGCGACGAGATCGCCAGGTCCGATTCGCGCAGAGCCACAAGGCTCGTCTCGTCGCCCCGCTTGAGAATCTCGACCCGCGCGAAGCGGTCGCGGGGGTTAGGCACACAGGCGACAACATAAGAATCGCCGATGACGCTCAAGCGATTGTTGCGCAACCGCACCTCCAGCGCCGTCCGTTCGTCGACACCGAAGCCGATCAACTCGGGGTGGGCGCTGACCACGCCCAGCAAACGGTTGAGCCGGTTGCGTTGCAGCAGGTGCTGGTCGATCACGCTGTCTGGCAAAAGCCCCATGCCGCTGGCCTCCACCGCGTTTCCGCGGCCACCCGCGATCATCAGGGGCGACATCACCGCAGCGCCGGCCGAGCTGCCGCCGACCACACCGCCGCGATCGAGCACTGCCTTGATCTCACGCTCGATCTGCGTTCCCGAATAGGTCGCGGTGAGCCATTCCTGATCACCTCCCCCCAGCCAGACCCCGGTGGCGCCGGCCACGACCCGCACCAAGGCGGCCGTATTGGCCAGCTTGGGCGATCGGGCACTGACGATTTCGACCGATCGGGCCCCCAGACGCTTCCAGGGATCGAGGAAGGCCTGCGACAATTCCTCGTCGTCGCCCACGTAGATGCCGGGAATCACGACGATCCGTGCCTCCTGGCCACCGGCCCGATCGTAGAAACGGCGCCGCAGCTCGTCGGGCAGCTTGCCCCCGCCGCAGATCAGCAGGGTACCGCCCGGTTCGGGCCGCACCGCCGATTCCATCGAGAGCCGAAGCTCGGCCTGGGCATGCAGTTGCCAGAGCCATACGGAAAGGCAGCCAACGACAGTCGAACCGGCCACCACAAGCGACCAGCCGGCCATCGTCGATACCTTGCCGCGACGGACGCCGGCGGTCATAGCCACGATACGTGAATACATCTACTCACGGCCGCTAGGTCGCACTCTGGGTGACGTTGCATGACTTTGGCGAACGGCAAATGCGATGCCGTTCGCCCTCCTTAACATTGTACCCTATCGTCCGAATGAGCAAAGCTCGATTTGGCGCCGCCATCGATCGCGGTGCTGCTTCATTCCGGAACTATCTCGATGAACACGAGTTCGGGGCGGCATAAGAAGCGTAATCGGGGAGCCGATCCGCGTTCCATGCCCGCGCCGCGGGAAACGATCAGCGTACGGCCACCCGAGAGTTGCGTCACACCGGCTGCCCACGAACGCGGCACTCGCGAGAGCGTTATGATCGGACCGAGGCCGGGCAGGCGCACCTGACCGCCGTGGCAATGTCCGGCCAGAAGCAAATCACCTTGCACGTCTCCGAGTGCAAAGTTTGGACAGTGGCCGAGCACGATATGGAATCGTTCGGTCGCGGGAACGGTCAGCCCCGAGGCGAACGAATTGGCCATCGATAGGCATGTGATCGCGAGTTCTCCCGCCTCAAACGAGCGGGTTTCCTCCACCGCCGTCACTTCGGTTCCGACGAAGCAGCCGGGCCAGTCGGCGTTGTCGACGTTCCCTTGCACGGCAAAGACGCCGTACGGTGCCGCGAAGCCCGACTCGTTCAGCACCTTCCGCAATTCCGCTTGCAAGTCGCGGCGTCGCCCATCGTCCGACACTTGCAAGTAATCGCCCGCCAGCAGGATCAGGTCGGGTTTTTCTGCTGCAATCCGCTCGATGACCGACCGTTCGTAGGGACCGATTTCGTCGGTCTGGAGGTCTGCCAGGAGGGCAATTCTGACCGGCTTGCTCAACTTGGGACTGGCAATCCGAACTCGCGAAACTTCCAGCCAATGCGGTTCGATGAGAAAGGCGTCGACGGCAATCGCTTCCAGCGAGAAGAACCCCACCAGCCAGATTGCCGCCATGCGGCGATGCGAGCGGGGGTGCAGGAATGCGCAGGCGGCGGAGACGAGCGGCATGAAGCCGAACAGGCCATAGGACAGCAGTCGCATGGCCGCGAAGGGATCTTCGGCCAACCCGGCCGCCAGCACCGCGGCAGCGGCGCCCACCGCCAGCGCAGCCCAAAAACAGGCGCTTCGCCGCTCAGCGCGCCGCGCAGCCCACAGCGCGGTGGCCGTCACCATCGCCATGGCCCCGACGTAAAGCGCTGTCCTCAACACGTGAGCTGACCCGTCGCAGGTTGTTCAGAGATGGCCCAGGATCGAACCGCCGCGCCGCCTTCGCGAATCCTGCCGCGATGATTCAGAGCAGTTTCTTCAATTCGGCCAGCACCTTTTCGTCGTGTCCGTCGACCGACACGCGCTTCCAGACTTTGCACACCACACCCTTGGCATCGATCAGGAAGGTCGAACGCTGGACGCCCCACGATTTCTTCCCATACATGTTCTTCTCCTGCCACGCGCCATACTTCTCGGCCACTTTGTGGTCGACATCGGCCAGCAACGGGAAGTTCAGCTCGAATTTGTCGCGAAACTTGACGTGGCTCGCCACGTCGTCGGTGCTGACGCCGAAAACCTTGGCGCCCAGCTTGACGAGTTCCGACTGGCGGTCGCGGAAGGCACATGCCTCGCGGGTGCAGCCCGGCGTGTCGTCACGCGGATAGAAATAGAGCACCACGGCGCTGCCGCGCTGGTCCTTCAACTTGATCTTTTTTCCGTCGTCGGCCGGCAAGGTAAAGTCGGGGGCCGGCTGCCCCTCTTCGATCCAGGTGCTCACGAAACGTCTCCTTTCATCTACGGCCGTGGCATCGGCCGGAACGTGCTGCGATGTTTCTGCTTCCGAACCAAAATGCTGGAACAGATGTCTAGGCTGTGTACAATAAGGGCGGGCAACTTCCAGGTCTATGATGAAAGGACGTTTGTGGCGATTTCCACCATCGGCGAACAATCTCATGCGGCACATTCGGGGCGATCTCTGGAGCTGGCCAAGGCGGCGGCTCGAACAGCGGCTGAAAATCGAGGCCGCGACATTGTGATCCTGGATATGAGAGAAGTCACGCCGGTGTTCGATTACTTTGTGCTCGCCACCGGCTCCAGCCGGCGTCAGCTTCACGCGATGAGCGAGGAAATCGACCACAAGCTCGAAGACGAAATGGGCGACCACCGGCTGGGTGTCGAAGGATACCAAGACAGCCGCTGGATCTTGCTCGACTACGGCGACGTCGTGGTCCATCTTTTCGACGCCGAGGCGCGCGAGTATTACGGCCTGGAAGATCTCTGGTGCGATGCGCGGCGTGTGCCCGTCGATTTGCCCGAAGCCGGCGCCGTGACCGAGCGGCGTTTGACCTCGTAGCGGCGGGCGCAGCCGGTATACTTCACCGGTTGGAAAACCGCGTGAAGCCATGAATATCCTGTCGCTCGTCCGTAGCCGTTTTGCCACCGCGCTCGCTCCGCTCGCCGACGCTGCGCAACTGAGCGCGCCAGAACTCGCCGAGTTGGTCGACATGGTGCGACCGAGCCAAGACGCCAAGTTCGGCGACTACCAGGCCAACTGCGCGATGCCGCTCGGCAAACGCCTGGGACGCCCTCCTCGCGAGATCGCGCAGCAGATCGTCGATCGCCTCGAATGGGACGACCTGGGCGAGCGGCCCGAAGTCGCGGGCCCCGGCTTCATCAACCTGCGGCTGCACACCGACTGGCTGGCACAACACACCGCCGTAGCGGTCTACGACGAGCGGTTGGGAGTCGCCAAGGTCGCATCGCCGCGTTCGTATGTCGTCGACTTCTCGGCGCCGAACGTAGCCAAGCCGATGCACGTCGGACATATTCGTTCGACCGTCATCGGCGACAGCCTCTATCGGACGCTCAAATTCGCCGGGCACCGTGTCGTCGGCGACAACCACGTCGGCGATTGGGGCACGCAGTTCGGTATGATCATTTACGGCTTCCGCCATTTCCGCGACGAAGCCGCGTATCGCGAGCATCCCGTGGACGAGTTGGGCCGACTCTACCGCCTGGTCAATCGACTCGTCGACTACCACGAAGGGCGAGGAAAGCTCGCCGGACTCTTGGAGCAAGTCGTTCGCGACCAAGCCGGGCTCGAGCGGCACGCTGCGCAAGCCATCGCCGGTGATCCCCAGGCCGAGAAGAAGGCGCAGAAGGATCTGAAAAGGCTGGAGAGGGCGCTCGACGAATCGCGCAAAGAGCTGAAGTCGTTGGAAGAGAAACAGGAGGCGATCGAAAAGGACCCCGCACTGGCACGGCTGGCGACCGAGCACGCCAACATCGCCGAGGCCGTCTTGGCCGAGACGGCCAAGCTGCACTCGGGCGACCCGGAGAATCTGCGGTTGTGGCGAGAGTTCATGCCGCCATGCATGGCAGCCATCGAAGAAGTCTACCGCCGCCTGGGAGTGAAATTCGACTGCACGCTTGGGGAAAGTTTCTATCACGATCGCCTGGCGGACGTCGTCGACGGGTTGCTCGAACGAGGCATCGCCCGAGAGAGCGAGGGCGCCATCTGCATCTTCTTCGACGACATGGCGGTTCCCATGATCGTGCGCAAGCGCGACGGAGCCTATCTCTATGCCACGACCGATCTGGCGACGATCCAGTACCGAATGGAAAACAAGGCCTGGTCGCCCGACGCACTGCTCTACGTCGTCGATCACCGGCAGGGCGACCATTTCCGCCAGTTGTTCGCGGCCGCGCGAAGAATGGGGTACCGCGACGTCGAATTGCAGCACGTCGCATTCGGCACCGTACTCGGCTCCGACGGCCGCCCCTTCAAGACGCGCTCCGGCGATACGGTCGGCCTGATGGGGTTGCTGGACGACGCCGTGGCCCATGCCTACCGGGTCGTGTGCGAAGTCGACGAGCAGAAACCGCAAGGCGGCGAGTTGTCGGAAGACGATCGCCGGCAAGTGGCCGAGGTGATCGGCCTGTCGGCCATCAAGTATGCCGACCTGTCGCAGAATCGTACCAGTGATTACGAATTCAGCTTCGAGAAGATGGTGGCGCTCAAGGGAAACACGGCCACCTACATGCAATATGCCTACGCCCGGGTGTTGAGCATCTTTCGCCGCGGCGGCATCGACATCGACGAGGTGCGCGGCCGACGGCCGAAGATCCTGCTCGGACAGCCCGCCGAGCGAGCGCTGGCGCTCGCACTGTTGCAGTTCTCGGAAGCGATCGATTTCGTGCTGGCCGACTACCGGCCGAACCAATTGACGGCCTACCTTTTCGAACTGGCCAATCGCTTCTCGACCTTCTTCGAAGAGTGCCCGGTGCTCAAGGCCGAGGCGACCGAATTGCGCGACAGCCGCCTGCTGATGTGCGACCTAACCGCCCGCACAATCAAGCAAGGGCTCGAACTGCTCGGCATCGACGTCGTGGGAAAGATGTAGCCCGGCGCCATCTAGCGGCCCGCGGCTAGCCATCCTTTCCGTCGCGCCGCACCACCGAGTCGCAACGGCCGAAGATCATGCGCCCGGCGCTCGTCTGTAGCACGCTGGTGACCGCCACCTTGACGGTCCGATTGAGGTGCTCGCGGCCGCCTTCGACCACGATCATCGTGCCGTCGTCGAGATAGCCCACGCCCTGGCCGGGCTCTTCACCCGGCTTGACGAGGTGAACTTCCAGCGACTCGCCGGGCAAGAAGAGCGGCTTCAGCGCGTTGGCCAGATCGTTCAAGTTGATGACGTCTACGCCGTGCAACTTGGCGACCTTGTTGAGATTGTAGTCGTTCGTCACCACCTTGCCGTCGAGATGCTTGGCCAGCAGCACGAGCTTGAGATCGACCGGTTGACCCTCGAACTCGGCCAAGGTGCGATCGTAGATTTGCAGATCGACCGTGGGGTTCGCCCGCAGCCGATTGAGAATGTCGAGGCCGCGGCGGCCACGGCTGCGTCGTAAGCGGTCGGAGCTGTCGGCGATGGCTTGCAATTCGCCCAGCACGAACCGCGGCATGATCAACTGGCTGTCGAGCACCTTCGTTTCGACGACGTCGGCGATGCGGCCGTCGATGACCACGCTCGTATCGAGGACGTACGGTTTGAGACCCTTCACCTCTTTAGAGAATTCGACGTAGGGGATCACGAAACGGAAATCGTTCCGCGTTTGCATCAAGAAGCTGATACACGTGTAGCAAAGAACGAGGGCGACGATCAGATCGATGCACGCGCGGGTGAAGTCGTCGAGCGGCAAGACGGGCCCCAGCGCCAGTCGCACGACGTACGTCAGGAACAACCCGACGATCAGACCGAAGTAGACCGACGAGATGATGTCGAGCCGTTTGCGCGGCAGCAGCCAGTCGATCGCGACGATGGCCGCCGAGACGACCATGATGGTGCCGAAAATCGCCCACGGAAGCCAGGTGGGATCCTTGGGCATCGTCTTGGATTGCACCAGCGACACCGCGCCGCCCGCTGCGACCAAGAAGTACATCAGACGTAGAACGATCAGTGGCATCAGCGATCTCTACCCCGCCCCGAGTTTAAGAGTTGCCAAGAAACCGAGCGGAGTGTTAGGTTTCCCGCGGTGCGGGCCGGTCTCTTGTCAGTTTCTGACAGCCGATCCGAAAAGGACCAGGCGCGCGGAACCCGTCCAGCCGCAACACCGCTCTCGGATTGGCATTTAGGGCGACCGACAAAACCGGATCAAGCTCCCGACGCATCGGCGTTTCACGGCCGATATCTTGCCCACGGCGCTCTGGTCTCCAGGTTTTGTCAGCCGCTCTTAGTGATTTTTCAAAGTCGAAGTCTCTAAATAATGGCCCCTCGCGACGCGTCTTATTATTTTAACAACGCACTTGGCGGGTGCCAGATGGCGCGCCATCCGGGTTCTGCCGACCATTTTCCGCGACCGCTCGGTAATGGCCGGCCAGCGAACGGGCCGACTGCTCGACACTGAACGCGGTGGCGATGCGCAGACGCGCAGCACGGGCCATGGCTGCGCGCTCCTCAGGCGCCCCGACCAGCTCGGCGACCGCCATCGCCAGCGCCCGATCGTCGTCGGGTGGGACGAGGCGTGCTTGGGTAGCGTCGGGAAAGATCTCGCGCGTGCCACCGATGTCGGTCGCCACGCAGGGCACTCCCGCCGCCGCAGCCTCCAACAGCACGCGGCCGAGCGGTTCTTGCCGCGCGGGATGGACGAGCACCGTCAGCTCCGGCAGCAAGCGTTCGACGTGCTCGATCGTGCCCAGGAAATGAAATCGCTCCGACAGACCGGAATCGGCGATCCGCTCGTGCAAGTTCGATTCATATCCGATGGCTTCGGCCTTTTGCGAATGGCGCTCGCCGATTACCAGCCAATGCAGGGCCGGCAGACGATCTTTGACGTGAGCCGCCGAGCGCACGAGCACGTCCTGACCTTTGCGCATGATCAGTTGCCCGATCGTCGCCGCCAACATGGCGTCGCCGGGCAGGCCGAGCCGCTGGTGTAACCAACCCGTGGCGGGTCGTGGCGTAAAACGGTGCAGGTCGACGCCGTTGTAGCAGATGTGCGTCTGCGCCGCGGCGACTCCTTGTCGCACGTGGAAATCACGCGTCGCCGCGGAGACGGCCAAGAGCCGCGTATGGCAATTCAGATGGTCTACCGCGGCCCGGCTGAGGCCGACGATGTCGCGCAGGTGCGCGATGCCCGGCACGCCCGCCTCTCTCACCACCGGCCCCGATAAACGCCCCATGCTCAGGCTATTGGCATGCAGGAGGGCGGGGCGTAACGACTTCAAGTGCGTCCGCAGCGTCTCGCGCGCGACGTCTCGCGAAATTCTGCGGCCGTCGCCGAGCAAAAGGTCGAATGGCAAGTGTAGGATATGGCTGCGCGCCAGCTCGGCGGCGAGCGGGCCGGCGGACGGCGCCAGGGCCACGGGCTCGATCCCCTGTTGCTTGAGCAAGGGCAAGGTTGCCAAGAGCGAGCGCTCGCCACCGTTGAGCGTCGGGTATTCGAAGAGCCAGACGACTCGCAACTCGGTCGACTCTTTTCCGGGCCGGTCCATCCGTCTAATCTAAGAGCGGCTGACAGAACCCGAAAGTCCGAGCGCCTTGGGCGCAAGAATCGGCCATGAAACGCCGATTCCTGTGAAGCTAAATCCGGTTTTGTCGGTTGCTCTAAAATCGGCCAACCAAACCCGGAAGCCGTGGACAAAATCGGTCGTGACGCCCCGATTTGATTCTGCCTGGTGAACGAAAGGAAAACACGATGACCGCGCCAACTCGTCGACAGTTCCTGGGCCAAGCCGCCGCGGCATCAGCAACGCTGGCCGTGTGGAGCGAAAGCTCACCGGCCGAGACAAAGTCGGCCAACGATCGGCTCGTGATGGCAGTCATGGGCACGAATGGCCGCGGCGAGGCGCTCGCCCGTGGCTTCGCACGGCAGCCCAATTGCAGCGTGGCCTACATTTGCGACGTCGACCAGAGGGCCGTGGGCAAGGGCATCGCGGCGGTCGGCAACCAAGCGGCGGCGACTCCCGTGGCCGTACCCGATTTTCGCCGCGCGCTCGACGATCCGGCGGTCGATGTTTTGGTGGTCGCCACGCCCGACCATTGGCATGCCCCGGCGACCATTCTTGCTTGTGCGGCCGGCAAACACGTCTACGTCGAAAAGCCCGCCTGCCACAACGGCCGGGAGGGCGAATTGATGGTCGCCGCCGCACGAAAGAATCAGCGCGTCGTGCAACTCGGCACCCAGCGGCGCAGTTCGCCGGGCGTCATCGAAGCGATCGAGCGCGTCCACAAGGCGGAGTTCGGCCGTGTGCTGTTCGCGCGCGGCTGGATCAATAGCACGCGTCCGAGCATCGGGCATGGCCAGGCGGCGGCCGTGCCGGCGCATCTCGATTACGACCTGTGGCAGGGCCCCGCACCGGAGCGGCCCTATCGCGATAACCTGATCCACTACAATTGGCACTGGTTCTGGAACTGGGGGACCGGTGAATTGGGCAACAACGGCATTCACGCGCTCGACGTCTGCCGTTGGGGCCTGCAAGTCGACTATCCGCGGAGCGCCGTCTGTGGCGGCGGCCGCTATCACTTCGACGACGATCAGGAGACGCCCGACACACAGATCGTCACCCTCGACTTCGGCGACAAGGCGATCAACTGGGAGCACCGCACCTGGAGCCGTCGCGGCTTCGAAGGAGACTCCTTCGGCGTCGTCTTCTACGGCGAAGCCGGTTCGCTGGTGATGACCGGCAACGGATACAAGGTCTACGACATGTCGGGCAAGGTGATGACCGATGGCACCGTCGAGACCGACGACACCCGCCACATCGACAACTTCGTCTCCTGCATCCGCGAGGGTGGTCGTCCGCATGCGGAGATCGAAGAGGGGGTGAAGAGCACGCAACTCTGCCATCTGGGCAACATCGCCTACCGCACCGGCCGGACGGTCAAGTTCGACCCCACCGCCAAACAGATCGTCGGCGACGACGAACAGCGCGGACTGTGGTCGCGAGAATACCGCCCCGGCTGGGAACCGGTGGTTTGAAGCGCTGCGCCGATTGGGCAACTTCGGTGCGGCCGCGACGGGACGTCGCGTCCGCACAATTCTTGGGCATGACGAAACACTGCTAGCCCGGTTGTACACGCAGTGTTGTGCCGGCTGGCCGGTTGCGTGGCCGGCCGCGATCGACGCGAATGACTCCCGCCGGCAGGTTTTGGCTGGCGTCGACGACCACGTCGCGTGGACTTTTCACCAGAACGCAACCGTTGGGAAGCTCTTGTCCACTGGCCATCGGCACTTCGGCGCCCAGGAAGGCCCCGTGCCCGAGGCAGCCGCCCAGCAACCGCGAACCGCAGCTCACCGAGCGACCTTCGAAATTGACCGTAACGTTGCTGCGGAGATTGAAATCGAAGATGCCGCTGGCCGGGCAAAGCACCGCCCCGTTGCCGAGTACGGAGAGCTGAGTGAAATAGGCCCCGATGTGGCCTTCGTTTCCCACCACGCACGAACGCGCGATCGAGCTTGGGTTGATCGTCGCCTTCTCCGCAAGCGTCGACATTTCGACCAGCGCACCGGGACCGATTTCGACCCGGTCGCCCAGCACCGCGCCGCGCACGACCGCGTTCGGACCGATGCGCACGCCGCGGCCGAGTACCGCCCATTCGACGTGCGCGGTCGGATGCACCTTGCAGCCGGGTCCGGCGAAATAGATCTTGCCACGCAACCGATAGGGCCAGATGCTCGCGGCACGCCAGAGCATGCGGAGAGGCGTGGTGGCCGTGCGGAACTTGGCCTCGATCGCCGAGCGAACGATAAAACTGGGCATCCCCAAGACGTTCGCAGCCAAGAGCGACGACCAATGTTGTACGGGGCAGAATGCGACCGTCGACATGGGCAACGAGTAACTGCCCGACGAGTCGAAATATCGATTCACCCGCCAGCGCCGCACGGTGACGTAATGCGGAACCGAGATCAACTCCGCCTGGTCGGCCGGAGCGGCCTCGGGATCCCAATCGCGCAGGTAATAGAAGTCGTAGGCGTGGCAGCTCGATCCGTCGGCCGCTTGCACCGTGCGGCCTTGGAAGCTGGGGACGAACCGCTCGGTGAGCAGTGACACCGGCAACGCGGCCGCGAAATTACCCGACGATTTCGATCCCTGCGGCGAGCCGCCTTCCTTCTGCCGCCGCCGCGCCAAAGCCACAAACTTGGCGGCCGCATGATACGTAAAGTAGACGTCGTCGTAGACCAACACGCAGGGCAATTGGCGGACCTGCCGTAAATCGTCGATGGGCTGCACCTGGCAACCCAAACTCTCGAGCACCGCTTTCTGATGATCGCGGAGTCGTCGATTGTGGACGAGCATCTCGCCGACCGGTTCGTCGAACGGACTGATACGCCGGCCAGTCTCCAGGATGTAAGCTTGCATGCCTTGCCGGAAGGGTGATGAACAGGACGGCTGCAATCGCCAGCCAGGGCCACAAGAAGCTGACAAAAAAACCGGCTGGCAAGATGGGAAAGGACTCGCTGCGCGGCTCGGTTTTTTTGCGATCCAAATTTTGCCGCGTCTGTTATCGGAGGCTGGACAGCGAGAGTTTAATGATCGCCGAAAGAATTTCGCCGACCGTCAAAATCGCCGGGAAACGCCCTCTTTCGCCACGAGCGAATCGTTTCGGCTTATGCTCGGCGGCGCGATCTCGCGGCAGGTTGGGTAAGTGACCGAAGCCGGGAATTTCGGGCTACTGGACGGGAGCAGGCGGGCAAGCATAATTGGGGTTCTTCCTCGATCCCGACACCGGAGGCTTCCATGACAGGCATTTCACGACGACGTCTTCTTGCGGCCGGCGCCGGGGCCGCCGCCGTTTCTGCGATCGGCTGGCCGCGCGCGTTGCGCGCCGATTCCAAGCCTGGTTTCGTGCTGGGCATCCAGAGCTATTCGCTGCGTAGCTTCCCTGTCGACAAGGCGCTCGACGACATCAAAGAACTCGGGTTGCACACCGTCGAATTCTTCGAAGCCCACCTGTCGGTCGGCAGCAGCCTGGAACAGATCGACGAGATGAAGCAGAAGCTGGCGAAACGGGATATCAAGCTGCTGGCGCACGGGGTGAACGGTTTTGGCAAGGACCACGACGCCAACCGCCGCATCTTCGAGTTCGCGAAGAAGGCCGGTATTCGCAACATCTCGGCCGACCCGTCGCCCGATGCGTTCGAGAGCCTCGACAAGCTGGTGGCGGAATACGACATCCGCATCGCGATCCACAACCACGGCCCCGGCGCCCGCTACAACATGGTCGAAGACGTGCTGAAGGCCATCCAGGGACACCACAAGCTGATCGGCGCCTGCGCCGACCTGGGCCATTACATCCGCTCGGGCGAAGATCCGGTGAAGGCCATCCGCTTGTTGGAAGGTCGCTTGTACGGCATTCACTTGAAGGATTTCGACGCACCGAAGGGCGATGCCAAGGGTGTCATCTTGGGCAAGGGACATCTCGACGTGGTTGAAGTGTTCAAGGCTTTGAAGAAAGTCGAATTTCCTGCCGACGGCGCGCTGTCGATCGAATACGAAGAGCACGCCGACAACCCCATGCCCGATCTGCGTGAGTGTGTCGCGATCGCCCGCGAAGGGGAAAAGAAAGCCGCTGCGTAAAGAGCGGCGCGTGGAAGTCGTAACCATCCGTGTTGTCGCGCGCCGTGCGCGGCGCGTGACAACATTTTTTGGTGCCCTGACAAGGCAGGCAACGGCTAGCATAGAGTCGTTTCCAAGGGTTGTTTTCGCCCTATAGCGAGGACGTCCATGCCACGGACGAAAAGACCTTCTCACCCTGCCGTGAGCGCAGGCGATGTGACGCCGAACGCCGGCCTCTCAAACCGTGCGAGCGCGCGGACACGGTCATGCGTGGCCACGCCGTTCGGATTGAGAGGCCGATAGGAAAACCTTCACGGCAGCTCGGAAAAAACGAGATTCTCTGAGCGGTTTTCTTGCGACCTCCCATCAATAGCCCCATCCACCGAAAGGCATGTTCAATGGAGTTTCGGCAACTCGGGAAATCGGGATTGAGAGTTCCGGTGCTCTGTCTTGGCACAGGAACGTTCGGCGGCAAAGGCGAACTCTTCCAGGCTTGGGGCCAGACCGACGTGGCCGAGGCCACCAAGCTCGTGGACGTATGCCTCGAAGCCGGGCTCAATATGTTCGACTCCGCCGACATTTACTCGAAGGGCGCGGCCGAGGAGATCTTGGGCCAGGCCATCAAGGGCCGACGTGACCAGATTCTCATCTCGACGAAGGCCACCTTTCGCACGGGCCAGGGCGCCAATGACGTCGGCTCGTCGCGGCAACATCTGATACGCGCCGTCGAGGGAAGTCTGCGACGGCTCGGAACCGATTGGATCGACCTCTTCCAATTGCACGGCTTCGATGCGATGACGCCCGTCGAAGAGGTGCTCGATTTGCTCGATGTACTCGTGCGGAGCGGTAAGATCCGCTACGTGGGCTGTTCGAATTTCTCCGGTTGGCACTTGATGAAATCGCTCGCCGCGTCGGAGAGGTACGGGCTGCCGCGCTATGTGGCGCACCAGGCGTACTATTCGCTGATCAGCCGCGATTACGAGTGGGAGTTGATGCCGCTCGCTCTCGATCAAGGAGTCGGCGCCGTCGTCTGGAGCCCGCTGGGTTGGGGACGGCTAACGGGCAAATTCCGGCGCGGCCAGCCGCTGCCGGCGACAACCCGGCTGAACAACAAGGTCTCCAACGATGCGGGTCCGCCGGTGCCGGACGAACACATCTATCGAGTGGTAGACGCCATCGATCAGGTCGCCCGCGAAACCGGGAAGAACGTACCCCAGATCGCCCTCAACTGGCTCCTGCAACGCCCGTCGGTCGCGACACTGATCATCGGAGCCCGGAACGAACAGCAACTCCGCGAGAATTTGCAGGCAATCGACTGGAAGCTGAGTCCGGAACAGATAGCTCGGCTCGACGCGGCGAGTGCCACCACGCTTCCGTATCCTTATTGGCATCAGCGAGGGTTTACCGAACGGAACCCGGCTCCCGTGTGAGTGACGCATGCCTTCCTTTGACTTCCGGCGCGGCCGGATACAATGACGGCGTTCGATCGCTTTCACCCGTCAGGAGTGGGCCCATGTCGCACACCGATCGTCGTACGTTCTTGAAAGGAACCGGGGCGCTGGCAGCCTATGCCGCGACCGCCCAAGCCGCGCATGCCGATGATGAAGGGATGGTAACCGTCGGCATCATCGGCACGGGTGGCATGGGCATGAACCATGTTCGTCAGCTCTCCGCGCGTAAGGACGTGCGTGTGGCCTACGTTTGCGACGTCGACGCCAATCGGTTGGCCGAAGCGGCAAGAACGGTCGAGTCGGCCACCGGCACCGCGCCCCAAGCGGTGAACGATCTGCGCCGCGTGCTCGACGACAAGCAAGTCGCGGCCGTGTGGATCGCCACGCCGGACCACTGGCATGCGCCGGCTGCGATCTTGGCCCTCGACGCCGGCAAGCATGTCTACGTCGAGAAGCCCTGCTGCCACAACGTCCGCGAAGGCCGGCTGATGGTCGAGGCCGTGCGCCGCAGCGGTAAGCGATTGCAGGTCGGCACGCAAAGTCGCAGCACCGAGTGTGTACGTGACGCGATCGGCCGTATCAATAAAGGAGAGATCGGCGAAGTGCTGGTGGCCAAGGCGTGGAACAGCCAGCGTCGCCGCTCGATCGGCAAGAGTGCGCCAAGCGAGCCGCCGTCACATCTCGACTTCGATCTCTGGCTCGGCCCCGCGCCCAAGGTCGCCTACAGACCCAATCTCCTGCCCAGCATCTGGAGGTGGTGGTACGACTTCGGGTCCGGTGATATCGGCAACGACGGCGTACATGATATCGACGTGGCGTGTTGGGGTCTGGGCGTCGACACACACCCTGCGACCGTCGCGTGCCTGGGCGGTAAATATGTCTTCGACGACGATCAGCAGTTTCCCGACACGCAGTATGCCATGTTCGAGTATCCGGCGGCACAGAAATCGGGACGACCGAAGCAGCTCATCTTCGAGCAGCGTATCTGGTCACCTTATGTGCAGGAAGGATACGAGAACGGCGCCGCGTTTTACGGGACTGAGGGCATGCTCATCATCGGACACACGATCGGCTGGAAGCTGTTCGGGCCTCGCAACAAGCTCATCGCCGAGCGCAGTGGATCGGCCGATCTAGCCGCCCATCACCAGAATTTCTTAGACTGCGTGCGCGGGTCGAAATCGCCCCTTCACGCAGACGTGGAGGCCGGACATCGAGCGGCCACGCTCGTTCACTTGGCGAATGTCGCCGCTCGTGTAGGCCGGCAATTGCATTTCGATCCAAACAAAGAGCAGATCGTCGGCGACGCCGAAGCTAACCCGCTCTTGCGGCGGACGTACCGCGAGCACTGGGCCACACCTCACGACGTTGCCTGACGCCCCACCTACTGAGATGTCGACCATGCGCGTTCCGACACGACTTTTCTTGGCGATCGCATTGACCGGTCTGTTGCCGGCGGCAGAAGCGGCGGCTACGGGGCATCGCCTGTTGATTCAAGGTCGCGGTCAATTGGCGATCGTGGACGGCGATGGGCAGATCGAATGGCAGATGCCGTGGGGTGGTATTCACGACGTGCATGTCCTCGAGGACGGTCACATCCTCGTGCAACAAGGCGCCGCCAAAGTTGCCGAGATCGACCCGAAGACGAAGGCCGTCGTCTGGTCCTACGATTCGGCCGTTCAGAACGGCAACAAGGACCGGCCGGTCGAAGTACATGCGTTCCAACCGCTCGGTGACGGGCGCCTGATGATCGCCGAGTCGGGCATCGCGCGCATCATCGAAGTTGATCGGCAAGGAATGTTACTCAAGCAGATCAAGCTTAAAGTCGATCATCCGCACCCTCACACTGACACGCGGTTGGTGAGAAAGCTGGCGAACGGCAATTATCTCGTCTGCCACGAAGGCGACGGCACCGTCCGCGAATACGACGGCGAATCGGGCGACGTCGCCTGGGAGTACGAAGTGCCGCTCTTCGGCCGCCGACCGGCCGGCGGGCATGGCCCCGAAGCGTTCGGCAACAAATGCTTCGCCGCCGTCCGACTGACGAACGGAAATACGCTGATCGCCACCGGCAACGGTCACGGCGTGTTGGAGGTTACGCCCGAAAAGAAGATCGTATGGCAGATCGCCCAACGTGATCTACCAGGCATCACTCTGGCCTGGGTCACCACATTGGAAGTGCTGGCCAACGGACACTACATGATCGGCAACTGCCACGCCGGTGCGGAAAATCCGCAGCTCATCGAACTCGATCCGCAAACGAAGAAAGTCGTTTGGTCGTTCCAAGAATTCGCGACGTTCGGCAACGACGTTTCGAACACGCAGATTCTGGACGCTGCCGACACGATCCGTTGATCGACCGCCAGTACATTGAGAGGTAACCTCGAGGAGTTCGGAACGATGTCCGATCAGCGCGTTGCCACCGTGCGACCGGTCGCAGAGGAGGAAGCCACCGGGCTTATCGCCGAAATCTTTGCCGACATCCGCCGGACAAAGAACATCGACTTCGTGCCCAACCTTTGGCGCACCCTCGCCACGAACCCGACCCAATTGCAGGTCGTCTGGAACGCGCTCAAGACGCTCATGCACCCCGACGCGGTCGGCAGACCATCGAAGCTGGATGCCTCGACCCGAGAAATCATCGCCTTGGCGGTGTCTGCCACGAACGGCTGTGCCTATTGTGTCAATTCACACACCGCCGCCTTGGAACGGCTCGGGATGTCGGCCGAAGCGATCGGAGAGGTTTTGGCCATCGCCGGCCTGTTCAACATGACGAACACCCTGGCCGACGGCTACCAAATCGAGCCCGACATCCGTCCCAAGAGCCTTTGAACCAAGCTTACCGCATTTACCGGCCTCGAGCTTAGACACCGGCTGCCGAGAGCTTCAGAGTTTGAAGCTGGATAGGGCTGAACTGCCCTAAGTCCAATGGCTTCGAGGCAGATGGCCTTCCTAACTTGAAAGATTGAACAGCCGAACAGCCCGGGTGCATAAGGGGATTTGTTTTTTCGCTGCCCTGGGCCAGTTGACCTGGGGAGTGAGCAAAGGTGCTGGGCTTGTCGCAGCCACTGGTTGAGCCAGCGCTCCGGAACAGCGTGTGGTAGTTTGTCCCTCGCACTTCCCA
>DASZTS010000071.1:0-1512 GCA_035547915.1 Pirellulales bacterium | reverse complement strand
TTTCGCGTTCCTTGATCCCTATAATCTGGATGCATTGTCGTTCTCAATTATTAAGACTCTTAGTCGGCTAAAGCATATTGATATGCTTATTCATGTGAGCGCTCTGAACCGCCCCGGTAACCCCGGAGGCTATTTGGTTTGAGTCACGCTGCGATAGACTGTTTCTCCATGTCGGCATAGTAGGCGGCTTCGGCCTCGGCGGGCGGGATGTTGCCGATGGGCTTGAGAAGCCGCCGGTTGTTGAACCAGTCCACCCATTCGAGCGTGGCGTACTCGACGGCTTCCATAGAACGCCAAGGGCCGCGGCGGTGGATGACCTCGGCCTTGTAGAGACCGTTGATGGTTTCGGCCAAGGCATTGTCGTAGCTGTCGCCGACGCTGCCCACGGAGGGTTCAAGGCCGGCCTCGGCGAGGCGCTCGGTGTATTTGATTGATACGTATTGCACGCCGCGATCGCTGTGATGGACGAGCCCGCTGCCGGACACGGGCCTGCGGTCATGAAGCGCTTGCTCCAGGGCGTCGAGAACGAAGCCGGCGTGAGCCGAGCGGCTGACCCGCCAGCCGACAATACGGCGAGCGTAGGCGTCGATGACGAACGCCACGTAGACGAAGCCCGCCCAGGTGGCGACGTACGTAAAGTCCGAGACCCACAGCACGTTCGGGCGCGGCGCCCGGAACTGGCGGTTCACGCGGTCCAGCGGACATGGCGCGGCCTTGTCGCTGATCGTCGTCTTCACGCGTCTTCCGCGAATGACGCCATGCAAGCCCATTCCGCGCATCAGCCGGGCCACCGTGCAGCGCGCCACATCTTCGCCCTCTCGCACCAGTTGACGCCAGACCTTGCGGACACCGTAGACCTGGAAGTTCTCGTCGAACACCCGTCGAATCTCCACGCGCAACGCTGCATCCCGCTGGACGCGCGGCGGTGCCGTGTCAGGGCGACGCCGCCGCGCGTCGTGAGCGTGATAGGTGGACGGGGCGATCTTCAGCACACGACAGATCGGCTCGACCCCGTAAGCCCCGCGATAATCGTCAATGAAGCCGATCACGGCCTGAACCGGCGGTCGAGCTCCGCCTGGGCAAAATACGCTGAGGCCTTGCGCAGAATCTCATTGGCTTGGCGAAGCTCGCGGTTCTCGCGTTCCAGCGCCTTGATCCGCTCGCGTTCGTCTGTCGTGGTGCCAGCGCGACGGCCCTGGTCCCTCTCAGCCTGGGCCACCCAGTTGTGAAGGGTCTGCGCCGTACACCCGATCTTCGCCGCAATCGAGACGATCGCCGCCCATTGCGAGGCGTGATCGCCCCGGTGCTCGATCACCATCCGCACGGCGCGCTCGCGCACTTCAGGTGAAAACTTCTGCCTTTGCTGCTTGTCCATGGCTCCATCCTCTCAAGAGTTGGAGCCTCCGGCAAACCCGGGGCGGATCATACTGAGGGGCGTCACCTTGTTATCTGGCCAACGATTCGTCTGTAAAGCAAACGAAAAGGCCCCGCCGTTTGGCAACGGCGGGGCCC
>DASZTS010000070.1:0-26130 GCA_035547915.1 Pirellulales bacterium | reverse complement strand
ATCTCTCGTAAAAGCCGGAGATAGCAAACGACTCGGCTTTTATGGTTTTGGTGCGGCAGCACACATTCTGGTGCAGGTTGCTGTACACCAAGGTCGCGAGGTTTTTGCATTCACTCGTGCATGCGATACGGATTCGCAGCGATTTGCCCGCAGCCTGGGGGCAGTTTGGTGCGGAGATTCCGGCGAACCGCCTCCGCGCGAACTCGACGCCGCAATCCTGTTTGCACCGGCGGGAGAGCTAGTTCCCGCGGCGCTACGTGCCGTTCGCAAAGGTGGCGTGGTCGTCTGCGCGGGAATCCACATGAGCGACATACCAAGCTTCCCCTATGAAATCTTGTGGGGAGAGCGAACCGTGTGCTCGGTGGCCAATTTGACTCGCCGTGACGGGATCGAATTCATGCAATTGGCTGCGACGATACCTATCCAAACCGAGGTCGAGCCCTTTCCCCTATCCCAGGCGAACGAGGCGCTCGATTCGCTGCGTGCCGGCCGAGTTCATGGTGCTGCGGTCCTGGTGCCCGAATAACGGTCTCTGTCGCTAGATCGATAAAGCAGGCCACGGAGCGGCATCTTGCCGTGTGGCATTCGCCGGCGGCGATTACCTTCCCCAAGAGAGCAAACCAAGATAAACCTGTCCGTCGATCGGAGACAGCATATAATGCGTCGCTGTGTTCCGCGGATCAGGGATTTGGTCGATGTTCATCCCGAAGAAACTGTTCTTTACGCGTGGGGTCGGGCGCGATCGAGACGAGTTACAGAGCTTTGAGATGGCGTTGCGGGATGCGGGCATCGAGCACGTCAATCTCGTCACCGTCTCGTCGATCTTGCCGCCGCGCTGCAAGGTCGTTCCGCGCGATGAGGGTCTGAAACTCCTTTCACCGGGACAAATCGTTTACGCGGTCCTATCACGCTTGACGACGAACGAGCCCCACCGACTGTTGGCGGCGGCCATCGGCGCCGCGGTTCCGGCCGATCCCAACAGCTATGGATACCTCTCCGAATTCCACAGCTTCGGAGAGACCGACGAGAAGGCTGGAGAACACGCCGAAGATATCGCTGCGCAGATGCTGGCGACCACGCTTGGCATCGATTTCGACCCGAACAAGGATTGGGACGAACTACGGCAAGAGTTCAAGATGTCGGGCAAAATCGTCAAGACTCGCAACATCGCCCACAGTGCCGAGGGCGACAAACACGGCCGTTACACCACGGTGTTGGCGGGGGCCGTATTCTGCGAATAAAGGCGATCGATCAAGGACGCACCGCCGAGAGTTCAACCGCCGTCTCATGACACTGGCGTCACAAGCGGCCCGCGGCCGCGAACCACGTATCCCGTTCTTCGACGTAAACTAGCTTTCCGTGCGATGCGAGCTAACTCGCACATCCGCAGCGCGCTCTGTCACTGCGAATTGCTCGTTTAGGCCGGTTTTCTCGGCTAATGAAGGCCATTCAGGCCGGTATTCCGCACGGCATACGCTTTGCCAAATGTGCGTCGTCGTCGTTCATCGTACGACATGCCGACGTCGACTTCACAGACCGAGGCTTACAGAAATTCCGCGGGCTTAATGAGGAGTAAAGATCATGAAACCGCAGTCTGTCCTTCGGTGGGCGGCCGCAGCTTCGGTAGTTGCCGCCCTAGGTCCGGTATCGATGCTTCACGCGCAGGTGGAAGCATTGAATCCTAATCCGACTTTGCCCGCCGGTACGGGCAGTGCCGGCGAACTCGAAAGATATCATCATGGCACCTCGGCCGGCGTTCACATCGGACGCGAGATAGGAGGTCGAGTTGACGGGAACGACGAGAATCCCGCCGAGATCATGCTGCGAGACATTGGTGGCACAAACCGAAATCGGCGCACCGGCCACACGGCCATCCGCGGCCGAGCTGTTCGGTCGGCGCTGCGGGTCGAGGGACTCTCGAGAGCCGAGCCGCGGGCCGAGGAGGGCGCCGTCTATTTCAGCCGACGCGGCGACTATGAAAATGCCATTTACGCGCCCTACCGTGGTAGTTACCGCGAGCGCGCCCCGCGTCGCTCGCCCGTGGTGCGATCCAGCAACCAACGCTAGCCGAACGGGCCGGATCCGATGTATTGGATCGCACTAAAGATGCTCACCGGCGATCGCAGCAAGTATTGGGCGATCATCTTCGGCATCACGTTCGCCTGCGTGCTCATCGCCGAGCAGACCGCCATGTTCTGCGGCATCATGCTTCGCACCACGAGCCAGATTCGCGATATCCACGACGCCGATATCTGGGTAATGAACCCCAACCTGCGCTACATCGACGATCTCAAACCGATCGCCGATACGGCCTTTCTGCGCGTCCGCGGAGTGAACGGCGTCGCCTGGGCCGTCAACCTTTACAAGGGAGCGGCCCAGGCCCAATTGGAAAACGGCAACTACCAGAGCGTCATCCTGCTGGGAGTCGATGATGCCACGCTGGTCGGCTCTCCGCGCGAGCTGATCTTGGGAAAGGTCGGCGACCTGCAGCTTGCCGACTCCGTGCTCGTCGACGAGGCCGGCTTCCACTATATGTGGCCCGGCGAACCCCTGCGGCTCGGCAAGACGATCGAGATGAACGACCACCGGGCCGTGATCGTCGGGATTTTCAAGGCGTCGTACACCTTTGCCACGCAACCAATCATCTACACACGGTTCGACCGCGCGACCTTGTTCGTGCCCGCCACGCGGCGCTCGTTGTCGTTCGTGCTGGCGAAGTGCGCGCCCGGCGAGCGGCCTGACGTTGTCGCGAAGCGCATCCGCCAGCAGACACGGTTACAGGCGCTCACGCAGAATCAATTCTCCTGGCTCACCATGTCGTATTATCTCGAGCGTACTGGTATTCCCGTCAATTCTGGCTCGACGGTGTTGTTGGGATTCATCGTGGGCACGGCCATCGCTGGCCAGACCTTCTATCTGTTCACGGTCGAAAATCTGAGGCAGTTCGGCGCCTTGAAAGCGATGGGAATGAGCGACCGTCGGATCGTACGCATGATTTTCGTCCAGGCGGCCGTCGTGGGAAGCATCGGCTATTGTCTGGGCGTCGGGCTGGCCACCGCTCTGGGCCTTATTTTGCAGGCGATACGTCCGATCATGTCGTTCTTTCTGCCCTGGCAGGTCTTGGTGCTGACGGGCGGGGCGGTGCTCGTCATCGTCCTGCTATCGAGTTTGCTCAGCATCCGCCGCTTGCTGGTCCTTGAGCCGGGCATGGTGTTTCAATGACGTCGTGCCCCACCATCTCCCATGCTGGCATACACTGTCGCGATGTGACCAAAGACTACGGGACGGGAACATCGCGTGTCCGCGCTCTGCAGGGCGTGACCATTGACATCCAGCCAGGAGAATTGACCCTTTTGGTCGGTCCTAGTGGCTGCGGCAAGACGACGCTGATCTCCATTCTGGCGGGCACGCTCGACGCCACGTCGGGCGATGTCGACGTGCTGGGTGTGGCGATGAACGAGCTCTCCAAGGAGGCCAAAAGCGCCTTCCGGGCCGAAAACGTCGGCTTCGTTTTCCAGCAATTCAACCTTTTGCCGGCCCTCACCGCGGCCGAAAACGTAGCCGTGCCTCTCGTGATTCGAGGATTTTCGCGCTTAGATGCTCTCCGCCTGGCGAAGCAAATGCTAGAGGCTGTCGGGTTGGGTGACCGTTGTGATGCGCGACCCCGAGAGCTTTCCGGCGGGCAGCAGCAGCGGGTGGCGATCGCCAGGGCCTTGGTCCACGAACCTCACTTGCTCGTGTGCGATGAACCAACCTCGGCCGTCGATGCCCAGACCGGACATCGGGTGATGGAGCTGATCCGCGAGTTGGCCCTCAATCCGGAACGCGTCGCCGTGGTGGTGACACACGATGCGCGAGTGTACGGTTTCGCCGACCGCGTCATCACCCTCGAAGATGGCCGCGTTGCGAGCGACGAACGTAAACATGCGAGCTGTCCATGAACGCAATCACCTTGACTCGTAAGATCATCGCGCCCCTGCTGGCTCTTCTGTTCCTGGTCTTCGCGGTCGCCCACGCCTTGCATTCGCAGCGCGCCGAGCCGATCGTTCCTCCGCCGGTGACGCCGGCCACGAGTCCCTTCGGCCACACTGTCGCCGGCACCGGCTTTGTCGAACCTTCGACCGAATCGAGCACACAGTCAACGATTTCCGTGGGCTCGCAACTCTCGGGTGTGGTCACGCAGGTGGCCGTCCACATCGATCAGACGGTACACGAAGGCGACTTGCTGTTTCGGCTCGACAATCGCCAAGCGACGGCGGCGTTCAGGATTTGCCAGGCGGCCGTGGCCAATGCCAAGGCGCAGCTTAACAAATTGGAGCTTCAGCCGCGCCCCGAGGAGGTGCCTGCGCTGGAGGCCAAAGTCACCCTCGACGAAGCGAACCTCAGTGAATTGAAGGATGTTCGTGACCGCGACCGCAAACTGGCTGTGTCTCGAGAAATAACGCAGCAGCAGCTCGTGGCGGCAGAATTGGCTGTAACGTCGGGCGAGGCGCAGGTCGAAGTCAGCAAAGCGAATCTGGCGCTGCTCAAAGCGGGCGCCTGGAAACCCGACAGGCTGATCGCAGCCGCCGGTGTCGAACAGGCCCAGGCCCAGCTCGAGCAGGCACAGACGATGCTCGATCTGCTCCAGGTCCGCGCCCCGGTGGCAGGCACCATCTTGCAAATCAACGTCCGCGCTGGCGAATTTGTCTCGGCTTCGCCGACGCAATCACTCATCGTGATGGGCAACGTCGATCCTCTGCACGTACGGGTGAGCATCGACGAGGAAGACCTTCCACGGCTGAAGCTCGATGCCCCGGCCCGCGGCAAGCTCCGCGGCGACCCCCAGCAGAGAGAGATACCGATGAAGTTCGTGCGCATCGAGCCGTACGTGATTCCGAAGGTATCGCTCACGGGCATCAACATCGAGAAAGTTGATACCCGGGTGATGCAGGTGATTTACGCGATCAATGTCGAGCATCCACTCGTCAAGGAACGAAAGGTGCTCGTCGGTCAATTGCTCGACGTCTTCATCGACGTGAAATAGAGCTTGCGGCCCGCTACGGTTTGGTCGGTTATTCTGGTGCTTGTCGTGGCGAGATTTGCCACCGGTGACAGATTTCGTCGCCGGCGTCCGCCTATGAACGCCAACGCCTCTTATAGCCACGCGAAGCGGCCGTTTACCGAAGAGCAGCCTTGCCGCCTTCGTTGGCAAAATATGCGTTCCAAGGGCACCGGTGTGGGCGGACCTTGCCGCACCCGCAATATCCAAACGAAGGCGGTCATTATTAATAGGACGAAACCATTCATTCGGTTCATGTCCGCGAATTTATGTTTCCCTTGGCTTGGGATGGCGCACTTTTGCTGATGGAAGCCCGTCGATCCGAAAAAAAGGGCTCTGCAGCCGCGTTTGAATCGGAAGATTCCTTTATTCTCGTTCCCGAAGGGAATCTGCAGAGGAGATTTCGCGGATAGTGCATGACCTCTCCGAAATCATTAGGCAGTTGAGGCGAGCTGCGGCACAACGCGGATTCGCTCGGGGTACCATTGCCTAGATCATTGCCGGGGCAGAGGCCCTAGCTAGCTAGGGCGACAAAGGTGCGGATTGAGGCCGCGAACCGCGCCAAAATGACGACGACGAAGCAACCGATCGCGGATTCTCGGAGCCCGATCCCGTTTGTCGCTTGTTCAAAACGTCGCTAGAACCGCAATGGCGATCAAAGCGACCAGCTCCGCAACGGCCAGGCCCAGAATCGAGCGCAGCGTAATTTGCCGTATGCGAAAGGAGTAGATGCACCAGATGATCAGTGGAGTAAAGACCGCCAAAACGATGGCAGCAATGCCGGGCCATACAGTACCGCTCGGTAGGCTTTGAGGATCCATGGTATTCATTCTCGTTCAGGTTGCACCACCACCGTCAGAGGACGGCTCGAGCCAGGTCATTCGGGCGACTTCGTCGAGTGTCGTGATTCCGCTACGAACCTTTGTCAGCACGTCGGTCAGCAGGCTGGGAGTGCCGGCGGCACGGATCGCCGTGCGCAATTCGTTCTCTGGAACTCCGCGCACGATCTGGTCCACCAGCGCATTTCCCGGCAAGACGACCTCGTAGATGCCAATCCGATCGAGATAGCCTGTCTGCTGACAATGTACGCAGCCGACGGCGCGACAGACCGTATCGGGGACGGCCACAGCGTTTGCCGTGAACAGACGGACCTCGGCGTCGCTGGGAGATTCGTGACGGCAGCATTCGCGACAGACGCGGCGTACCAGGCGTTGCGACAGGATGCCGGTCAGGTTGCCGGCCAACGAGCGGCTGTCGATGCCAAGGTCGCGAAAACCGGTGACGATCGAAGCCGCGTCGCGCGTGTGGAAGGTAGTGAACACGTATTTGCCCGAGCTGGCGGCGCGCATAGCGATTTCGGCGGCCTCCGGATCGCGAATCTCGCCTAGCAGGACCACATCGGGATCGAGCCGCAAGAGGCTGCGCAGGCCGCTCGTCATCGTTACATCGTGACGCGGGTCGACGTTGATCTGACGCATGCCAGGAATTCGGTATTCGACCGGATCTTCGATGCTGACGATGTTTCGCTCCCCGTCGTCGAGTGCGTGCAACATCGAGTAGACCGTTGTCGTCTTTCCCGACCCGCTGGGCCCGGTGGCAAGGATCAGTCCCGCGCCGAACTGCAACATTTGCCGCGCGAGGTCGAGCGAGGCCGGCAAGAACCCGAGTTCATCGAGAGGGCGGACCAGACGATCGCGGTTGAGTAGACGCAACGATATCGCTTCGCCACCGGCCACGGGCATGGCCGTGACACGCGCCTCGTATACGGCTAATGCCGGCGGCAAACGCAAGCGGCCCTCCTGTCCGTGGAACGGGTCGGCGATATCGAGATTGCCGATCACCTTGAATTGTGTGATGAGCGCCCGGCCTACCGACTGGTCCAGCCGGCAGACGTTTCGCAAGAGGCCGTCGATGCGCCAACGGACCTGGTATTCGCTGTCAATTGGATCGATATGGACGTCCGTGGCCCGCGCCGTGACGGCCCGCGCCACAAGACTCAGCGCCGGATTCGAGGCATAGACGGGGTCTAACGGCACTTCACGTGGCGGCGCTTCTTCGGCGGCGGGCAGCGCGGCCTGAGCCTGGGCGGAGCCCACGACACCGGTGGGCGTGACCGGAGCTTCGGAGTTCGGCGACAGCGTGAGCACCGGACATGGTGCTTTGCGGAGGACGGCCTCCGCCACACTGCCTAACAACAGCCTGCGGAGCCCGCTTCGCCCGGTCGTGCTCATGACAATCAACGACGCCGCCTCACATTTGGCAAGCTCAAGAATCTCGGCAACCGGATCGCCCACGAGAACCCTGTGCTCGCAACGCACTGGTTGTCCGCCCGTCGCCGATTCGACGACCGACGCGAGATGGAATCCGTCAACCGATTTCGTCTGATCGGCAGCCGGTGGTTCCACTCCGACATAGGGAAAATCGGGCGGGACCACGTGCAGCACCAATAAGCGCGCCAACGACGAGCGCGCCAACTCGATCGCTTGTCGCAAGGCCGTTTCGTTCAGCCCGGAATAGTCGGTGGGAAACAAGATCGTTGTGGAGGCCGGCTTCATGGGAAGAACCACACTTGGGTTGGAGATCGCATTTCGGAGCGACAAGTCGGTCAACGCTCGAAGCAGTTGCTGTGCCGAATCGAACCGCAGAACGGAGTACCCACCGCACCGCAAATCGATCGGCCGCTTGCGCGAGGAATTGCCGATAATCGGCCGGCCGGTGACCCGCGGCCAGCGCCCTACACATTGCTGGCTTCGCTCGCTATGGGCAGACACTATCACTCAGGCGCGCGATTCCGCGCGCTGCCGCACAGCGACTGCTACGCAGCGGTACCACAAATCCGAGCATTTTTGTTTGCACCGAGGGCTGGTCCGGCATTTGCCTTTGATGGGCGGCCGATGCCGGAAGCAAGCTCCCTACTGTCTGAATCAAATGGGAACATCGCCGCGGTGCGAGGCTCAGTAATCGAAGTCGAGTTCCCCGGCGCGCTGCCGAGCCTCTACGATGCTCTCCGCGTTTCCATCGACGGCAGGATCATAACACTCGAAGTCGCCCACCATCTCGACGCCCACACGATCCGGGCCATCGCCATGAATCATACCGAAGGACTCGCTCGCGGCATGACCGTACAGGCCAGTGGTAGTCCGATCGCAGTGCCCGTCGGTCCGGCTACGCTCGGGCGCCTGTTCAATGCGTTGGGCGACCCCCTCGATGGCAAACCCGCGCTCGAAACGGCGGAGCGTTGGCCGATTCACCGTCCGGCACCCGTGCTAGCCCGACAGATACGCGGGCTGGAGTTTCTGGAAACCGGCATCAAGGTCGTCGACCTCTTGGCGCCCCTGGCGCGCGGCGGCAAGGCGGGGCTGATCGGCGGGGCCGGCGTCGGCAAAACCATCCTCTTACAAGAACTGATCCGCGGCGTAAGCCGGCGCGATGGCGGGATTGCGGTCTTCGCCGGTGTCGGCGAGCGAACACGCGAAGGCAATGACCTGTGGCTCGAAATGCGGCAAACCGGAACGCTCGACCAGGCCATCCTGCTATTCGGTCAGATGAACGATGCACCGGGGAGCCGCTTTCGCGTGGCACTGTCGGCCCTGACCATGGCCGAGTATTTTCGCGACGTGCGGAAGACCGACGTGCTGTTCCTGGTTGATAATATTTTCCGTTACGTGCAAGCCGGATCGGAAGTGTCTGGCCTGCTAGGCCGGCTCCCCTCCGAGGTCGGCTACCAGCCGACTTTGGCTGACGATCTGGCGGCGCTGGAAGAGCGCATCGCCTCGGTGGCCGGTACGTCGATCACGTCGGTACAGGCGATCTACGTGCCGGCCGACGATCTGACGGATCCGGCCGTGGTGCAGACGTTCGCGCACCTCGACGCGAGCATCGTGTTGTCGAGGGGCCTCGCCGCGCAAGGGCTCTATCCCGCCGTCGACCCACTGACTTCGGCCTCTCGGCTGCTCGATCCGGTCTATGTGGGCCAGCAGCATTACGACACGGCATTGCGCGTGACGCATGCCCTCGAACGTTACGCCGAATTGCAAGACATCATCTCGATGCTGGGACTGGACGAGCTCTCCGCCGACGATCAACAAATGGTCCGTCGGGCCAGACGCTTGGAGCGGTTCCTCACGCAGCCATTGTTTGTTACGGAACCGTTCACGGGGCGGGCCGGCCGGCACGTGCCGCGCGAGGCCACCGTAACCGGCTGCGAGGCCATTCTGGACGGCCGATACGACGGGCTCGACGAAAACTCGCTCTATATGATCGGTGCGCTCGACGAGATCGTGAAATGACGACAGACCTGCTCGACTTCGAGATTCTCGTGCCCAACGGGATCGTCGCTCGGTTGCGGATTTCCAGCCTGGAAGCTGCCGATGCGAGCGGACGTTTCGGCATCTGGCCCAATCACGCACCGTTCCTGACCGTGCTCGCGCCGTGCGTGTTGATTTATCGGTCGGCCGACCGGAAGGAAGGATACGCCGCGGTCGACGGGGGGGTACTGCTGGTGGAGAGCGGGCGAGCGTCCATCGTCAGCCGCGAGGCGCTCACATCGCAACGGCTCGACGACGTCGCCGGCAAAGCCGCTGCGCTGCTGGCCGCGCGTCGTACGCAGGAGCGAGCAGCCAGCTCGGCCATTGCCCAGTTAGAAGCTTCACTGGTGAAACAACTGGGCAAGATGGAGCGCAAGCGATGAACGACCCTGACGGCGGCGACGAACCGTTTTTGCGAGAAATCGAGCGGCAGGCGCGACGCGCGGGAAGAGCACGCGGGACGCGTCTTTGGCAGGGAATCGTGGTCGTGGGAGCGGTCGGTTGGATGGTGGCCGTTCCGGCGGTGCTTGGCGCGCTGGGCGGACACTGGCTCGACCGGCGGTTCGGCACCGGAATCTTTTGGACGCTGCCGTTGTTGATGCTCGGGACAATCCTGGGCTGCGTGAGCGCTTGGCGGCACGTACGGAAGGAGTTGGACGAATGATGTGGATTGCGGCCAGCTCGGGCGGTGTGGCGATCGCGTTTTTCCACTGCGCAAGTCTTTGGCTCGCCATCGCTCGCGGAACGCGGGAAGGTGCGGTGCGGACCACTTTGGGCCGCGCGGCGGTTCCGTTCGACACCGGTAACGCACTGCGTTGGTTCGCGCTCGCCTCCTTGGCCAGACTCGCCTTTGTCGGCGCGCTATTCTGCGTCTTGGTGCAACTCGGTGCCCAGGTCGCCCTCTGGGGACTGGTCGGTTTCGCCCTTGCGCACACTGCGTCGGTGTACGCGATCGGAGGCATTGCCCATGCAAAGTAACGAGCTGTTCCCCCATGTCGTCTTCCGCCTGGGGCCGGTCGAAGTCACGAACACAGTGCTGAATTCACTCGTTGTCTCGGCCATTCTCATCGGTCTGGCCCTTGCGGTGCGAATGCTGATCGCTCGCCGATTGAGTGGCTGGCAGTTGGCCGCGGAGTTTTTGATGGAACACCTCGAAGCGATCTTGCGCGACATGTCGGGTGGCGACCCACGACCATACACTCCACTGGTCGTCACGCTGGCGCTATTCATCGGCGTGGCCAACCTGCTCGGGCTGCTGCCGGGCTTGCGTGCTCCCACGGCCGACCTTTCGACGACGACCGCTTTGGCCGTGGTGGTGTTCCTGTCGGTCCCGTTCTATGGTATCCGCGCCCGCGGCGTGCGCGGCTATCTGCGTCACTACTTGCGGCCTTCGCCACTGCTCTTGCCGGTGGAAGTCATTACCGAGTTTTCGCGCACCTTGGCTTTGGCCGTGCGTCTGTTTGGCAACGTGATGAGCGAGGAACTCGTGATTGCTGTGCTCGCTTCGATCGCCGCCATATTGGTGCCGGTTCCGATGATGCTGTTGGCCGTGCTGACCGGCGTGGTGCAGGCATATATTTTTTCTGTGTTGACCGTGGTCTACCTGAGCGCCGCGGTGCGCGCCGAGCAGGCCCCTAAATGAAGGAACTTCCCATGGACAAGCATACGATCTTTGTGCTCGTGGCGATGTTGCTAGCCGCGCTGACCACGACGCTGGGTTCGATCGGGCCGGCGATCGGTCAGAGCCGCGCCATCATATCGGCCTTGCACGCCATCGCCCGGCAACCCGACGCCTCCGATCGCATCAGCCGGGTGTTGTTTGTCGGTCTGGCCATGATCGAGTCGCTGGCAATCTATTGCCTGGTGATCGCGCTCATCATCCTGTTCGCCAACCCCTTCGCCAAATACTTCTCGCCATGAACGTTCAATTCTGGACCTTCCTGTTCGAGATGTTCAATTTCGTGGTGGTGGCCTTCGTGCTACACCGCGTGCTCTATCGGCCGTTGCACGAGGCGATCGACCGGCGCCGGCAAGCGACCGAGCAGGCCCAAGCCGAGGCCGGACAGGCCCAGCGCGACGCCGCGGCGCTGCAGGCCCGATTGGAATCGGAGCGCCGCGAAGCCGAGAGTCGCCGCGAGGAGCTGGTGCGCGAGGCCCACCGCCAGGCGGAGGCCGAGGCGCAGCGACTGCTCGACGACGCTCGGCGCCACGCCCGGGAGCAGGCAGAAGATCTGCGCCGCCAGCTAGCGCATGAACGCGACCAGGGGCTGTCCGCTGCGCGTCAGCAACTGGTTGGTCTCGCGGTCGACCTGGCTGACCGCTTTTTACGGCAATCGGCCGACCGCTCGTTGCACTCGCAGCTCGTGTCGCGGCTGGTCACAGAGCTCGAGGTGGAATCGTCCACCGAGCGACGAAAGGTGCGCATGGCGTGGACGGAAGACGAACCCGCCGTGATCGAGACTGCCGAGGAGCTGGACCAACAGAACGTCGACCGGATCGCGGCCGCCGTGGCCAACGTTGTCGGCCAGCAAGTCACGATCCAGATCAAATCGAAGCCGGCGCTCATCAGCGGGGTCTGTTTGCAGTTGGGCGGGCATCTTTGGGACGCCTCGCTACGGGGTCCGCTTCAAAACATCCTCGCAGAGGATCAGCGGGAGGCCGTCCATGTCTGAAACGAAGGACTATCTTCTGGACGGGGTTCGCGCTCGCTTGGCAGAAGCGAAGTGGAACGTCGGCCACAGGGAACTTGGCTGGATCACGCGCGTGGGCGACGGTGTGGCCTACGTCCGCGGCGCACCGTCGACGCGCTACGGTGAGCTGCTGTCGCATGCCAACGGGCTGACGGCACTGGCGTTCGACATCCAACGGCGCGAAATCGGCGCCTTGTTTCTCGACCCTTCTCAGCACGTTTCGGCGGGCGATGAGTTGCGGCCTACGGGCCGCGTAGCGAGTGTGACCGTGGGTGACGTGCTCTTGGGCCGCGTCATCGACGCGCTCGGCCGGCCGCTCGACGGGGGACCGATGCCGACCTCTGATACCATCTGGCCGGTCGACCGCGAGGCACCCCACATCGCCGACCGCTTGCCCGTCTCACGGCCATTGCACACGGGCACCAAGGTCATCGACGCCCTGCTTCCGCTCGGCTGCGGTCAGCGCGAGCTGATCCTCGGCGATCGCGGAACGGGAAAAACTGCCTTGTCCATCGACGCCATTCTCGCACAGCGCGGCGGCGGTGTACTGTGCGTCTACGCCGCCATCGGCCAGCGAAAGACGGCAGTAACCGCGGTGCTCAACGAACTGAAGCAGCACAACGCGATGGCTCAAACGGTCGTGGTGGCTGCCGAGGCTGATTCGCCGCCCGGGCATCAGTATTTGGCACCGTATACCGCTTGCACCATCGGCGAGTATTTTATGCACCAGGGGTGCGACGTGCTGGTGGTCTACGACGACCTGACGAAGCACGCCGACGCTTACCGCCGCGTGTCATTGTTGTTGGGCCGCCCGCCCGGCCGCGAAGCGTATCCGCCAGATGTCTTCTACCTGCACGCCCGGTTGCTCGAAAGAGCCACACAGTTGCACGACCGGTTGGGAGGCGGGAGTCTGACCGCCTTGCCGATCGCCTCGACGCAGGCGGGACACATCTCGGGTTTCATTCCGACCAACCTGATTTCGATCACCGACGGCCAGTTGTATCTCGACACCCGCCTCTTCAACGAAGGGCAGCGACCGGCGATCGACGTCGGCCTGAGTGTGTCACGCGTCGGCGGAAAGGCGCAGCCCGCCGTGCTGCGACGGCTGGCCGGTGATCTGCGATTGCTCTACGCCCAACTACACGAACTGGAAACGTTTACGCGCTTCGGGGCAGAGCTCGAACCCGAGACGCGCCAACGGTTGCGCCGCGGACGCCGGCTGCGAGAGTGCTTGAAACAACCGCGACTGAAGCCTCAGCGAGTGGCGCTCGAGGCGGCCGCGCTGGTCGCGGTTCGCGAGGGTGTGCTCGATCCGCTGCCCGTCGAACAGGTCACGTCCTATCTCGAGCGGCTCGGTGCTCGCCTAGTGGAAGCAGACGCCCCGCTCCTGGACCGCATCGAAAAGAATGACGACCTGTGCCCTGTGGACGAACAGCGGCTACGGGCGGCAATGGAAGCGTGTCTGCAAGGTTTCACGTGCCAGGAGCCGTGCTGAGGCTTGCGCGAAAGAAGGCTGCAAGATATGGCAACTACGTATCCGATCGCCGTGCGGCTTAACCATCGATTGAGGGAAAGATGACGCTCGAACAGACCACGCGGCGGCTCCAGGCCGTCGACACGATTCACGATATTGTCAGTGCCATGCGCGCGATTGCCGCCGGCCGTATCCAAAGCGCCCAACGGGCTTTGGCAGCGGCACGCCACTATGAGGAGGTTGTCCGTCGCGGCTTGGCGATTGTGCTACGCGATTCGCCGGAGGTGGATCTCGCATTTCCCGACCGTGGACGGTCGACGCTGCTGGTCATGACCAGCGAACAGCCGCTCTGCGGTCCGTTCAATGAAAACGTCCTGGCACTGACCGAGAAGCGTTGGCCGCAGTTATCCGGGGTGAACGAGCCATATCTGGTCGTCGTCGGACAGCGCGGCCGCCGCCCGCTCAAGGCCGTCGGCATCGTGCCAAACCGTGTCGAACCCGCGGCCACCACGTTGCAGGGCGTACGCGATCTGGTCAAGCGGCTGGCGCAATTGGTCGGCCAGCGGCTGGGGACGGGCAAACTGGGCGTGCTGCGGGTCATTTACAGCCGCTACCAATCGGTGACCGAGCAAATTGCCACGGAAGAAACGCTCCTACCTACTTCCATCGACGATCTGCGAGCGACCGTGTTGCCACTCGAACCACACCCTTACCAGCGGTACCTCGCGCCGCAGGAATTGGCTCGGGGCCTCATCGGCGAGTTCGCCTTGATCACCCTGTACCGCATCGCCACTGAATCGTATGCCAGCGAGCAGGCGAGCCGGCTCATCGCCATGGACGGGGCAACCCACAACACTGAGCGGATGGCTCAGTCGCTCGCCAGCTTGGCACAGCGCGAACGCCAAACGGAAATCACACGGCAGGTCTTGGAGCTCGTCAACGCGCGCTTCAGTTCGTCGCGCTGAACTGTGCGACTCGGCGCGCCATGAACACGCACTGACTCGCCAGCCCGGAGACAATCTGCGGAATCGAGCCTCAAAAAGCAGCAACCTTCAACGATGGCGGGGGCAGCTGACGGAATGGGGACGCCCGGCATCGATACTGCATCATGCGTCGGCCGCTCGAACAATTATCAAGCGATGACCGAAGTATTTGCCTTAATCAGGAGCCCTCTCGATGGCCATCAAGAACTCTTCCGAACTTATGGGTGAAGCGATGCTGCGTGCCCGCGAACATTGGCGCAGTCCCGACTCCGGCGACACATCGCACATCGCCACGGCGCAACGTAAGCCGACAACAGCCACCTATACGATCACTCTTAGCCGCGAGAGTGGTGCGGGCGGCGCGGCGGTGGCCCGCGAGCTAGGGCGGCTGCTCGAATGGCCGGTGTACGACCGCGAATTGCTGGAGCGCATCGCCGAGGAGACTGGGCTGCGCAGCGAACTGCTGGAAAGCCTCGACGAGAAACGATCGCATTGGCTGGTCGAGACGCTGGAGTCGCTCTCGGGTGTCGGGTTTATGAGCGGAGCCGGCTATGCGCGGTATCTCGCCGAGACAATGCTGGCCTTGGCGTCGCATGGCAATTGCGTAATCGTGGGACGTGGCTCGACAAGCCTTGTCCCGCGCGCGTCGTCGTTACGGGTGCGGCTCGTGGCATCGCTTGAAGATCGCACGGAGCGCACGCGCCAGCGGCTGAATCTATCCAAGGCCGCGGCTCTCGCGCATGTGCGTGAAACCGACGCGCATCGTGAAGGGTTTGTCAAAGACTATTTGCACCACCAGGTCGGCGACCCGCACGAGTACGACCTCATCATCAATACGTCGCGATTCTCGATCAGCGAATCGGCACAGATGATTATCACCGCGTTGCACCAGCTCCAGAAACCGGTCTCGGAGCAAGTGACGTGATCAATTACATCTCGAGCCTGGTGTTCACCGGCTTAGTCATCGTTGGCGGCTTGACGGGCCTGGTCATCGCACGCGAAAGCTTGCCGCTGGCGGTCGGCTTTGCCGTAATTTGGTTGCCGGTCGCCGTAATTGCTTCGTCGAGCGTAAGGTTGGCTGCCCAGTGGGAAAACGCTCTTGTATTTCGATTGGGCAAATACCATGGCACTCGCGGGCCGGGCCTGTTTTGTATCCTTCCGCTCATCGACCAGGTGCGCAAGGTCGACATCCGCATCCGTGCCACTGACATCCCCACACAGCAGGTCATCACCAAGGACAATGTGCCGGTGAAAATCAACGGCGTGCTGTTCTTCAAGGTCGATAACGTTGCCGACGCCATCGTGAAGGTCCAAGACTATCGTTATGCCATCTCGCAGTACGCCCAGACTTCTCTGCGCGACGTCATCGGCCAGATGACGCTCGATCAACTTCTCGTCGAGCGCGAGGCCATCGGTAAGGCGATCGAAGCGAATGTCGAGAAAGATATCGAAGGGTGGGGCCTGGAAGTCACGGGCATTCGTATCCAAGACATCGATATGCCGGAAGAACTGAAGAAGATGATGGCGCGACAGGCCTCGGCCGAGCGCGAGAAGCGAGCGACCATTACCAAAGCCGAAGGCGACCGCGAAGCCGCCTCGAACCTGGCGCTGGCCGCCAAGACCATGGCCGGCAGCCCTGGTGCAATGCAACTCCGGACCTTGCAAACCATCGATGGGTTGGGGCCGACCGCATCGAATACCGTAGTGCTGGCGGTGCCGATCGACGTCATGGACGCCATCCATGCCCTTGCCCGAAACCATGGCGACGCGAACGGTCACGTCGCAATCTTGAACGAGCCGGCCTCATTGCGTTAGAGCAATTAACGACAACCCGCTGCCAGCGCCGTATCGCGGCCAAGGTAGCGAGCGCCCCGGAGCCAAAAGACGGCGCCCACCACAATTGCGGCGGAGACCGCCGAGAATCCAACGTTCATGTCGCCATTGAACCGGTCCGACAGCCAACCGATCAAAGGTGGAGAAACCGCGTCGCCCAGGAGATGAATGATTAGAATGTTGAGGGCAAAGGCGGTAGCGCGGACCGACGGGTGCGTCACGTTCGCGATGATCGTGTTGGTCGGTCCGGTGTTGAAAAACAGGCAGAATTCGGCCAGGAAGACGAATGCCCAACACCAGGGAAACGGGACTGCGAGCGCCAATTGAAAGCATGGGAAGGCAAACAGCATGGCGACGCCCGACACCAGGAAGTATGCGCCCGGCAGGCGATGCACAAGTCGATCGCCAGCCCAACCTCCCAGAAGTGTCGCCGAAATACCCGACACAACCGTGATCGCGCCGAAAATCAGGTTCACCCTCTCCAGGCCCGGTTCTCCTCGGAAAACATGGATGTAGTCGGGCATCCAATAGGCTACGCCGCCGACGGCAAATGTGAGCGCGGTCATGCCGAGCGTATCGAAAACATACGACGGTGTGCGAAGGAGCAACAGGTAGTCGGCCCAGCGCGCGGAGCGCCCGACGTCTGATTGTCTGTTAGCCCCGTCGCGCAACGGCTCGGGCATAAAAAAGCAGGCAACGCCTAAGAGGAGCCCCGGTACCACTACCAAGTAAAACGCCCACCGCCAGTGCCAGTGCGCGGCCATGAAACCACCCAGGGCGTAGCCGAGCGCACTGCCGACCGGGATCGCCATATAGAACCAGGCCAGCACCTGTCCGCGGCGTTCGGCGGGAAAGAGATCGGCCAATACCGTAGGAGCGGCCGGGCCATAAGCGGCCTCGCCGATACCGACCAAGAGCCGCGTGATCAAAAGGCCCGTAAATGAACCGGCGAGCCCCGACGCGCCGGAAGCGAGGCTCCAGCCAACGACCGCCAGCCCGATCAGTTTCCAGCGTGGCATGACATCGGCTAGCCGTCCAAAGATAGGCGCCCCGACCATATAAGACACGAGGAAGGCCGTCGACAAAGTGCCCATCAACCCCCGCGCCTTAGTGCCGTCGGCCAAGAAGAACTCGGCCTGAATGGCCGGCAGCACAGCCGCCAACACAAGGCGGTCGATGTAGTTGAGGAGGTTCAGGGCCAGCAGCAAGGCAACCGAGCGATGGGCGGTTTCCCGCGAAGGCGATCGTTCAGCAGTTTGCAACGTCAATGAGCCTCCACGGCCGGTTGTGTACCAGGACACACATCATAAGCGACACACGACTTTGATTCATGTGTACCCACCGGTTGGCTCTTTGGTCGAGCAGATCGTCCGTTGACGAGCAGGCACGGCCGCGGGCTCGGCGATGTTGATCCGGCGGTTGGCGCTGCCTCCGCTAGTGGATTGACCTTAGCTTTGAGCCCAGTGCTGGTTCAGCTTCAGGAGCGACTCGTGCAGTCGCGACTTCAACGTGCCCAGCGGTATGCCTAGCCGACGCGCTGCCGCGGCGTATTCCAGCCCATCGAAGTAAACCAACTTCAACGGCTCACGAAGGCGAGCGGGCAACTCGTCGACCGCACCATGCAGCCACTGGCTGCGCTCCTCTTCTTCGGCGTGTGCCGAAGGGGCGTCGTGGTGATCGACGAGGAGATCACCGAGCGTGGCGTCGTCGGCATGTTCGACATTGAGGCTGACGGTGCGATGCCGGCCGGCAGCGCGCAACGCATCGATCGCCAGATGAGTCGCGATGGTATAGAGCCACGGGCGCACGCGGTGATCGGGCAAAAAGCGATCGCTGTGCTGCGCCAGCTTCAGGAAGGTAGCCTGCACTACTTCATCGACTTGGTTGCCGTCGTGCAGATACCGCCTGAGATAGTGCGACAACGGTAGCTCACACCGGCAGATCAATTCGCGGAACGCGTTCTCATCCCCTCCATCGCGATAGCGGACGAGCAATGCTTCGTCTGTCAGTAGATTCGGTTGGGAGGGAAGGTCGAGCGACTGTGCCGCGTCGGTTGTGATGGCCATGATCGTTTCCTCGGCCCGGACTTATTGGTTCCGTCCCATCACGGGCGCCGGGGCACATGCCCGCTCTTGAGCGTTCATCTGGAAGGCACCTTCCGTGCCGCTCTGGCCGAGAGCGGGAACAGGGCCTTTTCCCGCGGCGGACAACCTTCACCCGTGAGCCCTATGGCCCAGGCTGCGCGCCCGAACGCACAAGGCCATCAAAAAAAGCCGCATTGCTGCGGCTACCACTGGCCCCGAGCCTCGTAAGCGTGAAAGTCGCCGTTTCCCCGATCAAAGGATGCGCTTTGCCCGCATGCGCCACGTAGAATGCGAAGCTTGACTCTCCGCTCGCGAGGCTCCCTCTTGTTAAAGTTCTCTATTGAAGAGCCGGCTCCTTTTCTTTCGTCCCAGTACCTGTCGGCCACCTTTGCCCTGCCGCCTCACCGGCCTCATCTCTCCGGTCTCCATCTTCTCTTACGCTCCGGTGACACGAAAGTGTTCGGGAAATATTTTTTATTTCTTGGTGCAACCTGCGCCGACTCGGAGAACGTATTAAAAGCGGAAAGTGAGGCTGGCCACAGTGGTCCGGCCGAGAGAGTTTCGAAGAGTAAGCTCGCGATTCGAGGAGGTGTGTTATGTTTGGAACATTGGTTCCCCGTGGAGAACGGCTTCCTCGGCCTCTCGTCCGCTTTGAGAGGGAAATGGAGAACCTGATGGAAAGGTTTTTCAACCCAGAAGATGGACGGTGGCTGCTTGGATTCGTTCCGGGAGTGAACGTAGCCGAGACGGAGACGGCGTATGAAGTGACGACCGAACTGCCGGGCATGAAGCCGGAAGAGTTCAAGGTCGAGTTGAAGAACGGCGAACTGTGGGTCAGTGGCGAGAAGAAGGAAGAGAAAGAGGAGAAAGGGAAAACCTTCCATCGGATCGAGCGCAGCTACGGTGAATTCCGCCGAGTGGTTCCGCTCCCCGGCAAAGTGAATGCCGAGAAGATCGCGGCCGAGTACAAGGAAGGTGTACTCAAGGTCCTGGTTCCGAAGGCGGAGGAGGCAAAACCGAGGCGCGTCGAAGTCAAATCCTGATGGCGGCAAGTATCCGCGGCGGGAGCAGGTTGCGGTACGGCCGCGGCCGGAGATCACAGGTGTCCCCGGCCGCGGCCTTTTTTGTGTTCGGTTACAGCTATTTATCCTCGACGGGCCGCAGGGCGCGTTCGAGTCCGAGAATCGCCTGAGCCGCGTCGACAAGTTTCTGATTCTTGTCCGAGGCCAATTCCTGTAGGCGGCGAAAGGCACCTCGTTCATCAATACCGGTAACCTTCATCAACACACCTTTGGCCTGTTCGATCACTCGTCGGTCGGCGAGTGCCTGCCGAAGATCGGCCGCTTCTTTGCGCAACGCCTGCAGTTCCTCGAAACGGCGTACAGCCAAGGCGATCGCCGGGCCAAGGGCAGCCTTACCGATTGGTTTGACAAGATAGGCGAGCACATGATCCGCCTCGGCACGTTTGACCAATTCTGGATCGTGGTACGCGGAAACCAGGATGATCGGCACTGGTTGTTCGCGGCAGATGGTGTCCGCCGCATCGATGCCATCCATGTCAGGCATCTTGATGTCGGTGATTACCACATCGGGCTTCAGTCTGCGGCAATGCTCGACGAGCTCGCTGCCATTCTCGGCCACCGAGACCACTTGATGGCCCAACGTGGGTAACATGCGTTCGAACCACTCGCGCATGTCGGCCTCGTCATCGGCTACAGCTATCCGCAATGGCGCATTCATTTGACCTCTCTCGGGAGCAGCACCACGATCTCCGCACCTCGGCCTGGTTGGCTGTCCGCCTCTATCAAGCCACCGTGCGATTGCACGATTCTCTTGGCAATCGCCATGCCAAGCCCCGTACCTTTCGTCTTCGTCGTATAAAACGGCTCGAAGATGCGCCGGCGCTGTTCGGCGGTCAGTCCCGGGCCGTTGTCGCAGAAAGCGATTCGCAGCGCCGGTCGGCCATCGAATTCGGCATCGGAGCAGATTATGTCGATGCTACCCGAATCGGGTAGAACACTCACAGCATTTTCCAAAATGTTGTGAAACACCTGGCCGATGGCGAAACGGTCGATGTTGCACATCAAGTTCGTGCAACGACTTTCTTCGCAGAGTTGGACACGCTTTTGGGGTACAACTTGCATCAGATCCGCCCAGATCTCGCGCCACAGCTCGCCCAGATCGCAGACGCTTGTTTTCAGATTGATTGGCGCGGCATACGTGCGTACCTCTTCATAGAGATGCTGGAGATGATCTTGCGCCTTTTCGATGCGCCGTACCAGGTCGAGCGCGGCCGGCCGATCTTCCACTTCCATCGCCAACATTTCCAGGCAAGCCTTGCTACGCTGCAAGGCGTTGCGGCTCTCATGCGTCAGGCCAGTCATCATTTGACCGATCGCGGCCAACCGTTCCGCTTGCAATGCCTTTCGCTGTGCCTCGTGCAATTCGGTCATGTCGTGGCCGATCGCCAAAATAGCGGGCGCTCCGTCGAAGTCGCTCAGTACTTTGGCATTCCAGACCACCGAACGATGTGCGCCATTCCGGCAATGCAGCGTATCTTGCACTCCGCCCCTCGGCCGTGTCCGCGTATGGTTGCTCGCCGTGCCACCGATCAGGTCTCGTCTGGCTGAGCTTTCACCCAACGCCGAAGCAAAATCGTGTCCCAGGAGTTCGGCGCTCGAGAAGCCGGTTAACTGTTCGGCGAATGGATTGACGTAAACGATCTTGCAGTCGGGTCGCACGATGACAGTCAGCGTGGGGGCCGCCTCGACGAGCGTTCGAAAGGCGGCGTCGCTGCGGGCCTTGGCCTGTGCCAGCCGCCGGCGTTCGGCGGTCCGTTCGACACTGGCTCGCAACGCCGCTGGATTGATCGGCTTGATGATATAGTCGGCCGCGCCGTTGCGGAGGGCCGTGATCGCACCATCGAGATCGGCATATCCGGTGGCCACGATGACGTCGGCATCGGGGGCGAGCCCTTTTAACCGTGGCAGTAACTCTTCGGCAGTGCCGTCGGGGAGCCGGCGATCGAGAATCACCATGCCTATGTTTGCCCAGTCTTGGCGCCCCAAGGCCTCGCGCATGGTGCTGACAGCTTCGGCGCGGAAGCCATCGAGTTCGAGGATGTCGCAAAGGTTGGCCCGCGTGTCTTCGTCGTCTTCGACGACCAAGACCGTCATCGGCGCGCTGTCACTCATGCTTGGTCAGTCTACCCAACGTGCAAAGCAGATCGGGAATATCGAAGGGTTTGTAGCACGCGGCGTCGGCACCTTCCGAGAGCGTCTGCTCTACAAGCTGCTCCATCTCACTGCGCAGTCCTGTCACGAGCACCGTGCGGGCTTGTGGGTTTGCCTTTCTCACCAGTCGAAAAACTTCGGCACCGCTCCCAGACGGCAATTTCATGTCGATCAGCACCACGTGGTGCTGGCGCTGCTCTAAACGCTGGACGGCGTCGAACGGATCGTGAGCCAGGCAGACACGATATCCTCGCTCGCGGAACAGGTCCCATAGGCTCTCACAGAGATCTTGGTCGTCATCGACGATCAGCACGACCGGCTGCTCGACCGCTTCATCCACGAGAGTCAGCAGCTTTGCCGGGTCAACGGGCTTCGAAAGAATCTTCCAGGCGCCGGCGGCCAGGGCCTCATTCGCGGTGTTGCTGCTGGCATAGGCCGTGACAACGATTGCCACCGTTCCCGATTGCAATGCCTTGATGCGGCGATACAGTTCCAGGCCATCCATGCCAGGCATTTTGAGGTCCAAAAGCGCCACGTCGAAAGTTTTTTCTTTTACCAACTTCAGGGCACTGGGACCGTCGTAGGCCACGTCAACTTGAAAACCGAGATCGGTGAGGATGTCTGAGAGATTGGCGCAAGTGTCGACCTCATCGTCGACGACTAGAATGCGATGTGGCGCGCTAATCATGTGGGAAATACCCTTTCGATGCCGCGATGCCAAATGGCCTAACCGCTCACCGCCGGCAAGCGCACAGTAAATCGGCTGCCGACGCCGGGTTCGCTGGCCACGTGTAACCCGCCGCCGTGCTTTTCGATGATCGACCGGGTGATTGCCAGCCCCAACCCGATTCCCCTGGCCTTGGTCGAATAGAGTGGCTCCATGATCCGCTCCAGATTTTCTCGCGGGATGCCAGTACCGGAATCGGCAATGATCACCTCCACATCTCCATCGCTCGGTTGAGCCGTGATGGTCAGCGAACCGCCTTGCGGCAACATGGCATCGCGCGCATTACGGACCAAATTGCTAAAAACGATTTGCAACTGTCGCACATCTCCGAGAACGGACGGCAGATTCTCTGGATAATGGGATATGACCGTGATTTCGGTCGGAAGCGGATTGAGCTCCAAAACCTCCTTCAAGCACAGCGGCACCGATACCGGGTGCAACTCGGGCACGGGCAACCGAGCAAAGTCCGAAAGGGCCGTAATCACCCGGTCGGCCAGACCGATTTGACGCTCGATGCGCTCGAGGTGTTGCTGCACCTTTGCAGGTGCCGGCGACCGTGTATTCAATAGATAGTAGACCGATGTTTTGACGACGTTCAGCGGGTTGCGCAGTTCATGGGCGACTCCTCCCGCCACCTGCCCGATGGCCGCCAGGCGGTCACTCCGCTGCTGGCGCTGGCTGAACTCGGTCTGATAGGCGTCTTCGATAATCGCCAAGTCGAGATCCAACAGCAGATTGAGCGAGCCGCGGATAGCCAGCAACTCTTTCGCATCGCCGGTCCAGACACGCTCCAAGGTTTCGAGCAAACCGCGCCGCAATCGCGAAAGCGCGGCATTTGTGAACACCTGTGACAAACCGATTTCGACGTGCCGCAGGCCGACCCGCCACCGCCGTGAAACGTAGTCCTTGTCGTAGCGCCCGGCCACGAGATCTCGAAGCCAACCTCGCAACGTTTGTTTGAGCCTGGCAACCTGCTGTGCCCCACCCGTTATCACCTTGCTCGCCTCTGGGTGTCGATCGATTTCTTCATAAAAGTCGTCGATCAACGCCACGATGTGCGGCTCGATAAGCTCGGAAATGCCTCCCACCCGTTTGGCGTCGTCGTCGGTCCAGCCGACGTACCGCTGTAATTCTTGATAGAGCTGGTAGATCTTATCCCAAGGCATGAGTTTGGCCTGCGTCGTTGTTCCGAAGCCGTCGGTGAACATGAGGTATCAGGGCTAGGCCGCCCGAATCAATGCCTACCTCAAGAAAAAAGCTCGCGCGCCACATCGAAGATGGGCGTGCGAGCTCGGTTGAACCATCCGCGGGATGACCCGTCGCGAGCCGTCCAGACCCATTTATCATAGAGCGAGTTCGGCGGCCGCCAAGGGAAGTAGGTTGCTCGCGGTCGCAGACGACCGATCTCAGCCGCCGAATGCCAGAATGGCAACGACCACGGCCATGCCCGCAAGGCCCACACCGACGATGGAGGCGAGCAACAAGGAGATCGTCGATAAGGCGAAGCGGTCTTCGTCGAGTAACTCGCGCCACTGCATTTCCGAAAAACGTGACATGCCAGGTTGCGCGGGTAGGGGCGAATGGAACGGCGCGTTTGTCGTGCTCATGATCGATGACTTGGGGGAGGTTGAGTTATGGGAACCATCGATTGCAGCCCGAGCAGTCGACGTACCGGAGGCGGTATTCCCGTGCGGCGGATGAATCCTCCACTCCAGAAAGGAACGATGGGGTAAGCGTTTACGCATTCGTAACTCGACGAGCATGAGCCAGCGTGGCCTGGCGTTTCCGCGTGAGCCCCTCGGCGCGCCGCGCGCTACCAGTAGCGCGCTCATCGCCTCGCTCGCAGCACGACTCCTTGCACCAAATCCGCCGCATCGCCGACAAAAACTTTACTGAACTTTTGACATAGACACTCTTGACGTCACTACAGCGCGTATCGTAGATTTGCGTTTGTGTGATGTGCTCGTGAAGGGCGCATCCGTAACAGGCCGACCAATGCCCCGCTGTGCAAGTTTGTAGCTCAGGCGGGGTTTTTTTGTCGCCGCTCGCCGCCACGCAGGTTGATTAGCGAATCAACTCTCCGCCGCGTGCCCTGGCTTTCCGGCAGATTCCGGATCGTTTTCTATTCTTCGCCAGGAGTTTGCCAATGATCACCGGCGCTAACGTTTACCAACCGGCATCGCTCGCACCCGAATTCACGGCGGGCTCGGGCGGGATCGTAGAACAGGCTCGACACCGTCTCCAGGCCAGCCCATATCCTTCGCATCGCCAACTGCGGTGCAGTTTCCGCGACGGGGTGTTGACGGTCGATGGACACGTCTCGTCGTACTACCTGCGACAGATGGCTTGGGCGCTTCTTGCCGATTTGGAGGCCGTCGAGGAGTTCGTCGACCACATTGAGGTCGCGGACCAAGATTAGTTTCTTTTTCTGACCCAATTGTAAAGGAATGTGAAAATGCTTGTACTGAGCCGAAAAGCGGGTGAACGAATCGTGATCGGATCGAATATCGTTGTGGAGGTATTGGAGGTCCGGGGAAACATTGTCAAACTGGGATGTGTCGCACCCGCCGACGTGCCGATCCATCGCGACGAGGTTGCCAGACGGGTTGCGGTTCAAACCCAAGCGCGGCGGCCGGAAGAATCGCGGTTCCTTGTGGAGTGCGCCTGAGTGATGCCGGGTTCGCTGTTGATCGTGGACGACGACGAGGATTTTTTGGAGATCCTCGTGCGACGGTTTTCTCGACGAGGTTTATCAACCGCCGCCGCAAGCAGTGCAGCCGACGCTCTCGATGCCGCCGATCGACAAAAGTTTCAGGTTGCCCTGTTAGATCGTTCGTTGCCGGGGCAAGATGGTCTGGAACTGATGGAGCATTTGCGCGATCGCCACACCAACCTACAAGTGATTCTGCTCAGTGGACACGGCGACGAGCAATCGATCGCGGATGCGAGGGACCGCGGGGCCTTCGATTATCTCGTTAAACCGTGTTCGCTCGCCGATTTGGAAAAGGCGGTACAGCGTGCCCTCGAGGCGGCGGTTGACGCGGCCAGCGGTGACTGACTATCAACTGCTCCCGTTCATAGCCGCTTCCTGGCGAGTACGACATCTGGTGCCAATGTGTGGTCGAACTCGAAGCCACGAGCTCGAAAGATTGCCAGCATGCGACCGTTGGTCGGCGACGTTTCGGCGATCACCTGCCGCACGCGCCAGTTTTGTGCGATCTCCAAGCAGTAATCGGTCAGCGAGCTGCCTAACCCCCGCGACTGCCAGCGATCGGTGACGAGTACCGCGTATTCCGCCTGTCGATGATCGGTATCGGCTACGAGCCTGCCCACACCGATCAACGTTCTGACGCCATCATGTTCAACTTCGGCCACGATCGCCAGCTCACGATCGTAATCGAGGAAGCAAAACCGAGTGGCCATCTCGTGCGTCGTTTGCTTGAACAGGTAACGGAAGCGAGACCAGATCGACTCTTCTGAGCAGTTTGCCAGCAGGTCGTGCCAGAGCGGCTCGTCTTCCGGCTTGATGGGACGCAAGGTGGCCTGCTGGCCATCGGCCAGCGTAACCCGCCGTTTGTATTCGTCCGGATAGGGCCGGATGGCGAGATGGCTGAAAGGCCAAGGCCAGCGCATATTAAAGTCGGTTGAGCGTTAGGACTTCGGTGAGGAACGCGGTGTTCAACATGCAACGAATCATTTTTCCGCGGAGACTGTCCTTCTGCGGATGGCGTTTGAGGAGCGATACCGCGAAGCGTCTG
>DASZTS010000069.1:0-8392 GCA_035547915.1 Pirellulales bacterium | reverse complement strand
AGACGCTTCGCGGTATCGCTCCTCAAACGCCATCCGCAGAAGGACAGTCTCCGCGGCAAAATGATTCGTTGCATGTTGAACACCGCGTTCCTCACCGAAGTCCTAACGCTCAACCGACTTTAATATGCGCTGGCCTTGGGTCGGAGATGGGCGACTTGGCTCTGGTCTTGTTCATGGTGGGTTAATGATCCCATAAGCGGCTTTGACGTCAAGCAACTTGCGCTAGTGGTGCCCGCCGGGCGGCACTCCCGCTTCGGCTTTTCGTGAGGCGAAGGGGCCAAGCATGGCGGCCGTCGGATCAACGTCTGCCGACTCGACGTCCGCCGTTTCGCTCGTTGGCCGTGCGACGACCGGCGAGGTCGCGGACTGGCGAAGCGAATTTGCGGCAATGAGGCGGCTTCGGTGCATGACGATCTACTCACTTTTTTTAAGCGGTCCCTGTCCGCCTCAGCGGACATTAAGGGGACCGCATATATGGTCCCTTCTGGGATGGGGGGCATCCACGCCACCAATAACGGACGCGAAATGCCACCTTGTCTCGTGCCACAAATGTCACCGTGCGCCGGGGGGTGCCAACGGCCGCACACGGTAGGATGAAGGGCCCTGTCGCAGCCCGCCGCGGCGAGCAACTTTTAGTAATTGGCGCCGCTGCAGATTGTTGGTGGCACGCTTCACAGTTCTAAGGTTGACCCCAGCACGTCGAGCAATGTCTGCCGCCGAAGTACGGGCTAGCCCGTCCGGCTTCGTGTCACGAAACAAGATCAGCCAAACCAGCATCTCAGCACGCGTCAGTCCGGCGGCGGTAAAGTCCAGGAAGGCGTTTAGCACGGCGAAGCGACTGCCTGTCTTCCGCTCCGCGTGGGTGCTGCCTTTGACTTGGTTGGTGCTGGCGCTCGTCGATCCGGCCTTCTCGTCGGGTGAGGGCTCGATCGGCGGCAGAACCTCGCAACCTGGCAGTATGTGGCTACCATCCATGGAAACCCCCTTGGCCTTGCGGCAACGACGGCAACGGACGGGCCGCAGCCGAAGTGAAAGACTGGTGCACGCGGTCAAACCAAAGCATTATGTTTCGCGGGGCTGTGTGCCGAGCTTTCAGGTGCCGCAACTCGACCTGTTCGTTTTGGTGGTCCGGAACCAAGATGAACGCATCATCAGCGCCAAATTCCAGCTCCGAGCTTTCGCGGAACGATGCCAGGCTAAGACCGTCGCCCTCGTAGCTTGACCGCCCATGGCGATCTCTTGACCGCGCCACGGCGGCCGCCACCAGGACCGCGATGCCCGCGTCGGCGAACTGCCGCAGGTGATTCATCGTCGCATCGATGGCCCCACGGCGATCCCCGTGTTGACCGGGCGGTGGGATACGCTGAATGTAGTCGAGCACGATCATGTCGGCGTCGAAGGCGTCGGCGCTTTCGGCCACGTTTTCCAGATCGAACGGCGGACGCACAAAGGCCAGGCGCTCGCCCAGCGCTTCCAACGTGTGCATCGCCCGGTCGAGCCGATCGGCGTGCGTTTGGTCGAACTGCCGGTAGCGAATGGTGGTCAGGCCGATGCCGCTAAACCGAGCAAGTTGACGCTCAAGCAGGATGTTAGGGGGCATCTCGATGGAGCAAACCGAAGCACGAAGCCTTGGCGTCAACCGCAAAGCGTCGGTCACGACCTGCATGGCGAAGGCGCTCTTGCCGGCCCCAGGGGCTCCGCCAATGAGGGTCACCAGTCCCGGTCCGATTTCGATGCGTGCCAGTTCGCCACTGCCGATTGGATAGAACACCGGCGGCGAGCCGGTGAGCACGTCATCGCGCCAGCCGGCAAAAATATTACCAAGAGTCTGATAGCTCATAGTTTGGGTCTCCCATCACTCACTCCACATTGGATCTGGCGCTCGACGTCGGCCGGCATAAGACCACTGTCGAGCCCGGATTCGCGCAGTAAGGCGAACGCAAGTTCAAAGCTTGCTCCAAGTTCGCCAAAGTTTTTTGCGGCGGAGTACAGTAACCGATGTCTGTTGCCGATTTCGGTAGGGCTACCGAGGGCGCGACAATCTCTAATGATTTCCAACGTGAGTTGGTTGAGCGTCGCGCCTCGGGTCGTACCGCGCTCAGCTCTTTCTTCACGATGCTTTTGCAGTTGATCCTGGGTAGCTCGCCAGTCAGCGATGGCTCGGTCATTCGTTGCGGTCGGTTCCGGCGGCTCGAAGGCCAGCGGTTCGCGCGAAAGCTCGAGAATCCCTTGGACCGACAGCCCCATCAGTTCGTCGAGCGACAGCCGGCGTTTGTGCAGCCCGGTCTTCGCGTGCTTACTGTTTGGCGACCTGAACAACCGGGTCTTGGAATAGATGGAGGCGTCGATCGTCACGTTCGTGAGCCGGGCGAGCTCACCAGCGTATAGACTTGCGAGTTCGTGAAAGTCGACAGACGGCTCTGGCAACCACAACGACGTCAGCAACGCGACATGAAAGCCCTTCGCACCCGAGAAGAAAATCAGCAGATTCTTTTCGTCCGGGCGGTAGCGTTCTACGAGCACGTGGCAAGCCGACGAGCATCCGTCAGAGCTTGGTCGAGTTCATGGCAATCATTGTCCCACAGGACAAACGGCTGCCAGCAGAAACCGCTAAACCCCTTTTCGGTACCGCAGTTTGACTCGAAATAATCGCGGAAATCGCGACCAAACCAAAATGCCGACAAGAAAGATTGCTCTTCGACCTTTGCGTTCGGATCGCATCCGCAAAATGCGGCGAACGCGCGGCGAGCGTCTACTACTCTCCGCGGTTCGTCGGCCGCCCCGCGAACGAGGAAGCCGTACGGATAGGCTGTCATGGACCATTGCCCTCCGTCTCAGCGTTGGGCGCGAACGGTTCCGCGGGCGGCTCATCGATGCGGATGACGGTAAACCGGCGCACCTCGTTGTAGGCCGCGCCATTATCCGCCGTCCGCAGAGTCACATCGAACTCGCAGATGATACCTTCGCGGAGGGGTTGCTCGAGCTGCGTCGCTGGATCGGTGATGCCCAGCTTATCGAGGTCTCGTCGGGCCTGACGCCTGGCGTCCGGAGTAAGCCAGATAGGGTGCCAGATATGGCGCCCCACATGCGCCCCCTCGACAACCTCGAACTCGATACTGTAGCTGGGAGTGCCCTTTTTCTTACATTTTTCGAGTTTCGCGCGCCTGATCCTGGCGACGTAGATACCAGATGGCACTGGCCCAAACTCGTCGGCCGGTGGTATGTCACTCCACCCGTCGAAAAAGTTTCCGCCGCCGGATAGGATATCGGATAGCTTGCCCATGCGGGCGACTCCTTTTTGATCGGGGAAAGAGCTACATGCCGGCCTGCGACCACCGCAGGCCGGCGTCGTCTTTTGGGACCGCCGAGGCCGGTGGGCCCGATTATCTCACGCGCTTGCACCCCCCCTGGATCCAGGCGTCGATGTCAGCGAGTCGCCAGCGGAGTAGCGAGCCGAGACGGATTGGTGCCGGCATCAGACCCGCATCGGCGAGCCTGCGCACGTGCCGTGTCGAGCAGTCGAGCCGCGTCGCCACGGCGTGCACGTCCCCCAGCGCGGGCTCAGGGTCGGCCGGCGGGCTGCCGGCAGTGAGAGTAGCGGTCATCTAGTAGCCTCCATGGTGTCGGATCGGCGAGCACCGCGCTCGTCTTCCGACGGAGTCTACTGTGGGCAGAGGAGCCCCAAAAAGCACTATGATTGCCCCGAATCCTACGCAGGATTTGCGCCCCCATGTGGCCATACGGTGGTGTCCCAGCAGAGCAACGCACCATCCTTGGTCAAGCAAAAATCCTGAAACGACTGCCTAGCGGGGTGCGCGTGAATTAGGCGCTCAGCAACGCGGCTGTCGGGACACTTCCGGCCATACGCAATCCTGTAGCCAGCGTGGCCAAAGCACTATTATGACCAGAATCCTACGTAGAATCTTGGCTCTTTAGGAGCTCGGCCACACGCAATCCCTCGGTAGTCAACCAGTGGCCACCGGTTTTCCCGCGTTTGCTATCCGTCAGCCCCCGCCGTCGCAGCTCCGGCATGCGCTCTACGTACGGTTGTGTCGCGCCTTTCGCGTGTACCACGTGTTCGGCGATTTTAGCGACAGTCACTCTTCGTTCTTTCGAAATGGCATAAAGGTCAAGCATCGCCGATAGTATTCTTTTGTCTAGTTTGTGGAATTCCGGCGGCACGCCTCTCTCCTCGTGGCGTTCTGTCGCCGCTGCTGAAAGCGGCCGCTGCTGGTCAATCGATTGGGTGACGGGTTGTTGGTCACCGGCTTGTGCGTCGATGACGTTCCCTTGCTCACTGCTGCAAATTGTCGGCAGTTGAGCGCGTAAATTGCGAATACCGGCCTCCATCCGCAGCCATTCTATCGGATGAGGGACTTCTTGATTGACGGAGCTCTCAAGTGGCGGAAACACCACTTCGGTCGTTGTCTGGCAGCGATCCAGAAGTCGCTGAAGACGTTCCGGCGCCCGGTGAACTTCGGTCGCGGCGGCGTCGACGGCCACCCAGAAAGGAATGTCTATGGTCGCGAGTTCTTTGCCGAGAAGCAACCAGGACTCCATGTCGGGAGCAGCACGCGCACAATGATCCTGGATCATCCCCCAAATTTCGCTGAGCCGATCATGCACTGGCTTTCGCAAGGTTCGCGTATATCCCCGTGCATGGATACGACAATCATCAAGAAGTGCTCGCGATTTGCTCCAAATGTCTGAACGATTAGTAACACTGTGCTCGAGTTCGGCCAATGCAGATGACAAGCGGTTTAGCGCATTGATCGACTCGGTATCCCGAAGACGGCCGTAGTGCTGGTAAATCTGTCCATGGCGGATCCCAATTTCAACCAATTGCCCTGTGGCGGGTTTGACATAATGCACCTACGTGATGCCGGGCCGGCCGGCATGGCGCCACAAGTTAGGTGCTACTCATGGTAACCACCCGGCCTCCGCGGTGATCAGCCGCAACCCAGCAGCTTTTGATGTTACCGACCTACTGCGCGATTTCCAGGGCCTTGGCCAGCCTCTGCTTCGCTGTCGAGCGCGGTTTTGTGATCACCACCCCGAAGCGGAAGAAAATCGGGAAGGCGAAGGTTGGCTGCCTGACGCGATGCGTCGCCATTGGTCAAACTGCGCCGCCGTCTGTACTAAGTCCGCCGAGATGCCGTTGCGTCGCCGAATCATGGGCCGTCCTCCGGAATTTCCCCGGCGCCATGCTACCCGCCCGACAAGCCCAACTCATATGCCCTCACCGGAAGGACACCAATGACGTCCGTTCTACTTCGAGCCACGTCTGCTTTGTCGGTCATCGCCATCAATGACGGCGATAACGACTCATGCAATCGGTGCACGTATTTGGATCGACGACGTGAGCTGGACGACGACCGGCCGGTGCTGCCGCCGCCCGACGGGCAGGCGGTTCAACGGCTGCAGCATGAAGATCTCCCCGGCTTGGATAGAGTGAGCACCCGGCCTGGCCGCACCACCGACAAGTTATGCACATCAGCCAACGGGGCAAACGGCCGAATTCGGCTAGCTTCGAACATATAAAAAGAATTTCGTAGCACCATTGATCGACCCGCAACTGGTGGTATTGCAATGGGTGACCCAGCCGCAAGGCTGGATCAAGGCCGCCCAGGTACCTGCCCCGCCTGCGGTGGCTTTTTTCATGCGCAGGCTTTTGGACCGCACGGTGCCTGATGCAGCGAGCTATACGTTGCACCGGCGGCACGGCACGATTCCCCGGATTACCGACCGGCGAAAGGTTGCCGATTATTCGGGTTGACCTTCGCCGACTCACGCCAGTAAACCCACGCACTGCTGCCGATACCAGCCAAGCCGGCGGTGCCCTGCCGCCGACATGCCCCACACCGCGATCCTCAACTGGAAGACAGCAGCATGGCGACCAGCGAAGCGTCCAGGAGCGACCGATCAGCCTCGCTCCTCCGTCGTTTCGGGATTAGCATGGCGACTGTTTACCTGTCAGCGCTCCTCCGTCTGCGTTTACGACTGTTGCTGGAACCGAATGGCGCGCTGTCGTTCGGAGGTACACTGAATTCCTGGGCATAGATTCGAAAGGTATCGGCTTCGCGAAGCACGTGGTGGGTTTGATAGAAGAGGGTCAACTCGTCAAACCTCAACCACTTGGAGCCACACATGTTGTAGTTGAATAGTTCGGCGAAGGCCGCTTGCGACAGCGACTCACCGCGGAGGTACTTGCGTTCGAGCTTTTTCCCATCCGTCTGGGCATTGAACAAGCGTTCGACCACACAGATGGGCACGTGCAAGCCGGTTGAGATCAGTTGGCTTGTCCGGTCTTGAAGCTTATCGGTTGGCCGAAGGAATGCGGAACAGAATGGCAGGCGATATGCATCTTGACGTTTACTTTTATCGGAGCAACCGCATACACCGCCGTCGCAGAACGCCTTCTTCAACTTTGTCAGCTGCTTCTCAAGCCCCTTGGCCTTTGACAGATAAAGCGTGTGGCCATCCCAGATCTTGTACTGGATCGCGACGATCCGCGCGAGGCTTTTTGCCTCCCAGTACTGCTCGTAGATGAGATCGGCGCCGGTGGAATGCTCCGGCTTGTCAGGATGCAAGAGGCGAAGGCGCAAACCGCGCGTTTCCGAGATCCTGTAATCTCGATAGTTGTCGCCGCATTCCGGCGGCGTCGGCAGATGGCTAACGTAAAAGAAATCGCGCGAAAGGATCTGTTGTTCCGTACACTCAAGCTTCGCGAGCTTTGGCCGAAGTCGGCGAAGCTTACTGACGTGCTTCTGTAGCAGTTGCTTTGTAGGATCTGCGTACAGCCGCCTTTCTTCGTCCGTGATCTCTTTATCCAAGATATCTAAAGGTGTGACAGTGGTTCCTTGTATGAGGGATTCGGCCTCGGCTTTGTCGCGGTAGATCTTGACGTCGTCGCGCTCACTTGCGAAAAAGCTGTCGCGGCCAAAGACGTGCGGAAACTGAGATTGAGCGAACGACTGTGCTTCACTATAGGTTGGGTTCCTCTTGCCTTTCGATGCGATGCCCAGCATCTCGCGAAAGGCGTTGAGTACGGTCCACTCGGTATCAAGGCCTGCTTGGTCGAATGGGAAGTCCGGCGTTTCTAAATCGTCTATGTCAGGCATTCGACGGTCCAGTGACCCGCTTCAGGAAGAAAAAGGGTAGAATGTATTCCTCGAACTTCGGGGCATCAGGGGGCCGCGGATCGTGCAGGCGGCCCCCCAGAGCCAGCTTTGCGGGGCAGGTGCGTCGAGCGTCTTGCCGTTGCTCTGCTTGTTGGTTTTTTCTCCTGTAGCGGACTTCGCCATGACCGCTCGCCGTTTGCTTTCGGCAAGACCTTCCCACCGGCAAAGCCGATGAACCGTTCATGGCCTTGTGGCCGCGGGACCGCAGCAATTGTAAGGCAGTGAACGATCAGATTCATGTCGTTTTCGCCCGGCACTCATTCAGGGAGCCGACCGTGCCCTGTCCTGCCCTTGCCAGAACGGACGGGGGTATTGGGTGCAGACACAGCAATCGCCCCAGCGGTTCCGACCGGCACTATCGACACATTATGCGCAGCTTGCAATCGCGCCGCCCGGCAAGTAGACGGCCGATTTTCAGCTCGCCACCCGCGTTTGTGCTGGTTTTTGGTGACCCTCGTTGATCGACCCGCAGCCGGTGGTATTGTAAAGGTTGACCCGGCTGCAAGGCTGAATCAAGGCCGCCCAGGTACCTGCCCCGCCTGCGGCGGCTTTTTCATGCGCAGGCTTTTTCGTTCGACGGTGCAGATGCAGCGCGACATACGGCAGAATTCTCCGAATGACCGGCTGGCGAAATGACGCCGATTGTTCCGGCAACCGATCACCGACTCACGCCAGAGGCCCCGTTTAGCTGCCGATACCAGCGAAGCCGGCGGTTCCCTGCCACGGTGATTCGCGAGCACCTACTTGTTGGCCCGCCATGCTCTCCGCTCGTCGGTTGCGCGTAAGGGCTGAACCGCATGGTGAAGAATGGAGATGCCTAGTCCCACTCGCTGCTAGCAATTGCCTGTTCGCGGCAGTAAAATTCCGGCTCATGCTTCTCAGATTCATGTTTCGCAGTTTTTGCTAGCGGCGGACGAGGCTTCAGACCTCATTTATGCCGCTCGTTGGAGTGCGTGATCGAAGATCTGCTGGATTTTTCTACTCCCTGGGCCTGAAAGGCCCAGAGGAATAATCTGTTCGTGGGTGCTTTGGCGACGCAACGTCAGCAACATATCGCCGAACGAGGCGTAGCGCTTTTTGGCGATACCAGGGACGATTCAGAGCTTGGTAATGCCGATGCCCGTCCAAGACGAACCAATGCGCGATCAAACTGTAGAGCAGCATGCCGATGGGGGCCGTCCGCTCAACGGCGGCTCGGCTGTAGCCTTGGG
>DASZTS010000068.1:0-11112 GCA_035547915.1 Pirellulales bacterium | reverse complement strand
CAGACGCTTCGCGGTATCGCTCCTCAAACGCCATCCGCAGAAGGACAGTCTCCGCGGAAAAATGATTCGTTGCATGTTGAACACCGCGTTCCTCACCGAAGTCCTAACGCTCAACCGACTTTAATATGCGCTGGCCTTGGCGGTGCGGCTGCTGCGTCCGGCGCGCCTGACACTGCCGCCCTGTCGTCTCGCAGTATGTTGCTGTCGTCTAATGACAAACAACTGTTGCAGTGGTTTACGAAGCCGTTTGTCGTCAAATGGTTGGAAGCGCAACAGGTGTTTTGGTGTATTGGAATGCTTGAGCATGAGGCGTTGATGTGTGGTGGAGATGCATTGGGGTACCATAAATTGTCGCGTCTACTTACAAAGATGAAAGCCGAGAGAAGGCTTGCGGATCTTCCTGTCAGTCCGAATTCGATTAAGAAAATACTTGAGGATTTGGCGAGTGCGTTTAATCAATCTCCGTTTCCGCCAAGTGCATGGAGCGACGAGGAACGCACTTGTGCCGACTTTCGCGTAGAGCGATGGAGAGGAGCGAGGCAAGAATCGCAATGGACGGCAAGGGCGCGAAAGGCGTGGTGCTATGTTGACCGGGTTCTGGAACTCGAAGGCCTTAAGCCAATGATCAGCCTCGGGGAGGTTCCACGCACAGGTGCCGCGGAGTGACCGTGAGTGCGTCGGTCGCACATGACGGCAACGCTTGACAACTGGCGAATGTGTGACAATATCGCAGCGCAGTGTAACACTACGCAGCGCCTTGGATGTCGGATGAAACGTATGAAGGCGGTGATACGAAGCCGCGTCGTCACGACGCGATTGACTTCCGTGCTGCCACATTTCCTAGCGATGCGCTTTCTATAGAGCGTCTTCGGACAAGGTTTCCGAAGCATTTCGATGTGGCGGGCCGTATTGCAGACGGGTACGCTGGTAACGATTTTTTTGTACCCGTCGCTCGGGATGCGCCACAGCATCTGCATCGGTTGACCGAGATGATCTGTGACGAACGCACCGTCGCTGCTGGAGCGTTCTATCAGAGCGGCGCCGGCCAGTTGGCCGAGTGTATCAATCGCGAGGATATCGAGTGCGTTAACGAGTCCAAGGTACGATTGTTAGACAACTATCTATTCTTTGGCCTTGCTGCGGACGTTGAAAAGGCGGCAGCTTTGGTTCGTCGAGTCGAGCGAGAAGGACAGGAGCAGGCGCACCGTCGACAGTCCAGGAGCCGCTGAGTATAGCTCCTAGTGCCGGGCGCTTATTACTTGCAGCGTGCGACCGCCGTCGCGCGAGCCGGTTTATTCGTCGAGAGCAGACGAGCTACCGGCGCATGCAATCAGCAGGTGGTGGAACGTCGGCCGTGCAGTGGCATGCCGCCTCGTCGCGGTTAGCCGAACCCCAGGGAAAGCTCCGTCAGAGACGGTGACGAGCGTTTACGGTAGCGAGGACCAGAGGCTGCAGTTGGCGGTGGCCAAAAGGCGCTTGTGGAATTGGCCGACTGCGACTCGCGATGAGTTTCGCTCGCATGGACACGTGACGGTGAGTTGGTCGGTATGACGGTTTGGCATCGTTGCTAGGCCGACACTGGTCGACCAACGAGATCATCCGGCATAGTTGGCGACCGTGCGCACGCGCGCACGATCGCGCACAATCGACGCGCGGCATGGAAGCTCAATAATGCCTGGGTGTGGCGGTGGCATGGCGAAAAGTGTCCTGCCGCGAGAGTCGTTCAAACGTCGTCAATTCTGTTTCCTTGATTATTCGGAGGCCGGCAAGATGTACCTGGTGGGCGCAATGGGAATGTCGTGTCGCGAAGGCGTGTCGGGGGTGCGCCCCGTGTCGGGCGTGTTGGGTACCCTCGAAAACGGCAGCTCTTTCTAAAGAAGGATGAGTGACATGAACATCCATATACAACCGAGACTCGCGCCGCCGGCCATCTCGATCGCCGAAAGTGCCGACCGCGCGGGCAGCGATGCCGGTCTCGCCATCCAGATTCACCGACGCCCCGCAGCCGAAAAACGACCAGAATTGCCTAGCTGTTGGCCGCTGGCCGACGACGGCCATCCGAGACAACCGACCGGAGCAGATCAGGAGCGCGAAGCGATTGACCGAGACCAGGTCGATGTGGTCCAGCGCGACCCAATTGCCGAAGATTCTGAAGCTACTGGCGAGAGTGAGCCTGGCAACCAGCCCATCGCGTCCGACTATCAGCGGCCACCGGCGTTGGACGCCGTTGACGAGTTCATTTTCAATGAGGAATCGCCACTGGCCGAGACTTATCCGGCCCTCGGCCATCTGCTGGCCGCAAGTGGCGACATATTTCGCAAGCCGACCTATACCGGCGGCTTGTTCTTGGCGTCGCCAGACATCAATGTTCCGCCGACGCTAATCGACAACGCTGCCAAACTGGTCGCAGTCATTGCCGATCGATTGCGCATTACGTACAGGCGGAACGGCAAGATCGTCGGTCGCCGCATTCCGGTCAGCCATGCCAATACGATGTTGCAGAGCGAGATTCTTCCTGCAGCCGTTCCGACCCATAGACGAATCGGTCCGGAGAGCTCGGTACATGGAGAATTTCCGCCTCACTGCGCCGGGTTACAACGACGGCGGTCGAGGTCAACGCTTCTTGCATGTCGGACCGCCTGCGCGCATCGACGACGGACGTGAGGCGATGGAGAGATTTCTCGGTGTGATGGATTTTGACAAAGACGCCGACCGCACGAACACCGTCGGCGCCGCCTTGACGGTCATGTTGGGCAACTCTTTCCAGGTGCAAAGCCGTTGATCCTGGTTACCGCGACCAAGTCCCACGCTGGCAAGGACACGATCATTCAGTTTGCTGCGGGCGGCACCCCGATGACAGCGGTGTCTTATCAGGAAACGGACTGGGCCTTGGAAAGAGAGATTACGGGAAACCTCAAGCATAACCCCGAAGCGGGCGTCATGGTCGTCGAGAACGCCAGGCTCGGCAAACGACGGATGATCGCTTCGGGCTTCCTTGAACGCTTCATCACTGACCCGGAGCCGACATTGTTTTCAACGGGCTCAGGCGGGCCGGTGCGCCGCAAGAACAATCTCGCCGTGGCGATCAGTACGAATTTCGGAACTGTTTCCGAAGACCTGATGAATCGCTCCTTGCCCATTCACCTTGCACCAACCGGAAACGTTGCTGACCGGCAAAGTCCAATCGGCAATCCGAAATTGGAATTTCTGCCCCGCAACCGTGATCGCATTGAGGCAGAGCTTAGGGGCATGATCGAGCGCTGGAAGCAAGCGGGCCAGCCGACGGACAGCACCGTGCGCCATCCCTTTACTCGGTGGGCCGCGGTTGTCGGCGGCATTCTTGCCGTCAATGAATTCAAGGACTTTTTAGCCAATTATGGGATGCGTCGCACCCAAGACGACCCGGTTCGTCGTGGCCTTGGCGTGCTGGGCGCCGCTCGCTCCGCGAGCTGGCTCCGGACGAGTAAATGGGCCGAGTGGGTCGAAAGCATCGGCCTGGTCAAGACGCTAATCCCCGAGGCAGATCGCGGCAGTCCTGAAGGCCACACGCGTGGTATCGGCGTCGTCCTCTCCGCCCATGTGGATGAGACCTTCGACGTTGAAACCGAGGACGAGCGGTTGAGTCTCAAGTTGGAAAAAGCCCGCCGGCGCTTTGATGCCGGAAACCCCACGACTCGCTACCGGTTTTCAGTGCTGAGTCGCGAACCAATTCCGGCCGACGGAGGCGAGGAATAATCATGTCGACGAAGACTGCCATCGTGCATCCGGCAACTGACGACGGCCGTAGACTGGCCGCCCCCGAGATTTACAGCACACTCGCTAAGCATCAGCGGGACGAAACCTGGCATGGCCGCGAGCTCGTGGCTGAACTCCAAACCTAGGCGGATTATTTCATCGTCGAGTTTAAACTCGACATCCCCGAAGTCGTTCTCTGCTTAGAGAGGCTGCCGAGCAAAAGGTTGGGCCATTTTCGATATGGCCACAATGGTTTCGGGCTCAAAGGCGAGATCGCAATCAACACGCTGTATCTCAACAAGCGTGAGCAGTGGCAGATTCTTGGAACGCTGTTGCATGAACTGCTGCATGGCTGGCAGCAGGTGCATGGCACGCCAGGCAAACGAAACCACCACAACGAGGAATTCCGCGAGAAGGCCGCCGGGCTGGGTTTGCTTATCGACCGTCACGGAGTAACGGGCTATGCGGCGTCGAGTCCATTCAAGGAATTACTTCGGCGAAACGGAGTGGACGTACCCGACACCGAGTCGTTCCCAGTAATCCAACGCCAGCCGAGCAAGTCAAAGCTTAAGAAATGGTCCTGCGGCTGCCCGGTGAATGTGCGTGTCGCGATCAGCGATTTCAGGGCGGTTTGCCTGATATGCCAGCAGCCGTTCTCTCCTTCGACAAGCCGGGGCGAGAGTTTGCAAGACGCGGGCGAAGACGGGATCGAGTGACATTGATCGCACCGCCGGACGCGGGTGGCGACGGTGCGAAACGTACACGTTCATCCGCGAGTGTCATTTGTTGGGGTTGCGGATCACGAACCATAGCAAACAAGCAGAGGTGAACCATGAAAGAGTCCTGGTCAGAGGAGCGGTTGTTGGCGGCCGCCAAGAATCAGCAGATCGTCGAACTACCCGTCGAAATCGTGGACATCGGCAACAATTGCCGCAACCACCAGCAGGAGTTCATTGACCGCATAGCCCGCTCAATCGAGCAAATCGGGCAGATTACTCCAGGCACGACGACGGCAAAGCTCGAGGTGTTCGAGGGCATCGGCCGCGTGCTGGCTCTCCGAAAGCTGGAGCGCCCGACCTTCAGAACAGCGATTATCGAAAGCAGCATGTCCAGGTCGGCCTGGCGCGTCGCACAGATGAGCACGTCGATTCATTCCGAAAAGCTGAGCGACTGGCAGCTTTTCGACAACATCGTGACTCTTGGCATGCGGACGGATTGGAAACAGGTCGATCTGGCCCGGCACCTGGCCGTTGATGAGCCGACGATCAGCCGTTGGCTCAGCCCGAGCAAGACGACCGAAAAGTGCCGCGATGCACTCAAAGATGGGTTGATCAGCTTCACCCACACAATGCGGCTTGCGCGCCTTCCCTATGAGGAACAGGACGAGGTGCTCGATGGGATCTTGACCCGGGCAATTTCTAACCGGGACCAACTTGACCAGGTCGTGCGCGAGCGGACGAAGAAGCCTTCCAAGAACGGCCACAAGTCCGAAGTCAAGCGGTTCAAGGCGACGCTGACGGACTCAGCGATGAGCGTCGCCCTGAGCGGCAAGTCCCTTGGGCTGGCCGAAATCATCGATGCTCTCAGCGAGTTGCTCAAGCTCGCCAGACAGGCCGAGAAAAAGCAGTGGGACGTGAAGACCTTCGAGCGAGTGCTACGCAATCCGAGAAATGACGGGCAGCAGGGTAGCGAGGCGGCTTAGGTGTCGGGACGTTTCTCATTCGCATTTTTCAAAGGAGTCCGTCATGGACATTCAGCAGTTTGTGAACGACTGGTGGCCGTTGATCGTCGCAGTTTTTCCCTTCGCGGCTTTGGTGATCGGACCGCCGATCATGCGGGCCATCACGCTTCCGATCGTGGTCGGTGCCCTCATCTACATCCTGCGGCAGCAGAAGAAGAAAACGGCCAATCCTGTCTTAGCTGAAGTAGTGGGTAAGGCAGCATGAACGGCGACCCGAAAATCTACCGAATCATCGGCGCGAGCTTGATTGTGCTGTGCGTGGTCTGCCTCGCCGTGCTCCAGCGAGTGCCGTTGATCGTGATGCTGCCAACACTGGTGTTTTTTGCCTGGCGCTGGTGGGAGCAGCACAAAAATAAAGCGCCGGAAATGCAGCCGGCGGCCAGACAGATCGCGCTGGCTAAGCCGCAAGAGTTGGATGTCATTGATACTGAGTTCGAGATGATTTCATGAAGACGATTTGTTTCGGGCTGGCGGGGTGTTTTTTGATCGCGGTGACCTGCGTGTCGCCAATGGTGTTCGGCAAGGTGCCGTGGTGGCTGCTCGTGCCGGCTATCACCTACAGCATGTTCCGCGTGCGGCAGGTGGGCATCGAGCACGAGAGGGTTAGGAGTCAGGTAGGGGCCAACATTTAACTTTTCGAGGAAACGTCATGACCAAAGAAACGAAAAACACACTGGTACTGGTCGGGGTTGGCTTGTTCGTGGCTCTCCCTGACCTCATTCCATTCCTGGGCGATTTTATCGACGCCAGTGTAGTGGCTTGGGGGATGAATTACTTCCGAAGCCAGGCCGCTCTGTTGTACCCGAATGACCACCGTTTTCAGGACAGGTACGAGCGGCCCTATTTCGACGATCGTCGGTATGACGGGCGAGACATCGTTTCTCGCCACGACGAGCCGATTGACGTGGAGGTCCTGAACGTGCGGCGAAGACCCCAGCGATGACATCGCATGACGACCAGAACCTAACCAAAGAGGTAACTCATGATGGACAATCTGTATTTCGCAGTCCGGTTCATTTCGTTGATTACATTGTTGACAATGGCGTTCGTCGTGGGAGGAGCGATTTACTTGAACAAAAAAAGGGGCATCCCGCTGTGTGGGTGGATCGACCGCCACATGATTTCACGTTCTCAATCGCAGGAAGCAGTGCGGTATCGACCGCAGCAAAAACCACCGGGCCGCTCGTTGTCTATTCGACAGCGTTTCGAGATGCCCGACGACGATGTGATCGACGTTGAGGTGGTCGAGAAGGCGCGTCGGAGGCGGCGAGCATGAATCAGCTCATTGAGGACTTCCAGAACATGACGCAGGAGGAGCTGGTTGGGCTCGGCATGGTCGTGGGGATGGTGGCACTTGTTTGCCGGCTGTTTAAGCGAAAGTCAAAGCCTGTGGCACCTATCGATCCGCTCGACTACCCGCTCATGCAGTGGGTGCCGGGCTGCTGGTTCACCGTGCGTCATCTGCTGGCCAACGTCCTTGCCCTGGGTGCTACAGGCTCTGCGAAGACTTCTGGCTCGGGCAGGCAGCTTATGCGGGCCATCGTGCGACTCCCGACAAGCGGGGGGCTCCTGTTATGCAGCAAGCCGGAGGACATCGATGAGATACGGGCGATCTTCGATAGGGCCGGCCGGCTGGATGATTTGATCGTCGTTAATGCCGATGGCGAGCTGGGATTTAACTACCTTGATTTCGCCATAAGTCTTGGCGCCGACGCACGCGATCTCACGCGATGGGTGATGGTACCGGCCGAGACGCTGCGCGCTCGCGAATCGAAGGGCGGCGGTGAAATGGGCGATTTTTGGGACCGGGAGAACGAGCGGCTGATTTACAACGCCGTGCTAGTCATCCTTCTTGCCAAGCAGAGGATCACTATCTCGGACATTCAGCAGTTCATCATGACTTCCCTGCAAAATCCTCAGCAGGTTACATCGCCCGAGTGGCAGGGATGCTTTCACGACAAGTGCATGCGTGCGGCGTTCGATGCCCCGAAAACCCCGATCCAGCAGCACGACTTCGATATTGCCACAGCGTATCTATTTCGTGAGTGGCCGTCGATGGCGGATAAGACAAAAAGCAGCATCAACACCGGCGTGCTAGGCATGCTCCATTGCATGAATTCCGGCCTAGCAAGGGTTCTCTGTTCCGACAAAACCAATGTGTCACCCGCGGAAATGCTCAGGGGCCGGTGGATAGCGATCAACCTCCGCCCTCGAAGTACGGCGATACGGGGATGTTCGTCAATTCCGTGTGGAAGTACGCCACGCAGAAAATGATCCTTCGTCGGAAGGCCCAAGGCCGTGACGGGCCGGTCGTCATCTGGGTCGACGAGTTTCAGCAGTTCGTCAACTCGCACGATTCGCACTTTTTGGCTCAGTGCCGCTCCCATCGTGGATGCATGGTCATGCTCACGCAGTCCATCCACTCAATCATGGGGGCGATGCGTGGGGAGAACGCGCGCAGTCTTGCCTTGTCCCTGATCGGGAATGCCGGCCACAAGGTTTTTCATTCATGCGATGCGGATACGGCTCGGTATGCGAGCGAGCTTTTGGGGCGCGAGGAGCGTACGAAAATTTCCGGCAACCTCCAGCCAGCCGAGGACGCGTGGGAGGAGATGTTCGGCACGCCGAAGATTAGCACGAGCTTTAGCAATCAGTGGGAAGCGGTACTCGAACCCAACGTCTTCATGACACTTCGTACCGGAGGCCCACAGAACGGCTACCAGGCCGATGCGATTGTCATCAAGAACGGCGAGCCCTTTCCGGGCGGCGGCAACTGGCGATTCTGCACTTTCGATCAAAGGAGTTAACCATGCCAAAGAATCCCGAGTTACTAGACCTGGTGCGCGGCTACGAATTCTGGCGTGATGGGTGCGCCGTGCTCATTTCAAACGTCTGTGAATCGCTCCGCCTTGCGGAGATCGCAATTGAGCCAAGAACCATAATCCGATTTGTCAGCGACATCGAGTGTTACATCGACAGCGTGAAGGAACCGAACAAACGCCCAGACTGCTACTGCGACCAGTGTTTCAGAACGGCATTCGAGCTAACTGAGGGAAAGGATGCCCGGAAGCAATGCGAGGAGCTGATGAGATACTTTCTCGTCTACCTCAATGACCGGACGTGGGTCGCTCGGACAATGCTCATCGACTCGGCGGTCGGCGTCGTCTCGTGTTTTGAAAATATTACCCCCCGCAAGAAAGGTTAATCAATGCCACAACAACCAATGGGGCCGGGCGATAGCATTTCGCCGAGGGGTGCCGTCAATCTAATCAACGAGTTTATAGCCGGCTACGCCACGGGCTTCACGCCTTTTTTGAGGCGTGACTTTGGGCCAGAAGCCTTCCCGAGATTCACCGGCGTTTTCGCCATGATACTGATGCTCCTCATGGCTGCGTCAGTACCAATCCTGCGGCTGTACTTCGTCGCCTGGATTATAGCCCTGCTTCTGGCTCGAGCTAAAACCTCAGCCAACACGCGCCGGGGACTGTATCAGCATAGTGGGTATAACGGTGTCCCTGCGGTCGCAATGAGGCTCTTTCGTTGCAAAGACGAAGCGCGGGCAAAGAAGCTTGAGCCGTTGATCGTGTTGCTACCCGGAATCGCACTGTTCCGCGACTACGATCAGTTAGGGGGCTTTTTCATCGGCGGGGCGGTCTGTATGTGGATGGTCGAATCCACCATCAACTATGCCTATCAGAGAAAAGCACAAGCCTTACGCGACGCCAGGATCGAGGCCGAGTATTTAGCGGAGTTATCCCGTCACCTGTAAACCCTTGGAGGAATTTATGGATCGTTCGTTCGGCGGTGAATTCGATGCGATGTTTCGTGAAATGGTCAAGGATATTCGCCAGACGGCGAATGAGGTGTTTTTTAACCACCACGAACACGCGCCGGAGATGGGCACGCCCATGAACAACACGCCGCAGATGACCTACGACGACCTGAAGCAACAGGCCGCCGAGATGGTGCCTGCCCAGCAAAACGAAATCGGCTTGGAGAGGTGACATGCACTCAGTGGATGACCTTATCTGGATTTTCTACGCCATACACGCCGGGGCTTTCGTTTACTTCCTTTGGTCTTACCCGCGATCAAAGCCTGGAGGCCAAGCTCGAAAGATTTGCCTTGCCGGGATCGTGCTCGGGATTGTTGCGTTGTTCTTGGATTTCACGCACTTCAAAGGGGGAAACGATGCGGTTCAGGCCGCATCTCGTCACCGAAGGCCCGTAACAACTCGTGCCAGAGAAAGGAGGGAATGATGTTGGCGTTGATTTTCGCCATTTTCGTCGTCGCTGATGCGGCCGTGATTGTAGCGGCATCCGTAATGGGGAATGACTTCGATGGAACCGGCGGATGCTGAAAAACTTCGAGAAGCCGCGTCACGGATGGCGCGGCAGCTCGTTCAGGTCGTGGAACCTGTGCTCTATGGATGGGAAGTAGCCGAAGCGGAGGGGGAGTTTTTCGAGGTCGTGCTGGCGGGGCTGAGGGAGCTTGAGGGCGAATGCAAGAGAGGTATTGGCTAGACCGCATTCTGCTGAGCCATGATCCCTCGTCAGTGCGCATTGAAGGCGTTCAATACATGCTGAGGCCGGAAAATGAGACTTTCCACGGCTTCAGGGGACATGACGGGCAGGAGTTTTACATCGAATTCGATGATGGGCGATTAGTCCGCACGACCAATCTGTGGCGGAATGGCAACATTCCCGCCGAATTCAGCGAGCGTCTGCCGGACAATGCGGCATTCCTGACAAAAGAAAAGTTTGACCAACTCTCGCGTGAGCCTATGAAAGAACACCAGCAAGCGACGGATTCGGCGCAGGAACACGCCCATAAGCTCGAAGCGGTCTATAGGGTGCATGGCAGGGAGGGGCTGAAACAATTTCCTGGGGAGGACGTGACCTTCCTCTACTGGTGTCTCCAGCATGAAATGAGGGAGATCAACCAAAAGATCGAAAGCGGGCGGGGGATGGAGTTCGACCTGCTCATAAAAGAGCAGCTTGGCAGGGAACTGACGGACCTACGGGCGGAGTTGGGGGAGCGGCACGCCAAGCTTGAGAGAAGTGCGGAGATCGAGCGATGAAGCTGTTGCTCGTGGCCGAGGTCGCCGAAATCCTCCGCTGCTCGGAGAGCACCGTTTATTCGTTACTGGAGTCGGGCAAGCTCCTCGGGCGCCGCTGTCCCGGCTGGCGGATCAAGCCCGAAGACCTTGAGGCGTATGTCGAAGGCACAAAAAAAGAGCCGCAGGCGCCTGTGCGACGCCGCGGCCCTCGTCTTCAGAGCGGTCGGTTGAGGCTCTAGCCTCCCTGCTTCGCCTGCTCCAGCATGAAGCGGTGGTCGTCGACTACATGGCTGTAGGTATCGTCCAGCATCTTCGTGCTGCTATGGCCACTCAGCGCCGCGACGACGTGCGAGTCAACGCCGCCGATCAGCTTCCGCGTGATAAATCCGTGCCTGAACATGTACTGCTGGAAGCGCTTGCCGAGCTTTGCTTCGAGCTTGGTGTCAGCGGCCAGTTAAAAGCAGCCAGCGTGGTCGGAATCAAAAGCAGCCATTTTACGTGCAGCGCAGTGCGCGGTTGGTTTTCATCAACATCCCCGACGTTGATGGAGACCGCGCATGGCGCACGTTCTGGAAATGG
>DASZTS010000067.1:0-4743 GCA_035547915.1 Pirellulales bacterium | reverse complement strand
AACCCTACGGAGTGAAACCTCCGCCTGGTCCTGCGACGTCAACTCCACCCAGCGTGGCGTCGATTGGCAAATGAAAATCACCGACGCCCGCTGCAAACTGAAATCCATCTACCCCAAAATCAAAACCTGACAAAGCACTAGGGGTAAAGGTTCACCGTTCGTGTCGCCGCACTGGCGTCGTAAACCTAACTTAGGCACCTGATGGTCTGCCGATGACCTGCCAAAAAACAGGCCTCCTAGCCGAATGGGCAAAGCCGCCGTTGTCTTGAGCCCATCTAAAAGTATTCAGGCGGCTGGCGGGCCTAAAATTTTGTGAAATTGGGTAGCTCGGGTAGCTTGGCGAGCGCGACGGCCGCCCAAGTCGGCGGGCTCCTCGCGATGTTCGCCACCGAAACGCCGAGAGGGCCAGGCCAGCGCGCTCAGGAGCCGCGCGTCCTGAGCGCGCGAGCGACCGCTCCTAACCCGAATTGGAACGATAAAACGACGCACGGTTTCACGTGCTGATCAGGTCGCCGCCACACCAGGAAGATCGGTCTGGCTCGGCATGTCGAGCGGCAACACGCGGCCGACCCAAGAAGCTTGCTTTACTCGCAACGGGGCAACGACTTGACACGGACCGCGCCACTTTCAGGTTGGCCGAGAGAGCTTGGCTATTTCAGCGTCGCTGCCCACTGGCTTTGCTCAAACAGCCAACCAGGCACGTTGTCGTGGGTGTAACTACCGATCCAGGGCCCGGTACCCAAACGGCGAGCAAGGTCCTGCACGTCGACCGTGGGTGCCTTGCCGCGTTCCAGCAACCGATTCAACTCGGCCGGCGACACCCATACGCTTTCCGGGCGATCGGCCGTTTCCGGCAGGCAGGTCACCGGCTCATCGCGTAGCAAAGCCGTCAAGGCGGCCAGCGTCTTCCAGGCCGGCTCAGTGCCTGCCGCTACTAACCGCCGTGACGCCAGCATGAGGCTGTCGGCTTGACCGCCCAATTCAGTCCACCACTTCGCTAGATCGGCGAACAGCGCCGCCACAAAGCCGCCCGCACCAACTTCGTACGGCAATTTTCGCTCGATGGCTGATTCAAGGTAATTGATCACAAGGTTGGCGACGGTTTGCCGCTCTAGCCGTATGGCGTGCAACGAGCCGAGAATTTCCAGTCGATGTCCGCCGCGCAGAGATGCTGCCAGGGCATGGACCGGTTGCGTAGCGACGACAAACGGCAACGGCTCCGGTTCCAGAAGCCGTGATAGCTCCAGGACATGCTCGTGCCGACGATGCACCACGGCCGTCAGCCAGTCGTGCCGGGCGAATCGTGACAGCTAGCGTCGGCTGTCCATCTGATCGGGCCTCGGCCGGCACACCGGCAAGTCCAGCAGGAAGACGAGCGTTTCGATCGCCGCAGTCGCCCCCTTGCCATACAGGTACAGCGGCGGCCGCGGTTGATTGCAGATCGGCGCCAGTAAGTTACCAATGGCGACTGCCAACACGGCCCAAACCGCGGCCAGATCCTCGCCCGGCTGCGAAAGCACGCTGATCTCGGCCGGCGAAAGCGTCTGAAAAGGCTCCCAATTGCGACAAGGTGTTTTGGCGGTCAGGACCAGCCCCGGATAATTTTCTGCAAACCTGCCGTTGGCCCGCAAGGCGAAGCGCGGAAAAGTGAACATTCCGCGGCGCTCATCCCACCCCACCCGATCTCGCCGCTCGGCAACCACTGGCTTGGAAAACGCCATCGCGATCTCCCAAATCCGTGACCGCCAACTTGGCTCGATGTACAAGGGAAACTGCGCCTCTTTTTCGCACTGAGCCACGAGTTCCTGCGTGGTCTTCGTGCGGTTGGGAGCATGATCCCGGACCAGGTACGCGACGTGACCGCCGTCGAGGAGCGACAGCCGGCCTTTCAGGTAGCGGCGTCGACCGGTGCGGATGATCTCGTCGACCCGCAGACTGCCGGGCAGCACAATGCGGGGCGGGCCGATACGCGGTCGCCACTGCCATCCCTGCGGCGTTTCGGCGATGATCTGGCCGCGGTAGGTCAACGTGCGGCAAGCCAACGTCGGCGGCAGCTTTTGTTGCAGGTCGGCTCGCTTGCGGTTATCTAACTTGTTGAACAGGTCGTTGCGGCTGTCCTCGGGGAGTTTACCCAAGAACCGCTCGACCTCGTGCGACGGCGACCCCAGGAGCGTTCCGGCCAACGACGCATGCCAGGGAGTGGCTCGCTCGGCAGCATGACGCAGCCAGCCAACCATACGCATTTCGCGACAGCGCTTCCGGAACGAGTCCCAATTCATCGGCAGCAAGGCAACTCGGGCATCGAGTTCTCGTGCCTGCTCGAAGAACGCCGTGTCAGGCCTCCGGGACCAAAAAATGGGCTTTCTCGGGCGCCGGAAATTCCACACCGCCCGCGGCCGCGATGGCGCCGGCGGAATGAGGACCAGCGGCAACGGCTTCGCGTACACCCGCATGTGATGCACCTGCAGCCAATACGCGTCCAGCGGCTCGTTGGTGAAAAACATTTCACCGTCGGGGAATTCAGGTCCGGCGGGCCGGCCAAGCACGTCGAACATCCAGACGCCCGGGTCGTCGCTGATCGGCCGCCCGGCGCGAGAATAGACGTCGCGGATCACGTACGCCGGCTGATCGCCGCGCAGGCCGAAGAACAAAAAACCGCTCAAACGGCCGGGCAAGTCGTGCATGGGCAGAACGAGGACGTGCGTATGCCAGTGTCCGCGAAAACGCGGCTGCACGTCCCACTCCCGATTGGATTCGCGCGTCGGATAAAAGGCTCGCAGTAGTTCCTCGCGGCTGGCAACACCGATGTATTTTCCGCCTCGTTCTCCCCATTCTGGATGCCGTACGTCGTCCATGAGTTCGAATTCGCGCAGAATCTGATTACCCTCTTTGCTCTCATCGTCGCGAACGTTGCGTGTCGCTTGGCGCCAGAACTCGTTGATGCGCCCGCGACGCTCGAGGTAATGAGCATAGGATGCCAGATCGTCCTCGAGGTTTGTGGTCTTGGCGATCGGCAACCCTTTCGACGCGAGCATCCTGGCGGCTTCGGGCGGGCTGAGGCTCAGCTTGCTGCCGGCAAATTCCAGAATGTCGCCGGCAAAACCGCAGGCCGCGCAATGGATCCACTCGCCCCCGTCACGCGTCTCGGCATAGATCGTTGCGTCGTGAGATCGATCGCAGAACGGACAGGGGAATTCCCGCGGCAGTAGCCTGTTGGGCAATTCCCATACCCAGTCTTCATCGATCATGGGCAGCACGTCGAGCCATGAGATTCGCGCGGCGAGGTTCAGCCCACCGTTGTCGCGAAGTGGCGTGAAAGGCCGGATTCCGCAGATCTCATCCGTGATCATGGTTTTCAATCCTTTGATAGGCAGCGTTGCTTGCAACCGTAGGCCAAGTCCCTTTGCCGAGTCGCGGCCACCATCGTCATGGGGAACGGCAAGAATCAAGCGTAGGAGGCTACGCCAGCCATTTCCAGATCGGTTTCGGTACAACCTCGCGATGGAGCTCGGCGACGAGCGATAAAGAAGACGCTTGGCGCACCTGGCGAGCTGATCGGGCCGGCAATGTCCACTTCGACCGCGAGGCCGACCGGCCGCCGTTGTGCTGCGCTGTCGAAGGTCATGCGAAATAGCGATACAACCGACGGCCGGTTCAACCCTCCTTCGCCCGGAATTGCCGGCGGTTAGCCCTCGTTACAGTGGATACGAACCTCCACTTTGTGTCCATCAACTGAACCGATCAACCGGAAATCCAGTACGCCGCAGCGGGAGACGTCCACGCCCTGTTCTCGGATTGTGTCTACTTCGAACCGATCGCGTTGCACGACGGCAAGCCGGCATTCGTCCTTTACAACAAATGCGGTGAGCCGCCCTTTGTTTCATACCTAGTCTATGTGGCGAAGGTATTGGGCAAGGAAAATGTCGACCCGACGAAAGGCGAGTGCTACTACCGCGTTGGTTATTGCCCGGCGGTTCTGGACGGCGATTTTGCCACAGCTAAGACACTGCTCTTCCCCGGATATTCAAGCACTCCCGAATACGGCCTTATCCGGCAGTCCCGACTAAGCCGCGAGCAAAAGAACAGCCTGATGGAAACGACCCGCATGCTTGACGCCAATGAGGTCATGCTCGAAGACAATTACCAGACCGTCAAATGGTTCCACGACAACGGCCTGCCCCAAGTCGTGCAGATGACAAGGCCCGTATTTGTGAAAGGCTCACCATGACAGACGACTACGAACTGCGGGAAGCCAAAGGGAAGATCGTCACGATTGCCCCGCTAGAAGTCGTCTACCGCTACGTCAAGCACGAGTGCAAGGACGGCATCTACTCCGTCAAAGGCCCCATGCTCGACGGGGGAGCGGTCGGCGAGCCCCTCACGGACGGGACGCTTGAGGGGAGAGGCGGCACCGTATACCCGACGTCGGGCACCTTCGAGGGAAAGAGGATCAAGCCCCGCACTCTCGACGAGGCCCACAGGCGGTTCGTCGGCGGAGACGAAACGGCCTAGGCGTTTTGATCATCTTGGAGAAAGGGAAAAGCCATGCCCGAGAGACCGCTCCTTTATTTCGAAATGCCCAAATACCAAGTAGACGCCACGGCCAAGGCCAGCGCATATTAAAGTCGGTTGAGCGTTAGGACTTCGGTGAGGAACGCGGTGTTCAACATGCAACGAATCATTTTGCCGCGGAGACTGTCCTTCTGCGGATGGCGTTTGAGGAGCGATACCGCGAAGCGTCTG
>DASZTS010000066.1:0-1831 GCA_035547915.1 Pirellulales bacterium | reverse complement strand
GGAAACCCGCTCCTCCGAGGGTGATCTTGGCGGCACCATGCGTCTTGGCGCCTATCCCGCCCAGCTCACCCGCGGCAGCCGCGTCGCCGACATCTACGGCACTACCCGCATCTCCGAGCGGCATCGGCACCGCTACGAGGTCAACATGGAGTACCGCAAGGTGCTCGAAAAGAACGGCCTGCTGTTCTCGGGCGTGTCGCCCGACGGCACGTTGCCCGAGATCGTCGAGCGCACCGACCACCCCTGGTTCATCGGCGTGCAGTTCCACCCCGAGCTCAAATCCAAGCCGTTCGAGCCACACCCGCTGTTCGCCAGCTTCATCGCCGCGGCGATGGAGCAGAGCCGGCTGGTCTGAGCGGCGATGGCCGAAATCGTCAACCTCACTCGCGCCCGCAAGCAAAAGGCGCGGGCCGACAGAGAGGCCGCCGCGGCCGAGAACCGTGTTCGGTTCGGTCGCAGCAAAGGCGAAAAGCAGAAGGCGGCGGCCGAGAGGTCGCTCACGGAAAAGAGGATCGACGCCCACAAGCGCGATACGCCATAACAGCGGCGGTTTCCCGTTGCAGAGCGCCAGATGCCCGTCCTCTCCGATTTCACCGCGCCCCGCCTGCTCAGCGGCCCCGAGCCGTTGTCGGCCTATGCCGGCAAGGTCGCACTTATCGTCAATGTCGCGAGCCAATGCGGCAATACCCCGCAATATGAGGGACTCGAAGCCCTCTACCGCAGCTACGGGCCGCGCGGCTTCGTGGTCCTGGGTTTTCCCTGCAACCAGTTCGGCGCGCAGGAAGCCGGCAGCGCCGAGGAGATCGCCTCGTTCTGCACGCTGAACTACGCCGTTGACTTCCCCATGTTCGGCAAGATCGAGGTCAACGGCCCGGACGCCGATCCGCTGTACAAATGGCTGAAGCACGCCACGCCGGGCTCCGCCGACCGCGACATCGAGTGGAATTTCGCAAAATTCCTCGTCGGCCGCGACGGCCAGCCGGTGCAGCGCTTCGGCGACAAGGTGCAGCCCGCCGACATCGCCGCGGACATCGAAAAGCTGCTGTAGGGCTCCTTCACGCCCCCCACCACAACGTCATTCCCGCGCAGGCGGGAATCCAAGCGGAGCTTTCGGACGTCCGTTGGCCCGGTCTGGATTCCCGCCTGCGCGGGAATGACGTTGGGACAGGCGGGGGAGTGGCGACGGGCATCGCAACCCCTCAGCGGGCATGGCCGACCCAACAAAAAGGCCGGGCTCATCGCCCGGCCCGCATTCACCGCCTCAGGCGTTCGAGGCGAACACCAGCACCGGCTTGTCCATCCACAGTTCGGGGAAGTTCGCCTTCATGTCGGCGATCTTGGGCTCGTCGAAGAAGGCGAGATAGGTCGGGTTCACCTTCATCGTGTAGGCGTTGTCCTGGTGGTAGTCCTCCGCCTGGAAGAAGTTCTTGTAGGGCGTCACCTCGGTCACGACCTTGCTCGGATAAAGCTTGGCTGCGTCGAGTTGCTCGATATAGGCCTTGGCCACCTTTGCCTGCTCGTCGTTCATCACGAACAGGGCCGAGCGGTAGCTCGGTCCGACGTCGTTGCCCTGGTAATTGAGCGTCGTCGGATCGGTGATCACGGAAAAGAAGATCTGCAGCAGCTTGCCGTAGCTCACCACCTTGGGGTCGAACTCGACCTTCACCGCTTCGGCGTGCCCGGTGGTTTCGCTGCCCACCATCTCGTAGGTCGGGTTGTCGACGGTGCCGCCCGAATAGCCGGAAATGGCGCTCTTGACGCCCTTGACGTGCTGGAACACTCCCTGCACGCCCCAGAAGCAGCCGCCGGCGAACACGGCCGTCTCGGTGGT
>DASZTS010000065.1:0-37382 GCA_035547915.1 Pirellulales bacterium | reverse complement strand
GGCCGTGATTTTCCAACGGCTCGGCCTGATGCCACCACGCCGGCTCCGCCGGCTCGACGGCATCCAAATGTAGTGAAATAAACACCCCCAAATCGCACCTAAGTCCTTTCGCGAACGTCAAAACTCTCTAACTTGGGTTAGATCGCGCCCGAGCGCCGGGGCCTATTGGGCGAGGCGCGATCGCAGAGATGCCTCCAGAACGAAGCCTCCTCGGCGTCAGGGGGGTGCACGTTGCGAGCAGAGTCTCGGCGGCGTTACCATTCCGGGAGCGTGAGAACGGCTGACAGACCCGGAAGCCGGAGCGCAAGCCGGTTTTGTCGCTTGCTCCAACGAGGCATGCAGCTATCGCCCTGCGAGCATGAATCATGGCAGCCATCGACCGGGACGAAGTAGGTGTTCATGTCAGCGGCAAGACGGCGGTGTTCGGCGTCTATCTGCCGGGCGTGAAGGCGACGGATGGGTTCGATGTGCGGGTGCGGGTCATCCACCGGGCCGATCAGTTCGTGCCGGAGATCCCGTCGCAGTTCCTGTCGCTCGCCTGGCAGTCCGATCATCCGCTCGGCCTGTGGTCGGTGTCGTTCGATCTCACGCGGTTCGCGGGCGTCGGACATTTTGGGAGCGACGGCGAATACCTGTATCGCTTCGAACTCTGGCAGCGCGGGAAGCTGATCACGCAGCACTTCAGCGATCCGTTCGCGACGCGGGTCGGGCCGGGGTTCTTGGGCTCGTTCAATGTCGGGACCGTGCCGGCTTTTGCTTGGACCGACACGGCCTACCGCACGCCCGCGCTCGACGACCTGGTGGGGTATGAATTGCAGGTGCAGGAGTTCAATTCGACGTTCGCGGGAGTCGTCGACCGGCTCGATTATCTCCAGGGGCTGGGCGTCAATTGTTTGGAGTTGATGCCGGTCAATCCGATCCGGCGCGGTTTCGATTGGGGCTATGGGCCGATCGGCTACTTCGCCTGCGAGGAGGCGTTCGGTGGCGCGGACGGGCTCAAGGATCTGGTCAATCAGTGTCACGCCCGCGACATGGCTGTGATACTGGACGTGGTCTTCGGCCATGCCGACGCCGAGGCCTTTCCCTACGCCCGCGTGTATGACGACACGGGTCTGCCGAACCCGATGATGCAGACCCCGAACCGCGATTCGTTCGGCCGCGGCATCGAGTGGACGTTCGAGTTCAGCCAGCAATACTTCGCCGAGGTCACCAAGTATTGGCTGACGGACTACCATGTCGACGGCTTCCGTTACGACAACGTCCCGGGATTCTACGACGGACCGACGGGAGTGGCCTACGCCAAGCTGGCGTTCGAGACCTACAACGACAGCCGCTCGCTGGCCGTGTTCACCAACGACGGCCACAGCCGCATCATCCAGTGTGCGGAATACCTCGACGATCCCCAAAAGATCCTGCGCGAGACCTATTCGAACAGCACGTGGCAGGACGGCCTGCTGAACAAGGTCCGCGACATGGCCCAGTGGAAATATGTCAGCGACGATTTCGTGCACCTGCTCGACCCATCGTTCAACAGCTACCCCGCCACGAAGGACGCGGGAGACGCCGGCGATCAGCCCTTTCCGGTGGCGCCGTTCCAATACATCGAGACGCACGATCATAGTCGGTTCATCGCCAGCTTCGGTCTCGACCCGACCGACAATGGCGAACTCCAATTCGGCCTGCGAGACCTTTTCTATAAGACGCAGGCCTACGCGATCGCGCTGATGACGGCCGCCGGGGTGCCGATGCTCTACCAGGGGCAGGAGTTCGCCGAGAACTATGTGATTCCCGGTAGCGGGAACGGGCGGACCGGCATCCGTCGCGGCGTGCATTGGGAGTATTTCTACGACGAGAACGGCCAGCCCTTGGTGAAGCTCTACCGGCGGCTCGGCAAACTTCGCAGCGCGCTCCCCGCCCTGCGCAGCCGGAGCTTCTTCTACTACAACACGTTGTCGTCCTTGTCCGACGGTGTGGTGATCTTCCGGCGAGACACCGGCACGGGCGTCGACGGGCAGGTGGCAATCGTCGCGATCAATTTTTCCGACTCGGACCGGACCGTCAGCCTACCGCTCCCCATCGCGGGGACCTATCTCGAAATGCTCGATGCCCCCAATCGACAATCGCCCGAGCGGTTCACCGTCACGTCGGCCAATCAGACGGCAAACGTAACGGTCCCGTCCAACTACGGCGTGCTCTTGGTAACGCCCGCTCCGAGCGGCGTTTGACCTCCCCGCAAACTGCTGCGGCAAACCGGTAAAGACAAAGCAGTCTTCCGCGCAGCTTGGCTGGTAAGAGAGTTTGGTTTTTATCGCTTTCTCAAAAAAGCGCGTTTAGAAACCTGGTTGCACGACGCGCAGCATGTCGGAATGCTAGGTCTGCCAACCGCCAAAAACGCGGTCTTTTTATCGCCGTTGGCCGCGGGCACCGTGCTGATAAACCGGCCCGGACAGCACGTTGCGAACCAATCCGCGCCGCGCGCCAGTCTGCGGCACAAGCTCTGCTTAAAGGTTGGTCGCAACACGTCTCTTCCGCAAGATGCGAGGTGTCGAATGGTTTCCGCACCTGATTCTCCGCGCTGGTGGTCGTTGCTCATCGCCTGCATGCTGCTGCTGGCCCTGGCCTCGGGTTGTGCCACGACGACGGCCACCGTGGAAACGACCCTCCATTCCTCCGATGCGACCTACCGTTTCCAGAGCAGCGACGTTACCGCTCGTCTGCAAATGGAATGGAAGCGATAATGCGTTTGCTCGGTGGGCTCGCCGAGATCGATCAAGGTTGCGCTATCGCTGTAGGCGCACCGTGCGCGGCGCTGCCGGCGATGCGCTTCATCGCCTGGATGTAGCCGATGATCGCGAGATGAATCGCCACGGCCAATGACATGCCGACGAGTTGATGATGCCAGCCGACCTGTCCCGTCTCGTGCAACTCGCAGATGGCGAACGTGCTGGCGGGCAAGAAGAGTAGAGCGGCCGTCGCCAGGCCGGGGTTGTAGCTGCGGGTGGCGATCGTCATCGCGATGTGGACCAGGGCGTTGACCAAGGTCAGGTACGCGGCGATGAGGCCATAACCGATCGAGACGTACGCCGACAGGTAGAACGAGACGGCGATGACGCCCCACACGCCGGGCACGTTGATCAGGAACACGGCCAGCGGCGACAGCACTTCGCGCCCACCGCCCATCGTCTGATTGAACGATTGTCGGAAGCGATCGTTGTCGTGCTCCTCATATTGATGCAGCATGTAGACGGGCAGTTGCAGGAACACGGCCAGCAACGCGGCCGACCAGTCGCGGGCCAGTTCCGGCAGCAAGCAGAGCAACAACAACCCCGCCAAGAATCCGCCGTAGACCCAATATCGCGTCAGCCGTTCCAACATGCTTGCGTCCTCGAATGCGGGTATAGTGGTGAGCGAATCCGATCGGTCGTCGGGCGGCCCGGCGCGAACGCTGGGCCATATCGAGAGTTTAGGTCAGGATTGTTCCGCCGAACGGTCGCTTGCCGCCGACGGATTGGCGGTTTTTTCCAATTATCCCGAGCGGCAAGTATCGCGAGCGACACGGAGGCCGCTCGGAACCTGCGTGAACCATGAACGACGAGGCATCGTATATCTGCGATTCGTGCGGCGAGGAGATCGTGTTGCCGATCGACCTCTCGGCCGGCGCGGAGCAGCAGTACGTCGAGGATTGCCCCGTGTGCTGTTGTCCGAACATCGTCCACGTCGAGATCGACGAAGACGGCGCCGTGCGCGTGTGGGCGGAACGCGAGTAACGCGCCGCCTTATGGGGCGAACCGCGAGCGATTACGCGAGCAGGAAGCCGAGACCGATAAAGACGAGCATGGCACCGACCATGATGGCTGTTCCCCTTCTATCGCCGATCAAGATGCAGATTGCGGCCGTGAACGACCAGACGATGATCGGTAGAGCCACCGAGGAGGACTCCGGACCGGTGTGCCGCACGAACACCGATATCGATGCGCTGCTCACGGACAGGAACGCCGTGGCGGCCAGTAGTCGACCCAAGCTGAACTGAAACCGCGCGATCATAGGGCCATTATGACCGCGCCCGATCGGTGGGGCAAAGAGTCGCACAAGGCGGTCGTGTCTGATTAGACTCATCGGCGCCGCATGATGAACGTTCCGTTTTCTTCGACGCAGATCGGCATGTCGAGCACCTGCTGGAACTTTATCCCCCGAAGAATGCCGCCAACAGCGTCAGCAACCACAGCATCGACTTGATGCAGAACCGATGTCGGGGCATGAGTGGGCGCGATCAACTCAATTCGTCGTAGAGCATGGCGACGATTCCGCCAGCGGCGCCGGCCAAGAAGGCCGTGAGAGCCCCGCCGATCAGGCCGCCGAGGACGATGCCTAGCGGGACGCAGAGGCTCGGTCCGATCGATCGTTCCCAGATATTGATGATGGTCACCTCACACATCACGCTGAAGAACAGGCATGGGAGCGAACCGAGGACGACCCCTGTGGAAAACCCCGAGACGCCGCGAAAGAAATGGGCCACAAGGAACATCGCCGACACGGGAATGGCGGCGGCCATGAAGACCGTGAACCTGCCCGAGCCGTAGGGAAAGATGCGGGGAATCCAAGCGGCCCCGACGGCGGTCACCGTCATCGCCAACATCAACTGCCAGAGGCTGAACTGCAGCGGTCGGGTCATGGGGTTAGTCTGATCGGTGATCGACGATCGCGCCAAGCCTGGGCAATGGGGTGGCTCAAGAATGCGTGTCACCCACCGCCCTGCGAGCATTCGTCGTCGTAGCCGTCCAGGGTCGGTCTATTCCACGAAAAGAACCACGCAGCGAATCGCAAACACATGCAAGTACAAAGTACGCCGAATCGGTACGCTCTTTTTTCTTGACGGCATCGTAGTGCACGACTACCCTCGCCCCTAACCTGTTTCTCCGAATTCGGGCCCACGATGCCAGGCCAATAGTTCCGGCGCTGGGTGCCGTTTTCACACACACCGGGAGCGTTATGAAAAAGCATCGTTCTGCGCAGACCGCGCGCCATCTATTCAAGGGCCAGCAGGTACAGAGACGCCGTCGCCGATCGATCGCCGAGGCGCTCGAATTCCGCGCCATGCTCAGCGCGGCCCCCTTCAGCGATAGCGCGCTGGCCTCCGTCGGCGACGTCTTCTACATCGATATGGAGAACCATAACCTCACGCAACCCGCCGCAGGGAATGGGACCTCCGCGAACCCGGACCAGATTCTCAACAATTCGGCCGCTCCCTATCTGAACAGCCTCATCCAGGGCGCCACCCACCCGGGCAATCCCGCCGCCTCGCAAACCGCGTACACCAGCGATTACACCGACGCTGTCCTGAATGGCACGCAGGTCCACCCGTCGGAACCGAACTACGTCTATCAGGAGTCGGGGACCGCCGTGAAGGTCAACACGTCGGACGCCGACGACGATCCCTACCAGATCGGTTTGAACAACACCAACAACATTGTGAGCACGGCCCAGAACGCCAACCTGAGCGATCTGCTCCAGAACGATGGCAGTCTGCAGTTGGGACCGAACGCCAGCCTCCCGTGGAAGTCGTATCAGGAAGACATCGACCTGAGCTCCAGCGGCGGCCAGTTGACCAACAACCCCCTGCCGTCGAACCAGTGGACCGTTCCCACCTCGAGCGTCATCGGCTCGTCCGCCGCGTACACGAATGCATACAACAACAGCAACGATTATGGCTTTGCCGCCAAGCACGACGGGCAACTATTCTTCACCGCGACGAACGGTGGCACCGGCTCGGCAGCGAACAATTCGCCTTCGAACCCCGAGGCGAAGTACTACTCGCCGTTGCAGCAGTTGCAAAACGATCTGACTGGCAACTCGGTCGGCCGATACAACCTGATCACGCCCGACCTGTACAACGACATGCATACCTCGTTGCCCGCCGACGCCAACTTTACGTACAACGGCGTGACCTACAACAGCTCCAACCCGCTCTCCGGCACCGATCAGGAAGCGATCGCCCAGGGCGACAACTTCCTTTCCAAGATCATCCCCGAGATCATGGCTTCGCAGGCCTACAAGAACAACGGCATGATCGTGATCTGGTTCGACGAGACCGAGGGTCCGAATGCGAATCAGTCGGCGCTGACCGAGATCGTGATCTCGCCGTTGGTGAAGCCCAATGTCAATGGCAACGCCTATCAAAGCACGGTGAGTTACACGCACGCTTCCGACCTGAAGACACTCGAGGAGTTGTTCAATGTGCCGGCCCCGGGCGGAGGCTTTCTAGGTAACGCGAACCTCGCGAGCACCAACGACCTGACCGATCTCTTCCAGCCCGCGCTGAACGCGACGGCCGTCAACGTGCCTTCCACGGCTGGCGGTTCGTTCAGCGGCAGGCTGGGCACCTTCACCGACGTCGACGGCGACAACGACGACGCCGATTTCACGGCCACCGTCGACTGGGGCGACGGTACGAGTTCGACAGCTCAGGTGGCCGGCAACTCGAGCGGCTTCACCGTCAGCGGCACGCACACCTACGCCAGCGAAGGGATCTACACCGCGACCGTGACCGTCAACGATATCGACGGCGCATCCGCCACTGTCAGCCCCGTGATCACCGCCGACTATTCGTTGAGTGCGACGGGCACGGCCGTGAACACCACGCAGGCCACCACGTTCAGCGGCACGGTGGCCACGTTCACCGACGCCGACCCGGGCGGCACGGTCGGCCAGTTCACCGCCACGATCGCCTGGGGCGACGGCAGCTCGTCGGCAGGAACCGTCGCTGCCAATCCGGGAGGGCCGGGCTTCATCGTCACCGGTAACCACGAATACACTTCGGTGGGGGGCGATGTGATCACCGTAACGATCAAAGACGAAGGCGGCGCCGCGGCGACCGCGAGCAGTTCCGCCAACGTCGCCGCGAATCCGAACGCACCCACCACCATGGCCGATACGTTCGTGCTCGGGCCGAGCGGTCCCTACAACGCCTCGGGCGCCACGAGCGTGCTGGCGAACGACACCGGGCCCGACCCACAGAACCTCTCCGCCAGATTGGTCTCGACGACCACGAACGGCACACTCACCCTGCACAGCGACGGCTCGTTCACCTACACGCCGGGCCCCGGCTTCCAGGGTATCGACCGCTTCACCTATCAGGCCGTGGAAGGGAACATCGGGGGCAACATCGTCACGGTCACCTTGCTGTCGTATAACGCGAGCCTGGTCGATAAACTTTACCACCAGGTGCTGCACCGCTCGGCGGAAGACAGCGGATTGATCTATTGGACGGCACAACTCGATGCGGGCAAGGCGCTCGACGTGGTGGCCACCGGCATCTTCAACAGCGTGGAGCGGCTCGATCCGTTGGTCACGCAGTTCTATGAAGAGTATCTCGACCGCGGCACCGATGTCAGTGGTCTGAATTATTGGGTGGCCGACTGGCAGACCAAGGGCGACCCGCGCGACGTGGTCGAGAACATCCTCGCCTCGCCGGAATTCTTCGACGACGCGGGAGACACCAACAACGGTTACATCTTGCTGCTCTATGAGCGGGTGTTGCAGCGCCCAGCGGAAGCGCAGGGCCTGAGCTACTGGAACGGGCTCATGGCTCCGCCGAATAATGAGACGCGGCTCCAAATCGCGTCGCAGTTCTACGACACGCACGAAAAACACGTCGACCTGGTCAACTTCCTGTTCGGCGAATACTTTCTGGGCGTGTCGCCGCAGCCCGACGCCACTCCCTACGTCAACGACCTCGACGTCGGTCAGACGGAAACGCAGGTGGAGGAAGCGATCATCGACTCCTCGGCATACCGCAGCAATCCGCCCGAGCCAGCAGCCGGCGCGGTCGGCCGAGCGCTCTATCCCCACTAGCGCCTTCTGAGTCTGCTGAGCTACGCGATCCGGGGATGGCCCGACTGCGGGGCGGCACGTCCTGAGGTTTTTCGAAGGGCGTGATGGAAGTGTCGCTGTTCTCGGGTCGGAGCGAAGCATTGAGAATGGCGCGGTGGTCGCTGGTAGTCAGGACAGCAGCCTGCGAGCGTGGTAACAGAATTGCAAAAACGGTTCGCGCTTCGCCACGCCTTCGAAATGGATTACGTCCGTCATGTCGTGTGCCAGTCTTGTGAGATCAACGTCGTATCGCTGCTGGACGCGCGAACCCTTCCGCGGTTCGGTGTTCCCGATCAACCGGTTTGACGCCCGTTTGTCCCCGGTGTTGTATCATACGGGAATGGACGAGAACCCCTACCGGTCGCCGAAGCAGGGTGCGGCCAAAGAGCCGAGCACGTTCCTGCGTTGGCCGGCGACGATCCTGGAGTGGGCCATCGTGGTGGCGGTCGTCATCGTGGCCCTGCTTCTCTTCCTGCCCGACTTGGACGAAGGGCGGCAGGCATCCCGCCAACGTCTCGGCACGGAGGTCGAGATTGAACCAGGCAATCTAAGAGCGGCTGACAGAGCCCGAAAGTCCGAGCGCCTGGGGCGCAAGAATCGGCCGTGAAACGCCGATTCTTGTGAAGCTAAATCCGGTTTTGTCGGTTGCTCTAAATGAGTCGAAGTAGCACTGCGCTGCTCGCAATAAAGCCGCGGCCTCATTACGCTTCGTTCCTACCGTCCTATATGGTGACGGACATACCGTAAAGCATCTGCTCCGTGCCGAGGAGCCGAGAGGCCGCGGGCGAACGAATACGAAAGCGGGACTATCTAACCGTTACCGCTGACGGCAGTTACGATCTTGCGTCGGTCACATCGATCGACGCGTCGGCTCGGTAGGAGCTATGGTTCAGTGCCGAGATTACCAAGAGTGCCGAGCTGGCATTGATACCGATTAGCGTTCTAGGCCGGCGCGGCTCCCGGCTCGAAGCATCTGCAAAAAACGTGGCTCGTTGCTTTTGCAGGCGGATCAACTGATCCGATGAGCCGACACAACCCGTGGGCGTTTTCGAGGGTTCAAGGCGTGATGACGATTGCTCGCGGTTTGTTGGCGATGATGATTTGTGGCGCGGCCACCTCCGTGTCGGCGCCAACAGCGCTGAACGCTGCCGAGAACTTTCCAGGAGCGAAATGGGAGAAGGCCTCGTCGCCCGACGCCTTCGGCTGGTCGGCCCAGAAGCTCAAAATCGCCGACGACTTCGCGCGCATGCTCCAAACCGACGCCTACCTGGTCGTCGACCGTGGCACCATCGTCCATCAGTACGGCGAGACCTCCCGGCCGACGAACATCCACTCGATGCGAAAGAGCATTCTGAGCGTGCTGATGGGCATCGCTTATGATCGCGACGAGGTCGATCTGGACGCGACGCTCGATGATCTGGAGATTGACGATCGGGGAGGCCTGTCTGAAATCGAACGGCAGGCGACGGTTCGACAACTACTCGAGGCGCGCTCGGGCATCTATCATCCGGCTGCTTACGAAACGGCCGCCATGAAGGCGGAGCGGCCGACCCGCGACAGCTTCGCGCCCGGCAAACACTGGTACTACAACAACTGGGACTTCAACGCCTTGGGGACGATTTTCGAAGGTTTTACCGAGACGACGGTCTTCGAGGCGCTGCGCGACGATCTGGCCGTGCCCCTGGAATTCGAAGACTTCGACCTCGAACGCGATACACGCCTGGAATACGAAAACGTCTCCGACCATCCAGCGTATCTCATGCGCTTGTCGGCGCGCGATCTCGCTCGTGTGGGCCTGCTGATGAGCCGTTCGGGCCGTTGGAAGGCTGGCCAATTTCTCTCGGAAGAATGGGTTTCGGATAGCACGTCGGCGCACTCGAGTGCTGGTGAAGGGATCGGCTACGGCTATTTGTGGTGGGTCGGTGTCGAAGGGTGGCATTTCCACAACCGTTTTCCCGGCGCGGTCTTTTCCGCGCGCGGCAATCATGGACAATTCATTGTCGTAGATCCCGAGCGCGACCTCGTCATCGTGCACAAGGTCGACAGCGAGCACGACAGCCACCGCGACGTCTCGATGAAGCAATTCTCCGAATTGCTCAAGCGTATCTTAGCCGCAAAGATCGACGCTCAATGATCCGTCCGGAGTGCCGGCGTTTGGCGTTCTCCCGCCTCCCACGGCAGCGGTACCGATAGTGCTGTCATCGCAGAGCAGGCTCTAGCAATGAGAGCCGCCCATAGAAATGAGCCCCTTCGGTGAGAACGTCGAAGGGCTTTGTCGTTCGGCAGCGGCGATTCTTTGACTGATCCTCGGAGCGGGCTCGCTGTTCAGCCAGGCGAATCGATTCCTCGCCACGGCTATCTCACACAGACCTTCACCGAGCTTCGAGTTGCGATCTTCGAAGCATCGGTGCGTCGGATCGATCCGGCTTTTGTCGGTTTTTCCGAAAAGCTCGGAGATTATCTAAAGCCCGCGGTCGGTTCCGACCGTTAAGACGAATAGGTCAAACCGTCGACTTCAATCGGCAACATTTGCCGGCAGCAAGCCTGCGCCCTGGATTGGTTCTCAATATGAGCATCGGAAGCATCAATAGTTCGGCAACGCTGTATCAATTGTCGTTTTCGATCAGCAATAGTACCGGCACGGCACCGACGAGCACCGGGGCAACGAGTTCAGGCAGCGGCTCGCAGGCAAGTGGTACGCAATCATTCGAGCTCGACGTCTTGGAACTCAGTTCGACTGCTTCGGGCGGTGATTCGAATTCCCCGAGCGTGTCGAACAACGGTGCAAATTCGACGGCAACGACCGGTTCGCCGTCTAGTTCGAGTGGCTCGTCGCTCGGTGCCGATTTCCAGACTTTGTTCAACGACGTGCAAACGCTCTTTAGCGACCTTCAGCAACAAGGGGTGGGTGGCAGCCAGGGTACTCTGCCAAGCGATTCATCCAATCCTAGTGCGACCGGCGGCTCGCCGATCGATACCTCTGCCGGTGGCGGCAGTTCCGGGACCACGTCAGCCGCCGAAGCCGGCGATTCGGGAACGTCGGCCGTTGGCTCGAGCTTTGGCAATGACCTGAAAAATATCCTTGCCGACCTGGCGACGATTTTCGGCGATTTGGGCCTCGGCTCGCAAACCAGTGCCGACTCATCGTCGGCTTCTTCCACTTCAAACACCGACGCCGCATCGGTCTCGAATTCGGCCAGTTCTACGGCAGTTGGCTCATTGCTTGACGCTTCGGCATAGCACGATTCCGTGCCGATTCGCTCGTCGCCAGCGAATCGACCGGAATTCGCCGCAGTCCGGCTACGCAAGAATCAGGCCAGGCTCGGCTTTCGAATCGGTTGTCCGACTTGGTGAGCCGACTCATGACCCCTTCGACTGACATTCGAGTGAACTCGTCGTCGGGTGTCGGGTGAATTTCTCGCGGAAGAGAATTTCACTCTCGGCTGTCGCCCGGTGCGATTCAGTGTCTCTATATTAGGGACATGTTGCAACCAGCGCCATCCCGCGAGGATCTTCGCGCGGCACGAGCGGGTGACCGCGCGGCGATGGACCGACTGTTGAGTGAGCTGCGCCCCTGGCTCGAAGGCGTTTCCGCACGATACTATCGGCACGACCCCGACGGCAGTTGCAGCGACCTGGTGCAGGAAGCCTCGCTGACGGCCTGGCTTAAGTTGGCCCAATTTCGCGGACACGAGGACGGAGAACAAGAGATCAAGATGTTTCGTGGGTGGCTCGAGCAGATCATGCATCGGCTGGCGCAGAACCAGGCGCGTCGGGCCCACACTCAACGTCGCCATGCCGGACCCTTCCTTGCGCTCGATGCCGGGCGCAGCAGCTCTTCAGCCGAGGCCGTGCAACCGCGCGCCACCGGCCCGACGGCCTCCTCGGCCGCGGCTGGGGCCGAAGCGGCCTGCGACGTTCGCGCGGCAATTGCCGATTTGTCCGATGCCACCGATCGGCTCATCATCCACGAGTGTTTCTTCGCTGGCCGCTCATTGCGCGACCTGGCCGATGATCTGGGCATCGACCGCGAAACTCTGCGACGCCGTTTTCACGCCCTACTCGATGGGCTGCGCGAGAAACTGCTGGGACACCGGTGATGAGGCGGGCGTCGCCGTAGGCTGTCCGCCGTGACTTGCTGTCGCCGGCTCGGTTTCGGTGTCTCTATACTTAGGGGCACTTTGCAACCGCGGCCGCATCAGCGCGGGCTCACCTCCCATGGACACCGAACAACCAGTCACGCCCGGACAACCCTTCACGCCACCGGCCGAACTCGAAACGCGGCTGCAAATGGCCGTCGAGGCATTCTTGGAGGAATTGCAGGGCGGACAGCGCCCCGACCGGGCGCGTGCCGTCGCCGCGGAACCCGAATTGGCGCCCTGGCTCGACGAGCGCTTGAAACTCGTGGAGATGATGTTCCGCGCGGCCCAGCCCGTCGACGGCCGCATACCGGCCGAGATGGCGAAGCGGTTGAAATGCCCGCATTGCGGCAATCGGGTGCAGCTCGTCGAGCCGCGGCCCAAGGAAGTGACCTGCCTCAACTGCGGCAGCTCCTTCCGCGTCGAGGCGAATGCTACCGCCACCTACCGCAGTGCGGGCCCCGCGGGCACCCTCGGCCGCTTCCAGGTGTTGGAACTGCTCGGCCGAGGCGCCTTCGGCGAGGTATACAAGGCCCGCGACAGCGAGCTCGACCGCTTCGTGGCCCTCAAACTGCCCCGCGCCGATTACTTCGCCGACTCGGAAGACGCTCGGCGTTTTCTCCGCGAGGCCCGCAGCGCCGCCGGCCTGCGGCATCCGAGCATCGTGCAGGTCCACGAGATCGCCCACGAACACGGTTCGCCGTACATCGTCAGTGATTATATCGACGGACCAACGCTGGCCGACCTGATCAGCAGCGGACGGCCCGGATTCCGCGAGTCGGCCGAATTGGTGGAGCAACTGGCCGATGCGCTCGACTATGCCCACCGGCAAAAAGTCATCCACCGCGACATCAAACCCAGCAATGTCCTGCTGGCGACAACACAAGACAAGGGCGCCGGCGGATCGCAGTTCGCCGCCTACCTGACCGACTTCGGCCTGGCCCGTCGCGACGAGGGGGAGATCGCCGTCACGCTCGACGGTCAGGTATTGGGAACGCCGGCTTACATGTCGCCCGAACAGGCGGCCGGCGATCACGCGCAGGTCGACGGACGCAGCGACGTCTATTCCCTGGGGGTCGTGCTTTACGAGCTCTTGTGCGGCGAGATTCCGTTTCGTGGTAGCCGCCGGATGCTGTTGCATCAGGTGTTGCACGACGAACCGCGCCCGCCGCGAACGTTGAATGAGAGGATTCCGCGCGACCTAGAGACGATCTGCCTCAAAGCGATGGCCAAGGAGCCGGCGCGTCGCTATGGCACGGCGGCGAACTTCCGCGACGACCTGCGTCGGTATCTGCGTGGCGACCCGATCGCCGCTCGGCGCGTCGGGCGAGCGGAGCGCGCCTGGCGCTGGTGCCGTCGCAACCCACTTCCCGCCGGTCTGGCGGCATCGCTGGTCGTCGCGTTGGTCGCTGGTACGGCCGTCTCGTCCTATCTGGCGGTCGCAGAGCGCGAGGCGAGAGTCGATGCCGAGAAATCCGAAGGCAAGGCGATCACGGCGCGCGAACAGACCGAACGAGTGGCAGCGCACGGATTGATCGCGACGCTCAACCCGTTGGCGCCGGGCAACGAGCCTCTCAGCCATCCTGAGCGCGAGGCCCTGTGGAGCCTGGCCACCCTTCCCGACGACGCGGTATGGTTGCGTTTCATCGACGAAGGTACTCGAGACCCGAACCTCGCTCCCGCGATGTGCATGTGCTCGGAACCTGCGGCCATCGCCGCGGTCGGGTTGGATCCGCAAAGGCGCGATCGCGCCGCGGCGTTCCTCTTGGACCGGCTGCGCGACCCATCTTTGTCGAAAGAGCAGCGTGCGGAAGCGGCGTTCTTTGCCTTGGAACTTGTCGAGGAACCCGGACCCTTGGCCGACGCCTGCATCGTCGCGGTCAACGAGGCACCGCTGGAACGGCAAGCGTCGAATGAGTCGATCCACTGGCCGTGGCAGACCGACTATTTTTGGACGACCCGATCTCATGTGGAACCGAATACTCTGGCGCGGTTGACCCCGTTTGCGTGGTCCTGCCGCCCGGCCGGGCCGTTCGACGCGTATTACACGGATGGAATCGCCGATATTCTCGCGTTGGCTGTTGATCGTCTGGATCCGGCCGAAGCCGAGCGGGCGCTCAATGCTGGCCTAAAGAGCGCGACGTCGCGATATGACCACTGGTCTCTGGGCCGCGATCTGGCCCGCCTCGCGGATCGTCTGGAGCCGCCTGGCGCGACGCGCGTTCGCCGCGAGGCAGTCCGCGTCATGAATAAGGCATTCTGCGAAGTCGGAGCGCATGCTTCGCATGGGGTGCCGAAGATAAATCCGCGCGACCTGGTTCGCGTGGCTTCGCAGATGGACCCGGCCGAGGGATCGGCGGTTTTGCTCGAGGCACTCCATTCCGAATACGTCGCCAAAGGGTCAGCCAGTGTCCAGATTCTAGATCCCGACGGGAATATCTATACGGAGATAAATCCGAGGATAGCCACCGATGAACGAAACGTTCTCGGAGACGGTCTGGCCGACGTCGCGGCAAGAATGGACGAGTCCGCAAGATCTCGGGCCTGCGCCGATGCTGCGCGGGTGTTCATCGGCTTCATGCGATCGCCAACGGCGTATGTCGCTACCGGTGCTGGCGGGGAGATGCTCGTCGGCTTCAGCCACTCGCCCACGAAAGATGCACCGACAGACTACGTAGGAACCTTGGCGGTCGTCATCGGGAAGATAGAACCCACGCTTCGCGCGCAGGTGTGCGGCGAGGCCGCCGAGGTTCTAACCGACGCCCTCAAGCGAGAACCGACTTCGTTCGCGGAAGGAGCATGTGCGGCATTGGCCCAACTATCGGCGCAACTGGAACCCACCGACGCGGCCCGCATTTGCACCCCCGCGGCCAGGTTCCTGATGGATAGGCTCGATGTCGAATGGGCGCCTATCACAAGGGAAAACGACCTCGGGAGCCAGGCTCGCATGGCCAAGGGCTGCACATTGCTGGCGACCCACTTAGAGGGTGCCGACGCGAAGCGACTTCAAAATGTCTGCGGCGCGATGGCACAGAACCTGATTAATGAGCTTCACGAAAAGATTCGAGATGGACTCAGCCAACCCGACGGTCTCGGACCGATCGTCGTCGACCTGTCCCAAGTCGCGGCTGGCATGGACCCCGCCGATGCGGCGCGCCGTTGCGGTGAGGCGGCGCAGGTATTGATAGCGTTGCACGACGATGCTGGCGAGAATGACAGCGAGGTCGACTATGCGGTAGATCGCGGACTTGTGCAATTGACACCGCGGATGCGACCAGAAGAGGCCGCGCGGTTGCTTTCCGAGGCGCTACGCCGGAGCCCGAACGCCTCGGTGCGTGGCGATCTGGCCGAGGGTCTCGCGGCGGTTGCCGTGCGACTGGATGCCGACCGGCGAGCGGAAGTGTGCGCCGCCGCGGCGCGTGAATTGTCTGCGGGTATGCAGCGAGCGAAGGATCGCAATGACCTGGGTCATCTCGCGAGAGGGATGGTGGCCATCGTCCCACAAATGAAACCCGACGAGCAAGTGTCCGTCTACTCGGAAGCCGCGGATGAGCTGATCGCCGGTATGCGGTCGAGTAAGGGTGTACCCGAAGAAGAACGCCGTGATGAGCCGTTGCTGACGATCGCCTCGAAGATGGACCGCAGGCGACGAGCCCAGGTCTGCGCCGCGGCGGCCCGTGCCATAGCCGAAACGGACGCGAGCCAAAGCTGGGTCGAACGGGGCTTCGACTTCGAGCCAGAGAGATACACCGTCTCGCGTCTGGCGGCCGACATGGAGCCCGACGATGCGGCGCGGGTCGTCGCGCCGGTGATGCGTGCACGCCTGGCCAATCGGATCGCCCGTCTGCATAGCGTCAAATGGTGTTCGGTGACGGAAGACGCGCTCGTGGAACTCGTTAAGTATTGTGATGCCCCTACGGCAGCCGACGCCGTCTGGCTGCTCGTGCAAGCGACCGCCTTCGCCGGCGATCCGTTGCTCCGTGACAATTCCTATCCCGTGGCCCTCTTGAACGACCTTCTCTCCGCTTCACGCGAAGATACTGCCAACCACGACGATCAATCTCAACCAGAATGCCGCCTGACAACACAGCAGTTGGTGGAGTTGCTCAAGATGCCCACGTGCTTCGGCGCCCCGCGGCGCCTGATTCTCGATCACCTGGAGCATCGCTACCGCCGCCGCTTCGACACCGTTTGGTCCTTCGTACGTTTCGCTGAGGCCGAACGGCTCGGTCTCGACTTGACCGCTCCTCCCGTCCGCCCCATCACCGCTAAAAGCGAAAATCGGCCGTGAAACGGCCGATTTTCGGAGCTCCATCCGGCTTTGTCGGTTGCTCTAATAACTGCGGCGTTGCCGAAGACGGCCGCCCTCAGTCGAACTCAACGAAGTACCGAAGCAACGTGGTCGTGACCGGTCCGATTTCCATTCCCGTCCGCCGCTCATCCGGTTTCACGATTATCTCTTCCGCAGGCAGGTCGTCGCCGTGCTTTTCAATTCTGCCGAGGCGAACTTCGGTTGCATACCAGCGGCCGCCCGGCGACTGCTGAACTTTGTCGATGATCTGCGTCACATTGTCCCAGGCCTGATTCCGCGAAAAGTGCATTTCCTTCCTCAGCACCATGTAGTCTCGTTCGGGAGCGATCCAGTAAAAGCAGCGATTGAACCCGAGCTTCGTCTCGACTTGGATTGTCAGCAGGACCGTCCCCGCCGGTCCCGAAACTGGCTGCCTATCGAGAGTGATGTCGCAGTCCGGATTGTTGACGAGTGGAGGCCCCAGCGTGAGATTGGGACAGCCCACTCGATGCGGTAGCAGCTCATCGCAAGGCGGCTGCAAGGCGAACGTCAGCCCCGCGATCTGCTGCCTCCACCACATCGCCGGATCGACATTGTCCGGACGTAGCTGCCCAGACCAGCACTGCTGACGAAGCTCCAGCAACTGCTGCCCATCGGCTTCCTCGAGTTGCACGTTCTGGCCATCGTGGCGGCCGCGAAATGCGCGCTCGGTGTCGGAGAAGTTTTTCTGGGGAGTCGAGGCGAGCACGACGACCGAGAAGGGTTCGAGCCGCTTGCCGCGGGCCTTATCATATGCCGCCAGAAACTCTTTGATTTCGGGACCGTTCTTGGTTTTACGGGTTCGATCGACGACCTGCGCATCGCGAGGCACGCCCAGCGCGTAAATGTCTTCCGGACCGGCTGCTGGATAATCAATGGAGTAGGTGCGCTCGGCCGCGGGGTCATTCGAGGCGAACTTCTCCGTGCTCCGCATCTCGACGGGCAATTGCTTTTCCGGATCGACGCGGAACGTCACCCGATAATCGTTCGGTGTATGTCTGGCATCACGGCACTCGAACGTGAACTCGGTCCAGCGGCGGTCTCCGTCTGTCACGTCGCGTCGGGTGCGCCCGACAACTTGGATGGGAGATGTGGGCAATTTCAGCTCGCGGTCTCCCTCGGATAGCAGGCGCAACAGCGTCTCGAAGTGTCCGAATTCGACGTTGTCGGTATCATTGGTCAGCGAGTAATTCAATGTTTTTCTGTGAGGATCGTAGTCGTAGGTTTCCTGGCTGGCGAAGTCGATGTACTGTGCCGCCTGGTCCATGCGCCGTGCGGCGACCTTGTGTTCGGCGGAGAACCACATTTCCGGGGGCGCAAAGTCTTTGGGAATGGGCGCCCCTTTGGAAATCTGCAAGGTCACGCGCACCCAACTTTTCGACCGCAACGAATTCACCACCTGCGCCCACGCGTCGCGATGGCCGAACGCTACGAACAACGAAGCCACCACGGCTGCCGCCAGACCGGCTGCGGCCCATGTCCGAAGCATGCGCCGTCGAGATGGGTGTCGAAACGCCGACCTGGAAGCCGCCGCCTGAGGCTGCGATTGCCGGCGAAACTCCTGCACGTGTGCTTCGAGCCGCCGCTCGACGTCGGGGGGCACCGCGACACGTGAAAATTGCTCCAGAAGCGCGTCGACGGTCTGTAACCGTCCGTTTTCATCGTTCATCATTTGTCCTCCTCGGGAAGGTGTGTTTTGGCCGAATTGGCCAAGCTCCGGCCGTGCGGGGCCAGGCGCCTCAGCATCCGGCCGAGCCGTTCTCGACCCCGGTCAATGTGCTCGCGGACCGTCTCGGTGCCGCAGCCCAAGGCGGCCGCGATGGCCGCGTCGGATTCGCCCTGAATGAATCGCATCACGACGGCCGTCGCCTGATTCGGCGAAAGTCGCGAAATGGCCTCCATCATGATTTCCGACGTTTCATGTCCAATCGCGTCGTCAACCGGTGAGGGCCGAACAGAACAGAGGCCTGTCTCGATCGCGGAAATATCCTGTTTGTCGCGGCGCCGTCGGCATCGGCGGAATTGATCGATCGCGGCGTCGGCGCAGATCTTCAGAATCAGCGCCTGCGGAGCAGAATGGCTGGCAATCCGCGCTCGCTGCCGCCAAACGGTGGTCAGGGCGTTTTGCAGAGCGTCCTCGGCGTCCTGCGTGTGACGCAGGACCCGCCAGACCGTCTCGAACATCCGGTTCTTCACCGGAGCGATCAGTTGGGCAAAGTTGTCCTTATCCACTCCGAACTCCCCACGAGAACGACAAGGCAGATGAGCTGGAATTGCCGCAAGCAGTCAACCGTCGCGTGACCGTCCAGAAAGATTACCGCTCCGACTCCGCAATCTGGGGACAGGAAAGTTCACTTTTTCGCGATCGGCGTCTTTGTCATGGCCAGGCGGGGGGACAGCAAGAATTCGCAAGAAAATGTTCTCGCAGGTGAACCTTTTCGCCGAAACTGGGGAATCACCGGTACGACCCCCAGCGTGCCCAATGCCGAGCGCATTGTGAGCGCGTCTGGGCCGAAGAAATAGTCAGCCGCAGTTACCGGATCACTGTGATTAGGAATCGCTGACGGTTACGCGATCGCGACAGACTGATTCGGCAAGGAGCCCTTTGGCGGAAAAGCCAAAGGGCTTGCTTACTTATTTGAAGGCAAGAACCACGTTATCGAGGCGCCTTGCCAAGCACCCATCGATTCGATCCGCCCTACACGGTAGCCTGCATCCAGAACTTCAACTGCGCCGTCTTGATGTTCCCCTGCGCATCGAAGTACCAGTTCAGCCAATCATCCGGCGTCGTCTTCAGGTTGGCATCGACCTTCGTTCCGTGGTTTACCGTCCAACGCCAGGCAAAGTGGTCGTACACGTCGAGCACGTGCGTTGCGTACGCCATGGCCAATTTCTTGTTGCCTTCGATGATCAAGAGATTCTCGTCGTTGTTGTACGATGCCTGGTATCCGAGATTGTGGCTTCCGACCACTACGGTGCAGTTGTCCGCAAACGGGTCTATCACCACGATTTTGTCGTGCGTGATCGCAAACCCGGCCTTCAGCAGTTCCTTCTGCCAACCCGGTGGCACCTTGTCGTCCAGGGCGTTCGCCGAGATGACTCGTGCGTCTTGCGGCGCAGGCGGATTCTTGACTCCCTTCTGCTTCTTGGGCGGCGAAGTGCCTTTCAGATCGTAATAATAATTCCCTGCGGCGTCCGGCGAGGTCACGCATCCGCGCACGAACAGACCTTTGTTGGCCTTCTGTGCAGCCGCCGCGAACTCCGTGATGCTGGGGGTTCCCGGAATGAACGCGAGAAACAGCACGGCATTCTTCGCGGCCATGACCCGGTCGCTCAGATCCTTCATGTCCACCGGGAAGGCCTCCGTCTTCTTTCCCTTGCTGCGTTGATTGGGAGTATTGGGCGAGAAGTAGCTCGTCAACGCGCTGGCGTCGGCGGTCCCCTTGTCGAGACTCAGGTTCTTGCCGGTGGAATTGAACGTGCGCAGCGGCTTGTCCTGGAACGGGCTGCCCTTCTCATGGGCCTTCTCGTCTGCTTGTAGTTTCTTCCAATAGGCCATGTACCGCGCGGCCACCTGTTTGTCCTGAATCACGATCGAGTTGTTCGTCTGTGCGCACATTCCCGTGTCGGTCCAGTTGCAGGAGCCGGTCAATACCGCCTGCGGCGTACCACGGGAATCGACGTAAATCAGGAACTTGTTATGCACGATGTGGCCGCTCTTCGGCAGGCGGTAGAGAAGCAATGCCTTCGAGCCCTTCAGCTTCTTTTCGGAGTCGTCGTTCTCGCCGGGCTTCTCCTCCGATCCCCCGGCCTTCGGCTTCTCCACGATATTCGCGAGCACGATGTTCAGCTTCTTTCCGATACCCACCAATGATTGGACCAACTCCACATCCGTCAGTTCGTACAGCGCCGCGTAGATCGAGCCACTTGTCTTCGCCCGCGCAACAAACCCGGTCAGCGTTGCGAGGATGTCGCCCGCCAGGTCCTTTCGTAGTTGGTCTCCCGGAACCGCGATCGTGCCCAACAGGCTCGCTTTGCTGACCTTGCCCTTCAACGCCGTCGACACATGCTGCGTCGAGATCAGGCCGCGATTAAAGATCGCGGTGATGCTCGCGGAACACACCCCGGAGATGGTCACTTCGTTGGTCGTCAGGATCGGCAGAGACGTCATCGGCTTCAACGCATCCGGCACCCCTTCGAGCGGCACTACCTTATAGCGGAACGTGTAGTTCCCCGTTTGGTCTCCCACCAGCCGCGCGTAAACGTCCTTCCAGTAAAACTTCTGGATGGGGAACTGCTCCGTCGTCTGCCCGGCGGCGATGGTCTCGCCCGGGAAGACCGCGTGGCTCGGCAGTGGCGTCTCCTCGCCCTTCGAATCGATCCGATACAGCGCGAATCCCATACAGCCCTCGGGCTTCGCTCCATAGCTCCAAGCGATCGTTGCGACATCATTGTTGGCAAACGCTACGGCATTTCGCATGGTTGCTCCTCATTTGGGCTCAGCAGAACACACCCCTCGAAAGTAGGCATTGCCGATAAGTTATACCCGAGTCGCCACCGGAATGCTCGCATAGCATCGCGGATTCAATAACCTCCCAGGATGTCCGTCGACTTCCATCGTAAACAGCGGTGGCGAAACGGGTCCCGGCTTTACCCAAGTTGGGTTATTTAATCCCCGACGCTTACCCTTCGAGTTTTTCGCCTGCTCCGGCGCAGGGTCTTGTCAGCCGTTGTTAACAATGACCATGCTACCGAGTGTTTCGATCGAGAACGTGACGTCATTCTCTTTCAAGAACTCATCGACGGCCTTGGTGGCGCCCGGCCAGTCCGTCGTTCCGTAGTCGTCTACGACAATCACGCCTCCTGGTGAAAGTCGGGGATAAAAGAATCGCAAGCTGTCGCGAATCGGTTGATAAAGATCGACGTCGATATTGACCAATGCAATGCTTCGCTCGGCTACTTCAGGAAATCGATCTGGAATCCAGCCGGGGTATAGCTTGTAGAAGTCGAACGGTGCGAGGGTACTGCGCACTTCTTCCTCAGTTGAATAAAACGCCTGCTTTTGCTGCTTGACTGCTTCAGCCGATTGAGGTGCGAACAAGCCCGAGTCTTCAGTCGTCCGGTCGGACAAGCCGCCTTCAAAAGAGTCGAAAATATGAAATGTTCTCTTTTGACCGGACTCGGCGATCAGCTTCGAGATCATGAACGATGAGTGCCCGCGCCAGCAGCCGCATTCGATGATGTCGCCCGGAACGTTGCGTTCGAGCACGCGACGAAGCATCTGGTACATTCCGTAGTACCGACACTGCTTTTCGAACGAATCTCGGCCTTGGCTGTTGGCCCTGGTCATGCCTTCGCTGTATAGCCGCATGAAGTGACTGTCTTCGAAATAGCGAACGAGATAATGACGGTTGAACTGAATTACAGGGTTGTCCATTGCGACACCTGATATACTTTTAGAACGGCTGCCACACGGCACATCAGGACCAGATGTCGTATCCCTCGGCCGAACCGAAGAGCTGCGCGAGCACTTCCTGGTCGGTGGAGCCGGCGCCCAGCGCGTTGACCCAATAGGCGAGCCCACCGGGATCCGCCGCGCGGAGCAGGAACGTCATGTAGTCGGCCTGCACCAAATTCGACCGGTATTCCTGAGAGGTAAGGAAGGCGTTGGCCACACTGGCTCGCGACGCGCCCGAATCGAGGGCCATCTCCCAGCCGGCCAACTCCGACGCGCTGGCGCTGCGATTGAGCACGTCCATATAGAGGCCGGCGATATACCCTTGATCGGTGCCACCGTGCATCGCGTAGTACACCTGCGTGGTAACCATTCCCTCGGCCACTTGCTCGAAGGTACCGCCGGCCTGAACGAAGCTCACCCAATACTGCTGGCCTTCCGGGTCGGCGGCCCGCTGCAGGTAGCGCAAATACATGGCATCGATTTCATCTGCGATGTACTCTGCGCTCCCTTCGATTCCCAGCACCACCCCGACAGGAGTCGACGCGCCATTATTCAATTGGTCGGTCCAGTAGGCGGCTCCGCCTGGATCGGGAGCGCGATTGACAAGAAGAAGGTAGGCGTTCCCCACGAATACCGTGTTGGCATTGCCGCCCAGCGCGACAGCCTGGGAAAAGGCCGAAGTAGCGGCCGGAGAGGTCACCGTCGCTGTGATGGAGTTTCCGCTGCTTGACGCGAAGGTGGAGCGGAAGACGAACGTGGTGACGCCGGCGGTATTGGGAACGACGGTCAGCGATCCGATGTAATTCTGACCTTGGCCGGTGGGGGTACCGACCGGGGTGGCGAAGAATTCGACGACGTAAGATTGATTCTCCACGAACTGCGACGTGGCCACGTTGATGGCGCCGCTGACCTCGATTGTCGTGGGAGTGGGTTGAATGGCCGCTGTCAAAACGGGCGCTGGATGATTTAGGGCGGTGGTAGGAAGGATGCCCCCCGACCCGTTGTTGAAAATGGAGTTTTCACGAATGGTGTTCGACTCGCCCTCGTCGTCGACACCGTATTGACTGTTGAAGGCGATAGTATTGCCGTCGCCGGGATCCGTGCCACCGACGGTCGTGCCACCGTAGAAATCTACGCCTTCGGGACCACTGAATAGAGTAATGCCGTTGCCTTGGTTGGGCGCGGCCACCGTTCCGGTAGGATCGGTCCCGATGAAGTTGCCCGAGATCGTTCCGCCCACACCTCCCCCGTGTCCACTTGCTCCCACCTGGATACCGCCCGCGCCGTTGCCGCTGATCACATTGCGGTCAACGGGGGAAGTCCCGCCGATGGTTTGACCACCCGTACCGTCGACGAACAAACCGACGCCGCTGTTGGCGGCTATCGAACCATCGAGAGCGAGGCCGATATAGTTGCCGACGACAGTGCAGTCGTTAGCCCCACCGGATCCTAGATGCGAGGTAAAACCCGTAAGCGTCACACCGGGACCGTTGGCGTTCACGATGCTGAGCGAGGCGAGGGTGGAATTCGGCGCACCGATGTCGAGGCCGGCGAAGCCATTGTTGTCGATTTCCACTACCGGGCTGTTGGCGAAGCCAGGGGCGCTCGTTCCGTAGATGTCCACCGTATTGGTGATGGTAGGCAGAGCAGCCGACGTCAATTTGATGACGCCCGCGACCGAGAAGTTGATCGCATCGGGCGTAGTGTCGCCATTCACGCTGGTGATCGCGGCCCGCAACGAGCCGGCGCCCGAATCGTCCAGGTTGGAGACGGTGTAGGCGGTCGGCATGACCCTTGTTTCGAGCCATTCTAAACGTGCGCGAAAAGCGCGCCGGGCCGATTTCCGAACCGAGAGCGACTTCTTCATGTGGTGGATTCCTTGGCCAGTCGCGAAATGCATTAAACAAAGCACCATATACATTGTATTACGTCGGCTCATCTGTTGATTGTCGACCCCGGCAGCGCAGCGTCAGCCGGATTTTTCCTGCAACGCACTCACGGCATAGTTCTTCATAGCCGACACGCATACCTCATCGAGGCTGTTCCCGCGCGTGTATTGCGGGATGCAGATGTACATTACCAACGAATGCGATTCGCCGCAGAGCCACCGCATACGGATCGACCCGGGCGATCGAGGCGCCCAGCAAACCGGTTTCGTCGATACGCACGACGGTGTCTCACGGTGAAAGTTTCGGGCCCGCAAAATGAACAAAGCCTAACACAAGGCTAACTCCCCCAGCTTGCCAAGCCAGCCGTCGATCGCTACCTTCGATGCGTCTCACCGATTTTAACTGAGATGGGACGTTGAGGGGCCGGGTGCAGGAACCGGTGTCGCAACGGGTCGGGGGGCAGAAAACGGCGCCAGCGTCGAGCGTTCCTCCGGTCTCTTGGAGGTCCCCCAATCTTTTGTCCTCCCATGTCGTCGGGGTCCCTGTCTGCGTGGTCATGAACGATCCGCTTGGCCGCAAAGTATCCGGTATTTGAGGACCATGCGACGGAATAGCTCAGGCCAATGACCTTGCCCGAAGGGCGGCGCGTGCGACATGCAGGACCGCGACCGATGAAGCGATTCGACACGCCCTCGAAGGACCTCGGGGCGTGCCCCGCCCCGCCACTTTGAATTTCCTCACAAGGTCTGGCGGTTGTTCGTTAAAATCGGCGGACACTCTTTGAGGTTCAAACGGAGTTGATGATGACTGCGAGTGGCGAATTCGATCCGTCTGGCCGGGGCAAGGGGGCCGATGTTGAGCATCTTGAGATCCCAGGACTCGCGATGCCTCAAGCGCCCGCGGACGCAACGGCCTATCGTGATGACAACCGCGTGGCGTGGGATCGACTCGTGGCCGCGGGGAGTCCGTTGACCGCGGTGGCGACGGACGAACAGTGCCTGCACGCGCGGGCGTTGCTCGACAGGGAGGGTTGGCTGCCGCAGAGCATCGCGGGGTTGGAGGTGCTGTGCCTCGCCGCGGGGGGCGGACGGCACTCGATCTTGTACGCCGCCGCGGGTGCCCACGTCACGGTCGTCGATCTCTGCCCGGCCGTGCTCGAGCTCGATCGCCGCGAAGCCGAGCGTCGCGGCTACTCGGTACGGATCGTGGAAGCGTCGATGGAGGATCTATCGCAACTCGGCGACGCGATCTTCGACATCGTCCACCAACCGGTCAGCACGTGTTACGTGCCCGACGTGGCGGCCGTGTACCGTGAAGTGGCCCGTGTGCTTCGCCTTGGAGGACTATACATCGGCCAGCACAAGCAACCGGCGAGTTTGCAGGCGAGTCACCGCCTCGGCGACGGCCGCTTCGTGGTCGGTATTCCGTATAGCCATTCCGGCCCGCTGCCCGATGTCGCCGAACGCTTTAATCGAGAAGACAACACAGTGGAATTCCTCCATCGTTGGGACCAGCTCATCGGCGAACTGTGCACCGCCGGATTCGTCGTCGAAGGCCTGAGCGAGCCTAATCCCGCGCAGGACCGCAATTCATATCTTCCGCCCTTTGTGCGAATCAAGGGACGACGTGTCGCAAGAGCGGGGGAGCGCTAGTCGCGGTCCTGCTTGTCGCCGCCGGTGGTTCGGAAGACGACCACCAACACGACGATGAGTGCCGCGACGGCGAAGAAATAGAGCAGGGATTGCATCCCCCGATTCTACCACTTGGGGACACAGCGCGAATCTGCGCGCGGATGCTACCATCGGCAGTGGGCGCCATCGGCCTCCTTCGTCCTTCGAGACTTGCCAACGTCGATCGGCAGCCATCCCGATAATCTAGATCGACCCGATGCCTTCGTCTTCTCCGGGGCGCCGCGACGTGATTGCCCGGCCCCGGTCGTGACGGTATGTTCGAGTCGCTCGGTGTATTGAGGCCGATCGCCGCACATCGATTCGGCCAACACACGATTCTCGACGATGTGTTGATGCTTGGGCGAGTAAACGACGGAAACGTGCGGCTTCCGTCCTTCCGCTGGCGACTTCGCACACATGTCTCGGTCGGACGACAAGACGTTAGAGGCCCTCAACCGGACGATCGCGGAGTCGCCCCGCAATGCGCGCAGCTACGAGCTCCGCTCGGCCATCTGGCTTGCGCGCGGTGAGTCTCAGCGAGCCATCGACGATTGCAATGCCGTGGTCAACATCTGCCGCTCTGCCGTGGCCTACAACAATCGTGGCATGGCCCTGATGCAACTCAATCGCCTCGATGAGGCGTGGAGCGATCTCGACGAAGCGGTCCGACAGAACCCTGAGGGGCTTTTCTTGGCCAACCGCGGCTGCATCGAACGCCGACTTAAGAATTGGGCCGAGGCGATCGACGATCTGTCGCACGCCCTGCGGTCGGGGATGAAGGATAGTTGGGTTCATGTCGAGTTGGCCCAGGCCTATCGGTCGCAGGGCAACGAACCTCTGGCGCTGGACCAACTGCACTGTGCGATACGTCAGGATTTGAAAAACGCCGGTGCCTATGTTCTGCGCGGACTGATCTATCACAAGCAACGTGAGTATCCGGCGGCGCTCAAGAACTTTGACCGAGCGCTGGCGCTCGCCGTCAAGCCGGAGTGGTTGTTGCACCGCTGCCAATCGCACCTGGCGCTCGGCCGGCACCGCCCGGCGCTCGCGGACGTGAACGAGTCGATCCGTCTGTCGCGGTCGGCCGCCGCTCTCCTTATACGCAGCCACGTCTGGACGGAGTCGGCCGAGTTCGTTCAGGCCCTGGCCGATGCCGAAGAGGCCGTGCAACTGCAACCCGACCTGGCGGCCGCTTACAGTCATCGCGGGCTGGCACGTCTGCGAACGGGCGATTCGACTGCCGCGCTGGCCGATCTCGAGCACGCGCTGGAACTTGAACGAGATCATGCCGTCTGGCTCAACAATCGTGGCTACGTCCGCCGCGCCCGGGGCGAGCACGCGCTGGCCATCGCCGACTTTCAGAAGGCCATCGAGCTGGCGCCGCGGCATCCCAACGCCTACAAGAACCTGGCGTCGTTGCGGGCGACTTGCGTGCGTCGTAAATTTCGCGACGGCACCCAGGCCGTTTCGCTGGCGCGGCAGGCGCTCGAGCTGGCTGGCGAACAGCAACGATCGTGGTTCGCGGTGCTGGCCAGCGCCTACGCCGAGGCCGGCGATTTCGATGCCGCCCGGCGGGCACTCGCCACGTCGTGTGAACGGGTGCCGATCAAACCGGCTCCGCTCATGCCGGAAGAATTGCCCGTGCAATTCTCCATACATACGATCTTTTCGGCGATAACCATAACTGCCGGCACAATGGCCGTCGTGCGGTGGCTCAAGTCGGTGCAACTGCCGATCGAGGTTCCCGGCCTTGATAGCCTGTTCATTCTGGCTGCGCTTTTTTTCCTAGCGCGCAGTGTGGTCTGGAAGCGATTGCGGCATGGAACACCCCGAGAGCGAGCATTCTCCATCGGCATCTGCTGCGCCGGCTTGTTGGGCTTCTGCGACGGTTTATGGTCGTCGATCAACTCTTTCCGCGAAGCATCGGGCGCCGTACCCGGCGTGGATTTCGCTCGCCTCGAGATGGTTTGGTATGTGCTCACTATGACTCCCATCACCGTGCTGACCTACGCGGGGGTGGCGAGCGTTATGGGACCGATTCTTGACACGGCCCTTTCGATTTTGCCGGAGGCGTGGCGCGGGCGGCTCCGAATGTGATCGCTCGGCGCATCCCTTCACAGCGTCACGCGAAGTTCGCGGCGATCGGTCATCCGAAATAGGCGCACGGATTTGGAGCCGATCCGAAAAGCTGTTGACGAGCCGCCCCTATCGCGACACCGGTTCTGCGATAAACTCTCAGCGCAGGAAGGCAATCCCAAATAACCTGGCACGCGCGCGGCCCTGCCGCGTTGGAAGGGAACTACGCATGCGCTGGTACTACGTCATCAGTTACTTCTTCGGCGGGGCATTCCTTGTAAACGCGATCCCTCACTTTGTAGCGGGCGTCAGCGGACACCCGTTTCAGAGCCCGTTCGCCACACCGCCGGGCGAAGGCTTATCGTCGGCCTTGGTCAATGTGCTCTGGGGCGCGGCGAACTTCGTCTTCCCGTACCTGCTCCTTGCACGTGTCGGCAATTTCGCGTTCCGCTCGTGGCGTCACATCCTCATCGCGGGAGTGGGCGGCCTGGGAATGGCGATCATGCTCGCGCGCACCTTTGGACGGTTCTACAACGGTCTCTGAGGCGAAATCGATGATCGACTCGTGCATTCCCGTGATACCCAGTGCCGATCTGGAGAAGAGTCTCCGTTTCTGGATCGATGGACTCGGACTGACCATGGATCGTGCCATCCGCCAAGACGGTCGACTTGTCGGCTGCATGGTCCATAACGACCGACTGTATTTCTGGCTCAATCAACGGGCCGGTACCCCGATCAAGCCCGAGAATTATCAAGGTATACGGCTCTATTGGGCCCCGCGCGACATCGAGGCGCTCCGCGAGCGTCTTGTGCGGCTCGGCTACTCGGTTTCGGAAATCGAGGATCGCGACTACGGCCAGACCGAGTTCTTCGTCACCGACGACGACGGCTACTCCCATTGCTTCGGCGTAGCAACCATAACAATCCCTCCCCCTCCGGGCCCCTCCGGGAGAGGTTAGGTGGGGGCGGCCAACCAAAAAAGTTGTCTTCCTCGTCATGACTACTTCGTCCGCTCCTCACTCTCGCCGCGCGACGCATCGAATTCGGCGCTGATCAGTTTCTCAACCTGACGGCCGGGCCACGTTGCACCGTAAAAACTCGCGCGGCCTCCTCGTTTTTTGAAGTCCGCCAGCTCCAGCGGCGTGATCCACTTAAGATCGCCTCCAGGCAGCCAGGATGACGGGCGCTCAGGAGCCGCGTCAGGACCAAGGTTCGGAGTGTCGTCCGATAATCGCCCGAAGGTCGGTATGCGGTCCGTATCGATGACGATGTGGGGGTTCGCCCGGTGGCGGCGACCGTCGACGACATGTTCCAGCGCAACCGCGGACGATAACGCCGCAACAGCCACTCACACGCCCCCGACGAAGCGGTCAGCAGCATCAGCCAGACAAGGAGATTTGCCACCAGCCGCGGGGCACTGTAATACCAGCCAACGCCGGAATAGTAGCCGCCCATGCCCGCGAAGACGAAACTGAGAACGACCCGGTGCCAGATGATCGGCCAGCCGTAGGACCGGTAAGAAATGGTTGGCACCCACCCCTGCTCGGTCGCGACCGAAGCCTCGTCGTATGAGAGGTTGGCCAGCACGATCGTCGCCGCCGCGACGAAGAACACGATCAGCGTCAGAATGCGCGGGCGATAGCGCCAGACCGCGTGAAGGTTCGGACGAATCACGGCCTATTCCGCCGGTGCCCGGGCCAGACCAACGTTCCGTCTATCAATTCTAACCCGAGATGGTCGGCGTTACATCGCAAGTCGCGGGAGGGTAGTGGCTGAAACCTTTGTCCCACTACCCGCAGGAGGGTAGTGATACTATTTGGCGCCGGGTCAAACAGGAACCGTATAAATCAGTCGATTTTATTGAAGTGCTCGGGAAGTGGGCAATTCGGCATTGCGAAGTCGATCAATGCGAGCGCGTTCCTGCCGGCGAAGGAACGCTGCCGCCTCCGCCGGTGTCAATGAAACTGGCCACTGAGTCTGAGGAGCAGTGAGTTTAGGCGTGTTCCTGGTGGGCGGGGCAAGGGCTTGCCTTCCGCGGTCGCCACCCCCCGCAGGAATTTATTTCCGAATCCGTGTCCTCTTTCCCGGGCCGTTGGCGACTGTTTAGGTAGAGGGACCGTGTAATCGCCGTGAGCCTGCAAAGCCGGCGCTGTTTCTGACCGCTCTCGGGTCAATTTCCGTCCGTGTGAGTAGTCGGTGGTCGCTTGCGCGCCGATCGTGCGCGAGACGTGGCCTCTCTTTGTCCTGGAATGGCAACCCATTGATACACCAAGCCTTAGAAGGAAGGTCGTGGAATGTTTTCGTTTTTCGGAAAAGGGTCGCGGAAACAAAAAAGTTCGCCTGCTCGCCGCGCCTCGCAACGGTTCCGGGTTGAGTCTCTCGAAGCGCGGAGCTGCCCTTCCGCGATGGGCGTCTGGTTGTCTGCTGCTACCGGCAGCGGTCAGGACGTAACCGTGCAAGGGAACGTCATGGGGGCCCAGGCGGGCTGCCAGGTGGTGTTGAGCGGCCCGGTCAGTGCCAATCTCAGTACCGATGGCTCGGGGAATTTCAGCTATACGGGGGCCGCCACCAGCCTGGGAACCGTCACCGCCATGGTCAGCGACAACAACGGCGACTGTTGCCAGGCAGAGACGAGCATTCAGGATTCGGCACCCAACATCGAAAGCCTGACGATCGTGCCGACCGGAGTGGGAAAGCAGGTTGACATATCGGGCACCGTCGAAGCCGGCTGCATGAACGATCTGACGGTCAAGTTCTCGGGCACGGTAGGACTGGCGGCGAACTCGGCGACGACCGACTCCAGCGGCTGTTTCAACTTACAGACGACCGCCGCGGCACTCGGCAGCGTGAGCGCCGTGGCCACCGATGTGTGGGGGGTCTCGTCGTTTACTGTGAACGCGATGCTGATGGTCATGACACCCCAGATCCAGAGCTTGAATGCGACGGAAGTGGGAAACGGTGAGTGGCAATTCTCGGGCACCGTGACAGGCCCGAACGTCAGTGACGACAGTGTTCAGCTCAGTGGCCTCGGATCGGCCACCGCTACGCCCAACAGCGCGGGCTACTTTTCCGTCACGGTCTCTCTGAATTCGAACAACCCCATGGGCAGCGAATTCGCAGTCGCCACCGACGCCTGGAATCAATCAAGCAATCAGGCGTTCTACATGTTCATGTTCTGATGCGGAGTTCGTCAGGATGTCACCACGGTTTGAAAGGACTCATGTATGACGATCGACCAGGCGAGTCTCCGCGACCTGTGCAGGCGCGTCGCAGCGGGCGACGAGCAGGCGCGGCAAGAGTTCGAGCGGCACGTGCCGCCGCTGGTCGAAGTCATCGTCCGCCGCTGGCTGCGTCGGCAAGAAGTGGGCACGGCATCGGCATTCGATCCAGAACTGCTGGCCTATCGCGCGGTCCAACTGACTCAGGAGTTGTGTGCCCGCATGATCGGCGAGTTCGACGTCGAGCGCCAAACGGCGGAGGCGGCGCCCGACGACACCATGCTCGTCCAAGTCGTGGCCGACACGTTTTGCTGTGTGTGACCCGCCCGCACGCCGGGCTCGACCCGAGGTCGGCCCCAAGAAACACGAGGAAGCAGGTGCCTGGATCAGCGGCCGGCCGAAGCCGAAATCTTTCCGGAAGGGCCTAGGCCGGCCGCTTTCCATATCGCGTCCAGTTTCTCGCCCGCCAGCTTCACCAACTGGTCGCGGCGCATGGACGCGACTTGGTTGGGGCCGGGGGTCGGCGTGACCGGGCCGTCGTAACCCGCTTCGGCCAGGGTCGCCAGCAGGGGAGCCGTCTCGATCACACCCGTCTCGCCCGGCAAACGTCGCGTCGCCGGATCGGCCGACTCCGGCGGGCCTTCCTCGGCGTCGGACAAGGTGACGGCCACGACTTGCCCGCGCGGCAGTTTCCTTCGCACCTCGTCGAGCGAGGCCCCGCAAGCCCACACCTGCCACACGTCGAGCCATAGGCCGACATTGGCGGCGTGAACCGTGCTCAGCAACACCAGCATCGCATCGAGATCGTGAACGAACTCGAAGCTTTTGCCTTGGCGGCTGGCGGCCGATGCATCGAAGCCGACTCCCAGCTTCAGCCCGTGCGCTTCGAGCGCGCTGCCCAACTCGGTCAAACGTCGGCCCATGAATTCGAAATTCTGGTGGTAGGGCCGCTCGTCGTTGGCCGGCTCGATGACGGTCACCACGCGGCGCGCCCCGACCGAGGCGGCCAATCCCGCCAACTCGGCGAGCTTTTTCAAATCGGCCTCGAATCCGTCTTCGCGCTGCCAGTCGATCGGCAAGACGAACGAACCGACCTTCAACTTGGCACTGTCCAACAGCCGCCTGGCCTTGGGGAGTCCATAGGTTTTGACCTCGGCGGCGAAGTCGGCGATGTCCAGGTCGATGCCGCGGAATCCGAATGAAAGCGCTAACTCGATGGTTTCGCTTTGGGTCGCTGCCAGGCCCAGCGCCTTGGCATCCAGATTCTTGAACATCAATGTACTCCGGGCAAATATGTCGTAAACCTTGTATTATGCCAAAGCCCCGTGGTTGCTTAAAGGGCCGGTGCCGACCAGAAACCACCCCGGCTGACAAGGAAAACCCGGCCGCCCTTCGCGGTTTTTTTGACGCCGTTAACTAAAAGAAATCTGCCGAACGTCATGGATTCCCATCTGCTTCACTTGTTCGTGCTCGCCGTCGTGCAGGGCATTGCCGAATTCCTCCCGATCAGTTCCGACGGCCACCTACTGTTGGCGAACGAGATCTGGCAGCGTGCCGGTGGCGGACGGCTGACCGACATGCTCGAAACCGAGATCGTGCTGCATGCCGGCACGCTCGTCTCCATCCTGGTCGTCTACCGGCAGCGGATCGGCCGTTTGCTGGCCGACGACCGCCAGATGATCGGCAAGTTGATCGTGGGCACCTTGCCCGCGGTCGTCGTCGGACTGCCACTGCACGAGATCGACGCCTGCCGATCGTGGCTCGAAAAGCCGTTGTTGGGGAGCTGCCTGCTGCCGGTCACGGGCCTGCTCGTGCTGTTGGCCAGCCGCCGCGCCGAGGGTACGGTCGAATACGGCCAGATCAGTTACACACAAGCGCTCGTGATCGGCGCGGCCCAGGCGGTGGCCATCTTGCCCGGTATCTCGCGAAGCGGAATGACGATCGCCGCCGGCTTGATGCTCGGGCTGCGTCGGGAAGCGGCGGCTTCTTTTTCCTTCATGCTGGCCATCCCGGTCATCGGCGGGGCAGTCGTTCTGGGCACGAAGGGCTTTCTTCAATCGCCTTTCACGGCGGCCGAGGCCGGCTCGTTGTTGGCCGCCGCCGCCGTCTCGTTCGTGGTGGGGGTGGCGGCGCTCGGGCTGTTGCTGCGCTGGTTGCGCGAGGGCCGCCTCTGGCCGCTGGCCTGGTGGTGCATTGTCGTGGGTGTCGCCAGTGCCGCCTGGCAAGTGGCGGGCGAGCCGTGGTACCAGTAACCATTCTTGGTTGCTCAAATCGCCCCGGCGGCAGGCGACGCAGGCCCGGCGTGGCGAAAAACTCGCGCCCCGATCGACGTGTTCGGAAACGGTGCCAGGTGGCGCAAATGTTGGCGCCACCCCCCTTTCCTGATATCATCAACGGCAGTTGATCGATTGCCCCACCGCCCCCTTAGTCCCGCCTGCGGCCCGTTTGTCCCACCCTGGGGAGAAGCTTTTTTGATGTTTCGGGCAAACGTCTTCTATCGCGCGCACTGGTTGTTCGTGTTCGGCCTTCTCGGCCTGGCCGCCGCTGCACAGGCTATGGCCGCGGAAACCGGATCGCTCGCGGTCAATCCGCCCCGCGTGATGCTGGAAGATTCGCTCGCCCGCCGTCAGTTGTTGGTCAGCGCGGCGGGCGGAGATGTGACGCACGCGGCCGTCTATCAGGTGGCGAACCCGGCCGTCGCCCGCGTCGAGGAAGGGGGCTATGTCGTCCCCGTGGGCCCCGGCGAGACGCAGATTACCGTTCGGCACGGTGCAGAGCAGGTCGCCGTACCGCTGACCGTAGCAGCCTTCGACGTCGGCGGGCGGAGGATCGACTTTGCCAACGACGTCGTGCCGTTGCTTTCCCGCTACGGTTGCAATGCGGGGGGCTGTCACGGTAAAGCCAGTGGCCAGAACGGGTTCAAGCTCTCACTCTTCGGTTTCGACCCGGCTTTCGACTACGATGCCATCGTCCGTTCGGCCCGTGGCCGACGTGTGTTTCCCGCTTCACCCGCGCAGAGCCTGTTGTTGCTCAAGGCCACCGGTGCGGTTCCGCACGGCGGCGGAGAGCGGATCGAGGCGGCCAGCGAGCCATACCAGTTGCTCTTGCGCTGGATCGAACAGGGCCTGCCCGGCTCGGCACCCGATGCACCGGTCATCTCGCGGTTGGTGGTCGAGCCCGATCAGCGGGTGTTGCACACCGGCGAAGAGCAGCAACTCGCCATCCTGGCCGAATATACCGACGGCAGCCGGCGCGACGTGACTCGGCAGGCCCAGTATGCCAGCAACCTCGACCTGGTGGCGGCCGTCGATGAGCGGGGATTGGTGCACTGCGGATCGCAGACCGGCGAGGCGGCGGTCATGGCCCGTTACATGGGGCAGGTGGCTGTGTTTCGGGCCCAGGTGCCACACGGCGACCGGCAAGCGAGCGCCGGAGAATTCGCCATCGCCAATTACATCGACGCACTCGTGCTCGCCAAATGGCGGCAACTCGGCCTGGCACCCTCGCCGGGCGCCGACGATGCCACCTTTCTGAGGCGCGTGACGATCGATCTGTGCGGTCGCCTGCCGACGGTCACCGAGACCCGATCCTTCCTGACCGACACCGCGCCGAACAAGCGCGAGGTGCTCGTTGACCGGTTGCTCGCATCGCCCGACTATCCGGCCTACTTCGCCCTGCGCTGGAGCAGCATTCTGCGCAACTCGTTTCTGGCCGGTTCCGATCAGGCGGCCTATGCGTTCCACGACTGGATCAAGTCGATGATCGCCCGCAACCGGCCCTACGACGAATTCGTCCGCGGGGTCGTGGCGGCGGCCGGTGAATGGCAAGATGCCCCGGCCATCAACTGGTTCTGGCAGATGCGCGACGATCAGCTTCACCAGCCGACGGCCGACACGGCACAGGTCTTCTTGGGCATCCGGCTGCAATGCGCCCGCTGCCACCATCATCCCTACGAGCGCTGGGGCCAGGATGACTATTTCGGTTTGGCCGGCTTCTTCACGCGATTGGGCCGTAAGAGCTTCGGACAGCCCCCGCCCTACTTTTCGTCGTCGAACGTGACGACCGGCGAGCGCAATCCGCTCACCGGCCAAACGCCCGAACCCAAATTCCTGGCTGGTCCGCCGGCCAAGCTTTCGCCCGAGCAGGATCCGCGGCACGCGCTGGTCGATTGGATGGCCGAGCCCAACAATCCGTTCTTCGCTAAGGCGCTCGTCAATCGGATGTGGGGGCATTTCTTCGGCCGGGGCCTGGTCGATCCGGTCGACGACATGCGCGACACCAACCCGCCCTCGAATCCCGAACTGCTCGACGCCCTGGCGAAGGATTTCATCGAACACAAGTTCGACGTGAAGCACATCATCCGCACCATCGTGACGACGAGCGCCTACCAGCTCGACGCGGCGCCGACCGACGGCAACCGGCAGGACCGACAGAACTACGCCCGATTCTACGCGCGACGGCTGATGGCCGAAGTGCTGCTCGACGGGGTCGACCAGGCGTGCGGCACGCGCACTCGCTTCGACCGCGTGGCATCGACCGCCCGCGCCATCGACTTGCCGCACGAGGGCTTCGGGTCGTACTTCTTAGACACGTTCGATCGGCCGCGCCGCGTGTCGGGCTGCGAGTGCGAACGGTCGGTGGGCGCGACGCTCGGCCAGGTGCTGCTGTTGTCGAATTCCGATGAAGTCGAGCAGAAGGTTGCCTCGGGGGAAGGGGTGATCGCCAAGCTGCTGGCCGACAAGAAACCACCGGCCGAGATCGTCGACGAGTTGTATCTGGGTACCTTTTCGCGCTTCCCCAGCGACGCGGAACGGGCCAAGGCGCTGTCATTCGTCAGCAGCGAAGCCGACCCGCGCCCCGCGTTGGAAGACTTGCTCTGGACGCTGGTCAATTCGAAAGAATTTGTGTTTAACCATTGAGGATCGTGGCACGACGTTCCTTCGGGAGGATTCTGCTATGTTCGACGTCTTGGGACGCAACTTTCGCCTCTGTGACGGCCTGACCCGGCGCACGTTCGTCAAGGTCGGTGGACTCGGCGTGGGCGGTCTGACGCTGCCGGGACTGCTACGCCAGCGGGCGCAGGCCCGTTCGGCCGGCGCGGCGGTGAAGGATACGGCCATGATCCTCATCTGGCAGGCCGGCGGCCCGAGCCATATCGACATGTACGATTTGAAGCCGTCGGCTCCGGCAGAATTCCGTGGCGAGTTCCAGCCCATCGACACGAACGTGTCGGGCATCCAGATCAGCGAGCACCTGCCGCTCCAATCGCAGATCATGGACAAGCTGTCGATCGTCCGCTCGGGGACGCACACCAACGCCGGCCACGGCATGGGCTCGCAGTGGATGCTCACCGGTTACCAGCCGACGCTGGAAGTGAACGACAACATCTTCCCCTCCTGCGGTTCCGTGACTTCGCGCCTGCGCGGCTCGAACGCGGCGGGAATTCCGGCCTATGTCACGCTGCCGCGGAATCACTCCTTCTCCAAGGCGGCCTACCTCGGCGCCTCGTACAACCCGTTCACGCCGGATGCCGATCCGAACGCCGACAACTTCCAGGTGCGCAACCTGCGTTTGCCGGGCCGGGTCGACGAAAAGCGACTGCACCGCCGGCACGAAATGCTCGGCGGACTCGACGACCTGCGCCGCGACCTCGACACGCAGGGCTCGATCGCCGGTCTCGACAAGTTCTATGCCGATGCGCTCGACCTGGTCACCAGCGATAAGGCCCGGCAGGCGTTCGACATCAAGCAGGAGGACGACAAGCTGCGTGAGGAATACGGCCGCAACGACCTCGGCCAGAGCTGCCTGCTGGCCCGCCGCCTGGTCGAAGCGGGCGTGACGTTCGTATCCATTCAGGCCGGCGGCGGCTGGGACACACACGGCAACAATTTCGGCGAACTGAAGAAGCGGCTGCTGCCGACCTTCGACCGCGCTCTGGCCGCGCTCGTGACCGACATCCATCGCCGCGGTCTCGCCCAAAAGGTGTTGGTGATGGCCATGGGCGAATTCGGCCGCACACCGCGGATCAACCCGGGCGCCGGCCGCGATCATTGGCCGGGCGCTATGTCGGTGGTTTATGCCGGTGGCGGCTTGCGGATGGGCCAGGTCATCGGCACGACCGACTCGCGGGCCGAATACCCGACCTCGCGCCCTTGCTCGCCGGGCTGCCTGCTCTCGACGATGTACCACGTATTGGGCATCGACATCCATCACACGTTCTACGACGCCGCCGAGCGTCCATTGAACGTCCTCGCCGAAGGCCGCCCGATCGAAGAGTTGGTGTAGAGCCTCGCCAAGAAAATATGACGGCGCAGCGTCCACAAGCGCCTACCGAATGGGCAAGACGACGATTTTTGTAGGCCCGCGAACGGTTGCCCTCCCCGGGTCACGTTGGTCCGGATTGTCCGGACCGCCTTTCGCCACATCGATGAGCCGCGGCGGGGGAAGCGCTCGGTCGGCGTCGCCTTTGAATCTGTCTTTCGCGTTCGCGATCGAGTTCGACGAGCAGGCCGCCCTACCCAAAGACGTTTTGGCGAAGTCCGGCGTGCCCCCTGCTATCCTCGATAAAAACGCAGCAGATCGAAGCAATACGCTAGCCCGCATTTCTCACAGCGCGGGTCGGACATGGGCGGCCGGCCCCGGCCGCCCGCCGGGGTCGGCGGACAACGTGCCTATCCCATCCAGACACGGGGTGCGGTAGCGAATTCCTGATGCTCTCGACCTGTCTCGCGGG
>DASZTS010000064.1:0-20471 GCA_035547915.1 Pirellulales bacterium | reverse complement strand
CTCCGGAACAGCGTGTGGTAGTTTGTCCCTCGCACTTCCCAGCCCACCTAACTTCCGGTGGAAGCGCCAAAAATTACGCTAACTCTCCGATTGACACGCGCCGGGCGACCTGCTCCGCGCGCAATTCCCCTTATGCACCCTTGGCCCAGGATGCGTCGTGCAGACGCCTTGAAGGACCGGCTGAATGACGCTAAATTGGCTGTTTCCGAAATTTCCGGACAATAGTCAGTGTGAACGCGAAATGAAAACCTACATGGCCAAGCCGGGCGAGGTCGAGCAGCAGTGGTGGCTCGTCGACGCCACGGACAAGGTCGTCGGCCGCCTCGCCTCCGACATCGCCACGATCTTGATGGGCAAGCATCGGCCCACCTACACGCCGCACGTCGACACGGGCGACTTCGTGGTCGTCATCAACGCCGAGAAGGTCGCCTTCTCTGGCAAGAAGTGGAACCAGAAACGCTACACCTGGTACACGGGCTACACGCGCCTCCGTAGCGAGACCGCCGCCGAGCGCCGCGAACACAAGCCCGAGAAGATCCTTACCGACGCCGTACGGCGCATGCTCCCCAAGAACAAGTTGTCGGTGACGATGTTGAGCAAGCTCAAGGTCTACGTCGGCGACGAGCATCCGCACCAGGCCCAGATGCCCGAAGCCAAAGAACTGGGGATCAAGTAAGCTCCGGCCGCCGCCCCGGCGGATTGGGCGATTTTCGAACAAGCTCTCAGACAAGCAGCAACTAACACAGAGGTCGAGTCTCCATGTCGATTGGCGAACAGCCCGCCGCACGTTCCGCTTCCGAGGCCCTGGGTACGGGTCGACGCAAAACGTCGGTCGCTCGCGTGCGCATCCGCGCGGGGGAGGGCAAGATCACCATCAATGGTCGCGACCTCGAGCACTACTTCGTCAACGAGCATGAGCGGCGCGACGTGCTCGTCTGTCTGACAAAGACCGAGCGGGAGAAGTCGGTCGACGTCTCGGTCACCGTCAGCGGTGGCGGCCCCACCGGCCAGGCCGGCGCCTGCAAGATGGGTATCGCCCGCGCATTGAAGATCTTCGATCCGACGCTCGAGCCGATCTTGCGTGCCAACAGCCTGCTGACGCGCGACAGCCGCATGAAGGAGCGCAAGAAGTACGGTCTCCGCGGTGCCCGCCGCGGCACGCAGTTCTCCAAGCGGTAAGCCGCTACATAGCTGCCGTATACTCGTCGAGCACTGGATGGCTTCCTCATTGGACCGCGCAGCCCCGACAGCATAGAGGTTGCCATGCTTGGAAGCAACTTTCGGACGGCGCTTATACCGTCCAGCTACTCGATGACGGCGGTAGAGCAGCCACATAGCGGCCATCACGCGCCGTCGTGACGGCAGGGCGTTTCCGCAGGGCCTGGCCTCACGGCGGAGCTTGAGGCCTATTATACGCACGTTGGTGAACGGACGTGCTAGGCTGCCCGGCCGGTCAAGAACGGTCCGGGGTCTGTTTCGGCCGCCTGCTTGGTCTGCCAAACATTCTGGTGCTGTTCGTGGCGGTTGTCATGGAACACGTCGTAGGCGCCGGGGAGCGCCTGCTGCGTCAAGAAGCGATGCTCGTCGCCGATTTCGTTGGCGACCAGCCGCGTGTGCTCAAGCGCCTGCGAGATCGATGCGGCGCTCAGGTGCGGTAGATCGTCCAACTCTCGGTAGGTTCGCAGCAGACGGTCGATGCCCGCGTGCAGCGGTAGCGTGCCGTGTGCCGGCCAGGTCGCCTCCATGTGACGAGCGATGTTGGCCGCATACTCCAAGTCACTGCTGGTATGCCCGCAGTACGACTTGCGATAGGCCAGCGCGGCCCACAACCGCCGCCCCGCTTCATCGGCGTCGGCCGTTTGCAACGCGTAACCGATGCCCGCCAACGTGCGATGCAGGTACCATGCCCGCAGGTCTTCGATCTCGGCGCGAGGGCTGCATGTCGTCTGGCCGTCGGGATAGTTCCAGAAGATGCCCAATGTCTGCGGAACGTGCTTCGACTTGATGAACGGAAGCACGCGGTTCTTGAACTCCGTGTCGCCGGCACCGGTGAAGCTCGGATCATAATAGCCCAGCCGCTGGTGCAGATCGCGGCGGTACATCGAGCCGACGTAGGCCAGGTAGCAGCTATCGAGACCGACGAGCCGTTGCGAGTAGCCCGTGCGGTCGTATGTCATGATGTCGTTCGCCCAGTGGCCGCGCTCGTCGACGTTCGTCACCAGGCTGTTGGCTTGCACCCAGTCGATGTCCGGGTGTGCGTCGAGCTCGCCGGCCAGAACTTCGAGGGCCGAGGGGAGCAGCGTCTCATCGACCCCTAGGAAACTGAGATACCGGCCACGCGCCAAGGCGATGCCACGGTTCCAGGCATGTTGGATCGTCTCGCGTTCGGCAGACCGGGCATAGACGACCGGCACGGCTTGGCGCTCCGCCCATTGCCGAAACACGCCGTATTCGTCCTGCGGCGAACCGCTATCGACGAGCACGACTTCGGCCTGGCCGGCAACCAGCAATGTCTGCAAGCCGAGCGTGTCGAGAAAACGCGGCAGCTTGTCGGCCGCGTTGTAGAGCGAAACGATCACCGACGCGCGGTACGGACGCGTCTCGCGCCGGTCGTCGACGAATTCATATTCTTCGTCGTGCGTCCGGCGCAAGTCGTGCAAGCTGCGGTCGAGCAACTCGCGACAGCGGGCCACCGTATCGGCATGGCCGCCGAACATGGCGTCGGCCGTCGCCGCCTCGCGCGGATAGCCGCGGCGGATAAGCGTTGCCATGACGTCCGGCAGGTCGAAGTGACGGTCTTCGCCGGCCAGGCGCATGGCGCGCAGACGGTAGGCCACGGCCACCAGATCGTTGCCGCGCAGGCTTTCGATGCGGGCCAACTCTCGCCACAACCGGATGCGGTCGATGCGCAACTCGGCGATGAGATTGGAGCATTGCCACCACTTCTGCTGCAAATCTTCGGCCGACCGTTCCGGCATCCAAGCGATGCCATGATAGCGGTGGGCGAAAAATGCGGCCCGGTCTTCCTCCGCGCGCTTCTCGAGGCTCTTGCGCCATCCGGCCGCCACGAGCGTTCGTTTGACGGCCTGTTTGCCGGCGGCGGCCAACTGTCGCGGGCCGCAGGCCTTCAGCCGGGCGCGGAACTCGGGCGTGGTATGTTTGCGCACCAGCCGCCTCATCGACTCCTTGGTCTGCCGCACGTTGCCCTGCGGCTGCGCACGGTGCGCCATCATGCGCGTGTACCAGGCGTTCGCTTCGCGCCGCACAGGTTTGTCGAGTGCCGTCGAGCCCGAATAGATCTCCATCAACGACGGGCCGACGGGTGCCGGCGCCGCCTTCGCCAGTGAGGCAGCCAGCCGGTCGCGTTGGGCGTCGTAATCCGACAACAGGCGACCGATGTGCGACACGCTCGCCAGCGGCGACTCCATGTCGATCCTTATGTACGGCACGCCCGGAAACACCTCATCGAGGAAGCGGCAGACACCGGCGCCGCTGCCGATGGCCGTGGGACAGCCGGCGAACAGCGATTCGACCGCCACCAGGTTGAACGTGTCGTAACGCGAGGGGACGACCGTCACGCTCCGCCCGGCGAAGAGTCTGGCCAGTTCGTCGCGTCCGGCCGGCGGCTGTAATTCGATCGGCTTGGCTAGCGGCCGGTTGCGCAATATCCCGTCCAGGTAAACCTCCGAACTCACTCCACGGGGATCGTGGCTGGGCGGTCCGATGATGCGGGCGCGTCCGTAGAGCTGGGGCGACAACCACCAGACTATCTCGGCGAACAGGTCGGGCCCTTTTCGTTTCTCCGTCCGGCCGATGAAGTTCAGGTCGGGCGACCCGTTGCCGGCATCCGCGCGGTCGATGGGCCCGCGATCGATGAACCGCAGCGGGCTGAGATACTCCGACGGCAGGTCGAAGCGCGCTCGCCATTCGTCGAGGTAGGTGGTGCTTAATCCATAGCGCACGTCGACCGAGCGATACTGCATCTCCTCTTCCAGGACGAGAGCCCGCGGCAACAGTCCCCGCCCGTCCCAATTCAGGCTGACGGTGGTGGAAATGACCCCGTGCATCGACAGCGCGAGGCGCCCCACACGGGCCTGGTGATGTTCGAGCGCCGCGGGCAGGAAGTAGCCGCACTGCAAGTAGTCGGGCAGGTCGACCACATCAAACTCGCGGCCGCGCACCGACCAGGCCACGTTGCTCGCCATCAGGAACGCCGGCAGGCACCAGCGAGGTGGCAAGATATCGCAATAATGCGTCCAGTAACGATCGAGATATTCTTCCTCGTAACGGATAGCGTGCGCGTTCGCCGGACGGACCGCATCCTCGGCTTCCTTGACGATCAGGTAAAAGAATTCGATCTGGGGATTCTTTTCGATGATGGCGCGGTAGAAGGTCTGCCCACCACCGACGCTGCGGAAGAGATCGAAATCGGCAATCAAGACGCGCATGTCGGCTCCGCTGGAGGAATACGGTTCGGCCGCCGCGGCGCGGCCACATTTCCGATCGCTCACTTAGGTTCGGCAGAGCCGGCGCTCGTCGTTCAGCACGACGCTCGTCCGGGGCATAGCCGGCATAGAAGGAGCAGGCGACAAAGAAAGAATGACCGCGCCGTGGGCCGGTCAGGCGGCCCGGCGCCGCGGGACCTCGGCGGCCTCGATATCGGCCGCGACGGCGTCGAGCGAGTGCTCGGGAAAGAGGGCGATGCGCAGCCAACGGACGACCCGGGCGGGCGTCGGACGGCAGGCCAGTACGAGCACGCCTAAGGCGCACCCGAGAACGCTCATGGCCACGCCGGGCCGCAGCCATGCCAACAACACGCATGTGGCCAGCAGTGCCAGCGGCGGCAGCCAACGGCAGTATTGGCTGATGCGATAATCCATCCCGGTCATCAACTCCGATCCTTGCACGTGGCAGACGTGTACCACGATCGACAGCAAGAACGCCGCGAAGACCCACACCTGGCAGACCAACAGGAAATAATCCATGCGCGTCATATAACTCAGCGGCGGCAAACTCGAGTCGATCGTGATGCGGTAGGCGACCACGGTCAGCATGGCCGTCACGCCCACGCCCACCTGTGAGCTGAACTCCTTGGGATCCATCCAGAAGACCGACCAACTCGTCGCGACGATGGGCAGCAGCGGCAGCACGATCGCCCACCAATAGAAATGCGGATCGCGCTTCACCTCAATGCGGAAGGTAAACCGCGAATAGGTCTCTCCCAACCGCGGATATTTCGCCTCGTTGACCTGCGTCGTCAGGCCCACCAACCGCCAACCGTGCGGCACGGTGTGGATCGCCTCCGGGCCGCTCTCTTCGCACAGGCCGCAATCGCCGGCGACGAAGACCATGTCACCGGTCTCGTCCGCAGTCGACTCGATACGCAGTTCGAGCCGGTGGGCATCGAAGGGAAATTCGTGCAGGTCGAAATTGCTCGAAATCGTGCCGCGGTAATATCGTCGCCAGAGCACCGAGCCGTCGGCCCGGACGTGCGCGTTGTGACCTTCCTGCACCTCGACCTCCAGGTCGTCCATCAACTCGGGTTCCGGTACCCAGAGCTGGTCGATCGGCACAAGGCGCTTTTGATGACCCGCTCGGCGCGCATCGAACGCCAGCCGCGGATCCTTCCAGGTCAGATAGAGATAGAACTCGACTTCGAATTTCTCGTCGTGATCCTGAATCTGCGAGACTTCCAACAGATCGATGCTGAGTGTGACCTGCACCGGACGGCCGGGGGGCGGTTCGAGGTTCCCGTCGGATTGCTCCGCCGCTGGCGCCCAGGGGGTGGCGGAAAGAACCGCGATGAGCACAAGGGAAGAACAAATCGGCCGCGGCGCGGCGAACATCCGTGTCATGTGCCTGGACATCCTTGTCGAAGGCCAACCCGCTAGATTGATATAGACGGCCGCCCATTGTGCGCCGAAACGCTCAATCACGGAAGAGAGATTGACCTTGTTTCGACCTTCCCCGGTCTCGCAGCGAACCGTTCGATAATTCATCGTGGGCGATGTCCACCCGAAGAGTGGCTGACAAAACCCGGAAAGCCGGAGCGCCACGGGGAAAAATCGGCTGTAGAACGCCGATTTTTCGAAGCTCGGTCCGGTTTTGTCGGGTGCTCCACGAACCGCCGGTCCAGGTTGCAAGCCTGCGCGGCTGGCTTACAATCTCGCTTGATGTCTCAGGCCCTCCGCCAACGTCTGTTCCACGAGCTCGATGAGCTTGTGCTCATCGACCCACATACGCACATCAATCCACATGCGCCGGCGGCCCGCACGCTGGCCGATATCCTCGGCTATCACTATTACACCGAGTTGGCCCACTCCGCCGGACTGCCGAAGGAGGCGATCGAAGGGGCGGGGATGGCCGCACAGCCGCCCGAGCCGCGGGAAAAGGTGCGGCGATTGGTCGCGGCGCTCGGGCCGCTGGAGAACACCATCCAGTACAGTTGGCTCATCGAGATGGTGCAGAAGCTCTTGCACATCGATGCCGAGCGGCTCACGCCCGACAACTGCGAAGCCGTCTACGATGCGGCCGAGGCGCAGATGTCGTCGCCCGACTGGGCCGAGCAGGTGCTGGCTCGCAGCCGGCTGGAGGCCGTGTTCCTCACCAACGATTTCGACGACCCGCTCGAAGGTTTCGACACGCGGCGATACATCCCCTGCTTGCGGACCGACGATCTGGTGTTCCATCTCGCGAAGCGCGAAGTGCAGGACCGGCTCGAGCGGGCCAGCGGGCAATCCTTCCGCAACATCAGCGCTCTGCGTCAGGCCATCGGCCGTCTATTCGAGCATTTCCGGGCGCACGGGGCCAAGGCCTGCGCCATTTCCTTGCCGCCGGACTTCGCACCGGCGAAGATCGAGCCACACGATGCCGAGGGCGCACTAGCGGCGGTGCTGCGCGATGGGCCCGCGGCCGAGGCCCAGACAAAACGAGTGCTCGCCAACTTCGTTTTCTGGACGCTCGCCGAATTCTGCGCCGAGATGCGGCTCCCCTTCGACCTCATGATCGGTGTCAACCGGGCTGTCTATGCTGGTGGTGTCTTCCAGGGACAGGACCTGTACGACAGTCGCGTGTCGCTGATCCAGTACCGCGAGCTGTTCAATGCTTTCCCGCAGGTAACCTTTCCCATTTCCGTGTTGGCCAGCGTCACCAACCAGGAATTGACGAGCTACAGTTGGATCTTTCCCAACGTGGTGACCAACGGCCACTGGTGGTATTCGAACACGCCGGCGTTCATCGAGCACGACGCGGCCGCCCGCTTGGAAGCGGTGCCGGCCACCAAGCAGATCGGCTACTACAGCGATATGTACAAACTCGAATTCGCCCTGCCGAAATTCGCGATGTACAAGCGCATCTTGGCCAAGATCCTGGCCGAGCGGTTCGTCGTCGACCGTGGATGGACGGAAGATCGGGCTCTCGAACTCGGCCGCCAGGTCTTGCGCGGCAACGTCGAACGCGTCTTCGGCGTTCCGTGATCGGGCGATAGCGGCCGGCCGGGCTTGGCCAAAGTGAGCGGGCGGGGGATAATCAACTATGGCGGCCAGCCGCTACGGCTCGCGAGAATACGGGTTCATCGACCGTCCTTTCGCGAACTCTTCCCGGCGGATGGCGGCGAATCGGCGCAAACCAACATGCCTCATGTGCTCGAGCAAAAAATGGCGGCCGTGCGACGGCGTGTGCGTCGCTTGCTCGTCGTCGAGGGCGTCGGGCGCCTGGTCACCGCGACACTGGCCGCCGGCGTGGGACTCGGTACGGCCGATTATCTGGTGCGGTTCGATGACCGCGGTATTCGTTGGATGTCGTCGCTCGCCCTGGCGGTGGTCGCCGGCTGGATGTTCTATCGCCTCGTCTGGCCGGCGCTCGAAGCCCGCTTGAACGACGCCGAACTGGCCTGGCAGCTAGAACGGCGCCTGCCGATCCTGGCCGACCGCTTGGCGAGCGCCTTGCGTTTCCTCCGCCAGCCCGAGGACGATGTGCTGGCCGGCTCGGCCGCGATGCGGCGCACCGTCATCGCCCAAGCGACGGCCGAGGTCGAGCGGTTAAACCTCGAATCGGCCATCGACCCACGCGCCGCGCAACGGTCGATGCGCTTGGTTGCCATACCGCTCGCCCTGTTGCTGGCGGTCGTGGTGTTGGACCGGTCCGCCGCGCAAACGGCCTTCGTGCGCCTCGTCTGTCCCTGGGGCGATACACAATGGCCCAGGCAGAACTATCTGGCATTCGACCATCCGCCGCAGCGGTTGGTGGCCGGCCAGACCTTCGAAGTCGAACTCCGGGATGCTCGAGGCGCTCGGCTGCCCGACGAGGTCCACATCCAATATCGGTTCGCCGATGCGGCGCCGGGCAGCGAAACGAGCGAGCGGATGCGGCATGTGAACGACGCCGTTGTCGCCCGCAAGGAACAAGTGACCCGCCCGTTCTCCTACCGTGCGGTGGGCGGTGACGATCATGCTATGCCGTGGATCGACCTCGAGGTCGTCGAGCCGCCGCTCATCGACGATCTGACCGTCACGCTCCATTATCCGCCCTACACGGGTTGGCCGTCGGCGTCCGCCGAGCCGCATATCCGGGCCCTCGTCGGCACGCGGGTCGCCCTGGCGGGGCGTCTGAGCAAACCGGCCAGCGCGGTGCGCGTGCATGTCGACGAACAGCCGCCCGTCGAAGCCCGGCTGAGCGACGAGGGCCGCAGCTTTGCATTCGATGACGACGACGACGGGCCCGGGTTCGCCGTCGAACGCTCGGGCGCTTATTGGATCGAGCTGGTCGACACCGAAGGTTTTTCCAGCGGCGACCAGGTGCGCTACGAGATCCGCGCCGTCGAAGATTTCACGCCGACGGTGAGCATCGTTCGGCCTCCCGCCAGCGGCTTTGCCACGCCGACGGCCAACGTGCCGGTGCACGTGACGGCGAAGGACGACCTGGCGCTCGCGCGAGTGGCGCTGCACATGTCGCGCAGCGACCGCTCGGACGAAGAAGAAACCGAGATCGAGATCTATCGAGGTCCGCCGCAGGCCGACGGCAAAGCGACGCCGGGGCAGGCTTCGGCCGGCAAAGCGGGCGAGGCCGAGTCGGGCGGAGGCGAGTCGCGGGAATGCGAATACCTGCTCGATCTGGGGCCGCTCGGGCTGAAGCCGGCCACGCAACTCACGCTCTATGCGACGGCCGATGATTACCATCCGCACCGCGGCCAGAGCGACCCGCACCGACTGACGATCATCTCCGTCGACGAACTGCGCGAGCGTCTGGCCGAACGGCAAAGCACGATCGTGGCGGAACTGGCGCGACTCCTCAAGCTCGAGCGCGATTCGCAGTCGCTCGTCTCCGGTGCCAAGATTCAGCTCGACAAGGTCGGCCGCCTCAAAAAACATGACCACGACCATTTGCAGGGGGCGGAACTGATCCAACGTCAGATCGAGCGCGGACTGGTCAGCCCCAGCGAGGGCGTGTTGGGCCAGATCGGCCTGCTGCTCGACGACCTCCGGAACAACGAGGTCGACAGCCCCGACGTCGAACGCCAGATGCAACAGGTCTTCGACGAGGTCGACCGCCTCGGTCGCGACGAGTTGCCCCCCCTCGAAGGCGCGTTGACTGCGGCGCTCAAGGCGGCGCAGGAGGACGCGCGAGACGACGCGTCGGAGGGCGCGCAGAACGTTCCGGCACCGACCGACCGCCCAAGCTCGGCGGCCGGTCCGCTGGCGACCGTGGGCCGCCATCAAGACGAAGTGATCGCCACCCTGGAAAGGCTGACGGCTTCGCTCGCCGAATCGGACAATTACCGCCGCTTCCATCGCGAGATTTCCACGCTCCGGCGGCAGCAGCAAGAGATCGAGCGCGATTCGGCCGAACTGGCGCGACGCACCCTTACAAAGGAATTGGGGACGCTCACTCCTCAGGAGCGAGCCGACTTGGAGAAGCTCGCCGCACGTGAACTCGATCTGGCGCGGCAGTTCGACAAGATCCAACAGCGTATGCAACGCACCGCCGAGGGTGCGGCGGCCCGCGATCCGCTCTCCGCGGGCAGCGTGGCCGACGCGCTCGCCCAGGCGCGCGAAGCGGCCCTGGCGCGACTCATGCACGAGGCCGGCCGCGGCATCGCCGCCAATAAGTTCGGTCAGGCGCTGGACGCGGAGCGGCGGGCCGACGAAGGGTTGCAGGAGATGCTCGATATCTTGGCCAATCGGCGGGAACGCGAGCTCGGTCGGCTGGTGAAGAAACTGCGCGAGGCACAGGAACGACTCGGCACGCTGCGGCAAGAACAGCAAGGCTTGCAGAAGAAATGGCAAGCGGCGGCCGAGGAAACCAACGAAGCGGCCCAGCGGCGCCAGCTCGAGCGTCTGACGCGCGACCAGCAAGAGACGGCCGCGGACACCGACCGCATGGCCCGTTTGCTGGAACGTTTGCAAGCCGAGCGGGCCGGGCAGAAGGCCGCACAGGGCGGAGCCAAGATGAACCGGGCCGGTGAGCAGGGTCAGCAGAACCAGCCCGACGAAGCGGCGAAGGAGGCCGGCGAGGCCGACCGCGATTTGGAGCAGGCCGAACAGGAGTTGGCGCAACGCGTCGCGCAGGCCGAGGCCGATCTGGCCCAAGAACAGATGGCGCGGCTCGAAGACGAACTCAAGGCGATCGTCGACGGCCAGCAAAGATTGCTCGACGAAACGCGGCATTACGCCGATGTCGAACGTTCGCAAGGCGAGCTGACGCGGGCCCAGGCCGTCAGCCTCGGCGACCTGGGAAAGCGGCAACAGTCGCTGGAGCAGGACACAACCTCGCTCGCCAAGAAGCTCGACGGAACTCCCGTCTTTCGGCTGGCGTTCGTGCAGGCCGCCTTGCAGATGCAGCGGGCGGCGACGTTGCTCGGCGAGCACGAGACGGGCGAACCGACCCAGCGGGCCGAACAGCGAGCGATCGACCTCGTCGCGCACGCTTCGGACGCCCTGCGGCCGCCGGCGAAGGGTCAAGCCGAGCAACAACCTCAGGAAAACGCCGCCCAGGGAGACCAACAGGGACAACAGAACGCCAACCCGGCCGATGCTGCCAAGGTGCTGGCCGAGATGAAATTGCTAAAGTGGATGCAGGACGACGTGAACGGGCGCACCGCCGCTCTCGAAGACGCCTACCACGGCGCGACGGAACTGCCGCCCGAGGCGCAGACGGAATATCGGGAGTTGAGCGAACAGCAAGGCCTGATCGCCAAGCTGGTTCTCGAACTCGCCGGATCGGGTGAAGCGGACGGCGATCAACAGCACCAAACAGATATGGAAAACGTGGAGTCCCAAGAGTAGACGAGGTATCCGACCTTTTTGCGAGTTTTGGATAGACTCCAGCAGAACTGCGAAACAACGGAACTTCTTTTGCACAGGAATCACGACATGCCGGTCATCTCCTGCGGTATTCGCTGGCGCGAGTTCGTGTGCGCCGGCTGCGGATCGGTCCTCCTCGCGTTCTCGACGATGGCCTTCGGCGCTCCGCCCGGTAACCGTGATGCGCAACAAAAATCGCTCGACGAGGCGCTCTTGGAAGACCTCGACGCGGGATTGCCGAAACCGGCCGCGAAGAAACCGCCCGCCCCGCAACAACCTGCCGCACAAAAGTCGGCCAAGAAGGTCCAGCCGCCGTCCGCGGATGAGACCCATCCCACCGAAACGCCGAAGAAGACCCTCGATGACGAACTGCTCGAAGGCCTGGAAGGCGAAGACGTCTCGCTGGGTAACAATCCGGCGGACGAGAATCCGCTCGTGCGGCTCAATGCGCGGATGAAGCAGGTCGAACGTCGCATCGCCGAGGCGCATAGCGATCAGAAGACCCAGCGACTGCAAGAAGAGATCTCCGACGATCTGGCCAAACTGATCGCGCAACTCGAACAGCAGTGCAGTCAGTGCAAGAACCCGTCGTCCTCCGGGTCGCAGAAGCAGCAGACGTCGCAGTCGAAGCCGGCGATCAAGCCGGGCGACCAGCCCGCAGAGAAACCGGCCCGCGAGAGTTCGCCCAACGTCAAAGAGCGCGAGACGGCCAAGGTCGATGTGGCCCGGCTCCAAGAGATGCTGAAGGACGTTTGGGGGCACCTGCCGGCCCATCTACGCCAGCAGATGGAGCAATCGGCCAACGAAGAGTTTCTGCCGAAGTACGAAACCGAGATCTCTCAGTACTATCGTTCGCTGGTCGGGGGGCGGAAGGAGAAGAAATGACGAAAGCTCGGGTGCGCACCGCCTGCCGCTATGTGGCCTCCGGCCCCTTCCTGTTCGCCTGGGCGCTGTCGGCCGCCCACGTTTCGTTCGCCGCCGAGCGGCTGGACGAGACGACGATCGAGGCCGACGCGGCGGAACTGATCACACCCGACACCCAGAAAGCCATCGACCGCGGCCTTCAATTCCTGGTGCGGCAGCAGCACGAGGACGGCTCGTTCGGCAGCGGTGGTTACAGCCGCAATGTGGCTGTTTGCGGGTTGGCGGGTATGGCCTTCATGTCGGCCGGCAGCACGCCCGACCGCGGTCCCTATGGCACCGAGGTGAGCCGTTGTGTCGATTTCATCTTGAAGAACTCGCAGGAGAGCGGCTTCATCGACGTGCCCGGCTCGAGCAGCCACGGTCCGATGTACGGCCACGGCTTCGCCACGCTCTTCCTGGCCGAGACGTATGGCATGTCGCTCAAGCCCGAGATCCGTGAGCGGTTGGCCAAGGCCGTCGACCTGATCGTGAACACGCAGAACCAACAGGGCGGGTGGCGGTATCAGCCCGTGCGTCACGAAGCCGACATCTCCGTCACGATCTGCGAGGTGATGGCCCTGCGTGCCGCCCGCAACGCGGGCATCTACGTGCCGCGCGACACCATCGACCGCTGTGTCGCCTACGTCAAGAAGAGCCAGAACGATGACGGCGGCTTCATGTACATGTCGCAGGGCGGGCAGAGTGCCTTCCCGCGCTCGGCCGCCGGCGTGGTGGCGCTGTACAGTGCCGGTATCTATGAAGGACCGGAGATCGACAAGGGCCTCGCCTACTTACGGTCGTTCATGCCCAACCGCGAGACGATCGGCTTCAATCGCGAGACGCACTATTTCTACGGACACTATTACGCCGTGCAAGCCATGTGGCACGCTGGCGGCAAGCGGTGGCGCGAATGGTATCCCGCCATCCGCGACGAACTGCTCGCGCGGCAGCGCGCCGATGATGGCGCGTGGATGGATTCGATCTGCCAGGAATACGGTACGGCGATGGCCTGCATCATCTTGCAGATGCCGAACAATTATCTGCCGATCTTCCAGCGGTGAGGAAGCCCCTGTGCAGTGCGCCCCGCCGATGACGGCACGGATGGTCGGTATCGTTCTCGTATGGTTGTGCTACCTGCACGATGCCCGCGCCGAGGATCTCAACTTCGCGGGCCGGTCGCTGGTGCCGGCCGTGGGCGACCGAACAACGGCCACGCTCAAGTCGATCTCGGACGGCGGGGAGCTGGAATTTGTTGTCATGGGACAGAACGTTCGCCGGCTACGGGCCGATGAACTGGTCGTGTGGGGAGCGCCTGCCGAGCCTCGCACCGACCGGCAACTGGTGCTGACCGACGGCGGCCTGATCGCTGTGCGTCGAGACCCGCCGCCCACCATCGACCAGGACCACGTGGTGGCCATCTCCGATACGTTGGGCGAGTTGAAGCTGCCGCTGAAGAAGCTCGCCGGCGTCCTGCTCCACGCGCCGATCGATCCGCAGCGTCGCGACCGGATGGCCGCCCGCATTAGGAACCGCGCCGCCCATGCCGAGAAAGACGCCACCGCGCCGGCCGACAATGCCGATAGACTGCTGTTGGAGAACGGCGACGAATTGCGAGGGCGGATCGCCGCCATGTCGGAGAGTCGCGTCGAATTCCAGGCCGATCTCGGCCCACTGACGGTGGAGCTCGAGCGCATTTCCGCGTTGGCTTTCAATCCCTCGCTGCGCGCCGCGGCCAAGGCGAACGGCCCGCGTTGGCGGTTGGGTTTCGCCGACGGCAGCCTGTTGATGGCCCAGTCGATTCGCTTGCACGAAGGGCAGTTGCAGGTCACGGTGGCCGACACCGCGCCGCTGACGAGCCACGAAGAACCCGTTTTCTTGCAATCCCTCGGCGGTCCGATCCAATACCTTTCCGACCTGCCGCCGGCCAGTTTTCGTCAGATCGCCTACCTGGATTTGCCCTACGCCTATCAGCTAGACGCCAACGTCGACGGCACGCGGCTGCGGGCGGGCGGCAGGCTGTTCACCAAGGGCATCGGCATGCACAGCACCTCCCGGCTGACCTGGCAGCTCGAAAGCGCCTATCGCCGCTTCGAGGCCGACCTGGCGATCGACGACCAGACGCGCGGTCAGGGCAGCGTCGTGTTCCGCCTCTTCTCCGGCTCGCGCGAGATCTACAAGAGCCCGATCGTCCGCGGCGGCGATGCTCCTCTGCCGATCTCCGTCGAATTGGACGACACCCGCCAACTGAGCCTCGTCGTCGACTACGCCGACCGCGCCGACACGCTCGACCACGCCGACTGGTGCAATGCGCGGCTCATTCCTTGAGGTAGGCCTCTCGTAAACAGGTCGGCGAGTGCCAGCATATAGTAGCCCGCACGCTCCACCCTGAGGTCGGCGCGTCCGTGGAAGGCAAGCCAGGCTGCCATTACGATGGAGCGTGATGGCTACTATGCGGCTGTCAACGAAGTCCGCCGGGGTCTAGTTGATGCTATTCGCGATCCAGCTTTGCAACTGCTCGGAGTTGGCGTACCCTACGCGATCGGCACGCACATTTCCGTGCTCGAACAGCAGTAGCCGCGGGATCGACGTGACGCCGTAATGACGGGCCAACTCGGGATGGTCGGCTATCTCGATACGCACGACGTTCACCTGACCCGATTTTTCCAACTTGTCGAGTTCGGGGTCCAGCATGCGGCACGGTCCGCACCACGGCGCGCCGAACTTCACCAGTACGGGGGCCGCCTGATCGACGACGGTCGTTTGGAACCATTGGTCCGAGGGAGGTTCGATCGGTGGCGAGGGAGTCGTCAAGAAAAAGTAGCCGACGACACACAGGCCGATCAACACTGCCACGTTGAAGAACTTCGAGACGAAATCGCCCATAAAAATCTCCACTGAAGTGTGGCAGCGTCGCGTCCGACTCGCGGGCGCATCCGCCGGGAATCGCCCCACGCCGCGGCCACGCAACTTTAGCTCAGCCCCCGCACACCGGCGCGCAGCCTCTCCCTCCCGGACGTTTTTTCCGCAAAGGACGGCGAATCGCCCCAGACCGAAGATCCCGCCCCTCACGCGTCAACGTTACCATCGGAAGTTGGTCATCCGCCTGCCGCCGCACGCCTCAGCTACCCGGACGAAGGATCGCTTCGGGGCGGGCAGGCGTTTCCCAAATCGTATCTGCCCCCGGATTGCTGATGTTCGTTCCGTGTTCCAGCAGAATTCGTCTTACTTCGGACTGAGTGTCAGGATGGTGTAGGATCGTCGTGTGGGTGGCATCGACGAAACATTCACTCTCCACGCCAGGGTGTCGGGCACTGGTCACGGTCACGACGCCGTCACCCGGGCCGTCGAGCAACAACGTCCGACCGGTGCCGATGATCGAGTGCAACTTCACAGAGGACGAAACTCGCAGTGAGCGGATGGCCGCCAACGACTCGTCCTGTGGCTCCAGCAGATCCACGCTCGTCGGCATGCGTCGCACGAATTTTTCCTTGAAGGCGTTGGGGTTGGCGGCCACCAACTCGGCATGAACGGCCTCGTCTTGCGGGGAGCGCTCGACGAGGGCAGACGATACCCGGCCGATTCCCCGGGCGGCAAATGACGAACCGCCATGCACCGTGGCGATGAACACGACGCGGCGTACGAAGGGATTCGGATCGAAGAAGAATCGCTCCGCCAGCACCGACCTGACTTGTGCATCGGCATTGATCGAGTCGAAAGGAATATTGGCGACGGAAGACCAGATGCGTTCCTCGCTGTAGGTCACTTGCATCTTGGATACGAGTCCGCCCATGCTGTGTCCGACGAGAACCATTTGCCGTAACGCCGCATCGCCGCACTGCGGGTCGAGTAGCGCGACCGCCTCTCGACAGTCGTTTCGCAGTGTTGCGGCGGCAGAAATAGGAGGCTTTCCGGTGGCGTAGCCGAAGGCCCAGATCTGGTAACGTTCGTTGAACCACGGCTGGGTCCTCAGATCGTTCGCCATGTCGAACCAGCTCGAAGGATCGGCGAGCAGGCCGTGTATGAAGATCACCGGAATCTTCCCGGGTTGATAGGGTTCCAAGAATCGCAGGCCGTCATCGGCTTCTGTGGCGCCCGGGTTGAGGAAACCGAGGAAACCGATTCGCTGGCCGGTTCGCAATCGATACTCGAAGGGAGCGCTGATGTCGCCCGCCAGAGCAACTCCCTGCCCACCGATACGGATCGTGCTCACGTTGAGCGGATTGTAGAACTCCAACACGTTCCCTCCCGCCGGCGCGCCGTCGACGGACGGACGCAACACGACGGTCGCCGCGAACATCGCTCGCGGCGGGAAGAATCGTTCGCTGCCGCGCGAACTCGTGCCTCGATCTTTCACGGCCACGACCGATACGCCGAAGCCGTCACGGGCATGGTAGTTTCGCAGCTTGGTCATCGTGGGCGGTTCGACGACCAGCGCGGCCCGAATGTCAGTCGGTTCCCAAGGCAAACCCAGGCAAGCGAACGGAATGCTCAACGTGCCCCCGGGCTGATGAACGATCATCTGTCCGCGGCCGTTGAAGCGGCAGTGCCTCTGCCCCTCGGTTATCAGGCCGGCGACACTGGCATGGTAGATCCCATAAACTCTGGACCACGAAGGACCGCTCATCGTTTCTACGGGCAGACAATGCCAACTATGTACGGCTGCCTGATAGAAATAATCCGGACTGTGCGGATCGCCGTTTCGTCTCGCGTCGTTGGCCAACGAAAAGAAGGCCGATGCCAACTCCGCGGAAGACGTGGCGGTGGGCCATGAAAAGGAAAGTTGGCCGCGCTCGGGAAGGCGAGCGACGACCGGCAGACCACCCTCCGCCGGATACTGCGAGACCGTCAACGATCGGCAGCCCGTGGCCGACAAGAACCCGGCGAGCGCCGCGATGATCGCGGCCAAGAGAACCGGTCTGCCGTTAGAGCGGCTGACAAAACGCAGAGGTCGGTGCGCCGTGGGCAAAAAATCGGCCGTGAAGCACCGATTCCGTCGGAGCTCGATCCGCTTTTGTCGGCCGCGCTTGAGCCTTGGCGATGACACACGATTTTCCAGGATGCCGAAGGCGGCCGTGCCTCATGCTGCCATCCTGGCGGCGGTCTTGCTTCTTCTGTGCATCGTCCGGGTCGGCTTTCCCAAGGTAGCCGACGGTTGACGAATCCTGATTTGCCGGTAATTCCGCCTGGTTTGTTGCCGCATCATGTTTTGGGCAGGGAAGGCCACCCGGCAGGCATTGCCACAAGCCGCACAGGTCACATTGCCCCGGTGCAGTTGCGCCTGCTCGTCCAAACCGCATCGGCGGGTCGGACCGAGGCGAGTTGCGCAAACCCGTCGAGGACGTCAGGAGTTGCGCTCTAATAAACGTTCGTCGCGGTACTTCACCGAGTGGTGGAAGGCGCGGCCGCTGGTGCAATACAATTGATGGTAATGCAATCCGGTCTGCTAGGCGTGCGAGAACGCAATGCGTGGTGACCTGAACGACCTGTCTTCGTATCGAGTGCCGCGCCTGACGGTAATCGTCTTGACCGTCGTTGCGGCATCAATCGCGCTCGCCAATCTGTCTTCGGAACCCGTCAGCGGCGATCACATCAAGAGCATGGCCGACGGGCCGCATCGCGCCTATGGCTGGCCACTGACCTCGTATTGGCGAGTGGCGTCCCCAGTTCCTGGAACAATCAAGCGCTGGGGCAGTTTATCCACACGCCCCGTGCTTCAATGGCCCCTCGCACGGTATAGCGCAAGTCGTCTGACGGCCAATGTGGCGATCTGGCTGCTGCTGCTGGCCGTCGCGGCGGCGGCCTCGAGGCGGCCGCTGGGCAGATACCGGTTTCGTTGGCGGCCGCGATGGACGACGCTTGTGGTGCTGCTGGCCTTCGCGACACCATTGGTCCTCGCGAACATGAGCTTCGAGAAAGACATGCGTCTTCTGACGTGGCGGCCGGGCGCGACCATCAAGGCGTCGTTCGGCTGGCCGTTGATCTGGAACTGGTACTTCGTCGCCCCGTTCGACGACATCTACTGGTGGGATTTCAGTGCGGTCCGCCTGGCGGGCAATATCGTGATCTGGCTCGTGACATTGGTCCTTTTGGCGTTGGCATGGGAGTGGCTGTTGCGCCGCTATCGGCCGCGATGGCATTTCAGTCTGCGGACGATGATGGTCGCCGTGGCGCTCGTCTGCGTTCTGTGTGCATGGTCGGTCATGGTGCGGAAACGAGCTAACGAACAGGATGCTCTGGCCGAGTCATTAGGTAGTGTTCGCGTAGAACGATGGGGACCGAAATGGCTCGGCATGATAGTGCCCGACCGCTTCCGCCGCCGCGTCGTCGGTGTCAGTGTCCATCTGGGGCGTTCGCCATGGGAAGAGGCACAAGAAGGGGACGCCGAAGACGCTGTCGACGTTCAACGGCAGCCGGACGAGGCAAGCGGCAAGATGGATGACAAAGAATCCGATGCTTACGACGAAGAAACTCCCAAAGATGAAGATCGACGCGACGACGAGATTTCGGCACGATTGGGGCGTTTGTCATCCTTGCGTTCCCTGCATATCAGTTGCGGTCGCTTGACCCCCGCCACCGCTGACGCGCTGGCGAACCTGCGGCAACTGCGCGCGTTGGGACTGGACCGGGACGACGGTTGGAGAGGCGAGCCGCCGGACATCGCGTGGCTTGGCAAGCTCCATCAACTCGAATACGTGTCGCTGACAGACGTCCGCAGCGACGAACTAGCCTTTCTGACTGGCCTGACATACCTCAATTCGCTCGCGCTCAATCTCAGCGATTGTGCTGGAAACGATCAACCGGAAATGGACCGACGGTTGGCGGTAATCGGCAAACTGACGTGGCTCCGCCGAGTTCGCCTGGAAGGATCTCCCCGCATGCAGATCGCGCATCTGGCCAACCTCACCAACTTAGAGTCGCTTTCGGTCGAATTCGATCGTTTCCCCGGCGATGAGGACAGGCTGCGGCAATGCTTCGCGGCGATCGGCAAGATGACGCAGCTCGAACAACTCGACCTGACAAGCTCGCCTGAACCCCAGGGGGGAGGAGTACGATCACTGCAGGTTTGCGCCGACGACTTGGCGTGCCTTCGCGGGCTAGCAAATCTGAAGTCGCTCACACTGCACATCTCCTGCGACAAGGCCGAATCGCACGATTGTCTGGCGGCACTCGGCCAACTGACGCAGCTCCGACGGCTCCGGCTCGACGGGGACTTGGTCAGCGGCGGTGTAATCGAATTGGCACCGCTGGCGTCGTTGGAGGAGTTGACCGGCGACCACTGGATGGCGACACCGACGGCGATTGAGTCGCTGTCCGCGCTAAAAAATCTACGTGCGGTCCACATTGCGGCCCTTGACAGGGACTTCGCCCGGACAACCGCGGAGTCCGACCATCTGCGCCGCGTAGTCCGATCGTTGCGTCAGTCGCGCCCCAGACTCGTCATCGACGGCAATAGTCATGACCGCCGGTTGGAGGAGTACCATCAGTATTTTCCCTGGTTTCGCGGAGAGCCCTTTGACGACGGTTCGCAGGATCTCGAGGCTTTCTTGGGATTCGTTCCAGTGGGTCCGTAGCCTTTGGCGAATGCCATTCAAGGGCATTGGCTGCATCGGTTTCTTCGTCCGACGTGCCTTTGCAGGTGGGCTGGCTATCGGATCAGCGTGTCGGTCCAAATGGGTCGAAATTACGTTTTGTGGCGGCGACGGGCCGCCGCGGCGATACGGCCTCGGTGGCTGGTTCAAGGTCGCGCTGGTTGGCGCTAGAATTGGGGCATTGGAGGAGGGCATTACTCCCTTTCTTGACGACATTGCCCTGCGGTCAGAGCGTTCCCATGTCGAAGTATCTTGAGACGATCACTGAAGCGCTGATCGAAGTGCTAAATCAGGCAGCGCGCAGCTCCGATCATCGCCATGCATTGATCCGAGACCATCGCATCCTGGGTTATGCGGCTAACGTCGATTTCTGGATTGGAGAAATCGAGCACTGCTTGGCGGCGCTCGATGGATTCGCGGAGCGGCAGCAAACGTTCACACGCGCCATGGAAGAGGGCATACATGAAACTAGGGAGGCAACGGGCTACGCGGAAGCTTTCCGGCTCTGGTCCGTTGAACCTGTACTATGGGGAATCGCCTAGCCCGCATTTCTCACAGCGCGGGTCGGACATGGGCGGCCGGCCCCGGCCGCCCGCCGGGGTCGGCGGACAACGTGCCTATCCCATCCAGACACGGGGTGCGGTAGCGAATTCCTGATGCTCTCGACCTGTCTCGCGGG
>DASZTS010000063.1:0-23529 GCA_035547915.1 Pirellulales bacterium | reverse complement strand
GGAAGTGCGAGGGACAAACTACCACACGCTGTTCCGGAGCGCTGGCTCAACCAGTGGCTGCGACAAGCCCAGCACCTTTGCTCACTCCCCAGGTCAACTGGCCCAGGGCAGCGAAAAAACAAATCCCCTTATGCACCCCTGGGCCAATTTCGCTGGATTTGCGCAGTCCGGAACGGGACGTTTATCAACATTTGGAGCCTGCCCTTCCGATAACCTACGTTGCGGCGAACGGGTCTGAGGCAGTGTGCCGCCGGCGCAAACTACGCGGCCGCCGACAGACCGCTCGCTTCGATAGGAGAAAAAACGTTCTTCGAACGGTTTTTGAGCAGACTTGTCCTGCTGGGTAAAGCCACGGTAGGTGATCTCTTTTCGCCAGATTGCCGTACTTGCCCCGCGGAGACAGGAACTCCATTCAATCTGCCTAGGTGACCGATCTTGAAAGATGGCGGAACGGTTGGTCTTTGGCCTGCGCGGCTCATCTGAGCCTGCCAGGCGGCAGCGAGACGGAGAAATGATCGGCAAAAAAGAGCCTGCGGTCTGGCCGCTGGTGCTGGTACTGGCCGGGCTGTTCGCTTGGTGCGTCGCAGAGCCGCGCTCCTGGGAGCGGCGGTCTGCGTCTCCCCGGCGGCTGGTGGCGATCGCCCATGCGCATCGCATCGCAACCCCGTCGGCCCCCGACCGCACGGAGCCCGCAGCCGCTGCGCCTGCCGTGCAGGATGCGGTTACCCATCCGGTCATGTACACCGGAGACTCGCCGCTGGCCGGAGACGCCGATCGGTTGGCCTTCTTCGCACCACCCGATTGTGGTCGAGCGAATGAGGAAACCGAGCCGGTGGACGAGGTGCGCGACCCAAGTCCTTCGCGGTCCATGTCAGCGACTTCGCTGGCAGCCGCCGAATCGAATAGCGACGGGTTGCAAGCGGACGATGGACCGGGCTTGTCCGAGTCCGTGGCGGCTTCGGACCAAGATGAGACGCCGTTAGGTCCGGCAGCGGAACCAGTCGACGAGCAGGAAACCCGCCCGATCGCCCCTACGCCCCGCGCGACGGCCGAAAAACGGCCCGGGCGGAGTTCTGCCAAGGGGCGAACCGCGGAGAGCGTACGGCGCAGCCGGAAGAAATCGACTCGCCCGACGCCCGGCTTGTGGGGCGAACCGACGGCGCTCATCGACGAAATCGACCGCCTGGCCTACGAGTGCGACGCGGGCGAGTGGGCCGTGCGCGTGGGAGAGGTCGTGCGCGAGATCGTGCGGACGAAGCCCAACGAACTGAACTTCCCACGCACGGCGCTGGCCCTGAAACGGTTGCGCGACCTGGTCGATGCCGACAACCCGCTGCTCATCGTGCGGCCCGATGCGCCGCACAAGGGCGAACTGCGGCGGCTGCGTTATGCCGTGCTGCGCCGTCTCGATCTCTGGGAGCTTGTTCCGGAGTTGGCCGGGGCGGCAGCCGAACCGAAAGCAAAACCCGCCAAGGCTGGCAAGAACCAGACCGTTTCGCTCTCCGGCGATCTGCGACAGGTGCCCGTGCCCGACCCGCGCAGTGAGGGGAGTGGTGCCCGGCTCCAACTCCACAAGCTTTTCGCGGACTTGGAGCGGTTCGAGCAGACCGGTTTGACCGACGACGGCCGCGAATTGGCGAGCGATGTGGTTCGCCTGGCCGTGCGCGACGAGAGGCTGACGGCCCGCACGCGCCGTTGGCTGGAATGGAACTATCGCAACTCAAACCTGCGGTTTGTCGTTTCTAACGAGTTGGTCAACCGCCTGGTACCGGCACCGCCGGCCGTCGAAGGGCCGGTACACGACCGCATTTTGGGGGTGCCCACTCGCGGTTGGAGCAGCTCGACCGCACGGCTCAGCATCCGCCTGATACCCGACCCGCGGCAGATTCGCTTCGCCTTGGAGGCCAAGGGAATCGTCTTCGCGCGGACCGCGTCGCGGCGCGATCCGGTCACGGTCTATAGCAACAGCGACTCGGCCTACCTCGCGCGCAAGCAATTTCAATTGACGGCCGAGGGCCTCCAGGCCTGGCCCACCCAAGCAGAGGTGAGCAATAGCTCGCGTCTACGCGGCATCGAGACCGACTACGACGACGTGCCCGTCCTGGGTTCGGTGGTGGAAGCGATCGCTCGGGCCAAGCACGCCGAGACCGAGCCGGCGGTACGCCGCGTGGCCCGCCGCAAGGTCGCCACGCGGGTCCAGGAGGAGATCGACTCGGCCATCGAGCCCAAGCTGGAACAGGCCAAGCAGCTCTATCGCCAGCAGGTCGTCACGACGCTGGAAGGGCTGGCGCTGCAGCCGACGGTGATCGAGTTGCAATCGACCGAAGCCCGCCTGACCTCGCGGCTGAGGCTGGCCGGCGACGAACAACTCGCCGCTTCGACGCCGCGACCGATGGCGCTCATCGACAGTCTGGCCAGTGTGCAGATCCACCAATCGCTGGTGAACAACGTGTGCGACCGGCTCGACGTCGACGGCCGCACGTTCACGCTACCCGAATTGCAGCAGCGGCTCGTAGCGGCGTTCAAACTGCCGCCCGAAGCGCTCTCCGAAGAGTACCCGACCGACTTGCAGGTGACGTTCGCCAAGCGCGACGCCGTGGTCGTCCGGTTTGATCAGGAGCGCGTCGAGCTGACGCTGGGTGTGGCCGAGCTACGGCGGTTTCCCAAGAGCTGGCGAGATTTCCAGGTTCGTGTCTACTATCGGCCGAGGGTCGCGGGCCTCGATGTCCGTTTGGTGCGCGATGGCACGGTGCAACTCCGGGGCGAGCATTTCGGTCGCGAGCCGCAGATCGCGTTGCGAGGCATCTTCAGCAAGGTCTTTTCGCACGACCGCGAGTTGGTGTTCTTCAGCCCGGCCGTGCTGGCCGATCCGCGTCTGGCCGGACTGGGAGTCACGCAATGCACCCTCTCCGACGGCTGGATCGGTCTCTCCTTCGGTAACGCCGCTGTAGCCCGACAGGCCCGCCGCATGGTGGTGGGACCGCTCTATTAGACCCCATCGCAGGTTCGTCGCGCGACACCCTTGCGATCCGAGGGTAATCACGATAGCATTCGCACGTGGATCGTTGGGTGCTGCGCGGCAATACACCCAGCAGCGGCTTCCACGTCGACCGCCGTAAGCATCGAGCACGGGTAGAAGCAACAGCCGATAGGTTGGCAAGACGATGACGGAATTCTTGCAGATGTACGTCTTCGTGCTCGCGGGGTTCGTCGGCTACCAGGTCATCACCCGCGTGCCTCCGCTTTTGCACACGCCCTTGATGTCGGCCACCAACGCCATTTCGGGCATCTCGCTGGTCGGCTCGCTGGTGATGGCCGGTCGCGGTAGCGGCCACATGGCCAGCACCATATTGGGATTCATCGCGGTGACCGCGGCCATGATCAACGTGGTCGGCGGCTTCATGATCACGGATCGGATGTTGAAGATGTTCAAGCGCCAGGAGCAGAAGCCAAAGCCGTGAGCTTCGCTGCGCTTGCCAACCTGCTCGCCGCCGCGGTCGGCAATGCCGACGCCGGTGCGTCTTCCACATTGGACCCGCGCGTGGTGCTCACCCAGATTTCGTACCTGGGCGCCTCGGTCCTCTTCATCTTCGGTCTCAAGGGGCTGACGAACCCGGCCAAGGCTCGCCGCGGCATGCAACTCGCCGCGCTGGGGATGGCCGTGGCGGTCATCGGCACCCTGATCGACGCGCAGATCATCACCTACGGCTGGATCATCGCCGGCATGGTGTTGGGATCGGCCATCGGCGCGGCCATCTCCATCTGGATGCCGATGACCGCCGTGCCACAGCGGACCGCCATCTCGCACGCATTCGGTGCGCTGGCCGCCACCATGGTCGGCATCGCCCACTTTCACGAAGCCGGCACTGAGCTTCCGGTCGTCGATAAAGCCCACGTGCAAACGGCCGCGGCCATGCCGACAACCTCGGCCCCCGCCCCGCCGACAGAGGTGCACTCGATCGGCCGGGTCGAGATGGCGGCGCTCGGCTTCGAGGTGCTTTTCGGGTCGCTGACCATCACGGGCAGTGTGATGGCGTTCGGCAAGCTCCAAGGACTCGTACCGAGCCAGCCGATCACATACCGCGGTCAGAACGCGTCGAATATTTCGCTCTTCGTCATCGGCTTCTTGCTGTTCGTCTATCTGACGCTCAACCCGGCGGGCGGATTGAGCGGCGTCTGTTTCTATATGATGATCGCGATCGGTCTGGCGGTGGGCGTGCTCATCGTGTTGCCGATCGGCGGGGCCGACATGCCCGTGGTGATCTCGCTGCTCAATTCCTATGCGGGCCTGGCATCGTCGGCCACGGGCTTCGCCTTGCACAACAGCGTGCTCATCATCGCCGGGGCGCTCGACGGGGCGAGCGGCTTCTTGCTGTCGATCTTGATGAGCAAGGCCATGAACCGCTCGTTCACCAACGTAATATTCGGCGCGTTCGGCGGCGGCGACGCAGTGGCCGGAACGACCATGTCGACCGAAGGCCTGACGGTGCATTCCATCTCGGTGGACGATGCGGCGTTGCAACTGGCCTACGCCCGGTTGGTTATCGTCGTGCCCGGTTACGGGATGGCGGTGGCCCAGGCCCAGCACCAGGTGCGCGAACTGGCCGAGTTGATCGAGAAGCGCGGTGGCGAGGTGAAGTATGCCATCCATCCCGTGGCCGGCCGCATGCCGGGCCACATGAACGTGTTGCTGGCCGAAGCGAACGTACCCTACGACCGGCTTTACGACATGGAAGACATCAACCACGAGTTCGGCCGGGCCGACGTGGCGCTGATCATCGGCGCCAACGACGTGGTGAACCCCGCGGCGCGGAACGACGCCTCGAGCCCCATCTATGGTATGCCCATACTGAACGCCGATCAGGCACAGCGGATCATCGTGCTCAAACGGAGCATGAATCCGGGTTTCTCCGGCATCGAGAACGAACTCTTCTACAATCCCAAGGCTTCGCTACTCTTCGGCGACGCCAAGAGTTCGCTCACCCAACTCGTCTCGGCGGTTAAGAACGCCTAAGAATCAGTCTATAGAGAGCCGAGTGGGTTCGGCTCCGCCCAGCAAACCGGACGGGCGGATCACGTTCCGTCGTGATGGCCTCGCGGTACGATAGTCGTGATGCTCGTGTGACGTGGGTCGGCGTGAGGGCTATTATGCCCGAGGGCTACTCTATATTCGTCAACGATCGAAGATTCCGGTCGTTTCGCTCTGGTATTGGGGGAAATAGGAGTAGAACATGTGCCCACCGCCATATCGCCTGTTGCGATACTGGGCGTAACGCAAGAAACCGCCATAGTAAGGATTGTTGTAGACCGGAGCCGGATAGTAGCCCGGCGTGCCGTAACCGACCGTCGAATAGCCGTATGGCGCCGAATAGGCATACGGCACCGTGTAAACCTGTCCGGTGTTGAAAAGAGGCGCGCCATAAACTTGTCCTGTGTAGCCCGCCGCTGAATAGGCCTGACCCTGTGCTAAATAAGTCTGTCCCGGATAGACGCCGCCGTAGCCGAAGGGTGGATAGACCGAAACCTGCGACCCGGCGTTCATCGTATAGACGCCGACTTGGGCGTCTGCACGTGACGTCAGGAACAACGAACTCCAGACCAAGACCACCGCGGTCAGAACAGCAGTTCGCATAACGCACCTCGTGGGCTTCCCGGTATAACGGCCTCCCCATGAGAACCGTTCGCTGTCGATTGTATGCGTCCCCCGCCGCCGAAGAATCTCCGTTGAACGCAGGCTTTCTAAAATGTAACGACGAGGCGACCGGCAACGGCACGGCGCTATCGTCATGGATCGGAAAATCCAAGCCAAGCGATAAGACGGACTTCCGGCCACCGTACGCGTGAAGGATTGCCGACCGTGACGAAGTTGTCGCTGCGAAAGCCAACTGCCGAATCGATACGCCGCTTTCTCTCGGAGCAGGCCGGGCTTCCCTTCAGCTATGCGGCGGTCGGCGCAACCGCGGACGAGCCGCCTGGCGATTTCGTTGTCGATCACACGCGCATTAGGCTCGGCGAGGGAGAGGCCGTCTTTCAGGCGGGCCGGGCCGCATTGCAACGTTGGGAACAATTTCGGCTTGGTTGGGTCGAAGCCTGGTCGGCTGACACTCCGATCCGGCCGGGCGAGGTTGTGGCGGTGCTCGGGCGGGCGATGGGTCTGTGGTGGCTCAACTCTTGCCGAATCGTCTACGTCGTGGATGAAGTAGGACCGGTCACCCGTTTCGGTTTCGCTTACGGAACCTTGCCCGGCCATGTGGAGAGCGGCGAAGAGCGCTTCTTGATCGAGTGGCAGCGGACTGACAACAGTGTCTGGTACGACATCTTGGCCTTTTCGAAGCCGAACCACATCTTGGCTCGGCTCGGCTACCCGATTGTGCGCCGCCTACAGAAGAGATTCGGGCGGGATTCGGCGGCGTCGGTGCTCAGGGCCGTTTCTCGGGAACGTGACGGAAGCAAGCCGTAGGACTGCCGATGCTGTGGCTCGACTGGCACAACTCCCTCGATAAGCCAAGCCGGATACCTGGCCCGGCCGGTGCGATCGGTGGGCAATGCCCACGCTACGAACTAAAATACGCACGGGGTAAGTCGACCGAATGACGCGATAATCGTCGATGTTGTTTTCCGAGGTAAAACGAGCTGCTTGGTTGCGCTATGGCGGTGCGGTGGCGATCATCGCCGTGGCGGCGCTGCTGCGCTTCTGGCTGGATCAACCGCTGGCCGGCGGGGGCTTCATGATCTTCTTCGCCGCCGTGATCATCGCTTCATGGTTCGGGGGTCTTGGGCCGTCCTTGCTGGCACTCGTGTTGACCCTCGTCATCTCCGGTTCGCTCTTCGAGCCCAACACGCCGCCCGATCCGCCCTTGCGGGCGATGGTCGGTCTGAGTCTGTTCTTCTTCACCGGGCTGTCGATGGCCGCCCTGAGCGAGTCGCAGCGCGCGGCGCGGCGACGGGCAGAAGCGGCCGATCGCCGGAAGGACGAGTTTCTGGCGATCCTCGCGCACGAGCTACGCAACCCGCTGGCACCGATCAGCATGGGCCTCGACCTGCTGCGCCAACCTGGCGTCGAAGCGACCAACACGAAATGGGTCTACGAGGTGATGGGCAGGCAGGTGCAACACCTGACGCGGCTGGTGGACGACCTGCTTGACGTGTCGCGCATCACGCGTGGCAAGATCGAACTGCGCAGGGAACCCACCGACCTGCAAGCCGTGGTGGCGCGGGCCCTGGAAGCGGGGCGCGGTTTGGTCGAGAGCAAGGGGCACGAGTTGACGGTCGAACTGCCCGACGAACCCGTGCGACTCACCGCCGATCCTATCCGTCTGTCGCAGGTCATCGCCAACCTGTTGAACAACGCGGCCAAGTTCACGCCGCCCGGCGGCAAGATTCGGATCCGCGGCCGACGCCTCGATGACGAAGCCGAGATCAGTGTTCGCGACACGGGTATCGGCATTGCGCCCGACATGCTCTCGCAGGTGTTCGAGCTGTTCACGCAGGCGCCGCCGGTGCAGGGTGGCCAGGGCGGGCTCGGCATCGGCCTGACGCTCGTCAAAAGCCTGCTGGAGTTGATGGGGGGCTCGGTCGAAGCGCGCAGCGAAGGCTTGAACAAGGGGAGCGAGTTCGTCGTGCGCCTCCCTCTGACACCCGTCGACGAACCGCCGGCAAACGCGCAACGGACCGCCGCATCGGGCAACTCGGGTGGCGAGAGCCGGCGCATCTTCGTGGTCGACGACAACGCCGACGCCGCTCACACGCTGACGGAACTGTTGCGGCTCGCCGGCCACCAAGTGCAAACGTTCCACGACGGCCGCTCCGCGCTCGCTGCGGCTCCGGTCGCCGCACCCGAAGTGGTGTTGCTTGACCTGGGCATGCCCGAGATGGACGGTTTGGAGGTCGCACGGCGTCTGCGTCGCGTGCCCTCCACCGCGCAGTCCCTGTTGATCGCCGTGACCGGCTGGGGACAGGCCGCGGACCGCGAGCGCACGCAATCGGCCGGGTTCGACCATCATCTCGTAAAACCCGTCGACTCCCGCGTACTGCGCGAGCTGCTGACCACGAAGTCGAACTCCACGGCGTCGCGCGGCTCGCCCGACTGGCCCGGCGGCGAAAGCCTCGCCTCGCCGGCCTGAGGCCGTGTTCCGCCTTGGCCACCCCGCCGCGTGATGGCCATCATATGGCCGCCCTCGTTACCCCAGCACCGAGAGCTTTGGCAAGGGCGGCGCCGCCCGATGTTTGTCGGCGAGGTTGCTGACGAGACGATTGCAAATGGCCTCGAAATATTCGGCGCCGGCGGTGGGCTCGTAATTGCCGGCCAATTGGCCGGCGTCGCCGTTGACGCGAATCTGCATGTTGATCGGCACCTCGCCGAGAAACGGAATCTCCAACTCGGCGGCCCGCTTCTTGGCGCCGCCGCTGCCGAAGATGTCGTAGCGGTTGCCGCAGCCGGGGCACAAGAAATAGCTCATGTTCTCGATCATGCCCAGGATGGGGATGTTGACCTTGCGGAACATGGCGATCGCCTTCACGGCATCGAGCAGAGCGACGTCCTGCGGCGTACAGACGACGACTGCCCCGGTGAGCGGCAACAACTGCGAGAGCGTGAGCGCGATGTCGCCGGTGCCGGGCGGCATGTCGATGATCAGATAATCGAGTTCGCCCCAGGCCGTATCGCGGAGAAATTGTGTGATGGCTCCGTGCAGCATCGGTCCGCGCCACACAACGGCCTCGCCGGGCGGCACCAAGAAGCCCATCGACATCACCTTGAGCCCTTCGACTTCGATCGGCTTGATCCTCTTGTCGACGATCTCGGGCCGCTCGTTGACGCCGACCAGGTGCGGAATGCTCGGGCCGTACACGTCGGCATCCATCAGCCCGACGGTCGAACCGGCCCGCTTCAAGCCATAGGCCAGGCTGGCGGCCATCGTGCTCTTGCCGACGCCCCCCTTGCCCGAACCGACGGCGATCACCGACTTGGCCGTCAGCCCGATCTCGCCCAGCTTCTGCGGCGGGCGGGGATGTACGGCTATACGGACGTCGATCTCCTTGATCGCGGGAAAATGCCGCCTGAGCAGGCTCACGCATTCTTCTTGCGTCCGTTTCCAGAGCGGCGCGGAATGCGTCGAGAGGGCCAGCGTCAACGACAACCGATCGCCCTCCAAGCGAACGTCGCCGATCTGGCCTTGCTGCACGACACTGCGCCCGGTCTCCGGGTCTTTCAACTCAGACAGCGCTTTTTCTACCTCTTGAGACATCTGATCGTCAGCTCCACGGTAAGGCTTCCCAAATGCGTTGCCGCACGTCGACCGATTCGGGCGCCGGCCTGCCCAGGTGCCGCAGGGCCAGTCGGCGCAACGCTTCCAATCCGAATGGCGATACGACGAACGCTTGCGCTCCCAGCTCGCGTGCCAACTCTTCGTACGGCAGCATTTCGCGCTCAGCAACCACCGCGGCGGACGCTTCCGGAGCATCGGTCGCGAGATCGAACAGCAGGTCGAACGTCTGCTCGGCGAACGGCGCGGCCAACTCGGCGACGACGAACGAGGCGCGACGCGAGGCCACGACTTCGCGGCATTCGGTCGGGCTGCGCGTCTCGATCAGTCGTGGCGAGAGGGGACGGCGGTTTTCACGAGCGGCGAGCCTCGTTTCGACGCGTCGCCACGCCGCGGCCCAGCCACCCGTGCGCTCGCAAAAAACGACCGGCGATACGTGCATGCGACTGCATGATAGGCCATCGCCCGCGCGCTTGGCAACCGCCGTGCGCGCCCGGTGGCTTATGCCTGACTGGAAATCAGTCGGTTTCGGCAGACACGGGCTGAAGATGTCTCGTTCCATCCGACAGCGTGGTTAGCCTTGCGCGACCGCCAAGGGAATAGACCCTCACAACATCCTCTCGCGCCGCCGCTTTGGCTGCCAGCCGATGTCGCTCTCGCTCGAAGTGAAGGCCGGCGAAGAACGCAGCTACGACCAGCATGGCTACGAGCAATGCGCGGAGGGTGGACTGTCGTTGACGCATGGGGAAGGCTTCAATGTAGAGCGGCTGACAAAACCCGGAAGCCGGAGCGCCGCGGGCAAAAAATCGGCCGTGAAACGCCGATTTTGTGAAGCTCGATCCGGTTTTGTCGGTTGCTCTAAGAAAACTTGGGGTCACTCGCTCGCCTACCCTTCCGGGTGCTGCCGGTGCCAGTCGGTGAGTTCCTGGTACTTGCGCGCGATGGCGATGAGGCGGTTTTCGTCGAAGGCGCGGCCAACGAATTTCAGGCCGGTCGGTAGACCGCGCTCGCCGAAGCCGTTGGGCACGGTCAGGCCGGGAATTCCAGCGGCGTTCTCGGCCGGCACCAACTCACGGCTTCCCCAACGGCGATGGTATTCGCTGAAGCTCTTATCGATCGGCCCGGCCACGGTGGCGAGGCTGGGCACCACCAGGGCGTCGAACGGCGCCAGGAGCGCATCGAGCGCCTGCTGGATCTTGCCGCGGATGCGCTGGGCGTTGATGTAGTCCTTGGCCGGAATCCACATCGCGGCATGCGCGCCCCAGCGATCCTCCGGTGCGGTCATCTCCCAGATCCGGCCGTCGGCCACAAGGTGCTCGAACGCAGCCGCCATCTCGCACGAGATGATGATGCCCGTGACGGCGCCGTAGGGAAGTTCGGGCAGATCGACCTCGTCGAAGGTGGCCACCGGCTGCAACGCCTGCAACGCCCGTTCGTAGTTCGCGCGGACCTCGGGCTGCACGTTGTCGCAGGCACCCTTGAGCGTCGCCAGGCGAAAGGGGAGCCGCGGTTCCTCGGCGGCATAGGAATAGGTCCGCTCGCTGGCCGAGGGATCGAGCGGGTCGGGTCCGGCAATCGCCGCGAGCACGAGGCCACAATCGTCGGCCGAGCGGGCCAGCGGGCCGAGTTTGTCCATCGACCAGCTCAATGCCATCGCTCCATGCCGGCTGACGCGACCATACGTGGGCCGCAATCCGCTCACGCCGCAATAGGTGGCGGGCGTGGTGATCGAGCCCGACGTTTCCGAACCGATCGCGAACGGCACCGCGCCTACCCCCACGGCCGAGCCCGCACCGCTCGACGAACCGCCGCTCCAAGCCGTCGCGTTGAAGGGATTCAGACCCGGGCCGGTGAACGAGGCGTTCGCCTGATCGTATCCCAGCCCTCCCGCGATCTCGACCATGGCCAGCTTGGCCACCAGGACGGCGCCCGCCTCGCGCAGCCGGCGGACGACGGTCGCGTCGTCGTCGATCATCTGCTCACGGAACGGTGCGGCGCCCCACGAGGTGGGAATGCCCCGCGTGGCCAGCAGATCCTTGGCTCCGTAAGGAATTCCGTGCAACGGCCCGCGATCGCGACCGGCTTGCAGGTCGGCATCGGCCTGACGCGCCTGTTCGAGCGCCAACTCGGTGGTAACGGTGACGACGGCGTTGAGGGGCTTCGCCTTCTGCTCGACGCGGTCGAGGAAGAACCTCGCGAGTTCGACGCACGTGAATTCGCGACGGCGCAGCCGCGCGCCCAGTTCACGGATCGTCGCCCAGGCCGCGTTCGCCGGAACGGCCATCATTCGTCCTCGGCCCGCCAGGCCGCGAACCGCGGCACGGGCTCATCGGCGTTGGTCAGCGGGAAGCGACTGAGCGCGGCCGATCGCAGCAGGTTGAACTCCACATCGAGGCGCAACTGTTCGAGATGCTCTGCCGTGAGACGATCGGGATCGAGCTTCTGGACAAGCGCCAGCAACAACTCGAACGGTTTCGCCGACCGCAGATCCGATTCCGCCGTATCGCCGGCACACTTATCGTCGGCCTTCTCCGTCGCGGCTGCCGTGGTCGACGCGAGCACCGTGCCACCGGCCAAATGTGCGGTGAACGTTCGCCGGGTGATCGGTCCGCCTGAGTCGGAACTGCCTGACATAGATTGAAGTCGCCCTATTCAACTCAAGGCCGGAATGGGTTTGCCGCCTTCGGTCACAATCGGTATCGGCCGCCCTTGCGGGTTGACCCAGTGGGCATCGAGATCGATCCGCAGGTGGCGAAAGACGGTGGCCGCGAGGTCGGCCGGCCGCACGCGAGCGTCCTGCACGTCGTATCCCTTACGGTCGGTGCGTCCGATCACTTGTCCGCAAGGCAATCCGCCGCCGGCCACCAGCATCGACATGCAGTTGGTCCAGTGTCCGCGGCCGGCATCGGAGCTCAGCATGGGTGTGCGGCCGAACTCGCCCATCATCAACACCATCGTCGATGCGAGCAGGCCGCGTTGCTCGAGGTCGGTGACGAGCGCGTAGAGCGCGCGGTCGATGGTGGGCAGGATGGGCGTGAGCCCTTTCTGGATGCCGCCCCAGGGCGGCACATTGTCGCCGTGATTATCGAAATACCCCCAACGGCCGCTCACCAGCACATAGGTGACGCCCGCTTCGACCAACCGCCGGGCCAGCAGCGCCTTCTCGCCCACGCTCACGCAGCCGTAAGCATCGCGCGTGGCATCCGCTTCCTTGGTCAGATCGAAGGCGTCTTTGACGCGCGGCGAACTGAGCATATCGAACGCCATCTGGTGATAGCGATCGATCTGGCCCATCGTAGCGGCCCGGTCGAGGCTCTGGCCCAGCCTGTCGAACTGCCGCCGCAGCTCGGCGCGGTCGCTCAAGCGCGGCGCATTCACGCCTTCCACCAAGGCCAGGCGACCTCCCAACTCGCCACCTTTGACCGGCTCGAAATCCTGGCCGATGTGGCCGGCGCCCCACACATCGGCCTTCCACGAGTCGGCCAGGCCGACGAACGCCGGCAGGTCGGGTGCATTGGGTCCGCGGAATCTGGCGACGACCGAGCCCATCGAAGGATAGCCGCCACCGTCGTTGCCATCGTCGGTGCGACGGGCCAGCGCGTTGCCGGCCTGCATGGTGATGGGCGTGTGATTGCTGGCCGAACAATCGACGGATCGGATGATCGTCAGCCTATCCATCAGGCTGGCTTGCAGCGGCAGGTGTTCGCACACCTCGATCCCCGGCACCTTCGTACCGATCGTCTGATACGGTCCGCGGATCTCGCTGGGGGCATCCGGCTTGGGATCCCACATATCGATGTGGCTCGGTCCGCCGGAGAGCCAGAAGAGGATGACGGCCGGACGCGAGGCCGAGCCTGCGTCGCTGGCCGCCGAAGCCGAGCGTCGGGCGGCATCGGCCAGCGACACACCGGCCAATCCGGCCATGCCGGTTTGCAAGAACCAACGGCGGCCGACACGGATCAGATCGCGTGAGGTCGGAACAAACGGGTGGGCCGCCGCTTGTTGTACATGGTGGGCGTTGTGCGAGGCTGCGGAACAACGGCGCATAGCGATAGCTCCTGGCAGGGCATCAACGGTCGTTAATAGACGCCTCGGTTCTTTGGGCGTCAAGAGAAGAGGCGAGACGGCAGATTCTCAGGCGGTCGGGCAGTCGTTTTCCGCACGCAGACCTTAGCCATGCGGCGCCGCCAAGCCGAGGGCGAACTAACTAAGCCTAAAGAGCAACCGACAAAACCGGATCGAGCTCCACAAGAATCGGCGTTTCACGGCCGATTTTTCGCCCACGGCGCTCCGGTTCCCCGGTTCCGTCAGCCGCTCTAAGCTCCCTTCATTGCCGGGTCATAAGGGCCGGTTTATGATGCGCAGTCGGGTGAAGATGTATGAAAAACTTTGCCGTTGGCTGTGTCGTGCTCGTCCTGACGGCTACGCTCTCGCGCGCCGGTGAAGCGCCGGACTATGTACGCGATGTCAGGCCGCTGCTCAAGGAGCGGTGCTACGCGTGCCATGCGGCGCTCAAGCAAGAAGGCAACCTGCGCCTGGATACGGCTGCGGCGGTCCGCACGGGCGGCGACAGCGGTGCTGCCATCGTGCCGAACAAACCGGGCGAGAGCCTCTTGATCGGGCGAGTGAGTGCTCGCGATGAGAACGAGCGGATGCCGCCGGACGGTCTGAAACCGTTGTCGGCCGAGCAGATCGCCATATTCTCGGCCTGGATCGCAAGTGGCGCTGCCGCGCCGGCCGACGACCAACCGGAGCCCGATCCACGCCAGCATTGGGCCTTCCAGCCGCCGCGGCGAACCAGCCTTCCCGAGGTCGGCTGGGAATCGCCGGTCCAAAACCCGATCGACGCCCTATTGGCCGCCGAGCATGCGCGGCACGGGTTGCGACCGCTGGGCGAAACAACCAAGCCGCTGCTGCTGCGGCGCGCGTATCTCGATCTCATCGGCTTGCCGCCGACCCGCAACGAGTTGGCCGATTTCTTGGCCGACGACCGTCCCGATGCGTACGAGCGCGTGATCGACCGGTTGCTCGCCAGCCCGCGCTATGGCGAACGTTGGGGTCGCCATTGGATGGACGTCTGGCGGTACAGCGATTGGTTCGGCTTGGGCGATCAGTTGCGGAACAGCCAGAAGCACATCTGGCATTGGCGCGACTGGATCGTCGAATCGCTCAATGCCGACCGATCGTACGATCGCTTGGTGATGGAGATGCTGGCCGGCGACGAACTGGCGCCGAACGATCGCGACACGTTGCGGGCCACCGGCTTCCTAGCCCGCAATTACTATCTCTTCAACCGCACGACCTGGCTGGACGAAACGATCGAGCACACGGCAAAGGCGTTCCTGGGCCTGACGATCAACTGCGCCAAGTGTCACGACCACAAATACGATCCCATCTCGCAGCTCGACTATTACCGCCTGCGGGCGATCTTCGAACCGCACCAGGTCCGGCTCGATCCGTTGCCCGGCGTCGTAGACCTGGAGCGCGACGGGCTGCCCCGCGTGTTCGATGCACATCTCGATGTGCCGACCTGGCTGCACAAGCGGGGCAATGAAAAGGAGCCCGATCAGAGCCGCCCGATCGAGCCCGGTCTGCCCGCCGTGCTGGCGCAGGCCGACTTTGCCGCGGCGCCGGTCGAGTTGCCGCCCGCATCGTTCAACCCGGCGACGCAGGCCTTCGTGCTCGAAGACCAGTTACGCGCCGTCGCACAGGAGATCGACCAGAAGCGAGCCGCAGTGGCCAATGCGCGTCACGTGCTGGCCGAAGCGGAAAAGCGTGAGGCCGTACCGCTTCCGGCCGACCCCGTGGCCGGCAAGCTCATCATTGACGGCGCCTTTGCCCAGGAAGAGGCTGCGGTGTGGGAGGCCGGGCCGGGAAAATGGAGCTACGCCGACGGCCATCTCGTGCAGTCGCAATCGGGGGCCACGCGCAGCTACTGGCGGACGCGGCAACCGCCGCCTGTCGATTTCCATGCGCGGTTGAAGGTGAACGTTACGGGCGGCGATGTGTGGCGTTCGGTCGGACTGTCGTTCGACGTCGTCGGTGAGCGTGAGAAGCTGGTCTACATCAGCGCCCATAGCGAAGCCCCGAAGGTGCAGATCGCCTACAAGGCGGGTAACGATTATGCCTATCCTCCGCAGGGAGCCACGGCACGCACGATCGAAATCGGCCGACCGCACGAACTCGAACTCAAGGTCCGCGGGCGGTTGTTGAATGTAGCCCTCGACGGCGAACACCTCTTGGCGTTCTGGCTGCCGGTCGAGCGCGAAGCCGGCCGGCTCGATCTGATCACCTTCGATGCCACGGCCGAATTCCACCATTTCGAACTCCGCGAACTGTCGCCCGGGGCGCCCATGGTGCAAGCCGCCGGCGGTCCGCCCGAGTTCAACGCGGCGCAGGCCCGTGCGGCGGTCGCCGTGGCCGAGCGGGCACTCGCGGCCGCCGAGTTGCGGCCCGAAACATTGCGCACCGCCCACGCCGCCGAGACGGCCCAAGCCTGCGGCGCGTCGGGCGACGAATCGGCGCGGCTCGTCGGCGAAGCGGCATTCGCCGGCCGGCGTTTCGAACTGGCCCAAGCCGCGGAACAGGTGGCGATCGCTGAGCAAAAACTGGCAGCCGCCGACGAAAAGAGCCGGCCGGAACTCGAGAAGCAACTCGCCAGCTCTCGCGATGCCTTGGCCAAAGCCGAAGCGGCCCTACAAAACCCCGGCGATAAGTACACGGCCTTGCGGGCATCGCTCAAGGCGCTGGAAGGGCCCGACGAAAAGGCCGACTCTCGAAACGCACCCTATCCGCACACGAGTACCGGCCGCCGCACGGCGCTCGCTCGTTGGATCGTGGCTCGCGACAATCCGCTCACGGCGCGGGTGGCCGTCAATCATGTATGGATGCGTCATTTCGGTCAGCCCCTCGTCGAGTCGGTCGAAGACTTTGGCCGCCGTGCACCGGCCCCTCCGTTACAGCCCGTGCTCGACTGGCTGGCGGTGGACCTGATGGATCACGATTGGAGCCTGAAGCGCCTGCACCGCGTCATCGTCACCTCGGCCGCCTACCGGCGCGGTTCGTCGCCGCTAGCGGTCGATGAAACGACCGCCAAAAACGATCCGACGAATCGCTACCTTTGGCGGCGACGTCCGCAGCGGATGGAATCGGAGGTGGTACGCGACGGCTTGCTGCACCTCGCCGGCGCTCTCGATCCGCGGATGGGCGGTCCGACGATCGATCCCAAGAACGATGCGGCCGTCTTTCGCCGCAGTCTCTACTTCACGCATTCGCGCGACGACCAGAACGAGTTCTTGTCGATGTTCGACGACGCCGACGTCTTCCGTTGTTATCGGCGCACCGAGAGCATCGTGCCGCAGCAGGCCCTGACGATGGCCAACAGCCGCCTGACGCTGACCATGGCCCGCCAACTCGCCGCCCGGCTGAACAGGGAACTTGACGCCGGCGAACTTGACGCCGGCGAACTCGGCGCCGTCGACGACACCGCCTTCGTGAACGCCGCGTTCGAGGCGATCCTCTGCTCGCCGCCCGAGAGCGAAGAACTCGCCGCGTGTCTCGAAACACTCGCCGAGATCAAGCGCGTGCTGGTGGCCCAGAATCATCCGCAACCCAACCAGCGCGCCCGCGAGGATCTCGTTCACGCGCTCTTGAACCACAACGACTTTCTGACCATTCGCTGAGAGTTCATCCGAGATATGGTAGGCCTACGCTCCGCCGCACGAGGGCAGCCATCCGGAAGGCTCTGGCCTCACGGCGGCGCGTGATATCTACTATACGTAGCAATCACGGGCAATTTACGAGATGTCTGTACTACGAATCCGGGAGATTGGAATGCTGCATCCGCAAATCGTCGAGAAACCGGCACTGACGGTCGTCGGTTGCGAGACGCCCTTCCTGCACGCGCTTTCACCCACGGCGACCAATATCGAAGTCATCGGACCGCTCTGGGGGCGTTTCTTGTCGCGAGCCGGTGAAGTGGCCGGCCGGAAGGGCGACGAGATGTACGGAGTGATCTATTCGCGGTCCGAAGCGGAAAGGTCGCATCCCGACGAACTTCAGTACATCGCCGGAGTGGCCGTCGAGAATGCGGGCTCTCTTCCGGCCGGCATGGTGTCGCGCACGGTCGATGCCGGCGCCTTCGCGGTATTTCTCCATCGTGGCCCGATCCAGGGGATTCGCGACACGGTCTCACAGATCTATCGCGATTGGTTGCCGCGATCGGGCTATCTGCACACCGGGGTTGCCGACGTCGAGCTGTACGATCACCGTTTCTGTCTCGACAGCGCCGATTCGATCATGGAATACTGGGTATCGGTGACGAAGCGCTCTCCCGTAAATAGCGAGGACTCTTTTTCGTATAACAGCCAGCACGCTCCGTCGTGATGGCAGGAGGTGTGCGGAGGGCAAGCCAGGATGGCTACTATCCGTAAGCTCTCTCGGCGCAGCGTCGTTGAATGGGACCAGACGGTATGGATAGTGTCGAACTGATCGTTGCTTGGATCTTTTTCGGCGTCGTGATGACGTTCTTCGTGGGGCTCCTCGCCGGAATGGTGGCGGTGATGAAGGAACTGCGGGAGGTCTTTCGCGGTGTCTTCTCGCATCTCCGCAAACACCCGCGCTTCGGGATCGGCGCGCTATTCACGCTGGTCACCGTGGTCGCCGCGGCTTGTACGTTGTTTCGTCTGGCAGGTGACGCAGAGCTTCCGCTGTTGACGGGGTTCGTTGCCTTGGCGTCATTTGTATTCGCGGTCGGTATCGTCTTGGCCATCAAGTTCGTGGCCGACGACTTCCAAGACAATTGGTCGCGCCATCGGCAATCGCTCCACGGCTCCGAGTTGCTGTGGCCGGAGCCGGCATCGTCTAAGATGGATGGTGATCCGGGGCTTCCTACCGGATCGCAAACGCTATGAATTTCCCGCTCAACCCATCGTCCGATCGTCCTCCCTGCGAATGCCGCACGCGGCGCTCCTTCCTGCTCGATGGCGGGCGCGGCCTCGCGGGCGTTGCGCTGGCGGCGATGCTGTCGCGAGCAGGGCGTGCCGCGAACGAGTTTCAACCGCCTGATGGTCAGCCGCACTTCGGCCCCAAGGCGAAGAGCGTTATCTGGCTCTTCATGCGCGGTGGCGTGAGCCACATGGAGAGCTTCGATCCGAAGCCGGCCCTCGATCAATACGCCGGCAAGTCGCTCGGCGAGACGCCCTTTTCCGACGTGCAAGACCCCGAGCGGCTGAAGAAGGTGCGGGTCGTGGTGGTCAACGACGCCAACGGCCAACAACGGAACGTCATCTACCCGCCGCAGATCGGGTTCAAGAAATACGGCCAGAGCGGCATCGAGGTGAGCGATTGGTTTCAACACATCGGCAGCGTCATCGACGACGTGGCGGTCGTGCGCTCGATGTGGACCAGCGACGACAACCACGGCGCGCAGGTGCAGTTCCACTCCGGCCGGCACATGCTCGACGGGTTCTTTCCGACCATCGGCGCCTGGATCAACTACGGCCTGGGGACGCTCAACGAAGACCTGCCGCAGTTCATCTCCATGGGGCCGCGGTTCTTCGACACGCGCGACGCCCATTACCTCGGTCCGGCCTACGATTCGGTGCCGCTCAAGGTCGACCCGGTCAATCCGCTGCCGTTCGCCCAACCGCAACTCGACCTGTCGCGTGAAGAACAAAAACTGGAATTCGATCTAATCGGCCGGCTCGACCGTAACGCGGCCCGACGATCGCCCGACGACGAGTCGCTGCGGGCCCGGTTGAAGAGCTACGAACTGGCCTTTCGCATGCAGACGGCCGTGCCCGAGGTGATCCACTTCGACGGAGAGACGGCCGCCACACAGAAGCTGTACGGGCTCGATAATCCGACCACGCGCCCCTTCGGCTTGCAGTTGCTCGCGTCGCGGCGGCTGGTGGAGCGCGGCGTGCGGTTCATCCAGATCATGCACGGCGACGGGGCCGCCGGCTCCTGGGACGCCCACTCGAATCTCAAGGCGAACCACGCCGGCCTGGCGGCGCAGGTCGACCTGCCGATCGCGGGCCTCATCAGCGACCTGAAGCGGCGGGGCCTTCTCGACGAGACGATCGTCGTCTTCGCTACAGAATTCGGCCGCACGCCCGGCTCGCAGGGCGGCAATGGTCGCGATCATCATCCGTACGGCTTTTCGGTATTGCTGGCGGGGGGCGGTTTGAAGGGGGGCGTCGTGCACGGCGCCACCGACGAGATCGGTTTCCACGCCGTAGAGCATCCACATTACGTGACCGATGTACATGCCACGCTCATGCGTCAGCTCGGCCTCGACGCACGGCGGCTCGAGGTGCCGGGGCACAAACGGCTGGAAATCGACTACGGCGAACCAATTACGCCCATCATCGGCTGACCGTGCCGACGGTCGTTGCCGCCGAACCTCCGCTTCAGTGTCGGGCCCGCCAACTTGCTCCCCTCGCAGCGTCCATACGGCCGCCTGAGGGCTTTTGACATCCCGCTCAGACGATTCGCTCCCGCTCCTCGCCCGGGATCTGCTACGCGGCGCGCCGGCGCCTACCGCGACGGGAGTCTCACCCGCTAGTCCGACACAGCACGATTCTTTCAGAGGTCGAATCTTTCAGGACGCACCACAGGGCCGTTAGACTGCGCCCGAGCGACAAGAGAAGACGCCGTGAACGCTCACGCAGCCGCCGCTATTCCTGCGGCTCCCAGAATCCGGCACGCCGCCAGTATTCGGTTCCCTGCCAACCGAGCATGCGCACCAGGAACAGGCGCGCTTGATTCTTGGGGTGCCGCTGCCACGACACGTCCGGCGGTTCGGGCAGACGGTCGAGCACTTCGCACGCCCAGTCGGGATCGACGAAGGCACTGGCCACGACCACCGGCATGGCCCTCTGTGCGCTTTCGGCCGGAGATGCCAGTTGCGGCAGGCACTCGATGGCCCGTTCCAAGAGTCGGCGGGCGACGGCCGGTTCGTAGCGGGCGACCATCTGCGCGAGGGCCACGTCGGCTCGTAACCATTCGTCGTCGAGCAGGCCGACGGTCGGTCGCGGGGGGCGCAGCGAGAGCGCCTGCCAGAACAGCTCGCGAGCCGCAACGGCATCGATCCGTTCGGCCACCGGCAGAATGGCCGCCAGCGCCGTCGCGGCCGTGCCAGGGACACCGAAGGGGTTCGGCTCAAGGGCGATCTCTGGCAGTGCGGGATCCTTGGCCACGTCGCGCAACAATCCCTTTGCCTTCTCTCCACCCACAGCGCGCGCCACGGCGGCGCGGGCTTGAAACCTCCAGAACGGCGATTCCACCGCGGCGGCCAGGCGATCGGCCCGAGCGGGATCGGTCTGCGCCACTCGGAAACAGAAGTCGGCGGCATGAAGGTCGCGACCCGTCATGAACGCGCGATCCTTCGCACCTCGGTCACCGATGTGGTTCCAGACCTCTTCGGCCTGGGCCACGTCAATGGGCGCCAGCAACAAGGCCACGAACGCCCCCGCCTGCGAAAACTGGAAATCGCTCTTAACCTGATCGAGCCGCCGCAGCGCGCGGGGTAGATCAACAGGCGCAATGGCTCTCGCCAATCGGGCAGACACACTTTCGGGCGTCGGCAGGTCTCGCGACAGGCTGCCGGCTTCCGCTTCGGCTTCGCGGGCCAACGCGGTTGCGCGCTCGCGGTCGCCAAGGCGCCAGAATCCCTCCGCTGCCCACGCCAGGAAAACGACCTTCTCGGCCACGTTCTGCACCGCTCGACCGCGCACCAGCCCTTGATCGAGCCATTCTCGCCGCCGGTCGCGATCGAGGATGTTGTATTGTGCGCCAGCGATCAGATTCCTCGCCGCCCAACCATTGTCCTTCGACGAGTCGATCACCGCCCGGATGCCTTCCCAGTCACGGGCGTCTCTGTATTCCATCCAATTCATTACGATGATCGCCCGGCAGTTTTCTTTCTGGGGCTGGTTGGCGAAGCCGATCCGATCGAGCCACTCCAAGGCAACCGGAGGGTCGATCATGGAGAGTTCGTGCAGAGCATGGTACTTATCGGTGTCGTCGCCCTGTCGGCTCACCGCTTCGAGGTAAGGGGCCAACAGCCGATGACCGAGGGCGATCCGTTCCGTGGCGGAAAGGATCGGATCGCGAGACCTGAGTGGCTCGATCGGCTCGTCGCTGCCAGCCATTCGCAGCTCGACGGTCTTCTGGGAATCGACCATCACGCCCGTCAACCGATACCCCGATTTCTCCGCAAAGAGAAAAAACGCATCGTCCGGTACGCCATCGAGAAAGAATTTACCGCTGTTGCCGCTCGTCACCTCCACGCGCTCGTGGCCGTCGCCGTTGAAGATGGTCGCTCCGGCGATGGCCGTGCCCTGGCTGTCGACGACTCGGCCGATGATGCTGCGCAGACCGACCAGAACGATATCGTCGACTTCGTTGACGTCTTTGCTCGGCAGCACCCAGCCGCTGCGTCCCACGAGCGTTCCCTTGGCCCGCGCGACGACCCGCACGGGTGTTTTGGCGTCTAAGGTATCCGGCGTCTCAAAGCGTCCGGCATCGTCGGCCAGCAGCTTTTCCTTGCCGTCGAACAAAACCGGCTCGTTGGGCCGCAGACCTTTGACTGGCAGTCCCTTGTGCCAGATACCGAGTTCGGCGCCAGCGATCGGTTGGCCGGCACCGTCCACCACGCGTCCTTTGATGACCGCGGCGTGGAGCGTGCCGGCAAACAAGAAACTGGCCGCGATCGCCCAGCCCACCTTCCGGAGATGTCGCACGATACGCTTCCTCACGCAAGACACGAGTAGTGGCCCAAATGCCTCACCGGACCATTAAACCGTGCCATGAGAGGTGAGGCAAAGTTTTATCAGCCACTCTTACAGGGTCTGTTGCTTCACGGCCTGCTGTCATCGATTCTCTCATCGCGCCGACCAGCGAGCACATCGCCAGAACGCCCGCAGCCCGGGGCGCGACCGCGTCAGTTCGTTTAGCAGGCCACACCGTTGACGATGTTTGGCAGGCTCTCGCCACGTACCAAGCAGGCAACCGTCTGGGCAACGGTTTCGCGGAGTCGGCGGACTGCCTTGGGGCTCGCCGAGGCGATATGGGCGGCCAGGATGACGTTGGGCAGCGTCAGCAACGGATGGCCGGGAGGTATGGGCTCCGGATCAAACACGTCCAAGGCCACTGCCGAAATCCGCGACTGCCTTAGTCCTTCGAGCAAGGCGGCGGAATCGATCAACGCCCCTCGTGCGACATTCACCAAGATCACTCCCGGTTTCATTCGTGCAATGGCGGCGGCGTCGATCATGCCCCGCGTCGCGGCTGTCGCGGGACAATGCAACGTGATGATGTCGCTCTCGGCGTACAAGTCTGCCAGAGTGCGGAGTTCGATACCCAAGGCGGTGGCGTCGGCGTCGGACAGCACCGGATCGTAACCAAGCATCCGACAGCCGAAGGGCGATAACCGCTGGACGACCGCGCGACCGATGCGCCCGCAGCCGACGATACCGACGGTCAGGTCACGCAGCGTGCGCATCTGTTCGATAGGCACGGCCAGCCGCCATTCGCCGGCGCACACGGCACGGCAGTTGGTCAAGACTTGCCGGGTCGCCGCCAGGACGAAGGCCAGCGTGTGATCGGCGACCTCGTCGATGCAGAAGTCGGGCACGTTGCAGACCGGAATGCCCCGCTCGCGCGTTGCCGGCAGGTCGATGTTATCGACGCCGATGCCGTAACGCACGATGAGACGCGCCTTCTGCATGGCCGCCACGACCGACGCGTCGATCGGCGCGAATTGGGCCACGACGCAGTCGGCGTCGGCCACTGCCGCCGCGGTCTCGGACGGAGTCTTGCACTGCCTGCCGATCAGCTCACAGCCCAACGGAGCGAGCAGTGCGGTCTCGATGTCGAGCGATGGAAACGTGTAGTCGGTGACGACAACTTTCATATGCGACCCAAAAACGAGGCTGCCGGGTGAAAGGTAGTGATTCTATCTGCTCCGCCGCCGAGGAAAAACCGTGGGCCGGCTCCCCGTGGCGGCCAAAGAAGGAGAGTTCCAGCACCGACGACGAGAGTCGCGATGGCCGCAGGGGAGCCAATCGGAGCATCGGGTGGTCGACCTCAAACCGGAGCGCCGCTGCAAGTGCGGCGACGACTAGCCCGCATTTCTCACAGCGCGGGTCGGACATGGGCGGCCGGCCCCGGCCGCCCGCCGGGGTCGGCGGACAACGTGCCTATCCCATCCAGACACGGGGTGCGGTAGCGAATTCCTGATGCTCTCGACCTGTCTCGCGGG
>DASZTS010000062.1:0-32452 GCA_035547915.1 Pirellulales bacterium | reverse complement strand
CGTCGCGATCGAATCAACCCGCGCGTGATCAAACGTAAAATGAGTGGCTGGGCCAAGAAAACCAACAAACACCGTGATTCTCCCCAACCCACAAAGAACTTCCGTCAATCCATCGTCCTGGTGAATTGAACGGTATTGGGGCTAATTCGATTCGGCGCTCCTGGCAATTACCCTTCCATGCACGCTGGTGCGGCCGAACGGGCGGAGCTCGATGTGATATTCGCCCGCTTCGGGCAGTGCCGGAATCTCTTCCGCGATCGGATAGCGGCAGAACAGGCTGCGAGTCAGACCGCCCCTTACGGTGTTACTGTAATGCACCACTTCGCCCGCGGCCGTGCGCCGAGTAACGCGTAACAGGGCCGCGTCCGATTGCGGTCCGTCCACCTCGATCAAGCACCCTCGGATGGTAAACGGCCGACCGACCACGACCGAACCGCCATCGACGAACGGATGAAACCACAATCTCCAGGACGTGCCCAGCGACAACACGACCAGTACGGCTGCCGTTGCCGCGATCACGGTCTTCTTGGTCGGCCGACGAGTTGGCACGTCAGGGCGCTCCCCGAGGAGGACGGGGGCTTGCTGGGGAACCGAAACAGCCGCATTTTACCAGCGAAGCGCGCTCGTCAACACTTTTTTGGACCAGTCGTCGATGTGTGTCCCTCCACGCGACCGATTGGGCCATCGCCCGCACAGGTCTGGCGATTACCGCGCGGGCCTGTGACGCGCCATCGGCCGAGGCGGTTCTCGACCGGGCATGGAGGCTTCGTTATAGTAAGACCCTATTCGAAAACCGATTTCGCCGCGCCGGAGGTCCCGCGCACCAGCCGGTTTTCGGATCGCCTCAGAAAACGACCATGAATTTTGTCGAGCAAGAAGATCCCGAAGTCTGGGCAGCCATCGCCGGAGAAATCGAGCGTCAGCACGATGGACTGGAGATGATCGCCAGCGAGAATTACGTCAGCCCCGCCGTGATGCAGGCGGTCGGCAGCGTGCTGACCAATAAGTATGCCGAAGGTTATCCCGGCCGACGCTATTACGGCGGCTGCGAGATGGTCGATAAGGTGGAAGAACTGGCCCGGCAGCGGGCGCAGGCCCTGTTCGGCGCCGAGCACGTCAACGTGCAGCCGCATTCGGGGAGCCAGGCCAACCAGGCCGTCTATCTGACCGCGCTCGAGCCGGGCGACGTCGTGCTGGGGCTCGATCTGGCCCACGGCGGCCATCTGACGCACGGCATGAAGCTGAATATCTCGGGCAAGCTCTATCACTTCTTCAGCTACGGCGTGACCCGCGACACCAACCTCATCGACTTCGATCAGGTGGCCGCGCTGGCCCGCGAACATCGGCCGAAGATGATCGTCGCGGGCGCGAGTGCCTATCCGCGCGAGATTCCGCACGATCGGTTCGCCGAGATCGCCCGCGATTGCGGAGCCAAGCTGTTCGTCGACATGGCCCACTATGCCGGGCTCGTCGCCGCGGGACTGCACCATAATCCGGTGCCCGTCGCCGATTTCGTCACCACCACCACGCACAAGACGTTGCGCGGGCCGCGGGCCGGCATGACGATGTGCCGCTCGGAATACGCCAAGGACGTCGATCGCAGCGTCTTTCCGGGGCTGCAAGGCGGACCGCTCATGCACGTGGTGGCCGGCAAGGCGGTCTGCTTCGGCGAAGCGCTGCGGCCCGAGTTCAAGGAATATGCCCAGCGGATCATCGACAACGCCAAGGCGCTCGCCCAGCGGCTGGTGGCCGGCGGTCTCAAGCTGGCCAGCGGCGGCACCGACAACCACCTGATGCTGGCCGACGTCACGACGGTCGGGCTGACCGGCAAGCTGGCCGAAGAAGCGCTCGGCCGCTGCGGCGTCACGGTCAACAAGAACATGATTCCCTACGATCAGCGCAAACCGCTCGATCCCTCGGGCATCCGCATCGGCACGCCGGCGTTGACCACCCGCGGCATGGGAAGGGACGAAATGGTCCGCATCGGCGGTTGGATCATGGAAGTGCTGCGAGCGCCCGAAGACACGCGGCTCGCCGCGCGTGTGCGGGGCGAAGTGCGGGAACTGTGCGAGTCGTTCCCCGTGCCGGCCGCGGCGCTGGGAGAATCGGTGGCGTAGGCCGGCCCGGATTGCCATGGCAAAAAAAGAACAGCTCGTCAAAAGCCGCATCCTCGTCGCCGACGACAACCCGACGAACGTCGAGCTGCTGGAAGTCTATCTGAGCGACGTCGAATGCGACATCGCCGTCGCCGTCGACGGGCAAGACACGCTCGCCAAGGTACAGAGCTTCAGGCCCGACCTGATCCTACTCGACGTGATGATGCCCAAGCTGAGCGGCTTCGAGGTCTGCAAGCAGCTCAAGAGCAACCCCGCGACGCGCCGCATCATGATCTTGATGGTCACCGCGCTCAACGAATTGGGCGACATCGAACGGGCCGTGAACGCCGGCACCGACGATTTCCTCAGCAAGCCCGTGAACAAGATCGAGCTCGTCAAGCGCGTCGAGAACATGCTCAAACTGCGGCACGTGACCGACGAGCTGGAACGCCTGCGGCGGTATATCGAGGGGATGGAAGACTCGTCGGGCCCGCAAGAACCATGAGCGGTGGGCTTGGGCGATGGCCGCTGGATGGCGAGCCGGGGCCTCGGGTCGTACGCGACTCAGCTTCATCGCTGTGCCCGCGGTAAGGGATTCGTGCTGTGCCCGCCGACGTTCCCCAATGGCGACTCCCCAGTGGCATCACGCTGGGGCTATGGCAATACGCCCACGCCGACCACATCGCCTACGACTACGACGAGTATTTCGCCCAGAACAGCCTGTTCGAGTTCGATGAATCGGTGCTGGCCCGCCACTTCACGCGGCCGGGCACGCTGGCCGACCTGGGATGTGGCACGGGGCGGTTGCTGGTGCCGTTCGCCCGCCGCGGCTTTCGCGGCCTGGCGGTCGATCTCTCGATGCCCATGCTCGACGTCGTCGGCCAGAAGGCCCGTGAAGAATCGCTCGCTATCGACCGGGTGCGAGCCAACCTCACCCAGCTCGATTGCCTCCGCGAGGGCGCGGCCGATTATGCCATCTGCATGTTCAGCACCTTGGGCATGGTGCGCGGCCGGCGCAATCGCGCCGAGGTGCTCCGCCATGCCTATCGGCTGTTAAAGCCCGGCGGCAAGTTCGTGCTGCATGTGCACAACCGCTGGTACAACCTGTTCGATCCCCAAGGCCGCATCTGGCTGCTCGAGAATCTGTGGGGAGCGCTCGTTCGCAGGAACCAGGAGCCGGGCGACAAGTTCTTCGATTATCGCGGCATTCCCAACATGTTCTTGCATGTTTTCACCCGCACCGAATTGCGGGCCGATTTGACGGCGGCCGGCTTTCGCCTGGTCGAGTTCATCGCGCTCGACACCCAGCGCCGCCACGCCCTGCGCCGCCCCTGGTGGCTGGGACGCTTGCGGGCGAACGGTTGGATCGTCGTCTGTGCCCGCGACGCCTAACGTGTAGAATTTCAGCGGCATGAATTCCACGACGACCACGACCACGCTGCACGTTCCGGCGCTCGATTGTCCGGAAGAGTTGTCTCTGATCGAAAAAGCGTTGCGGCGGATGCGCGGCATTGCCGACCTCGCGCCCGACTATTTGCAGCGGCGGCTGGTGATCGAACACGACTCGCAGCTCGACGGACTGGCGATCGCCGCGGAGATTCGCCAGATCGGCTTCGCCGCCGACGTGGTTTCGCCGGCTGCCGACGGCACGCTGGCGGGGCAGATGCCCACCGCGCCCGCGGGTGTGCGCCGCTCGACGTTGGTCGGCGCGGTGCTCTTGTTGTTGGGCCTCGCCGCGCGCCTCGCTTTCGCCTCGCCGGTTGTGGGCAACCTGCTGGCCGTCGGCGCAACGCTGATCGCCGGGGTGAGTGTCGCACGTGCCGGTTGGCGAGCCGTGCGGCTCCGCGCGCTCGACATGAACGCGTTGATGACGCTCGCCGCCGCCGGCGCCTTGGCCAGCGGAGAATACTTCGAGGCCGCCACGGCGATGGTGCTGTTTGGCGTGTCGCTGTGGTTGGAGAGTTACAGTCTCAATCGCGCCCAGCGGGCCGTGCGATCGTTGGTCGAATTGATGCCGCCTCAGGCGCACCGCTACGAGGGCGAGTCCGTCTGCGACATCGACGCGGCACGGCTCGTGGCCGGCGACCGTGTGCTGGTCAAGCCGGGCGAACGCTTGCCGGTCGACGGTGAGGTGGAACAGGGCAACTCGGCCGTGAACGAGGCACCGATCACCGGCGAGGCGACGCCGCTCGAAAAAGGACCGGGGCAGCCCGTGTTCGCCGGCAGCGTGAACGGCGAAGGGGCGCTTGTCGTGCGCGCCGTGCGACCCGCGGCAGAGAGTACGCTCGCCCACATCGGGCGGCTGGTCGAAGAAGCCCAACGCGCGCGATCGCCGACCGAACGGTTCGTCGATCGGTTCGCGCGCTACTATACGCCGGCGGTCATCGCGCTGGCGCTGTCGATCGCCGCCGTGCCGCTGGCGACATCGGCGGTGCATGTTTCTTGGAACGCTCATCCGCCGGGCGAATGGTTCCATCGGGCGCTCGTGCTGCTGGTGATCGCCTGTCCCTGCGCGCTCGTGATCTCGACGCCGGTGACGATCGTGTGCGGACTGCATGCGGCCGCCCGCCGCGGCATGCTCGTCAAAGGGGGCGAGTTCTTGGAGCGCGCGGGGAAGATCGGGGCGCTGGCGCTCGACAAGACGGGCACGCTCACGCAGGGAGTGGCCCAGGTGTCGCAGGTCGTCCCGGCCGCCGGCGTTTCGGAGGAAGAGTTGCTGCGGGTGGCGGCCGCGTTGGAGAGCCGCAGCGAGCATCCGCTGGCCTTGGCCATCGTGGCGGCTGCTCGGCACCGCGGAGTCGCCTGGCAGCCGGCCGCCGACGTTTCCGCGCTGCGCGGCTCCGGCGTGCAAGGCTCGATCGACGGCGAAACGCACTTCGTGGGCAATGTCAGCCTGTTTTCGCAGCCGCCGCTGGGCGACGGTCGCACGCCGGTCGAGGAGGCTCAAAGGATCGTTCAACCGCTGCTCGCCGAGACGTCGGCCACCGTCGTGCTGGTCGGCTCGCCGCGGCGGTTCTTCGGCGCGCTGGCGATCGAAGATCGGCCGCGCGGCGATGCGGCGGCGGCCGTGGCCGAACTGCGCCGGCTGGGCGTCCGTCCGCTGATCATGCTTTCGGGCGACCGCAAGGCCGTGGCGCGCGGAATCGCGAAGGAACTCGGGTTGGACGAATTCCACGCCGACCTCTTACCCCAGGAAAAGGTCGATCAGATCCGGGCGCTGGCCATCGTTCATCCGCGTTTGGCGATGGTCGGCGACGGCGTGAACGACGCGCCCGCGCTGGCCGCGTCGTGGCTGGGTATCGCCTTCGGCTCGCAAGCGAGCGACACGGCGCTGGAGACGGCCGATGTCGTGGTGCTTTCGCCGCTGGTCAAGCAATTGCCGCAACTCGTGCGGCTGGGTCGGCGGACACGCGCCATCCTGGCGCAGAACATCGGGTTCGCGCTGGGCATCAAGGTTGCCGTGCTCCTCGCCGCGATCGTCGGTCCCACCGAACTCGCCCGGCTCTGGCTCGCCGTCGCCGCCGATGTCGGCGCGACACTGCTCGTCGTCGCCAACGGCATGCGGTTGTTGCGACCGGGGCGGTGAGCGTCGACCAGGTCAATCGCCGGCCTTGGCCCTACTCTGCGCCAGGAACAACAGTGCCATGCTCGTGGCGAGATGTGGGTCGTCTTCCGCGTGCCCGGGCCCCCTCCAGCACCCGTTCGGTTGCTGCCATTCGAGCAACGACTGCGAACCTTCGGCGAACCAGTCGAGCTTGCCGAATCTGTCGCGGCCCGAGATTCGTCCGGCTTTGCCGAGGCTCAGCAAGGAATAGTATTGCCATTGCCGCTGGCCGAATGCGGTGGGACTGGCACCTGTCTCGAAGGTTCTTGTCAACCAAACTGCTGCTTTCTCCACGACCTGGGCGGCCGCCCCCTCGGGCGCATCCTCACCCAATGCCTTGGCCGCGGCGGCTACGCAGAACAATCCTTGGCTCGTCATACTGGTAGTACCGTAAATGGCCGGTTTGTATCCCCACGACCCATCACGGTTTTGATGATTGATCCAATAATCGAGCGTTCGCCGCCAAGCGGCATTACCGGCTTTCACGCCCGCGCGCTCGGCCTCGTGCAAGGCTAGTACGGCGAAGGCCGTGTTCGAATTGTCGCCCGCGGCCTGCGGATAGCCCCAAGCGCCGACCATCTCCCCCTTCCGCTTTTGTTGCTCGACCAGCCAATCGACGTTGCGCTCGATCAGTGCACGATCGGTTCGCGGATCCGCTGCACAGAACACGACCGTTTGCAGCGCCGTGCTGTATGTCATACTGGGCCGGATCGGCCTGAGGAACGCAAGGGCCGCTTGTACCGATGGTGCGTCGGGCTTGATCCCCGCTTCGATCAGCGCAAGAGTACATAATGCGCTGATTCCGCCCCTGTAGCCGACCGGATCGGGCCAACTTCCATCGGCTCGTTGCTCGGCTATCAGAAACGCGACCGCCCGATCGATTGCCTGATCGATGATTGTCGGCTGCTCGAGCTGCGCTGGTGCCGACGGAGGATCGTCGGCCTTGGCAGCCGCGTCGGCCGGCGGCGGATTTTTATTGTCGTCGGGCGCGGCGCCAGCCGCCCGATCCTCGACGGCCGGTTCCCGCGGCGGAGTCGGCTGTGGCTCACGCGGCCCTGCCGGTTGCGGATCGTCCGACATCGCGACCGTCAGTTGCTGACCGGGCAATATCACATACAACAGCGCGGCCGCGGCCAACCAGTACACCAGCGGTGTGCGGCGGCGGGCGGCACCGTTCGATCGCATGATGTGATGCAACCGCTGCTCGGTCACGTCGACGGCGCGCATGCCGGGAAGGGCGGGCAAGATCGGCACCTGCCGCTTCAGACGCAATATGTCGAGCAGGCATTGCGCGTACGAAGCCGGCGGGCATTGCAGGGTCGCCAGTACGGCTTCGTCGCACGAGCGTTCCCGCTCACGCGACACCTGCCGTCCGATCCACCAAACAAATGGATGGAACCACCACACGATCTGTGTCGCGAGCTGGAACAGACCGACATACAGATCGCCGCGGCGGATGTGAACCATTTCGTGCGCCAGCACCATCTCCATGTTCGCTCGGTCGTGGCCGGTGAGGAGTCGCGACGGCACGACGATCGCCGGCCGCCACAAGCCGAACACGGCCGGTCCCAGCGGCGTCGCCGTCACGACGACTCGTGGCGATCGGCGCAGACCCACCCGCGCCGCTATCTCCTCGACGATGTTCTTCCAGCGGCGATCGTCGGAAATCTTCAGCGGACGAAGCGCGCGGCGCCATTGCCGCCAGCGGACGCAACTTGCGCCGAAGACCGCCACGGCTCCCAGCAGCCAGAGCGAGAACAGCAACGCCGCCTTCCTCGAGCGCGAGGACGGAACCGACTCGGGAACGACCAAAGAAGATGATTCAGCGACGGGCGGCGAAGCAATGGCCAGCGGATCAGCGGCCGGCGGAGCAACGGCTGCTTGCGTGCGCATTGGTTTAGAGATCGCCGCCGTATTGGCATGCGGGGCGGCCTTGGCCGCACGCTCAGGCAAAGAGTCGGCGGCGGTCGTGGCGGCAAGCGAAGTCTTGGGCGGCCAGCAAAACAGCCCACCGTGGCTGCTCCAGATCGGCGGCGTCCAGCATTTGACGAGCACCACCAATCCGATGAGATAGGCCAGGTGGGGGCGGCCGCGACAGGCCCAGCGCATCGCCGCCGCCCCCAGCGCCGCGACCAGTGTCACTTGCCACCACTGCCGCCACGCCAGATCGAGAAGGGTGTCCAGGTCGGCTGTCATCGCTTGCGCTCCTTAAGCTGGTCGAGTGTGCGCTGCAACTGCTCGATCTCTTCGTCGCTCAGGCCACGATCGTTGATCAACTGTTCGACGAGCGGCAGTGGTTGGCCGTCGAACACGCGGTCGAGAAAATCGCGTACAACCTCGCCGACCACGCGATCGGGGTCGACCCGCGAACGGTAGACGTTGGCGCGTCCCCGCTGGTCTGCCCGCAAATACCCCTTCGCTTCCAGCCGGCGCAGATAGGTCTGCACGGTGGCGAAGTCGAGCCCCCGCTCGCGTGGCAGCGCTTCGAGCACCTGCCGCACGGTCGCTTCGCCCAACCGCCACACGATGCGCGCGAGCTCCAATTCCGATTTTGCCAAGGCGGGCCGTTTGGCCATGCGGGCGACTCCTTATACGTTCAATTGAACGTATTGTAACGTTCAATTGAACGTGGTCAAGCGCGGACCGGATGTTTTCGACGGCGGCGCGAAAGGTCGCGGGGACACGTTAGCCCGCTTCGGCGATGGCCGCGGCCAACTCGCTCAAGATCATGGCCGTGGCGCCCCAGATGCGATGACGCCCCCAGAGGAAGTGCGGCACGCTCTGTTCGATGCCGCGTTGGCGCCGCGTGTGGTGGCCGCGACTTGCGGGATCGAGTACGAGAGACAGCGGCACTTCGAGCAGTTCGCCGACCTCTTCCGGGCTCGGTCGAAAGAAGGGCCGTTCGTCGAGCGAGGCCACCCAGGGAGTCACCAAAAACTCGCTCACGAAGACATAGATCGGCGACAAGGGACCGAGCAATGAGACCGTGCCCGCGGGCACGCCCAGCTCTTCTTCCAACTCGCGGAGCGCCGCCTGATCGGTTGTCTCGCCGGCCTCGATCGTGCCACCCGGCAAGCTGATCTGGCCGGCATGCGCGGGGAGTGTCGCGGGCCGCACCGTGAGCGGCAGATACCACTCGCCCGCCTGCGGATAGAGCAGCACGACGACCGCCGCCTGGCGGGCGCGGTGCGTCGGTGGCCCGAAATGGCGTCCGTAGCACAGGCCCGGTTCGAGGTCGCGCTGCGCGGCGCGGCCGGGCAACGGGGGCGTCGCCAGCCGAACGGCCAGGGCTTGGGTCAGTTCCTTCATCAGTGTGACCGCGTCAATCCAGCTTATAGACGCAGTACGATCCGTTCGCATACAAACGCGGCAGTTCCAACGGCGGCTCGGCCTCGACCACCAGGTAGTCGGCCCGGTATCTTCGGCCCAGCTCGCGCAGACGACGTGGCGACAGCTCCGTCAACGACTCGTGCCAGCGCCCTTGGTATTCGGGATGCGGCATACCGTGAATGTCTTCCAGACGCTGCCACCAGCGCACCACGGCCTCGGCGTCCTGCGGCAGATCCTTCCACGACACCACTTGCCCGCGGCCGGCATACCAGGTGAAGGTCTGTGCCATCCTGGGCGTGATCGCCAGCGCGCCCGACGGCGTGTGGTCGCCCATCCACTGGCAAACGTCGCGCCAGTCGGCATGGTCGAGTACCTTTTTGTCGGCCCGCGGCACGTTTTGGAATCCGCCGCAGCCCGCGTAGTCGACCTGCCCGTACGCCACCAGCGCCGCGCAGACGGCCAGCCATCCGGCGGCTTGCCATGCGAATTTTGCACCTCGGCGCGCGCGACTGGTCGCCGACCAGCCTGTCACCGCGGCCAGCGCGATCCCCACCGGCACCATCACGTCGGCCAGGCGAAACCAGTAATAGCGCAGGATCGCCGCCTTCGTCTCCGGGACGTTCGCGGTGAGCTGCGAGAGGAGCATCCCGGCGAACGAGATCGCCAAGGCCGCGACAACGAACGATTCCAGTTTCCGTAACGGCCGGTGGTCGTTGCGGCGAACGGTCAGCGCCAGCCAGACGAGCACCATCAGCAGGAAACGGAGGAGAAACGGCCAGCGCAACGACTCGGGTACCAGGTGGTGCGGCAGGCGGCGAAAAACATAGATGTCGTTGGCCTCGGCGACGAGTTGCGTGTCGACTCCCCAGTTCAGCTCCAGCGCGGGCACGATACCGAGCAGGGCCAACAGAGCGCCGCCCAACAGACCCGGCCAAAGTCGGGCGAGCGGCGGAGCGTCGGCTGAAACGAGCCAGCAGAATGCGGCGGCGAGTGCCGACCAGCCGCCGACGAGCACGTGCAGGGCCGACGCGGCGCCGAATAAGAGGAAGGCCGTGTTCCAACGATCGCGAATCACGGCCGCCAACCCCGCGAACACCAAGGCGTAGGCGAGCCCTTTCGCTTCGAACCCGCCCACCACCCATTCGCCCGCCAGATGGCAGCCGACGTTGAGCGCCAGGAACAGCGCTCCGGCCGGCACGGCCCAACCGGGCCGGCCCACCACCGCTCGGCACAACCGCTGCCAACTCACGGCCAGCAGTAGCCAACTGACCAGCCGTCCGCACCAGGCGAAGTGCGGTAGCGATAACCAGTGGCTCGGCCAGCCGCACGTCAGGTAGAACACGCGGTGGGTATCGGACGATTCGAAGAAGAAGTCGCCCGCCGCCCAGGCCGGATCCCAGAAATGCCGGGCCTTGCCCAGATAGTGCGGTTCGTTCACATCGGGTGCCGGCCACCCCGCCTGGAACGAAAACACCGCCAGCAAGAGTGCTATTTCCAGCGGCGCGATCCAGCGCGCGGACGGCGGCGGCGTGTCGGTGTTGTCGGCGGTGGCGGGCATCGGTGGAGGGCACTTTCCGGCCCTCGAAGCGGTCGACGGAGCGTCTCTTTCCCCGTCAAGGCGACTTGAGGGCAAACTTTCAATATACCCGACAACCCCGGTCGCTTGCCCACTTGCCGACGCTTTCCAACAATGTCGAATGAGGCAGGTTCATTCACCCTTGTTCAGGAGCACCGATGCCCGCTGTCACTCCCGGAAGAAAGCTGCGCGACGCGGTCGCCGACGCCACCCTGCCCGTCCCCGGCGCGTTCAACGCGCTGGTGGCCCGCATGATCGAAGAGATGGGGTTCGAGGCGACCTATCTCTCGGGCGCGGCCTTCTCGGCCGGAGAGCTTGCCCTGCCCGATATCGGCCTGTTCACGCTCTCGGAACTGGCCGAGCAAACGGCCCGCCTGGCCCGCAGCGTGTCCATTCCCTTGATCGTCGACGCCGACACGGGGTTCGGCGAACCGGTGAACGTGGAACGGACGGTCGTCGAATTGGAGGCGGCCGGCGCCGCCGCCATCCAGCTCGAAGACCAGCGGCTGCCGAAACGTTGTGGCCACTTGTCGGGCAAGAGCCTCGTTCCGGCGGAAGAGATGTGCGCCAAGCTGCGGGCCGCGGTCTCGGCCCGCCGCGATCCCGACCTGGTGATCATCGCCCGCACCGATGCCCGCGGCGCCGAAGACTTTCAGGCCGCCCTCAGCCGAGCCCGCCGTTACGTGCAGGCCGGCGCCGACTGGATCTTTCCCGAGGCGTTGGTCGACGCCGCGGAGTTCGCCGAGTTTGCCCGCGAGATGGACGTACCGTTGATCGCCAACATGACCGAGTTCGGCAAGAGCCCGTTGCTGACGCTCGACGAGTTGGCCGAGATGGGATACGCGGCCGTCCTGTTTCCCGTCACGCTGCTGCGCGTGGCGATGAAGGGGGTCGAGGCGGCGCTGGGCATGCTGGCGGCCGATGGCACGCAGCGCGAGCTGCTCGACCTGATGCAGAGCCGGCAAGACCTGTATGACCTGTTGAAATACAGCGACTACGAGGCCCGCGATCGGGCCTTTTTTGGCAATCCGCCGGCGGGTCAGAACCCGCCTTGACAGCCGCCGGGATTTCGCGACAATCCCGCCCGCAAATCAATCACCGGCCCGCCGTCGGTCAGACCAATCCCTGCCGATCGCGCGGCGTGCCGCACGGTCACGTCATAGGACGGCCCCACCGGTCCATCCTCAAACCAAGTCAACCGCGTGAACGAGGCACGGAGGCCTCACGCCATGGATCGCACCCCCGCGCCACCGCGCGGAGTCAGCCTGAGCCAGATCTTGTCCGACGCCAGTTTGCCGTCGGGCGATATCACGGTCTCGAGTTGTTGTGCCGATTCGCGGGCTTGCCGCCCCGGCGACCTGTTCGTCGCACTACCGGGCAGCGCGGCCGACGGCCACAACCATGTGAACCAGGCCGTCGAGCGCGGAGCCACAGCCATATTGGCCGGCCGGCCGCTGGGCGAATGCCCCGTGCCGGTCTGCTACGTGGACGACGTGGCGCGGGCCTTCGGTGAGGTCTGCCACGCGCTCGCCGGCAACCCGGCTCGCCGTCTGAAGACGATCGGCATCACGGGCACCAACGGCAAGACGACCACCAGCTACCTGATCGGCAGCGTGTTGTCGGCCGCCGGTCAGAAGACGGGCGTGCTGGGCACGCTCGGTTATTTCGACGGCCAAGAATGGGCCGATGCCGGTTGGACCACGCCGCCCGCGAACGTCATGGCCCAGTGGATGGCACGCATGGTGGCGAACGGTTGCACGCACGCCGTCATGGAAGTGTCGAGCCACGCTCTCGCGCAGCAGCGGTTGGCCGGCGTCGATCTCGACGTGGCTTGCCTGACCAACGTGCGACGCGACCACCTCGATTACCACGGCACCTGGGGGGCGTACCGCGATACCAAGGCCCGGTTGTTTGACCGCTTGGCGCCCGAGGGCTTCGCCGTCGTCAACGTCGACGATCCGGCCGCGGAGAGCCTGCTGGCGCGGGTCGACGGGCCGGTGCTCTCGGTCGGCATCAACGCCCCGGCCGAAGTAACGGCGGTTCCGGTCGAACAATTCGCGAGCGAGCAAACATTCCTGCTGAGCGCCGGCGAGGAAACGATCGCCGTGCGAACCCCGCTCATCGGCGCGCACAACATCACCAACTGCTTGATGGCGGCCGCCGTGGGATTGGTCTACTCCATCGACCTGCCGACGATCGTGGCGGGGTTGGAAGCCATTCCGCGCGTGCCCGGCCGGCTCGAACGGATCGAGTGCGGCCAGCCGTTCAGCGTGTTCGTCGACTACGCCCATACGCCCGACGCCCTCTCGGCCAGCCTGACGACGTTGCGTGCGGTCACCCGCGGTCGCCTGATCTGCGTCTTCGGCGCGGGCGGCGATCGCGACAAGTCAAAACGCGGCCCGATGGGCCGTGCGGTCGAAGAGGTCGCCGACGTGGCGGTCGTCACCAGCGACAATCCCCGCGGCGAACGCCCCGCCGCGATCATCGAACAGATCGTGGCCGGCTGTGCCGAACCGTCAGCCGTGCGGACGATCGTCGATCGGCACGAGGCGATCGTCTGGGCACTCGAACAGGCGCAACCGGGCGACTGTGTGTTGCTCGCGGGCAAAGGGCACGAAACGTATCAGATGATCGGCGATCGCCGCTTCCATTTCGACGATCGCGAGGTGGCGCGGAACTGGCTCTACGAGATGGCGCCGGCATTGGGCCGGGCGGCCTGAGACAAGCGAAGTCATGAATCGGATCACCTTACACGAACTGCAACGGCTGACCGGCGGACGCTGGCTCGGCGTCGAGCGGTTGCCCCGGCAACCGGGCGCTCCGCTGGCACGCGTCGTGATCGATAGCCGCGAGGTCGTGCCGGGCGATGTGTTTTGGGCGCTGCCGGGCAAGCGAGCCAACGGCAGCGAGTTCGCCGGTGATGCTTTTGCTCGCGGCGCGATCGGCATGGTGTCGGAGTCGTCGCTGGTCTCTCCGCCGGCGGGGTGCTGGGCGCTCGCCGTGGACGACGCGCAACAGGCCCTCTGGCAGGTCGCGGCCGAGCAGCGGCGCCGATTCGGCGGCCGGGTGATCGGTGTGACGGGAAGCGTTGGGAAGACGACGACGCGGGACATGATCCACACGGTGCTCCGGTCGCGATACCGCGGCCAGGCGAGCCAACGAAACTACAACAACCATATCGGCGTGCCCCTGTCGATGTTGGCGTGGGCGCCGGACGACGACTATGCCGTGGTCGAACTCGCGGCGAGTGCGGCGGGCGAGATCGCCGCGTTGGCCGAACTGGCGCAGCCGCACTGCGGGGTGATGACTCGGATCGGCGAAGCCCACCTGGGCGGCTTCGGCGGCCGTGAACAACTGGCCAAGGCGAAAGGCGAACTGCTGCTCGCTCTGCCGCGAGACGGCGTGGCGATCCTCAACGGCGACGACGAAGTATTGCGGCGGCTAGCGCGACGTATGGCCGTGAAGCCCGTTTGGTTCGGCAAGCAGGCGGATTGCGACGTTGTGGCGACCGATGTCCGCAGTGCGGCGGGCCGGCTGAGCCTGACGGTCGACGGCGAAGCGTTCGTCGTGCCCGTCTGGGGACGGCACCACCTCACGAGTGTTCTGGCGGCGGTTGCCGTCGGCAAGGAATGGGGGCTGTCGCTGGGCGAAATGTCGGCGGCGTTGGACGATTTTCAGCCGCCGCCGATGCGTTGCCAGGTGATCGAGATCAACGGCACGAAGGTGATCAACGACTGCTACAACGCCAGCCCGACGTCGATGCGTGCGGCACTCGACCTGCTGCGAGAATTCGACGCACCCGGGCAGCGTATCGTGGTCTGCGGCGACATGCGGGAGCTGGGCGACGAGGAGGCACGCTGCCACCGCGAGCTGGGCGACGAGGTGGTCACGCGCTGCGGCGCCGACCGGTTGGTGGCCTGCGGAGCGCGGGCCGAAGAAGTCGTCTCGGCCGCGCGGCGTTCGGGCATGGCCAGCGAGCGCGTGCTCGCTTGCGACGATCCGCTCGATGCCGTGCCTCGGCTGCGGGAATGGATGCACGCCGGCGACGTGATGCTCGTGAAGGGCTCGCGGGCGCTGGCCATGGAACGATTCATCACGGCATTGGGAGACTGAGATCATTTGAGAAGCTCCATCGTCAGCGTACGGGTTTGCGGGAACCCAAGCGCTACCCTCCCTCCTGGGTTGGAGCCCAAGCTTGTCGGGCCAGCGGTCTCTGGGTCGGCCGCTCCGGCAAGTGCTTCGCGATGGAGCTTCATTGACTGAGCACCGGGGCGGCGTTCACCGCCGCTCCGGTTGCTCAGGGAACACGCTGCCGCCGAGAGCGAGGATGCGAGACGTCCCCTCTCGGCCGGCGGCACGAGCCGTGCGGCACCGCGACCGGTGCCCCGGCAGAGTCGGCCGAGGCGGGTGGCTGCCGTCAGCCACCGCCCCTGCGGCATGTGTGCGGCAACACTGAACCATGCACGATCTCGGTCTCGCATTGCTGGCCGCCGCCACGGCCTATCTGCTGGCGGCCCTCCTCGGGCCCGGCGTCACCGAACGGTTGCGCCGCCTATGTCGTGAACGGATCGACACGGCATCTCCGAAGCTCGCAAAACTTCACGCGGCCAAGTCGGGCACGCCGTCGATGGGCGGATTGCTGATCGTCGGTTGCTGGCTGGCGGCCGTTGCGCTTTGCTGCGACCTGGGGCAGCCCGCCGTGCTCATCGCGGTGGCCGCCACGCTGGCGTTCGCCGTCTTGGGTGTGTGCGACGATGCGATCAAGGCCCGCGGCCGCCGTCGAGGACTGAGTGTGCGCGCCAAACTGTCGGGGCAGGCTGCCATCGCGGTGGCGACGGTGGCCGCACTGGCGATCGCCGATGATTGGAACGGTCGGGTCGATTGGCTCCTGTACGCGCCGCTGGCTGTCATGCTGATCATGGGCATGTCGAATGCCGTGAATGTCACGGACGGGCTCGACGGTCTGGCGGGTGGCTGCGGAGCCATTGCCGCCACGGCGCTCGCGCTGATCGCGCTGTTGGTTCCCTCCGCCGGTCCTGGCGATGCGGAACGAAACCGACAAGTAGCCTTATTGGCGGCCGCGCTCGCCGGGGCCTTGGCCGGGTTCTTGCGGCTGAATCGCGCCCCGGCCCGGCTGTTCATGGGCGACACGGGCTCGCTGCCGCTGGGCGGCCTACTCGCGCTGTTGGCGATTCTGAGTCACCTACAGTGGTTGCTGCTGTTCGTCGGAGGCGTGTTCGTGGCCGAACTGGCGAGCGTGGTGTTGCAGGTCGTCTGGTTCCGTCGCACCGGCCGCCGCTTGTTCCTCTGTGCGCCCCTGCACCACCATTTCGAGTTTCTCGGTTGGCCCGAGCCGACGATCGTGCGCCGCTGCTGGACGGTCGCCGGCGCCTTGGCCGTCGGCGGGTGCCTGGCATTCGCGCCTGCGATATGGACCCGACCGCGGTGGGCGGCGTTCGATTCCATCCACGAAGCGCTCGTTACGGTTGGTGAGGAATCGCCTCGCATGTCGAGCGACGCACGATGAATGCCGCGAGACCTACGATCGTTTTCACCGGCGGGGGAACGCTGGGGCATCTGTTCGCCGGGCTGGCGGTGGCGGACTCACTTCGAGACATCGAGCCCCGCGCACGCCTGTTGTTCGCCGGCCGCGGCGGGGCTGCCGAGCGAGAACACGTCGCCAGGGCGGGTTACGATTATTGGGCCGTGGCCTGTCATCCCTGGCCACGCCGACCGTGGGCCGCCGGTCATTTCTTGGCCGCCAATCTGCAAGGATTCTTGGGTGGCAAGCGGCTGCTACGCGCCCACCGGGCCGACGCTGTGGTGGGGCTGGGCGGTTATGCCAGCGCGCCCGTGGGGCGGGCGGCGGCCAGTCTCGGCATACCGTTGGTCCTGCTGGAGCAGAACGCCGTGCCCGGTCGAGTGAACCGCTGGCTCCGCCGTCACGCGACGTGCGTCTGCGCGTCGTTCGCCTGGCATGACGGAGCAGGTCGCGTCCATCACACGGGCAACCCCGTGCGCAGAGCGTTCTTCGAGCAGCCTGTCGCTACCCCGCGCGAAAAGTTGTTGCTCGTGACGGGCGGGAGTGCCGGCGCGTCGGCGCTGAACGCGGCCGTTCCCGAGGCTTTGGCCAGACTGGGGCCGCTGGCGCGCGATTGGCGGATTGTGCACCAGGCGGGCGAGCGTGACGTAGCGGCCACTCGTGATCGGTATCACTGTCTCGGCCTGATGGCGGAGGTGACGCCGTTTGCGGACATGCCCACATTGTTGCCGCGCGCGGGCCTGGTGGTCTGCCGCGCGGGCGGTTCGACCATCGCCGAATTGCTGGTCACGGGCACGCCGGCCATCCTCTGTCCGTATCCGCACGCCAGCGACGATCATCAGCGGCGCAACGCCGCCGCGCTGGGAGATGCCTGCCGAGTCGTCGAACCATCGTCGCCGGACTTTGCCGATCGGCTTGCAGGCGAGCTGGCCGCCTTGTTGACCGACAGCGAAGCACGCGGCGAACTGTCGCGCGCGATCGAGTGCCTGGCTCGTCCCGCTGCCGCCCGGCAGGTCGCTCGCATCGTCCTCTGCGCCGCCCGCGGAACACCCATCGCCGACACGGCACAGACGGCTTCTTAGCGCATTGGCCCGTGGCCGGCGGTTTGCCGCTCAGACGCGTTTCCGCAGATGCTCTGCCAGGCGACAGAGGGGCGGGCTGCAATCGTCGAGTGGCAGGTGCGCTTGGATGAGGTGGACCTGTTTGTCGGTCCAGGCCGCCGCGAGCGCGCGATCGAATTCGCCCTCCGTACGCACTTCGTACCCCTTCCCGCCGCCGAACACCTCGGGCAGCTTATGGAAGGCCCACGGATGGACTTCGTTGTATTTGAAATCGCCCGGATGCAGGATGCGCTCGGTGCCGTATCCCTTGTTGTCGAGCACGATCACGATCGAGTGATAGCCTTGGCGGACGAGCGTAGACAACTCGTTGCCCGTCATCTGAAACGCGCCGTCGCCCACGATCACCACCGTGCGCACGTCGGGCCGAGCCGTGGCGGCGCCCACGGCGCCGGGCACGCCGAAGCCCATCGAGGTGTAATATGCCGGCCCGATGAACTCCGTGCGGCCGTGCGTGGTCAGTTCGGTCGCGGCGAACAGGGCGTCGCCGATGTCGGAGATGACGATCGTGCGATCGTCGAGCGACTGATCCAGTCTTTCGATCAACCGCATGATCGTGAGCGGGCGGTCGGCCTGGAGCTGGTATTTGTGGCCGTTCTGGTCGGGCCGCACGGGGGGCTGACGCTCGGGCGGGTGCGGCCGCCGCGCGGTCAGCGCCCGGATGAAATCGCCCAGCAGCACGTCGTGATAATGATGGTGGCGGATCTGTAGGTCGTCGCTGACGGCATAGATGCAGCGGACCGGATCGAGCTGCGCGGTGTAGATGCCCAGGTCGATGTCGGTCATGAACGTACCTAGCATCAGAACGCAGTCGCTCTCTTCGACAAACTGCGTGACCTCGGCGCGGCTCATGGCCCCTTCGTAGAGGCCGGCGAAGAGCGGATGCTTCTCCGGCACCACGCTCTTGCCCGTGATCGTGCAGGCGATCGGAATGCGCGTCGATTCGGCGAAGTGCAGCAGTTCGTCTTGCAGTCCGTAACGATGGATCTCCACGCCCGCCAGGATCACCGGCTTGCGGCAGTCGTCGATCAGGCGGGCCGCCTCGGCGACGGCTTCGGCCAGGGCTTCCGGATCGCTCGTCGGTTCCAGCGACCGGAATTCGTGCGGCACGTCGGGCACGACCTTGACCATGTCTCGCGGCAGCTCGATGTAGACCGGCCGTTTGCCGCGGATGCAACTCGTCAGCACCCGGTCGATGTCGCGGAAGGCGGTCGCCGGATCGTTGAGTTCGGCCGTGGCGACGCAGATCTTGTCGAACACGTCGAGCTGCGTGCGGAAATCTCGCACCTTGTGGTGCAGCAGGGGATTCTTGTAACGCTCGCGGATGCCTGGGGCGCCGGAGATGACCACCACCGGCGATTTCTCGGCGTAGGCCCCGGCGATCGAGTTGCAGAGGCTCAGGCCGCCGACGCCGTAGGTCACGCACACCGCTCCGATGCCGTTGATGCGGGCATAAGCATCGGCGGCGAACCCCGCGTTGTCTTCGCGACAGCAGCCGACGACGTGGATCGGGCTCTGTTCGAGCATCGAATAGAACCCCAGGATGTAGTCGCCCGGGATACCGAAGAGGTCGCGGACGCCGAATTCCTGGAGGCGGCGGATGAGGTACTCGCCGATCGACAGCCCGACGACTCGCCGGCTGCCACCGCGGTGAACGATCGTTTCTGCATCAGGCATGCTTGTGCCTTCCCTTCATGGGGCTGGGGGAGCGGGACATCCGCCCCTTACCCTAACAGAATCTTACGGCACAAGGACAGCCGAGAAGGGAAGTGGACTACGACCGTGGCTGGTCGCAACGCCTCACTTCTCGATGCCGAGCTGTTTTTCCTGGGCATCGAGGATCGCCTCTTGCCGATCCGCCTGCTTCTCCCACCGGTCGAGAAGCTTGTCGAATCGCTCGTTCTGCTCGGCCTGCAAATCTTGCTGCGTGGTCGCGCGCCTGATTTGTCGATCAATTTGTTCCATTTGAGCGTCGGTCTGCTTCCGGTGCCCAGCGTACCATTCGGCGTCAGAAGTAGTGCGTGAGGAGCGCTTGTCACAGCCTGCGATGGCAACGCAGATCACCGCTGCGCAGATCGCCGCTGCAAGGAGCCATGTTTTCATGCTTTGAAAGCCGAACCGAATCCGTCGGGTCATGGGGCTGGTCATGGGGCGAACCACCGCGAGAAGGCGTCCGCCCGCGTTACGTTTGGCTGTGGCCCATCGCCGAGCGGTTTGGGATGCGCGCTAGGTCGACTTGGGCACGATCAATCCCGATTCGAGCTTCTGCCGCCAGCTTTGAATCGATTTGCGGCGCTGCTTCTCGGGATCGGCCGGCTGATAGTACAGGCCCAGGCCCGTGATGTGGTGCAGGTTCCAGTAACTGAGCACGCGGAAATCGAGCCGCTCGTCCGGTGCGTCGAGCCATTCGACGAGTTGTGCCGCGGCCCCTTCTTCGAGCTGCTGCGAGTTGTATCCCCACAACATCCGGTAGAGCTGGCCGCCCAGTTCACGCGTGCGGCTGCTCTCGAACGCTTGGCGCACGAGCTCGGCCGTCTGTGGGCTGCGCGCCAGGGCGGCGCGCAGGCAATCGATCTGCGGAGTCCAGTTGATGCGGTATTTCGAGTCGTTCAACAAGGGGACGATCGGCTCGAATTCGTCGATGAGCGCCAAGCTTTGCACGGCGAGCAGGCTGTTTTCGATCTTGCGGTGCGTCGCCAGCTCCGTCAGCGCCGAACCCACTCCCTTGTCGGGCCGCAAGAAGCTCTCGACCTCGACCGACGCTCGCCGCTCGGTCGGATTCAGCTCGCTCGCTTCCATCCAGACCGGCAGATCCTCGCCCGGCTGGTTCGCCCCCTTGCGGCCCAGCGAACGGTGCAACCGGCCGCTCAACCGATCGCTCCTCCCCTTCTGATCGGTCCAGGTGACGTCGCCGCTGGCGAGGTAGAGATCGACGGACGTCGGCGCGGGTTCCTGTTCGGGATCGGCTCCCTCGGGCAACAGATGCCGCACTTCGACGGCCAGGGCCGCTTCTTGTTTGCCGAATTCGATGGTCCCCTGGTAGTCGCCGGCCTGCAAGCGGATCGTCGTATCCGGCTTGGCGACGGTCAGCAGGAGGATCCGTCCGGACAGCAGACGAATCTCGGCCACGCCGTCGTCGTCGGTGGCGCCCAACGAGACGATGGCGCCGCCCAATAACTGCAAGGTCACGCCGTTGCTCATCGCGATGCTCGGCCGATAGGTCGGCAGGGCGATCAGACGCGCGCCCGAGTGCACCGTTCCCCGGCCCGGCACCCGCTGCCACTGATCATCGATCGACCGCAACAGCACATCGTGCTCGGAGATCAGACGGCCGACCCCTTCACCCGTCCGGGCCGGTTCCGCGCGTTCCTTCTGCACGCTGCGGTTGGCGCCCTCGCTGGAGGGACGGGCCGATTCGTCGTCGGTCGGCTCGGGTTCGGTGGCGCGGGAAGTCTTCGTGCTGCCGGTTTTGCCAGCGCCCGTCTTGCGATTGCCGCCGTTGCCGGCGGGCTCATCGTCGACGTTCGCGGCGGTACCTGAATCCATGTCGCTGGCCGTCGATCGCTCAGGAGTCTGCGCTGAACGATCTTCCGCACGTTCGTTGGTCGTTCCGGCCGCATTGCCCGCGCCCTCCTCGCTCGCGCGCTCGTTGGCCGTTCGACGCCGATCGTCCGTGGTGTCCGTCGCATTGTCGGGTCGACTGTTGCCGCCCTCGGTGTCGTCGCTCGCCGCGTTGCTGCCGCCGGTATCACTGCCGCCGGTATCACTGCCGCCGGAGTTACCGCCGCCGGTGTTACCGCCGCCGGTGTTGCTGCTGCTCGTATTACGGTCGTCGGCGTTGTTGCGGGGCTTGTCGTTGCCGTTGGCCGCCGGGGCACCCTGGTCGTCGGGCGCGCCCCCTCGGGCTACGAGAAAACGCTCCGAGATCGTCGGCCAGTAGAAGACCAGCCCGCCGCCGGCCGCGAGCAGGATGAGCGCCGCGAGCACCATGCCCCACGGCCGCGATTTGGACTCGACCTCGGCCGGCTCACGCAAATAGTCGGGCACCTTGACCTTGCGGCGTTTCTTTTTCTTGCGGGCGGCGCGGGCCGCTCCGTCGCGTTCGGTCTGCCCGTCCTTGGCCGTCGCCGTTCGGTGCGATGTCGACTCGGCCTGCTGGATCAGCTCGTACATCCGATGGCGGCTGTTGGTCTCGATCTCGGCCGGCTCGCCCAAGACGAGCGCCAGGATCTGATGGCAGGAGGCGACTTCCGCCAGATGGACGTCGGATTCGAGGCAGACCTTTTCGAAATCGGCCACGCGCTGCGAGAGGAGCGTGTTGTCGAGATACTCGGCCACCGTGTTCGGGTCGTGCCCCATGCCCCGCCCGTACAGCTTGGGCGCCCCCAACCGCAGCCGCCGCGTCACATCGCGCATGCGGTGCATCAGGCCGGTGGCGAACTCGCTCTCGGATATCTTCTTGCCGACATCCCGGGCATCGGCCGCTTCGAGGATATCGTCGACGAAAGCGAGCATCGTGCGGAGCGTTAATCGCATCGGTGGCTACCTGGAAGGAATGGTTCCGCCGTTCGGCGGTGTGTCTGAGGTTAGACGTGTCTGAGATTATTAGTGGCGCGCCGCGTCGGGAAGCGTACAAAAAAATTGGCTTGGGATGCTTGGTGCCCGTAAAGCGTGCGATGGGCGTGAGTTAGTTGAGTGGGATTTGGGGACGTGTGGTAGCGCGAGCCGCCCTCACCCCTGCCCTCTCCCGAAGGGGGCTCTGCCTAGAAGTCGCTTTTGCCCGGAAAGTCGGATGTTTGCATGGGCTAGCGTTCGTCGGTCCCCTTGCGAAGTAGTCGGCTTCTTACAAGTGCCGTCAAACCGTGTCCGGTCACATAGGCTGTGCATCCTAGGCCCGCGAGAACACCACTCCGAACGATTGCTCTTGCAGGTCGAATCCATTGAGGCAGATAGGGCAAAGACGCGGTTAAATCTAGGGCGGCAACTGCCGCGAGCATGTTCAGTTCAATATCCTGATCCTCAAATCGAGGTGCCCCAAAGAGAGGGTGATCTGCGCTCCATCGCCAGACGGTCGCCACCACGGCGGTTGCGGTCACGGCCCACAGAAGCGTTGCGAGGCGGAAACGAACACCTTGTCTCTGCGCACGACAACTCCAAATTGTCACAGTCCACGTCGATCCAAGCAGCACGGACGCACCTAAGAGATCAACTGCCCAGACCCAAGCGTGCGGCTGTTTGAATTCCTCCGGACAGATTACCAATAGCGGCCAACCGTAGAGATGCGGAATGCCCACAAGTTCCACGAGGAGAACCGAGACGGCGATCCATAAAGCCAGGAGCATCGTCGCGAAGTACGCAAAACGAAAGCAGAACTGAAACCGTCGGGCCATTCTCCCATTAGATCGTGCCAGAGCGGCAGGGTGAAGTTTGTGCTAGTCGGCCCAGGATTCTTGCTGCCGAATCACAGGCTTTGGCAAAGGCGATTCCAACTGCGTCAGCCGGATTACCCGTTCTTGAACGGACGATATGGCGCATTCGTAGGCCAAGCTTGGCCGTGGGGTTACTTGGGTGGGAATCGGGGGACGTGTGGTAGCGCGAGCCGCCCTCACCCCTGCCCTCTCCCGAAGGGAGAGGGGGCCGGACGAGTGCGAAAATGTTGCGTAATGTTCGGGGGGGCGGTACATTGACGCGTGGAACGGAGGCAGCAGGCGCGACACCGCCGGCAGGTATGCGGCGCGTGTGGCTCATGTCCTTTTTCGTCTGTCCGACGAAACGGCGCCTGGAGTGCCCGAAATGTTCGTCTTCGTCCGCCCCACGGGTACCGTGGTAGGTGATCGGACTCGTTCGAGCCCGACCGCTCGGGTATTTCGTTGGCTTGAATCCGCCTCTTGCCGGGCCGATCGGCGCCGGCTGGCGCGGAACGTCTGCCAGTCGTTGGGCCTGGCCTGGATCGCGGTGGCGATCGTGGTCTACCCGATGTCGCGGGCGAATCGCCAGCGCGAGGCGCGCGAAGCCGTGAAGAATTGGGGAGGCTGTTATCACGTCGGCCGCAGTGCCCTCGTCGATGCCTTGCCGACGTGCGTGGCCGATTGGTTCGGCGGCGAAACCCTGTACCCCGTGCGCAGCGTCAATCTGTGCCGCTGCGATGTGAGCGACGAAGACCTGACGCTGCTGATGGAATTCGGCGCCTTGGAGCAGGTCAATCTGTGCGGCTGCCCGCGCGTGACCACCGACGGAGTCGCCCGGCTACGGCGGTTGCCGCAGATGAAGCTCGTCTGGACCGACGGCATGACGATCGACGAAGCCGGACGCTACCTCACGGGGCAACCCGTCGCCGCGGCGTCCTTCTGAGCCAGAGCGGGTTATCGGGCCGTAGCTTGCGGGCTCGCCGGCCGGCCGAAGTGCTTGTCGGCGAAGTCCCAGAACGCTTCCCAATCTACCAGCGTCATGGCGTGGCCACCGGGCCGGATGAAATAGCCGAGCCGGTCACCGACGAGCTTGCCCGGTTCGGGCATTTCTTCGACCCCCAGGCCGCCGACGCCGAGAAAGCGATAGACCGGATCGGCCGCCTGGAGCACCGTGAATTGGCCGGACGGGTTGGCCCATTGGTCTTCCATGGCATTGGCGAACAGGACCGGTCGCGGCGCCACGAGTGCCACCAACGAATGCTGGTCGAACGGCAGCCGCTCGACCTGGTCGTTGAATTGCTTGAACTCGCCGCAGAACCAATGCGGGAAACGGTCGTTGATCTGCGCGACGGACTCGCCGACCTTGCCGCGGCTGGGAGCCGTGCCGCCGCAGCCCGCCTGCAACGGTATGGCCAGCCCGATGCGGTCGTCGAGCGCCGCCGCCAGCAGGGCCGTCTTTCCCAACCGCGAATGGCCGACGACGGCGATGCGCTGGCGATCGAGATCGGCGTCCGTCACCAGGTAATCGACCGCGCGGCTGATGCCCCAGGCCCAGGCGGCGATCGTTCCCCATTCGTGCGGTCCGGGCGCCGTCTGGCCGGGCTCTGAGTGGTAGGCTGCGTGTACTCCGTCGCCGAAGTCCGGCTTATCGGGGTCGACATCGCCGCAATAGAACGTGGCGACCGCGTAGCCGCGGTCGATCGAGCCCTCCAGGTTCCAGACGGCGATCTCCTTGCCGCGGCCGGCATCGGTGGCCCGATGGTCTTTTGCGCCGGGCGAATGGTCGGGCATCCAGGCGGTCGGCAGGGCCACCGTCGGATCGTCGACCAGCGTGTGGTTGCCATTGAAGTTCGTACCCACGAAGACGGGCGCGGGACCGCGACGATGATTCGGCACGACCAACAGCAGATGGATGGCCGGGGTCTTCGCCGGACCGAAACGGAGGGCCACTTCCTTCTTGGTGGCCTTGCCGCCGAAATAGTTGGCGTCGCTGCGTTCGACGGTCGCCCGCGGGTTGTCGGGCGCGGCCGGCGCCCGCCCGTACATGTAGTATTCGAACAACGCCTTGAGCTCGGGTCGTCGCGCGGCGCGCCATTCATCGGGCGTGGCGACGCGACGGCCGTCGAGCATCACGAGCGGATCGGGCAGACCGGCCTGCGCGGGCAATTCGTCGGCGGGGGGGAAGTCATCGGCAAGGGCATCGATCATGGGGCAGACCAAGAGGCCGAGCAGCAAGGCGCGGTAGGGCATGGCGCAGTGGGATTGTGCAATGGGGGAGGAGAGGATGGCAAGCCGCTGCGAGCGCACTACGCTCGCGGTAGCCGATCGCTCGGCAGGTTTTCGCAATCGAGCCGATCGGCGTTGTGCCAGAGCGGTTGGCCGAGGCGGAGACGCTCGGCGAGCACGTCGAGCTTTTCCCGCGAGCCGGGCAGGGCTTCTGTGGGATGGAAATGGTTCGTCGACGAGTCATCCGGCTCAAAGTCCCAGACACCCAGATTGATCGCATCGAACACGGACGTGGCCACGGGCAAACCTCCTCGGAACAAGAAGGGATGAGAAGCGTTGAGTATTTGGGTCTCTGCCCTAAATGTCAAGCAAATTGAGAGGGCACTTTCTTGGCCGCCGCGCCGGTCTGTGCGGCGGATGACGGAGATGCCGATTCGGCCGAGGATCTCGCGCCGCGACCGATGGCCGAAGCAGCCCTTCGTCGCTCGCGCGAGCCGGCAGACCGTGGGCGGTTCGCCCGAAGCGTTAAAAAAAAGCAAGCATCGGCCGGCGCAAGGCGAATCGCCGTTCTCGCCGTGTTCGCGCCCGAATAAGATACACTGTTATAAAGGTGGGTATTTGGCATATTGGAAGCGACGCGGTGGAACTCCTCGTAATTGAAGACGATCCGGTCATCGGCAAGGCTTTGCGACAGGGATTTACCGAAGCGGGCCACAGTTGCTCTTGGGCCAAGCAGGGAGACAAGGGATTGGGGCTGGCGACCAGCCAACGCTTCGACGCGATCGTACTCGATCTGATGTTGCCCGAGATGCCGGGCCTCGACGTGTTGCGTGAGATCCGCCGCCAAGGCATCCGCACGCCGGTGATTCTGCTCACGGCGTTGGGCTCCGTCGAAGAACGCGTGGCCGGCCTGAACGCCGGGGCCGACGATTACGTCGTCAAGCCGTTCGCCTTGGCCGAGGTGATGGCGCGCATCGAAGCCGTTTGCCGCCGCAGCCTCGATCGTCCCGCCGCCGTCTTGCAGGTGGGCAGCCTCACGCTCGACCTGACCACGCGCCGCGTGAGCAAGGGCGGAGACGACGTCGATCTGACGCCCACCGAGTTCAGCCTGTTGGAATTGCTGATGCGACATGCCGGCCAGGTGGTCACCCGCAAGATGCTGTGCGAGCACCTGTGGGACTCCGACTGGGAGGGCACGACCAACGTGATCGAAGTCCACGTCAACCGGCTGCGCGGCAAGCTGGAAAAGAAATTCCAGGACTCTTTGATCCAGACCGTGCGAGGGCGCGGCTATGCGATTCGGGCGACTTAGCGGCTTCTTTCGCTCGTTGCGTTTTCGGCTCACGGCGTGGAACACGGCGGTGGTGCTGTTGACCGTGGGTGGCGCGCTGCTGGGCGTGCGTGAAGGCCTGCGGCACACCTTGCTGGGCGACATGGACCAGCAGTTGCAAGAAGATGCCGAAGAGCTTGCCCAAGGCGTGCGACAGACGTACCCCGATCTGGATCCCGTCTTCCAGCAGATCGAGCGCAAAGCGGCCGCGCATCGGCACCTCGACCTGTTCATCGAATTGCTCGACGACCACGACGAGGTCATCCGCGCGTCGCGAGAAGGGCCGGTGGCGCACGTCGCGCATCGCCGGTCCGGGGCGCTGTTGGCCACGGCCGACGGATATCGGATCGCGCGCTATGGGTTCGGCGGCGACGGGATGCCGCACTTCACCGTCCGCATCGGCGCCTCGCTGGCGGGGATCGACAACGACGTGGAGGTGGTGACGCACCTGATGACCATCGCGGGAGCGGCCGTGCTCTTCCTGGCCCCGCTGGGCGGCTTTTGGTTGGCCGGCCGGGCCACGCATCCGTTGGAGGGCATCTTGCACACGGCCGCCCGGTTGCGGCCGAGCTTCATGAACGAACGTCTGCCGATCCGCGGCACGGCCGACCAACTCGACCAGCTCTCGATCACCATCAACCACTTTCTCGATCAGATCGCCGACTACCTCGATCGCAACCGCGAATTCGTGGCCAATGCGGCACATGAGCTGCGCTCGCCGTTGGCCGCCATCCAAAGCTCGGTCGACGTGGCACTCAATACCTCGCGCTCGCCCCAGGAATACCAGGAACTGTTGTGCGAGATCGTCGACGAATGCAGCCGCTTGGGCACGCTCGTCAACCAGCTCTTGCTGCTGGCCGAGCACGATTCGCAGCAGCAGAGCGGCACGCACGATGTCGTGCGGCTCGACAAGGTGGTGGCCGGTTCGCTGGAGATGTTCCGCGGCGCGGCGGAAGAGCGCAATCTCGGACTGAACGCGAACACGAATGGGCCGATGGTGGTGTGGGGCGACGCGGGACGATTGAGGCAGGTGGTCAACAACCTCATCGACAACAGCCTCAAGTTCACTCCGGCGGGCGGACGCGTTTCGGTCGGCCTGGAGCGCGACTCGGAGAATCGACAAGCGGTGCTGCGCGTCAGCGATACCGGGGCGGGCATCGCCCCCGACGATCTGCCGCACGTCTTCGAGCGATTCTACCGCGGCGACAAATCACGTCGCCGCGAAGTGCTGGGCAACGGTCTCGGCCTCAGCATCTGCCAATCGATCATCGCCGGGCACGGCGGGTCGATCAGGGTGGAGAGCACCCTCGGCGTCGGCACCACGTTCGAAGTGCGCGTCCCCCTCGCCCCGACCGCCGAAGCCGAGCGCGAGTTGGCCTCGGTCGCCGCGGCGTCTTAGTCTTAGAGCAACCGACAAGGCCGGATCGAATTCCGGTTTTCCGGGCCACTGCCCCGGCCGTCTCAAATTCACGTTGTCGGCATTCATAGCCGTTGCTATTCTTTCGCACCGGTTCAATCGGCAAATAGATAGCACGTACCGCTCGGGCCCGTCCTTCACGAGCAAGGGAACAACTCGAATGGCATCTGTCCGCGGTTGGTGGGTGGTGCCAAGTTCCGTCGCCATCTTCATTCTCGCTATCGATGCATGCCCACCGGCGAGAATGGGCCATGCCGCGCCTGAGTCCGAGAAAAAATCCGCCGCGGCTCCCGCCGACCGATGGGTCGGCCAAAGTGTCCTGGCGAAGAACCCCGACGCCAAGCTGCGAGAAAGACCCGATCTTGCCGCAAAAGAGATCGCTTGGTCGCCCGGCACGTTACGTTGCGAGGTCAAGGCTGTCGATGCCGATTGGCTCAGATTCTCCCACGGATGGCTTCTTGCTCGTGATGCGATCCGGCAAGCTGACGCAATGGATTATTTCAATGGGGTTATCGACCAGCGGGCGACGGATTTCGCCTACGTGAGCCGCGCTCTGCTTTACGTCTTGGAAGCCCGTGCCGAACGTGCAATTGCTGACTGCAACGCTGCCATCTCCTTAAACCCGGCCTCGTCGGGCGCATACTACAACCGCGCCCTTGCGCAGACAATCAAATGGCGATCAGACCTCGCCTTTGAAGATTTCAACGTAGCGATTCGACTCAAACCTGACGAACCGACGGCTTATCGATGCCGCGGCGACATTTTTCAGCGTCGCGAGCAATTTGCTGATGCTGCTGAAAACTATAGGCGTGCCATCGAGCGCGGATTGCGTGAGCCGGCCCTCTATCTCCAAAGCGGCTCTATGAAAAGTAAGCTTGGCGACTTCGACGGCGCGATCGACGATTACACTCAATCGATCCGGCTCGACCCGACCCAAGCAGAAGCCTACATGCGGCGAGGCTTCGCGCTGATGAGCAAGAATGAATTCCCCAAGGCGATCGACGATTGCAACCTCGCAATCGAACGAGATCCGCGCGATTACCTATCGCATTGCAACCGCGCTGTTTGCCGGGCAGTATTAGGAGATCCTTCAAAGGCGCTCGACGATCTCACGCGGGCAATCCTGCTGCATCCGGAGTATTCACAAGCCTACGGCAACCGAGGCGCGTTACTTTTGGAGCTCAAAAGATACACCGAGGCTCGTGCAGACCTTGACACTCAAATCAGCATCAATCCTACGCCGCTTGCATTTTCAAACCGTGGATCCCTCCGACTGATGATGGGCGACTATGCAGGCGCTCTTACCGATTTTGAAATCGCGCTTCGTCAAAATCCGCGTCAGGAATCCGCGCTTGTCGGTCAGGCGACAATCTGGTCACGTTGTCCACTTGAGCAACTGCGAGATGTACCGCGCGCGATCCAGTCGGCCGAACGTGCCTGTCAACTCGCGGCGTGGGCTGATCCTCAAGCGATTTTCGCTCTCGCCGCGGCAAAGGCCGAACTGGGAGACTTCAAACAGGCGCTTGAGCTTGTCCAACGCGTGCCCGAATTGCTTCGCAAGCCCGACACACGATTTCGAGACGACTCGCTACAAAAGACGGTCACAGAGATGACCAACGCATTTCGCGAGAACAAGCCTTATCGCAGGCTAGAGGTTTCGTCCCAGGACGAGGAGCGAACTCACGATGACGGCCGATGAGAAGCTGGCTCAGAGCACGACGTCGAAGACATCCAAAGAACAGAACCCCAGAGCCGAATCGGCCGAAGAGGGTGCGAACCTCCTTTGGCGCAACGAGATTCTGTCGGATGCGCAGAATCTCTTTCGGAATGATATACTTGGCAAAGCAGCAGGCAGGGCTATTTACGGCCTCGAATCCAGTACGGAGAACTTACGTCGCGGGGTAGTTCTTCCACACACGCGAGGTCGCTACTGACCGCGAATAGCTTGTACTGCGTTGGCCTCACGATAACGCCCGGTTCATCATAGAAGACGGCCACTACCCATCTAGCGGCCTCCTGCTTGATTAACCGAGCGCCGCAAATCGAAGAATCGGGGTACGTCCGCCGAAGAGCTTGGCTGGCGGCCCTGCATGCAGGCGACTCGTAAAAACCGCCAAGCTCCAGAAGGCGCTTCCACATACCCTCGTGTCAGGAATTCAATAATTAGCCGATAACGTGAGGCGAGAGGGCTTTACTGAACATCGGAAGAGTCAATTTATCCAAATACTCGCTTATTTGCAAAGACGCTGCTCCACCTGTGAATGAGATGCGTGCACAGAGTGTGGGCTCAACACCGCAAAGAGCAAACGCACTTTCGAGTTGCATACCCGGCGCAATAATTCTCTGTGCGCCGAACAAAGAATTGTCGGTTGCCTAACCCTTAAGAGCAACCGACAAAACCGGATCTCGCTCCACAAAAATCGGCGTTTCACGGCCGATTTTTCGCCCACCGGCGCTCCGGCTTCCGGGTTTTGTCAGCCGCTCTTATGTCCGAGGCTGGCCCGACGTCAGTTGCATCTCGGCGCGCACGGCGTCCATCGGCCCGTTCACTTCGTCGACGCTGTCTTTGAAGAGATCGCCGATGAGCAGGTCGGTCAGGTGTCCCTTGAGATGCGGATACTGCTTTATGAAGCGGCCGAAGCTGAAGCCGTCGTAGAACTCGCATACCAGCCGTCGCATGCGGTCCATGCCGCGGACGAAATCCGCTTCCCACTTGCCGAGCTGCGCGGCGGAGGTGTCGCCCCGGCCGAGCCCCTCGGCGATGGCGTCGGCCGCGAGCTGCCCGGATTTGAGGGCCAGCAGCACTCCCGACGAGTAGAGCGGGTCGAGGAAGCCGAAGGCGTCGCCGACGAGCACCCAACCGTCGCCGGCGGCCTGTCGCGAACGGTAGGAGTATTCCTTGGCGGCGTAGAACGGCGCCGCGCGCTCGGCCCCCGCCAGCCGTGGCTGCAATCCGGGGCAGCGCGCCACCTCTTCGTGATAGATCGTTTCGTGATCGCGGTCGGCACGGTCCTTGAACAGATACTCGTGGCGCGCCACGACGCCGACGCTGACGATGTTGTTGTGCAGCGGGATGTACCAGAACCACCCCCGCTTGCCCTCGATCCGCAGCACGATCGTGCCGCCTTCGTCGCGCCCGCTGTCGCGGAAGGCTCCCTCCCAGTAGGTCCACAGTGCCGCCTTCTTCAAGACGGGGTCCCACTCGCGCAGGCCGAGCCGGCTCATGATCATGGAGCTCTGGCCGCTGGCGTCGACCACCACCTGCGAGCGCACCGTCTGCTCCGTGCCGTCGGCGAGTTGCACCCGCGCACCGACCGCCCGGGGGCCGTCGAAGAGCACTTCCAGCACCCGCGCCCCTTCGTGCACCTCGACGCCGTGCTCGCGGGAGTTGTCGAGCAGCATCTTGTCGAATTCGCTGCGTTCCACCTGCCAGGTCTGCGAGCACTCGTGCGGCTTGTGTTCGACGAAGTAGAACGGCTCCGACAACTTGCCGCGTTCGTTGACGAACTGCACGCTGTATTTCTTGACGAAGCGGCTCCGCTGCATCTTCTCGAGCATGCCCAGGCGCTTCAGCACCCAGTACGTCTCTGGGATCAGTGACTCGCCGATATGAAAACGGGGAAAGTGGTCCCGTTCGTAGAGTGTCACGCGGTGACCATGTTGGGCGAGCAACGTGCTGACCGTCGAGCCGGCCGGCCCGCCGCCGATGACCATGACCGGAACTTCTTTCACATCCGTCATTTGGCGCAACCTCGCTGGTAAAACAGCGAATATACTTGTTTGAACAACTATCGTCAATTCGGTTTCACGCACGAACGCTGGCGCTGCCCCGTCGGCGAAGCTGAACCTGGGAGCGCCGGAGGCCGAAAAACCGATAGGCGCCGAAACTCAATCGGCGGCGAACATGCGTGGGGATCCGGGCTGGCGGTTTTCTTATCGAGGCTTCACCCTCGGAAAGCTACAAGAGCTTCTCGAAGAATTGTGGAATATCCCCGATGGTCACATGGAAGTTACAATTGACAAGAGTCTACCGGCATCCACCAAGGTTCACTTGGCGAAGGGAAAGTCGGTTGGAATCCTGAGAATCTAGTATCGTATCTTGGGCAAGCATCAATCGCATGGCGACAGAAACGAAACCACGCGCACGTTGGACACCTGAGTTTCTGGGAGAATTCGAGGCGCTCGTTCAAGCTGGACGGGAGGTTTCAACCGTTGGGCTGAGTGGTCGGATTGGCAATGCACACTCACTGGTTGGCCATTTCGAGGACAATCAGCTTGTTGCCGTCGCGGCCGTCAAGAATCCGTTGGCGTCCTACAGGGCGAAGCTACGAAAAGGGACAGGTTACGAGTTGGCCGTTGAGCGATTCCGATACGAAGTTGGGTGGCTATACGTGGTGCCAGAGCACCAAGGTAAGAGGCTATCGAGGAAACTCATGGAAGCCTGCCTCTTGGCAGCCGGTAGCGATGGCGTGTTTGCCACGACACGCGAGGACAACGAGCGTATGCAGAAAACACTGAAACGGTATGGGTTTGTTCAAGCAGGCAAGCCTTACAAACCTGAGCGCGACAAGGTGTGGCTTAAGTTGTTTGTGCGAGAGGGAGCCTGAATCCACGCGACAAAATACTCCGACGGCGAGGGTGAACCGGGAGGCTGAAAGCCCTCATGTCTTGGCTCACAGTTCAAGTGGAATCGAGGGGACTGTTTTTGTGAGAGGCTTGCTACGTTGTTTTTCTGTCAGGCAACAGTGAAGAGGGTAGAGGGGGTCCAGGGGGAGAGGGGCCTCGTCTCCCCTGGTCGCCGGCAC
>DASZTS010000061.1:0-39769 GCA_035547915.1 Pirellulales bacterium | reverse complement strand
TCCGGAACAGCGTGTGGTAGTTTGTCCCTCGCACTTCCCAGCCCACCTAACTTCCGGTGGAAGCGCCAAAAACTACGCTAACTCTCCGATTGACACGCGCCGGGCGACCTGCTCCGCGCGCAATTCCCCTTATGCACCCGCACGCGGCTCGGCTCGCAAGCTCCGCATTGTGTACATCCGTCCCTTCCGCTACACTTATCCCTTCCGCTAAAGTCAGGGGCGCGGCGGGGAATGGCAACTGGCTCGGGACGACTGCGCTGGCCGTGCGAATAGGAATTGGACACGACACTCACCGGCTGCAGCCGGGGGGGCCTTTGAGGCTGGGCGGCATCGATGTGCCGCACGAAAAGAGCATGGTCGGCCACAGCGACGCCGACGTGCTGTTGCATGCCATCACCGACGCCTTGCTGGGCGCTGCCGCCTTGGGCGACATCGGCGAATTGTTTCCCGATACCGATCCGGCCAACCGGGGGCGAGACTCGGCCGACATGCTCGAACGGGCGCTCGATCGCGTCACCGCCGCCGGCTTTCGCTTGGTTAATGTCGACTCGATCGTGTTCGCCGAGCGTCCCAAACTGTCGGCCTATAAGACGGCCATCCGCGAGCGCATCGCGAGCCTCGTCGACCTGCCGGTCGATTGCATCGGCTTCAAGGCCAAGACCGGCGAACGCGTGGGACCGGTGGGCCGCGAAGAGGCCGTCATGGCCGAGGCCGTGGTCCTTTTGGAACGCATGCCCACCTAGCTGGCCGCTGCCATGCCGATCCGCGTTTACAACACGCTCAGTAGAATCAAAGAGCCGTTCGAGCCGGTGACGGCGGGCCGCGTAGGCATGTATCTGTGCGGGCCGACGGTCTACAAGCCGAGCCACATCGGCCACATGGTCGGCCCGGTCATCTTCGACGCCATCAAGCGATATCTGGCCTATTCGGGCTACGAGGTGACGTTCGTCGTCAATATTACGGACGTCGACGACAAGCTGATCGCCGAATCGCAGCGGCGCGGCATCCCCATGTCGGCCGTGGCCGACGAAATGACGGGCGATTACCGCCGCAACCTCACCGCGATGGGGGTCGACACGATCGACCATTTCCCGCGGGCCACCGATAACATGGACGAGATCGTTCGCTTCACCAAGCAGTTGGTCGAGCGGGGTTTCGCCTACGTCGCCGATGGCGACGTGTATTTCGAGGTCGGCCGCGATGCGGAGTATGGCAAGCTCAGCCGTCGCGACGTGGCGGCCCTGCAAGGCGAAGGGGGCGAGATGGGCGATCGCAAACGGTCGGCCGCCGACTTCGCGCTCTGGAAGAACGCCAAGCCGGGTGAGCCGGCTTGGGATAGCCCCTGGGGCAAGGGCCGTCCGGGCTGGCACATCGAGTGCTCGGCCATGAGCCGCCGCCTGCTCGGAGAAACATTCGACATCCACGGCGGCGGGCTCGACCTTGTCTTCCCGCACCACGAGAACGAGATCGCGCAGAGCGAGTGCTGCCACGGCAAGCCGCAGGCCAAGTACTGGCTGCACAACGGACTGATGCAGGCCTCGAACGAGGTCGGCAAGGTCGGCGGCCGCGCCACACGCGAGCTGGCGGCGGGTGATCAACTTGCCCAAGAAGCGGACAAGATGGGCAAATCGAAGGGGGCCCGTCCGTTCCGCGACCTGCTGGAACGATACGCCGGCGAAACGATTCGCTTCTTCCTGCTCTCGACGCACTATCGCCGCCCGATCGACTTCAGCGAAGAGCGCATCGACGAAGTGCAGACGGGGCTCGAAACGTTCTACCGCTTCTTCAAGCGCTATCAGCGCGTGATGGGCGAAGATTTCTATGGGCTGACGCCTCCGCGGCGGCGCAGCGAAGGCGATTTCTCACCATCGACCGAACCGATCCAGCAACAGATCTTCGACCTGCGCCGCCAGTTTTTGGAGGCGATGGACGACGACTTCAACACGGGCGGCGGCATCGGTGTGTTGTTCGAGTTGGTCCGCGGCCTGAACAAGTTTGTCGACGAAGCCGGTTTGGAAGGCGGGGCTAAGGCGGGCGACGAGAAACGGGCGACGTTGAAGCTGGGCACGCAGGTGCTCCGCGAACTGACCGCCACGCTCGGGTTGTTCCGCCAGCCGGTCGAGACTGCCCCTTCGGCCGGCGACGACCTGATCGACAAGTTGATGTCGCTGGTGATCGAACTTCGCGCCGAGGCGCGAAAGGGAAAGAACTTTGCCCTGGCCGATCGGATCCGCCAGGGGTTGGGCCAGTGCGGCATCGTGCTCGAAGACCGCCCGACGGGCACCGAATGGACGCGGCAGAAGTAGAGCGGGCGCGCGGACGGGGTGCCGGCTGACCGTTGCCGCCAACCGTGATGCACGGCGTGTCGGGCGCAGCCCATTCTTCCCATGGCGAGCATGAGCCGATTGTCGACCACTTCTACCTCGCCCGCCCCGCGTGTGCTGGGCATCGATCCGGGGCTGAATACCACGGGTTACGGTGTGCTGGAGGTGGCTCGCGGCGGCCCCAAGTTGTGCGAAGCGGGGGTGGTGCGGGGCAGCGATCGTCGATCACTCACCTCGCGTCTCGTCGAACTGTTCGACGGCGTGGGCGATGTGCTCGAACAGTTGCGGCCGTGCGTCATGGCGCTCGAGCAACTCTACAGCCACTATGAACGGCCGCGGACCGCCATCCTCATGGGCCACGCGCGCGGCGTGATCTGTCTGGCCGCCGCGAGGGCGCAGGTACCGGTCATCAGTTACAGCGCCACGCAGGTGAAGAAATCGCTCACCGGCAACGGCCGTGCGAAGAAAGATCAGGTGCAACGGGCCGTGCAGCAAGAGCTCAAGCTGAACGAGCTTCCCGAGCCGCCCGACGTAGCCGACGCATTGGCGATCGCCCTTTGTCATTATTATCGTCAGGTTGAATGGGCCGCGCTGGCCCGCCACAAAGCATGATTACGAAGATTACCGGCCGCCTGCTGGCGATCACCGAAGAATCGCTGACGCTGGGCATCGAGGCCTTCGAATACGAAGTGCGGATCCCCGAGTTCACGCGTCGGCAACTGCAAAGCCGCGTGGGGCAGGATGTCAGCCTGCACACCATCGACTACCTGGAAGGGAACCCGGCCCACGGCCGACTGACGCCGCGCCTGATCGGCTTCTTGAGCGAGATCGAGCGCGAGTTCTTCGAGTTGATCTGCTCGGTCGATGGCGTCGGGGTGAAGAAGGCGCTGCGGGCGATGGTCCGGCCGGTGCCCGAAGTGGCCACGGCCATCGAAGAACAGGACACGAAGACTCTCTCCAGCCTGCCGGGTGTCGGGGCGGCGTTGGCCGAGCGGATTGTCGCCAAGCTGCGGCGGAAGGTGCCGAAATTCGCGCTGTTGGTGGCCCGCGAGCAACCGGCCGAAGCCGACGTGCCGCACGACGTGGTCGACGAGACGTTCCAGGTGCTGCGCCAATTGGGCCACTCCGAGAGCGACGCGCGGCGCCTGCTCGAAGCGGCCTTCAAGGTCAAGAAAAAATACTCCGACGTGGAGACGTTGCTGCAAGCCGTCTACCAACAGCGGCAGAGCGGTTGAGCGGGCGCACGGTCGGCCTACCCTCGCAGCCCGAACCGCCGACAGTGGTCCGATGGCGAACGGCGGCTAGCGCTTGTCATCAAAGCTGGTATGGAATTGGTCCTCGTTGCCGTCGGCGATGAGGTAGGCGAGCAGATCCAAGATCTCATCGCGACTCAGCGAATTGAGCAGCCCGCTCGGCATGGGCGAGACGAGCGATGCCGTGCGCGACTCGACTTCGCGTCGGGCAACCTTCACCACTTGCGTGGGATCGAGCGGACTGGTGGCGACCGTCAGCGACTCGCCGTCGTCGTGCGTTATCCGGCCCACGATCACCCGACCGTCGGCCAATTCCAGGGCCGCGTCGCGATACTTTTCGTCGACGAATTTGGAGGGCGTCAGGATCGTTTCCAAAAGGTCTTTGCGGCCGAAGCGACTGCCGCAGCCGGTCAACTCGGGACCGACCGCGGCACCGTTGCCGGCCAGGCGATGGCATCGATCACACGTGGCGGCCCGATACATGTCGCGGCCGCGTGCAAAATTCCGGCCGGCCGATAGCCCGTCGAGACTGTCACCCAGGTCGGCGAGCTGCCAATCCCAGACGAACGGCCGGGGCGTGGCAGGAGGGGCCGGCACGACCGGTTGTGGCTTCGCGGCCAACAGCGGCGAGAGTTTCTCTCGCTCCTCGTCCGACAACGTGCCCAGCGCATCGCGGCGGACGTTCGCCAGCACGGCGGGCATTGTGTGTGCTCCGCTGAACGCCTCGGGACGGCCGAGCCACGAAAGGTACGCGCGCCGCTGGTCGAGAGTCCAGCCACGGCGCATGCCGCGGAGCGCGAACAGGTAGCGGAGCCGCTCTTCCTGCGTCTTCACGGTCGGCACGAGCCCCATCGTCTTTTCGACCACCGCGGGCACGTCGAGCGCGACGAGCAACTCGCACAACTCCGGGTTCACTCGTGGCGACGTCGGCTGCGACGGATAGATTTCGTCGACCTTGCGCGCCAGTTCGGCGGCGACATCGAGCGCCGGTGGCCCCAGGCGCAGGAGTGCGAGCTCCCACGCGCGTAAGGCGATAAGCTGCTGTTCTTCGTTCAGCTCGTCGAACCGAAACTGTCCGAGCCGCGAAACGATCCGGCCTTGCAGCGCCGGCTGGCCGACGCGGGCCAGCGCCATCAATGCCGTCAGCGCCGCGGTGGGACGCTCTTCGCGGAACGCGCGTTCGGTCCACTGTTCCACCGGTTGTCGCTCGATCGCCACGCGGGCGGCTTGCCGGATCCAGACATCGCGCGAATCGAGGTGCGGCCATCCCGCATCGACGGCCCGCGCATCGACGTGGCCGTGAAACGATTCGAGTTCACGGCGTAGCTCGCGGGCCCGCCGCGCCTCCTCGTCGCGCGCCGTATCTTCGGCGGTCGGTCGCGGTTCGTCGTGCTCCGCTCCGACGTACCGCACGCGGTACAAGGCCGATTGCGTGCGCCGGCCCCCCACCGCGAAATACATCGCGCCGTCGGGACCGAAATCGAGGTCGGTCACATTGAGTGGCCTGCCCTTCAAGAACAATTCCTTTTGGCAATCATATCCCGCGCCCTGCGGCGTGAGATGGACCGCGAAGATCCGGCCGTAGGCCCAGTCGAGGATGAACAGGCCCTGTCGGTAACGACGCGGGAAGCGACTGCGCGTGCCGAATTTCACTCCGGTCGGCGAGCCTTTGCCGATGTCGAGCGAACTGGGGGCGGCGTCGGGCGACCAGGCCATCCACATCTTCGTTCCCTGCCGATAGCCGTAGTCGCCGCCGCTGACCAGGTGCAGCACGCGCGTCGGCCGGTACCAGGGGAGCCCGACGTCCCATTCCATGTCCGATTCGTAGCTGAACAGTTCGCCGTCGGTGTTGAAGTCGATGCCGTAGCAATTCCGCAGCCCGCCGGCCACCAGTTCCCGGCGGCGGCCGTCGCGGTCGGTGCGCAGCAGGTGGCCGGCGGGGGCGCGCACATCGCTGTCGAACAGGGTCGTATCCCAGGTGCAGCCCAGCAGCCGGTCCTCGCCGTAGTTCCGCAGCGGCGACGTGGATTCCAGCCCGTCGGGTAGCCGCACGTTGTTGCCGTGGATCAGGTAGATCATTCCGTCGGGCCCGAGCGCCAGGTCGTTCCGCCCGTGTCCCACTCCGCCTTCCGTCCGCATCAACAGTTCGCATTCGTCGAAGCGGTCGTCGCCGTCGGTGTCGCGCAGCCGGTAGAGGGCCTTCGAGTTGTTGGCGTTGACGTACAGCGCGTCGTAGGCGTGCAACAGCCCGCGGCATTCTCGCAGCGTGTCGTCGATCGTCTCCACCTCGACGTCGCCGCCGCGCGCCGCTGGCAGCGTGAACCGCAACAGCCCTTGATCTTCGCGAGCCACCACCAGGCGGCCGCGCGGATCGAAATCGAGGCTGATCCACGACCCTTCCTCGGGTCGCGCGGTGCGCACCAGTTCGATTTCGAAGCCGTCGGGCACGGCGATGGTCGCGGGGTCGGTCGCCAGCCCGGTGACGGCCTGCTTCCACTGATGATAGTCGTCGACCTCGCCCGTCGGATCGCCCCACGGTTTGACACCCAGCGGCCCCAGGTCGGCCGCTGCTACGCGCGCCTCATCGGGCTTCATCGCCGCCGACCACGAATCGTCGGTCGACAGCCACCGCCGCGACCCGTCGGCGAGCGTCATTTCCAGCCGCAGCAACAGCCCGGCCGGTCCGCTTTCGTTGACACACTCGACGGCGATCCGGTGCTCGCCCGCGGCCAGTTCGCCGAGAGCGACTTTCAGCGGACGCTGATAATCGACCGCTTCCGCCCGATTCTCGCCATCGACGAAGACCGTCGCCCGATCGTCGGCCATGATCAACAGCGAGGTTTTGATGACACCGGCCGGCGCGGTGAATGTTTTATGAAAGAAACCGCGGCCCAGCGAAGCATCGGCCTCTGGCGAAGTCCAGATCCAGTGTGGGCGCGGCATCTCGTCGCCGCCCGCCCGCCGCGAGATTCCCAGAAGCGCGGCGAATAACGCCAACGATCGCACTAATAAGAACGAACGGCGTGAGCGGGTGTCCGTCATCGGCGGCTGGTTATGCTTGAGTCTTTTCTCATTTTGTTGTGGCTGACTCGGAGAGACCGGAGCGTCTTGGAAAAGCCGCTTCCGCCCTCACCAAGTGTGAGTTTATCCGAAAGCCGGGTCATCAACCTGGTATGGTTGCCATACGCGGGTCGCCGGCCCCCCGCTAGTCGGTCGCGATGAAAGACTCGCCATCGCGGCTTTCGATGATCCAGCCGTGGTCGGTGCCCGGAGCGAAGAGGGATGCCTTCCGAGGAGGGAATCCGTACATCAACCGACGGCCCAGGCCGGCATCGCCCGAAAGTACCGGCGGCCCCGTCTCAATGGTCGTATAGGACCAATTCTGGTTCGCCGGGAGTATCGGCAGATACTCGGGAACCAGCTCACGCATCGTTCCTGGCCAGCGGCCGTTGGATCGTTGGAAGGCGTTCGCTGCCTCGACGATTTGTCTTCCCTCCGCCAACCGCTCCGCCACCAATCGCTGCCCTTCAAGATAGGGCCGCAACGCGAGGACGTAGAGCAGCAACGCCACCACGAACGCAATGCCGCCCCCCACGCCAACGGAAACCAAACGAGTAGGCCGCGATTTACCAGTCACTTTTGGGTTTTGGTTCTGGTTGCCGTTCCCCAACCGCGTAAGGGCGGCCAGCATCAACGAATAATCGCGAGACGAGAGGGCTGTGAGCAGCGGCGCGGAATCTCACGACTGGCGATTCAACAGCATGGGGTCGGTAATATTCGCCGGCTCGATCTCCGGCCACAAATTCGCCGTCGGCCTCAGCGACGGCCCCGTTCACCGACTGTTTCGTGCTGACTGAAAGTCACCGATGCGATCGCGCGCTCAGTCGGCCAAGAAATCCTGCGTAATGGTCACTTCACGGATCTCTCGACTATCGGGCTCGTACGCGCGAATCTTGATCTGAATGCCCTTGAGGGGGATCGGGTAGGGAATCGGACCTTCGACCTCGGTCTGATCATCGACACCGCCGATGCCGTTGTCGTCGATACCGTTGGTGTAGTCGTCGATGATGCCGTTCTGGTTCTGGTCGATGCCGTCGTTCTCGTAGTCGAAACAGCCCGTGTCATAGACCATCGCCAATCCACTGCCGGGGTTCGACGCCATGCCGAACTGCGAGACGCCTGGCCCGGCGAAGGTCGACACGCCGGACAGGGCCTGCGCCATCTGAAAATTGCCGGCGTTGATGAAGGGCTGGATCACCGGCCCGAGGTAGTTCAGATCGACATACGCGCCCTGCGCCACGACAAATCCGTAACCGCCGTATGCGCCCGTCGGTTGCCCGGGAGACAATTGCGCCGGCTGCAAGTTCTGCTGCAAGGTAGTAATAGGGTTGGTGCCGGTGGTGGCCCAGCTATTGATGATTTGCACATATCCTGGGTCGCCGGGCAGGTATGTGCCGGGCGGAATGCCTCCGAATGTCGTTGTGGTCTGGAGGGTAGGGGCGGTCGAGTCCCAAGCCTTGACGTCGAAGGACAACACGTGCGTCATCAGTACGTCGTCTGCGTAACGGGTGTTGAAATTGACGTTGAACGTATTCGCCGGCTGGAAGGCCGACGAAAAGGCGTAGATCGCGCCGGTGACAGGGTCTTGCTGGTCGAGCGGATACGGATTCGACCAGAGATCGAACAGCGATCCGTTCGCGCCCTGTGTGTTGGTAAGATTGATCCGGCCCGTCCAGACCCCTGACGGGACAGTTGTCGCGGGTTGAAAGTTGGCGGCCGAGGTGCCAGGGGGCGGGGTTGTGGGAAAGGGCCAGATCAAGGGCAACGTGCTGTAAGGGTAAATCGGTGGTTGCACCCACGTCGGAGTTCCCAAGCCCGACGCAGCGAAGCTATTGAACTGGCCCCACAGATAGCCCGAAGCAACCGTGGCGTTGGCGCCGCTGGCAAACGGAACGGAACGGGCCGGTCCTCCGCTGATGTTGCTAAGACTGAAAGGCGTCAACGGAATGGGATTCAGCACATTGGATTCAAAGAGCGGAAAGGGCCAGCGCGCCACGCCACTGGTGCCCGTCGTTAGCGGAGGAGTACCTTCGCTTCCCCCCGTGCCGGTATAGGCCGAGCACTCGCGCAGCGTCGGCAGCCCCAGAAACCCTCCTGCGATATCCGTCGCCGAATTGGTCCAGAATCGTTCGTCCCAAAACCGGGCGTCATACGGATAGACCCACGGTTGATGTCCATAGCGGTTCTGCCGGAGCGTCAGGTCGCCCAGGGTATTCGGCAGCAACACCGGAGGCTGCGTTCCGCCAGTGCTGTTGCTGATATCGAAGGTACCTCCTTTCTGGTGTGCCGAGAGATCGAACTTGTCGTAAAAGGAGATATCCCAGATCGGTTGCGGAATCGAAGCGGTGCCGCCATTGATGTAGTTCGGATACTGCGACCAGAGGAAAATCGTCGGATCGATCTGGTTATTAGGCCAGTCGCTAGCCGGCATAACGAGCAGCACGCGCCGGTAGAGCGTGCTGCCGCGCATGAAGTAACAGATCTCGGCGGTACTCGACTGGGCCATGGTGTCGACCGGCATCGTCCAGATACTGCCGCTCGAGTCGACGACCGACGTTGAACTCCGCATACGGCCGTAGAAGTACGTGCCCTTGGGAGAGTTGGTCGTGAACATCAAGACATCGTCGGGATCGCCCACGGTCGAATCCTGCGGTGGCGTGCCGGCCGCGGTGGCCTGATTGATGTCGTAGGCGACGCCCAGAGTACCGTTGAGTCCCGGAAAGATCGGCCCATCGGGGCCTTCGATGTACTCGAAATAGCCTTGCAGCAACTCGCTCTTGATGGGGATTTTCGTCATGTCGGGCGTGATGTTCGCCAGATCCTGCGTGATGACAATCCGTGTCGAGCGCAGTCGGTCGGTCATCTGCACCACGCTGCGCGTATCCGATGCCGTCGTGCCGATCGTGGCAAGTACCTGCACGACCAGCCCGACCAACACCAGGCTGATCGTGGCCGCGATCAACACTTCGACGAGCGTAAAACCCCGCCTGGAAGCGCTGCCCCTCCTCGCGCGCCTTGCCCGCCCTCTATCCGCCGCCTGTCGCGCTCGGTACGACCGCAGCACAGCTTTTCGTCTCGCTTGCATCGGAATCTAGCCTTCGCTGTTGATGGGGGTGCCCCACACGGGGAACCGGCAGTAAGTGGCGGTCATCCAAATCGCAGTCATCCCGGTAGGCTATTGCTGCGGAACCTGCAACACCCTTTCCATGAGCATTCCTTTTTCGATGTTCAAGTCCTGACCACGCTGAAAGCCCATGGGGATGGACCGATCGAAGATATAGAATCCTCGCGTGACCACCTGGTTGCCCGTCGCATCCAAGTAGGGCTGCAACAGCTTGTATCCGTCGGGATTGGTCGGACTAGCCGCCACGGATTGCACTTGGAACTTACCCAACGTGACCCAGATGGCGTACACGTTCGAGCGGTTCGTTGTCGTATTGCCCAGCCGCGTGAACATCTGATATTGGAACGCGGCGTTCACCGCCGCGTCGCGGAAGGGATAATTCGTGCTGGTCATATACGTCGCTCCCAGATTCGTCGTATCGAACGCCGTGTCGTCGAATAGCGCGAGGCTGGAGTTGGCCGGCGACGGTCGCAGCAGGGTCGTATTGACGCCCGTGTAGATGCCACCCGCCGGATAGGTCCACGCCTGCGCGAAGGGGGCCCCGGCCACCGGCAAAGCCGGCGCAACGGGTGGCGTGACCTGACTCCAAACCGTCGGCGGAACGAATGCGCCCGATCCATCGGGCCTGAACGGATTGGCGAAATAGGTCGGGTACGCTCCCGCAGCGCTCAAGTACTGCGCTACCGGGTTCGGCGGATAGGGTGCCCCGCCGACCGCAAATCCTTGCCGGCTCTGAGACATGTACTGCCAGAGACAGGTGGGGCTGAAAGCAATCGTCGCATCGGTACTGGGACTGCCGAACAGGGTGCCCGGGTAATCGTCCATCAGCGCTTGGAAGACAATCGGATCGAAAATCGTGTTGAGATTGATCTTCCCCGGCTCTCGATAGCGAGGCAGCCAGTTGAAGGGCGTATGGAACATATGAGACGCATTGACGTTCAACGTGGTCGCGGCGGTCGCCAGGACCGCATCGTTGCCGGCAAATTGGCTCGGATCGAGCATGTCTTGGGTGCCCGTGTAGCGCGACGGCACCTGCAACATTTCGAAGATTCGATAGAGATTCGGCAGTTGAGTATTACTGGCCGCGGTCTGCTGGGTGTTGAAGAAATTGAGCAAGTTCGCAAACTGCGCCACCGGCAGGACGGCGTAGGGTGAAGCCGTCGGTAGGTTCGCCGGCGCGCCGGGTGCATACTCATTGATCGCGGCCGCCGAAGCAGACTGCTTCTCGGGCGACGTCGACCAACCGAGCATCCCGAAATCTTGCAGCAGGGTCGAGGGGCTGCTCTGCGGCACCAGCATCAGCTCGTATTGGCTGATGTAGGGGCGGTTGTTCCAGGCGATCCACGGCATGGGGAGTATCCCACCACCGTACTCGGTGTTGGTGTAGCCGAGCGTCGCCGACACGAACGGAAGCGACGCCGTCCCTTGGCCGGCATTGATGCCGTATTGACCGGCGGCGATCGCCCCACTGGGCAGGACCGGCAACGGCGTCCAGACGTTGGCGACCTGTTCGGCGGCGCCTACGGCGACACCGTTATTGCCGGCGCTCGCCGCAATCCAGCCTCGCCGCCGTGTATCGAAGGCGCTCGTTCCACCCGGCGTGCCGTTGATGTAATACGTGGTTCCGGTTTCCGCGGTCGCCCATTCGCCGGTATAGGCCGTCAGGTCCACCGGCATGCTGTCGACGGTGATGTACGGATTGGCCGTCGCGTCCCAGTGATTAAGGGGATTGGCCAACCGCTGTAGATAAACCATGGTGTAGCCCGTGGTCATCGACTGCGTACTTCCGCCCGGCGCAACATAGGTGTTGGGTTGGTCGCCGGCAACCAGGTAGGGGGCACTGTTCTGCGGATTGATCTGTCCGCTGTCGAACGGATGCTGCGGGAATTGACCGACGATCGTGGTGGGCGTGGTCGGCAAACCGTACTTGTAGTAAGCATCGTCGTCCCACATGGAACCAGTGCCCGTGCCGACGCCCGATGACGAATAGACCGGGTAACCGTGCTCCGGTTCCGACACGCTCATACGCAACGTGCTGGCTACCGTCTGCGTCAGGCCGGTCTGCCCGTAAGGATTGGTTGCATTGCTGCCCGAGAGAATATTCGCGTTGTTGTGCTTGACGTAGGTTTGCGTCGTGTCGAGCCATGTGGTCTGGATCGGAACGCCGATCACCGGCGCGATTCCGGGCGGCATCAACGGCACGCCGTTGCCATCGGTCATGATGGTCAAGCTGCTGGGGGTGGCCGACGGCTGGGCATAACCCATCTGCAACTGACGCACATTCAGATTCGAGCCGTTGTTGTTCAGACCGAGATAGTTCTTGTACTTGTACGTCGGTCCGGCATTCACGTTCAGGTCGGGGCAGGCCGGCGCGACGATGGCGTATTGCGACGGCGGCAACATCAAGGGGCCGATGTTGTCGTTCAACGTGCTGTTGTACGTGCTGAGCAGATCCGAATCGAGGAAGAAGCTGCGGCTCAACATCACGTCGTTTACGAGGCTTGATGCACCCGAGGTGCCGGGCGTGATGAAGCCCACTTGATAAGGAGCGAAGTACACCGCCCGATGAATCGCCGTGGCCGGCAGTACGGGAACGCGCGGATCGAGCGTCTTGCTTTGGCCTCCCGGCGAAGCCGCCCAGCCCGAGTAGAAGTTGGTCTCAGAGTATTGTTGCGAATAGGCGATCACGAGACGCCATACGGGCGACCAGAGCGGGCCCGTCGAGTTCACGTCCGGAACCCCCGTGGCGACCTGCGCCAAGTTGACTCCGTATCCGCTATTCCCATTGACATCGCCTTGCAGCCACGGCGGGTTGAGGCCGTTTTGGGCCAGCAGGCCGTCGAATTGCAAATCGCGTTGGGGCGCGTCCGACGGGTTGGTGACGTTAAGCAATTCCACGATGAGCGAGCCGCGTGGACGCCGCACCTGGTCGAAGGTGACGTCCACCGGCGTGGCCGTGGTATTCGTCGTTACCGTATCCGCGCCGGTGGCCGGCGTTGTCACCAGCGGCGGCTGCAACACGTTGTTGTTGATGTTTTGCGCGGTAGAGGTATCGGCCGTGCCACGGTCGTGAACGGCGAGAGTCTCTGTCATCAATATCTCGGGACGCTCACAGCCCCAGACGAGGCCGCGGATGCCCCACGGATTGCTGTCGTCGATGCTGCTGGGGCCGACGACGTCATCCACGTTCCAAGTGATGTTGGTGTTGACGTTGAGGCTGTTGAACTGCGTGGCGTCGTCTGCGCGGAACGGATAGAGATCGAACTCGAATGGAGTCATGATCGAGTCGCGATCACGGAAATCAACCACGTTGATGGCCCACTGGGCGATGATATAGGCTGCCTGCTCACGCGCCGTGAGCGTGGCATATTGGGGCCAGGGGGCGGGCAAAGAGGCCGCATTCGAATTGAAGATTTGGGCCAGCATGGCCGTCGGAAGGGTTGCATTGTTGCCGGTCCCATTGCCGAACGTGCGATCGTCCAACAGCAGCATCATGGTGACGTAGAGGTGGCGCGCCAGCAGTTGACGCGCCCGCATATCGGCGTTTGTCGGATCCGCGGGCAACAGCGTGCCTGTCTGCGGATCGCTCGAAGGCACGCCCAGCAAAAGATTGGAGCCGGGGACGAATCCGTCGTTGTTCAGGTCCAGGGCACCGTACAGGTTGTTCATCGCGGTCACTGGGTTGATCTGCGTCGTCGGGCCCAATGAGGTGCTCGAAATCTGCGAGAACGGATAGACCATCGACTCGCCGTGCGCGCCCGTCGCATTCGCCCACTGCCAGAGCACTTCGGCCGGTTCGTCGACCACGCCGTTGCCGTTGTCGTCGACACCATTTCCGAGGAGCCGATTCACATCGAGCCGCATACCCAAGATCGACTCCGGCGCCAACAGAGGCCAAACGGGAATGGCCGGATTGAACGGGCCTGGAGTGGGATTGGTCGCGATCGTGGGAAAGAAGGTCACGTTCGGCCAGGTATTCTTCAAATTGCCGAAGAGCGCGAGATCGGCGTCGAAGGTGTTGCCGCTATAGGCGAAAATCGGAGGCAAGCCCCCCTTGTTGATGTTGGCGGGGATGTTCTCCACATAGATCCGAGCGCGAGCCAAATCGGTGAGACTTACGGAGCTGAGATTCGGCAACGCAGGGTACCGGACTCCCGCGAGGGTGAGCATGTTCGTGTACGAGACGACGTCTTGCATCTGCTGCGGCGTGAGCGAGATGTTCGGTACCGGTAGATCCGAACTTTCGGTGGTCAATGCCAGACGCACGTTGTCGTTACCGAGCTGCGTGGTCAGCGGAGTCGCCGTTCCCGTAGCCAGGTAGTGGGCGGCCGTTTCGAGGCTGTTCAACCGACTGACAAGACTGCTTGAATTGGCAGTCCCGCTCACCCCCCACTCATGCGAACGCAAGATGCCTTCCAGCTCGCTAGGATCGAATTTGTTGTCGATGCTGGCGAAATCGGGAATGTTGTTGAGGCTGTTACCCGTGTTTTGCCCGACCTGGCGGGCATTCGGCGTCAGGTTCAGCTCGTAGGCAGTATCGACGCCATCGTTGAGGAGTTGCTCTGTTTGCAAGAAGGGATAGGCACCCATGTCCACGGTGATTGCCGCGTCTGTCATGGTTCCCGACCAGACGGCGGGCAACGCTTCCCAGGGAATGGTTGCCGTGCCTAGGTAGTACGGTCGACCGGTGATGTCGGTTGTCATAAAGCCGCGCGAGTGCAAGTCCGTGGGCGTGCCGCTCGCGGTCGGCAGGTGCGTCGCCGGTCCGGTCCCTTGGCCGCCGGGCTGAACGGTACCTACGAAGAAGTCGAAATAATAGGGAACGGGATACGGCGAAAACGGATTCGTGTAAGCCGGCGGCGTCAGCAGACCGGGCCGAATGTCGGAGAATCGGGCCAAGGCCATGGCATCGTTCACCCAGTAGGCGGGGGAGCCGCTGGCCGAGAGCAGCGAGGTCGAATAGGGGTCGAACCATTGCGACCATCCCGCCCGCGGACCGTTCAAGTAGAATTGTGTCCAAGTGAGAGGGCTGCCGACGGCGGCACCCCACGGTGTCGGCAGAGCGCTACCCGGCGGATAGACACCGGGGTATGAAAATCCGGGGACGCCGACGAGGGTCAACCGGGTCGATTCACCATATTTACCGTCGACGGGCGGCACGGTGCTGGGCGCATTGGGATAGCCGTCGAATCCTTGCATGAAGACTTGATAGTAATTGAGGGCGCCGGCTTGCCCGTGGCTGCGCACAAAGAGGTGCAGCGGATTGATGTCGGCCGCGCCGTAACCCTGCCCCACCGGAACCGTGCGCTGGTTGTAGTCGACGGTCGCCGGGCCCGTCGGCACGTAGGCGAAGGTCGATCCGAGAGCGTTAATCGGACCGCTGAGAACATTCGGAGTGTTGACGTTCCACGGATTGGGCGGAATCCCATAGCCGCCGGCCGAGTAGGGGTTGTAGGCATAGCGGAAGGGGTCGAGCTGGGCCAACGTGCCGCTCGCGTTGATGTTCACCTTGCCGTCGAGGTCGATGCACAGCACCGCGACCAGGTTTTTCGTGAGCGTTCCGTCAGTCTCGGTGTTGACCGGCAGACCGGCCTCCACCCAAATACTGTCGGGGATGCCGTCCCCGTCATTGTCGACATCGAGCCCAGCGTTGGTATCGACCGCCCAACCACCGCCCGCCGTGATAAACCACGCTCCGGTGACCGGATTGAACGTGTGGCCGGAGTAGTCGGTCTCGCCGGCAGTCCAGAACGTGTCGCCGTTGAGATCGAGGAATGTATCCCCGGCGCTATAGCTTCCGTTGCCATCGACGTCGATGAACGGCTCGCGCGCATCCCAGACGCCGTTGGAGTTGAGATCGTTAAAATAGTTGTCCGTCGGCTCGGGGCGCAGAATAACCTTGCGGCGCAAGGCCAGCATGTTCTGTCCGCCGGCACCGTCGGCAGGGTTACCGAGCGGCGGATTACTGTAAAACGCGGCGGGATTGGCCGCGGCTTGAGCGAAGTACCAGGCGATCAGTTCGGGTCGATGCAGCGAGGGAATCGGCGTGATGACACTACCCGATGCCGAGTTCCAATAGTGCATCGCCAGCATGAGGTTCTGGAAGTCGGGCGCATCGTAAGGTTCGTTCGCGCCTCCCGGCCCCGCCGGGTCCCAATACGTGCCGGCTCCGTTCGGCAAATACGACGTCAGCCCGATCCGCGCATGGTTAGGCAGATAGGCATAAGGCATGTTGGAGGCGACGGGGTTGGTCAACGACGTGGCGGATTCGAAGGCCGACAACAAGGGGCCCGTGCCTGCGTAACCCGGCTGTGTATAAGGCGCGGCCCAGGGGCCAGCCGGGTTCGACGGCGGGGCCTGGAATCTTGTCAGGTCGAGTCCGAACCCGGTGCCCGAGAACGGCCGCCCGTTGATCATGAACGAATCGCCCGGATTAGGGACCAACCCTGCGAACGAAGAGACCTGCATCGAGGCGATTTGTCCGCCCACGAAGTTGTTGTAGTAGTAGCCGACCACGCGGGCCGATTGCCCGGCCGCCGGGCCGGTGAGCATGGTGATCACCTGGCCGCAGAAGGCGCCGCTGTTGTAGGGAAGCACATATTGATTCGCCGACTGCAACCCAACTCCGGAAGCTCCGGTGGCATTGATGTTGCCCGGCACGATGAGCAGTTGCAGCAGCGACCCGTTGTTGCCGCCCGACACGGAGGCCGCTCCCGTCGACGTTTCACCGATGGGCAGAACGCTCGGCACCACGCCGTTGTTGGGCGCGATCTGACCGAAAAACTGCGGCAGGCCGTAGATGTCTTCCAAGAGACCGTGGGCGCCAAACGCCGAGTTGGGGTCGGCCGAGCCGGCCACGATTTGCGTGCGGGCGGTCGTCAGATCATTGCTGTTGGTCGCCGACTGCACGGGATTACGCGCGGCGGCGAGCGCGCTGAGCCGTCCCTGCGCTGTGACGAGCACGAGCGTCAGACACAAGAGCGTCATCAGGGCCAGGAGCACCATCACCACCAGCAGGATGACACCGCGGCGGCCATGACGGCCTTGGCTCCGCCCGCCGCGAGTATGCCCGTTGAGAGGACTCCCGTTGCGAGAATCCCTACGAGACGACCGCGGGCGACCGGCCTGACGGTGCTCCGCCGCCTGGCTTCTAACTACAGCCTTGAAAAACATGACCTCTCCCTCATTAGCGAAGCGTGATATTTGCCCTGGCCCGCTTCGTCGTGTAACCGAATACTCTGTCTTCCGCTGGGCGGCTCTTAGAGCGACCGACAAAACCGGATCGAGCTTCACAAAATCGGCGTTTCACGGCCGATTTTTTGCCCGCGGCGCTCCGGCTTCCGGGTTTTGTCAGCCGCTCTTATGGACTATTGAGCAAGCTCTGCGGCAGTGTCATGACATCGTCGTATACCGCGATGGCGTTATCCATCAGTGTGCAAAAGGCAACCGGCGTCTGGCTGGGCGAATTGGCGGTACCCGTGTTGAAGGGGATGAGCGCGTTGGGCGCGTTCGGATCGGCCCCGAACCAAAACTGGCTGGGAGCGCCCGAGATGGGAGTGCCGCTTCCGGTCGTCCATTGAAACCACATGGCCGGCCAATCGGCCCCCGTCACCGTGAGATTGCGATACCAGCGCGTCGTGTTGTTAGTAGGACCACCCGAGAAGTTCGGATCCTGGGTCGGCCCATCGTCGACGTTCACGATCCGGTACCAGACCAATTGCGGATAGACGACGGCGCCGACCAGGTCTTGAAAATTCGCCGACAACATCAGATAGGTATTGGGCTTGATGTTCTCGAGCCAGTGCCGATTCGCCTGTCCTGCCGCGAGCGGCGTGGTTTCATAGACATAGAGTTGCAGGCTTCCGCCGCCGGCAAAGGGGGTAAGGATCTGGGGGTTTTGCCCTGCCTGGCCGCCATACTGCGTAAACATCGCAAATACCTGCCGCTCCGATGGCGGCTGCTCGGGCGTCAATCCGCCGGACCAGAGTGTCAGATCGCGTTTTTGCAGTACGACCACCGAAACCTGGAAACGGTGCAGATTGGCCACGGGCACGGTCTGGGCCATGTCACTCGGCGTGCGCGACACGGTGGCGATCCAACTGAACTCGCCCGCGCTGTTGGGCATCGATGTGCCCGAAACCGTATGCGGACGCAAATCGGTGTTGGCCGGCACCTCGAAGAGCACATCGTCCGAGGAGCGCATCATGCGGTCGGCGACGGAATACGACATCGGCAACGGAGCGGCGGTCGGCATCGTAGCGGCAGCCGGCCAATAATCGTTCGCCGTGATGCCGGCCCGATAGACCGTCGGCACGAAGGGAGGTGGCGATCCCGTCTGCCCCGGTGGATTGGGCAATTGGCTGGGAAAGGCAGGAAAGTACGAAGGGAATATCGTTCCGGTCGGGTCTTGTTGGGCAACCTGAACCACATTGGAGAAGCCGAGCGGATCGATCACGAAGGCCGATTGAAAATTGAAGTTCGACATATTGGCCAACTGCATGATCCCGAACCATGAGGAGGCAGCGTTGGCATTAGGATTGCTCGGATCGATGAAGATCCAACGCCGCGGGCTGAGATAGTTCTTGATCTCCAGATCGTGGACGACCTGTTGCGCCAACGCGCCGCCGCGGTCGTACTTGGTCGTGTCGCTCTGCATGTACGTGGCCATCGGTATCAACGACACCGCGCCGAGCAACCCGACTGAGAGCACACCGATGGAAATGAGAACCTCGAGTAGCGAGATACCCGAGCGCTTGTCGCAGCGACGCCCATCGCGCGCCGATCCAAGAGCGGCTGACAAAAAACCGTCCACGATGTGCCTCTTCATCTACTACCGTCCTCCCATGTCGAGCATCGCCCGCGCCAGGTTGCGCGCATAGTACACGTTCGCGGCCCAATAGACCGGCATGTTCTGAGCGGGCGGCGATGTCGGGTCCGGATTCTGTGGTATGGGCGTATTCAAGTCGTAGCCAACGTTCTCGGCCGTTGCGAGACTGCCGGTCTGAGGATTGATGACAACCCACAGCGCGTTGGGATCCTGCACGTTGAAGATAGGCTTGAGCGGCGCAACCCCTTGCGGAATGATTGGCACCATGGTCGGCTCGCCGTTAATCATTTCGTGCCGACCGACGAGCAAGTAGATGGGACCGGCGGGAATTCGCCCCTGCCAATCGGACCAGTTGACAACGGACAACGTCGAATTCGCATCGTTGGCTTCGCTCCAACTGAAGACACGATCTACCGTGCCGCTCGGTTGGAAGGTAATCATTACCGATGTCGAATCAGGTCCGAGCGTGCCAACCAAAGTGCCGCCAACATTAGGATCCAGTGCCGGATTGGCCCGAAAGGTAGACCAGAAGCCTTCCGCGTTACCGTTGGCCGCGAGTATTTCCAACCCAGAACCGGGAATCGGCACAACGAGGGGATTGCTCGGGTTGAATGTCGAATCGACGTAGTTGGCACCGAAATCGATCGCCGAGCCGTCCGGCAGTTGGATGCTCGGATCCGCCGTCTTAATCGGCCGGCGCTGAAAACTAAAGGAGAACGAGGGGGTGACCGTCATCCCGAGCACCGCCGAAGACTTGGTGGACGGGAAGATGTTCGTAGGAGGAATCCCGGTCGTCGCCAGGGCGGTCGCCGTATTCTGATAGGCGATGCCGATCTGTGTGGTCGCCTGCACCGGATCGAAGGGCGCGTAGGTCACAAAGGCACTCGGCGTACTCGGAGTATTCCAAGTGAGCGTCGGGAATGGGCTGCCCGCCAATGGATTGGGTTGGACGAAGTAACCGCTCGTCGGATCGACATAGGGTTGTCCCGGAACATTGCCCGGTTGACCGGGAGCCGGGTTAGGCGGGGTCCAAGAGAAGCTTCCGTCCACATCGAGAAACGGTTCCTGCACACCGACCGGCGTATTCGGCGCGAAAGCCGTGGTTAAACCGCAGACACCATTCTGGTCGAGATCGATAAACGGTTCGCCGGCCCAGATTCGATACAGAGTGCCGCCGATCGTCACCACATCGCCGGGAGCGATGTTGGTCAGAAAACCGGTACCACTTGGCGCCGGCCCCGCGACCCAACCCAAATCTCCGAGGGGAAACACCGGTACCGGAGTCAAGGCTGTACCAGACGGCACGGGGGAAGGTTGTGGTGCCGGCCAGAAGCCGAAACCGCCGTTGCCCAAGACGAATATCGTGGAACCCGTGGCGCCGGGTGGCGCGCCCGGAGGGGAAACCGTCGAGGCGAAATCGCCCCGGTAGGGATCGGGCTGTTCACAATACGAAAGGGTAACGCAAGCGTTGGGGTTGTTGACCTCACGTTCCAGAATCACACCAAAGATGCGATTGTTAAGCTTAGCGCGAGTCTTGGCCCCGTTGAAGAACACATCGATCATGCGGGCCGCCTCGCGCACATCGCGGTTCTGCAGCGCGGGCGTGATCACGGGGATGGAGACCGCCGTGATCAAGAGCATGATAAAGATGACTACCAGCAGTTCGACGAGTGTCACACCGCGGTGCGTGGAGAGCGACGCCATACGGTGTCTGCCTGCAATGTCACGTGCGCGGCTCATTGCGACCTCGTGTTCAGCGAGTGATTCGTGATGTTGTCGGCATAGGCACCGGACCCGATCTGACCGCCCGACCAGTTTGTTCCAGGATCCATTTGCGTGCCCGGTAGAGGATCGAGCGAGGCATTCCCGGTGACAGGAAAGATGGGCGTCGGCGTGCCGCCGGAAGATTCGGTGTAATACGGGTCGTTCTGGGCAAACAGCTTCTCGCTCGCCGACAGCCCGACATACGAATGCCCCTCCCAAATATCGTAGTCGGAGTAGGGTTGTTGGGCTGAACTGGACTTGCCGGCCGAATAGACCAAGGGAGTCATCAAGAACGCCCGCGGGTCAATCCGCAACGGGTCGGCCAAGTCATGCCGAGTGCCGGCGTACTGTACGGTCGGCTGCCAGCCGGAAAGCGACGACAAGGCTTGCGACGGGCCGGGCTGGAGATCCGAGATGAAACCCACCGGCCAGCGGATGAACGAAATCGGCATGTTGTGTTGCGTGTAGGGGGAACCGGGTATTCCCGGCGAGAACGTCGATGAATTGAAGGCGTCCTGAATCTCGGGCATCCCGTCCGCATCGACATCGCCAACGAGCCGCGGATCGTCGGTGATGCTCTTCTGCCCAAATTCGTTCTGCGTCGCGAATTTCAGGATCATGTAGAGGCACTCGGCCGACTGGTAATCGGTATTGAACGTCGTCGCGTTGGTCTTGAAGAACGTCAAATACTGCTGCGACAAACCGCCTGGATTGGCGATCGGGTTGCCGCTGGCGTCCAGCGCCTGCGGGATCAAGAGCGTTCTGACCGGCGCAGCGTTCGCTGGATTGCCCGACGTCGAGGACGTGAAATCGGAGAACTGGCAGGGCAACTCCAGCCGCGTCAGTTCATGCGTTGCTGCCAGGCGCAACACAGCGACCTGCATGTTGTTGTTGGGGTTCATGCCGAAGTTGCCGGGCGGGGCTTTGGGATCAGGAAAGAAGACCGTCGGAACGGAGCTGCCGCCGCTCGTGCTCGTGTAGATGCTGGTGCGCATCGTCTGGTAATACGAGAGCCAACCGGGGGAGAACCGCGAATCGTTGCCAGTCGCCGCGTTCCATTGCACGTAGTACGGCGATCCCGCGGCGTTGCTCGTCGGCTGCATGAAGACAGCCGGGTTCATCGGCAGGGTTCGCGATTGGTACGAACCCCAGATTTCCATAATCTGGGCGTTCACCTTCATGATGGTGGTGCGAGTGTTTGCCCGCTTGGCCGCCACGTTGGCGCTATACATGCCCCCCAAGGCCAACCCGGCCAAGATGCCAATGATGCTGATCGACACCAACAGCTCAATGAGCGTGAAGCCTCGCCGTCGGCGAACCGACGATGGCCAGCGGCAGACCGGGTGACTACCGCCATCACGCGAGCCCTTCCGCGACGAAATGGAAATATTTGTCGGCTGGCTCATGGCTGCGAGTTCTGCAAGGGAGCGGTGCTGAAATTGGTCAGGTTATCCAGGTCGCCCTGACTGTAGTTCGTGCCGGACGGATAGCCGCGAAGCAAGTTATTCGCCAAAGCGCCTAACGGATCAAACGAGTATTGCTGGTCGAGTCCGCCGCAGATGATCTGGTACGTCTGCGGATTGACCCAGGTGATGCTGGCACTGCCGGAAGGTACCGTTTGCGCGTAGGGAACGGCCGCTCCCCATTGCGCAGCATAGGAGAGGGGTTGTGACCCGGGACTCCCGGTAGGGACCGAATTTGATGTCACAGAGGAAGGCGATGGGTAGATGGCCGAAAGAGGATAGATAGGCGCGCTGGACCAGGTCGTCTGGCCGATGTCCGAACTCGGCGTCGCGTAGGCGCTGTAGCTCACGGCATCGAAATAGACATACGGGGGCGTCGGGTTGGCAACCGCGAAGTTGCTCTTCGGCGGCTGTGGAACGGCCGCGCCGGGTGGGTAGTACTCGGGCCAGCCGTCACCGTCGGCGTCGCCCAATCGGCTGGGATTGAACTGGAAGGGGCCGGCGTCGCGAGACGTTACGTCCAGATTGAAGGGACCGAAACCGAAGCTCCCACCGCTGGTATTACTGGCCGTGGTACTGGTCGCATTACCGACCTTGTTGGCAGCGAAGCCGATGAGCTTGAACGTCCACTTGCCCGATTGATCTTGGTACGGTACCGCAAACCCACCCAGCCAAAAGACCATCGCCTCTGCCGGGTCCAAGTTATCGAAGTCACCCCACTGAGAGGTGCCGTTGGGCGTGTTGGGACTCGGCGAATTAAGGAACATCACCGGCGCGCCGCCCAGCGTGAAGCCGTTCGTGCTTTGCAGGTACGCTTGCTGCGACATGTATTGCAGCGTTCCCTTGGCAGGGTTGGAAGAGGTGCCATATCCGCCGGAAATAATCAACCGCGGAAAGGTCTTCCGCAGATGCGACAGAATGCGGTTCTGGCGGTTGAGTACGTCATTCGGCGTGCCAGTCTGCGGAGCGCTGCTGGCGGGGCTGCTGAGCAACGAGCAGTCGGGCGGATACGCGCCGGCCGTGTCGTTCTTGTAGGTCTGTATGGCCGAATCGAGCAGGGCCATCTCGACCGTTATCTGCGCGTTGTTGGCCGTGGTCAGCGCCCGCACGGCGGCGATGCTGACCAGCGCCACGAGAAAGCCGATGATCACGATCACCGTCAACAGTTCAACGAGCGTGAAGCCGGAACGACGGCTGTGAAGGGATCCGAACCGCCCGCTGCGTGAAAGGAGCGGACGACGACGCGAAAAAGTTTGAGACCGATCCATGTTTCACCTGGCAGGCGGTTGGCAGGGAGCTTAACAGCAAGCAGTTGTATAACGGCGAGGTTGTCGAAAAACCGTCGGCGCCTCTTTCCGAATTGCCGGCACGGTCGGCCTCCCCTTGTATTTTCGTTTTCAGTCGGCTCGAGGCCGCTCCGGTACGTCGCTTCTACGTCAACTTCTCGATCAGACTCACCAGTGGTAGGAAGAGCGCGATGACGATGAAGCCGACCATCACGCCTAGTACCACGATCAAGAGCGGTTCCAACAAGCTGATCAAGCTTTCGGTCAAGACGGCCACTTCTTCGTCGTAGTTGTCGGCCACCTTGTAGAGCATCGCGTCCAATTCGCCCGTCTCTTCGCCGACGTCGACCATGTTCACGACCAGGTCGTCGACGATGCGCTTGTTCCACCGTGTCAGATAGATGAGCACGCCGATCGGCGAACAGAAAAAGCCCCAGAAGAAGACGGCGATCGCGTTGAACTGCGGACGCGAATACTCCTTCATCGGCTTCGAGATCGATTCACCCTCGCGAATCGAGTCGTACACCTTCTGGTACATGCGCTCGAACACGGCGTTGCCGCTCGTCTCGCGCGTGATGTTGAGCGCCTCCAAGATCGGCACGCCGCTGGCCACCAGCGTGCCCAGCGTACGCGTCGTACGGGCCACGATGTTCTTTTCCACGATCTGCCCGAACACAGGCATCTTGATCGTGAACGTGTCCCAGCCGGCGCGGCCGTATTTGAACTTGCGTATCAACTTCACGAGTAACCAGACGGCCGTCGGTATGAGCGGAATGGTATACCAATAGCCGACGCAGTAGTCGGAGATCTGGATCAGCAACACCGTCATGGCCGGCAGATCGGCGTCGAAATCGTCGAAGATCTTGATGAACGCCGGCACGATCTTGATCATGATGAACGTGAGGATGCCGACCGCCACCAACACGACCACCACCGGGTAGACCATCGCGCCTTTGACTTTGCGCTTCAGCGACTGAGCCTTCTCTTGGAACTCGGCCAAGCGGCGGAGAATGATTTCCAAGGCACCGCCCGCCTCACCGGCCTTGATCATGTTCACGTACAGCCGGTCGAACGCCTTGGGCTGCTTCGACATGGCCTCGCTGAGCGTGGCCCCCGACTCGATATCTTCGCAGACGTCCATCAGGCAGTTCTTCAACCGACCGGGCTTCGACTGGTCTTGCAGGATTCGCAGGCTGCGGAGGATCGGCAGGCCGGCGTCCTGCAAGATCGAGAGCTGCCGCGTGAAGACCGTCAGGATCTTCGCGTTGACGCGGCCGATGGCGAACGTCTTGCCCTTCTTGCCCCCCTTTTTGTCGGCCGCGGCCTTCTTCGCCTTCTTGACGGAGATCTTCGTGACGAAGTACCCCATCTGGCGAATAGTAGCTTGCGCTTCTTCTTCGCTCGGGGCGTCGATGACGTCCTTGATCTCCTGTCCGGTGGCGTCCATCGCCTCGAATTGATAGGTAGGCATGGGAAAGCGTCTTCGTATGAGATAGGGGGTAGCTCAAGGTTGCCCGGCACCGAGCAACGCTTTGTATGTCGAATTCAGAGGCTTAGAGCAACCGACAAAACCGGCCCGAGCTTCCGAAAAATCGGCGTTTCATGGCCGATTTTTTGCCCACGGCGCTCCGGCTTCCGGGTTCTGTCAGCGGCTATTACCAAAAATCCAGTCAGCCGATCATCCTTCCAAAATCGTCTCGCGCACTATTTCCTCGACGGAGGTCATACCGCCGTACACGGCGTCCATGCCGGCGTCGCGCAGGGGGACCATCCCAAAGCTCTTGGCCCGCTCGCGCAACTCGTCCGTCGAGGCGTTCCGCATGACCATGTCGCGCAGATCGTCGTTCATCACCATCAGCTCGAACAGGCCCACGCGACCCTTATAGCCCGTGTTGTTGCACGCCTCGCAACCCTTGCCGCGATAGAACTTCTTGCCGCGGACGTCATCGGGTGTGAGCTGCAAGTCGGCGAGCAGGTCGTTGCTGGGCCGCGTCTCGTCCTTGCAATGCACGCAGATGCGGCGCACCAGCCGTTGGGCCAAGATGGCCTCGACCGTCGCCGTGATGAGAAACGGCGGCACGCCCATATCGCGCAGGCGGGTGACGGTGCCGGGCGCGTCGTTCGTGTGCAGCGTGCTGAATACCGTGTGGCCGGTGAGCGAGGCCTGCACGGCAATCTCGGCCGTCTCGCTGTCGCGGATCTCGCCCACCAGGATCTTATCGGGATCCTGCCGCAAGATGGCCCGCAGGCAGGCGGCGAACGTGTTGCCGATCGTGTGGTCGATGGGCACCTGCACGATGCCGTCCATGTCGTATTCGACCGGATCCTCGGTGGTGATGAGCTTGTCGGAGACGTGGTTCAACTCGTTCAAGGCCGAATAGAGCGTGGTGGTCTTGCCCGAGCCGGTGGGGCCGGTGACCAGGATGATGCCGTTGGGCTTGTTGATCACCTGGCGGAAGTTCTTGAGCGTTTCGGCCCCCATGCCCACCGCGTTCAGGTCGAGCTTCACCACCGAGCGGTCGAGCACCCGCATGACGACACTCTCGCCGAACATGGTGGGCAACACGCTGACGCGCAGGTCGACGGGGTGGCCGCCCACGGTCAGCTCGATGCGGCCGTCCTGCGGCAGGCGCCGTTCGGCGATGTCGAGGTTGGCCATCACCTTGATGCGGGTGGTGATAGCAAAGGCCAAGTGGCGGGGCGGCGGCACCATTTCATACAACACGCCGTCGGCCTTGATGCGAATCTTGAACTCGCTCTCGAACGGCTCGAAGTGCAAGTCGCTGGCGTGGTCCTTGATGGCCAGCAGCAGCACCATGTTCAGCAGCTTGCGAACCGGGGCACTGTCGGCCAGCGCCTCGACGCTGGTCAGGTCGAAGGCGTTGGCGCGGCCCGCCAACTCGGCGGCCTTGGCCAGCTCTTCGTCTTCGGCCATCGAGTCGATGAGCTGCTCGACGCTTTCGCTGGCCGAGTAGAAGCGCTCGAGCGACTTGGTGATGTCGGTCTCGGTGGTGACCACCGCCCGCACTTCATGACCCAGGAAGGTACGCAGCTCGTCGAGGATCTGCAACTTCTGCGGCTCGGCCATGGCGATGGTCAGCACGCCGTCGCGAAAGCTGATCGGCACGATGCGATACATCTGGGCCATCACGTCGGTCACCTGGCTGAGCACGTCGGGCGTGATCACCAGGTCGGCCAGGCTGATGGCCTGCAAACCCATCTGTTCGGCCAGCGCCTGGGCCAACTGCTCGTCGGTGACGAAGTTCATGCTCAGGGCGATCTGCCCGATCAGCTCGTGCGGCCGCTGTTCCTGCTCTTCCAGCAGCACTTCCAACTGTTCGTCGGTGATGAAACCGAGGTCGACGAAAATCTGACCGATGCGTCGGATGGCCATGTCTTTAAGAGTGAGAGGTCGTGCGTGTGGGTCTTGGTCTCAGGATCGTTTTGCCGCGGCCCGCCCCGTCCCCGCTCGGCGGGCCAGCCAGCGACTATTCATCATCGTCATCATCTTCGTCGTCTCCCGATTCGTCGTCGTCGAACAGGCCGCGCTCGGCACGCGCGATGCGCGCGGCCAGGTCGTCGGCCTTCTGCGCCTTGATCATCACCTCTTCCTTGGAGACGACCCCGTCCCGCCACAGCCGGAACATGTGGTCGTCGAGCAACTGCATGCCGAACTTGGCCCCCGTCTGGATCGACGAGTTGATGCGGAACGTCTTGTTCTCGCGAATCAGGTTGGCGATGGCGGGCGTCACCACCAGCATCTCGTGGGCGGCGACGCGGCCGCCGCCGACCTTGGGGAGCAACGTCTGCGACAGCACGGCGATGATCGAGGTCGAAAGCTGCGTGCGAATCTGGTCCTGCTGGTTGGTCGGAAAGACGTCGATGATGCGGTTGACCGTGCCTTGTGCACCGGTGGTGTGCAGCGTGCCGAACACGACGTGGCCGGTCTCGGCCGCCGTGATGGCGGCCTCGATCGTTTCCAGGTCGCGCATTTCGCCCACCAGGATCACGTCGGGGTCTTGCCGCAACGCGCGGCGGATGGCCTCGGCGAAGCTCGGCACGTCGACACCCACCTCGCGCTGGTTGACCGTCGACATCTTGTGCGTGTGATAGAACTCGATCGGGTCTTCGATCGTAATGATGTGATGGTCGACGGTCTCGTTCAGGTAGTTGATCATGCTGGCCAGACTCGTGCTCTTGCCCGAACCCGTGGGGCCCGTGACCAGGAACAGTCCGCGCGGGCGCATGATCAACTCTTTGCAGGCCAGCGGCAGGCCCAACTGTTCCATCGTGAGGAACTTGTTGGGGATTTGCCGCAACACCATGCCCACGTTCCCCTTCTGCTTGAAGATGGAGACGCGGAACCGGGCGGCGGCCCCGAAGGCGAAGCCGAAATCGCTGCCACCGACCTCTTGTAGCTCGGTCTGGCAGCGGTCGGGCGCGATCGACTTCATCAGCGCCACGGTGTCGTCGGGCGAAAGGACCTTGGTCTCGAGCTTGCGCATGCGGCCGTGCAGACGCACCACCGGCGGCTGGCCTACGGAGATGTGCAGGTCGCTCGCCCCCTGGCTGACGACGGTCTGCAACAGTTTGTCGATGAGGATCGTGCCCACAGCAATTCGCTAAGTCGCGGGGTTTCGTTCGGGAAGCACCACCCCGCATCGGCCACCTGCCCGGGACCGTTCGGCGTGAGTCTAGTAACGGGTACCTTGTTCTCTGTCGTTCCTTGCCCGACGAAGCGGCGAGCCTTGACTGGCCCAGATATGTTCGCCGTCGTGGAGCGTGCCGCGCGGGGATCGATCGGGTTCGCCGGCATTGCGCCGACCGAGCTACGACCTTTGCCTGGGCCGAGCCCGATGTTCTCCGCACAGAGTCGATTATTCGCCTCGCCCGCGGCCAACGCAACTTTTTTGCGCGTTTGGCACGCGGCGGATCATCTATCTGCCGTTCCTGGGGCACCGGCTAGGGGCCGTAGTCAGGCCGTTTGGCCGAACCGCCGGTTCGCAGGTCCTTTCCGTCGGCCGGCTTTGGCTCCTTGCGCCGCTCGGACCGGTTTCTTCCCGCCGTCTCAGTCCTCCGTCTTCTTCGAGACGCGCATGACCTCTTCCACGGTGGTGATCCCCCGCAGTACCTTGTGGATGCCGTCTTGATAAAGCGTGTGCATGCCTTGGGATACGGCGGCTCTCCGCAGTTCCTGGGTCGAGGCACCTTGGTAGGAAAGCTCGCGAATCCGTGACGACATGAGCATCAGCTCGAAAATACCCAATCTACCCCGATAACCCGATTTACTGCAATTCGAGCAACCCTTTCCCTTCATGAAGGTGGCGGTGGCTGCCATTTCCTCCGTGATGCCGGCCAGTTCCAACGTCGCGTCGGAGGGCCTGAACGGCTGCTTGCACTTGGGGCAGATGACCCGCACCAGACGCTGAGCCAGGACCGCCACCACGCTACTTGCCACCAGATAGGCTGGGACCCCCATATCCACCATGCGCGTAATAGCGCCGGGCGCATCGTTCGTATGAAGTGTACTGAAAACTAAGTGTCCAGTTAAAGAAGCCTGAATTCCCATCTCCGCCGTCTCGCTATCTCGCATTTCTCCCACCAGGATGACGTTCGGCGCCTGCCGCAACATGGCCCGGATGATACGCGCGAAATCGAGCCCGATGGAGTGCCGCACCTCGACCTGATTGATCCCCGGCAGGTAATACTCGACGGGGTCCTCGGCCGTGATGATTTTGCGGTCTGGGCGGTTCAGGTCGTTCAGCGCCGCATAGAGGGTGGTTGTCTTGCCCGAGCCGGTCGGCCCGGTCACGAGGATGATCCCGTTCGGCCGGCGTATCAGGTTCTGGAAGGTGCGGAAATCGCCTTCCGACAAGCCGAGCTGCCGTACGCCGACGCGGATGTTGTCCTTGTCGAGCAGACGCATGACGATCGACTGTCCGTGGTTGGTGGGGAGCACGCTGACGCGCAGGTCGAGCTCCTTCTCGCCCACCGTGACCTTGATCCGCCCGTCTTGGGGGCGGCGACGTTCGGCGATGTCGATCTTCGCCAGAATCTTGATGCGCGAGAGGATGGCACCCAGCAAGCGGCGGGGCGGACTGTCGCGTTCTTGCAACACGCCGTCGATCCTGTATCGAATGCGCACTCGGTCCTCGAACGGTTCGATATGGATGTCCGAGGCCCGTAGCTGCACGGCCTCGGTGATGACCAGGTGTACGAGCCGGACGATCGGTGCGCTCGTCTCGTCGACCTGTTCGTCGGCCGTGGCGGCCGTCTCTTCCGTCTCGGTAAAATCGATGGCCGTGTCGGTGAACTCCTGCAACATCGAGTCGGCGCTTTCGCCCTCGGTCAATCCGTAATGGCGGTTGATGGCGTCGACGATCACTTCGCGGGGAGCCAGGGCGACCTCCACGCGCCGATTGAGGATGAATCGCAATTTATCGAGCGTCTCGAAATCTTCGGGGTCGCTGATGATCACCTTCAACGATCCGTCGCGCTCGTCCATCGGCAGGATGGCGTTTTCGCGGGCCACCGACTCGGGCACCAACTCGATGACCGAGGGGGGGATGCTGACTTCGTTCAGGTCGACATAGTCGTAGCCGTATTGCTGGGCCACCGCCCGCATCACTTCTTCGCTGGTGGCGTATCCGAGCCGAATCAGGGCATCGCTGACCTTGGTGCTCGAGCCCTTGGCCATCTGGACGGCTTCCGCCAATTGATTGCTGCTGACAACACCTTGGCGAATAAGGATTTCGGTGAAGTCGCCCATGCTCGTGGCCATAGTTTGGGAGGTCCGTGGTGTTCAGGAGTTCCGGTGAAAATCGGTCGTACGGCCGGCCTGTGAGACGGGAAAGGGCCACCGCGCCGGGCGACGAACGAGCGCGCATCGGTGCACAAGACCCGTGCGCCATATTGATTTAAGCTAATGGCGCGAGAGGCGAGTGTCAATCAACCGCGACCCGTTGCCGGCAGTCGGTCGTACTATTCATGCGACCGGATTCATGGTAGATTTGCCGGTTGTCCCATTTAGTTTGCACGCCTTGTTAGCTCGACTGCGCCCCATGGCAAAACCGCACCGCGTCCTGAAGAAACCCAATCACGGTTCCCGCCCCGCCAACAGCAAGGCCCGCCGCCTCAAACGCAAGCAAATCAAGACCTGAATCGACCGGTTCAGTGACTCCGTTGACGTTGATTCCGCGTTGAACCGTTCGGGGATCCGTGCGTGGCTAAAAGTGGTCTAATCATCGACGTCTCCCAGCTCGACATGAATCGGGTCGTGGCCGACATCGAGGGGATCCGCCGCTTCAACCCGCAGCGCTTCGAGATGGAGCAGCTCACCGCCATCGTCTATGAAGACGTGGAGGGGAAGCTCGGCGTGGGCTACAAGGACGTGCGGGGCGACGAATTCTGGGCCCGCGGCCACATGCCGGGTATGCCGATCATGCCGGGCGTGATGCTCTGCGAGTGCGCGGCCCAGTTGTGCAGCTACCTGTCGCAGAAGTACGACCTGCTGGGGGCCGAGGTGCTCGGTTTCGGCGGCATGGACGAAGTCCGCTTCCGCGATCCGGTCTATCCGGGCGATCGCCTGGTGATGGTGGCCCAACTCATAAAGGTCCGGCGGGGCGCGCTGGTCATCAGCCGGTTTCAGGGGTTTGTGCGTAATTCGATGGTCTGCGAGGGGCAGATCAAGGGCGTTCCTTTGCCCATCCAGGGTGGACCGAGCAAAACGGCCGGTCAAAGCACGAATCCTGGCGAAGGCACAACGGTGCCGCAGACCGCAGCCCGACACGGCACCGCATGATCTTCCCGTTCGGCGACGACGTGCCGACTCGCCGGCCGCCGATCGTCACCTGCGCGATCATCGGTCTGAACGTGCTGGCCCTGCTGTGGATCGACCTCCTTCCCGATCTCGATCACCAACTCGTCGTCGTCCAACGGGGCTTCATTCCGGCGCGGCTCGGTCAGGCGCGGAACGGCCGACCGGTGGTGATCCCGATCGAGGAGCTGGCCCAGCATCCGCACCTGGGCGTGCCCGTCTTGCTCAAGCGCGATTTCGAGCTGCCGGCCGACCGGCCTTCGATCGCCAGCTCGTTGGTCACGTCGCTCTTCTTGCACGGCGGCTGGCTGCACTTATTGGGCAACATGTGGTTCCTCTGGATTTTCGGCAACAACGTCGAAGACCGGCTGGGCCACTCGCTCTACGCCGCCTTTTATCTGGGAGGCGGCGTGCTCGCCAACCTGTGTCATTGGTGGAGCGATCCGCAGAGCCAGGTGCCCGTGATCGGCGCCAGCGGTGCGGTGGCCACCGTGCTGGGGGCCTACGCCGTGACGTGGCCCTGGGCGCACGTGCGTTGCCTGGTGGTGCTGGTCATCTTCATCACGGTCGTGCAACTCCCCGCCTTGGCCGTGCTCGGTTTCTGGTTCCTGACGCAGGTTCTCGAAGCGAGCCGGCAGGTGAAGATCGGTTTGCAGGGGGGCGTCGCCTTCTGGGCACACATCGGCGGCTTCCTGGCGGGCATGGTGCTCATGCCGTTGGTGGCCGGCCGGCCGCCTCCACCTCCGCGCAGACCCGTCGGGTATCAGATCTACGACGACCAATGGTAACGCGGTGGTAAGGCGAGACAGGCCGGCGCGCGAGGCGCCCCTCTCCGCGGCTGGCTTGCCGGCTCAGCCGATGACGTCCTTGCCCAGATAGGGCCGCAACGCCTGTGGCACACGTACCGAACCGTCGGCCTGCTGATGATTTTCCAGCACGGCGATGATGCCGCGGCTGATGGCGATGGCCGTGCCGTTGAGCGTGTGAACGAACGAAGTCCCTTTCTCGCCCTTCTGCCGATAACGGATATTGAGCCGCCGCGCCTGGTAGTCGGTGCAGTTCGACGTGCTGGTGACCTCTCCGAATTCTCCCCGTTCGCCGCGCCCGGGCATCCAGGCTTCCAGATCGAACTTGCGATAGGCCGGTCCGCCCAGGTCGCCAATGGCCGTGTCGATGACCCGATAGGGGATCTCCAGGCCGTCGAACAGGCGGCATTCCAACTCACAGAAATAATCGAGCGTCGCCTCGCTGGCTTCCGGCAACGTGAAGGCGAACATCTCCACCTTGGTGAACTGGTGCACCCGATACAGGCCGCGCGTGGCGCGGCCGTGGGCACCGGCCTCGGTGCGGTAGCAGTGGCTGATCCCGCAGAATTTGACCGGGAGCTGGTCGGATTCGAGGACGGTTTCGGCCAGTAGGCCACCCAGCGTGATCTCGGCCGTGGCCACCAGGCTCAGATCGCTATCGGCGATGCTGTAGATCTGCGTCTCGGGACCGCGGGGAATGTAACCGATCCCCTGGAGGATCTCGTTGCGGGCCAGGTCGGGCGTGATCGTGGGGGTGAATCCCTCGGCGATCAGGATGTCGAGCGCGTAACGCTGCAACGCCAACTCGAGCAGCACGGCGTCGTTCTTGAGAAAATAGAAGCCGTGGCCCGTCACCTTCGATCCGCCTTCGAAGTCCATCAGGCCGAGCCGTTCTCCCAGCTCGACATGATCGAGGGGCCGGAAGTCGAATTCGCGTGGAGCGGTCTTGCCGCGCCTCACCTCCACGGCAGCCTCGTCGCCCACGCCAGGAGGCGCCAGCGGATGCGACATATTGGGGATGCCGCGCTGTAGGGTATCCATTTCGACGAGCGTCGCGTCGAGCACGGCCTGGGCCGCGGCGGTCTTCTCGCGCAGTTCACGCCCTTCGTTCTTGCGCGCTTCGCGCTCGGTCGCGTCCTTGGCCTTGCCGATCGATTTGGAAACGTCGTTCGCCCGGCGATTCAATTCCTCGACTTCGGCCAGCCGCTCGCGTCGCTGGACATCGAGCTCGACCAATCGATCGACCTCCGCCTGCACGCCCCGCTGGCGGCAGTTCTCCTTGACCGCGGCGGCATTTTCCACAATGAATTTTCGGTCGAGCATGGGGAGGTATCCGGCAAATGTCGCAAGGGATGGAGAGTCTATCCGAAAGCCGGCTGGCACGCCGGGCCGTCCATATCGCAAATCCGTTCTGGGGCGGGCTCTTTACCGAGACTTCGCGAGGCGGCCCAGTTCTTCCCACAAATGGGCGCTGGCCTTGATGCCGCGATGGAAATCGAGGATGCGGAATTTTTCGTTCGGACTGTGCGTGTTGTCGTCGTTCAGCCCCCAGCCCAGCAGCAGCGTGTCGACGCCCAACTGCTGGCGGAAGGTCGACACGACGGGGATCGAGCCCCCTTCGCGGATGTAAACCGGCGCCTTGCCGAAGCCCACTTCGATCGCCTGCGCGGCCGCCCGAATGTAAGGGCTATCGAGCGGCACGACGACGCCCGGCGCACCGTGAAAGGCGATGAGTTCCATCGTCAGGCCCGGCGGTAGCAACCGCTCGAGCATGGTCTCCAGCGCCGCGTGGACCTTCTTGGGGTCTTGCCGCGGCACCAAGCGAAAGCTGAATTTGGCGCCGGCCCGCGCGGGGAGCACGGTCTTCGAGCCCTCGCCTTGGTAGCCGCTCCACAGGCCGTTGATGTCGAATGTCGGTCGTGCCGAGCGTCGTTCGAGCGTGCTATAGCCCGCTTCGCCGGCGACCGCGGCGATCCCCAATTCTCGGCAAAACTCGTCGTCCGAGAAATCCAATTCGGCGAATTGCTGCCGTTCGAGCGCCGTGAGCGGTTCCACGTCGTCGTAGAAACCGGGTATCTGGATCTGACCTTTCCCATTGATCAGTGCCGCCAGCATCTGCGCCAGACCGATGGCCGGATTCATCACGCCGCCGCCGAACGTGCCCGAGTGCAGGTCTTGCTTCGGTCCCGTCAGCCGCAGCTCGAAATAGGCGATACCGCGCAGTCCGTAGGTGATGGCCGGCTGATCCGGGGCGAACTGGCTCGTGTCGCTGATGACGACCACGTCGCAGGCCAAGCGCTGGTGGTTGTCGGCGATGAACCGCTCCAGGTGCTCGCTGCCGACCTCTTCCTCACCCTCGATGAGGAACTTCACGTTGATCGGCAGCCGTTTTTCGCTGTGCATCCAGGCTTGCACGCTCTTCACGTGCGTCAGCATCTGCCCCTTGTCGTCGGTGGCGCCCCGTGCGTAGAGGTTTCCGTCGCGGCGCGTCGGTTCGAAGGGGGGCGAAATCCACTCGTCGAGCGGGTCGGGCGGCTGCACGTCGTAGTGCCCGTACACGAGCACCGTCGGCGCGCCCGGCGCGCCGAGCCATTCGGCGTAAACGATCGGATTGCCGGGGGTCTCGCACAACTCGACCGGCATTTCGAGCGCGCGGAACTGCTCGACCAGCCAATCGGCCGCGCGGCGCACATCGGCCCGATGGCGGCTATCGGCGCTGACGCTGGGGATGCGCAATAGCTCGCAGAGGTCATTTTCGAAGTCGGCAGCGTGTTCCGTCAGGTAAGCGTCGATGCGAGACATGCGCTGAGAGATTCCGGTTGTTGTTTTCGAGAGCGGGCGGCGGCGCGCTTTCTTGCCGCCGGGCACCCACTATAATGTTCTTGTATCTTTAGCGGAATCCTGGCACCTTCCCTCGGCGATTGCAGGCCCAATCGATCATAAAATGCCCGAGTCGGCCGTCGTCGAACCCGTCGAAGTCGAGGCGCCGCAGCAGAGAGAGCAGGAGGCGCGCCGCAAGCCCAAGCGGCAGCCGCGATACAACGTCATTCTCTGGGATGACGACAATCACACGTATCTCTACGTTGTCACCATGATGAAGGACCTGTTCGGGCATCCGACCGAAAAGGGCTTTAAGCTTGCGAAGGAGGTCGACACGCAGGGGCGGGCGGTCGTGCTGACGACCACCAAGGAGCATGCCGAACTGAAGCGCGATCAGATTCGTGCCTATGGCAAGGACGACGAGATCGACGGCTGCCCCGGCTCAATGTATGCGACGATCGAGCCCATCGAAGCCTAGATCGGCCGCTCTCCGATTCCCGCGACGCAGAGCCATCGAGCAACGGTGAAAACGCCAGCAGATCTGTTCAAATGTTCATGGATACGCTATTCTTTGCGGTATGGAGCCGCATCGACCTCGGATCGTCGGACGGGCCGCCCAGCATCATCCGCCGAACCGATACCTGCCGACGCACCTCGAAGAGACCTTCGACGGCCGTGAATACGACGAAGAGCTGCTCTCCGACGAGCGGAAGACGCCGACGCAGTTCATCGCCGATGCCTCGCAGAGCATCCTCACCGAGAACAACAGTCCCGACGTCGGTTTCCGTTGGAGCATCAATGCCTATCGCGGCTGCGAACACGGTTGCGCGTATTGCTATGCCCGGCCCACGCACGAAGTCTTCGATCTGAGCGCCGGGCTCGATTTCGAGACGAAGATCTTCGTCAAACACGACGCTCCCGCGCTGCTGCGGCGTGAGTTGACGCGACCTGGGTGGCAGGCCGAATCGATTACCATGTCGGGCGTCACCGATTGTTACCAGCCGGCCGAGCGGCATTTCCGTCTCACGCGCGGACTCTTAGAGGTGATGAACGAGGCGAACCAGCCGGTCGGCATCATCACCAAGAACGGACTCGTGCGGCGCGATCTCGATCTGCTGGCGTCGATGGCCGAACGGCGGTTGGTGCATGTGTTCCTGAGTGTCACCACGCTCGACGCCGAGTTGGCGCGCACGATGGAGCCGCGCACCAGCCCGCCCGTTAAGAGACTGGCGGCCATCAAGGCGCTCAGCGAGGCCGGGGTGCCGGTAGGCGTGATGGTGGCGCCGATCGTGCCCGGGCTGACCGACCATGAAACGGCCGCCATCCTCGAAGCGGCTCGCGACGCCGGCGCGCGTTCCGCCGGGTATGTACTGTTGCGGTTGCCGCTCTCCGTCGAACCGGTCTTTCGCACGTGGCTCGCGGAGAACTTCCCCAACCAGCGCGACCGTGTCGAATCGCTCATCCGTTCGACGCGCGGCGGCGGGTTGTACCAGTCGCAGTTCGGTCTGCGTCAGCGGGGCGCGGGGCCGTATGCCGACCAGATCGCGCAGAATTTCAAAATATTTGTGCGCAAATTCGGACTCGATCAACCGCTACCGGAAGCCGACAGCTCGCAATTCCGGCCTCCGCGCAGCTCATCGGGGCAGATGTCGCTCTTCTGACGAGCGTGAGGGTTGCCCCGCGGCGCGGAAGAGAATCAAAAAGTGCTCGGAGTGGGTCTATAAGCCGGGTTCTGTGCCTCGCCGCAGTTTTTAATAAAAATGCGCCGAGCGGCGACCATTTCTCTAGGAACTCGATTGCTCGGGTCCTCCAGCAGCCTACCCGGAAGTCGTGGCGGGCCGGACCGACTCGCACGGCGTCGCGGCGTGTGCCGCGAGCGCCGTTGCTCCCTGTTTGGCCTTGCTCCGGGTGGGGTTTGCCTAGCCAGACTGGTCGCCCAGCCTGCTGGTGAGCTCTTACCTCACCGTTTCACCCTTACCTCGCGGCGAGTGCCACGCGGCGGTTTGCTTTCTGTTGCACTTTCCCTGGCCTCGCGGCCGGTGGGCGTTACCCATCACCCTGTCCTGCGGAGCCCGGACTTTCCTCCCGCCGGCAAAATGCCGGCCGGCGGTCGCCCGACCCACTCTGAGCACGCCCCATTCTGGTCGCCGCGGCGGAAAAGGGAAGGGCACTCCGCTCTTGGCGATCGGGCACCCTTCTGATACTGTACCGCCTCGCATCGCACCACATACCGAGCTCACCGCGCGGCAAGGAGGCCTGCATGAGTTCCGACCAGGTTGAAGGCGTTCGGGTTCACATTCGCTGGATGATTCGGCGCGATATGCCGGAAGTGCTCGCGATCGAGAACTCGTGCTTCGAGTTCCCTTGGTCGGAAGACGACTTCATCCGTTGCCTGCGTCAGCGGAACTGCATCGGCATGGTGGCCGATCTGGAAGACGAAGTGGTCGGCTTCATGATCTACGAGCTGCACAAGACGCGGCTGCATCTGCTCAATTTCGCGGTCTCGCCCCGCCACCGTCGCCAGAAGGTCGGCGGGCGGATGATCGCCAAGCTGGCCGCGAAGCTCTCGACGCAACGTCGCACGCGTATCGTCTTGGAGGTGCGCGAGACCAACCTGGCCGCACAACTGTTCTTCCGCGACCGGGGTTTCCGCGCGGTGTCGCTGTTGCGCGACTTCTACGAAGATACGACGGAAGACGCCTATCTAATGCAGTATCGCTATCGGGCCATCGAAGCGGAGGTATCAGCCCCCACCAACCGCATCACGCGGCTGGCGGGCTGAACTGCTGTTCGCTGTCGTTTCGCGAACCGGCGTGGTCGCTCGCCTTTCACCGGTGTGGACGGCCCAAAGCCGGGCCGTCACACCGATTCTCGGCCAACTCTTAGACTTAGGCTACCGCTGAAGCGGAGCGGGGAAAACGGCTTTGCCGACGGCACGGTCGCAGGCTGGGAAACCTGGACGGCGATGTGCGGGGATGCCAAGAAAAACCCGATCAGAGCGGGGAACTCTGATCGGGCAGATACCTGCCGCTCTCGGCTCTAAGTGCGATAGCGTTGGGGCGGAGTTACAACCGGCGGACAGAGCCGCACGCATTGGCGAAACCAATAAAAAAACCCCATCGCAGGCGGGGCAGGTACCTGGACGGGGCGTTGACGGTTTGCACCGTCAGTGATCCATTATAACGGGGGGTTGGTCGATTGCAAGAAGCGGAGCGGGCCAAATGGCAAGAAAATCGGTGCTGCGTCGGCCGGTGGTCACGACGACCGGCATTAGGCCAAGAATTGACTGCGCATTTCGATCCTTTCGCGGGTGAACGGCCGTTGGAGGACGACAGCGAAAAGGCCGTTGCCCGCCGAACTCGTACGCGTCGCTGCGTCGAAACCCGCCGAGGCGGCCGCCCTGGGGGCGCGCCCGAGGCACAGGGTGTCACCACCCGCGCCTGCGCGTTAGCCTGACGGCATGCCGAATCAATTCTCCCTCCGCCTGCTGCTGGTCGCCGTGGGCGTGCTGTGCGTGGCGTTGAGCCTGCCGCGCTATCCGGTGCTGTGCGCGATTCTTTTCGTAATCGGCGCCTATTTCGGTTTTGCGATCCTCGGCGGCAAACTCATCATTTGGATTTTAGGCTCCCTTGTAGCGGTTCACGGGCCTTGAACTGATGTTGGTGGCTTGGCGGGTATCGGCTAGGGTGTCGCCGTCATGGCGGACTCTGGGAAAAACTCTTGCTCGAACTGCGAGCGGTTGGAGCGGCGCATTGCGGAACTGGATGCGCGCTTGTCGCTGCTTGCAAGTGAATTGACCAAGACTCAAAGTGAGTTGGCCAAGGCCAGGAAGAACTCTGCCACCTCGTCGAAACCGCCCTCGTCGGATATCGTCAAGCCTCCGAAAAAACAGGCCAAAGGAAAACGCGGCAAACGAAAGCGAGGCGGGCAACCAGGCCACCCACGCCACCAACGCACTCCCTTTGCCGAAGAACAACTCGATCAAGCCTGGGAATACCGCCTCGACAACTGTCCGTGTTGCCACGGTGAACTGCAGGGTGTCGATCATCCACCCAAGCGTCTCCAACAAGTCGATCTTCGTAGTGTGCCAGTGGTCATCGAAGAACACCGCGCCCTCGCCCAGTGGTGCGAGAAGTGCCAACGCGTCCGCTACGGCGCGCTGCCCGAAGAGTTGGTGCGGGCGGGGCTGATCGGCCCGCGATTGACGGCCTTCGTGGGCTTTTTGAAGGGCGCCTGCCACCTGTCGTTCTCGTCGATCCGCAAGCTGTTCCGCGACGTGCTGAAGATGCCCGTCAGTCGCGGACTGCTGGCCAAGGTGGTCGGCAAGGTCAGCGCCAGCCTGAAGGACCCCTATGAGGAGTTGCTGCGGCGGCTGCCGGAACAAGATTCTCTCAACGTCGATGAGACGGGCCACAAAGACCAGGGACAGAGGCTCTGGACCTGGTGCTTTCGCGCTTCGCTTTTCACGCTGTTCAAGATTTCGCCGTCGCGTGGTTGCGATGTGTTGCTGGAGGTGTTGGGACGCGACTTCGACGGCGTGCTGGGTTGCGATTACTTTTCGGCCTACCGCAAGTACATGCGGCTGAATGAAAACGTCGCCTTGCAATTCTGTCTGGCCCACTTTATCCGAGATGTGAAGTTCCTGGCCGAGCATCCGAACCCCAAAAACCGCGAGTACGGCCAGCGTCTCGCCGCGGATTTGCAAAAGCTCTTCCGAACGATCCACCGCCGTCAGGAATTCGCGTCGGAGGCCACCTTTCGTGCATCGCTGGAGCGGATCGCGGCGGACATTTGTTGGGACGCTTTCATGGAGTCTCCGCAAACACGCGAAGCGGAGAACATTGCCGAGCGGTTCCGATGCAACACCGAGGGCTTTTTCCGCTTCATTACCACGCCGGGAATCGAGCCGACCAATAATCTGGCGGAACAGGCGATCCGCTTCGTGGCCATTCATCGGCGCATCACACAAGGGACTCGCGGGCAGACGGGCCAGACTTGGTGCGAGCGGATCTGGACCGCGGTAGGAACATGCGCTCAACAAGCACGGTCTGTGTTTGAATTCCTTCATGAGGCGGTGTTCGCCTTTCTGATGGGTACCGCGGCACCGAGCCTCCTGCCCGATACCTCATAGATTTCTTCTGCCGCACATCACACCGCCCCAACGAACCATCGTTCGCTCTGCGCGCCCGTTCACCTGCGGCCCTATAAAAATCCGTGAATCGCTAC
>DASZTS010000060.1:0-1627 GCA_035547915.1 Pirellulales bacterium | reverse complement strand
AATCGCGACTTCGGGCGCACATTTTCAACAACATAATTCAGGTTTTCGCCTCTTCGTTCGAGGTGACCATCGAGGAGGACCGCCGGCTTGCGGAGAAAGCAAGGTTCGCGCTGGAGGGCCAGATCCCTCGCCTCTATAAATGGTTCACCGACGCAAGCGTCGACTTGGTTCTGAACCGCGAAATCGCCTGCTCGCGTGCCGAGGAACCGCCCGTCAAGAAGGGAAAGAGATTTGAAACGAATTTGCCGGAGTGCAGGGGCCTGTAAGAAATCTTGTGTCAGCTAGCAGAGATAGCTAGGTTTTATAACCTCTTTCTGCCCAGGAGACTGACGCATGGATGCTTCTTTACGAGCTCGCGCCGAGCAGCTAGCAACGGAGTTCGCTGGCCAAGCCCAAACGGCTGAAGACCTCAACGGCTTTATGCGGCTGATGATGCAATCGGCGCTGGAGCGGATGCTCAACGCCGAAATGGACGTCCACTTGGGGCGCAGGAAGGCGCCTGTGGTCGGGCAAACTGCGGACGAGGCGCGTGTCGCGACGCCGTCGGCTGCCTCATCGGCCCGTCGTTCCCCCAACCGGCGCAACGGTCGCTCGCGTAAGACGGTGCAAGGCGACCTGGGGGAGCTAGTCATTGCCACGCCCCGCGATCGCGATGGCACGTTTGAGCCGCAGCTGATTGGGAAGCACCAGCGGCGCTTAGCGGGCTTCGACGAAAAGATCCTGGCCTTGTATGCCAAGGGCATGACCACGCGCGACATTCAAGAGATCGTGCAGCAGCTTTACGGGGTCGAGGTCTCGGCCACGCTGGTCTCGGAGATCACGGCCGATCTGGATGCGGAGGTCACGGCTTGGCGAACTCGCCCCTTAGAGTGCGTGTGGCCGATCGTGTACTTCGACGGGATCGTGGTGCATGCCCGAAGCGACGACGGCCGCGTGGCTCCGCGGACGGTGTACGTGGCTTTAGGCGTGAATCTGCAGGGCCACAAAGAGCTGTTGGGGCTGTGGCTGGGCCAGGCAGAGGGAGCCAAATTCTGGCTGACCTGTTTGACCGACCTGAAGAACCGCGGCCTGGAAGACATTTTCGTGGCCTGCATTGATGGGCTCAGCGGCTTCGCCGAGGCGATCCACGCGGCTTACCCGGCAACGAAAGTGCAGTTGTGTCTGGTGCACTTGGTGCGGGCGGCGTTGCGCTACGTGAGCACCGCCGATGCCAAGACGGTGGCGGCCGACTTGAAGAAGGTCTATGGGGCCGCGACCGTAGTGGAGGCCGAACAGGCCTTGGAGAGATTCGCTCAAGCCTGGGACGAGAAATATCCGACGATCGCCAAGACGTGGCGTGCCAAGTGGCCGGACGTCATCACGCTGTTCGACTTTCCGCCGCCGATCCGCCGAGCGATCTACACCACGAACGCGATTGAATCAGTAAACAGCGCAATTCGCAAGTTCACTCGGAACCGCAAGATCTATCCCAACGAGGAATCGGCCCTGAAGATCGTGTATATGGCCATTCGAGAGGCTTCGCACAAATGGACGATGCCGATCCGCAAGTGGAAAGAGGCGCTCAACCACTTCGCGATCCTGTTTGAGGGCCGCCTGCCCAAGTAAAGCAAATCACGTTCCCCGCTGG
>DASZTS010000059.1:0-1512 GCA_035547915.1 Pirellulales bacterium | reverse complement strand
GAGCCCGGATTGGCTCCGCGAGTAGGACTCGAACCTACGACCCAGCGGTTAACAGCCGCTTGCTCTACCAACTGAGCTATCGCGGAAGACCATCGGCCTTCGAGAAGGTGGCGTCCGTGTACCGGGTTTGCGCCGCTTTGCCAAGCCCGTATTTTGACCTTGGCTAACGTGTTGCCGTTGCTGCAGGAACGGGCGTCCGGTCGGCCGGTGGGAGCGGTCCAGAGTCGCGCAGCACAGGGCTCGGTTGCCCGGCCGCCTTCCTCTCTCCCCGGCCCCGAAAACAGCAGGTGATCGGGGACAAGCCTCGACAGGAAAGGGTGAATAGGGGCCGCCGAAAATAACCCTCAGGCGGCGACGGAATCGTCGTCGGTGTCGAGCTCGGTTTCGCTGAACACGCGATTGCGGCCCGCGTGCTTGGCCGCATAGAGGCAGCGATCGGCCCGCTCGATGAAGGAGGAGGGGCTTTCGTCCGCACGGAAGAGCGCGACCCCGAACGAGGCGGTAATGCGGCCCAGCTTTTCGTTGGTCGAGCGCTTCAGCAGTTCCTTCGCCTGGATCGCCTTGCGGATGTTGTCGGCGAGGATCACCGCGCCTTCGAGATCGGTCGACGGCAGGATGGCGGCGAACTCCTCTCCGCCATAGCGCGCCACGATGTCCTTGCCCTTGATGTTCGACTTGAGCGTCATCGCCACGAGGCGGAGCACCTGGTCGCCCGTCTGGTGGCCATAGGTGTCGTTGAAGCGCTTGAAATGATCGATGTCGACGAGCAGCAGGCAGAGCGGCTGCCCCGACTCGCTGGCGTTGGCGATCGATTGCAGCAGGCCGTCATCAAAATACTTGCGGTTGTAGATTTTGGTCAGCGGATCGAGCAGCGACTCGCGCCGCACCTCATCGAGCGTGCGCTTGAGGTTGGCGATGTCGTCGCGCGAGGCGTCGAGCTTCTGCTCGAGTTGGCGGTTGGTGTCCTGCATACGGCGCGTCTCCTTGAGGAGCCGGGCCGCCATGGTTCGAACCGTGTCGCTGTTGATCTCGCCCTCGAGGTCCCCGTGGGCGGCCTGGAGCGATCCGGAATAGGCATTGGCGCTGATCATCGCCGAATCGATGGCGTCGTGCACCTCGGCGATGCGCATCGACATGCGCTCCGAGACCGAGCTGATCCGTTCGTTGACGTCGTGGGCCCGCAAAAACTCGTTGTAGAGCGCTTCGGCGAGATCGACGCTCGGGTCGCCGTCGCGGAAAAGCGCGTTGATCCGGGCGTTGAGGGACGGGTTGACGCCGGTCGCGTAGGTGTAGAGCAGCTCGTAGAACTGCGGGTAGGGAGGGATCTCGGACCGCTTCAGCAGGTCGATGGCCAGTGTCGCATAACCGAGGGTCCGCTTGAATTCCTGGTCCGACACGATTCCCTCGGCCATTCTGGCTGTAATTCCGTAGGGAGTTTCCCGCTAAGACATTTAACGGGCCGTAAAAGCGTGCAGCGGCCGGCTAATATATCAGGCCGCGCGAAGCGAAGCC
>DASZTS010000058.1:0-46952 GCA_035547915.1 Pirellulales bacterium | reverse complement strand
GGATGCACGCGGGAGATCGGATTCACGTCGCGGGCATGGAAGGCACCGTGCGCGAAGTCGGGCCGGTGGCCACCGTCATCGAGACGGAGGAAGACGGGCTGCTCAATCGTCACAGCATTCCCAACACAAAGATGCTGAACGAGGCCGTGCGTTGACGAATTATTGAAAAAGAATCGAACTGAATCGGGCGGCACGGAGCTCGTGAAAAACAAGTTCCATGTCGCCATCTTTTTTTGACGGGCGGCGGATTTCAAGGTACGTTTTCTGTGAAGCTGGCAAGGTACATATCTTCCGAGGCCCTGAGGCCGCCAGCCAAAGTAGATTTCGAGGATGTTTCCAAATACGGATGGCCGTGGCTAGAAGGGCACGCCGGCCTTTCGGATTGCGAGCAACGCCCGCAACATAATGGATCGAAGCATGGCACTCTGGCAGCGATTTCTGCGAGATTCTGAGGCGGCAACGTCCGTCGAATATGCCGTGATGCTGGCGTTGATCCTGATCGCCGTCATCTCGGCCGTTAGCGCCGTCGGTGGAGAGGCCGGCGGCTTCTGGGGCGGCATTCAGACCAGTCTCAACTCGGCCGGTTTCGGCTCCGGAAGTTGACCTCGCACAGGCCCGTGACGTAATCGAGCACCAGCCGGGCCACATCCACGCCGTGAACACGAGCGAGGGCCTTCCAGCCGGGCACCGCGTTGACTTCGATGGCATAGAGCTCGCCGTCGCAGCCGGGTAAGAGATCGACACCCGCCACCGTGGCGCCGACCGATGCCGCGGCTCGATGCGCCAAGTCGGCCAATTCCTGTGTGACTTCGAGCGGTTCGGGTGTCGCGCCGCGGCTGACGTTGGTTCGCCAATCGAGCGGATTGCGCCGCCGCATGCCGAGCACGCGGTGACCGATGACGAGCAGTCGCAGGTCGGCGCCTTCGTGCCTTATGAACTCTTGTAGGTAGAGCACGGCCCCGAGCTGTTCGAGCATCTTGAATGCCCTCAGGGCGAGTGCCTCATCGGTCAGCCGCGCGATGCCCCGCCCCTCAGCGCCGAACAACGGCTTGAGGACCACGTCGCCACCCAGTTCGGCAAAGGCCAACATGGCGGCATCGGCCGTTTGGCAGACGATGGTCTTCGGTACCTTCAATCCGGCGGCAGCCAAGCGAGCGCTCGTCAAATACTTGTCGACCGCGGCCTCGACGGCCTTGGGCGGATTGACCACGACCGTGCCGGCGTTCTCCAAGCGAGCCAGTGCATCCATGCGAAAGACGACCTGCTCCAAGGAGCCGGGCGGCATCGTGCGGACGATTACGGCGTCCATCGATTCCAAGGCCACCAAGCCAGACGCGATGCTGGCTGAATTATTTCCCAGCGTTGCCGTCAAATCGCTGAACGCGACGGCAACCAACTCGTGACGGCCCGCGGCCGCGCGGCACAAGTCCTTCAGATACCAGCTTTCGGGAGATGCCAAGACGGCGAATCGCATGCGGCGAAATCCTGCTATTTCGTTGTCGTTCGCCGTCTGCCCGGCATTCGGTTGCGAGGCATCCGCGGCGGCGATAGACTTGCGGCGCATCATTCCTCGCGGACCACGAAGACCATGCGCCCCCTCAGTAAAATCAGCCCCGATTGGTGGGACTATACCACGCTCGACCGCGATCTTCTCGACGCCGCCGCTCGGCTGTCGGCCGACGACCTTCAAGCGTTGTCGCGACCCGGCTTCGAAGTGCGAATCTACGAGACGACCGAAGATTTCTACCTGGCCGAAGCGTTGGAGTATATCACGGCCTGGCGGCAAGCGACCCCCGAACGGCCAGCCGGCATCTGCGGTCCCATCGGGCCGACCGAGCAGTTGCCGTTGGTCGCCCGGCTGGTGAACGAGTTGGAGATCGACCTGCGCCACGCCCATTTCTGGGGCATGGACGAATGGGTCGTTGACGGTCGCGAAGCGCCCGAGTCGTTTCCGCTCAGCTTCGCCCGCGCCGACATGGAATTGTGCTTCAATCGGATTCGGCCCGAACTGCGCATGCCGCGTGAGAACATTCACTTTCCGCAGGCCGATCCGCGCGAATACATCGAAAGCTGGAAAACGGCCCGGTGCGTGACCATGCAGGGCGGACAAGGTGAGGTGAAGCACTGGGCATTCAACGACCCGCCCAAGCGTGAAGGTAAATACCGGGATCAACCGCCCAGCCCGGCCGAATATCGGCAACTGACCACGCGCGTCGTCGAATTGCATCCCATGACGATCATTCAGAACGCTCGCACGTCGGGCGGCGGCGTGGTGACGAACGTGCCGACCCAGGCGATCTCCGTCGGCCCCGTCGAAACCTGGCAGGCAGAGAAGGTGTCGATCTGGCACGCCGGCAACCACGACAATCCGTTCGGTCAGCGACTGACGGCGCTGATGATCTCCCAGAGGATTCCCGACGCCGCGGTACCCATGTCGTTGCTGGCCGATCATCCCCACGTGCAGTTCAATTTCCTCCGCAGCGGCATCGGCGATTGTGCAGCGGAGATGCATTAGGCGGAAAAAGCCCGTGCCATTAGACCACGCCAAAACACGAAAGCCCGGCAAGAGTGGGAGGTGCGGCCGACTGCCGCGATGAAGGCGGAGCTAACTGACCGCCCCTGATCGTTTGACGACCTTTTCGCGGCCGTTTTGGGACTTTTACCGCGCAGTCACAGCCCGCTACAAGCCCGCTACCGATCGATTTGACTCCCTTCGGTAGTGCCGGTATCATGCGGGATTACCGCTCCAAGGCAGCCGAAGGCCGACGGCTTTTCGCTGAACACGCTAACGTCTAAACCTCATACCGACATGCCAGAATTCAATCGGTCGCGCCCGCCCAACAAAAAACGTTCTAAGGTCACGACGCGACAGAAGAAGAAAGACCCGATCTTCGTCGACGGTGCGCGTCCGCGTCCGATGTATGTCGACTATAAGGATTTGGAGCTGTTGACCAAGCTCACCAGCCGCCAAGGTAAGCTCATCGGCCGGCGCAAGAGCGGTTGCACGGCCGCCAGCCAGCACGCCGTTGCCAAGGCGATCAAGCGGGCTCGTTTCATGGCCCTGCTCCCCTACGTGGCCGACTGAATTGCAGGCGTGTGGCGCTTGGGGTCATTGCAATTCTTACAAGGGTTCAGCCCGAGCGGTTCATCGTTCGGCTTCTTTTCGGCATCCCGGTGTTTTTGTTAAACCCAATTGCTGAAAAGCCTTAGCGCTCGGCTGTCGCTTTAGCCTGTTGCATTGGCACAAGGCGTGCTTTGCTGTCTCCCAGAAAACGACCCAAGCGTTTGTAAGGGATAAGGGAGCTGCCCGCGATGGACCGCCACGCCAAGTTCGTCTGGATGAAAGAGGTGCTCGAACGCCTCAGTGACTGCCAAAGTGAGTGGGAGACCGCGCAGGGGCCGACCGAGCGCTTTCTCGCCGAGTCGATGAAACGCGACCTCGATGAGGTCCGCCGCATCTGCCATTCGCTGCGTAATGAGACGACCGACATGCCTTCGGTGAAATGCTACACGACGTCCGCCGAGCGGGCGTCGGGCTTGCGGTCGGCCTGACCCGCTACCGTCATTTTCGCTTAAGCGAAGCCCCGGAAGACCCAGCCGGGGCTCGCTACCGCGTATCTTGGACGGCGGCCGCACCCAAGCGCGCGACGGTGGCGGCGATCGCGGCCGGGCCCGATTCCGGCGACATCGGCACCCAGCGGCATTCGCTCAGGCTGCGAAACCAGGTCAGTTGCCGCTTGGCGAATTGTCGGGTGCGGGTCTGGACAAGCCCGATCGTGTCGGCCAGGTTCCGTTCGCCCGCGAGGTGTTCGAGCACTTCGCGGTAGCCGAGCGCCTGATGCGCAGTCCGGCCTAGCCGCTTTCCGCGGGAGAGCAATCCGCTCACCTCGCCGATGATGCCCGCGCCGAACATCTCCTCGACCCGCCGATCGATACGCGCATAGAGCTCATCGCGCGGCCAATCGAGCACGAACACGCGGCACTCTTCCGCCGGGCGAGCCCGCTCGAATTGTTGCTGCCAGGAACTGATCGGCCGGCCCGTCTTCTCGAACACCTCCAAGGCGCGGATCAGGCGCCGCGTGTCGTGCGGGTGCAGACGCTGGGCTGCCACGGGGTCGACGTCGGTCAACTTCCGGTAGAGCCAGTCGTTCCCTTTGCGCTCGCATTCGGCGAGCAGGTGGTGGCGGAGTTCCCAATCGGCCGGCGGTCCTTCGAAGATGCCGCGTAGCAGGGCCTTAAGATAGAGGGGCGTGCCGCCCACGAACAGGACCTCACGACCGCGCGAGCGCAGGTACGCGGCCGTGCGTTCGGCGGCCGCGACGTATTGGGCCACGCTGAATTCTTCGTCCGGTTCGATGAGATCGACCAGCCAATGCGGCACCCGCTCGCGGTCGCGGGCAGTCGGCTTCGCCGTGCCGATGTCGAGGCCGCGGTAGACGGCCATCGAATCCATCGAGACGATCTCGGCGCCGAGCCTTTCGGCCAGTTCGAGCGCGAGCCCCGTCTTGCCCGCCGCCGTGGGGCCGGTGAGATACCAAGCGGGGGCGGAGACCGGCTCAACGGTCATGATAGAAGAATCTCACTTGACGATCGGGCGTCTGTGCGGGGTAATGGTTGCATGGTATCGACTCTTAAAGCAAGCGACAAAACCCGACTGATCCGCGAAAAAAACAGCGTTTCATTGCCGATTTTTTACCCGCGACGCTCCGGCTTCTGCGTTTTGTCAGACGATTCTAAGCGCCGTCCGTCGTGGGAAAGGGGGGAGCGGCCTTGAGCAACGAGCAATCCATCTTGGCGCGGCTGATGGCCACGATCGAAGACCGTCGGGCGAATCCGGCCGAGAAATCGTATACCAGCAAGCTCTTGGCGGGTGGGACGGCAACGATCGGCGGCAAAATCACCGAAGAAGCGGCCGAGGTGGTCGAGGCCGCCGACGAGCCGGGCGAGGAGGGCCGCCAGCACCTGGTGCGCGAAGCGGCCGACCTGGTGTATCACTTGTTGGTGATGCTGGCCCACCGCGATACCGGCCTGGCCGATGTGGAAGCCGAGTTGGGCCGCCGTTTCGGCATTTCGGGGCTGGAAGAGAAGGCCAGTCGCAGGAAAGAATAGTTCCTGCGGCCCACCTATCGGCCAAGCCGTCCCGATCCTAGATTGCACTTGCGGTCTTCGCGGGCCGTTTTCCAACCCTCGGTTACGTTCGACTAACTCGTTATGTCCACTTTTCGTATCGGCGTGCCCAGCAAGGGGCGCCTGGCCGAACTGGCAGCCGATCTACTGAAAGACGCCGGACTGAGCTTCCGCCGTTCGGAACGGAGTCTGTTCGCCCGCTGTCGCGACGTGCCGATCGACGTCACCTTTCTGCGGACCGAAGACATTCCGGTGCTCTGTGCCGAGGGAGCGATCGACATGGGCATCACCGGCAGCGACTTGATCGCCGAACGGGCAGCCGACGTCGTCACGCGGCTCGACCTGGGCGTGGGGCAATGCCGGCTCGCCGTCTGCGTGCCCGAAGACAGTCCGATCCAGAAACCGGCCGAACTGAACGGCTGCCGCATCGCCACCAGCTTTCCGCACAATACCGAATCCTACTTGCGGCAGCACGGCGCAACGGCCCATCTGGTCGTGCTCTCGGGCTCGGTCGAGGTGATGATTGCGTTGGGGGTGGCCGAGGCGATCGTCGATCTCGTCGAAACGGGCAGTACGCTCGCCGCCAACCATCTGCGCATCCTCGACGAAATCGGCCGCTATCAGACCGTGCTCATCCAGGGGCGCGGATGCCAACAGGTCGAATTGGCCGACCGGGTCGTGCGGCGGCTGGAAGGGGTGGTGATCGCCCGCAGTTGGTCGCTGTTGGAGTACAACGTGCCTCGCTCGAAGTTGGCCGAGGCCGAGAAGATCACGCCCGGCTTCAATTCGCCCACGGTCAGCTCGCTCGAGGACCGCGATTGGTGCGCGATCCGCGTGATGGTCCGCCGCGGCGAAGTCATCGCCATCATGGAGCGGCTCGAAGCGCTGGGCGCCAGCGCCGTGTTGGAGACGCAGATCAACAACTGCCGGCTGTAGGCCGCCTCAAGCTATGTCGGATACAGGAACGGTGGTGCCGCGGCTGGGATGCAAGAACTTGGGCCTGGGCGTCGGGCTGCGCACGGTTCACTTTCCGTACCTGCTCGAGCATTGGCCGGCCGTCGACTGGTTCGAGATCATCTCCGAGAATTTCATCGATTCGCGGGGGCGGCCCCGCTACGTGCTCGACATGCTGGCGGAACGCTATCCGCTGGTGATGCACGGTGTCTCACTCTCCATCGGCAGCACCGATCCGCTGAACTTCGATTACCTGGGCCGCTTGAAGCGGCTGGCCGATGCCGTGCGGCCGGGTTGGATCTCCGACCACCTCTGTTGGACGGGCGTGCTGGGCCTGAATGCCCACGATCTGTTGCCCGTGCCGTTCAACGAAGAGACCCTCGCGCACGTCGTCGAGCGTATCCGCGTCGTACAAGATTTCCTGGAGCGGCCGCTCGTGCTGGAGAACCCCAGCAGCTACGTGACGTTTCGCAGCTCGACGATGAGCGAATGGGAATTCCTGGGTCGCATGGCGGACGAGTCCGATTGCGGCCTCTTGCTCGACGTGAACAACGTCTACGTGTCGAGCGTCAATCACGATTTCGATCCGGTCGAATATCTCGACAACATTCCGCATCGCCGGGTGGTGCAATGCCATCTGGCGGGCCACACCCATTGCGTGACGCATCTGATCGACACGCACGACCGACAGGTCACCGATCCGGTTTGGGAGCTATATCGCCGTGCGCATCGCCTGACGGGCGGGGTTTCGACGCTGCTCGAATGGGACGCGAGTATTCCGCCCTTTCCCGTCGTCCACGCCGAGGTGCTGAAAGCGCGCGAGTACTTGTCGTCGGACGGCGAAACGATGCCGGCGGGGCGCCGGGCCGCGGCCGATACGTCGGATGTTCCGCAACCGGTCGAAAATCAAGGCAATGGGGCTGGTGGCGCGCCCGTACACGATCCGGCGGTGCCGCATCCGTTGCACCTCGTCGGGCGAGAGGTGCAGTGATGGACTTCGAGCCGCGCAACCACAAGACGTTGCCGCTCGCTGTGGTGCAGGGCTGGATGCAGGCGGTCATCATGCACCCCGACGGCATCGAGGCGGGCATCGAGTCGCCCGACGCGCAGCGGCACCTTGTCGTCGGGCTGGACGATTGTGAGTCGGTCATAGCGCCTTCACGAAACCTTACGGGACTGGAACGGCTCTCCATCTATCACAACGCCTACTTCGCCAGGTTGTTGGAGTGCATGCGGAGTATCTATCCGGCCGTGGCTCGCACGCTCGGCGACGAGGCGTTCGACTCCCTGGCCCTGGGGTATCTGCAGGCTTATCCTTCGCGCAGCTACACGCTCGATCGGTTGGGGCACAACTTTGCCCAGTTTCTGGACGAGACGCGGCCCGACCGCGACGACGCGGGACAGCCGACCGAGGAATGGCCCGATTTTCTGTTGGAGTTGGCCCGTCTGGAGTGGGCCATCAGCGAAGTCTTTGATGGTCCGGGGAGCGAGAATCAGCACACGCTCGGTGCGGAAGATTTGCTCGCGGTCGATCCGGAGCGATGGCCCGAACTCCGACTCGTCGCCGCCCCGAGCTTGCGGACGATGGCTTTCCGCTTCCCCGTCAACGACTATTTCACGGAACTACGCGGACTACCGCCCGAGACCGACGTTCCGCCCCTGCCATCCAGCGGGCCGAGTTGGCTGGCCTTATCGCGTCGCGACTTCGTCGTCCGCCGACACGATTTGGAATCGGCGCAATACGAACTGCTCACCGCCCTCATCGTCGGCCAAACCGTCGGAACAGCGATCGCAGCAATCGTGGCCGCCGCCGATACCTCGGTGCTCGACCTGCTCGCAGTTCAGTTGCGAGATTGGTTCCGCGCCTGGACGGCCGCCGGTTTTTTTGTCGCCGTCGAGCAAGTCTCGGATTGATTCAAAATCCCCGCGCTCGTGGGTGGCACGTCGTGCCACCCAGTGTCAAAAGACATTGGACCACCAAAGTTTGAGAAGGGATAAACGCAAGGCGCGCCACCTCGTTGCGAGACATTTCCCGTGCGGGGACGAATACGATAAGCTGCCTCTATGTACGGCACGATCAAAGAACACCTGTCACGGCAGCTCGAAGAGATCCGCGGAGCGGGGCTCTATAAGAACGAGCGGAGGCTGACTTCGCCGCAGCAGGCGCACGTGGGCACGAAGCAGGGCGAGGTGCTCAACCTGTGCGCCAATAATTACCTGGGATTGGCCGACTATCCAGCGGTGGTCGCGGCAGCCCACCGCGCGCTCGACGAGTGGGGGTATGGTCTGGCGTCGGTCCGCTTCATCTGCGGCACGCAGGAACAGCACAAGACGCTGGAACAAAAACTGACCGAGTTTCTGGGCACCGAAGATACGTTGCTCTATTCGTCGTGCTTCGACGCCAACGGCGGATTATTCGAGACGCTCCTCACGGCCGAAGACGCTATCATCTCCGATGAATTGAACCATGCTTCGATCATCGACGGCGTGCGGTTGTCGAAGGCACAGCGATTCCGCTACCGCAACAACGATATGGCCGACCTGGAGGCGAAGCTTCGCGAAGCCCAGTCGGCCCGCGTGCGCCTGATCGCCACCGACGGCGTGTTCTCGATGGACGGCGTGATCGCCGATCTGCCGGGCATCTGCGAACTGGCCGATCGTTACGACGCGCTCGTGATGGTCGACGACTCGCACGCCGTGGGTATTCTCGGGCCGACAGGGCGCGGCACGCATGACCACCACGGGCTGATCGGCCGCATCGACATCCTGACCGGCACGCTCGGCAAGGCGTTGGGGGGCGCGAGCGGCGGTTATACCAGTGCCCGCCGTGAGATCGTCGACCTGCTGCGGCAGCGCTCGCGGCCGTACTTGTTCTCGAATTCGTTGGCGCCGCCGATCGTCGGTGCCTCGCTGGCCGTGCTCGAATTGCTGAAGACGTCGAGCGATCTGCGTGACCGCTTGCACGAGAATACGCGCTTCTTGCGCGCCGGACTGACCGAGCGCGGCTTTCACATCGTGCCGGGCGAACACCCGATCGTGCCGATCATGCTCGGCGACGCGGTGCTCGCCGGCCGGATGGCGGAGGCCCTGCTCGAGCGCGGCATCTACGTGGTCGGTTTTTCCTACCCGGTGGTGCCGCAGGGCAAGGCCCGCATCCGCGTACAACTCTCGGCCGCCCACAGCCGCGACGATCTCACCCGGGCACTCGAGGCCTTCTCCGACGTCAAAGCGTCGCTCAGCGTGTAACGAATTCGTTCTGTAACGAATTCGTTCGAGCCGAACCGAGAGTGTGAAAGCGGCCAATCCGCCGGTCCTTCGGCAGGCGCGAGGGGTTATTCCGTCCAGGTCCAATGGCGATCGCTCGTCTGCTGCACGTGATCCGGTCGGTAACCGAGGCGCTCCACGATGCGGCGGATTTCGTCGAGGCTGAGCGCGGCGCGGAGCGAGGCGTCGAACAATTGCCGCTGATGCTCGTTCGCCCCGGCAGCGTAGGTTGCCACGAGGTGCCGCACGGTGGCATCATCGGCGGGGCGCAGCAGATCGCGCACGAAGAGCACGCCGCCCGGTCGCAGCACACGACTGGCCTCGGTCAGCACCGACAGCGGCTCGGGAATGTGGTGTACGATGCTGTTCGACATGACGGCGGCAAAACTGTTCGACGCATAAGGCAACGCCTTGGCGTCGATCCGCTCGAGCCGAATCTGTGCAGAAAGACCCGCGCCGGCGACGTTCTTTTGGGCCAGATCGAGCATGTGCTGCGCCAGATCGACCGCGGTGACGCTGCAACGCGGGTCGCGACGGACGAGTTCGATCGGTATCTGTGCCGTGCCCGTTCCCAGATCGAGGATAGGGCCGCCCGGTTCGGTGTCGCGCGCTCGGCAGGCTGCCAAAAGATCGTCGACAAAGACGCGATTGACCGTCGAGTGGTCCATCGAATCGTAATCGATCGCCTCCTGGGGCGAATCCATCACTTCCGGCTCGAGGACACGGGCCAGCATCAGCTCTGCCTCGGTCGGACAAGACCATAACCGCACACGACCACCGTGACGGCCATCGCCAAATAGGCCGACGCCATGATCAGCGGCGTCTGGGCTGCGGCGGCGAACGGCAGGTTCTCGGTCGGCAGCTTCCAAGGGAGCATCACCGGGCTGCCCGGGAGCGGTGAATGGATGACGCCGAACAGGCTGCACGCGGCACCCGTAAGGAGGAAGGCCGCGGCGGCCGCGGAGCGACGGTCGATGAGCATGGCGAGCGTCGATGCCCACAGCAAGCTTGTGATGACGAAGCCGCTCGACAGCGTACGCAGGGTCTGGAGCGTTGTGGCGACCAGGGCCCCGGACGGCTGGGCGGCGAGCGCGGTCAGGGAGTGTTGCGTCGCCGCCAGGATCTGTTCGGCGAAGATCATGACCAGCGAAGCGAGCGCCGGCAGGCAGGCCAGGGCCAACGCCGGGTAATGTCGCTCGGGCGTGGCTCGAAAACTCTGCGAAGAAATCTCCAACCCCACGAAGATCAAGATCGGAAAAATAACCGGCTTCGGAACGATCGTGTAGAGGTAGCCGAACGAGCCGAACAGGCCGGCGCCACCGACGAACAAGGCCGTGGCCAGCGTGTAGCCCGAGCGGGCACCCATCGCCTTGTAGGCGGGATGCCCGATATAGGGAGTCGTCTGGATCACGCCGCCGCAGAAGGCCGCCGCGAGCGTCGCCAACGCTTCGACGGCGATCACGCCCCTTGTATCGAATTCGTCGCCCGCCGCCGCCGCGCTTTCGGTACAGTCGATGCCGCCCACCACGGTTGCCAAGGCAAAGGGGATCGCGATCGGCAGGTAGGGAAGCGATTCATTCCACGTCGCCAGCCAAGAAAGCCGCAACGCGCCAAGCCACTCCGTCGGTAAAGTCGCATCGCCCGGTTGGACGGGCAGCGCTTCGGACTGCGTAAGCCCGGCGGCTTGCATGGCATAGAAGACCGCACCGCCGCAGAGCAAGGCCAGCAGGGCACCTGGAAAACGCGCGGGCAATTCGAGCCGGGCCACCAGGGTTATCAAAATGATCCCGAGTGAGACGAACCCGGCGACCGGGAACTGCATGATCTCGACGAACGGCAAGAAACTGATGAGCACCAAAGCGATTGCGGCGAGCGAGCCGAGCAGCCCCGCCCGCGGAACCGCGCGGCGGATGAAACCGGCCAGCGGCGCCGCCGCCAATTTGAAAAGGCCGCTGGCGAAGAGCGTGCAAATGCCGATGTGCCAAGCGTTTTCGGCGGCTGCCAGCTCATCGACGCCGCGTTCGCGGGCCGCCAAGAAGGCCGGGCCCAAGACGAAATACACCATTCCCACCGTGCTGGGGGTATCGATGCCCAAGGGCATTGCCGTTATGGTGTTGCAACCCGTCGACCGTGCCATCCGAATGGCCAACCAAGTGAAAATCAGGTCGCCGACGAGCACCCCTATCGCCGTTCCCGGCAGCATCGACCGCAGGGCAAATGTTCCAGGGAAATTGTAAGTCGTGGAAAGCAAGCCAACGCAAAGCAGGAGGTTGGCCATGTTATCCAACATCAAGCCAAAGAAGGCGTTAACGTCGCCCGGCGCGAACGGTCGGTAGCGGCTCACCGGGGTGTGTCCTCACGAGGCACGGGCTTTGCGGATAGGTCGAAACGAGTTTAAGACGCCGCCAAGCAACCTGTCAAACTGGCACACCTCTGACAACACGTCTACCCAGGCAGGCGGCAAGATTCTGGGCATCTACGGCAACTAATCACACGGTCCGCTGGACTGGCTGGTGCGTTACGGCAATAATCTTTGCCGCACCATCCGAACCCGCGGGCCCACAGGTCCGTATCCAATGATGAGCCAAACCGTCGCACGAACACGAGCCAATAATTACGTGGTCAGCCGCACCTGGTCGGACATGACCGACGAGGAACTGCTGTTGGCGTATCGCCGGTCGGCGGTAAGCGGGCAGGACGCCGCGGGGCGTCCCGCCTTCGCCGAACTGGTGCGCCGCTACGAGCGCGAGCTGTACAGCTACCTGCGGCGCTATTTGGGCGACCCGGCGTTGGCTGAGGACGCGTTCCAGGGCACTTTTTTGCAAGTACACCTGAAATGCGACCAATATGAAGAAGGACGCAAGGTGCGTCCGTGGTTGTATACGATTGCGACGAACCAGGCCATCGACTCGCAGCGCCGCAACAAGCGGCACCGCATGATGAGCCTGGACCGGCGCAATCACCAGGACGATGAACAGATTGGAACGCTGATCGACCTGCTGATCAGCGACGAAGCCGGCCCGGCGGACCGGATGGAGTCGGAGGAGAGGCGGGATTGGATTCGCGAGGCGGTCAGCCAACTGCCGCCGACTTTGCTCAGCGCCGTGACGCTGATCTATTATCAGGGAATGAAATACCGTGAAGCGGCCGAGATACTGGATGTTCCGGTCGGCACGGTCAAGAGCCGCCTCCACGCGGCCCTATTGAAGCTGCACGAGGCGTGGAAGCACTCGCAACCGTCGGGAGAAACCTAGCCCATGCATGACCAATTGCTCGGCTACCTGCTGGGAGCACTTGAGCCGTCGGAGCAAGAGGAGGTCGAAACTCGGTTGTTGGAAGACGCCCAACTGCAAGATGCGTTGGAGCGGCTTCGCGAGAAATTGGCTTTGCTCGACGATGGCTGTGAGGGCGGTGGCGCGGATGGCGACGGTTATTTCGAGCCCCCTTCCGGTTTGGCCGCCCGCACCTGTAAGTACGTCGCGACCCGGGCGGCAGTGACGCCCAAGGCGCCGGCCTGCGGCCTCTCGCCGCTGGGCGGTTGGCGCGTGCAAGACATGATCGTCGGCGGCGGCGTCTTCCTGGCCGCCTGCATGTTGATCTTTCCCGCGATCGCGCACAGCCTTTCGAGCGCGCGCATCACCAGTTGTCAAAACAACCTGCGGGCGATCGGCTTGGCCATGGGCGCGTACAGCGATTTCCATGGCGGCCAATTTCCCTTCGTGCCCGAACGAGGACCGCTCGCGGTCGCTGGCGTCTACGGTCCGGTCCTGGTCGACTTGCGACTGATCGAGGGGCCGACGCTCGTCTGCCCCACGTCACCGCTCGCCGATCAGGGTAGCGAATTCGTCGTGCCGCACCTGGTGCAAGTGGTCGAAGCGTCGGCCGCCGACTTGGCCCGTTTGCAAAGTCGCATGGGCGGGAGCTACGGATATACGCTGGGCTACTATGTCGACGGTCGATATCGGGGCCACCACAATCAGGGCCGCGCGCAGTTTGCCCTCATGGCCGACGCTCCGGGCGAACCGACCGGCCTGCATAGCGTGAATCACGGAGGCGCCGGCCAGAACGTGCTGTTCGAGGATTTGCACGTGGCCTGGCTGAAGCAATGCCGCTTGACGGGTTGCGGCGACCATATCTACGTCAACGGGTTGGGCTACGTCGGCGCGGGCATCGACGCCAACGACGCCGTCATCGGCCACAGTTCCGCCCGGCCGGTCACGTTTCAGGTCGCGCCGGCCGAGTAGAGCTTGGACCAGGCAACGGTCTTGCGCCTGCGTTACATCCCTTTCGGGTTTACGACCCTGCCGATGAACAGGATCGTGCCCGTCGGATTGTGACGAATCAGGAATACGAACGGGTGATCAGCGCGAAACACCTTCGGCTCCGAATCGTCTTCGGCGCCATAGGCGAACAGTTGTGTGGCTGCGGCTTCGGTCCCTTTTTCGTCGACGTCGATCACCGCGGCGTGAACCGCGTTCGTTAGGTACAAGTTTTCGTCCTCACTGATGCCGGTGAAGTCTGCCGATTGTGGATCGAACGCGCTCTGCATTCCCATTTCGGCCAGGACGTGAGCCAATTGGAATTGCGTTTTCACGCCGAACCGCGGCAAATAGACCTCGATGTGGTCCGTTTTCAAACCCTTGACCCATTCGTTGACGTTGTCCGTCGTCAACTCGCGCTCCAAGGAATGGAGACCGTCGCGCCGCTTGGGCAGCAACACCAACATGCAATAATCGCCGTCGCGTCCCGATGGCGTGTCGTACCGTAGCTCGAGCATTTGCATTGTCGGCGTCTCGGATAGGCGGAAGGCTTCGACGATGTCGTCGTAATTCATCATCGGAACCTCTACCACTTGACCGGCCTGAGTATGAAACGGCGCCGGCTTGGTCTGCGTGTCGAAAAACGGCTGTGCCCAAGTCGCCTTGAAGTAGATGGAACAGACCAGTAAGAGCCTGGCATCGCTTACGGTTTCCGAAGAAACGACGTCTCCGATCTTGTCGTGGGTCCTCTGCCTTACCCAACCGTTGATTTCGCGACAGGCCTCGTCGGGGTGCGACGCGAGGGCGACACGCCCCAGCTCAGCTTCATACTGTTCGCGTGTAAGGTCGAGATAACCGCTGTCGACTTGTAGAGACTCATCAGCCCACAACCGGTTGGCTTGGAGCAATGTTATGCCTTGCTTCTTCGGCGTGCTGTTCAACGAAACATTCAATTCGCGAAATGCTGCATGCATGCGGCCCTGCCCGAACGGCAATCGCGAACACCTGGTCATTTCCGTTTCCGTACCACCCCGCGCGCCGGCGTAACACATGGCCAGCGCGCGCGAGATTATGTAGGGCGCGAAAACCAGATTGCCGCGTCGCCCGCGCAATCGGCCATAGAGATCGAAGGCGAAGTCACTGTTGGCCAACACGAGCGACTCTTGATCCGAACGGCCCGCAGCGATGGTTCTGAGCGGAATATCCGGGCTCGCCGTTTCGTCGTCCTCACCAGTCGCGATTCCGAGTAATTCATTGTCCTTGGATACCTCAACAGCCCTGTCGCCGGAACAGCCGAGGGTGGCAGTGGCAGCCGTGATGCACACGAGTCGCCAAAGAATCGCGACGGAACGATGTGATGGTTTCTGCCACATCTTCATCGTCAACTTGCCCTTCCCACGCAGATCAGAACGGCCCGGTCATTGGCCGGGAATCCAGTCGGTGCCGGCGAGCGGCAACTTGGCCATGGCGGCGGCTTCGAGGGTCAACGCCACAAGGTCTTCACGCTCGAGGTGGTGCACGTTCGACTTGCCGCAGGCGCGGGCGAGCGTCGTCAATTCCAGCGTGAGCACGTTCAAGTAATTCTGTAGGCGTCGGGCTCCGTCGTCGGGCGCGAGTCGCTGTTCGAGCACCGGATCTTGTGTTGTCACACCGACCGGGCAAAGGCCCGTATGACAGTGGTGACAGAAACCGGGAGCCACCCCAAGCCGCTCATAGTCGGCCGTGCAGTCGATACGCCGGGCATCTTGCACGTAGTAATCGCCGTTGCAGCCGAGCGCCATGAGCACGCCTTGGCCGAGCGCCACCGCATCGGCACCCATGGCCAGCGCCTTGGCCACGTCGGCCCCGGTGCGGATGCCGCCGGAAATCACGAGCTGGACTTCGCCGACGAGCTTCATTTCTTCTAGTGCCTCGACGGCCTGTCGCAAGGCGGCCAGCGTAGGAATGCCGGCATGCTCGATGAACACCTGCTGCGTCGCGGCGGTGCCACCTTGCATACCGTCGATCACCACCACGTCCGCTCCCGATTTGACGGCCAGCTTCACGTCGTTGCGCACGCGCGAGGCGCCCATCTTGATGTAGATCGGCACCTGCCAATCGGTGATCTCACGCAGCTCCAAGATCTTGATGGCCAGGTCGTCGGGGCCGGTCCAATCGGGATGGCGGCAAGCCGAACGCTGGTCGATGCCCGCCGGCAGCGTGCGCATTTCGGCCACCCGTGGGCTGATCTTCTGGCCCAGCAGCATACCGCCGCCGCCCGGCTTGGCGCCCTGACCGATCACCAACTCGATGGCGTCGGCTTTTCGCAAATCGTCCGGATTGAAACCATACCGCGACGGCAGGCATTGATAGACGAGCGTCTTCGAAGACAGGCGTTCCTCGGGCGTCATGCCGCCGTCGCCCGTGGTGGTCGAAGTGCCAACCGCCGTCGCGGCCCGGCCGATGGCTTCCTTGGCATGTGCCGAAAGCGCGCCGAAGCTCATGCCCGCGATGGTGATGGGGATGTCGAGTTCGACCGGCTTCTTGGCGTGCCGCGTGCCGAGCACCGTTTTCGTCAGGCACCGCTCGCGATAACCTTCCAGCGGATAGCGCGAGAGAGACGCCGTGAGGAACACGAGATCGTCGAAGGTGGGAAGCCGTCGCTTCGCCCCCAAGCCGCGAATCTCATATAGGCCGTGCTCGGCCGCGTGCTGGATGTAGTGCAGCACATGCCGGTCGAAGGAAAAGCTCTCTTCCAGGTCACGCCGGTCGTGTGGAACGTCGCGCATCAGGTATCCGGTTGTCTCTGGGGCACAAGCACGCGTCCGGCCCCGTTGCTAAGAGTACGCCAGGGGAGAACTTTCCGAGTGCCAGTGATAGAGGGCGCGGGCCGAGGCGATGCGTTTGAACTCGCGCGGGTTGCCGTCGATGCGGGCACGGGCGAGCAGGTCGGCCACCTGCCGGCAATCGTCCTCAGTCATCTCCTCTTCGCGGGCGTCGGCTCCCAGGCCATGCAGCTTGCCGCGCACGTAAATCACGGCCTCGTAGAGCGAATCGCCGAGCCCCGCGCCGGCGTCTCCGCAGACCACCAACCGGCCGGCTTGCGCCATAAAGGCCGAGACGTGCCCGACATTGCCTCCCACCACGATGTCGCAACCCTTCATCGAAATGCCGCAACGGCTCGATGCGTTCCCTTCCACGACAACGAGCCCGCCGTGACCCGACGCCGCCGCGCACTCCGAGGCGCTGCCGTGCACGCGCACGGTTCCGGACATGATGTTCTCGGCCACGCTCCAGCCGACATTGCCGTGCACCGTGATGTTCGCCCGCTTGTTCATGCCGCCGATGAAGTAACCAGCGTGTCCGCGGATATCGATATCGACCGGCCAGTCGATGCCCACCGCCAGGTTGTGCCGCCCGTTGGGATGCAAAACTTCCACACGCTCGACGTTGCCGCGCGAAAGACCGTGGTGCAAGAACTGATTCAGCTCGCGAGCCGTCGATAGAGCCAGATCGAAGGTACGAACGCCCGCGGGCAGGTCTACACGTTCCACGTGTAAATCTCCTCCGGCAACGGTTCGAAGAGGTTGGCCATTTCGATGCCCGGCAGATGGGCGAGCGAGCGAAACTCCGAAGAGATGGCCACGTAGGCATCGGTCTCGGCGACAACCGCCGGTTTGCAAGCGAAGGCGTCGCGCACCAACGTCAGGCCGTTGGCCGTGGCGATGAGCAGCGTATAAAAACCGTCCAGTTCGGCGAAGGCCGCTTCGAGCGCCTGATGGATCGTGTCGCCCAGCCGCAAACGCCATTCGATGAATCGGCAAGCCGCTTCGGTGTCGTTGTCCGTCTCGAAGGTCAGTCCCTGCGCTTCGAGCTTGCGTCGCAGCATATAGGGATTCGACAGCGAACCGTTGTGCACCAGGCAAAAGTCCTCGCCGGCCGTGAAGGGGTGCGCGTGCGCGGGCGACACGGCCGACTCGGTGGCCATCCGCGTGTGCCCGACGCAATGGCTGCCGGCGAGCGCGGCGAAATGATAACGCTCGGCGATGTCGCGCGGGTGGCCTTCGTCCTTATAGACGTCGATCGATCGGCCGACGGAGAGCAGATGCACCACCGGATGGTGAGCGTGCAGCCAGGTTCTTACCTGGTCGGGCTCTTCCGCTGTCTTCAAGACCGCATGTTTCGCGAGCGGGGCGACGCTCGCCTGTGGATCGCACTCGTCGCGGAAGCGATCCGCCAGGGCCGACCATTCGTAGTGCGGCTCGTTGGCAAACAGGTTGAACCTCCGTGCCGCCGGGGCCGCCGCCGGCTGGAACACGGCCAGCCCGGCCGAGTCCGGCCCCCGGTCGCCCATGCAGTCGAACATCGGCAGCAAGAGCTGTCCGAGCGACGGCTCAGCCGAGCGATCTTTGAGTAATAGTCCGACGATGCCGCACATGGTTACCGATGGTCGCAGTAAAGGTGACCAGCCGAGCGATTACCTCGGCAGGTTTTACGATCGACTCAGAAAAACTCCAAATAGCGACTGACTTCCCAGTCGGAGACGTGGCGATGATATTCGACCCACTCCATCCGCTTCAAGCGCACGAACTCGTCGACGAATTCACGGCCCAGCACCTCGCCGAAGAGCGGGTCGCTGGTGAGGGCGGCGAGCGCTTCGTGCAGGCTTTGGGGAAGCACGCGAATACCGCGCTCGTGCAGCTCCTGTTCCGAGAGTGTGTAGTGATTCACGTTATGCGGCTCGCCCGGATCGAGCTGGCGGTCGATGCCGTCGAGCCCGGCGGCGATCACGGCCGCGGTCGCCAGATACGGATTGCAGCTCGAATCGGTCAGCCGCAGTTCCAGCCGGCCGAAAGGCACACGCACCATCGATGTGCGGTTGTTGGCGCCGTACGAGATATAGGCCGGCGCCCAGGTAGCGCCCGAAAATGACCGGCCGACGACGAGCCGCTTGTACGAGTTGACCGTGGGAGCGGCGAAGGCGGCCAGCGCCGGCGCATGTGCCAACAACCCACCAAGGAACTGATACGCAAGCGGTGTCAGCCCCAGCCCGCGTCGATCCGAGGCGTCGTGAAACAGGTTGCCTTTGCCGTCCTTGCCGGCGAGCGATAGGTGCATGTGCATCCCGCTGCCGGTGCGGTTGGACAGCGGCTTGGGCATGAACGAACAGACAACGCCCAACTCCCGGGCGATCTCGCCGGCCGCCATGCGGAAAAACACCAACCGGTCGGCCGTCGTCAGGCCGTCGGCATACGTGAAGTTGACCTCGAACTGGCCATTAGCATCCTCGTGGTCGACCTGGTACACATCGACGCCGACGGCCAGCAGCGATTGGACGAGCTTTTCGATGAAGGCACGGCTGCGCGACAAGCCCTTGTAGTCGTAGCAGGGCTTGTCCAGCGTGTCGCTGGCATCGGCCACGCAAAACGAGCCGCCCGGGGTGCGGGCCAGCAGCATGAACTCGGGTTCGAGACCCGTGTTGATCGTCAGCCCGCGCTCGGCCAGCCGCTGCACCTGCCTCCGCAAAATGAGCCGCGTGTCGAACGGCCACGGCTGGCCGTCGACGACGCCGTTGCAGACGATCCGCGCATAGCCGGGTTGCCAGGGGACGAGCGACAAGGTAGCCAAATCGCCGACGGCCATATAGTCGGCGTCGTGCGGTTCCTGTCCCAGTCCCCATACGGCGAAACCGGCGAACCCCACTCCGTCGCGCAGAATGTCGTCGAAGTGGGCGACGGGGACCGACTTGGTCTTCGCCACGCCATGAATGTCGACGAACTGGGCGAGGACGTATTGAACGTCATGCTCGGCCAAAAATGCTTTCGCGTCGTCCGGCGTCATGGCAAGGACCGGCGGATCCTCTCGCTTTCATTCTTCTCAGTGAGGCTGTGCAACATCGTATCTGAGCCGGCACCGGGTTGCCAGGGTTGAGCAAGGAGAGCTTTGACCGTTAGCGTCGCTGTGACGTTGCGCGGGTTTAGCGATAATAGACTTCGAGCGTGACCACGAACGGCCGCATCCGAGTCCGGCGATTGCGGAAGGTCAACGCTGGAAGATCGGCAGATAGTCATTCGGCATTTGCAGGATAATGCATGCCATCGCCGTGCCGTACTCCTGGCAAATGGGATCCGTCCAGGCGCCGTCGTCGTTGCGCTGTCGCGCGAGCAACTCATCGCGAATCGCGGGATACCACTGCATCCAATGCCTGCCGCCGGCATGCCACATCGCCTGGGCGGCATAATAGTGACCGTAGAAGAAATGGCCCTCACGGTTGTAGGCGCTAACGTCTCCGTTGGGAAGAAAGTCGCGCAGGTAGGCGAGTCCGCGATCGATCTCCGGACCTTCGTAGATGCCGGCGCCCTGCAAGGCGACCACGCCCGCGGCCGAACGCGGAAAGGCACTCTCGCCGGAGGGGAGCCTGTAGAGGAAGCCGCCGTCCGCGTTCTGGCACTTCTTCAAGTATGCGACGCTACGATCGATCGTGTCGCGCGGCACGAACAGGCCGGCATTGCGTGCCGCCCGCAAGGCCATGACCTGGCAGACGGTTACCGAGACATCCGCCTCCTGCCTCGCCGCCTGGTATCGCCAACCCCCTTCGTGGTTCTGTGTGCTGATGATCAATTCGACCGCCTTCGCCAGCCGCCGGCGGACTTCGGGCTCGCGCGACATGCCGTACGTTTCGGCCAAGAACAACGTGGCGAAGCCGTGCGCGTACATGGGCCCTTGGCCGCCCGAGCCCGGCGCATCGATGAGGCCGCTCTCCTGAGAGTTCTTGAGCAGGTAGGCCACGCAACGGCTGACGTGGCGGCCGTATTGGCCGCGGTCGGGCGTGCTCCCTTGGGAGAGAAAGGCCGTGCCGGCGAGGGCACAGATGGCCACGTTCCGGCCATACCCTCCGCCGCCGAACGAACCATCATCTCCCTGGCGTTGCGCGAGAAACTCCAGCCCGCGCTCGATGGCCCGTTGCGCATCAGGCGTGACCAATTGAGCGGTGGCCGCGACGGGGCCGGGGTCTCGTTCGAAGGCGATAGCCGGCGCCCCCAGCAGCAGGCGAGCGAGCGAAGCCGCGCCGAGCACGATCATCGGTCGCCGACGAACGACCCAGCCGCTTTCGATCAGAGGGAGATTCCCCTCGGCCATAAAGCCACTTCTCAGAAGGTTGGAAGAGCAACCAAACCGGATCGACCTCCATGCCGTGCAGGCGACGCTCGGCCGTGGACCGGCTGCCGCCGCGCCTTCACTTAGCTTCCGGTTCCCCAATCATAGCAAATTCGCGATTGTGGCGCGGCGGCACAGACGATCGGCTGTTAAGCGATCCGATAGCCGGTGGTTTCGCCACCGGCGGAAACGAGCCAGAATTCGCCGGGGTGCTCGCCGGGAACGAGCCCGGCGAGCGACTCGCGGGAGCCTGCGAAGCGGCCGCGAAGCGAGACGGTGCGATTGCTGGTGGAGTAGACCCGGCCTTCGTTCGCATCGGCCGCCACGAGTTGTCCGTCGAGGGTGAATGTCAATTCCGGCCGGAGCAGGCTATGCGCGACCTCCAAGACGTCGCGCCCGTTGAGATCGTCCCAGATGACGGCCGCGCCATAGTCTTCGAAGCCGGCCGCTAGCCGCAACTGCACGACCAAGGGCGCCGCCACGAGCCGCCGAATCGAGCCCAGGAGGGGCGTCTGGTCGATGCGCTCGCTCTTAACCCTCACGAGCGTCCGGCCCAGTCCCAGGTAGACGACGTCTCGATGTGCGAGCATCACCGCGGACCGTTCGGTCGACTCGCCTTGCGGCTCGTGCCGCACGCCAATCTCCTCCAGGAAGAGGGGGCGGCGGCCGAGCACCGTGCCGTCGTGTCGCATCGACGTGAGCATCAGGTCGTCTTCGATGGCCCACCAGACGCCGAGGCTGCTCACCGTCGCGGCCAACGTCTCGGTCGAGAACCAGTTCGGCGTGCCGATACCGAGAGTGCCCTGTAGAGGAGGGCCGGCGATCAAGGCCACCAGTGTCGGCCAATCAGTGTTGCCTCGGACCAGTAGGAGCGGGCGCGGCGAGGCCAGCGGTATCCGCCAATCGGTCCGCTTCGTCTGACCCGTGAAGTCCGACCGCGCCACGGTTACGCCGTCGCTCGAATACCCAGCGGCAATCAGGCCGCCCGGAACGGAAACAACGGTGGTGTAGGTGACGCCCTTCGGCAGACAGAAATGGTGTGTCTTGTCGATGGACACGTGTTGCTGCGGCGCACCGTATTTTACAGCCCGACGCACCTGCGGCGGCTCAGAGCGGCGAGCCAACCAGCGAGCGGCGTCGCGCCCGAGTAGGTCATCTTGAGGCACGAGCGACCGCACGGCCTGCACGAGCGAGATGGCTTCGTTGGCTGTCGACGTCGGCAAGCGACGGCCGACAAGGACACGCGTCACGTCGGCTGCCGCGTGGCGTATGGTCGCGTCGGCATAACGCTGTGCCACGCGAGCCAGCACGCCGACGGCTTCGCCCGCCTCGGCCGGTGACAGCAGCTCGTCGCGCAACCGCGAGATCCAGCGGCCTGCTTCGTCGTGCCGGACCAGTCGGCCGAACAACGCAAACAATTCGTTCAGGCATGCGCCGGCCTGACGCTCCGCCGGCCAGCCGGCGCCCAACAGAATCGCCGCTTCGCCGCCGGCGCCGAGTTTCCCTTCCAAGAGCTTGGCGGCACGCAACCGTTCACCCGCGAGAGTCCAATGCTCGATCGCCCGGCGATACATGGTCCGAGCCTCGTCCGGCCGCTCCAATCGGACGAGCAGATCGGCTGCCCTTTCGAACGCGTTCTGTGAGGTATAGATCGCTATGGCTTCGTCCCAACCGCCGCAGCGCTCCAGACAGCGTGCGGCGTCGAGCGGTCGAGAGAGCCGATCTCGGTAGAGCACGGCTGCCTCGCGATCGTGCCCGCCCTGTTCGAGCGCGTCGGCCGCGGCGGGCAGGTCGCCGAGTAGCTCGGCGAAGATGTAGGCCGCTCGGCGGTGCCGACCGAGCTGCATCTCACGTTCAGCCAGCGCACGATAGCACCGCTGCAAGGCGATTTGTTCCTTCTGTCCGACGTGCCAGTGGTCGGCCGGTCCCCCGCCTCCCAAGCGGTCGAGCCGGAAATCGAGATCGTGGGTTCCCAACTTGCTGCCGGGTGCTCCCCTGCCACGATGTCCTCCGTGGCCGAGCGGCAATGCGTACCGCAGGCCCTCATCGGGATCGGTATCGAGTAGGTGCAAGAGCCGGTTGATTTCTCTGTGACGGGCCGACTCCAAATCGCCGTGGAGACCTGCCAGCCGGCGTTTGGCCCATTCCTCGACCCGATCGATCCAAGTCGGCGCCGAGGCAGTACGCGGGACGAGCGCCGTCAGTTTGAGCAACGCTTTGGCCAAGAGCTGCTGGCTGGCCGAAGCCGCCGCGCCCAAGGATGATTCGCGCGGCTCATCCGGCGCGGGAGGCAATTCCTCGCCGGCCTGCGAACCAATGTCGTCGCGCAGATCGAGTATCAATTGGCCTGGCCCCGCCGGCGCCGGTGGCACGACGGCGACGAGTCGAGGGAAAACGGTGTCGCCGGGCTGCGCACGATCCCATGCGCAGGCCCGCTCGGTCGGAGGGGCGATGAGGTCGGCGACGCTCAGCACATCGGCTTCGTCATAGCCGACGAGACCGGCGGCCGGATGCCAGACGGCCAAGTGACTCGACAACTCCGTGTCGATTTCCGACTCACTTGCCGGTGGATCGAATCGTGCATCGACCGGCAAGTACAATCGCGGCGAGTGCCGGCCATAGCCTGCCGCGCAAGGCGTCTCTGCCGACGGTCCAGCGGTCGTCGGAACGGCCAGCACACCACACGGACGCCGGTCTGCCGCCGATCGAGGGACGATGTAGAGCCGGACATCGGCCAGCGGAACCTTCCAACGCATCAACTCGCCCAACCAGGAGCCGGGCTCGTCGCCCGCGATGAACCAGGCTGCCGCCTGGCGCTGCGTTTCCACGGCCGGACACAGTTCGAGCGTAATAGGATCGGTCATTTCCACCTCGCCACAATCGCGTCGATCTCGGCCAGCAGCTCGTTACCCGACCTCGCGGGGTCTTCGTCGCGTCCGATATAAAACGCCGTGCCCCAGATTCGTCCGTCGGACGACCAGGCTGCCAACTCCGCATTCTGTACGAGCACGAGCGTCAATTCGCCCAACGTGCGGTCACTGCTCTGCAAGTGGAGCATCCCGCGCGAGTCGAGCCAGGCACGGCTGCCGTCCGACCAACGGGCAACGCGCAGCTTGTAACCGAGACCGGGTGGGTTTTCAGGCAAAAGGAAGGCTTGGCCGAGGCGCACACTCCGGGCCGGTCCTTCGTGCGTGACGGCGCGCCCGTCGTGTGTACGTTTTGTGAAGGTCAGGGCCCGATCGTTCCGGCTGATCAAAGCCAAATGCCCGTCGTCATTGATGCCGATTCGCCAGAAGCGGCGGGGCAGGCTGCCAGGAGTTACCAACATGCGCAGTTCGGGATAGAAGTCCCCGGATTGCCTGGCTGAGAATTCCTCGACGGATGGTTGCCTGCCGAGAGTAAGTCGCAGGATGCTTCCGCTGCTCAGCAAAACGGCTCGTTGTCCACAAGGGGAGATCCGGACGGATTCGATCGTCCTCTCCGTCCAAGGGAAGAGACTCCTTCCGTCGATCGTCGATGCGACACCTCCCTGGCGCGTGACGGCCCAGGGTCCGTCACGCTCCGGGACGTCGAACATGGCCAGGATCGATCGCCGATCGATCGACGAGTGAATGGGTATCTCGGTTAGCTTCGGCGCGTGCCCGTCGAAGGACAGTGCATGCCAGGCAGGATTGGTGAAGAATCGCCCGCCCGCGTGTCGGTAGCGGCTGATCAACCCGCGGCTCACCTCCCCTTCGTCGTTCACCACCCGTATCTGGTGATCATCGATGATATAGAGCACGCCTTGCGCCAAGACGACACTAGCCGAGTTACCGAATCGGGCCTCGATTGTCACTATTTGTACCGCACCCGTAGCGATCTTGGCTCGCAGCAACCGCCAAGGCACGCCCGCTCGGCCGGTCAAGAGCCGCACGACACCGTGTTCGTCGAGCGACAGATGCCGTATCTCGCCGGCAGGCACAGATGCAGTGAGTTCCATCGCCCCTCGCCCGCGCTGACGCCAGTGCATCAGGCGTCGGTCGTGCGTAAGGGTTATCGCCCCATGTTCCTTTTGAAACGCCACTCGTTTGAAGTCCACCTGGTGGGGCAGGAGCAGGGGGAATGGCTGGGTCGTCAGAATCAGCGGCAGGTCGGTGCCGGTAGCCGGTTGGATGAGTGGCTGAGGCGACTGGGCACGCGATAGCAGCCGCTTCAGATCGAATTGCGCCTCTCGGATCAGCTTCGTGCCCCTGGCGGAGCGTAACTGTAGCCGGAAATGGCCTTCCCGATCGACCGTGGCGATGAACAGGGATCGGTCACCCAACCCCGCCAGCGCCTGGCGGAAATCGTGGTCGGCGAGCACGTCTTCGTGCGTGATGAGGACCGCATCGACCGGGTCGGCACTCTGATCGATGGTTTCGAAGAAGCGGACCAGGGCGTCCGCCGGCTGCGGCGCGGGTTCGAGTTTCTCCAGGTGCAAGACGAGCCCCTCGCGAGTTCCTAATTCGGCTAGTTCGATTTCGTTGGCCGCGGCCCGCCAGGCGGTGACATGCGTGTTGCGGTCGGCCGCGGCGGCCATCGCCAGTCCGACGGCCGTGGCAAACACTCGTGGCACACCCCATAGGCGGATGCCGCAGTCGATGAGCAGCGAGCGCTCGCGGACCGGCGTGCGCGGCGGCGCCTCACGCCGCAGGTAAAGTGCCTCGCCGATGGCGACGCGCACGGCCAGCGTCAACTCGTCGTGCGCCAATTCGCTCACCAACAACCGATCGAGCGGCCCTCGGTTAGCGATATCGGATACGCCGCCCAACGGCAGGTCTTCCGGCTCGGAGATGGCGCGCGGCACCTGCACCGCCGCCAGCAGATCGTGCGCAAGCTGCCCCAATCCCGACAGTTCGGGATCGTCGCGCAGACGTGAAATGAACGTTCGACAGCTCGCGTCGTGGGCCGGCTCGTCGTCGGCCGGCTCGACGAGCTGTTCCATGCCGGTGCGCAATCGTAGACGAAGCGTCTCGACGTCGAGCGGGCCGACCGTGCTCAGAATCAGCAACTCCGAGACGAGGTTCGGGTGACCGGCGGCCGATGTCTCATCCGCCAGCAATTCCTCCGGCGAAAGCGAAGTGAGTAGCGACGCGGCACTCAGGGCATCTTTCACGGGGAACGGTCGCCGGCCGGCGAAGATCCGTTCGATGAGCACGATTTTACCAGGCATGGTCAATCGCAGGTCGGCAGGTAAGGCGGCGATCTGATCGAGCACGCCAAGCCCCGTCTCCCACGTAGCGCCGGGGCTCGTTGTGTCGGCGACGATCGAGAGGCTTTCGGCAGCCAATGCCGCGCGCATCCGTTCGCTTCGGTGGCTCTCACGACACGCCGCCAATACGAGCAGCAGCGGCGTCAAGCGCGGCAGACCGTCTATGGCCAACCGGCGCATGATCTCGGCCAACTCGGCATGAAAAACGATCGTCGTGCCATCGGTCCAACTGATCGCGTCGCGGCCCCATATCCAAAACCGCGGCTCCGGCGGACGGAAGTATTCACGCGCGGCGGCGAGCGTTTCGGCGGAGTAGGATTCAGGCATGGGCCGCTCCCTCGCCCGACGCGCGCACGGCGCTACGACTGGCCCGGACGAAATGTTCGCCGGCGATGCGCTCGAACGTGCCATCGGTGGCGAACAACGCGATGTCTCCCTCCGCCAGTCCCAGCACTTCGCAAACGATGGCGCTTTCTAGGGCGGGCGAGAGCGACCATCCGCACGGCACGGCGACGCCTCGGTCGACCGCGTAGGGCTGGCCGGAAAGCGGCGGCAATGGCGTGCCGCGGATCAACACGCGGCCGTCTTCCGCGAGGGCGAATGCCAGCGGCCGCAGACGAATCTCAGGCGCGGTGGTGGCATAGTCGAACCAACACCGCCACACGGTCAGCAGCGCGGCGGACGGCCGCTCGGCTCCGCCACGAACGACCCGCAATGGCTGCCGCGGGACAAGTCGGCCGGGCAGGGCCGCGATGGGCAAGGCGATGGTCGCCCATTTCGCGATCGAGGTCCAACGAAGAGGCGGAAGTCGTTCCGTCGGAACACGCGCTTGCCACGGTACCAGCCGCTCGCCGTCGAGCAACTCGAATCGTTCGCCGCCCAGGCCGGCCAATAATTGGTTCAACGATTCGTCGTTCGCCGAACTGCGCAGCCACACGGTGTCGCCTGCTTCGGCGGCCTCGAGACCGGCGATGCCACGCAGCCTGGCAACGTGCCGCACATGCTCGCGGCCGATCCGAACGATCGTCGTTCCCTTCACGGCTGGCCCTTTTTCTTCAAAAGCAAGCTTTCCCTGGGTCGGCAACTCGGACTGGTAGCTCCGGGTTGCTTCAGCCTCCGTCGCTCCCCAGTTTCTGCCAAAGCTCGTCGACACGCTCCTGCAAAAAGCCGCGTTGCGTATCGCCCGCGACCCACTGGCAGCGCGCCGCGAGCAAGCCCAATCGGTCGCGCAGGTACGAACGGTCGGCTGGCGTACAACCGTCGGCGGAGAGCTTCTGCTCGATCGAGGCCAGGTCGCGCGCCAGGCCCTCCGCATCGGGCACTTCCGATCCGCGTGCCCTGGGGTGCGCGGCCGCTTGGTCCTTGGCCTTCGTCAGCAAGTCGTTGACCATCGCGGCGATCACTTCTTGTTGCTCCTCGGTGTCCCAGATGTATCGCAGTACCCAGAGGTCGGCGGGGAGGGCCTCTTTACGCCCGCACACCAGCGCGCTGGCCGCGGCCAATCGCTGCAACTTGACCGCACGCCGATCGGAGACCGCGATGCCCGCCTGGCGCAACCGCCGCACGGCGTCGGCGAAGGCCGGCCGCAGCGACGAAAGATCGACCTCGCCCAACAGGCCGTGCAGCCGGCGTAATTGTTCCACGTTCATTTTCTTCTCGGGCGACACGCGGCGCAGGTCGAGTTGCCAGCCGGCTTCCAGCACTTCGGGCAGCCGTTCGGTGGGCACGTTGTCGCTGCGCACGCGCATGAGAAAGCGATCGAAGAGTGCCGCGAGCGCGTCGTCTTCGGGCAGGCGATTGCTCGCACCGATCACCATCAGCGTGGGCAGCGGTCGCGACTCTTTGCCGCGGCGGAAGACGCGTTCGTTGAGCACCGTCAGCAGACTGTTGAGGATCGCGCTGTTGGCGTTCAACAACTCGTCGAGGAACACCAACGAGGCCTCGGGCAGCATCCCCTCGGTGTTCGTGAGGAGTTCGCCGTCTCGCAGTTTGCGGATATCGAAGGGGCCGAACAGCTCGTTCGGCTCGGTGAACCGCGTCAGCAGATAGTCGAATACACGCCCTTCCACGCGCCGGCCAAGGTCATGGACGATCGCACTCTTGGCGGTGCCGGGCGGTCCGAGCAGAAACAGATTTTCGCCCGCCACCAGGCAGACCCCGAGCAGGTCGATGATCTCGTCCTTGCCGACGAAGGCTCGCTTCATCGGTGTCAGAACGTCGTCGACAAGCTGCCGTCCGAGTGCCAAGTCGCCGTTGCCGCCGACCTCGGCATGCGCCTCTTCACTCATTGCCCGTTGCCCATGACCTGGTTGCTCTTCCCCTGGTCGCTCACTTCCGGCCACAACTCATCATACAGTCCGACGGCCTCGCGCACCGCCGCGCCGACGGCCGCCTGCTCGAGACGTCCCGCATCGCGCCGAGTCACGATGCGGTCTGCGTAGAGCTGCCGGAGGCAACGATCGGCCATAACGATTTCGACCGCCCGTCCGTCGAGTTGGTTCGCGGCAATCTGCGACATGCCGACCGACGACAGCGGCCAGGCCGTCCCCAGCCGCATGAGTTCGGCGACGAGCACGTCTCGTTCGGCGACCGCGCGGGCCATCGTCGCCAGGTCCACCAGGTAGCGGAGCACCAGGTCGGCCGAGTAGATCGTGTCGGCGGAGAGCGGTCTGGGGCAAACCACCCCGAGTCCCTGTTTGACCCTGTCCTCGCCAAGGTCGCGATAGACGAGGCACTGGCAACCGCGATACATCAACTCGGCCGCCCAGCGGGCCACTTCGATGGAAAATTTTGGGGTGGTGAACGCGAGTTGTTGGCGGGCGACGCGGTCGAATTCGACGAGCAACTCGTCGGCGTCGCCGGCCGTCGTTTCGAGTGGCTCGTCGGGGCGGCCAACCTGGGCCGAGCCGTTTTCAGACAGAGAACTCAGAAACGAACGCAACCCCATGATTCGCCCATCGAGTACGACCGTGAGCTAATGGCCCGACCGCCCGCACTGCGTCGCCGAGCTATGACCGTCACCCGTCATTGTGTCCCGCGCCACAACGGTTCGCAAATAGCCGATCCGCGGCGGACGAGAGGACGTGCTTAGACGAATTGTCGCGTAGATCGCTTTGCACGCGGGGGAGGCGCAGGCACCCGTGCTCGCCGCGCCGATCGGGAGAGATTCGGTCGATAGCGGCCCGGTAGGGCCGACGCTAAAATCGGCGCGTCGCCGGCGCCGTCGGATTGTGGGCCGATCGCGCTCGCGTCGCATCAAGGAGAACCTCGTGGCCATTCACGAATTGAGCGCCGAAGAGACCCGTACTTGGACGCTCGAAGAGAAGGATCGCTGGTGGCTGGAGAACGTCTACCGGGGCGACATGCCGCAGCTCACCGTCCGCTCGGCGTTGACGGGCATGGCGTTGGGTGCCGTGCTCTCGCTCACGAACATCTATGTGGGGGCCAAGACCGGCTGGACGCTCGGCGTGGGCATCACCTCGGTCATCCTGGCGTTCGCGATGTTCAAAACCCTCGCGCGGCTCGGGCTGGCCAGCGAATTCACGATCCTCGAAAACAACGCCATGCAGTCGATCGCCACGGCCAGCGGCTACATGACCTCGCCTCTCGTTTCCAGCATTGCCGCCTACATGATGGTTACCAACCGCGTCATACCGATGTGGCAGCTCATGACATGGATCATCGTGCTGGCCATCCTCGGCGTGCTGTTCGCGTTTCCCTTCAAACGCCGCTTCATCAACGACGAACAGCAGCCCTTCCCCGAAGGACGCGCCGCGGGCATCGTCATGGACTCGTTACACCACGGAGCCGCCGCGGCCGGACTGCTCAAGGCGAAATTGCTGGTCTCGTTCGCCGCGCTGGCGGCCGTCGTCAAACTCTTGCAGAGCGAGAGCATCACCGCACGGCTTAAAATCAAGGGATTCCAACCACATCTGCCGGAGTTCCTCGACGAATGGATCTACGAACGCACCGGCACGCCCGAAATTCTAGGCACCCCGGTCACCAACCTCACGCTGCGTCCCGAACTCGATCTGCCAATGTTGGGAGCCGGTGGGTTGATGGGCATTCGCAGCGGTGTTTCGATCATGCTCGGTGCGATCATCAACTATGCCATCTTGGCCCCGATGATGATCGAGCGCGGCGACATTCAGCCCCAGCCCGGGGGAACGATCAGCTTCCGCGAGATCACCTTCTGGTCGCTGTGGTGCGGCGTGGCGATGATGACCGCGGCCGCGCTCCTGGCGTTCTTCGGCCGGCCGCGAATTCTCTGGACGGCGGTGGCGAATCTCGCACGTGGCGTCCGTCGCGGCGGATCCGAGCAGCGGGCCGATGTGTTAGGACACATCGAGTTGCCGCTGACGGTATCGATCGTGGGCGTGCCGCTTATCGGCGTCGCGGTGGCGATCATGGCCCATAGCTTCTTCGGTATCGCATATTGGCTGTCGGTCGTGGCCTTGGCGCTTGTCTTCTTCTTCTGCCTGATCGCCATCAATTCGACCGCCCTGACGTCGATCACTCCCATCAGCGCGATGGGCAAGCTGACGCAGTTGACGTTCGGCGTGTTCGCGCCGGGGGATAAGACCGTGAACCTGATGACGGCCGGCATCACGGGCGAGGTTGCCAGCCATGCCGCCAACCTGCTACAGGACATCAAGCCCGGCTACATGCTGGGTGCCAAGCCGCGGCAGCAGGCGATCGGGCACGTGCTGGGCATCTTTGCCGGTGCCGCCCTGTCGATCCCCGTCTTCTACTTGGTGTTTTTGCAGTTGAAGCCCGACCAATTGTGGGCCGCCGAACTGGACGCGCCGTACCGGATGGATTCGAAATATCCCATGCCGTCGGCCACCGTGTGGAAGGCGGTCGCCGACGTGCTGGCCGAGGGAATCGATACGATCAGACCCAGTGCCCGTTATGCGGCGTTGGCCGGCATCCTGATCGGCCTCGTGCTCGAAGCCTGGCGACTGGTCACGCATAACCGCTTTCCGTTGTCGCCCATTGCGATCGGGCTGGGCTTCCTGATCCATTTCCATACGTGCCTGTCGATGTTCACCGGGGCGCTGCTGTTTTGGCTGGCCGGAAAGATCTTCCGTGGTGGATCGTCCATCAACGAAGCGATTGTGCAGAATCAGGAGCCGATCTGCGCGGGACTGATCGCCGGCGGCTCTCTGATGGGCATCCTCGTCGCGGTGGCCGATCTGTTCCTGGTTTCGCCGAAATAAGACGCGCTTCCGTGTAAGGGAGTCAGGCCGCCACGCTATTCACTAATGGGCCGCGTAGCGACGCGGTTGAGTTCGGTCGGGGCGAATTGATTGGCGAGGTTGCACCGGGGAAGCCCTGGGATTCCACCCTAGGTCCTCGTAGAAAGCGAGATGTGTATGAGCGCGGCACGCAAGACGGTCATCGTCACGGGAGCGTCGCAAGGTATCGGTGCTGCTCTGGTCGAGGCGTTCGCCGAGCGCGGCTACGGCGTGGTGGCCAACTCGCGGACGATCAAGACAAGCGATTCCGCCGATGTGGTAGCCATTGCCGGTGACGTCGGCGATCCGCAAACGGCGGAGCGTGTCGTCGCCGCGGCCATCGAGCGTTTCGGCCGCATCGACACGCTGATCAACAACGCGGGCATCTTCATACCGAAGGCCTTCGTCGACTACACGGCGGACGATTTTGCCGGCGTATTGTCGGTGAATGTCGCGGGCTTCTTCCACATCTCCCAAAAGGCGGCGGCGCGTATGCTGCAGCAAGGTAGTGGCCATATCGTGAACATCACGGCCGCGGTGGCCGAGCAGCCGGTCAAGGCCGTCTCGTCGGCGCTCGCCAGTTTGACGAAGGGGGGGCTGAACGCGGTCACTCGGGCCTTGGCGATCGAATACGCCGACAAGGGAGTGCGCGTGAACGCCGTCGCACCGGGGGTGATCAAGACACCCATGCACGCACCCGAAACGCACGCGTTTCTCGCCGGCCTGCATCCCATGCAGCGTATGGGAGAGGTTCGGGATGTGCTCACCGCGGTGTTGTACCTGGAGGACGCTCCGTTCGTGACAGGGGAGATTCTGCACGTCGATGGCGGAGCCCATGCCGGCCACTGGTAGATTGCGATTGTGAGAAGAGGCGGCCTGTGAAAGATTTGCTCCAGACACTCGGCATCGAGTTGCCGATCCTGCAGGCACCGATGGCGGGTGTCTCGACGCCGGCGATGGCGGCGGCGGTTTCCAATGCCGGCGGGCTCGGCGCGATCGGCGTCGGGGCCGCTGACGCCGAGACGGCACGGCAGATGATTCACGCCGTGCGGGCAGCGTCCGACCGTCCCTTCAACGTGAACGTATTCTGCCATCGCCCTGCCCTCCGCGACCGAGATCGCGAGGCCGGTTGGCTGAGCAGGCTTTCGCCGCTATTCGCACGATTCGGGGGCGTCGCTCCGAGCGCGCTCGACGAGATCTACACGAGCTTCGTCGAGGACGAGGCAACGCTCTCGATGTTGCTGCAAGAACGCCCGCGGGTGGTTAGCTTCCACTTCGGCATTCCTCCGGCGGAACAGATCGCTCGATTGAAGGATGCCGGTATCGTCTTGCTCGCCACGGCCACCGATTTGGACGAAGCGAAGCTTATCGCCGCTGCCGGTATCGATGCCGTTGTGGCGCAGGGTTTCGAGGCCGGCGGGCACCGCGGCGTGTTCGATCCCGACGCGCCCGATGATTGTCTCGGGACGCTCGCTCTCACCCGTATCCTCGTGCAGACGCTCGATATACCCGTGATCGCGGCAGGCGGAATCATGGACGGGAGTGGGATCGCCGCCTGCCTCCTCCTCGGAGCGAGCGCGGCGCAGCTCGGCACGGCGTTCGTCGGATGTGCCGAATCCGCGGCCGACGCGGGCTATCGGGCGGCCCTATTCAGTGCCGCCGCGGAGCACACCGTCATGACGAGAGCGATTTCCGGCCGGCCCGCGCGCTGCCTCGCGAACGGGTTCACGGCGCTCGGGGCTGCGATCGAAAACGAAGCGATTCCGGATTATCCGATCGCCTACGACGCAGGCAAGCAGCTCAATGCGGTTGCGAAGGCCGCGGGCGAGACCGGATACGGAGCCCAATGGGCCGGGCAAGGCGCACCGCTCGCGCGCAAAATGTCCGCTGCGGCGTTGGTCGCAGAGCTTCGCTCGGAAACGGAGCGAGCACTGCGCGCAGCCGCACAGAGTACCGATCCGAACCGAGTTTGATACGGTCCCAACCGGGTTGAGGCGCCACAGCGGTGGGCGACGTCCACCGCCGTGGCGGCATCGATGCGCCGGGGCGCTGGTGCGCAATCCGGCGTAGCGTCTCATCAGGGTAATTGCGTAGGTGCCGCACGGGCACCGGAGAGATCTACCGTCACGTCCGGCAGATGGTCGGTTGCACCGGCACGGGCCGTTCCCCGCGCTGGTGCACGGTGAGCAACGACGCGAGCGACCCGGCGCTCAAGGCACCGGTCTTCTTGACGAGTTGCACCGAACCGGTCTTGTCGATGATGACCGTGGTGGGAAACGTCGATGTCCGGAAGGCCTTGGCCACGGCTTTGCCGTAAGCGGTGGTCGCATCGACGTGACAGAGCGTGTACCGTTTCAAGAGCGAGTTGGCGACCCGCTCCTCTCCTTCGGACACCGGCTCGATGTGGGCGAGCCATTTCGGTTGTTGGTCGATGACGATCAACAACGGTCGCTTTGATTCCTTCGTGGCCGCCAGTGCCACCCCATAATCGGCTAGCCATTCTCGGCCGGAACTCGGCGCCACGACGAGGCTGGCTGCCATAACCCACGACAGGGTAAAACACATCCTTCTATCTCCTTTTTCCTGACTTCCGTCCGTGGTCCGGCGCGACACCCGAGGCAGGTCATCGCCTGGGAAGTGGTGCATTGGGCACGTCGGATTTCCGTTGCTCCCCAAAGCCGCGGGGAAAAGCTGCGGCTCTTTGGGCCGTTCCGTTCGCAGGCAATCACTGCCGCGTGGCCCGAGGTGGGATCAAAATCGAGTCGTATCGTAAGGGGTGGCAAATGCCGAAACAAGGGGCCGGACAGGGGGGTGGAACGGCCGAAAAAAAGACCGCAAATATGTTTCGCCGAGAAATAGGCGGCCGACGACCGGCCTGTTTCTACGATCCGTCGTCGGAAAACCGCTCTATGCCGATTGGCGCCGGCAGGTTAAACCTAGCAGCATTAACTCGCGTTTCTGCGGCGACAAGCGTTATGCCGGCCGTGGGAACGTTCGCGATTCTTCGCCGAAAGGAGTCGGCCATGTCTTCGATCAGCACTTCGCCCACGACTGATACTCAGCAATGGATCGATCTGCGTCTGGACGCCGTCGACCGTGCTCTGCTGGGGCTGCTCCCTCGTGGCGAACGGATGGAACTCGTGGCAAAGGTTGAATCTCGCCTGCGCGAGCTGGCCCCGGCCGTCGTTGCCGCCGAAGCGAATGGAACCCCCGCTCCGGGCGATGCCTCGATCGACTCGGCACTCGCGTCCCCCGCGCCGCGGTCCGGATCGGCCGCGGCTTGGACGACTCTGCGGCGCCGCAGACCGCGGTCGCGGCTGGCCGTTGCGTCGGGCGTGCTCGGCATCGTCGCGCTCGCGTTGCTCGTCATGTTGCCGATCGTGTACCTGTTCCTCGGTATGCTCGACTCGGACGAATCCATCTTGATCGCCGTGCTGGGCACGCACCTGTCGAGCTTGGCGCTCGGCGGGTTGTTGTCGGTGGTATTGGGGGTGGTGGCGCTGGTCGTCATCAATCGCCGCGATGGCCAACTCGTCGGGCACGGCTGGGCCATCACAGGGCTCTGTACGGCACCGATGCCGATGCTTATCGGCGGTCTTGCCATGCTTGTCCTCGGCTCGGAGCTTTTGGGTTCGCAGGTCGTAACCGTCGAGGCAACCACCAGTACGGTACCACCCCCGACCCTCTCGTATCCGGTTCCCGTCGAAGCCGCTCAGGGGATGCCAGTAGCCGCGCCTGCTCCGCCGTGTGTGGCTCCCCAGGGCTATAGCCCGTACGCTGCCTGTCCCGCCACGGGAACCGCTCCGGGAATGCCAGTAGACGCACCGGCTCCGGCGGGCTATTGCCCCAGTGTCGCAAGTGGGCAAGTCGCGGCCGTTCCTTCGTCTTATAACGCTCCCTCCCCCGAAGCATCTCCAGGTCCCGTTGCAGCCGAAGTACCGACCGCGAAAGACGTGGAGTCTGGACCGGTCCCCGAGTTTGCACGGATCCCCACGGCGTCTTCGATCGAGACCGAAGCAGGTGCCGCGCCGGCCCCGCCTGAGCCGATGCCCGAGCCGCCGCCGGGGGCCTACCCATCGGCCAACGCACCATCAGCCTCCGCACCATAAGAACAGCCTTGGGCAGCTAGTATCTGGCCGCGCGGACCGCGCCCCGTCCAAACTAGGTGAAATGTGGTCTGCTGTAACCAAAGGGCGGACGATCTCGCTACCCGTGCCGACAGTGGTGTCCGAACCCCTGCGTTGCTACCACTCCGTCAAGTAAAAATCCTGAAACGACTGCCTAGCGGGATGCCGCAGAATTGGGCATCCTGAAAATTACCCAAAGCAGCACGGCGATGACGAGCGCGATCCATGTGGCGACGAAGGCCGCGCGTAGCCAGTCGGCGGTCGCCTTCACGATCGATTCTTCTTTCGGCGCCTTGTACGGGTTCTCGTCCATGGCAGAGGATAACGCGGCGTAAGGTTCGGAGTTATCTAGAGGGGGAGCACTATGGCTGGTCATCGCGGCGCCCAAAGAGAGGATTGTTAGCGCCTTCAGTGCTCTTTCGACAACCGTGCCGCGGCCTGCTCTAGCAAATCAATCATCGCTGGGTTTTGCGCCCGGGCGACATCCAAGGGTGTCTCGCCCTTCTTGTCTGCAATCGTCGGATCGGCGCCGGCGGCCAGCAGCATTTGCACGACTTCTACGCGATTGCCCCTCACGGCCCCGTGCAGAAATGTGCGGCCACTGCTCTCCTGATAGTTCACGTCAGCTCCGGCCTCGATAAGCGCGGCAACCGCCTCTCGTTTGTCGTAGCCTGCTGCAAATTCCAATGGAATATCCTGGCAGTGCTCGTCAGCGGCATTCACGTCCAATCCGCGGGCAATAAGCACACGGATAAGCTCGGCATCGCCGCCATGCGCTGCTTCGTGCAGCAGGGTGCGACCCAAGTGTTGTTTCGTATCGAGCGGCGTCCCGGCGTCGATGAGGAAGAGCGACATCTCTCGGTAGCCTCTGTAGAGCGCAATGGCCAGGAGGGTCGGCTCATCGGCTGGTCCTTTCGTCGCCCAGTGACTTTTGAATCGCTGCGTTAGTAATTCGGGGTCGTTGCCGACGGCCTGCCGTAGCTCATCCAGACGGTCGAACGCAGCCATTTCTCGTGGGCCGTAGGGGAGGCCAAATTCCCGCAACAAATCTCCTAGTTTGCCGTCTGAGCGGTGAACGGCAATGTCCATTGCGTCATCGTTTCCGCGCTTTCTTTCCGGATCGGCGCCCGCGGCAACGAGAAACCGAACCATCCGGCAGCGAACTTCTGGCGGTTGATCGCAGGCCGCCGCGGCAACCAGCGGCGCACCGTTGTGGACGTCCGCCCCGAAGTCGAGGAGCAACTTCATCGGCGCGAGCCGGCCCTTGGTAATACAGGTGAAGAGCAGGCTCTCGCGGGCTTGGCCGGGCATAAGATCCGGATGCGCACCCGCCTCCAATCCACGCTGAACGAGCGACACGTCGTTCACTTGAATGCCGACGATCACGTCCTGGTTAGCGGCCTCAATCCTGCGGCTCTTTTCCTCTGTCTCCCAGGACCGAAACATCCTGTGGATTCGCGGAGTCACGATGGCCAACAGCAGGGCCGAGACCGCCGACAAGAGCAACAACTGGCGCGTCGTGAATTGCAAGAAGTGCCGCTTCTTCTGCGACGCAGCCGCTCCGTCCGGGCCGGCAATGGCCCGGCGATCACCATGTGCGGCGGTGCGGACGGATTCCGACATACAGGTCTCGCGGCGGGTGTCCGGCAATAAACGGCATTGTAGCACGTCCGTCAGCCGGACCTACGCGATTGGCCTGCAGCGACGACCCCTCGTCGGGGATCTGCAACTCCGCGTGACCGCCAGCCTTGAAAAACGCGTCCAATCGATCACAGATCGACGGTCGAGAACCGTTCTGCTCGGATGATGACCTAACGGTGCAAGAGCTTTAGCCCATCGGGACGATAGGCGCCGGTGCCGCCCTGCTCGCGCTGTCCGTGCCACCAGTTAGGCCAGACGCGGCGGTGGTAGACCACTCCTGAATAATCGCGCCCCCATACCCCCTCGTTGGCTCGCCGCGGCTCACCTCGCCGACTCGGCGCTCCGCCTCCGACCCAACCATAACCGTAGTCGGGACCGTACGTCGGCTTGGCAAAGCGTCCAACGGGATAAGGCACGCCGTTGGTGCGGACTACGGGGGCCGCAGGCGGCTGCGGCGTTTTTGGGCGAGCGGCCCCCATCGCCACGGCAGACACGAGGATGCAGATTCCAGCATACCAACGGGGCATCGGGCTATGACGAGAACATGCGTTTGCCACGGCGACGAACCTCCTCCGTAGTCACTTAGTCGCCCGTCAGCTCCCGCAAACTTCATGCAACCGGCCCCGCGCGGTATAACCGGTAAGGACGGCTGACCAAACTTTGACGCCGGAGCACTCTGGAAAAAATCGGCCGTGAAACGCCGATTTTCCTGCCTGAGTCGCGTTTTGTGGTTCAGCCAAGATTTTTTCATGAGATGACACGGTCTGCTCGTTGACGGCGAAGCGATCAAAGCGACATACACCCTGGCATGAATCTGCTCGTCGTCGTCGTCGACCGCTTGCACGCCGGTTTTCTCGGGTGTTACGGCAATGCCTGGGTGGCAACGCCGCACTTCAACCGTCTCGCCGCCGACAGCTATCTGTTCGACCAGGCGTATGTCGACCAGCCCGATCTGCACCAACTCTATGAAAGCTGGTGGAGCGGCACTCACCCGCTCGAACGACACGGAGGCCGCGTTGTATTGCCTCTCCCGGCTCGGCTGAATCAAGCCGGTTACGCCACTACGTGTCTGACCGATGAGCCGCTCGTCGCCGATCACCCGTGGACGGCGGAATTCGATGCAGTGATTCGCGTCGGAGTTGCAACGGGTGACCCACGACCGACGGAATTGGCTGCGACAACGGACGACACGCAAGCCGCGCGGTTGTTCGCAGCGGCGGCTCATTTTTTGGAAACCGCTCGGCGGCCATTCTGTCTCTGGTTACACAGCCGCGGGTTGGAGGGAGCCTGGGACGCTCCCTATCACTTTCGAGAGGGGTATGCGGACGATGGTGAGGCCCCTCCGCCGCTCATCGTCGAGCCGCCGTGCCGCGCACTTGCTACCGATGATGATCCGGATGAATTGTGGGGCCTCTGCCAGGCCTATGCCGGTCAGGTCGGCCTTGTCGACGAATGCCTGGGTGGATTGTGGGAACAGCTCGATGCCGCACGGCTCACCAACGAAACGGCATTGATCGTGCTCGGTGCACGTGGTTTTCCGCTCGGCCGGAACAGTCGATTTGGCGACACCGATCAAGCCTTGTATGGCGAGCTGGTGCAAACACCCTGGTTGATGCGCTTTCCCGATCGACTCGGCGCGGCCGCTCGTACCCAAAGCCTCGTGCAACCGTCCGATCTGATGCCGACCCTTTGTTCGGTGGCCAGCCTTGGCGCCGAGATCGATTCGGCCGGCCGCGATCTACTGCCGGTCGTGCGCAACGAAGTTACGGCGGTGCGCGAGGGTATTTGCCTCGTAGGGCGGGGCGGTGAGAGAGCGTTCCGCACTCCGGCTTGGTACCTGCGCATCCCCCCAGCGAACGCTGCTGGCGAGGAAACACCACTCGAACTCTACACCAAGCCCGACGATCGTTGGGAAATCAACGACGTTGCCGGCCGGTGCCCCGATACCGTGGCCGCGATGCGTGTGGCACACGATGTACTGGCCGAACGACTCGCATCCGGCCAGTCGCACGAGTGTCCCGCCCTCGACGAGTCGCTCACGAGCGACCTGCGCTGAAGGCGGCTCACAAGGCCGGACGCCGAAGCATCGTCGGCGAACATCGGCCGCTAAACGCCGATCTTTGGGCGCTCGAGCCGGGCTTACCGGTTGCTTTAAAGGTGTCCTGTCTTCGACCAGGGCAGTAGTCCTCCCCCTGCCAAAGCAAGCGGTGCGCTGCCCGAATTCGTACGGCCCAAGCCAAGATGCTGAAGAAATCGAATTTGCGGGCGCGCTTCAATGAAATCGCGTTAACCCGGCGATTTGCGACATGCTCTCGAACTATGTTTTTATAGCGGTTCATTTGTCGTCGGGAGGCGCGATGTCAGCAAAGACGCGTGCGGTGACCATGATTGATTGGATCAGCCATTGGGCGGAAGGCTGGACCGCGAAGGTAGTGAGCTGCCTGTTCGCTACGATTGTGGCTCCGGTCATCGTGGCGGTCGGGATGAAGTACAGCGATGCCGTCTTGCCGCCCGCCGACGTCAGCGCCAGCGTGGGTGACGCTTCGGCGACGAATCCATCGCAGACGTCAGCGACGAGTATCGCGGCGCCGGCCGACAAAACGGCGCCGATCGCAGAGCCTTCCGCGCTGCCAAGCGACCCCAAAAAGCGCTCGCAGTGCGTGCGGTTGTTCAACGGCCGCGACCTGACGGGTTTTCGTAGCTGGCTGGGGCCGCCCAAGAAGGGGAATAAGGCGATCGGCTTCAATCGTGATCCGAATCAAGTGTTCTCCGTGGACGGCGGCGTGCTGCGTATCTCCGGCGAGAACGATGGGTTCATATTCACCAAGCAATCGTTCGAGAACTATGTGTTGACCATCGAATATCGATGGGGTGACAAGACCTGGGCCTCGCGTGCCGACAAGACCCGTACCAGCGGCGTGTTGCTGCATCTCACCGGGATCGCCGCCGATCCGCAGAGTCGCGTCGCCATCAAGTGCCAGATCAAGGAAGGAGCGACTGGGGACTTTGTGTTCTTCGGGGAGCAGCACGTGGGCATCCCCAGTCTGACGGTCGAGGCGGATCGTCGCGAGATCGATAAAGGGAAACAACACCTCGTGCTGCTCATGTACAAACCTGGCGCTCCGCTGACGACGGTCTCCACAGGGTTTGTCGGCCGCACCCATCGCGACTCGCATTGGTCCGATGTGAAAGGTTTTCGTGGTGCCGACGAACTGGAACGTCCCGTCGGTGAATGGAACACGCTGGAGTGCGTGTGCCAGGGCGATACCATAACCACGCGCCTCAACGGCGAGACGGTCAACATCGGCACGGCCGCTCGACCTCAGCACGGAAAGATCGGTTTGCAGTCGCTCGGCGCCGAAATCTTCTTCCGCCGCGTCGACCTAACGCCGCTGCCCTAGGCGCGATAAGGCCAATTCCGCGACGCGCCCTTTCGATACACATCTCGCTCGGCGCCTTCCCGCAATCGCCCCTCCCAAGCCAAGAGCTGATCGTTGGCAAATCGAGCGGAACACCGGACCGGCGTCGTGTCGGTTCGGCTTCCGCGGGTGGTCCGGCGGCACGAGAGGCGTGGTGCCGGCCTAGCGTGGCCGCAACCCTTGTGCACCGAACGGCACGGCTCGTCATGCAACTGGGTCACATTGCACCGGCAGGGCGACGGGCTTACGCTGATTCGGAACGGTCACAAAAGCAGATGCGGGTTCCACTCGGTCACAAAGTTATGGCTACTCGACAACTCCGCCTCATCTTGGGCCTCATGCCACTGGCCCTTTCGACCGTCTTGTGTCTCCCGCGGGCAGCGGCGCAGGGCGACGCGGTGTCCGCGATTCGCAGTCCCTTGGAACCCGAAGAGAGTCTGGCCCACTTCAAGCTCGCGCCCGGCGTAAAGATCGAACTGGCTGCCGCCGAGCCGGAAGTCGTCGACCCGGTCGCCATCCGTTTCGACGAAGACGGCCGCATGTGGGTGGTGGAGATGGGCGACTATCCGAACGGGCCATCGCCGGGTGAACGGCCGCTCTCGCGGATCAAGGTGCTCGAAGACTCCGACGGCGACGGACGCTTCGAGACGGCCAGCCTGTTTGCCGACCAGCTCCTGTTCGCCACCGGTATCCAGCCCTGGCACGGAGGAGTGATTGCGACCTTCTCGGGACGCGTCGAGTGGATGAAGGACACCGACGGAGACGGCCAGGCGGACCTGCGAGAAACATGGTTCACGGGCTTTGCCGAGGAGAATCCGCAGCTCCGGGCCAACCATCCGCGATTCGCACTCGACAACTTCATCTACGTCGCGAGCGGGCTGCGCGGCGGCATGATCACGAGCACCTGGTCGCGCACGCGTCGCGAAGTGTCGCTCAGCGGCCGCGACTTCCGCTTCGAGCCGCTCCGCGGCGATTGCGAAGCCGTAGCAGGCAACGGCCAGTTCGGCATGACCTTCGACGATTACGGAAATCGCTTTCTCTGCTCGAATCGCAATCCGCTCATGCATGTCGTGCTCGAAGATCGCTACCTCGCTCGTAATCCGCTGTTGGCGGTGCCGGCCGTCGTCAACGATGTGGCAGCCGCGGGCGACAACTCGCACGTCTATCCGCTCAGTTCGGCCTGGACGACTTCGATCTTGCACGCGGGACAGTTCACGGCCGCTTGCGGAGCCGAAGTCTATCGAGGAGCCGCCTTGCCCGAACGTTTCTACGGCTGTGGCTTCACTTGCGAGCCCACGGGTAATCTCGTCCACTGCGAAGTGCTCGAGCCCGCCGGAGCGACGTTCGTCGGGCGGCCGGAGCGCGAGGGTGCCGAGTTCCTGGCAACGGCCGATAGCTGGTTCCGGCCGGTGAACCTGGAGACGGGGCCCGATGGAGCCCTGTACGTCGTCGATATGTATCGCGCGGTGATCGAGCATCCCCAATTCGTTCCCGATGAATTGAAATCACGGCCCGATCTGCGCTTCGGCGATGATCGCGGCCGCGTCTATCGGCTCGTAGCAGAAGGGACCACAAAACGGCCGGCGGCTCCCCAGCTTGGCCAGGCCGGACCCGAGAAGCTGGCACCGCTGTTGGCCGATCGAAATCCGTGGTATCGCAACACGGCGGCGCGGCTTATGTACGAACATCAATGGCGGCAAGCGAAAGCGGTTGTCGAAGCCATCGCGCGCCGCGCAGAAATGCCTGCCGCCCGCGTGCAGGCGCTATGGACCTTGCATGGCTGGCGCCAGCTACCGCCCGAGATGCTGCGCGAGGCGCTCGACGATCGCCACCCGCGCGTGCGCGAGGCCGCCGTGCTGCTGTCGGAGACGTTGCTCGCGGAAAACGCCGATCTACGAGGCCGCATCGTCAAGTTGGCCGGAGACCCCGACGCCCGGTTGCGTTTCCAAGTGGCACTTAGCTTGGGGGCCGCGCGAAGCGATGATGTGTTGCCGGCGCTGGTCCAGATCGGCTTGGCCGGCGCCGACGACGCTTGGACGCGCCGCGCCGTGCTCACCGCGGTTCCTGATCGGCCGCACGATTTGTTGGTGCTGTTTTTCTCGCGTTTGAATTCGATTCGCCAGTCGCCCGCCGGGATCGATATCCTGCTGGGCGAGATAGCCCGGCTGGTCGGTGCACGTCGTCAGGCGGACGAGGTGGCCGGCGTGCTGCATAGCTTGGCATCGCAGGGATCGTCATCTCTGCCGCGACGGATGGCCATCTTGGCCGGAATGGCCCTCGGCATGCAGGCCCGCGGCTTGCAGTGGAGCGCGATGGTTGGCCGCTTCGCTCAAGATACTCGGGCTCGCGACACGGCCGACGCGATTTTTCAACAAGCGGCGGGCCTGCTGCGCGACACGGCGGCCGATGTTGCGATGCGCGAACAAGCGTGCACCCTTTTACAATTTGGCGACGATGCGCTCGCGATCCCGGCGCTGGCTGTCGTGATTGAGAGTGAACCGAATCAATCGCTCAGGCTCCAGGCCGTGACCGCGCTGGCGGCGCATTCCGGTTCCGAGGTGACAGACCTGCTGATCACCGTTTTGGATCGGCAGACGTCTGCCGTCCGACGCGCCGTGCTGAACGCCCTGTTGGCGCGCCCCGACCGCGTGGGCCGATTGCTCGACGAGATCGCCGCCGGGCGTTTGAAGGCATCGGAACTTGATCCACTGCAAACGAGTAGGCTACTCCAACACGCCGACGCGCAATTGCGAGCGCGTGCGCAAGAACTATTCGCCGCGGTCGAACCGCCCGAACGAGCCGAGGTAGTCCGGCAATACCGCGCTGCACTCGATCTGCCGGCCGACCCACGCCACGGCCGCGAAGTGTTCCAAAAGAATTGCGCGACGTGCCATCGCATCGGCACGCTGGGCGTCGACGTGGCGCCTAGCATTGCCGATTTACGCAGCAAGACACTGGGGCAGATTCTGGTCGACATCCTCGAACCGAACCGAGCGATCGACAACAATTATGTCAGTTACTCGGTGACCACGGCCGACGGCCAATCGGTGGTCGGTGTGATTTCAGCCGAGACGGCGTCCTCGATCACCCTCAAACAACCGGAAGGGAAAGTGCTCACACTCGCCCGTGGCGACATCGAGGACATCCGCTCCAATGGAGTCTCCCTCATGCCCGAAGGATTGGAAAAGAACATTCCGCTTCAGGACATGGCCGACGTGATTTCGTTCATCAAGAACTGGCGCTATCTGGAAGCCGCTCTCCCGGCCCGAGCAGGGAAAGTAGACGAGTAGGCCGGCGAATGACGAACGGACCGTTCGTCACGCCTTACACGACGAACGGCCACCCGCACAGGGTGCGGCGCGTTTGCCGCAGCGCCGCTCGGCACGACCGCAATCGGCGACGACTTCGCGTTCGCGATGGGGCCGCAATTCACGGTCTTCGCTCATGACGAGCGTCGTGCATCCCGCCCTAACCGGCGAAATCGGCGGCGAATTAGCCGCCACGTAGACGAGTGTTTCGGCGTAGTTCATTTCCGCATCCCGTGCATAGAAAGATGGCATGCGGCGGCCGCGATCGAGCCACCCAGCACAAACGTAGCTCAAAAAAGGGGGCCGCGCTTTCGCGAACCACGAGTCTGCAACGATTGTGCCAGCCGTTACGTGCGCGAAGAGGTTTTTGAGAGACTCGCCAGGAAAGACGGCCAAAGTTTGTCGGTCTTTCAAGCCGCGCGTCGGCGGGACGCGGAAGTACGCCAATTATAGATGCGGGCGTTGCCCACTTTGGCGACTTCGCGCGCGGCACCGGTCTTGCGCAAGCAATAGGCGATGCGCTGCGCGACGTGGCGTTGCACCGATAGGGCCGCGGCAAGGTCGGCCGTTTGGAACGGTCGCCGCAGATCTTTCGGCAACAGTATGCGGAGATCGGCCGCCTTGCGGAGTTGGCAGGAGCCGAGAACCTGGCACAGTTTTTGGTCGGCGACGACATGATCGTCCGCACGCCAACGCCTTCGCCGACCGTGGCCGGGATACCGCCACTCTTCGATTTCGACGAGCACTGCCTCCAACGTCAGCCGCGGATGTGGAAAGACGCTCGTGAAATAGACCAACTCGTCGAAGATGGCGAGCAGCGTGTCTCGCTTGGGGCTCAAACGCCGGCCGATGATCTCGCCGGTCGGGCTCGATTGTTTGACGATCTGTTTGCTCGCGACGATCGGCTTGACGACGAGTACGCGATGGTCGGCCAGCAGCGTGCGGATCTTATCGCGAATCGCGGCCAAGGAACCGTGTTGGATTTCGACGAGTTGGCGACCTCGCACGGCATCGATGCGGAAGCGGCCATGCCGTACCTCGATCCTCGCGTTATCGGGGTCGGCGTAGCGACGCTTCAATTCGCGGTGTAGCGAGGTTTCCATCGACTCGTCAAGCGGGCGGGGTGATTCCGAAGTCGGCGATCGTGAGCAGACTGCTGAAAGGGTAGCCCCGTGCGGCAAACGCCGCAGCGCCGCCTTCCATGCGGTCGATGATGGCGATCACGCGCGTCACGGCGAGGCCGAATTCCTCCGCCCGCTCGATCGCAGTCAACGATGACGCACCGGTGGTGACCACGTCCTCCACGATGGCTACGCGGTCGCCCGGTCGCACGGGGCCTTCGATGAATCGCTGCGTACCGTGCCCCTTGGGCTCCTTACGAACCATGAAGCCGGCCAGCGACATCCCGCGCACACCCGCCATCGTCACCACCGCCGCGGTGATGGGATCGGCGCCGATCGACATGCCGCCCACGGCGGCGGGCAGGTCGGTAGCGAGCAGGTCGAGAATTCCTTCGCCGACCAAGCGAGCCCCCGCAGCGTCGAGGGTCACTTGCTTGCCGTCGAGATAGTAGGTCGCCTTCTTGCCGGACGCGAGTGTGAAGTCGCCGAAGCGAAGAGCCTTGTTGCGGACCAGGGAGAGCAGCGTCGAACGGTCGTACATGGAGCGGAACGCCTTTGTTTCGTGGCAAAAGCGTTTCTATAACGGCCGCCGCGAAAATCTACCAGTGCCACGCTGGAGCGAAGACTGCGTGTTGCTCCGAGCGCAAGCCCCAACTGCCGATACGACAGGCCCTAGTACCGCTTGATCTGTACGTAGGAACCGGACGAGCGATCGCTCTTGACAGTCAAGATTTCGAAGATGTCTTTGATGTCGCGATCGGCGAGCCGAATGCAACCGCGTGAGTCGGCGCGACCGATGCTTTGCGGGTCGTTCGTGCCGTGAATCCAGATGCTGTTGCCGAGGTCGATGGCGTATTCACCCATCGGGTTGTTCGGATCGTCCTTGTCGATGACGGGCTGGCCACGGCCGTAATAAGTTGGGTTCGTGATCTTACGAAGCACGACGAACTTTCCTTCCGGCGTTTCCTGGTCCTTGCCGATGCCGATGTGGAACCGGCCGGCGTAGCGATTGCCCAGGAAGAGATAGAGCTGGAATTTGGCGAGGTTGATGTAGGCGTCGAAGGGGCCTTTCACCACCTTCAACGTATCGCCGGGACGCACGGCGCGTGGATCGCGAATGCCATTTATGTTGGCCAGCAACTCCCAGGGCACCTCGTAGGCGTCGGCGATACGGTCGAGCGTGTCGCCGGGCTGGACTTCATAGGGCCGTTCGAGGAGGTGCTGGCGGGAGTAGATCACGGTGCCCGCCAGCCGATCGAGGAGGTCGGTGAGCTGGGCATTTTCCTCGGCCGAGAAATCCGGTGAGCCGAACCAGCCCGACAACTCCAGGTGAGCCTCGGCAATCTGATCCCGCACCAGCAACGACTGGACGGATTGCATCAAGGCCGCGAAATCGGCGTGCCCATTCTGGCCCTGGGCATGCGGTTCTTCGTATCCCGCGGCCATCTCGCCGCCCGGCGGCGCTCCGCTGGGCTGGCTTTCGGCGGGCGGGAGGGTATCACCACCGGCGGGCCTCACGCCCGGTGTCGCCGCATCTGGCGCACCACCCGACGGATAGCGTTGGGTGGACGAGTATTGATCGAGCCCCGTTTCGCCCGCTAATGGCGATCCGGACTGGTTCACACCCGCGCCCGTCATACCAGGATTGGGGTCGGTGAACGAAGCGGGCGGCACCGACGCGGGACCGCCACCGATCGGTGGTGGTCCTGTATCGACGCTGACCAACGGCGCCGACGACAAGCCAGATTGATCGTCGTCGGCAACGCGATCGGCGGCCGTTTCCTCCCAGTCACGCGATTTGCGCCGATGTCCAAAATTGGGGGGCGATCCGGTCACGCCCACATACACGCCGTAAGCGGCGGCGGACAACAGCGCAGCGAGAAAAACAGTCTTGATCGTGTTCACGGTCCGTCCTCCCTGACGAGACGCGGGGATCATAGAGGAACGGGGCAAACGATGCTACGTCAATGAAATCCGCCAACGACGAGGGGGTGCATAAGGGGAATTGCGCGCGGAGCAGGTCGCCCGGCGCGTGTCAATCGGAGAGTTAGCGTAATTTTTGGCGCTTCCACCGGAAGTTAGGTGGGCTGGGAAGTGCGAGGGACAAACTACCACACGCTGTTCCGGA
>DASZTS010000057.1:0-13298 GCA_035547915.1 Pirellulales bacterium | reverse complement strand
GGGAAGTGCGAGGGACAAACTACCACACGCTGTTCCGGAGCGCTGGCTCAACCAGTGGCTGCGACAAGCCCAGCACCTTTGCTCACTCCCCAGGTCAACTGGCCCAGGGCAGCGAAAAAACAAATCCCCTTATGCACCCCTTGCTGGGACGGACCGACGGCGAATGATAGAATTGGGTACCGTTCTGTTCGGACGAGACGCTCATGTTCCGGCCGCCCCGATTGTCTTTCACCGCCGTCCGGCTGGCGGGGCTAGCAGGGTTTGCGCTCGCTTCGGCCGGCGTGCCCGCGACGGGTGCTCCCAAACTGCCGGAGATGAAGACCCCCCATCGACGGCCTGATCTGTTGAGTCTCCAACTCCTCCTCCGGAGGCTCAGATCGCCCAGGTCGTCGCTGAGAGTAATCTCGCCCTCCGATGCCGAAACTTCGAGCGTCCCCTCGCGCCAGAGCGGCGCGGCAAGCTGGCCGGTTTTCTCTCCAACGACGCGCTCCCCTCACGGCGGAGCATGAGGCGTGAATGTAGACGCGGCGGCTCGCCGCGTCGCGGCGTGATTCGTGTAAATTCGAGCGGAGGCTGTACGCCGTTTGAGGCGGCGACGAGAATTGAAAGGCGATGGGCGTTTGACGTTCATTCGGGTGGGAATGTTTGTCGGTTGACTACAAGACACGGCGAGCCGCCGCGTCTACATCACGGCAGGCCCTTCGCGCGTCGCAGGCCCCACTCGCCGATGAGGCAGGCGATGGCGAGGAGGAAGACGGGCCATTGGTGCCAGAGTGGGTAGGTCCAGGTGTCGGTCACGGGTACTTTGCGGTTGGGGAGGCCAGAGACGAAAGCGTCTAGGCCATCGGCCGAAACCATTTCGCCGCCGGTCGATTCGGCAATCCGCGACAGCAGCTCGCGGTTGGGCTTGAGGGTGAGGAGCTCTTCGACGGACGGTTCGACGGTCCAACCCGTCTCTCGCTGGCCGATCTCGCTGGCGTCTTCGGCCTTCGCCACCACCTTAGCCCGATAGGCGCCTGGAGTGCGCGAGGCGAAGCTCGTCTCGTAGGCGCCGGCCGACTGTTCGCTGGGCTCGGCCGTCAACTCGATGGTGCGTCGTTCGGGCGTCGTGACGTGTACTGCGACCGATGCGTTGTCGAGCGGTTCGAAGAGCTTGTCACGGACGCGCACCGTGATGTGCGTGCCCTGGTTCGGATCGTCCTTGCGACGCTCGGTCTCCACCTCGACGCGCTGTGGAACGTCGGCCACCAGCCAGCGGACGGTCTGTCGCCAGGCCTTTTCCAGGTCGCTCTCGGTCCCTTCCTTGCGATGCAGGTTCCAGCGCCAGAGGTCGCCCACGGTGAGCGCCGCCGCGCGGCCGCGGCCGAACGGCTGCACGATGAGGGCCGGCAGCATCTCGCCGCCCTGATTTCGCACGCTTGCCAAGACAGACGCGCCGGGCTTGATGGCGCCGGCCTGCGTTACGATCTTGAAGGGTGGCATTTCGTCCAGCCGCTGCTGTTCGTCGGTCTCGGTCGTGCGCAGGCGGACCCACGGTTGCAGCCAGCCTTCGCGCGTGAGCCAGAGTCGGTAGGTGTCGTCCGACGCGGTCGCCGAGCCGCGGTCGAGATAGATGGGCAACAGTTCCCCGACGGGCGTGCGCTGATACTTGCCGTTGCCGAAACTGTTGGGGCCGCCCAACATCAAGAACCCGCCCCCGCGCTGGCTGACGAATTGTTGCACGAGCGACATCTGGTCGTGCGTGAAGAAGCCGCTTTCCATGTCGTCGAAGATCAAGGCGTGGTAGCGGAATAGATCTTCGGCCCCCTTGGGAAACCCGCCCTTCAGTTCGTCCTTGTCGTCGTCGGACAGGCCGAGCCGGATGAGCACCGGCTCGTCGTACTGTTCGGCCTGCTCGTCGGCCTGGTTTCCGAAGCCACGGTACAGCGGGTTCGTACGTTCGCCCGGCCGGCCACGGAAGGTGAACTTCGGTTCCTTCTTGGCGATACGCACCAGGCCGACCAGGTTGAGCTCGTTGTCTTCTTCCAGGGCTCGGCGGAGGAATTTGAACTCCCAGTTCGGCCGTCCACACACATAGAGGATGCGGTAAGGGCCGCCGGCGCGGTCAACCATCGCCAGCCGGCGATTGTTGATGAGCGTGGCTTCGATCGACTTTTCCGGCGTGTCGGCCAACTTCTCTTCGCCTGCCAGCGCCGCTTGCACCGTGTAGAAGCTGATGCCCGGCCGCTCCGGCCGCAGCTCGAACCGCTCGACGAGCCGTTTGCCGTCGACGTAATTCGATACCTCGCGACGTTCGACGACCTTCCCGTTCTCGTCGAGCACGCGGAGCACGAGCCCCTTGCCGCCGGTGCCGTGACCCTCGACCTCCGCCACAATCGTCACGGGGGCCGACTCGAAATTGGTCTGGCTGACCGACACACGCGGCACGCTCACGTCGGCCAGCCCGTCGTCGGAGCCGAGCGTCACGGGATAGATGGGTGGCAGAGCCTCCCAACGAGAGTCATTGCCCACGTCGGTGGCATTGCCGTCGGTGAACAACAGCACGCCGGCGACGGGTCGACCCTCGAAGCGCTCATGCAGCAACGAGAGCGCACCGGCGAGCGCCGTAGAGTCGCCATCGAACGCGAGTTGCTTGAAGTCGTTCACCGGCTCGACGTGCGAATCGAACGAATACGACCGGACGTCGAAATCCTGCTCCAAGCGCGTGAGCCAGGCCGCATCGGCCGCCAGATGTTGCTGTAATTCTTGGCCGCGCGTTTGTCGGCCATGGTGGTCGTGTACTTGCAGGCTGCGGCTGTTGTCGGCCACGAGCAGAAAAAGATTGCTCTTGGGCCGCGGCCGTGTGCCGCTGAAGAGCGGCTCGATCAGGCAGACCGCCAGTGCCACAACGCCGGCCGTCTTCAGCGCGCCGGCGGCGAAGCGGACGCCGGCCGCCGCGCCCGACCGCCAATAAGACCAGAGGAGCGCCACGAACGCCGCCGTCGTCAGGGCCGCCGCCCACCCCAGCCAGTCGCGCGCCCCCAGCACCACCTCGGCCAAGATCATCGGCCGCTCCCCAGACGCTCATAGTAGCGACGCATCTTCTCCGAATATTTGGGCGGCACGGGATCGCGATCGAGCGGCAAGAGCGCGTCCTTCGAGGTACGACGCAGCAGCTCTTCGGCCACGCGATCACGCAGCTCATAGAGCGGCCGCAGGACGTCGACTTTCACCAGATCCCAATTCGGCAACTGCGAGTGACGCTTCAACTCGCCGCGCACGTCTCTCGCGCGCTCGCGAATGCGGGCCGCACGGGCGCGCAGTTCGGGATCGTCGATCATCTCCTCGACGTCGCGCAGGCGGTCCGACCAGTCGCGGAAGTCTTCGCCGGCGATCGGCGCTCGGGCACGCTGGCCCGAATCGAGGAAATTATCGAAGCCGCCGAGGCCCGTAGGGTCGGCCGCGCCCGCCGGCGTGCCACCGGCCAGACGTTCACCCCGGCGTTGATTGCCGCCCTGACCACGTGCTCCGCCTCGCCCGCGCTCGGAGCCGGGGTTTTGGTTACCGGGCGTTTGACCGCCAGACGTCTGGTTGCCGGGCTGGTTTGATTGGCCCTCCTGGCCAGGCTGCCCCGACTCGTTGGGCCCGCCCTGCTGGCTCGGCGAGGAACCGCCAGAGCGAGGCGTTTGCTGATTTGATTCCTCGCCGCCAGCTCCTTCCTGGTCTGGCCCTTCCCGGCCGGATTCTTGCCTGCCTTGTTGTTGCTGTCCCGGTCGTTGCTGGCCCGAGCCTTGCGGATTTTGCTCGCCCGTCTCCTGACCATCCTCCGCGGATGACTGTCCCTTTTCGTTCGCTGCGCCACGTTCGCGGCCGGGCTCTTGGTTATCACCCGGACTTTGGCGATTACCGGGTCCTTGGCGTTCGCCGGGTGAACGCGATCGACGCGGTGCCGCGGGCGATTCCTGATCGTCGCCTGGGCCGGGCTGCTCATCTTCACCGAGATTGCGAGCGATCTCGCCGCCCAGTTCCGCGCTCAGGCGGTCCAGCTCCTCGCGCGCTCGTCGCAAGGCCTCGGTGTCGTCACCCAGCACACTCTCGGCCGCGCGCTCGATGCCTTGCCGCAACTCACCGATCCCTTTGCCGGCGATACGCTCTTGCTCACGGGCATCGTCCGTCAGACCTCGCCGCACCGACAATTCGGCCGCCTGCAAGGCCTGGTCGAGGTTCTGTTCCTGAATCTTGCGGGCCGTGTCGTAGAGCTGCTCGGCCAGTAACGGCTCGGGCGACTCGGCTTCGGCGATCGTCTCGCGCATCTGGTTCAGTAGCTCTGCCAACCGCTCCTTCTGCTGCGCCAGTTCGGTTGGAACCTTGTCTCGTTGGTTGTCGTCACGCAGCGATTTCTCTCCCCGTTCGCCGGGCTTCGCACCGTCGTCGGCCAGACGCTCGGCGATCTGCTTCTCCTTCTCGTCGAGCTGCCGGGCGTCATCGCGCATCTGGCGCACCTGCTCGCCGAACTGACCCGCCGCCCGACGACGGAAATCGTTGCGCAGTTCCTGAAAATCGCGCTCGGCCCGGGTGCCGGCCGCAGCCGCCTGCGAGACCTTCTCCTCGGCCAGCGCTTCGCCGGCCCGCCGCACCTGGTCGCGCGTCTCGTCGAGCCGCTCGCGGGCCTCGGCCATGCGCTCCTGGTTGTCGGACTGATCCATGCGGCCCTTCAACTCATCGGTGTCGCGCAGGATCTCTTCCTCTTCCTCGCGTAGCCGTTTGAGCTGACGGCGAATCTCTTCCCGCTGTTCCTCGTTCTGCGCCTCCTCCAATGCCGATTGCAGTTCCTTCAGCCGTTCGTTCAGATCGGACTGGCGGCGGGCCAACTCGTTCAGCCGGTTGAGCACCTGCCGGGTCTCGCGTTGCTCGGGCGACTGTGACTGCGATTGGGCGGTGCGCTGCGTCTCGTAACGGTTTTCGTCGTTCTTCAACTCCAACTGTTGAAGCTGCTGCTGCGAACGGCTCTGTCCACCGCCACCACCTCCGCCTTGCTGTTGCCCGCGAACGACGCTGTGCTCGCGAGCACGCAGCTTGAGCAACGCCTGATAGGCGGCCTGCTCGGCGGTCAGTGCGGCACGCATCGGCTCGGCGGACGGCCCATCTTGCGCGGCCTGCAATCGATCGATCGCCTGCTGCATCGCCTTGCTCACTTCTGCCGCGTGCGCTTGCGACCGCGGATCGGTCAGTTTCTGACCCAGGCTGCTCGCCTGTTCGAGCGCCGACGACTGCGATTCGTGGATTGACTGTACGTCGCCTCCGAAACCGGCCGACAGCTCGGGCCGTGTTTCGCGGCGGATCACCTTCCACGTGGCATTGACAATGTCTTTCTGTAATTTGAGCAACTGTTCGGCGGCCTGCGCATTCTCGCCCCCTTGCTGTTGTTGCTGCTGTGCTCCGCCGGGCGGCTGCTGCCCCTGCCGGAAGATTTCGTCGAAGGGGCGCACCTCGGCAAAATACATATCGCTCTCGACGCGTCGCGGCTCGCCGTCCGGACCGGCGTCTTCGGCCCAGAAATGGTACGACAGGAGCTGATCGGGCTCGGCCTGCAACTCTTCGAGACGGATGATGTGCGCCAACTCACGACGCTCCTTCGCCGCAGCCTTCTCTCCCAACACCACCTCGACCGGTTCGGCTCCGGCGAGCGCGTACGTCAGCCCGAATCGCTTCAAACCAAAATCGTCCCAGGCGGTCGCCTTGACATCGGTCTCTTCGAGCGGCGAGACCTCGACGTCGTGCGTCGGGAAGGCCAATTTCAGGTCGGGCGGCTTGTTGGGCAGCACATGGATCGCCAGTTCGATGGGGTTCTTGTTCTTGCGGCCGCGATCGTCGACGAGCACCAATCGCAGCTTGCGCGATCTGTCGCACGTCCACGTCGCTTGCCGCGCGAGCGGATCATCCGCCGACGCGGCCAATTCGACAGGCGCGCCGCCGTCCTCGGTCAACGTGGCCGAGACGACCGGCTTGTTGAGATGGCAGAGCCAGGTCACCTGCGTCCCCTCGACGGCCGAGACCGTGCGCACATCTTGCACGACCTTCGCCGCCATCTCCGTGTATTCCGGATACTCGAGCCGGGCATCGGCCCGCACCAGCTTGGGATATTCGAAGACCATCACGTGGTAGATCTGGCTGGTCACGTCGGCCATCTCGACCTGGTAATCGAGCGGCTCGTTGACAACCGGAATGCGACCACCGAAGACTGGGTCGTCGAGGCTCTTGGCCATGCCGAGCCGCACGGCCTCGCCGCCGACGGCAGTCTGCACAAGCGTCGCGGTGGCTGGCTGCGGACCTTGAAAGCGGGCCAGCACGAGCAGGCTCGTGCCCCGTTCGACCTCTGCGTCACCGGGCTCTACGGTCATGGCGAGTGAATCGATCTGCCCGTTCAGTTGCTCGGCCAATGCAGCGACTGCGGCGCGGCGCTCGGCCGACTTCGAGGAGAGACCCACGAGCACGGTAACCAGAACGCCAAACGCCACGGCATTCGCCAGAAAAGCCCCGGCGATCTGCGAGGTGGGTACGATGCGCGACCAACTGTGCCCGTAGGCGTGGTTGAGCGCCTGGCGGACCACGCGGTCTTGCAAGAAGCCGAGTCGTCCGTTGGGCAGCGTGGGGCGCTGCTCGAGCGCCGTGAGCAGACACGACTTCAGCTCGGGAAAGGCCGTTTCGACGCGCTCGGCGATCGCGTGATTGTCGCGCGCCGAGGTATGAGCCAACCACCCGCCGACCACCGCCACCAACACCGCGATGCCGCAGACGATCGCGCTCGCGTTTGGCACATGCCAGCCCGCGCCTTGGCCGAGACCGACCAGCGCCAAACCCGTCGCCGCGGCCAACACCCAGGCCAGCGCCAGACCACGCCAGAACCGCAAGCGGCGGACCCGCAGGGCCACTTTCTCTAGTTGCTGGGCAAGGCGATGGTCGACCATGTTTTCCGTGCCTTCTTGTTTTCGCTTCGTGAACGGCCCGTCGGCCATGCGGACCGGCTGGAGATTAGTGTCTCCGCACGTCCGCGCGGCTACTTCTTGCCCAGGGCCCGCTTCTGCCTGAAAAACTCGCTGAGCAGCGCGGCACACGGCTCGCCCAACACGCCGCTGACGGTCTGACAGCGATGGTTGAGCCGGGGGTCACTCAGCAGTTGATAAAGAGTATGAACGGCCCCCGCCTTCGGATCGGGCGCACCGTAGATCACCCAGGGAATGCGGGCTTGGGTGATGGCTCCCGCGCACATCGGACAGGGCTCGAGCGTGACGTAGAGCAGGCACTCGTCGAGCCGCCAACTCTCCAGCCCCTGGGCGGCTTGCGTGATGGCGATCATCTCGGCGTGCGCCGTCGGATCGCGCAATTGCTCGCGCTGGTTGTGGGCCGCGGCAATCACGCGTTCGTGGTGCACGATGACGGCGCCGACGGGGACTTCGTCTTCTTCGAGAGCGCGCTCGGCTTCCTGCAAGGCCAGACGCATGAAGTATTCGTGCAAGGGCAATTCCGTTCTACTCGGTGGCCGCCCGGATCTACCTGATTGTAAGGCACGCCAGCCCTGTCGGGAAGAAAAACGACCCGCCGCGCCCCGGTCTGCCAAGCTCGGCTAGGTCGGTTTGCCCAAACCGCGTATAATCTCGCCTCACCACACGGGAAAGGAGTTCCGATGCGGAAGATCGCCATCATCAATCAAAAAGGGGGCGTGGGTAAGACGACCACCGCCGTCAATCTGGCCGCGGCGTTGGCCGACACCGGCCAGCGCGTGTCGGTGGTCGACCTCGATCCGCAGGCCCACGCCACGCTGCACCTGGGGGTCGAGCCGGGACGAGAGGGAGGCTCGATCTACGACGTGATGACGGGCGACGTGCGTCTGGCCGACGTGCGGCGGCAGGTGCAAGAACACCTCTGGCTGGTCGGTTCGCATATCGATCTGGCGGCCGCCGAAGTGGAACTGGCCGGCGTCGTCGGCCGCGAGCTGATCTTGCGCGACAAGCTCGAAGAGGATCGCGATTCGTTCGACTACCTGTTCGTCGATTGTCCGCCATCGCTCGGCATCCTGACGCTCAACGCACTGGCGGCGGTCGACGAAGTGTTCATCCCCTTGCAGCCCCATTTCTTGGCGTTGCACGGTCTAAGCAAGCTGCTCGAAACGATCGACCTGGTTGCCCGCCGTCTCAATCCGCGTTTGCGGCTGTCGGGCGTGGTGCTCTGCATGTTCGACGGCTCGACGCGTCTGGCCAGCGAAGTGAGCCGCGACGTCGAGACCTTCTTCGAACAGTGCCGCGCAGGCCGCACCTGCTGGTCGGAAGCGCAGCCCTTCGCCACCCGCATCCGCCGCAACATCCGTTTGGCAGAGGCCCCCAGCTTCGGTCAATCGATCTTCGACTACGCGCCCGGCTCGAACGGCGCCGACGACTATCGCCAATTGGCCGTCGAGGTCTCACGCCAGTTAGCGCCCCTCTCAGTCGGCCACACTCCACAGCCAGCGATGTGTTGAAGCCGCCGCGTGCCATCGGCCGGGGCATCCTGCGACTGAGCCCACATGGCCACGTTCTTTGCGCGTGCCTTGCGATCGGCTAGCATGCGCCGCCGCTCGTCTGTTACCGTGTGGTGTCCTGCGACGAGCCGCCCGCATCGGGCCGTGCTGACGCAACGATAGCCCCACGGAATCCATCCAAACCACGCATCATGGCCGCCGTTTCCCGAACCACGTCTGCTCCGTCGGAAACAGCCAAGCCGACGCGCGGTGTGACGCCCATGATGCAGCAGTATCTCGATGCGAAGGCAGCCTGCCCCGATTGCATCCTGCTGTTCCGCATGGGCGACTTCTATGAGTTGTTTCACGAAGATGCCAAGCTCGCCGCCCGCGTGCTCGGGCTCGCACTGACCAGCCGCGATAAGGGCGAAAACCCCGTGCCGATGGCCGGGTTCCCGCACCACCAGCTCGAAAGCTACCTGGGCAAGTTGATCTCGTCGGGGCTGCGGGCCGCAATCTGCGAACAGGTGGAAGATCCGCGGCTGGCCAAGGGCTTGGTCAAACGAGAGGTGACGCGCGTCGTGTCGCCAGGCACCGTCACCGACGATGCGCTGCTCGACCCGCAGGAGAGCAACTACCTGGCCGCGGTCGTGCCGGGAAAACCGGTCGGCCTGGCCTGGATCGATCTTTCGACCGGCCGTTTTCTGGCGGCCGAGGTGCCCGAGGCGCGACTGACCGACGAACTGGCCCGCATCGCCCCCGTCGAAGTGCTGCTGGCCGACGAAGCGGAGCCGCCCGGCCGCTTCGACGAACGGCTCGTCGTCACGCGCCGCCCGGCCTGGGCGTTCGGACATCAGGCGGCGATCGATACGCTGACCAAGCATTTTGGCACGCAGACGCTCGAAGGCTTCGGCTTCGGCGTCGACTCTGCCAGCGGGGGCGGCGATGTCGCCGCGTTGCGTGCCGCCGGCGCCGTGCTCGATTATCTGACCGAGACGCAGAAATCGTCGCTGGCCCACATCGATCGGCTCACGCCCTATCGTCCGGGCGAGTCGCTGGAAATCGACGAGGCGACGCGGCGCAGTCTGGAGATCACGCGCACGCTGCGCGATGGCCGTCGCGAAGGTTCGTTGCTGGAGGTGCTCGACCGCACCGTGACCGCGATGGGTGCCCGCTTGCTCGCCGAATGGCTGGCCAATCCGCTCACCGCGATCCCGGCGATCGAGGAGCGGCTCGATGCCGTGGCCGATCTCCTGGCGCACCCCAAGTTGGCCGAAGAACTGCGCGGCCAGCTCAAGGGAATCTACGACGTCGAGCGGTTGCTGGCTCGCGTGAGCACGGGCCGAGCCACGCCGCGCGACCTCAGTTTCCTGGCCCGCACGCTGCGCACGCTACCGACCCTCAAGGCCAAGCTGACAGCCCGTTCGTCGACTTTGCTCGCGAGGCTCGAGGGCGAGATCGACCTCTGCCCCGACGTGCGTGGCAAGCTCGATGCCGCGCTGGAGGACGAGTGCCCGCTCGTCAGTCGCGAGGGCGGATTCGTGCGCGCCGGGTTCAACGCCGAGCTCGACAACCTGCGCGAGCTGGCGGCCGGTGGCAAACAGTGGATCGCTCGCTATCAGGCCGAGGAGAGTCGACGCACCGGCATCGCCAACCTCAAGGTCGGCTTCAACAACGTGTTCGGCTATTACCTGGAGATCACCCACGCCAACCGCGACAAGGTTCCGGCCAGCTACATCCGCAAGCAGACGGTGAAGAACGCCGAGCGCTACATCACGCCCGAGCTGAAGGAATACGAAGAGAAGGTGCTCACGGCCGACGAGAAGGCCAAGGAGCTGGAGCACGAGTTGTTCCTCGAACTGCGCGAGCTGGTGGCGGCCGCGGCCCGGCGGCTGCGGAGCACGGCGGCGGCGCTGGCGCAGGTCGACGTGCTGGCCGGGTTGGCCGAACTGGCCCGCGACCGCGGCTATTGCCGGCCCAAGATGGTCGCCGAGCCGGTACTGCGGATCGTCGAGGGGCGGCATCCCGTGCTCGACATGCGGTTGCCCGAGGGCACCTTCGTGCCCAACGACGTGGCGGCCGGAGACGACGAAGGCAGGATGCTGCTCATCACCGGGCCGAACATGGCCGGCAAGAGTACCTATATCCGCCAGGTGGCGCTCCTCACGCTCCTCGGACAGATGGGCAGCTTCGTGCCGGCCCGCGAGGCGACGCTGGGCGTGGCCGACCGCATCTTCGCTCGCGTCGGCGCCAGCGACGAACTGGCCCGCGGGCAGAGCACCTTCATGGTCGAGATGACCGAGACGGCCCGCATTCTTAACACGGCGACCGAGCACAGCCTCGTCATCCTCGACGAGATCGGCCGCGGCACGAGCACCTACGACGGCGTCTCGCTCGCCTGGGCCATCGTCGAATACCTGCACGACCGGCTCGGCTGCCGCACCCTGTTCGCCACGCACTACCACGAACTGACCGACCTGGCGACGTCGCTGGCGCGCGTCAAGAACCTCAACGTGGCGGTGCGCGAATGGCAAGAGAGCGTGATCTTCCTGCACAAGATCGTCGACGGCGCCGCCGACAAGAGCTACGGCATCCATGTCGCCCGTCTGGCCGGCGTACCGCGCGACGTATTGGAACGTGCCAAGCAGATCCTGGCCCGGCTGGAACAAGAACATCTCGACAGCGATGGCCGGCCCAAGCTGGCTCGCAAACGGCTGCGCGTCGGCGGCGATTTGCAGCTCACGCTCTTCGCCCCGCCCGAGAATCCGCTGCTCGACAAGATCCGGCAGACCGACATCAACCAACTCACTCCGCTCGCCGCCCTGGCCCTCGTTCAGCAATGGCAAAACGAGCTGGCCGACAACGGCGAACGGCGCTGATTTGCCAAGCAAATTTGCCATCGATGGCAAACTTCGCGGCTTGGCGGGGGCGCATTTTCGTGCGCAAGATAATCGATCGCTCGGCTACGCTGCTCAGCCACTTTCCGGTGCGGGAATTCTCTCGATCCGTCGTTCCCGAAGGAGTCGTCACCCGTACAATCCCGATGTGCTGGCAGCCGCCGACCGACTCATGGCTTCGTGGTATGTAACCTATCTGAACGGAAATAAGGACACAGATTCGATGAGCCCAACCGTCAGAAGCCCCCGCCAGGGCCGCACCCTCGCCATTGTTGGCGACGTTTACCGCTTTCTGGCAACCGGCGAGGACACGAACGGCAAGTATGCTCTCTGGGAAGCCATCGTGCCTCCCGGCGGCGGCCCACCACCGCACATCCATAGCCGAGAAGAAGAAGGCTTCTACGTCCTCGAAGGCGAGATCACCATCCGCGTCGACGGTCAACGGATCGTGGCGCACGCCGGCACGTTCGCCAACATGCCGGTCGGCTCGTTGCACTCCTTCAAGAACGAGAGCAGCCAGACCGCAAGGATGTTGATTTCGGTCGCACCTGCCGGCCTCGAGCAGATGTTCTTCGAGACCGGCGTGCCACTCGCCGAAGGCGCCACGACCGCCTTGCCGCCGACCAAGGAGGAGATCGACAAGCTCGTCGCAATCGCCCCCCGCTTTGGCCTCGAAATCAAGCCACCGGCGCATTGACGAAACGGATGGTCTTCTACCGTCGCCGGAACTTCTTCGACGACCGCGCAACGCTTGGGGTCGAGGGTTGCGTGGGGGCGTTGGTGAGGATGCCGGTGAGGAGGACGCCGACGATGAAGCCGGCGGCGAGCACTATCCAGAAGGCGGCGGGATTGCCGTTGATTTCGAGGCCGTGATCGAGGTTCATGCCGAAGATCGCGCTCAGCGTGGCGACGGGTAAGAAGATGGCGGCGAGTATGTTCAGGCGGTGGGCCGAGACGGCCATCTCGTAGCTGCGCTGGGCTTGCTCCTCGCTCTGGCGGGCGACTGTGAAATCGAGGCCGTTCTTGGCGTCGCCATGGACCAACTCGGCCGCACGCTCGATCTCCACCGCTCGATCGCGCATCAACACCAGGTCGCGATCCGCCGGTGTCAGTTCGCGCGCCTGCTGGAGCGCGGCGTGCATATTGCGGGCCGCGCGAAACAGGGGCGCGGCGGCTTGTAGCACGGCGAAATAGTCCTCGGCGCTGGCCGCCTGGTCGACCTGCCCTTCGAGCCGTGTCACCTCGTCGGCATAGTCGGTCAGATGTCGCTTCAAGGCTTGGATGCCGCTGCCCTGGGAATTCGATTTCCATTGTCCGTCGGGCTCGCGCCAGAAGAGCCGGCCGGTCCGTTCATGCGCGGTCGGCTTCGGCAATTCGTGCAGCACGATCAGCAGGTGGCCGTCGGCCGCCATCGACCGCTGCCGCCCCGCGCTCTCGCCCAACCGGGTGCGAAAGATCTCGGGGACCTTCCAGGTGGTCGGGAGGACCGATTTGGCGATGGTGGACGTCATAGAGGGGGTATCCGCGCGGTCGGAGGGAGAAGATTGCATGATCTGGAGCAACCGCTCTTAAGCGTAGTGAGCGAGAATGGGCCATGCCACCGGAAGAGAATGTCGGCCCATGCGGTGCGCGCTGGGGGCCGCAGCCGCATAGTTCGACGCGGGCCGCACACTAGGAATTCGTCGTGGCGCGAATGATATTGGCGGGGTGGATATGGGGCGTGGTGACGGTCAGCGTAAAGTGATAGCAGGGCGGGAGATAGGTTGGGCAACGGGGTTCGGTGATCAGTTAGCCCGCATTTCTCACCGCCCCCATAGAAAAAGGCCGCTCCATCTGGCATAAGTTGGTCTTGCACAAACAACTTTGGCCATTTGCATGGAGGCGGCCTCGTGGCAACAGAGTGTAGCGAAGTCTCGTTCGATTTTCAC
>DASZTS010000056.1:0-6484 GCA_035547915.1 Pirellulales bacterium | reverse complement strand
CTGGCCGGCCTGCGGAACGGCGTGATCGCCGCCTTGCGTGCCGAGGGCGCGAAGAACATCGCCGCCGCCCTGCGACAAAACGTCCTCAAAGTCCCCCGCTTGCTTGCCAAACTCGGCATTGTGAAAAAGTGAGAGGCCCTGAGGCACCTGACGCAGGTTCGGGCGAGCCGCGCCATCCGTGCGATGAGCGGCTGAGGCGGTGCGGCGGAGGTGCGCGCCAGGTTCAGTAGGTTTGCGGGGGAATCTGGGTGGCCTGGGAACAAAGCCTGATGTGCACGACGCCGAGCCGACCTTGACCGGCGGGCTCAGAACCCTTACCGTTCCGCCCTCGCAGTGTCCAATCTCGCTGAGCGCGCCCTTTGAGGAAACGCGGGCAAATCGCCAACCCTAGGTCAATCACCGATGACGTCTAAATCGAATGCCGATTCGAAGCCCAAGATGGCTGCCGGTGGGCCGCCGCTGCCCGCCTCCGTTCCGCTCATCGACATGGGGCGGCAGTACACCGCGATCGAGAAGGATATCCAGGCCGCCCTGGCGCGGGTTTGCGCCTCGGGCCGGTTCGTGCTCGGCCCCGATTGCACTGAGTTGGAGCAGGCCTTGGCCCGGTATTGCTTGGTCAAACACGCGATCGCCTGCGCGTCGGGGAGCGATGCGCTGCTCTTGGCGTTGATGTCCCTCGACGTCGGACCGGGCGATGAAGTCGTGTTGCCGAGCTACACCTTCTTTGCCACGGCATCTGCGGTGGCCAGGCTCGGCGCGCGCCCGGTGTTCGCCGATATCGAGTCCGCCACGTTCAACATCAGCGCCGCGACGGTGAATCGGCTGATCAACGACAAGACCAAGGCGATCCTGCCGGTCCACCTCTACGGCCAATGTGCTGAGATGGCGGGTCTGGTAGACCTGGCTCTGAACCGCGACCTCTCGGTCATCGAAGACGCCTGCCAGGCGATCGGGGCCGATTGTGCCGGTCAGCGCGCGGGCGGCATCGGCGATATCGGCTGCTTCAGCTTCTACCCCACGAAGAACCTGGGTGGATTCGGCGACGGCGGTCTGTTGACCACGAACCGCGATCACCTGGCGGACAAGCTACGGCTGCTCCGCGTACACGGCATGCAACCGCGATACCACCACCAGGTGCTGGGAATCAACAGTCGGCTCGACAGTCTCCAAGCCGCAGTCCTCAACGTAAAGCTGCCGCACCTCGACGCTTGGACCGCCGAGCGCCAACGCCGGGCGAGCCGCTACAGCGAACTGTTCGCCGAAACCGGCCTCGACCGCGTCCTCACTCTGCCCACCACGGCGCCGCATCGCCGGCACGTGTGGAACCAATACGTCGTGCGCGTGCCCGATGGCCGGCGCGATGCATTGCGGCAGCATCTGACGGAGCGGCAGATCGGCACCGAGATCTATTATCCGGTGCCGTTGCATTTGCAGCCCTGCTTCGCCTATCTGGGCTATCGCAAAGGCGATTTGCCCGAGACCGAGCGCGCCGCCGCCGAGACCATCGCCCTGCCGATCTTCCCAGAGCTGACGGCGGCCGAGCAAGAACTCGTGGTGCGCGAGATCGGGGCCTTCTTCGGCACCCGGCACGGCCTATCCGGGCCGAAGTATCTCAAGCGCGGCGCAGAAAAACGGGCCGAAAGGTAGCTTGCGAGACCACGTGTGGCCGGATGAGATCGCTCGGCCTTCCGTCGTTTCGGCGAGTCATTTGCCCGCTTCCAACAGTTCATGCTGCGAGAGCACGAAGCTCCGTACGCTCTGGCCCGAGTCGGACGAGGCGGTCACCGTGTGCGACAGCGGCAGGTCGAATTTATCGGCCGCGGTCCAGCGGTCGTCGATCGCTTCGCTGCGCTGCAAACGGCCGCTGGCATCATCCCAATAATGCACCGTGTAGCTGCGGGGCAGGAAATGGTCGTCGTCCGTGCGTTGGTTATCGAGCACGGTGATCGTCATGTTCTGGGCCCCCATTGCCCGATTGACGACGGTGATCTGCCGGTCCTTGACGCGATAACTCGAAGCGAAGCCGCCGCCGTCGAAGATCAGCAGCCTGCCGAGCGGATGACTCTCGCTGCCGTCGTCGCCGTACCACAGTCGGGGATGCTCGCCCGCGGCCCGGCGTGAAGCGGCGCGGTGCATGGCGATCGATTCCAGTTGGCCTACGACCCATTCGCGCGTGGCTTCGTCGTCGGTGACGAGTTTCACGTCGCCGTTGGCGGCCACCGTCACATCGCCCGAGAACGAACGGCCGTCGACGGAACCCGCGATTCGGGCGCGAAAACCGGGAAAATCTCGCCACTGGGCGCGGGCGGCGACCGCGCCCTCGAAAAGATCGACCGCTTCTTGGTCGGGCTGGGTGCGGACCAGCGGCCAGGCGAACGAGAGCGTGGCGAACTCGCGAATCTCGTCGTAACGTTGGCCGCGTTGTTCGCCGGCGCTCGGCAGTACGCGTTTGACGTAGATCGACCAGGTGCCCGAGTGCCCAGGCCTCCAGCGTGCGCGGCCATCGGCATCGGCCGTGACCTCCTCTTCGGACAGTTCGGAGTCGATGATATGCAGCATGGCCCCGGACAGCGGCCGGCCGTCCGCCAAGGCGGCCAACTCGATCGATTCTCCGTCGAACGTCGCCATGATTTCCAGCGGTCCGTCCTTGCGTCTCTCGAGCCGGTTCAGCTCATCGGGCTGCCCCGCCAGCGCCTTAGGGTAGTATCGCAAGAGGAAGGGAGATTCTCCCGGGCGGGCGAGCACACCATATTCGCAGAATCCGACCACTCCCAGGCTTCCGCTGGCCGGAAGATGGGCGCGGAGGCGATCTGCCGCCTGCCGAACCTCCAGACCCTCGAATCGGCCGGGTGTCGTTTGCCGCCAGAGCACGGTGTGGGCGACCTTGCCGATGAAACGCGGATCGCCGGCCGTCGCCCGTTCGCTGAAAAAAACCTCGGCCGCACGCCCACCCTCGGCCGGTGGAGTGATGCGAATGAATAGGAAGTGTGCCTCGGCCGGTCGACTCAGGGCGGCGAGGAGCACGATCGACAGACCAAGGTGGCGGACGACAGTCGGCATGATTCGACCTTTCTCGCGTCGGGCATGGAAGACTGCCGACATTCTAGTCGATTCGCACATTCCGGGGCACGAGTGGCCTGCGGGTGTAGCGGATTTGGAGTGTCCCCGGTGGCGCGGTACGATGCGACCATGGGACTACCACGCTTCCCTGCCCCTGTCGAGCGGCTGCTGCTGGGCTGGTATTTCCATGGCTGGTTATGCGTTGCACAGACTTGGTTGTTCGCCGCCATGCTCGTGATTCCTGGTGAGGTGGGCACCAGCTACGTTGGCGGAGCGATGCTTCTCGTCACAGGCGTCTTGTGCATTGCGGAGATGGCCGCCGTTTACTTCGGTCGCGCAAGTATCGCCCGAATTTTCACGTTACTTGCGCTGGTGTCCGGATCCGTCGGTACGGTTATTGGACTAGCCGACGTGCTCCGCTAGGGTTGCCGACAGAGCTATCGGCGATTTTCGCCGGAAATTGAACGTTGCCTTTCGGCAACACCCCGTTGACGTTTGCGGACATCGATCGTTGACTCGGCCGCCGACCAATCCTCAAAAACGGCCGCAGGGACAGGCTTTTTGTAACCGGCGGCGACGGGCACCGGGCTTGCAAGGGTACGGACTTGAGGCCGATCGGCCGCCCATGGCGTACGTTCTCCTGTCTACTTCCCTTGCATGCTGTACACCAACGAAATCAACGATCCCGGCGAACTCGCCGGATGTCGGCTGCTCTGGAAATCGCTCTTGGCACAGACGCCGGGAGCGACCTTCTTTCACTCGCTCGATTGGCTCGAATCGTATCTGCGGCACTTCGGCTCCGATCAGCGGCTGCGCGTGCTGGTGGTACGTTCCGACGACGAGCCGATCGGCATCCTGCCGCTGGTGGTGCGCAGTGAGCGGACACGGCTCGGTACCGCCCGCGTGTTGACCTATCCGCTCGACCACTGGGGCGTCTTCTATGGACCGATCGGTCGCCAGGGGGCGGCGACACTGACGGCCGCCTTGCAATACTTGCGTTCGCAGCCCCGTGATTGGGACATGGTCTCGCTGCGGTTTGTGCACCGCGATGGGGCCGACCGCGGGCGCACCCAGCGGGCCATGCGGTTTGTCGGTTGGCAACCGCTCGAAGAGCCCTGCGAGCACGCACCGAGCATCGATCTACAGGGTTCGTGGAGCGACTACTGGGCGGAACGCGACGGCCATTGGCGAAGCAACGTGGGGCGCAGCGAGCGGAAGCTCTCACAACAGGGCGAGATTACTTACGTCCGCCATCGTCCGGCGGGCGTGGCTTACGGCGATGCCGATCCGCGTTGGGACCTGTTCGAGACCTGCCTGGATGTGGCCCGCCGCACCTGGCAGGCCGACGTGAACACGGGCACCACACTCTCGCATCCCGCGATCGAGCCCTACCTGCGCGACGCGCACGAGGCGGCGGCCCGCGCGGGCGGACTCGACCTCAACCTGCTCTACGTCGACGGTCGGCCGGCCGCTTTCGCCTACAATTATTGCTACGCGGGGCACGTCGCCGGATTGCGGATGGGCTACGATCCGGCGGTCAGCCGTCACGGCGCGGGCACGGTGCTCATGCGGCACATGCTCGAAGACAGCTTCGCACGGGGCGACCACAGATTCGATCTGGGGCCGGCTTCGCTCAAGTGCAAGCGGCCGTGGCAGACGTCGGTCGAAACGAGCTATCGCTATACCTTCTTTGCCCCCAACCGCCTGCTTTCGCAGGGGCTGCGGCTCAAGTCGCACGTCAAGAAGTGGTTTCGCGACGGGAACTGGATGCCACGTCAAACCGTCGGCATAATAGACGAATGAGCGATGGCAGACGGCCGACGCCGAAAGGCATCGTCGCGCTTCGCTATCCTTCCCGCGTTCATTCATGTGCGTTCCTTCTGGTCAGAGATCAATGAAACGATCGGCGAAATTCTTGTTAGGTCTTGCGTGTCTCCTGGGCGGTTGCCTATTGCCGGGCTGTGAGCCGGAACCTCCCAGCCGGGCGGAACTCGGCCGCATCGAGTTCGACGAGACGCGCGTGCCGGGCGCCGACCAAACCTACACGTTGCCCGACTACATCCTCAAGGCGACGCCCACTCCCGAACCGGAAAACACCCGCATTGACCGGTAAACACCCGCAGGGAGTGACGCTTGGCGATGAAGAGACGCCCGCAGATGACCTCGGTCGATTACGTGGTCATCGCCCTCAGCCCCCTGTTGATCATGGCGCTGGTGGGCAGTCTGTGCTTCTTTCTCGTCGAGGTGGGGTATCGCGGGCAGTTTTCCGCCAGGCTGCATTGGATCCTGTTCTGGTTCGTCATCGCCACGGTCGGTATCGCCCGCATCTCGATGGAAGAGGGGGCCGAGCGGGCGAGCATGTATGGGCTGGCCCTGGTCGGCGCGGTGGCGCTGGCCGTCGTGCGCTTCGTCGACTCGCCCTGGATCGCCTGGGGATTGATGGCCCTGGTCTGGTGGTGCGCGCACAAGCTCACCTGGGACTGCACGCTCATCGACGACGAGCAGGACGCCTCGGGCGAGGGTCTGTTGCAGGTGGCCGGGTTGGAAGAGGGGAACGGCACCGACACCACCCAATCTCCGCCGGCCGTCGATAAACCGGACGGCGACGAAGAAGCGCGCCGCCCCGCCTGGTGGCAGCGATTCTTCGAAAGCTCCGAGGAACGCAACAAGCGTCCTCATGCGCCCGGCGTATGGGTTGTCTATTTTTCGTTGGCGGCACTTCCCCTGTTTGGCATCGGCCAGGCGTTCATCCCCGCTAGCGATATCGAGCGGCGCCGGCAGGCATTCTGGCTCTTGATCTTCTACGTGGGCAGCGGCATGGGCTTGCTCCTGACGACGAGCTTTCTGGGGCTGCGACGGTACTTGCGGCAGCGGAAGCTTGAAATGCCGCTGACCATGACGGGTACTTGGCTCGGCGTCGGAGCTGCCTTGATCGTGTTGCTGGTGCTGATGACGATGCTCGTGCCTCGTCCGAACCCCGAGTATCCGGTCGAAAACCTAATCGCCAATGCAATCGGCTCCCCGCTGCGCGCCGCGTCGCGTCATGCCTTCATGCGTGACAGCGCGGTCCAACAAACGCCCAACGGCGCAGCACAAGGCACGGCTCCGAAGGCCGGTAGCCAAACGCCAGAATCACAGCAACAGGGCAACGGGCAACAGAGTGGTGGACAACAGAGTGGTGGGCAGCAACAGAGTGGTGGGCAACAACAGGGCGGCGGGCAGCAACAGAGCGGCGGACAGCAACAGAACGGCGGGCAGCAACAGAACGGCGGGCAACAACAGAGCGGCGGACAACAACAGAGCGGCGGGCAACAACAGAGCGGCGGGCAACAACAGAGTGGCGGGCAACAACAGAGTGGCGGACAGCAACAGAGTGGCGGACAGCAACAGAGTGGCGGACAGCAACAGAGTGGCGGACAGCAAC
>DASZTS010000055.1:0-8922 GCA_035547915.1 Pirellulales bacterium | reverse complement strand
TCCGGAACAGCGTGTGGTAGTTTGTCCCTCGCACTTCCCAGCCCACCTAACTTCCGGTGGAAGCGCCAAAAACTACGCTAACTCTCCGATTGACACGCGCCGGGCGACCTGCTCCGCGCGCAATTCCCCTTATGCACCCGCCGTTCGAGCCGCATCCGTAAGCCGCATTGAGCCGTTCGGGCGAGACGGGATACAATCCGCGGCCCACGGAAGGGTATGTGCAACCTAGGAACGGAGATCACCGGCATGAGGACGGTCGTTGGCATCGGGATGGTCGCTTGTTTGGTCGCGGTACCGAACACGGTCGACGCGCAGCACGGCGGCCGCGGTTTCCATGGAGGTGGAGGTGGTTTCGGCGGGGGCGGCGGATTCCGCGGCGGCATGCCGGGCGGCGGCGGGCCGGGCCGCAGCATGGGAATGGGGGGGCGGCCCAGTGTGGCGGCCGTGCCGTACCGCGGCGGCTTCGCGCGCGGACCGGCCCATTTCAACCCGCATTTCAGCAATCGGCCGGGCTATCACGGCGGCTGGTATCGGGGCGACTGGCACGGACGGTGGGCCGGACCGTGGGGCTATCGACCATGGGGATGGGGTTGGTATGGCGGCTGGGGCTGGGGAGCCCCCGGTTGGGGTCTTGGTGTGGGTTGGGGCGTAGGCGGAGTGTCGGTCGGCGTCGGCATGGCGTCGCCGTGGAGCTGGGGTTACTTCGGCTACTACAATCCTTATTGGATGGGGCCGATGCCGGGCGTCACCTACATCAACTATGCACAGCCGGTAGTCGTCGCGGCGCCTCCGCCGGCCCAGCCGGTCGCTCCGGCGCCCGCCAACGCCCCGCTACCGGGCTACTCGCCGACGCCCTACGCTCCCCCGCCGGCCAACGCGCCGACGCCGGGCCAGAGCCAGGGCCTGACAATCTTGGCCAACGCCCAGGCATTGTTCCGGCAGGGCCAGTACCAGGCCGCGTTGAACGAAGCCAACCGCGCGGCGGCCGCGCTGCCCAACGACTCGCTGGTTCACGAATTCCGGGCGTTGTGTCTCTTCGCGCTGCGCGACTACCAACAGGCCGCGGCGGCGGTACACGCCATCGTCTCGGTCGGGCCGGGTTGGAACTGGGCCACCGTCAGCAACCTCTACGGCACACCGACGGCCTACGCCGACCAGTTGCGCGCCCTGGAGCGCTATTGCGACGAACAGCCGACCGCCGCGGCCCCGAGGTTCCTGCTGGCCTATCACTATCTGCTGGCCGAACACAACAACGAAGCGGCCGCCGTGCTCGAAGACGTCGTGCGGCTGGAACCGAAAGACCAGCTCGCCGCGCAATTGCTCAAGGGGCTACGCACCCCTGGCGACAAGACGACGCCCGCGACGCCGCCGAAGCCGGCCGGCCCGGTCGATCGCGAGCAGTTGCTCGGCCATTGGCGGGCCAGCCGCACCGACGGCTCTGAATTCAACCTCGACCTGACCGGCGACGGCAAGTTCAACTGGAAGTTCAAGCAGCAGGAGCACGAGCAACAATTCTCGGGCACCTTCACGCTGGCCAACAACTTCTTGATCCTCTCGGCCAGCGATCAGAATTCGCTCGTCGGCCAGGTCTCGATGGACGCCGACGACAAATTGAACTTCCGGTTGGCGGGAGGTAATCCGTCGGAGCCGGGTTTGACGTTCACGCGGTGAACGGGTTGGGGCAGACCGGCGCGATGAATGTGTCTAGGTAGACCCCGACGTTGTTTTGCGTTGCCCGGCGCGCTGTGATGGGCGGTGCCGGTCCGGTTATGTAGCTTGCCGCTCCGTTGCCGGTGATCGTTCGATATGGAACGTCGAGGGTTCGCTAACGCGGCGGGACGCCGCGTCTACGTTAGAGGTGACGTCGTTAGAGGTGACGTCGTTAGAGATGACGTCGTTAGAGGTGACGTCGTTGGAGGCGACGTCGTTGGAGGCGACGTCGCGTCGCGCTAGAACCGTAGGTCGAGGCCGAAGTTCATGCCCTGCGCCCAATAGCTCGAGGTGTGGAACTGGAAGGCGGGCTGGTTCGGTCCCGCGGTGCCGTAGCTCGGATCAGAGGGGACGAGGTTCGCGCTCGTCACGCGGTTCACTTGGTTGCCCGGCCGGGCCACGTTGCTCAAGAACAGGAACGAATAGCCGATGCGAGCGGTCAGCCAGGGCGTGATCTGATAGCCCAGGTCGAAGCGGGCCTCGGGTGCCACGGCGAACGGGCTCTGATAGTGCGTGCCCATGTTCGCCGTGGTGGCCAAGATGCCGCCGGGCAGCGTCGTCTGGTTGCCGTTCCAGTTCGTCAGCGTGGTCGATCCCGAAACGATCGCTTGCTGCTGCACCGTGCCGAGCGCCAGCTTGCCGAGAGCCGTGATCAACCAGCGTCCCCGCGACAGGTAGAGCCGCGCCCCGAGCGAGCCGCCATAGAAACTGTTCGTCACGCGGAAGCCGTCGAAGTCGGACAGCGTGTCGGAGAGGCGGACCGGCCCGCCGCCGAAGGTCAGCGACCCGCGCGACACCTCGGCGTATTGATCGTTGACGTCGAGCGATTCGACGAGACTCAGATAACGGAAGCCGAGCAGGCCGTCGAGGCGGAGGCTATCGGTTTGAAGGAGGTTGAGCGCGCCGTCGAGGTTGGCGCCCTGTAGTTGGCTGCGGGTGATCACGTCGACGGCGCCTGTGATGTAGCCGGGCAACGAATCGACATACGAACCCTCGGTGCCGCTCTGGGCGTCGATCGTGGGCCGCGCGATCACCGGATTGCCGAAATCGTCGGAAGCGGCCGAGAAGTCACGGTACTGCCGCCCCAAGAAGAAGTAACCCGCCTCGATGCCGAACACGCGGTCGCCGTCTAGCCAAAAACCCGTATCCAGACGCAGACCGCTGGTCGGGCCGAAATTGATGCTGTTCCCGCCGTAGACCACCTGCGTGCCCGGCTGTCCGAGCGCACCCGGCAGAGAGTCGGACGGCGAACCGGTGGTGACGAGCGGTTGTGGCATCGGGTCGGATTTGGTCCACCACAACAGCACGTCGGTGCGGAACCAGAACCTCGAGGTCACCTCGTAGGCCATGTCGGGCAGAGGCGGCCGGTCGGACCTCGGTCGCCATATCGGCGGCGGGTAGGTCGGTACGGGCGGCGGCAACGGAGTGTAAATGGTCGCGGGCGGCGCCATCGGCGTGTAGACCGGCGTATAAGGCCCCATCCGTGTGTACGGGGCCGGCGTAGACGTCGCCGCGGGAGGCGGGGTGGGCGTGGTGTAATAGGGTGTTTCGCCGGTCGCGGGCGGAGCGGTAGGCGATTGGCCATCCAACGTCGATGCCGCGCCCGGCATCGATGGGGCGGGCGCCGGCGGCTGCATTGCCAAGAGCGGCTGGGCGGTCTGAGGGACGTGGGCCGGAGGGGGCGAAAAGGCGGTGCCGCCGATGGCGTTCGGATTGTAAGTCGGCGTAGCATTACGCGGCGCGGTGCTATTCGACGCGGCGTAATAGGACGGAGTGTAATTCGGCGTCGGCGGCGATTGTGCGTGGGCATCGAGCGCCGCAGCGGCGACGAACAACGCCGCCAATACGCACCGCATCGCCTTGCCGAACCTGGATAACACGCGACACCTTCCCCGAACCAACAAAATTTTTCGGGCGGTGGTTATACAGGTAATTAGTTAAAAATTCTGCGCAGGCGAGCTTTCAAAGTTGTTAGCGGCGGTCGTCGGCCGGCGATGCAAGGCCAAAACCGCCGCCGCCCGGCGTCTCGATCGTGAGCACGTCTCCCGGCGCGGCGGTAAACTGCACCGAGCCGCCCAGTTCGTCGACGATGCCGTCGGACCGTTCGAGCCGGTTGTGTCCGATCGAACCGGGCAAGCCGCCGTCGAGTCCGTAGGGCGGATATTCGCCGCGGCGCTGCGTCACCAGCGACACGTCCAACGGCGCCAAGAACTCCAGCTTGCGCACGACACCGTCGCCGCCCCGCCGCCGGCCACGTCCGCCCGAACCGCGCCGGATGGAAAACTCTCGCACGCGTAACGGATAGCGGTGTTCGATCACTTCCGGATCGGTGAGCCGCGTGTTGGTCATGTGCGTATGGACGGCGTCGGCGCCGTCGGCGCCCGATGTGGCCCCCGAGCCGCCGCAAATGGTCTCGTAGTAACCGAAGGTCGCATCGCCGCACACGAAGTTGTTCATCGTGCCCTGGCTGGCCGCCGCCAGGCGCAGAGCGCCCAACACCACGTCAACGACCCGTTGCGAGGTCTCGACGTTGCCGCCGACCACCGCCGCACACTGCTCGGGCGTGGCGCCTTCGGGCGGATTCAAGAGGCATTCGGGCACCACGATCGTCACCGGCGCGAGCACGCCCTGGTTGAGCGGAATCTCCTCGCCGATCAGCGTCCGCAGGCAATACATCACCGCCGCCGTCACGATGGCCCGGTTGGCGTTCAGGTTGCCGGGCAACACGGGGCCGGTGCCGTTGAAATCGATCGTCGCCGTCGCGCTGCGAATCGTGACAGCGACCACGATGGGCGAGCCGTCGTCGAGGTGGTCGACGAAGCGATGTTCGCCGTCCCCCAGCCGAGCCAGCGCCGCGCGCATCTTTCGTTCGGCCGCCGCTTGAATGTGACGCATGTAGGCCAACACCACCGACAACGTGTAACGGTCGACGAGCCGGGCCAGATCGCGCGCACCGCGGTGATTGGCCGCGACCTGCGCCTCGACGTCGGCCAGGTTATCGGCCACGTTGCGCGTCGGATAGTCGCCCGACAGCAGCAGGTCTTGCAGCGTGCCGAGCCGCGACTGACCACGGTCGACAAGCCGCATGCCCCGGATGAGCACGCCCTCTTCGGCCAGGTTGCGCGAAAACGGCGGCAGCGAGCCGGGCCGGCTGCCGCCGATCTCGGCATGGTGCGCCCGGCTGGCGGTGAAGAACAACAGCCGCGGCTGCGACGCAGCGTCGTTCGTCGCCGGCGCGAAGACCGGCGTGACGACCGTGACGTCGGGCAGATGCGAGCCGCCGCGATAGGGGTTGTTGGTCACGAACACATCGCCCGGCCGCATCTCAGGAAAGTCTTCGAGCAGTCGCCACACAGTCTCGCTCATGGCCCCCAGATGGACCGGGATGTGCGGAGCGTTCACCACCAGATCGCCGACCGCCGTGAACAACGCACAACTGAAATCGAGCCGCTCCTTCACGTTCACGCTGCTGGCCGTGTTGCGCAGCGTGATACCCATCTGTTCGGCGATCCCCGCGAACTGATTATTGAAGATTTCTAACAGAACCGGATCGGGCTCACCATCCGCATCGGGCCGTGCGGGATCGGACTCGTTCGTCGAGCCGGCGCGAAGAGGCGGCGTACTATCGGTGAGCAATAGCGCACCGCCGGCCAGAATCTCGCCGTGCCAGCCGGGGTCGATGACCGTGGTCGACGACGATTCACACACGATCGCCGGGCCCTCAAGAAGGCTGCCCGGCGGCAGTGCGGCCCGATCGTAGACGGCCGTGCGCTGCTCGACCGCATCAAACCAGGCAGTCGTCTCGCCTTGCGGCACCGCCAGTTGTCGACTCGGCGAAGGAGCGGGTGCCGGCGCGTGTGGCGACCGCCCGAGCACTTCGACACGGACCGCCACAATCTCCAGCGGTCGCCCTTCGCGGCGATAACCGTACAGCCGCTCATGCTCGGCGACATAGGCTTCGGCGTAGCTTCCATGCGCCGGCTCGGGGACGGTCAGGTACGCATCGAGTCCGCGATATCGCAGGTCGAGCGCCCGGCGGACTTCGACGCGCGCCGGCTCGACCCCTTCGGCGAGCACTTCGCGCCGCGCCTCGTCGGCCAGTCGCTCGAATCGGCCAGCCAGCGTGGCGACGGTCTCTTCGGAATAGGGCAGATACACACCGCCGGCCCGGTGCCGCGACACGTCGGCCAGACCGATGCCGTAGGCGCTCAGCAAGCCGGCATCGGCATGCAACAAGACGCGCCGCATCCCCAATTCACGGCCGACGGCGCAGGCATGTTGCCCGGCCGCACCGCCGAAGGCGACGAGCACGTAGTCGCGCGGATCGTATCCCTTGGCGACGGAGATCGATTGGATGGCCTTGACCATGTTCGAGTTGGCGACCCGCAGCAAGCCGTCGCACAGCGCACTGTGCGAATATCGACGGCCCGTGGCCTCGGCCACCGTTTCGATCAGCCCGTCGAGACGCCGCTCCACTGCCGCGCGATCGAGCGGGAAGGGAAAATGTTCGGGTGGAATCTTGCCCACGTAGAAGTTGAGGTCGGTCACGGCCAGCGGACCGCCACGTCCATAACACGCCGGACCGGGATCGGCCCCCGCACTGTCGGGCCCGACCACCAGCTTCACGCCATCGAACCAGCATATCGAGCCGCCGCCGGCGGCCACCGTTTCGATGGCCAGCATCGGAGCGACCACGCGCACGCCGGCCTTCTCCGTTTCGTATTCCACGTCGAAACGTCCGTCGAAGCGGGCCACGTCGGTGCTCGTGCCCCCCATGTCGAATCCGATGGCCCGTTCGAAACCGGCCTCGCGCGCGGCGCGGGCGAAACCGACCACGCCGCCGGCCGGCCCCGACAGAATACTGTCTTTGCCGACGAACTGATCGGCCGACACCAGTCCGCCGGCCGAGGTCATGATCCGCAACTCGCTCGCGCCGAGTGCCTGCCGCAGGCGTTCGACGTAGCCGCGCAACACTGGATTGAGATACCCGTCGACGAGCGTCGTATCGCCGCGCGACACGATCTTGATGAGCGGTGCCACGCGACTGCTGACGCTCACCTCGCGGAAGCCGGCCTCGCGCGCCAGCCGGGCTACAAGTTCTTCATGGGCCGGATACTTGAAGGCGTGCAGCAGACACACGGCCAGCGACTCGATGCCCAACGTTTTCAATTCGTCGAGTTGGGCCCGGATCCGGCTCTCGTCCGGCGCACGCAGCACGCTGCCGTCGCCCGCGACCCGCTCGTCGATCTCGACGACCACGGCGCAGAGCGGCAGGGGTTTTTTGATGGCCAGTTCGAAGAGCTTCGGGCGGTTCTGATAACCGATGTGCAGGATGTCGCCGAAGCCGCGTGTCGTGACGAAGGCCGTCTTGGCGCCGCGCCGCGTGATGAGCGCGTTGGTGCCGCGCGTCGTACCCAGCCGCACGCGCGCCCGGGGAATGGCCGCGTGCGCGGGCAGCCCCAACAGGTGGCGGATGCCGAGCACGGGCGCATCGAGGTCCGCATACAGCTCATACGGTTGGCCGGGCACGGGAGCGATGGAGAGCGGCCGTTCGAGCGTCAGCTCTCCCGCCGTGGCGTCGAAGGTGCGCACGCGTTGCTCGTCGAGCGTTTCGCCCGCCGCCGACAACAACCGCAATCGAAAACCGTTCCAGAACTCGTTCGGATCGGTGCGCCGCGCGGGGTCGACGATCGACGCGGCGCCGGAGCCCTCGGCCGCCGCGCCCTTCGTCACCCCAGAGCTGAGCCGCTTATGCCGCCGCAACGTGCCATCGGGCAACCGCGCGAAACAGTCGGTGAACGTTCCGCCCACGTCGATCCAGAATTCCCAGACGTCTTCGTGCATCGCGGTGGTCGCTCAAGAAGTAGGCTCGCCGGCCAGCCGTGGCACATGAGCACGCGTTGCCGGCGCGAGGCGGAATCCCAGCCCATTCAGTTGATCGATGAATGGACGAACCGCGGCAAGTAATCCGGCTCGTTTGGCGTCGAGTAGGATCCCAAGCGTTCCTTTGAACGGCAACTTGAACTCATCCGCAAACGTTCGCGCGATGCGGTCGTCGAGAATCACGCACGAGCCGGGCATTTCCGGGGCCAACTGCAATACTTCCGCCTTGCCCGGACCCAACTTATTTTTCCACTGTGGAGGCACGTTTGATTGAATCGCGTGCACGCTTATCCACGGCGCAGTCTTTAGGTCGGGCAGATCGATTCCCAAGCCCATTCCATTAAGCAACTCGTTGGCAACCGCGGGAGGAACGAAAACTGCCGTGGCGAGCGTGCGGAGCAGATCGAGTTGCCCGAGTTGGTGGAGATATTGGATGGGCGAGGTGTTACAGATCCAGTCAGCCAAGCCCCGCCTCGCGACGAAGTTCCTCCTCGGTCAGCCGAAAGGTGTCGACGCCCAATTCGGCGAGCCGCTCGAGGAATACCGGCTTGGGCACACCGGCGAGTTCGGCGGCCGCGCCGGAGGAAAGTCGCTCCATTTCGTACAGCTTCACCGCCGCCGCCATGCGCAAGGTCGGCGCCACATCTTCTTCGGGCAATTCCAGCGCGTCGAGCGATTGCTGGGGAACCCCGAACATGATACGGCTCATATCGATGGCAACAACGAAAATGTCGCAGACCTTCTCCGCCGTCCCGCAACGACAGAACGGGCCGGTTTCGACAATTCTACCCGTGCCGAATCGCCGCCGGCAAGCAACCCGCGCTCGGTGCCAGGGCCTCTCACTTTTTCACAATGCCGAGTTTGGCAAGCAAGCGGGGGACTTTGAGGACGTTTTGTCGCAGAGCAGCGGCGATATTCTTCGCGCCCTCGGCACGCAAGGCGGCGATCACGCCGTTCCGCAGGCCGGCCAGGATTTGTGGGGCGTGCCCCTTCTGAATTTGGCTCGCGTCTTCGCCGAAGGTCACGTCGCGGACGTAATGAGAGCGGTTTTCGATTCCCCAGTGGCCACGGTGGTAAGCCAACAGTGTGGCGGCGTCTGCCTGATGCCGAGGAACACTGGTGATCGCGTAGGCGACTTCATGCTGTTCTTTGCCGCGTAGTCGCCGCCAACGCTCGATGCGGCAAACTTGGGCCACGCCAGGCCAGTCGAGATGTTCGGCCAATCGCGTGGAAGCCTCCAAACGGCGCCGCTCGCGACGGCCATGCCCTTTGTTGATGGTTTCAGCCACCGACAGGTGCGATTGCCGCTGCCGCTCGGTGTAGGGGGGA
>DASZTS010000054.1:0-87365 GCA_035547915.1 Pirellulales bacterium | reverse complement strand
CTGGCCGGCCTGCGGAACGGCTTGATCGCCGCCTTGCGTGCCGAGGGCGCGAAGAATATCGCCGCTGCTCTGCGACAAAACGTCCTCAAAGTCCCCCGCTTGCTTGCCAAACTCGGCATTGTGAAAAAGTGAGAGGCCCTGCCAAGAGCGGATGACAAAACCCGGAAGCCGGAGCGCCGCGGGCACAAAATCGGCCGTGAAACGCCGATTTTGTGAAGCTCGATCCGGTTTTGTCGGTTGCTCTAAACAGCCAGCCGGTTCACGCTATGATTACATTTTCGGACACGATCGAAATGGACGACAACTACGACAATCCACTGATCGCCCGTTACGCCTCGCGCGAGATGTCGCAACTGTGGGGGCCGCAACGGAAATTTCGCACCTGGCGGCAGTTGTGGGTGGCCCTGGCTGAAGCGGAAGCCGAACTGGGCCTGCCGATTCGCGCCGAGCAGCTCGCCGAGTTGCGGGCGCATGTCGCCGATGTCGACTTGGAGCTGGCCGGCAAGTACGAGCGGCAGTTGCGGCACGATGTCATGGCCCATGTCCACGCGTACGGCGATGCGTGTCCGAGCGCGCGGGGCATCATCCATTGGGGTGCGACAAGCTGCTACGTGACCGACAACACCGACCTGTTGCTGATGCGCGAAGCGCTGGTGATGGTCGTCGGGAAGTTGGTCCGTGTCATCGATCGGCTCGCTACGTTCGCCGAGAAGAACAAGTCCGTCGCATGCCTCGGTTTCACACACTTCCAACCGGCACAGCCGACGACGGTCGGCAAGCGGGCCTGCCTGTGGTTATACGATCTGGTGCAGGATCTGACCGAGGTCGAGACACGCATCGGCGGCTTGAAGGCACGCGGCGTGAAAGGCACCACCGGCACACAGGCTAGCTTTCTGGAACTATTCGGCGGCGACCACGCCAAGGTCCGCCAGCTCGACGAATCGGTCAGCCGCAAGATCGGCTTCGAAGCAAGTTACCCGGTGACCGGGCAAACGTACTCGCGCAAGGTCGACGCCCAGGTGTTGGCCACGCTGTCGGGCATCGCCCAGAGCGCGCACAAGGCGGCGACCGATCTGCGCCTGTTGCAAAGCATGAAGGAGATCGAGGAGCCGTTCGAGGAACATCAGATCGGGTCGTCGGCGATGGCCTACAAGCGCAACCCGATGCGGGCCGAGCGGATCTGTGGGCTGGCACGGTTCGTGATCAGCCTCGAGTCGAGTGGCGCTCAGACCCTCGCCACGCAATGGCTGGAGCGCACGCTCGACGACAGCGCCAATCGCCGGCTGACGCTGCCCCAAGCCTTCTTGGCGACCGATGCCATCTTGATCCTGTACCAGAACATCGCGTCGGGGTTGGTGGTCTATCCGCAGGTGATCTCGCGGCACTTGGAGGCCGAACTTCCCTTCATGGCCACCGAAAACATTTTGATGGCGGCTGTCGCACAGGGCGGAGACCGGCAGGAACTCCACGAACGGATCCGTCGCCATAGCTTGGCCGCCGGTGCTGTGGTCAAGCAGGAGGGCGGCGCCAACGACCTGGTCGAACGGTTGCGCAACGATCCGGCGTTCGCCCGCGTCGATTTTGCCGGGGCCCTCGATCCGGCCCGTTTCGTGGGCCGAGCTGCCGAGCAGGTCGACGAGTTTGTCAGCGAGATCGTCGAGCCGATCCGCCACAAATATGCGGCGGCGCTGTCTGGCGATGCGGAAGTGAACGTCTGAGCGGTCGCCTACCGATCGGGCTCGGCCGTCGTAACGCGATAGTCGCGGATCTGTGCCTTGTTGCAGAGGTTCATCACCTCGACGACGTGTTCCCAGACGCACCGTTTGTCGGCCCGGATGATCACCGTCTGCCGCCCCGGATTGTCGGCCGCGGCCTGCTTGAGGACGGCTGATAGTTCCTCGACCTGGAGCTGCTGGGCACGGACGAAATAGTGCCCCTCGCGGTCGACGTTGACGAACAGTTCCTTGGGCTTGGCCGTGAGCGGCATCGCCTCACTGGCCTGCGGCAACACGACGTTCATCTCCCGCTCCAGCTCCTCGAAGCGCGTCGCCACGAGAAAGAAGATCAACAGCAGGAAGACGCAGTCGATCATCGGCGTCAGGTTGATGCCGTCGAGAGCTCGGCCTTTTTCGATCTTGACGCTCATGGACCTCGGACGAGTTGGACCAAAGACGAAAGACGAGGAATGGTCAGGAAGCCGTCGTGGAACTCAGGCGGCCCTTGCCCTCGAAGGCTTCGAGCCGCGGCGAGAGAACCACGAACAACTCGTCGATCTCGAAGAAATGCGCCTGGATGCGACCTTCGAAATAATGGGCCAATACGGCGGCAGGAATGGCCACGACCAGGCCGCCGAACGTCGTGACGAGGGCCACGTAAATACCGTTGGCCAACTCCTGTGTTTTGTTGGCGCTGGCGGCCAGGTTGGCCGTTTTATAGAAGCATTCGATCATGCCTTGCACGGTTCCGAGCAGTCCGAGCAGCGGCGTGATGCTCACCGCCAGCGCGATCGGCCGGATATTCTTGTAGAGCCGCGCGGCCTCGCGTTCGCTCGTCTCCTTCCTCGTCTGCTCCAACTCCGACGCCGGTCGACCGACCTTCAAGAGCACGGCCCTTACCACGTTGGCCGCCGTCGAAGGGTATTGCTGACAGAGCTGGTAGGCCTGCTGCGGATCGAAGCCGCTGGGCCGCTCCGCCAATTCCGTAAGCGCCGCGATGAATGCCGGCGGAACGACTCTGCGCCGCCGCAGCGCGAGCCCGCGCTCGACCGCGAAGACGACCACCACGAACGACATGAAGGTGATCGGGATCATGAGCGGCCCACCCATCATCCACAGCTCGAGCAGGTTGGGCGGCTTAGAAGTGATCTTCGGAGGAGCTGTTTCCGCAGGGTCCTTCGGGCCGGCCTTCTCGTCGGCCGGCTTCATGGCGTCTTCGAAACGTTGTTCCGCCTCGCGCAGCTTGTCCGCGGTCGCCTCGCTGCGAGGGGGCTCATCGGCCTGGGCGAGAACCGATATCGGAAAGGAGCCGGCGCCGATCATCGCAAGCAAGAGAGCGAGCGTGTGCGGCCGGCGGCAATTCTTCTGCGAAAACATGGCGGGTGTCCGGAGAGACTGCTTGAAGACAGCGGGCAAGATACGAACGCAAGGAGGGATCGTCATTTTGCCGATCGAAGGGCCTCGAGACGGGCCTTGGCGAGCGGCGTCTTGTCGCTGTCGGGGAACTTTTCGACAACCTCCTGATACGATTTCACGGCCTGCTCCGGCTTCCCGAGCACCTCGAAGCAACGGCCAGCCTCGTATTGGGCGTTGGCCTGCCATTGCGGATAGCCGTAGCCGTAGGCCGCTTTGAAGAAATTCTTGACGGCCTCCGCGTGGTTCTTCTTCTCGAAGTAGATCTCACCGACCATGAATCGAGCCCGGGCGGCCACCTCACGATCGGTCTTGGCGGTGACTTCCTCGTAGAGCGGCAACGCCTCGTCGGCCTGCCCGAGGTTCTGTTTCGCCCAGCCTTGCTCGTAGAGGAGTTCGGGTACGTATTCTGAATCGGGGAATTGTTTGGCGGCCTGCACGGACGTAGCCAACGCGGCCTGCCACTCCTTGAGTTGTGCCTGCGCCTGGGCGCCGTGGAGCGCTGCCAGCACTCCGAAATCCTTGCCCGCCGGGTTGTCGACTTGCTTATAGAGACTGACAGCCTCGGCGAACTTGCCTTGCTTGAACAGCGACTCGCCCTCCATGAAGGCCGCGTCGGCCGCCAGCGTCCCTTGCGGCCACGTCGCCCGCTGATAGCCGAACGACTGCCGCGCCTTATCGAAAAGATTCTGGCGGAAGTAGGCCCAGCCGAGCTTGTGCGCCGCCTTTTCGCCGAGCGCGGTTTTGCCCGCCTTCTGCATCGCTTCGTAATAGGCGGTAGCGGCCGGCGCATAGCTTCCGCGCTGATACTCTGCCTCTGCCACATGATAGAGCGATTCGGCCACCAGCGAGCTCGACGGATAATCCTTCGCCAGCCGGCGAAACGTCGCCGTGGCCTCGTCGTTCTGGTCGAGCGATTTCATGGCCCAGGCCAGTTCGTAGAGCACTTTGTCGGAGCCGGGATACTTGGCGTCTTCGTCGAGGATGCCGCGGAACGCCTGGGCGGCTTCGGCCGGTTGGTTCAGGCCGACGAGGCAGAGTCCCAGCACATAGCGTGCGTCCGACTTCTCGTTGCCGGCGGGATTGCTCTGAAGGAACGCCTTCACGTCGTCGAGGGCCGGCCCAAACTGTTTGAGCTGCTCGCGCGCCAGCGCCCGAGCATAGCGGGCACGTGGCACCAACTCGCTGGCGGCATGGTTCGCCACGAGCGTGTCGAGCGTGGCGACGGCGCCCGCGTTGTCGTGCGCGCCGAGCTGTACCCAGGCCAGGCCGTAGAGCGCGTTGGGCACCAATGGGCTGCCGGCAAACTTTTCGATCACGAGTTTGTATTCGGCCTGCGCCGTGGCGGCGTCGCCCGTCTGATAGGCGTCTTCGGCCAGCCGAAAATGCGCGCGATCGATCGCCGCGCTGTCGGCAAATTGGGTGACGAGTTGTTGCAGATGGGCTTTGGCTTGGGCCGGCTTGTTGAGACGGCGCTCGGCCAGCGACAACGCCAACAAGGTATCCGCCGCCTGACGGCCGCGCGGCTCGGCCGCCAGACCACGCGACAAGGTCTCGCCGGCGGCTTCGTATTGCTTCAATTCGTTCTGGCTGCTACCGACCAAGTAGGCGGCTTCGGCGAAGGGCGGCTTACTGCCGAGCGACGGCAGGAGTGGCTCCAGCGCCGCGACAACCTCGGCGAACTTCTTTTGCAGGAAGAGCGCCAGGCCGCGGCGTACCTGCCAGGTGGCGACGTCGGCCCGTTGCGGATACTGCTTCAATAGCCCGTCGTAACGCGCGACGGCCGAATCATATTTGCCGAGTTGCAAGTCGCATTCGGCGGCGATGTAACCGACGTCGGCGGCCAGTTCCTTGTCGGGGAACTGTTTCAAGAACTGCTCGCCATAGCCGATCGCGTGTGCATGGTCGCCCACCTGGAGGGCGGTGAACGCCGCCATGTAGAGGGCCTGCGGCGTGAGCGGATCGTTGGGATATTTTTGGGCCAGTTCGGCGTAGGCCGCCAGCGCGTCGTGCCGGCGGGCCGGTTGGTCGTAGAGCGCGTCGGCGCGATCGAGCGCGAGCTGGGCGGCGAACGCAGTCTGCGCGGCCTGTGGAATCGCGGCGTCGGCAACCTTCATTGCTTCCGCCGGGTTCTGCTCCTTCAAATAGCTGCGGGCCAGCCAGTGTGCGGCTTCGGCACCCGTGGCACCGCCCGAGGCAAGAGTCTTGGCGAGCCGATCTCGCGCGCGAGCGAAATTGCCTGCCAGGTAATCGCACTTGCCCGCGGCAAGCTGCGCCGCCGGACCATGCTTCGATTGGGGGAACCGCTGCGGCAACGACGCGTAGAGGGCGGCGGCCTCGACGTACTTGTGTAGTTCGTAAAGCGTCGCGGCCTGTCGGACGGTCGCTACGTCGGCGTCGGCAAAACCATTTTTGGCTGCGGCGGCGGCAAACCATTTTTCGGCCACCTCGAATTGCCGCTGGGCGAAGAGCGTTTCACCTCGCCGTAACGTGACCTCGGCTGCGTGCGGCCCGCCGGCGAATTGCTTCAGGTAGGCGTCGTAGCTGGCGCCGGCCACGGCAGCGTGCCCCAGTTCTTCTTGCGTCACGCCGAGAGCGTACAAAGCTTCGGGATAGAGGGCGTCCTTGGCGTATTTTTCGACCACTTGCGAATAGAGAGCGGCGGCCTCGTCCTTCTTGCCCAGGGCATACAGCGACTCACCGCGATAGAAGACGGCCTGCGCGACCTCCTTGCTCTGCGGAAACTTCGTCAGCACGTTAGCGAAGGTTTCGGCCGCCTGCGAATAGAGTTCCGCTCGACCCGACACGGCCAGGTTGTATTGAGCCAATCCGAGATGCAGCCAGGCGGACGATAGGTTCTCCGACTTCGGATAGGTCGCGATGAGATGATTGAACGCGGCTGCCGCTTCGGCGTATTGCTTGTTCTTCAGGTGACAGATGCCGAGATAGTGCTGTGCCCGATCGGCCCGGGGGTCGCCCGCGAAATTCTTGAGAAACTTGGTCCACTCTTCGGCGGCCAGATCGAACTGGTCTCGATTCTGGAGGGCGGCGGCGGCGGCGAACTGCCGCGTGGCCGCGTCGTTGCGAGGCTTGGCCTCCTGTGCCGCGGCGATCGCCATACAGGCCGTAACCAACACCGCCGCCAACCCCACAACGACCGCTCGCCGGTGGCGCGGCAAACATTCGGGCAAACCGTTGCTCGACCTTTTCACACCCAAACCTCGTTGTCGAAAACCTAGTTACGGGGGTAACTTGCGCGCATTCGCCCCGCCGAAAACGCAGGACCGTCGATTATCCCAAGAGAGTATGACGCTTGCCAAGCGAAAGTTACGCAGGCCGCCCGTGGATAACCGCTAGGACCGCCACCTCGATTTTGCTTGGCGGGGAGGACCCGCCGCCAGGCACTGGCCGTTATGGTCACCTTGGAGTAGCCTGAAATAAGTCGGAACAGGCCACCTCCCCCGTTGCATTTCTCCCGATGCCGGTTCAGTTTGTCTGCTCGCACTGCCACCGCAGGCTCAGTGTGGCCCAGCGAAAAGCCGGTACCACCGTGGCGTGCCCGATATGCGGGCACCCCAACACCGTACCGGGGGTGCCCGTAGAAGGGGCCGCCGCGGCTCCTGTGGCGGGCGCAGGCGCGGTTGAATCGCTCAGCGAGACCTCCCTTCCGGCTTTGGCGGCCGAACCGCCGGTGCCACCACGAGACGTGGTGCAGCCTCAAGTGGTTCAGCCTCCCTCCAGCCTCGACGTGCCGGCATTCGACGACGTCTTGCAACTCATTTCCGACCAACCGATGACCGCTGGGCCGCCGACAGCAGGTCCTCCGATATTGCCGGCGGCCGGCGAAGCGGCTCCCAGTGCCGCACCGGTCCCTCGGCTTCCGCCTCCTCCGCCCCTTCCAACCGTCGATGCATTCGCACCCGCGTTGTCCGCATCCTCGTCGACCGTTGCACGCACGACGGCGCGGAGACGAGCAGGCCATGGTGACGGTGCCGTGTTGTTGATGACGCGGAAGGCCGTCTATGCACAAGCGGCCTTGGCGGCAGGCATGGTGCTGTTGGCGTTCGTGGCCGGGTTTGCGGTCGGCCGTTCGGGCCGGCCGGTGGGCAAGTCGTCGACCGCACGTGCGGCCGCCGACGAGCCTGTGCCGCTCGATGGTTATGTGCTCTATGCGCTGACGCCGGGAGAATCGCTACCGGATGAGGGAGCGACGGTCATGGCTCTACCCGTCGGCAAGAAGGCCGACCCCAAGATCAGCGCCCGCGGCCTGCGTCCGGGCGACGACGACGACCTGTCGGAGACGCCCGCGGCCGAGGCGCTGCGGTCGCTCGGCGGTGCCGTCGCACGTACCGATAGCAGTGGGCAATTCCAACTCGTGGTGCCGCGGCCCGGCGAGTACTCGCTCGTCCTGCTGTCTCACCGTGCGAATCGTCCGGGCGGCCAACCGATCGCCGCGAACGATCGAGATGAACTGGGCCGCGTGTTCGCTTCGCCCAAAGAGCTGATCGGCGACAAGCGATATTCCATCACCTCGCGGCGGCTGGCCGGCGCCCCCCCTGCGTTCACGCACGAGTTCGAGCCCACCGACAAGAAGTAACGTCAGGGACGCCATGCGCATCGACGCGGTCGACATCTTTCACGTGGCCATGCCGCTCATCTATCCGTGGCGGACGGCCTACGGCGAAGACCATGTGGCGGAATCCGTGTTGGTGCGGATGCGCGGCGACGACCGGGAGGCTTGGAGCGAATCGAGCCCTTTGGCCGCGCCGTGCTATAGCCCCGAATGGGCCGGCGGCGTGTTCACCTGCCTGCGCGATTGGTTGGCGCCGGCGATCATCGGGCGGTACGTCGATTCGGGCGCCGACTTGCAGCAGCGATTGGCCCATTTCAAGGGCAACTACTTCGCCAAGGCGGCACTCGATAACGCCTGGTGGATCTTGGAGGCGAAACGCCGCGGCCTGCCGTTGCACCGGCTGTTGGGAGCGACCCGCGATCGCGTGGACGTGGGTGCGGACTTCGGGGTCATGGACTCGATCGGCGACCTGATCGGCGCCATGCGCGGCGCGGTCGATGCCGGCTTTCCGCGCATCAAGCTGAAATTCCGGCCGGGGTGGGATCTGTCCGTATTGCGGGCGGTGCGGCAAGAATACCCCGACATCACGATTCACATCGACTGCAACGCGGCCTTCCGGATGCGGCACTTCGACCTGCTGTGCCAGCTCGACGACTTCAACCTGGCGATGATCGAACAGCCGCTCGCGGCGGACGACCTGGTAGACCACGCCCGCTTGCAGCAAGCGATCCGCACGCCGATCTGTCTCGACGAGAGCGTGTCGTCGATCGAACAGGCCGAACAAGCCATCGACCTGGGAAGCTGCCGGTGGCTGAACATCAAGCCCGGCCGGGTCGGTGGGCTGACGAACGCTGTCGCGATCCACGACCTGTGTCGCGCGGCCAACATCGGCTGCTGGGTGGGCGGCATGCTCGAAAGCGCGATCGGCTCCCGTATCTGCGTGGCCCTCGCGATGCTCGATAACTTCACCTATCCGGCCGACATCTTCCCTTCCAGCCGCTTCTATCACGCCGATCTCGGCCGGCCCGTGCTCGAACTGGCGCACGATTCTGCCGGGCGCCCGCAGGTCGTTGCTCCGGACGAACCGGGAATCGCCGCCGCCCCCGACGCGGAACTGCTCGAGCGGTATTGCAAGAATCGAGCGACGATCGCGGTGTAGCAGGGCCGAGCGAACCCGCTTTCTAGTCCGCCGTGTATCCCCACAGAGCCGCGGTCGCCGCGGTGGCGTCTTCGATGATCGCCCGATCGGAGTCCGTCAATTTGCTGGTGTAATAATCGGGGCGCCGGATGGTGGATGCATACCGCTCGACGATTCCTTGGCCGTCGGGTCCTGGGTTGTCGGGCAGCGCGACGTGGTTCAGCACGGCGGTGAGCGTTTCGGCGGGCGCATCACACAAGGTTTCATATCGTACGACCAGCGTGGCCGCACGTACCTGCTCGTCCGCGGCCAACAGGTCGGCCAGGTACGCGTAGACCATGTTCCAGTAGCGCGCCAGGCCACGTACTTCATGTCCGTTATCCCAGTCATTCACGATCTCCTCGACGCGCGAGTTGTCGCCCAGGTTGATCGGCCGGCGATCGAGCCCGAATTCGAAGTGGCCCGACCGCTGCATGAACGCCAAGGCGCGTGGATGCTTTCGCTGACCTTGGCTGAACCGCTCGTGCTGCCGCATGAGCGACGCGACGTGGTCGGCGGGCGCACGCACGGGAAGCAGAAATTTCGCGTCGGGAAAGAGCCGCACCAGATAGGCCAGGCGGGCGACATGGTAATTGGCCTTGGCGGCATAGCGCGTGGCCCGCTCGGCGAGCAGCAGCTTGCGAACGTGCGTCGTGTAAAACGACTCGAAGGCCGAATGACGTTCGTTCGCCCCGATGACGTTGGTCACCGACGGATCGTGGCACTGGCGAAAAAAGGCCATCCAGATCATTTCTTCCAGCGCATCGGGGCTCTCGCTGGTGATCATCATCCGATCGCGGTGGGCACGCTCGCGAGCATCCGATGGGCGGCGCTTCGCGATAGCCCTCCGCCACCAGTACGGCGTGAACACGAGCGGAAAATCCTTGATCCGGTGTGTCGCTACCGAGGGATGCGAAGCCACGATCTCGTGCAGCAGCGTACTTCCCGACCGCGCCAGCCCGCAGACGTAGATGGGCATGGCCACCGAAACCGCTTGCAGTTCCTTGGCGACGGCGTTCGTTTCCAGGCTCGCCAGCCGCAGGAAGAACTTGGGGTGACGGTGGACGAGGCTCCCTAAGAAGTCGCGCCAAATCGGCACCTCGAAGGGCGATTCATCGTTCGTGGCACGGCTTTCCGGCATGGGCCGATATGCGGGCGAACGATCGGTGCGATCAGTTCCGCTGCTGGGAGACGTCGCGATTGGGCAGGTCCGACGGGCCGGCCTGCGGAGGGCGATTCGATTGGCCGCCGCGACGCCTGATCTTCGACACATACCCGAGTAGCATCGAGACGGGCCATTGCAAGACGGCAAGGAGCGCGACCCCCACAAAGCTCAGCAAGGCCATGAAATACGGTATGAGCTCGGGGCCCGGCCCCCCGACGTATCCCAGCAGCGCAAACGTGTGTTGGGCCATAGGCCGACGAACCTTCCGCAACGCAAATTCCTAGAAGCATTCTAATGCGCCGAGATGCCGCTGTCGCCTCTTGGCCTGCTGCCCGGCGACGGGTGCCAGTCTAGTAGTTCGCAATGGGCCGACTCGATTGGCGCTTCATAAACCATTCGGAAGAGGCCGACGCGACCTCCATGCGCTCGCGCGCCAAACAGGTTGACCTCTTTCGTTCCTTCTTGGCCCTTTTCAATTCGGAGGCGCTAGCATGCCTAGGTCAGCACCGGGCCTCCAAAAAAATCGGTGTTTCGCAGCCGATTTTTGCTCGCGGCGCTCCGGTGTCCGGGTTTTGTCAGCCGGTCTTATTTTATGGCGGGGCATTGCAATCCCTACCAATAAGTGGTTCGGCGCAAAGCAAACCACCCAAGGGAGTTGTGTTCGCCTAAACAGAGATGCAAATAATAGAAAAGGTGATTGACATCGATCGTGTATCGATATACCGTTGCGTGTGGAACGCTAGGAAGAAGAGGCATTTTGGCGCCACATTCGCAGCCCTTTTGCCGCGCTGCTTTCTCAGCTTGTGGTTGTCGTGCCTACCGGAACCTACCGGGCGTGAAACGGGCGCTTGCTCTGTTGGTTTTGGATAGGGTTTTGATTCCGTATTAGGTAATTATTTTTGGAGGAGCTATGCGCGCCTACCGTAGCCTGGTCAGGCCGGCATTTACCCTGGTGGAACTGCTGGTCGTCATCGCCATTATCGGTATCTTGATCGCCCTGTTGTTGCCGGCCGTGCAGGCCGCGCGTGAAGCCGCACGGCGATCGCAATGCACCAACAACTTGAAGCAGATGGGCTTGGCAATCCAAGGCTATCACGATGTCTTCGGCAGGTTCCCAGGCCGTTTCGCCACCTATGCGCAGGTGTATGGCGGCCCGGGGAGCAGCGACGGAAACACAGGTAGCAATTTCTTGCGGATGCTGCCGTACATGGAGCAGACGGTAGTCTATAACCAGTTCGATCTGCGCTTGGAGTTGGAAGGGAACAACGGCGACCCATTTCCCTATGCTGGTATGAGGCAGGCCGCATCAAACAATCTATGGCCTGCTTACACCGTCATCCCGAGCTTCATCTGCCCGAGCGTGGCCGGCCAAAAGACGAATGGCCAGAATCCCTCGGCAACCAATTTCGTTTGGGCATACAACGATTATGCCACCTGCCACGGAGCTCCGCCCGTCGACTGCAACCCCGGTTGCCAGAACGGTTCCAGTGGCGTCGTTACGCCCTATGTGCCATTTTCGCCGTACCCGCAACAGCAGTGGTCGGGATACTTCGGCAACAACAACATGGGATGGCTCGGTGATCGATGGAACCCGCCCAGCGATGCCACGTCGACCGACGGCGTGTTTTCTCTCGGGTCGTACGGTGCCGCGATGGCCGATATTACGGACGGTACATCGAACACGATGGCCATCGGAGAGTCGCCGAGGTGGTGCAATAGCTACAATTTGCAGCACGGCTGGTATCACAGCTATACGGGCATGTTTACGACCAAGCCGCCCGTGAATTTTCCTAGCTGCCAGAATGAACGCGACGTCAACGGAGCGTTGATTCTCAATTCGTGGAGTCCCTGGAGCCAATGGTATGGTGACGAGGCGTCGCTGGGCCTGAAGTCGAAGCACCCGGGAGGTGCTCAAGTGGTCTTCGCCGACGGCTCGACCCATTTCATCCAGGAGAACGTCAACTACGAGGTGTATCAGCGGCTGGGGGTGCGCATCGATGGGAAGGCCATTCCGAATGGCGCTTATTAGATTTAGGCGGGACATGATCATGTGCTACGTACGTTTGTTGACACGCCCTCTCTGCCTGGTGTTCGTCTTGGCGGCCATGGCAGGCTGCTCGAAAGGGCCTAATCTACCGACCGTGCCGGCTTCGGGCACGGTCACCCTGGATGGAAAGCCGCTCGAAGGCGCCACCGTCGCCTTCGCACCGACGAATCCGGACGGCAAGACCGCCAACGGAACGACCGATCCCCAGGGCAAGTTTTCTTTGCAGACATACCTTGGCGGCACGACGGGGCAGGCGGCGGGCGCCATGATGGGAGACTATGTCGTCATGGTTACCAAATACGACCAAGTCTCGGGTAATTTCGACGCTGCCGCGCAGGAAAAAGTGATGCAGGAGATGCAGAAGTCGGGCAGGCAGCCGGGAGGCGCCACTCCGGGGCAAGCCAAGCTTGTGACTCCCGCCAAGTACGCCAATCCGAAGGATTCGGATCTCAAAGCGACGGTCAAGGCTTCTGACAACCAGTTTACCTTCGACCTGAAGAGCCCATGACCGACACGAGGGTTTGAAAACGAGATCGGGGTTCAGACTGTCGCCCACCCACACGGTTGCACACCACACGCGGCCGTTTGATCCCCTCGTTCCAAGCCAGCGGGGTCGGGTCGGGCCGAAAGGCGGTCAGCAGCGTTTTGGCATTGCGGTCACAACCGGCCCGTAGCCACGACCACGATGCTCGATGGGGCCCGTCCACTCGGTTATGGATCGCATGCATCTATTGACGACGGATGGGAAGCCAATGCCGGCGCCCGTGAGTCGCCGTGGGCGCAGCTCCTACGGAATAGCATTGGCTGTCTGCGCCGCGGTAGGTTTGTATTGGGCCGTTGATCGCTATAAATCGTGGCAGACGATCCAGTCGGTGCGCCAATCGCTCTATCGCGCCGAGCCCGCGGACCTGATCACTTCCATCGGGAAGCTTCTCGACGCGCGCCCCGGCGACGCGGAATTGACGTATATGTTGGGCGTCGCCCACCGTCGCGCGGGCAAGACCAACCGCGCGCAGGAGCTACTCGAATCGGCGCAGAAGCTCGGTTGGCCGCGAACCGATATCCAGCGCCAACATTATCTGATTCGTCTTCAAGCCGGCGAATTCGAAGGGGCCGAAGAGTATCTGCGTGCGGTGACCGGTGGGGACTATCCGGACGACGAGGCGGCCGAGATCTATGAGTGTGTCGCCCGGTCGTATCTGGCGAACATGCAGCTTGCCGAAACGAACGCCGTTCTCGACTACTGGTTGCATTGGCAGCCAGACGCCGTTCAACCGCGGCTGATCAAAGCCGACCTGCTCGGTGCGGTGCACGACGCGCCCGGCGAAATGCGAGAGCTTCAAGAAATCTTGCGGATGGACCCAGACAACTTCAGCGTGCGCCTTCGCCTGGGGCATGCGCTGTTGAACGGCAACGACTTAGCAGGCGCCCAGGAACAGTTCGAGCAATGCGCAAAGCTGCGACCCGAAAGCGAGATCGCGGCACTCGGGCTGGCCATCTGCTATGGGCGGAAGGGTGACGCGGCCAAATCCGAATCGTTGTTCCAGCGCGCCATGGATGGGAAATTGGCGACGGGTGATGAGGCACTGGCCCTCTACGAGTTGGGCCAGCTTCGCCTCGCTCGGAAGGAACCGCAGGAGGCGATCGCATACTTCGAGCGCGCGATGAAATTGACACCGAGGAGTGCCAAGCTCAACTACGCCTATGGCGTCGCCCTGACCAGAACCGGTCAAGAAACGCTAGGCAACGAGTATCTGGAGAAGAGCAAGGAAATCGACGAACAGGGGTTGCGCTTCGGTGAATTGCTGGACGAGATCATGCTCCAGCCCGGCAACGCCGATTTGCGTTGTCAAGCTGGTAAACTTGCCCTTGGGTTGAATCACCGCAGCGAAGCGTTTCGTTGGCTTTCGTCGGCATTGCATTGCGATCCCCGGCATGCGGCGACGCACCGGGCGCTGGCCGAGTATTACCTTCAGGCCGACCGACAGGATCTCGCTAATCAACACACGGCCCTAGCGGACGAGCGAGCTTCGACGGAGCCCGTAAACAAGGAATAGCATGGTCGTTCCATCGTCTCTCCCATCATCGAGTGCGACGAGTTGGCGCGGGCCGCGCGCTCGCGCTTCGATTCCGTGGGGGCTCGTGTCTGTCGTGGCCGTGTTGTTGCTCGCGTCGTGGAGTGCGGTGGTGTACGCGCATCGTCCGGGCGCCCGCTTTTCACGGACCGAGGCGGCGATGGAGGAGAACGACATCGAGCGCTTGCAGTATATGCTGCTCGAGCTGCGCGATTCTCCGGGATACGAATCGCAGGCCAGCCTGGTGACCGCCAAGATTCTGCTCGCCGAAGGTCGCCCCGATCCGGCGCTGATCAAGCTCGAAGTCGCCGCGCAGGATCCCGACACCCAACTCGCAGCGTTGAACCTGACCGGTGAGGCCCTCTACCGGATTGGCAATATCAAGGAAGCGGGAAACGTTTGGAACAGCGTTGTTGATTGCGATCGGGACAACGTGGTGGCGTTGACGTGGTTGGGGATCGCCTACTACGACTTGGGAGCCATGAGAGAGGCGGTGCAGTATCTGGGACGTGCGGCCGCGTTGGCACCGACCGACGCCGGACCACACCGGCTGATGGGGCTGATTTGGAAGCAACTCGGAAAATATTCCGACGCACTCGAGGCTTTTCAGGAAAGCTTGCGCCGCAATCCGCACCAAGCCGACGCGATGGCGGACCGATACGAGATCGCGGAATGCCTCCATTTTTTGAAGCGGCATGATGAGGCGCTGGAGGTGCTCGCCGGCTTCGAGCCGTCGCCCGACGCGTTGGCCCTGCGGGCCCATTGCGAACGCGCTGCTGGCCAGATCGACGAGGCTTGGAAGACGGCCGGACAGGCCCTGCAATTGAATCCTCACCACGTCGGGGCCTTGTTGTTGCAGGCATCGATCGCGAACGAGCAGAAAAGGCCAGACGATGCGATTGCCCGCTGGGTTCAGGTCACCGAGGTGGAGCCGTGTAACCGAGAAGCCCACTACCAACTGGCCATGGCCTATCAGAGAATGGGCCGCGCGGCCGATGCCGAGCGTGAACACCTCGCCTCCGAGGAATTGGTGGAGTTGCAGGACGAACAGCAGCGCACCATGGAGGTAGCCGCTACGTCGCCGCACGACATCGATGCGCGGATCAAACTTGGATCGCTGTGTGAGCGGCTGCAAAAGTATCGCGCCGCGCGCGAATGGTATCGCGCCGCGGTTTACCTCGATCCGCAAAACGAAGTTGCCACAAACGCGCTCGTGCGGCTTCTCAGGCAGAACGCATCGGCAAACGACCGAGCCGGCCAGCGGCAACCGGGTAGCGGCGTCGAGACGTTGCCGAGATCGTCGTCGGCCGGGCCCGCTGGGAACGGTCGCCGCGAAGGCACCGAATAGAGGATTTGCTCGTCGGCGGGCGACGGTCTGGGGCGACCGGCGTGCGCGTCTTGTCAATCGTTCTGAGGTCGCGGGCGTTGACCCTCGCCGAGGAAGGGCAATTGATCGCGGCTGTACCTCCGGGCGGTGTTGATGAAGCCGTCGACGTAGCACGACCAGACGACCCTCTTGTCTCGCGTGACTTCGAGCATCTCACCCGCCTCCGAGTTGACGACGAAGGTGTTGCCGTTGGGCAATCGTTGGGCCATGCCGCGCTCGCTGCTGTAGAACGGTGCCGATGTCGAGCCGGCGAACGACCACGGCAGAGCCTGGGTTTGGGGGTCGTACTCCAACACGCGCGAGCCGTTGGCGATCCCGAGGTTGTCGTACAGCAGCAAACGTCCCTCATCGACAAAACTCGGATCGTGCTGCGCGTACCAGGCTCCGCGCGCCGCCCATACAATCTTGCCCTGCTCGGGATCCAGTACCGCGAGCACGCTGAGGTTGCGCATCGACAGCAGCACCTGCCCGGCGCGAAAGAGTGGAAATCTCTCCGCTTGTTCTTTTTTCAGCACCCGCACGCAGTTCGTGTGCAAGGGGTCGCCGACCATGAAGTGGTAATCGAGGTGCGGCACGGTCGAGTCGGCGGGCGGCGTATGCTGCTCGAGCGGCAATTTGACGCCCTCCAGCAGGTCGGCGTAGGGCGAATCCTCGAGCGCTTCCAGGATCGAGAGCGGCTTTCCTATCAAACTGCCCTCCGGGGAGAGGGCGATCAGGAAATCGACTTTGCAGGGAGTGGGGATCCGTTTCAGACTCTCCGGCATCTGTAGAGCGGTCTCGCACTGAACGGCGTAGATCGTGCCGTCTTCGGCGACGTCGACGTCGTGGTGAACGGCGCCCGGATAGGCCCAGAGGAATTTGGAATCCTTGTCGAGCCTGACCAGGTCGCTCATGCCGTGATAGACGGCGAGCAAGTCGCCGTTCGGATACAGGTGGCAACCGAAGAAGCAAGCCGAATCGGGGAGTGGGGCTGGGCCTTGGGTCTCGTGGGACCAGACGTTCCGGATGGGGTTCGACCAACGATGAACCACTTCACCGCGCATATCGATGAGCAGCGCCTCGATGGTTCGGTTGTTCGGCGCCGTCACCGAATACAGCGTGAAACCATCGAACGTCTCTTTGGGCTGATCGACCACCGGACGAATTGCTGCACCGCGGGTGGGGGGCCGCTTGGCCTCTCGCGCGTTCTGCCAAGCGCGTGCGCCGTCGAGGGCCCGCCCCAGAAAGCCCGAGGACGGCAATCGAAAGTACATCGCGGCCGCCCCCGCTAGATAACAGAGCGCGGCGACGCCGGCGATCGAAAGCGCAGCGGAAACGAGACGGCGGTCGGGTAAAAGTGACCTTATGTTCATAGCTCCGAATTCTACCGCATCGGTGCAGCGGCATGCAGTGAAACGCTTTGCGACCGGGCTGGCGGCACTCCGATTTTGGTTTGGCGGCTTCGCGCGCATCGTTGGGAGGGCCGACCGGTATGGGTCGGCCGCACGACATCCGTTGTATGAACAGGTGTCTACAAAACGACGACGGCTCGACCAGGGCTCCCAAGCGCCGGCGACGACGGCGTAGACCAATGGAAATCTGGAGTTGCGGCTTGAAAGTGCTTGACTCGTTAGGGTGCCCCATATAGACTGCCGGTTGACTCGGGGGGGTAGGGAGCGAGAGCAGAGAAGAGCGAAGGAACGAGAGTGGATTACCCCAATTCGTCAGAGAGCCGCTCTATGCGGCCGTTTTGGTCTCATTGGCCCAGCGCCGCCACGTTGTTTTATCTTCGCTTGGAGAACAGTCATGTGTCGTCATTCTTTGAAGCCTCGTGTCCGGCAAGGCTTCACGCTCGTTGAGCTCCTAGTCGTTATCGCCATCATTGGCATTCTCATCGCCTTGTTGCTGCCTGCGGTGCAGGCGGCGCGCGAGGCGGCCCGCCGCGCGCAATGCACCAATAATCTGAAGCAATTGGGCGTCGCGTTGCACGACTATCACGACGTGTTCGGTCGGTTCGCGCCGGGCTCTGGCGACTGGTGCTGCGGCAATCAGAACAGCGGCTACGCACCCACGATCATGCCGGCGCGAGGTTCGACGCTGGTCGCCTTGCTCCCTTTCATTGAGCAGCAGGCGCTCTATAGCCAGTTGAAATTCAATCTTCAGAACAGCGGCGGCAGCGCCAACTATGCGGGGAACAATCCGACCGGCATCCCGCCCAATGTGGGCGATCAGCTAAATCCGGCGTGGGTCAATTCTGGAAAGTTCTCGCCGACCGGCAGCACTTATTTCGCCAGCACGAACATTCCGGCGTATCAGTGCCCCAGCGATCTCAATCGCACCGTGCCGCAGCAGCAGTGGAACGGCAATCCGAATCGTTCTTATAGCAACTACGCTCCCTCGCTCGGCGCCCAGGCTCTGAACGGGACTTCATTGGTTCCGCTTGTTGGTAACTCGCCCTATCCGGGGGCGACGAACACGGGGGGTAACAACACTCCTGGCACGGGCGACTGGTTTGGTACGGGCAGCTTGAACGAGGGATGGGTCTACAACATCGGAGACGACACGTACATCTCTGGTCCGTTTGCCTGTGTTTTCTGGGCCGCAAGAATCCAGGATATCGGCGATGGTACGTCGAACGTGATCGCCATGGGGGAATACCGGCCCGCGTGCTCGGAGATTAATACCAACCGCGATACGTTTTGGGGGGGGAACGGTTGGCAGCACATCGGTTCGACCGGTGCTCCGATTAACTTGCCCACGTGTATGGGTGAACCGGGTTCGCTGCTGATGTACCAAATGAACTACATTAACAGCACGGCCGGTAGCTATCAGCCGCAGCGTGCCGGTTGGGGTCAGAATGAAACCGGCGAAGACGGCTTCAAGTCGAAGCATCCGGGTGGCGCGCAGTTTGTCTTCTGCGACGGCGCCGTGCACTTCCTTTCGGAGACGATCAACTACGATACATACCAGCGGTTGGGAGATCGTCGCGACGGCAACCAGATACCCGATGATGTCTTGAACGGCAAGTAGCCGAGAGGGGCAGCAGAGATTCCCGTGGCTTGTGGTGCCGAATGCCCTCGCTATGTGGCTATCGCGTGGGGCGCGGCGGTTTTCTCTGTGGTGCGGCGGGTGTGTTCAACGGTGCAAACCGGACGTTCTTCGGTATGGCAGGACGTTTTCCGGCTGCTGGGAAGGTCGGATTCGCAGCCTAGGAGGCAGATGCTGCGCTTTCCTGCTATTGGGTGGCCTTTTTGGTGTTTTCTTCGTTTTTCAGTAGTTATTCTGGAAATGTAACATGCAGACACGGTTGGTATTGCTATTCACGGCATGCGTCTTGGCAGGCTGTTCTCAAGGCAGCAAGTTGGCCACCGTTCCGGTCAAGGGAAAGGTCACCTATAAGGGGCAACCTTTGGCCGATGCGTCGATCTCGTTCATCAGCACTGCGCCGGATGGCAAGATCGCAGGCGGATTAACCGACGCTCAGGGAATGTATACCTTGATGACCCTCGAGTCGCCGACTAAGCAAGCAAACGGTGCCTTGCCCGGCGACTATAAGGTGACCGTGACGAAGATGAAGAAGTCGGCTGATGTTGAGTTTCAGGAGAAGGTCAACAAGATGACGCCGGAGGAGCGGCAAAAGATGTCACCCGAAGACCAAAGGCGCATGAGCCAAGCGGGTATGCCTAATCCCCAGGGCGGCGGGCAGGGCACGGCGGTCGAATCGGAGATCCCGACTCGCTACAACTTACCCGATCAGAGTGGCCTGACGGCAACGGTTAAGGCTGGGCAACCGGAAGTCAATTTCGATTTGACGGAGTAATCGCAGTGGCCGTGACGTCGGTAAAGGCCGAGAAGTCGTCGGTCGGTGGGGCAATGGGTGGACGTCGCGGCGGGGCTGCCAAGTGGTTGGGTCTGGTAGCCGTGGCCGGCGCGTCGGTGGCCGTTTGGCCCGGCGTGCAGCTTAGCTATCGTTTGCATAGCGCCCGGAACTTGCTGGCCTCTGGAGATGCGGAGCGGGCGTTGGTTGCCTTGCGGTCGCCGGCGGCCCCTCTTTGTAAGTCGGCAGAGCAAGCCTTCTTGACCGGCGTGGCGATGCGCCGCGCCAATCAACTCCATAAAAGCCAAGACTACTTCCGCCGTGCCGAGGAGCTTGGTTGGCCGCTGAAGGAGATACGGCCGCAGGAAATGATGGCGGCCTTCCAGGCTGGCGATCCTGCCGCCGAAGGGCAACTCAAGGGCCTGCTTTCACGTCCGATCGATGACGATACTGCCGAACAGGTCTACGAAGCACTGGCGAAGGGCTACTTTGGCAAGTATTGGTTGAACCAGGCTTTGATCACGTTGAAGCTCTGGATTGACTGGCGCCCGCTCGATGCCCGCCCGCGGCATCTACGGGCCATGATCTATGGCCTCGTCGGCGATATCGATGAGCAGATCAATGATTTTTCTGCCATCGTCAAAGCGGTGCCCGACGATTTCGCGGCACATGCTTTATTGGCGGATGCACTGTTGAAGAAACATGACGTGGAAGGCGCCTTGCAGAACTATCGTTGGTGTCGCGAGCATGACTCCGCCGATCCGCTGGCGGCGTTGGGAATCGCGGTCTGCTTGCGGCGCAAGGGACGCTACGACGATGCTGCAAAGGTGCTGGCTGAGGTATCGGTTGAGGGTGTGGCGAAGGAGTCGCGCGCCCGTATCCTCGCGGAGTCGGGCGAACTCGCTTTGGAATTGGGGGATGCGAAGAAGGCGGTGGTAGACCTGCGGCAAGCGGCCGAGATTCTCGTCTACGATGGACCCACGCACTATTCGTACGGCATGGCGCTCGCCCGCACCGGTGACAAGCAGGCCGCGAAGGACGAGATGAAGCGGGCGGAAGAGCTGACTCGCCGGCATGAGCGATTGTACGACCTCGAGCGACAGCTTGCGGCCCGCCCGAACGATGCGACGTTGCGCTACGAAGCTGCGATGCTCTTGAAAGAACAGAATCTGCACCAGGAAGCGCAAACGCTCTTGCTGACCGCGCTGAAGTTCGATCCGGACCACGCGGAAGCTCACGCAGCGCTGGCCGACTATTACGAGCAGCAGGGGCAAGCGGAACTCGCTGCCGAACATCGGGCGTTGGCGGCGAGTGGAAACGCGGCCGAACAGGGCGCCGTCGGCGTCGATGGCTCCTAGACCGGCGAGTCGGTGATGGCATCTGTGAAAAGACTCGTACCGATCTCTACCGACTAGGGTCCTGCCAACATGCTCGATGCGTTGGATTGTCCAATCATGTGCCGGCCAGGTCTACATTTTCGGGGGCCGAGCATGATCTCGCGGTATGCGGTGGTGGCGCTGTTGCTGGTGGTCGGCTTGGCTACGGGCTGCGGGAAGCCGCCGCCGACCGTGTTGGTGCAAGGGCACGTCACCTACAACGGAAAGCCGTTGCGTGGTGCGATGGTGACGTTTCTGAGCGGTTACCTGGATGCGCAACCGGCGTTCGCGGTAACCGACAAAGACGGATACTATTTCGCGCGTACGTTCGTATCCGCGAACAATATTCTGGACGGAGCGTTTCCCGGGGAATATGGAGTCGTCGTCACGAAGTACACACGGCCGTTTCCCGAACTGGTAGACAGGGAGTTGTGGCGGCGCTTCGGAAGTTTCGGCCCCGGAGAGGAGGCCGAATACGCGGCTGGCCTGCGCGTGTTGGAGGAACAGGAAGCGATGGATCGAGAGGAGCCGGAAACAACTGGGTATCCGCTTTCGCCCAGCTTTCGTAAGCCGCCCGATATGGATTTGAAATCGATTCGCGAGATGCTTGCGCTCACGAGTCGTCAATTGAGAAAGCTTACGGATGCGGACCTGAAATCGTTGAGATATCCGCCCAACTTCATCAAGCTCGGTCTCACCGAGGACGTTCGGCAGTTGGCCGCGGAACGCTCGGGAGGCAAAGTCTTGGTTCCCACGCGGTATCTCGACACGAGCACTTCCGGCTTCACGGCTACCATCGAGCACTCGGACGATGAGCCGCTTACCTTCGATTTCGACCTCGTCGATTAGCCGACGGGGTATCTGCCACGCGCATCGCCCAATCGCCTGGGGATGAAATCGGGCGGGCAAGGGATTCGCGCGGCGAAGAGCGGCCGACAAAACCCGGCAGCCGGAGCGCCGCAGGCAAAAAATCAGCGTGCGAAACGCCGATTTTTAGTTCGATCCGGCTTGGTCGGATGCGCTAGGGTGTTGGATTGGCACGGAGCCAGGGGCGCAGGTCGGCGTGTTCGAGGAGGTGCGCGGCCTTGAGCCAGTTATCGGCCGTTTCACCCATCCCTAACTCTCGCGCCAACGAGGCGATTTCGTATCTTAGCTTGGCGTCGGCCGCATCCGCGCCGGCCCGCTCGACCAGGGCGTGATAGCGGTCGAGCCGTCGGCGAAGATCTTCCATTCCCACGGCCGCATCGTCCGCCAGACGGTCTTCGCCAGCCTCCCGATAGGCACTGACCAGTCGATAGCGGAGTGCATAATCGTTCGGCCGCAGAGCTACCGCATGCGCGAGCAAAGGTATGGCCGTCTTCACGTCTCCTTCCGCGCGTAGAATGGCAGCCTTCACCGAAAGCGCCGAGGGGTTCTCGGCGTCGAGGGCGAGCACCGCGTCGACCGTCTCCATCGCCAGATTGATTTTGCCTTGCCCCGCATAGCAGTCGGCCCGCATGAGGAGCACTTCCGGGGAATCCGGGCAGTCGGCGATCGCTGCGAGGACCTCGTCGTACTGGTGCATCTTGAGCAAGCAGCCACCCAAGTCGATGCGGGTTTCGGTGGCCTCGGGCCGGTTCGGCTGGCGGGTGAGCGATTCTCGGTAAGCCTCGGCGGCCGCCGCATATTCGCCCCGTTCGCGCAAGATCAATCCCATCAGGTGATGCACGCCTGCGTTGGCGCGCTCGCGCCGGGCGACGTACTGCAGTTCCTGCATGGCCTGATCGGCCAAGCCAATGTCGTAATAGATGGCCCCGAGCCAGCGGTGAGCTTCGACTTCGCCGGGATCGGCCTTCAAGGAGCCTTCCAGGAAGTTGAGCGCGTCCGACAATCGTTCCGCTTCGTACGCGGCCTGCCCCATCAACGCCAGCGCCAAGGCCTGGTATTCACGATCCTCGGCGGCGTACCGCAATTCGTCCCAAGCGATATTCTGAAGCGCGGCCTGGTTGCTGACCGATGAACGCAACGACAACCACACCCGCAAGAGGCACGCCTGCACCTCGTACTGGGGGCGCGAGTTGATCGACAGCAACTCATATTGGGCTCGCTCCGCATCGCCCGACCGCAGGCAGTCCATGCCGCGCTGAACATGCTTACTGGGCGCCGAAGCGGACGCGAATAGGCAGCCGAGGATGAGCATCGCCGCGCAGGGCAACGCAATGCGAATCAGGTTCCGCATCCTGTCCCTCGCACGCGCGGGGTGCACCCGGCGAATCGCCACCAATTTCGAAGCCATTTCTTCTAAAGTGCGACGGAAAAACGCTTTGCCACTATCATAGATGCCTCGGCGGACAAGCGGTAGACTTCCGCCGCAGCTCCCGCAGAGTAACACAATCATGCCCGGAATTTCGCCGAGGAAGATTGCCAGAAGCCTGGCCTGGGCGCTCGAGTTTCCCCGCATCGCCGGGAACGTCTTCTTCGGCCTTGATCGAACCCAAAACTCTCTCGTTTGGCCGCGATGCTCGTCTCCGGCGAGCCCGGCGGTAAGTGTAAGGCGCTATGCGATTTACCGTGATTTTGAACTTGCGTTCACTGCCACCGTACCGTAGCCCAGTTCGGAGGCGGAAATGCGGAAACCAGACTGGCCAAAGGACCCCATTTCGGCTACGTTTCTCGCCGATTGGAACCGTCTGCCAAAAAGTGAGGAAAGGATGCTTCTGCCGACGGGCGAAAAATACGAGCGGCGCGAGCCGGTCGTCATCACGGGTATTGGGCTGATCGCGTCACTCGGCGCCGATCGTGAAACCGTGTGGCGGCGCGTGCGCGAAGGCCAGAGCGGCGTTCGTTCGCTGGCCGGTCTGCCCGACATGCCCGAGAGCATCTCTATCGGGGCTCCAGCGACGGTCGAGCCCGAATTCCCCGGTCAATTGAAGTCCATCTCGCTCAATTTGCACGCCGCGGCCGAGGCCATGGAAGATTCCGGCATCGATCTGGCGACGGTCGACCTGGACCGGTTCGCCTGCGCCATCAGCGGGCACATGGGCGACGCGGGCTGGTTCTTCGAGCAACCTGGGCGTTCGCCGAGACCGAGCGCCATCCCCTGGTGGCAACAATGGTTTCCCAATACGGCGTGTGTGACGGTGGCCAATCGCTTTGGCTTGCGCGGGCCGCGGTTCTGCCATTCGGCCGCCTGCGCCAGTGGGTTGGTGGAGGTTTTGCTGGCGGCGCACAGCATCCAGGACGGCCAGTGCGACATCGCACTGGCGGGCAGCGCCGAAGCGTTCGACCCGCTGTTTGCCGCCGGTTTTCAAGCCATGAGGGTCTTGGCGCATCACGACGATCCGAGACAGGCCTCGCGACCGTTCGACAGCCGACGCAGCGGTTTCGTGATGGGAGAAGGCGCGGCCCTGTTTGTCATCGAGCGCCTCAGCCATGCGTTGCGCCGCGGTGCCCGAATCTATGCCGAAATCGCCGCCGGCAAGATGCACACCGACGCCCACCACATCACGGGCATGAACACCGACAGCGAGACCCTCGCGTATCTGATCGCCAGTAGTTTGAACAAGGCCGGCATCGCCACCTCGGACCTGGGATACATCAACGCCCACGGCACCGGAACCCTGCAAAACGACGTAGTGGAGACGCGTGGCATCCGCCGAGCGCTGGGCCATGCCGCCGACCGCATCTGTATGAGCTCTACCAAGTCGATGCTCGGCCACCTGGTCAGTGCGGCCGGGAGTGTGGAATTGGCCGTGACCACCCTGGCCATGCGAGACGGCTTCGCGCCGCCTACGACCAACCTGACCGACCCCGATCCCGAATGCGATCTGGATTGCATTCCGTTGGTGGGTCGCGCGACGAAGTTTGAACATGCCCTGAAACTCTCCGTCGCCTTCGGTGGGCACATGGCCGCCGCGGTCTTGCGACGCTGGTCGGCCACCGGATCGGCCGCCGGTTGGGCTGAGCGAAAGGCCGCTTAAAGAGCGAGTGGCTGGCCTGGATCGGCCGTTTCAAAATACCCCACGATCGGCGGGCGGCGAAACGTTGCGGATGGCCGTCAGGTGGCTATGCTGGATGCGTTAAACATCCCCTAGTCCATCCCGCAAAACAGCCATGAAACGCCGCGATCTGTTGCTTGCTACCGCCGCCTCATTAAGCCTGTCGTCGTTTCCTCTGGCTTGGGCGAACACGGATGACCAGCGGAAACGCAAGCTGCTCATGTTCACGCGCAGCCAGAGCTTCGAACATTCGAGCTGCAAGCGGCAGGGCGACGAACTGGCCCACAACGAACGCGTCGTCACCGAGCTGGGCAAAAAGCATGGCTTCGAAGTGGTCGCCACCAAGGACGGCCACGTCTTCGATAGCGACCTGGGCGAGTACGATGCGTTCCTGTTCTATACCACGGGCGATCTGACCAAGGACGGCACCGACAAGACCCCGCCCATGTCTCCGGCCGGCAAGCAGCGGTTGCTCGACGCGGTTGCCTCAGGCAAGGGTTTTTTGGCTTCGCACTGCGGAGCCGATACGTTTCACTCGCCGGGGCCCGCCGCCGAGAATCAGACGCCCGACAAGCGTGACCCCTATATCGCCATGCTGGGTGGCGAATTCATCCGGCATGGTCAACAGCAAAAAGGGCGCTTGGCCGTCGTCGACCATAAGTTTCCGGGGCTCAACGGCGTCGGCGACGAGATCGAGATCAAGACCGAGGAGTGGTACTCGCTCAAAAACTTCGCCGACGATTTGCACGTGCTGCTGGTGCTCGACACGCAAGGCATGGTCGACGCGGACTACATGCGACCGCCGTTCCCGAGCACCTGGGCGCGCAAGCACGGCGAAGGACGCGTCTTCTATACCTCGATGGGCCACCGCGAAGACGTGTGGGACAACCCCGCCTTCCAGGCCGTCCTCTTGGGCGGTCTGGCTTGGGCCTTCGGCAAAGTGCAAGCCGATGTGACGCCGAACATCAAGCAAGTGACGCCCGGCGCCAGCGTAATGCCGCCTATCTGATTCGGTCCGAACGGGCGCCGCCCCAAGCAGCCTTCAGGTGACCGGCCGTAGCGCGCTTTAGGCCGCCATCCGCTGCGGTTCTGCTTCGGTGAAGAGGTTCACCGTGCAGACCATGTTGCCGTCGTCGTCATAGAATTGCACGAGGCCGGCGTCGACCAGCCACATGGCAAAATATCCCTCGGTCTGATAGGTGCGACCGCGGTAGGTGCCCTCGTTGATCAGGATTGTTTCGTTGAGGTCGTCGACGAGATCGTCGGCAATGCCGATCTCGGAGAACGTCTGTCGCACGACCTGGCGAACCTCGTGGGCACAAGGAAGGACACGCATTGGGGCAACCTCCTGTTGCGAATAAACCGGCTTCCTGCCGGCTGTCGGGACGCTCATAGTAGCGACAGCCCGGCTAACCGCGAAGACCGTTTTTGTCTGGAGCATGCTTTCTATCGGAGTATCGTGCTCTCCTAGTTTTTCCATTCCGCCTGAGCCCGGCGCGGCAGGTACATTCCGCAAAGTTTGCCAATTCTGGCAAGAATATCCGCGCGTCGCGACTGCGATGCCGGTGAGTCGCAAGGGGCGTGAAGGTCTGTTCGGCCTAGGGCAAGACTGCGGGCGACGCCGACGGACCCTGGCGGAAAACCTATCGCACTTTTATAATCGCCGGCTTGTCGCAACGACGGTAGCCGCGGGAACCACCATGAAGATTCACGAGTTTCAGGCTAAAGAGATACTCCGCCGAGCGGGAGTGGCCGTGCCGCGGGGAATCGTGGCACGCACCCCCGACGAAGCAGCGGCTGCTTTCCGCGAACTGGCCGGAAAGATCGCTGTCGTGAAGGCCCAGATTCATGCGGGGGGCCGCGGCAAGGGAACGATCAAGACCAACCAGGCGCAACACGGAGTCCAACTCGTCAGAAGTGCCGACGAAGCGGCGACCGTGGCCGGGGCGATTCTCGGACAATCGTTGGTCACCATCCAGACGGGGCCGGAAGGCCAGACCGTGCGGCAGGTGCTCGTCGAGGCGGGATGTGAGATCGACCGCGAGTTGTACCTAGGGATCGTCGTCGATCGGGCGGCTGCCGGACCGGTGCTGATGGTATCCGCCCAAGGCGGTATGAACATCGAAGAAGTCGCAGCCCACACGCCTGAGCTGATCTTTCGCGAGCGATTCCATCCCGACACCGGCTTGTTCAGCTTCCAAGCCCGCAAGCTGGCAGAGAAGCTCGGCTTGAAGGGGGCGAGCGTGGCCTCCGCCGAAAAATTCATGCGAGGGCTGTGCCGCGTCTTCGTGCAACAAGATTGCAGCCTGGTGGAAATCAACCCGCTCGTCGTCACCAAGGCGGGCGATCTGATGGCGCTCGACGCCAAGATGACGTTCGACGACAACAGCCTGTTCCGCCATAAGGACGTGACGGAGTTGCGCGACTTGGCCGAAGAAGAGCCGGCCGAGGTCCGCGCCGCCAACGCGGGTCTGAGCTACGTGAAGCTCGACGGCAATATTGCCTGCTTGGTGAACGGCGCCGGCTTGGCCATGAGCACGATGGATTTGATTCTGCTGCACGGCGGTTCGCCCGCCAACTTCCTCGATGTGGGTGGCGGCGCCAATGTCGATCAGGTGACCGAAGCCTTTCGGATTCTGTTGTCCGACAAGAACGTGAAAGCCGTGCTCGTCAACATCTTCGGCGGCATCATGCGTTGTACGACGATCGCGACCGCCGTCGTCGAAGCGTACAAGCAGGTCGGTTTCAACGTGCCGCTGGTCGTGCGTTTGGAGGGTACCGAGGTCGAAGAGGGGCGAAAGATTCTGGCCGGCAGCGGCGTCGACATCATTTCGGCCGACGGACTGACGGACGCCGCCAAAAAGGTGGTCGCGGCGGCGGCCTAGTTTCCGAAGCCAAACACGAACGAGATAAGCCAAGGAGCGCCGGTCGGCCGTCACGTCTTCTCTGAATCGCGCGGACGGTTTGCTGTCGGCCTCAAGAACTCAACCCGGTTTTCGCAATGAGCATCCTGATCAACAAAAACACCCGCGTCCTCTGCCAGGGTATCACCGGCAAGGTCGGCCAGTTCCACACCAAGGGTTGCCTCGACTACGGCACCAAGATGGTCGGCGGCGTCACGCCGGGAAAGGGTGGCGAGACGGTCCTCGGCTTGCCCGTGTTCGACACGGTCGTGGAAGCGGTCGAGAAGACGGGGGCCGACGCGACGATGATTTTCGTGCCGCCGGCGTTCACCGCCGACGCGATCCTGGAAGCGGTCGATGCGGGTATCAAGACGGTGATCGCCATAACCGAAGGCGTGCCGGTGATCGACATGGTGCGTGTCTACGAGATCGTGCGGCGGAGCCAATCGACGCTCGTCGGGCCGAACTGCCCCGGCGTGATCACGCCGGAGGAATGCAAGATCGGCATCATGCCGGGCTACATCCATAAGAAGGGGCCGATCGGCGTGATGAGCCGCTCCGGCACGCTCACTTATGAGGCCGTCTGGCAGCTCAGCAATCTCGGCTTGGGTCAATCGACGTGTGTCGGCTTGGGTGGCGACCCGATCGTCGGTACGTCGTTCATCGACCTGCTCAAGCTGTACCAGGCCGATCCGGCGACCGAGGCCATTCTGATGATGGGCGAAATCGGAGGCACGGCCGAGGAAGAAGCGGCGATGTTCGTCAAACAGCATGTCTCGAAGCCCGTCGCTGCATTCATCGCGGGCCGGGCTGCCCCGCCGGGCAAACGCATGGGCCATGCCGGCGCGATCATCTCAGGCGGCAAGGGTACCGCCAAGGAGAAGGTCGCTGCCTTGGAAGCTGCCGGGATCGAAGTGGCCGAAAGCCCAGCGGATATGGGAGCCGCCATGCAGCGGGCCATCGCCAAGCGAAAGCGCTAAGGCGGATTACCTCGGCGCAGCGGCTCGAAACGGCCGCACGTATCGCCCCGATTCATGCCGCGTGAGATCGGTGCCTTTCGGCATGGCGCACCAGCGGGGCGAGCAGATCGTACGTTCGGCGGGTCGCGCCGAGCTGCTTACGCACCAAGGCCCGCGCTCGTGATCCGAGACCATTCGCGAAGGCCTGGTCGTTGAGGCAACGGCGAACGAAGGTTGTCAGCTCGGCCGAGTCCTGCACCACGACGGCCGCTTGCTCGGAGAGCATCTGGTCGACGATGTCGCGAAAATTACGGGTGTTGGGTCCGAAGCAGACGGCCGCTCCGTAGGCCGCGGGCTCGATCATGTTCTGGCCGCCGCGGTTGCCGAGGCTGCCGCCCACGAACGCGATCGAGGCCGTGCCCCACCAGGCTCCCAATTCGCCGATGGTATCGACCAACAGCACGCGGGCCTCCGGCCGCGGCGCCCCTTGCTCCAAACGGCTGCGACGCTGCCAATCGACACCCGAGCGGTCGAGCATTGCCGCAACGGCGTCGAAGCGCTCCGGATGCCGAGGGACGATAACCAACCGCAACTGAGGGTGTTCGCCACACGATGCGCGGTACGCCGCGAGCGCCACCTCCTCTTCGCCTTCCTGCGTGCTGCCGGCCAGAAAGACCGTATCGCCCTCGAGAATGCCCGCGAGGTGTCGCAAGCTTTGGGTGGCTTGGTTCTGTCGGTCGGTCTGGGCGCCGTCGAATTTCATCGAGCCGGTGACGCACACGGCCCGGGGATCGGCTCCCAGCGTTAGAAACCGCTTGGCGTATTCGTCGTTCTGGGCGGCCACCAAATCGATTTGCACCAGGGAACGGCCGATCAGCCGTCGTAGGCGACGATAACCCTCGAAGCTTCGTTCGCTGAGCCGCCCATTGATGACCGCCACAGGCGCGCCCGATCGACGGGCCGCCGCAATCAGGTTCGGCCAAAGCTCTAACTCCGCCAGCACCAAACAGGTGGGCCGAATGCGCCGCAGAGCGGTGTCGACGGCCCAACTGAAATCGAGCGGACAGTAGAAGACCGTCAACCCGCCGTATTTCTTCCGTGCGGCGGCGAAGCCGGTCATGGTCGTTGTCGAGACGACGCAACGCCATTCGGGGCTGCGGCGACCGATTTCAGCCAAGAGCGGTGCCAGCAGATTGACTTCGCCGACACTCACGGCATGAAACCAGATACACGGGCCGTCGCCGGGTCGCGATGGCACCAGACCGAACAGCTTCTGTAGCCAGCCCGTGCGATACTTCCCCTGGGCAATCGCCCGGTAGACCAACAGAGGCGACGCCAACGCGATGAGCGCGATATACGCCAGATTGAAGAGGTAACGCACCGCCGGGCATCCTTTCCCGTGCTGACAACAAGGTCGGTCACGAACTATGAGCGTCCGATGCTCAGGCCCTCACCGTGGCTAGATACCAATCCCGGCACAGGCACGCACTATGCGACGCCGCCGGTCCGCATGTGGCAGTTTTTGTACTTCTTGCCGCTGCCGCAAGGGCATGGGTCGTTTCGGCCAACCTGTGGATTGCGATTCCGGATAGGCTCTGACTTTTGCGGCGTATCGGAGCCGCTGATCGCTTGCGATTGCTCGTCGCTGATCATGCTGCTGCTGGGCGGCGGCGAATCGTGTGTCGCCTGGCTGGCAACCCAGGTCGATCCGACGAACCCCTCGTCGAGCTGTTCCATGCGAAAGATCAGATCCGTCACACGCTCGCCCACCGAAGACCACATCTGCTCGAAGATCCGCATCCCTTCGCGCTTGTACTCGACCTTGGGATCGACCTGGGCATAGCCCCGCAATCCAACGCTGGAACGCAGATGGTCCATCGCCAGCAGATGGTCCTTCCACGCCGTGTCGAGTATTTGCAGGAGCAGTGCTCGCTCCATGCGGCGAATTTCGGGGCGGAAATGGTCTTCCACCGCCGACGAAAGCTTTTGCTCCAAGGCCACCCGATCCAACTCGGCCAGCTCGTCGGGGGCGATGTGGTAATCGTATTTCTGCTCCAGCCACTGGGCGAGCGACGTCAAGGCGCCGTTGCCACCGGTCACCTGGCCGAGAGTGTGGCCACGATGACCGTCATCGCCGAAGACCTTGGTCACCTGTTGCTGGACTTCGTGCAGCGCTTCCTCGGCCTGTCGTTGGTGCTCGCGGCTGTGGTCGATTAACAGGGCGCGAATCTCGTCGCGCTGCTTGTTGCGCAGATCTTCGAGATCGAGATCGACGTCGAACCGTTCCCGGGCCCACGAGACGAGCCGCTCGCGATCGTACCGCTTCTGCCCCGTGGCATCGCGGGTGGTGAAATGGTAGAGCCCGGCGAGGACCGGGTATTCTGTCTCCTTCTCAGCGTAAGCTTGCTCGGCTTTGCGGCGAACGAGCGTCTTGAAGGCTCCGCTCTCCAAGCCGCGAACTTCGTCGAGATCGAGCTGGATGCCGAACTTGTAGTGCACCCAGCCACAGGCGGTGCGCAGGCCGAAATCGGGTTCGAGGAAGCGCTTTCCTTCCGTCAGGTCGATGTTCTGCAAGGTCTCGCGGGCCTTTTCGATGAGCGTTTCACCGAGCTGCTCGCGAGGAATCTTCTTGAGATCGCGGTCTCGCAGGTTGAGCTTCCAGCGAGTATTGGCCAGTTTGGCCAGCGCTTCCCAATTCCATTCGTCCTGCTCGGCTTCCTCGGGCAGGTTCTCGTCGATCGCTTCCAGCACCTGCCCTTCGGCCTTGCGCTCGGCGTCGTCCTTGGCCTGCCGCTCGGCCGTCTCGTAGTCGAGCCCGCGGTAGTCGTTGGGTTCCATCTCGATACCCAACTCGCCGCCCGCCCACTTGGCGAACGTCGTCGCGCCGTAGTCCTTCGAAAGGAAATCGTCGAGAAAGCGATCGATCTGCTGATCGATCATTTCCTCGATCTTCAGTTTGCAATTAACGCCATCGAGGATCTGCTGCCGGAAGCCGTAGACCCGCTTCCGTTGCTCGTCCATCACCTCGTCGTATTCGAGCAGGTTCTTGCGGGTTTCGAAGTTGCGTTCTTCGACCTTCTTCTGAGCGCCTTCGATCCGCCGCGTGACCATCTTGCTTTCGATGGCCTCGCCTTCCTGCATGCCCAACCGTGTGAGGATGTTCTTGACCCATTCGCCGGCGAAGATGCGCATCAGGTCGTCTTCGAGCGACAGGTAAAACCGGCTGGAGCCCGGATCGCCCTGACGCCCGCAACGGCCGCGCAATTGCAGGTCGATGCGACGCGCTTCGTGCCGTTCGGTGCCGATCACGTGGAGCCCGCCGATCGCTTTGACCACGACGCCTTCGGCCTTCATCTGCTCGCGTTGCTCGATCTCGGCGACAAGCTGAGTCCACTCGTCTTGCGGCACGTCGAGTCGGCTTTCGTATTTGGCCTGTAGGACGGCCCAGGCCATCGTTTCGGGATTGCCGCCGAGGATGATATCGGTACCACGGCCAGCCATGTTGGTGGCGATGGTCACCGCGCCTTTGCGGCCGGCCTGGGAGATGATCTCTGCCTCGCGTTGATGGTGCTTGGCATTGAGGACTTCGTGCTTCACACCACGACGCGCGAGCATGCCGCTGAGCCGCTCACTCTTTTCGATCGAGATGGTGCCGACCAGTACCGGTCGGCCGCGACGCTCGAGATGCTTGATCTTGCTCCGCTCGATCCAGCGGCGCTCTTTTTCATCGACGGGCTGGAACTCGATCCGGCCGTCCTCTTCCTTGGTGACCGTGCCCGACAGAACGGCGCCATCGGAGAGTTGCACGGCGTCCCATTTGTGCAATCGTTCGATCTCGCCGACAATCGCCTCGTATTTCTCACGTTCGCTGCGGTAGATGACGTCGGGATAATTGATGCGGGTCAGCGACCGGTTGGTAGGAATGGCGACGACGTCGAGCTTGTAGATCTTCCAGAACTCCGTCGCCTCGGTCATGGCCGTACCGGTCATGCCGCTGATCTTGTCGTACAACTTGAAGAAGTTCTGGAGTGTGATCGTGGCATAGGTCTGCGTCTCTTCCTTGACACGCACGCCTTCCTTGGCCTCGACGGCTTGGTGCAACCCGTCGCTCCAGTTTCGGCCGGGCATGAGGCGGCCGGTGAACTCGTCGACGATGACCACTTCGTCGCCATCGACGACGTAGTTGACGTCGCGCTTGTAGAGCCAATGGGCCTTGAGTGCGTTGTCGATCAGGTGCGGCCAGTCCATATTCCCGGCCGTGTAGAAGCTTTCGACTCCCGCCAGCCGTTCCGCCTCGCGCACGCCTTCATCGGTGAGATGGACGGTGTGCTCCTTCTCCTTTACTTCGAAATGGACGTCTTTCTTGAGCTGCCGGGCGATCTTGTCGGCCTTGGGATAGCGCGTGACGTCGTCGTGGGCCGGACCAGAGATGATGAGCGGTGTACGCGCTTCGTCGATGAGGATGTTGTCCACCTCGTCGATGATGGCGTAATGCAGCTTGCGCTGGGCCTGTTGTTGGTCTTTGTCGAAACGATCGTCGCCCTTGGCGGCGATCTTCATGTTGTCGCGCAGGTAGTCGAAGCCGAACTCGTTGTTCGTGCCGTAGGTGATGTCGGCGTTGTAGGCCTGCTGCTTCTCGTAGGGCTCCATCCCGGCGTAGATGGCTCCCACGGTCAGCCCCAAGCCCATATAGAGCGGGCCCATCCATTCCATGTCGCGGCGAGCCAAATAGTTGTTCACCGTGACGACGTGCACGCCCTTACCTTCCAGGGCATTCAGATAGGCGGGTAAGGTGGCGACAAGGGTTTTCCCTTCACCGGTGACCATTTCGGCGATGGCCCCGGAATGGAGAACCATGCCGCCCAACAATTGCACGTCGTAGTGCCGCAGCCCGAGCCAACGCCGCCCCGCCTCGCGGCAGACGGCAAAGGCTTCGACCAACAGATCGTCGATCGTTTCGCCCGCGACCAGCCGCCGTCTAAAATCGACGGTCTGGGCGCGCAACTCCTCGTCGCTCATGGCCTTGTATTTCGGCTCCAGAGCATTGATGGCGTCGACCTTGGATTGCAACCGCTTGATGTATCGGGCGTTCGATGAGCCGAACACCGATGTGATGGCGCGTTCGACGGCGGTGGCAAAGCCGCCGAAGATCGCCCCCAGGAGATCCCAAATGCGTTCTAATACGTCCATGGCTTGGTCTGCGGCCCCGATCTGAGCAGTCAATTCGAAGCCGGAAGCAGGCTCGTCTCTGTAAGCGCAAAGTTTTCCGGCAACATAGTTTATAGCTATTGTAAGGAGCGGTCAAGAACGTTTGCCGGCACGAGCGGGAGCAACGATCGGATAGGAACGATGATCGATCGGCAACGGTCCTCACTCAGGCGCCGTCGTCGGTGCAATTTGATCTTCTTCCGTGACTTGCCAGAACGGGTCGCTTTTGCCAATCTCAGAACACTCACGAAATTCATTGTTTGGATCCGCCCGTGGAGCATCCCCACCACACCAGCGACATTCGCGGACAGTTGGTCTTTCTCGGCACCGGCACCTCCGTTGGAGTCCCCGTGGTGGGATGCGCCTGCGGTACGTGCCGCAGCCCCGATCCACGGAACCGTCGATTGCGCTGCGGGTTGGCGCTCGGCTTGCCAGAGGGAAACCTGCTGATCGATACGCCCACCGACCTGCGCACGCAGTTGTTGCGCGAGCAGATCGGCTTGGTGCATGCCGTGCTCTATACCCACGAGCACGCCGATCACTTATTCGGTCTTGACGACCTAAGATTGTTCCCGTTCTATCTGGGGCACAGACTGCCAATGTTCTGCGAGGAACCGGTCGAGGCACGCATCCGCCGCTCGTTCGACTATGCGTTCGAGGGAGAAGTCGACCCGATGCATCCGGGCGCGGTGCCGCAACTGACCATCACGCGCATCACGACGGCACCCTTCTCGCTGCTCGGCGCCCACGTGACGCCGATTCGCCTGCGGCACGGACGATTCCAAGTGCTTGGCTTTCGCTTCGGCAACGTGGCCTATTGCACCGACACGAACGGCATTCCGGACGAGAGTTGGCCTCTGTTGGAAGGGCTCGACCTACTCATTCTCGATGCCCTGCGGCCCCGCCCCCACGCCACTCATTTCAGCCTGCAAGAGGCCATTGACGTGGCGCAGCGTGTAGGCGCGAAACGCACCTTGTTCACGCACCTTTCGCACGAGCTGGAGCATGCAGCCACGGCGGCCGCGCTGCCGCCGGGCATGGACTTGGCCTACGACGGCTTGAAGATTCCGCTGGACCTGGGAACCATCTCGCACGCATGACTTTTACCGAGCTACCAACGAAAGACGATCTGCTCGCTCGGCTGCGGCCCTATGGGCAAGAGCACCTGCTGGCGTTCTGGGACGGTCTGGCGGCCCCGCAGCGCGAGAACCTCGCGGCCCAGCTCGCGGCGATCGACCTTGAGCGGTTGCTCGCCACATGGCGGGCCTCGCAAACAAAGGAAGACTGGTCGGAACTGGCACGCCGAGCGGTGGGGCCGCCCGCCATCCGGCTCGGCCGCAAGGACAACTGCTTTTCCGCGGACGAAGCACGAAAGGTCGGCGAACGGGCGTTACGCGACGGCCGACTCGGTGTGGTCGTGGTAGCGGGTGGCCAGGGGACGCGGCTCGGATTCGACCACCCCAAGGGGATGTATTCGATCGGTCCCGTTTCGCAGGCCAGCCTCTTCCAGATCCTGCTGGAAAAGGTGCTTGCTACCGGCCGTCGCTATGGCGTGAAGCTGCCGCTGTTCTTGATGACCAGCGAGGCCACGCACGATGAAACCGTCGCGTATTTGAAGGCCCGAGCACGCTTTGGCCTTCCCGAGGATGACGTCACCGTCTTTTGCCAGGGAATGATGCCCGCGGTCGATGCCGCCAGCGGTCGCCTGCTCTTGTCGGCACCGGACAGTTTGGCGCTCAGTCCCGACGGTCACGGCGGCATGCCGGCGGCGTTGCGGCGCAGCGGGGCTCTCGATCAGATTCGACGTCGCGGCCTCGATCACCTGTTCTACATGCAGGTCGATAATCCGCTTGTGGTCGTGTGCGACGCGGAATTCATCGGTTATCACCTGTTGGCGAATTCGGAACTCTCGACGTTGGTGGTGGCCAAGACGACGCCTCGCGACCGCGTGGGCAACGTGGTGTCGATCGACGGCCAGGTGCGGATCGTAGAATATAGCGACCTGCCCGATGAAGTGGCCGAGCTGCGGTCGCCCGACGGTTCGCTCAAACTCTGGGCCGGCAACACGGCCATGCATGTGTTCGATGTCGACTTGTTGGATCGCGCCAGCCAGGCCGGCGGGGAGCTTCCCTTGCACCTCGCGCGAAAGAAAGTGCCCTATATCGATGGAGAGGGCAAATTCGTCGAGCCATCCGAGCCCAACGCGGTGAAATTCGAGCAATTCATTTTCGATCTGTTGCCGACGGCCCGAAATCCACTCGTGGTCGAAGTCGATGAGGCCAGTCATTTCGCGCCGGTCAAGAATGCTCCTGGCGCGCAACGCGACTCGAAGGAGACAGTGCAGGCGCAGATGATCGGCCTTCATCGCCGCTGGCTCGAACTGGCCGGTGCATCCGTCGCACCGCAGGCGGCGGTAGAAATCAGTCCGTTGTTTGCCGTAGATGCCGCCGAAACGGCCCGAAAGGTTGCCGCCGGCACGAACGTCACATCCTCGCGATATTTTTCGTGAGTGTCCTCGAACCTCCTACATCGGATCGTTTCCCAGACAAACGGAGACAAGCATGCTGCACGCGATCGTCATGGCGGGTGGCTCTGGTACGCGTTTTTGGCCCGAGAGCCGAGATTTGCGGCCAAAGCAGCTCCTGCGCTTCGCGGGCGAACGGTCGATGATCCAGTCGACGATCGATCGGCTGAAGGGGCTCGTGCCGCCGGAACGGATGTTGATCGCCACCAATGCCAGACTGGCCCAGGTGATCGGCGAACAGTTGCCCGAATTGCCGCCGGAGGCCATTCTCGGTGAACCGTGTAAACGCGACACGGCGCCCTGTATCGGCCTCGCCGCGCTGTTGGTCAGCCAACGAGACCCGGAAGCGACCATGGCGGTCATGCCGTCGGACCACGTCATCAATCCCGATTCGGCCTTTTGCCAGGCGATCGAATTCGCCGCGGCACTCGTGGACGAAAGTCCGGCGCGCATCGTCACGTTTGGTATCCGGCCGACCTATCCGGCCGAGATATTCGGTTACATCGAGCGCGGCGAAAAGTTAGAGACCGCCGCTGCCAAAAAGCGGAGTTCGTTTGCGCCTGCATTCCAGGTGCGGCAGTTTCGCGAGAAACCGAAGGCTGACGTCGCGCGGGCCTACGTCGACTCGGGCCGGTTCTTTTGGAACGCCGGCATCTTCGTGTGGCGTGCCGCCACGATCTTGCAGGCGTTGCGACAGCATCAGCCCGAGATGTTCGGCCACTTACAGCGGATCGCCCAAGCATTCGGCCAACCTGGCTACCAGCAGGTGCTCGAACGGGAGTTCGCCGCGATCCGCGGAGTATCGATCGACTACGCGGTGATGGAACACGCCCGAGACGTGGCGGTGATCGAGGCCCCCTACGACTGGGATGACGTCGGGAGTTGGCAGGCGCTCGCTCGGCTTCATGGTACCGACGAGAACGGCAATACCATCATCGGCAAACACATGGGACTCAACACCTCGGGCACGATCCTGCGTGGTTCGAACGACCATCTGATCGTCACACTGGGTGTGAAGGATTGTGTCATCGTCCACACGCCCGATGCCACGCTCGTCGCCAACAAGCACGATGAGGAATCGATCCGCCAGGTAGTGAAGCTGTTGCAGGAAAAGGGCTGGACCGAGTACCTGTAGGCGTACCGTGGAACAACCCAGCAGCGCCTCCGAGGTCGGCGAGCCACTGCGCATCGCGCTCTGCATTACCGAGCTGGAAGTCGGCGGGGCCGAGCGTTGCCTGGTCGAGTTGGCCAGCCGGATCGATCGATCGAGATTCTTGCCGGTCGTCTACGCATTGTCGCCGCCACCTGGGCCGGGCGTGCGATCACTGCTTCCACAGCTCGAGCAGGCGGGCGTCGAGACTCACTTTCTGGGCGCGAGCGGCGTGCGTCATCTGCCCGGCGCAATCCGGAATCTGGCGAAGCTCCTCAAGCGGCAACGGCCGATCGTTTTGCAGTCCTTCCTGTTCCACGCCAATTTTGTCTCGCGCTTTGCGGCCCGGCTCGCGGGCGTCCCGCATGTGTTCTCGGGTGTGCGTGTGGCGGAACGGGGCATCGCCTGGCATCTCTGGCTCGATCGGATCAGCCGCGGACTGGTCGAGCGCTACGTCTGTGTCAGCGGAGCCGTGGCTGATTTTTCGCGCGCGCGACTTGGATTGTCAGAACATCAGGTCGTCGTCATTCCGAACGGTATCGATGCCGGACGGTTTGCTTCCGCCGAGGCGTTGGACCTGACCACACTCGGGTTGCCCGCCGGCCGGCGAGCGGTGACCTACATCGGCCGGCTCGAAATGCAAAAAGGGGTAACGGATCTGATCGAGCACAGCCGTCTGTGGCTCGACCGCTTGCCCGAACACGACTTGTTGATCGTCGGTACCGGACCGCTGGAAAACGAACTACGGGCGATCAGCGAGCGATTGGCGATCGCCGCACGCGTGTATTTCGCGGGTTGGCGGGCGGATGTCCCGGAGATTCTCAAAGCGAGCGACCTCGTCGTCCTGCCTAGCCGGTGGGAGGGGATGCCCAACGTCGTGCTCGAGGCCATGGCGGCCGGCCGGCCCGTCGTAAGCACCGATGTGGAGGGAGTACGGGACCTTCTGGGCGATGCCTCGGCACGGCAAATCGTGCCGGTGGGGAATTCGGCCGAATTAGCTGCTCGCATCGTGTCGTTGGTCTCCGACGGTCGCGTGCTGGGCGAGATTTCGAGTCTTAACCTCTCACGATCAAAAGAGTTCGGGTTAGAGGCCATGGTTCGCAGTTACGAGCGATTGTTCGCCGAGAGCGCGGCCGCGGCGGCACCAAAGGCCTAGCGATTCGATTTTTTTTATAAGACTTGCGCCCACGGCCATCGTTGTAACCCGAACGTGGGATTCGCTCTTGGTCGCGACCCCGATTGGCAAGTCGAACGGCGGGCGTCCCCTCTGCTTGACGCATCAATCAGAGGCGGTATTCTGGGGCCTTCGTGGGGATGTGTGGGGGAAAGTGGTGAATGTTGTTGACCGGGACATTCGTGCGTACGGTCGACGACAAGCTGCGTGTCGCCATCCCCAAGCGGCTGCGAGACGGGCTCGTTCGCGAAGGGAAGCCGGAGCTGTACGTGACTCCAGGGATTGACGGATCGCTGGCGATTTACAGCCCTGGCACGCTCGAAGAGCTCGCCCGGAAGCTGGCCGAGTCGTCCCCTACCAAGAAGGAAGTCCGCGGCTTCAGTCGGTTGTTCTATGCTCGCGCCGAGCAGGTCGAAATCGACGTACAAGGCCGCGTTCGCATTCCACGGATCCTGGCCGACCTGGCCGGCTTGAAGAAAGAAGCCGTGCTGCTGGGCGTCCACGATCACGTCGAAATCTGGGACCGAGACCGCTGGGAAGGCTATCTGACCGAACACGCCCAGCGCTACGACGAGATTGCCGAACAGGCCTTCCAGCCTCCCAATACGCCCTGAAGGAGCAGCAGTCCACAGTATTCGTGTTTATTTGTGCGTCGTCCGTCCGTTTTTTCGCCCTGCGCGAGGATTTCGGGCGACGGTTAGCGGCCACCAATCGTCGCCTGTCAATCTAAGCGAGTACGGAAGCGAGGGATCCTTCCGGCTGCGAGGCGCGGAGTCAGGTTCGTCCCAACGGGGCGAATTGCCCGCAAGCATCCCACCCCGGCATAGGGCACACGGAAGTGTCCCGGGGTGGGCTGCTTTTATTGGGCGACTCTCCTTTCGAATCGGTCCTCTCAACGCGCCGGCTGGCCCGGTGCAAGGTTCAGCCGACGCATTCCATCGGCCGTCGATACGCGGGGCTCGTAGCCAAAGTCGCGGCGGGCCCGGTCGATGTCGAAGTAGTGCGATTTTCCCAGTTGCAGCGCCAGAAAACGGGTCATGCGCGGTTCGGCCTGTCTCCCGGTCAGCGCGTAGGCCGCTTCGAGCGTGGCTCCGAGCGCATAGGCCGCCGCCGTGGGGATCGCTCGCGTCACGGGCGGTAGTGCTGCCAACGCGAGCAGTTCATCGATCCATTGCCAACAGTTGACCGGCTCTCCCTGACTGATGAAATACGCACTCCCCGCCACGGGCGAGCCGGGCACCAGCCGATCGGCCGCTTGCAAATGCGCCGAGGCGGCGTTCTCGACATAGACCATGTCGATCAGGTTTCTGCCGCTGCCGATGCGTAGAAGCTGGTTTCGCCGCGCGCGCTCGATGAGTCGTGGCACGAGCTGCTGATCGCGCGGCCCCCAGATCAGGTGCGGCCGCAATGAGCAAGTGAGCAGTCCTTCGCGGCCATTGGCCGCGAGCACTTCCTGTTCGGCGATCGCCTTGGTGTGCGGATAGTGACACAGCCAGCGGCGAGCGTAAGGCGCCGTTTCGTCGGTGCCCGTCTGCTCGCGTCCGTCGAAGGTCACGCTCGGGCTGCTGGTATAAACCAACTTCGGAACCCGGTGGGCCAGGCAGCCCTTCAGGACATGCCTCGTTCCGAGCGTGTTCGTTTCGAAGAAGTGCTTCCACGGTCCCCAGATGCCGGCCACGGCCGCAACGTGGAACACGACGTCGATGTCGCGACACGCCGCAGCCGTCGCCTCCGCCTCGCGGATGTCGCCCAAGGCGGTTTCCACCCCGAGTGCATCGAGATCGGGCGACCGTCGTCGACAATAGGCCCGCACCCGATCACCACGGGCGACAAGCTGTTCGACGATGTACAGGCCGAGAAAGCCGTTGGCACCGGTGACCAGGCAACGCATGTCAGCCGGGCATTGCCAACGGATTCTGCCGGTTCTTCAACGGCAGGTCGACGGGACCACCGACCCGGTGCGATTCAAAGACCGACACGATCATCTCCGTGGCGCCGCGCGCCTCGTAGGCACTCGATGCGGGCTGCCGGTCCTCTTCGATGGCCTGCAACAGATCGATCGCGGCCGGACGGTGGCGATTCTTAGCCGTATCGTCAACCAGCGGTTCCGGCTCTCCGATGCCCACACTCGATACGTCCTGCCACATGGCTTTGCTGCGGCCGGGCGACCAACTCGGATCGCCGAGGTATTTCACCGACGGAAGCGTGCCCTCCAGAATCTCAAAGACTCCGGCCGAGCCGTAAACCTGCAATCCGTACCTCGAGCCCTTGCCGGCCGTATTCCTCACAGACTGGAAATAGGCCGTGGCACCATCGGCCAGCCCGAAAAGGGCAGTCACCGCATCGCCGGCCAATGGTCCGATCCCTTCGTTCCCTTCCATTACGTCGGCTTTGGTGACGGGGTGACCACTTTGCGTCACCCGTGCGAAGCACCAGGTCGGATGGCCGGCCAAGGCCCGGATCATATCCATGACGTGCGTGCCCAGCACCCACAGATCTTCGCCACCGCCGCGACGATCTTCCTTACCGCGGCCGCGGTATTCGAGCACCTTGCCGATCTTTCCCTCGGCGATCAACCGCTTGACCGTCTGTAGCTTTGGGCTGTATCGCGTGGGGTGTGCGAGCGCCAGCTTAACATGGGTTCGCTCGCACGCATCGACGATTTCATCAGCCTCTGCCAAAGTGCGGCAGAAGGGCTTTTCCATATAGACATGGATACCTCGCTCGGCGGCCGCGACCGCCATGTCGCGATGTTGGTCGAGCCAGCGCTGGCCGATAACGACCACGTCGGGCCGTGCCTTATCCAACAGCTCGCGGTAGTCGGAGAACGCCTGATCGAGCTGGTGTTTTTTGGCCATCGTCGCCAGGCCTGCCTTGTCGTCGTCGGCGACAGCGACGATCTGGCAGTTCGGTAGTCCGGCGAACGCCTCATCCATGGCGTGACCGTAGTCTCCGCGGCCCGTGCGGCCGATAATCCCGATCCGGTAGTTCATGATTAATGGTTAGGTGTGGGTGGGCGATAATGACTCAGATCGATCGATCGGAACCATTTAATGGTGGGGATGAGGCCGTCGCGCAAGGCCACTTTCGGCTCCCAGCCAAGCCGCTGCTTGGCGAGTGCGATGTCGGGGCGGCGCTGCCGAGGATCGTCGGCGGGCGCTGGTTCGTAGACCAATCGCGATTTCGATCCGGTCAGCTCGAGTACGAGTTGTGCCAACTCTTTGATCGTGAACTCGCCGGGATTGCCCAGGTTGACGGGGCCGACGAAATCGTCGGGGCCGTTCATCATCCGAATCATCCCCGCCAGCAAATCGTCGCGGTAACAGAAGCTGCGGGTTTGCTCGCCATTGCCATAGATGGTGATGTCGCGGCCCGCCAGCGCCTGCTGGATGAAGTTCGAAACCACGCGGCCGTCGTAAGGGTGCATACCCGGCCCGTAGGTATTGAAGATGCGCACGACGCGCACATTGACGCGGTTCATGCGGTGGTAGTCGAAAAACAGCGTCTCCGCGGCGCGTTTGCCCTCGTCGTAACAGGCTCGCGGCCCGATCGGGTTCACCGCGCCGCGATACGATTCGGGCTGGGGGTGAATCTCCGGGTCGCCGTAGACCTCGCTCGTCGATGCCTGTAGCACCTTGGCGCGGCACCGCTTGGCCATTCCCAGCACATTGATCGCCCCCATCACCGACGTCTTCATCGTCTTGATGGGATTGTATTGATAGTGGCCGGGTGCGGCCGGACACGCCAGGTTGTAAATCTGGTCGACTTCCAACCAGATAGGCTGCGTGATGTCGTGACGGATGAGCTCGAAGTTCGGCCGCGCGAGCAGATGCTCGACGTTGCTCTTCTGACTGGTGAAGAAGTTGTCGAGGCAGATGACGTCGTGCCCCTCATCCGCCAGAAGTTCGCACAATTTAGAGCCTAAGAAGCCGGCTCCGCCGGTAACGAGAATGCGCTTGATGTCAGACACAGGGATGGGGGCTCGGCGGCTGGATTCGGATCGGGGGTTTCGGCCTTTGGTTTCAGGCGACGGCAACGTCCTAATCTTAGCCCACGCGATTTTCCAGGGATACCCGCTCCGCGGAGCGACTCGTATGATCACATGATGGACGACCTTCTCGATCACCTTACGGCGGCGCAGCGCGAGGCCGTCGAGCACATCGACGGACCGCTCTTGATGCTCGCCGGGCCAGGGAGCGGCAAGACTCGCGTGGTGACGCACCGCATCGCCAACCTGCTGCGGCATGGCGTTCCGGCTCGCCAGATCCTGGCGCTGACGTTCACCAACAAGGCGGCCGACGAGATGAAAAGCCGCATCGAGCGGCTCGCGCCCGGGCAGTCTGTGTGGGTGGGAACCTTCCACCGCTTCTGCGCCCGATCGCTCAGGCAATATGCCTCGCTCGTCGGGCTGGCCGAGAATTACACGATCTACGACACGGGCGATAGCACCTCTGTGTTGCGCCGGGCTTGCGAGGCAGCCGACGTCGACAGCAAACACTTCACGCCACAGCAGATTGGCACGGCCATCAGTTGGGCCAAGAACAATCTGATCGGCCCCGAAGAATACCAGCCGCGGATCGGGCAGCCGTTGGGAGCGGTCGTCGCCAAGGTCTATCCGATCTATCAACGGCGGCTCTTGGCTGCGAACGCGGTCGATTTCGACGACTTGCTGCTGCACGTGGCCACGTTGCTGCGCGGCAATCCCGAGTTGCGAGAATCGCTCGATGCCCGCTACAGGTACATCCTGGTCGACGAATACCAGGACACCAACCTGGCCCAATATGCCATCGTGCGGGCCCTGTCGGTCACCTATCCCAACCTGTCGGTGACGGGCGATCCCGACCAATCGATCTACGGCTGGCGTGGCGCGAACATCAACAACATTCTCAATTTCGAGCATGACTTTCCGAACGTGCGCGTCGTCCGGCTGGAGCAGAATTATCGCAGCACGAAGCGCATTTTGCGCGTGGCTGCCGAGCTGATCTCGCACAATCGACGCCGCAAGGACAAAGGCCTGTTCACCGAGAATGCGGAAGGCAGGCCGGTGCGCTACACCGCCTATCCGACGCAGACCGACGAGGCGGAACACATCGCCGCGCAGATCGCCGAGGCGGTTCGCAGCGGACGGCGCCGACCGCGCGACTTTGCCGTCTTCTATCGCGTGAATGCCTTGTCGCGGGCCCTGGAATTCGCCCTGCGCGCGGCAGGCATTCCGTATCAAATGGTCAACGGCGTCGAGTTCTATCAACGCAAAGAGATCAAAGACGTCTTGGCATATCTGATGTTGCTCAACAACCCGTGCGACGACGTCGCCTTCTGGCGGGTGGTCAACACGCCGCCGCGCGGCATCGGCAAGACGACGCTCGATCGGCTCGGAGCGCATGCCACGCGGTATGGCAAGACGCTTCTCGAAGCGGCCCGCGAGGCGGGTGTCGTCGAGTCGATACCCAAAAAAGCGGCCGTCGCGGTCGCCAAGTTCGTAGCCCTGTTCGATCGGCTCAACCTCATTTCCATGCGGCCGGTGGAAGAGATTCTCGGCCATGTCATGAACGAAACGGGTTACCAAGCGCATCTGGCCGACAGTGGTTTGACGGAAGACCAGGAACGGCTCGCCAACATTCAGGAGTTGTTGACCGCCGCCCGTGAGTTCGACGAGCTGACGCCCGGCGAAGGCCATTTGGAAGAATTCTTGGAGGACGTTTGCCTGATCAACGACGTCGACGTCTGGGAGACGAGCGACGACCGCGTGGCGTTGATGACGTTACACGCATCGAAGGGATTGGAATTTCCCTGCGTGTTCATCGTCGCGGTCGAAGAAGGGTTGCTGCCGCACGAGCGAAGTCAGAATGACCCCGATCAGCTCGAGGAAGAACGGCGTTTGTTGTTCGTGGGCCTCACTCGCGCCCAGGAAGAGTTGCAGCTCAGCATCTCGCAGTATCGCGAGTTTCGCGGCCGGCGGCAGATGACCATTCCCAGCAAATTCCTGCTCGAGTTGCCGTTCGACGAGTTGGACGCGACCCAAGCGGTTTGGGCGGATCAGGTGTCCGCTCCCGGCGGCGATGAGTGGGATGATTCGAGCGCAGCCGAAGACGGCATGGAACTGCACGAACACCACGAGGATGAAGTATGGTCGTCGGAAGCGGCGGAGAGCGACGTTGTGAGCCCCGCGAGGGGGCGTTTTCCGTCGCTGATGACAGCCGCGCAATTGGCCTCACCCGGCGCGGGTGCGAACGAATCCTCCCCCGAGATTTTTTATCAGGGGATGGTGGTGTTGCACCCCGAATATGGTTTGGGAAAGATCGTCGCTCTCTCCGGCAGCGGTGTCCGCCGTACCGCGACGGTCGCCTTCGCGGCCGTTGGACAAAAGAAGTTCGTATTGTCCCAGAGCACACTGCGCCCGGTCGGCGGCAACGAATAGCACCCGCCGCCCTGACGATCATGCCCGCCTGCGCGAAAGGCACGACGGGCATGATCGACAGGCGCCGCCTCAGGATGGACGGTGCTGAAACGCCGCACTTAGAGCCGCGTCACGCGGCGACATAGCAAACGAGCGAATGGCCGATGAGCAGCAGTTTGTTGTCGGTGGGCGGGGGGCCGTCGGCAGCGGGATAGACATCCTCGGGGGTTTCGGCCGCGGTATTGACGAACAGCCGCCAATGGATGTCGTGACCCACGTGCGGCAACGTGAACTCGCGCGGTGCCCAATCGGCGTGCAGCATCACCAACACGTGACGCGCCGCCAAGGAACTAGGACCGTTCATGGGCCACGCCCCGAATAGGCATTGCAGGCTACGGTCGCCGTGCACCCAATTCATCAGCCGTCCCTCGGCGTTGAACCAGCTTACGTCGGCCAGGGAGCCTGGCGCGCCGGGCATACCGGCCAGAAAGCTCGCCCTCCGCACCGTCGGTTGTCGCTTGCGGAACGCCACCAGCGCCCGGCAGAATCGCACCAAGTCGGCATTGTCCTTGACCAGGTCCCAATCGAACCACGACGTGGGATTGTCTTGGCACCAGGCGTTGTTGTTGCCGCGCTGCGTGCGGCGGCATTCGTCGCCGGCCAACAACATGGGAACCCCCTGGCTGAGAAAGAGCGTGGCCAGGAAATTTCGTATCTGCCGGGCCCGAATCCGCTCGACCGACGCACGGCGGGTCGGTCCCTCAACTCCGAAATTACAACTACAGTTCATGTTCTCGCCGTCGCGGTTCCCTTCTCCGTTGGCGGCGTTGTGCTTTTCCTGATAGGTGACCAGATCGTTCTGCGTGAAACCGTCGTGTGCGGTGATGAAATTGATGCTGTGGTACGGTTGCCTGCCGCTGGGACCGTACAAATCGCTCGATCCGGCCAGGCGCGTCGCCAAGGCGCCGGTCATCCCCTCGTCGCCTCGCCAGAAGCGGCGCACGTCGTCGCGGTAGCGGCCGTTCCATTCGGCCCAGCGCCGATTCGAGAACGAGCCGACCTGGTAGGCACCCGCGGCATCCCACGCTTCGGCGATGATCTTGGTGCGGGCCAAAAGTGGATCCTCGCCGATCGACTCGACCAGCGGAGGATTCGGCACCAGGTTTCCGCTACGGTCGCGGCTGAGCACCGAAGCTAAGTCGAAACGGAACCCATCGATGTGGTAGTTGTGCACCCAGTGTCGCAAGCAGAGGAAGATCAGTTCGCGGACCACCGGGTGATTGCCATTCACCGTGTTACCGCAGCCCGAGTAATTGCAATAGTCGCGGCCGCCGTTGGCCAAGATGTAGTAGATGCGGTTGCCTAAGCCCTTGAAGCTCAGCGTCGGTCCGTACTGGTTCCCTTCCGCGGTGTGGTTAAAGACCACATCAAGGATGACTTCGATGCCCGCCTGGTGCAGTGCCCGCACCATCTCCTTGAATTCGCGCACCTGGGCGCCGGGCTCGCGGCTGGCGGCATAGCCGCGGTGTGGGGCGAAGAAGGCCAGCGGATCGTAGCCCCAGTAGTTCGCCCGCGGTTCCGGTTGGCCGTGGCAGTTGTTGATGGGGAATTCGTGCACCGGCATCAGTTCGACGGCGGTCACTCCCAGCGACTGCAAGTAAGGGATCTTTTCGATGACGCCGAGGTATGTGCCGGGATAACCCGTGCCGCTGGTCGGCGAACGCGTGAAGCCGCGCACGTGCAGTTCGTAGATGACCGTCTCCGACAGTTTTCGATTGAGCGGACGGTCGCCGCGCCAATCGAAGGTATCGTCGACCACGACACACTTCGGCGGACGGATGATGCCGTCGTCGTCGGGCAGGAAATCGCCGGCCAGGGCACGCGCATACGGATCGATGAGCCGGGCCTTGCCATCGAAGCGATGGCCACGGTCGGGATCGAACGGCCCGTCGGCCTGCACATGATAGAGCTGACCGGCGCCCACGTGCGGCACGAAGACGCTCCATATATCGCCCCAACGATCGAGCTCGGGGTGGAAGTGTACCACGCGGCTCGGTTCGCGATCGCCCACTTCGTCGTAAAGCAGCACGCGCATGGCGCTCGCCGAACGGCTGAAGACGGCGAATTGCACACCGCCTTCGCGCAGAATCGCTCCGTACGGCAAGGGCTGACAAAACTGCCAGCCCGGCAGTTGGACTTGCCGGGTGATATCGGGCCAGCCCGGTGGCAACGAGACGGGTAGTGCGAGCGGCCCGGTCGTCGAAACCGCGCTGGGGCTATTGGGCTGTCCCGCCAAGCCCGTCAGGTTGTTCTGGTGTCCGTTGGCAAGGTTGTCATGCGAAGAAGATAGCGTCATGCGGTGGCCGTCTCTCTGTTTAGCTGCGTCTCAGGCCGGAAGCCCTGCCCGGCGTCAATGTCCGCGCGGAGGTACGAGCGATCGGTCCCTCCAAGAACGAGAGATACTTCGGCAGTTCAGCCGTCGGTGATGAGCGATCAAGGCGGGCATCGGCCGAGGCGCAAGACCGCTAGGAGGCGTGTTGTAGGCAGGGTCGAGGGCGAGCGCCACGACCAGATTGATAGCGCCATTCCGGCACCACGGCAAGCCCTTCATTGCCGCGTCGCCGCGTGAACTTTCGGCAGGCCGTCTCACGCGCAGAATCGCAACCTACAGTTTCTTTAGCCTTCCCTCAGGCAAATCCGGCCCGGTTCAGGGCCTGGGAAAGTCGTGCAACCGCACCCGAATGGGCGCTGTTGCGAGCAGTTCCAAAGATACCGCGTTCGCGGTTCGGGAGACCGTACACATGTCGGGTCGCAGATCTGGCTTGCCCAGTTCCGTTGAGAGCGGCGCTGGAAAGCTTCATGGGCAATTGGGTTTCGAGCGGCTCGAAGAGCTGTTGCTGCTGAGCACGACGCCCGCCGCCGCGGCACAGCAGGACTGGCGCCAGGAGACCTTTTCCATCGGTCCTGTCGATCAGGCCGTCTATGCGGAGAGTGCCACCGCATCCGGTTCCCTGTCCGACAGCGCGCTGCCCATGATTGGCGGCCAGCAAGAGCAACAACAATACGGATATACCGGGACCGGTTATTCCGTCGCCATCATCGATACGGGCATCGATTACAACAATCCGGCCTTTGCCGGACGTTACCTCGGCGGCTGGAATTTCGTCGCCAACAACAACAACCCGATGGACGACAACGGGCACGGAACGCACGTGGCCGGCATCATCGCCAGCGACAATTCAAGCGTTCCAGGCATCGCCCCGGATGTGGGAATTATTGCCCTCAAGGTGCTCGACAGCAGCGGCACCGGCACGTTCGGCAACGTCGACCTGGCCCTGCAATGGGTGGCCGCCCACCAGCAGCAATACCACATCGTGGCGGTGAATATGTCGCTGGGCGCCGGCAATTTCACCAATGAGCCATGGACGATGCTCGACTCGGACTTGCAGACCCTGCGAAACGACAACGTGTTCGTGGCGGCGTCGGCCGGCAACAGTTACTACGCATACGGCAGCCAGCCGGGCCTGGCCTTCCCGGCGATCAACAATCTCGTGGCCTCGGTCGGTGCCGTTTGGGACGGCAGCTTCGGATCGGTCACCTGGGCAGACGGTGCCGAAGATTACACGAGCGCGCCCGACCAGATCACCAGCTTCACGCAGCGCGGACCGCAACTCGATATTCTGGCTCCCGGCGCCTTCATCACCTCGACCTATCTGAATGACACGTTTGCCACGATGGCCGGCACGTCGATGGCCGCACCCGTCGTCACGGGCGCTGCCGTCGACATCATCCAGGCCCTCGACGCCAGGGGCGAGGCCGCCGAGGCGACCCCGGAGAACGTGTTGTCGATCATGCAGAACACGGGCGTCAGCATCGTGGATCAAGGGCATGGGCAAGACAACGTCAACCATACCGGCCTGACCTTCAAGCGGCTCGATCTGCTGAGCGCCATTCAATCGATCGTCGGCGGCGAGACGACGCCGTCGAACTCGACCAATAACAGCCAGACGGCGGCCTACATCAATGCCATCTATGAGACGGTGCTCGGTCGAGCGGCTGACGAGAGCGGCCTGAACAACTGGGTGACGATGCTCGGCGACGGGCTGTCGCGCCTCAATTTCGTGAAGCTGTTGTGGGATTCGGCCGAGCACCGAGCCCAGCAGGTGGCGGGCTACTACCAGGAGTTTCTGCACCGCTCGGCCGGTGCCTCGGAAATCAATTACTGGGTGGGCGTGTTCGAGGCCGGCGCGAGCGAAACTTCGGTGGCCGGCGACTTCATGCTATCGCCCGAATACCTCGACTCGCAGTCGAGCAACTCGGCATTCATCCAGCAAGTGTTCCAGGATCTGCTCGGTCGCTCGGCCGATGCGACCAGCGTCACCTCGCTGTCGAACGAGCTGAATTCGGGCTTAACACGGTCTCAGCTCGTCGACATCGTGCTCGCGTCGCCCGAGCGGACCGCACACATCATCGGCCAATACTACGAACAATATCTGGGCCGTGCCGACAGTGCGGCCGAAGAACAGAGCTGGGCGAGCCTGCTCGCCACGGGCACCATCGATTTCGAGACCGTGGCCGAAATGTTTCTATCGTCGAACGAGTATTTCAGCGACGCGAGTGTCGGCACCGAATCCGTCGCCACCGCCGTACCTAACGGACTCGCTCCGGTGGCAAACGACGGCGGCCCACCGACGGTCGTCACGCAGATCGAGACCCCGGTTCAATCGTCCGTGCAGTCGGCGACGCTGCCGGCACAAGTGGCGGGAACGGGCGATGCGCTCGCCGACGATCACGCGTAAGCGCCTGCCGCGCACGGCAGCGAGCGGCTTTTTCCCTGCCATCTACGTTGACTTGGCACCTCGCCTCGGCGACGATGCAGTCGACCGTGATTCCTGCCGTGCTGTGCCGCAACCCCGTGCCGCTGATGCCTCGATTACGAACGATTTCGATTGTGCTGCTGGGCTTCACGGTTGCGGTCGGTTCGCATCCTTCGAGTGGGCGGCGGGCCATGTCCGCCGAACCTCGCACTGCCGCGGTCACGAAGCGCGACTACGAAACGTATGCACTGCTACACCCGGGCGATCCGACGCGCGGCGGTCAGTGGTTTGCGAACGAACAACGCACCAGGTGCGGCGGCTGCCACCGGGTCAATGGCCGTGGCGGTGAGGTCGGTCCCGACCTATCGCACATCGGTGGGAAGTTCGATCGACCGCACCTCATCGAGTCCTTGCTCGAGCCCTCGCGACAGATTGTCGAGGGATTTCGTGCCTGTTCGATATCGACCACCGCCGGCCTGACACTGACGGGCATCGTAAAAGAACAGACGGCCGACTCCGTCACGCTCGTCGACGCAAATGCCGTTCGACATAGTGTATCGGTTGCGGATATCGACGAGCGGCAGGAAAGCCCCGTCTCGCTGATGCCCGAGGGGCTCGAAAGGCTGATGACGGTCGAGCAGTTCACCGATCTGATCGCCTATCTCGACACGTTGCGGCCCGCCGGCAATTTACCGTTCGGCGCCGGTATCACAGGACCGATTCAGTTGCCCGCCGATTTTGTGGCGAGCTCGGTCTGCACGGGACTGACCGGCGCAACGGCGATGGAAGTCGCTCCCGACGGGCGCATTTTTGTCTGCGAGCAGCCGGGCAATCTGCGGGTTATCAAGGAAGGTAAACTGCTTCCCACTCCCTTTGTGACGTTACCGGTCGATTCCACTTGGGAACGCGGTCTGATCGGCGTGACGGTCGATCCTCGCTTTCCCGACGAGCCCTACGTTTACGTCTGTTATGTGGCGGACAAGCCGTACCCTCACCACCGCATCAGCCGTTTTACGGCCGCAGGGGACGTAGCCGCACCCGACAGTGAGCGGTTGTTGCTGGCAGGCGACGACCAGCGGACGCTCGGCGGAAATGTGCCCGCCGGCCATCAGGGCGGGGCGCTGCATTTCGGGGGCGACGGAAAGCTTTATATCGCTATCGGTGAGCAGACGGCCGAGACGCCGGCACAGAGTCTGGCAACCTTCCAAGGGAAAATGCTCCGCATCAACGCGGACGGCTCGATCCCCACCGACAACCCGTTTCTCGCGCAGACGAGCGGCAAGTTGGGAGCGATCTGGGCCCTGGGACTGCGCAACCCGTTCACTTTCGCGGTCCGCAAGGCGGGCGGCCAGTTGTACATCAACGACGTCGGTGGAAAATTCGAAGAGATCAATGTCGGCGTCGCGGGAGCCAACTATGGTTGGCCGGCGGTCGAGCACGGACCGACGAGTGACGAGCGATTCCGCGGCCCGATCCATCATTATCCGCAAGCGTCGATCGCGGGCGGAGATTTCGCTCCGCTCGAGGGCGATTGGCCGCCCGAATACCGCGGGAAGTATTTCTTCGCAGACTTCGTTCACGGTTGGATCAAGACGCTCGATCCCGATCATCCCGACCGAATTGCTACGTTTGCCGCCGGTCTGCGGCGGCCGGTCGATCTACGGTTCGCGCCCGACGGCAGCCTGCTCGTGCTATTGCGCAACGCCTGGGTGATCGACGATAAGTTTCAGCCGGGAACCGGTACCCTGCTCCGCATTCAACCTCCGCTGCACCAATGATATGGTGCGAAAAGGCACCGCGGCGTCGTGTTCCGACGCTGTTGCCGCGTCACTCCGGATCGATTTCGTGCAGCGCGATGTTGCGAAAGCGGATCTCGCCGGCGGCAGCCTGCAAGGCGATGTGGCCGCGCCGACGCTTGAGAGCGGGTGCCGCTCGGGACGCACCTGCGGCGCGGCCGAGGTCGGCGTTTTGAACCTGTGTGCCATTGATCCAAGCCCGCAGCCGGTTGCCGACCAATTCGAGTTCGAACTCGTTCCATTTGCCGGCCGATTTGAGCGTCGGGCTTGCGGCCGGCGACAGGTTCCTGCGTTTCGCCGTGCCGGCGTTGCGTAGCGCGCCTGTGGCGAGATCGGCCGACTTATCGGCATCGGATCGTAGTTCGATCTGCAGATAATCGGAACTCTTGTCGTTCGATCCGACCCGGACGGCGACTCCGCTGTTCGTTCCAGCCTTCATGCTGAATTCCAGACGCAATCGAAGGTCGCCGTACTCCCGCTCCGATTGCAGCCACTCTCCCTGTTTGGCGCTGGTCCCGGAAAGGACTCCGTTTTTGGCGTCGATTTTCCACTGGTTCAGACCGCTTCCTTTCCAGCCGTTCAAGTCGAACCCGTTGAACAGTTCGGTCCAATCACCGCCACCGGGTACGAACGCAATCTGACTGATGTGAAAGTCGGCCACCGACAGCAAGCACAAGCATGGCGTGGTTGGTACGCTCGTCCATCCTTTGGGAAGCGACAGTTGCTGCGCCTCGCCGCGCCACGTGAAAACAGGCTTGTCGTTGGAACTGACGGCAACGTACCCGTGCCGTACCTTCACCATGATGCGGCTGGGCGACGCTGTGAGCGGCGGTTTATCCGTGACTGCCGTCCCGTTGCCTAATGGTGCCTTTCCATCCACCTCCTGAAGTGCCCAAAACCGCTCTCCTCCCTTGCGAAAGCCGTCCATTACGATCGCGCCTCGTTGGCCGTCCAACGGAAAGACAGCTATCAGCGGCCCTTCGCCGGATCCGTCCTTGGGTCGGCTCGCGACGAGCATCAGATCGTATTCGGGGGGCTGCTCGACCGGGAGTCGCAGAATGGTAAAGTGCCGATTCCCCGGACCTCGCAGCCGCAAAACACCTCGCTGCAACTCCGAATCGCCCTGCACCCTATCGCGACGGACATCGATCGCTGCCAGGATATCGGCCGGTTTGCCTGGCACGAGTTGCAGCGCGGGTTTGCTGGACGTCGTACCGACGTCTGGCGCTGTTGCCGTAGCGACCGGGGCCGTGGTGGCAACTGCCGGCGCCTTCGCGGCAGGCTCGGGAGTTGTCGCGGCGGGAACTGGGCGCGACGTTGCTCCACTATCGGCCACCGAGGTTGCGGGCTGGGCCGGCGCATCGGGTTTGTCGAGATACTTCAGAATGAATGCGACAAGGATTGGCGCGATGACCGTGCCGAACATGGCCCCTACGATCTTCGCGGTCATGATCCAGGTCTTCTTAACGACGTTATTCTCGAGCAGCGTTGCAGACCCGCCACCCGCGACCGTCTCGCCCGGGCCGGCCGTCGTCAGCCCGGTCGACCCTTCGGTTGGTGCATGGACGGGCGCCGCCCAAGCCGAATTCACCGTGCCGGGTTCCGTCGATTTAAGCGACTCCAACGCCGCGATGACCTCTTGCATCGTCTGAAAGCGTTCGGCCGCTTGTTTGGCGACCATGCGGGCGAAGACGCGATCTAGCCCGGGCGGGATGTCGGGCCGTTTGACGGTCAGCGACGGAATCGGTTGTTCCCGATGGGCCACCATTTTCTTTATGACCGTTGCTCCCTGGTAGAGCGGCTCGCCCGTCAGGAGAAAATACAAGGTGCAGCCCAAGCTGTAGATATCGGATCGTGCGTCGGCCTGGCGTGGATCTTCGGCCTGCTCCGGGGCCATGTAGTCGACCGTGCCCATGATTTCGCCGGCCGCGGTAAGGCTGGCTCGATTGCCGGCCATCGCCGATGCGGTGCCGCGGTCCAACTGAGCGATGCCCATATCGAGAATCTTGACCGTACCCTCGCCATTCAACAGGAGGTTCGCCGGCTTCACGTCGCGATGAACAATGCCCTTGCCGTGCGCATACGCGAGGCCGCGCGCCGCCTGCACGATGTAATTCACGGCGTTTGAGACGGGCAGCGGCCCGCGTTCGGCGACGAGCGAAGCCAGATCGCGGCCGTCGACGTACTGCATCACCAAGAAGTGGACGCCGTGCCCCTCACCCGCATCGTGTGCCGTGACGATGTTTGCGTGCTCGAGCCGGGCCGCCGCTTGCATTTCTTGTTGAAATCGCTGCACCGCTTCGGGCGATTTCACGGCGGCTGGCGGGAGTATCTTGAGCGCCACGACGCGCTTCATGCGGCGGTGCTCGGCCTTGAAGACGTCGCCCATGCCGCCGGAGCCGATTTTGGCGAGCACGACATATTCGCCAAAAACTAGGTTTTTTGCCTTACCCTGCAAGGCGTTGGTGGACTGATACTTGGTCAACTTGCCCGCGGCGACCAACTTCCGAGCGAGCTCGTTCGCATCGGCTTGTGCACCATGCGTCGCATCGGCTCGGAACGCCTGCAAATCGGCCGCCGTCAGCAGACCGTAAGCTTCCAGGTCGTGCGTGAACTGGTCGACAGAAAGCTTCATCGAGGGCACGGTGCGTCCTCCCAGTCACCCGGAGTCGCGACTCATCGTAATAGGAATGGCGGCCGTTTGGAAGCAACCGCGAACGTGGTCCGAGAGGCCTATCTCTTTAGCGCGACCGACAAACCCGATCACGCTCCAGAAGAATCGGCGTCTAGGTTTCGTCAGCCGCCCTTAGAGATGAGACGCGGCGGGCCACCGCCACAGGCACCAGAGTGTTTCAGCACTGGTCAGCAGCAATGCAAGCGACATGAGGAATACTCGCTCGTGCGCCAGTTGCCAGACTGCCCAGCCGGCGACCCCGGCGAAGACGATGAATCCGGCCCAGCGCGCCCAAGACAAGCGAAACCAGAACCCGATCGCCAAGGGCATCAGTGTCAGGCCGGCAGCGAGATAATAGGGCCCCTCGCCCGCGCCGCCAAGCATCGCCGCCGCCAAGCTGAGCCATCCCAGCAGGCTATAGACGACGGCCCAAGTGGATAATTCGGCGCCCCGCGTGGATGCGAATTCTCGAGACGGGTCGTCTCCCAAGGCCAACTCGATCTGGTACGAATCAATCGGATGTTTTGGTTGCGAATCGACGCGCGGCCGAGTTCGACCGCGGCGCAAACTAATGCTTGTAAATCTTATGTTGGGGCCGGCCGGAAAGAATCTGCTCCTTGCCCCAGTTCGTCACGTCGCGAAACGCTTGGCTGTGAATGAAATCCGCAAAGGCCTTCTCGTCCGACCATTGGCTGACGATCAGGTATGAAGCGTCGTCGCTCACGTCGCGATAAAGCTTCGACTCGGTATGCCCTGCGGCGCCGCGCAGAGCGCCCAAAACGGCTTGGAATTTTTCTTCAAAATCGCGCTGCTTGCCGGGCAACACGTGATAGTCCATTCCGACGGTAATCATAAGTCTTTATTGATTGGATTCTCGAAAACCAGGGGCTGCGCAAAACGGCCGCTGGGAGCGGTCGCGATCGTTCGCAAAACGGCCGAGGCCGGTTGCACGACCGGATGGGAACGGGCCAGCCGAGGCTACTCGATTATAGCAGATCAACCGGCCGTATGGCGGCGTTTGAGCTGATTCTCGGCCGTACACCAAAGGATGCGGATCTCTTGCCAGCGATCGTGATGGGTTGCCATGCCGGCGGCTGCCAAGAGTCGCTCGATGTGGAACCAGGCGATCGATTGGCCGCGGTCGATACGGCCCAGGTCGCGCACGAGGACCGAATAATTGAACGGCAGTCGCTGGCTGAATTCGCGCACGCTGTTGGCCGCCTCGGCCAGGAGCATTCGCACTTCGACCGCCAATGGCGGCAGCTTCGCGCCTTGCAGCCCTTGCCGATAGCGCTCCTGCCAGTCTTCGCGCAGCGGGCCGAGATCGCCGACTTTCATCAAGCGGGCGACCTCTTTCAACCAGCACCACGCGGGCAGATCCTCACCTCGCGCCACCGCTCGCAGCCGTGGCACCGACACACCTCGACAGCCCGCGCGTTTAAGTTGCCGGGCGAGCGGAGCGAGTCCGCTTTCGCGTTGAGCGAGGAGCGAGATCAATTCGGCGGCCGACGAAGGTGACTGCCAAGCGCTGGCGTCGCGCAAGCGCGCCTGTCGTCGCGCCATGAGGGCCGCCACCCGCTCGCGACCGGCCCGCGCGAAGGCCTCCAAAATACGCTGGCCCGCGCTCTCGGAGAGCGGCTCGACGCCCCGTTCGATGCGTTGGTATTCGAGGCTCGAGTAACCCAATACCTCGGGGACGTCGTCGAGCGTGAGGCCGAAGACCTCGCGCTGTAAGCGTAAATCGCCGCGCGTCTCCGGTCGGCGCCGGCGGATGAATTGCGAGCGGCGGCGCCGCCACAGAAAGAGCAGCCTTTGTTGTTCCTGCGCGTCGTCGGTCAGCACGGCCGCCAATCCGGCGGGAAAGACGCACACCGAGTAGTAGCCGTCCTCCTCGACGTATTTGATGATACGTGCCGGCTTCTTGCCACCGACACCGAACAAGTCGGCCAGCTCGCGCCGTCGCAGGCCGCGCTTCACCCTCAGTCGGCGTATTTCTGGACCGAATTCGTCCTTCTGCCCTTCCCGTTGGGCCGCCACGTCGCGGTTCCAGCAATCCTTCAGGCGCTTCAGTTCGTCTTCATCGCGGCAAAGCTTTTTGGCTGCCTGAACGATCGAAGTCCAGGCCGGTAACTCCAGGTACCGCAGCCGGCGCAGTGCGGCACTGGTGATGCCGAAGCGGGTGAGCCGACTGAGGGGGACGTTGCCCCGATCGCACCAGACGCAGAACTCCGCCCATGCCTCGGGATAGCCGCGATCGACGAGCCGCCTCCGCTGGCAGGCGTGCCAGAGCTGCTCGGCCGATGCGGTCTCCTGTCCCACAGCCTGGCACAGCTTGACCAGCAGCGACCACGATAAAGGAAAATTTCCGCGCCGGTATTCCCAGAGTGTACTCGCGCTGATGCCCGCTCGCCGCGCAAGCTCACGGGCCGACCCCGCACGCAGCTCCAAGCGGGCGATCAGGTGCTCCAGCGATTCGCAAGGGCCCGTATAGAGATTCAGGAGCTGGGCGATCTTTTCTTCTGGCACGCCATAAGGAGTGCAGAATTCGATGAATCGTTGCAACGTCTGCCGCGTGGGACGATGCACCCCGAGTTCAAGGTCGCGTAGCGTACCGCGTCCGATTCCGGAGCGACGGGCTAGTTCCAGGCGGGTCATGCCCAAGGAACGGGCGCGAATTTCCACGACCGCGCGCGCCAGGGGTGGCGCCGAGGCGCTCCGCGCCAACGAGCGGCGCCGCAAGTTTTCGTTGCGCAGGGCGTGACCGGTCAATTGCTGCCCGTTGGGCGTCGAGCGGCGCAGCATGGCAAGGTGTTCTCGGCGGGACGACGTTAGGTGGGGAGCCCCGAGTAGCCAAGTGCTATCATATCAACATTGTTTTATGTGTCCAGTTGTAAACAGGGCGCTGCAGGTTCTATGTTGGGGGGGCATGAACTACTTTGCCCACGGCCGCCGGTTCCTCGACGAACCCTATGTGTTAGCTGGTACGGCGGTGCCCGACTGGCTCAATGTGGTGGCGCGGCGGGTGAGGGCGAGATCGAAGCTGGCCCGGCCGTTTGTCGACGATGTCGACCCGCGCGTGGCCGCCGTGGCGCGGGGCATTGTGCGCCATCACACCGACGACGGATGGTTCCACGAAACGCGGGCGTTCGCCGAATTGTCATGGCGGTTCACGGCCTTGATCCGCGACCAGATGCCCGGCGACGATGGACTGCGGCCCAGCTTCCTCGGCCATATCCTGGTCGAGATCCTACTCGATGCTTGCCTGACCGCCCGCGCTCCGGCCGAACTGGAAGCGTACTACACGGCACTGGCCGACATCGACGGTCAATGGTTGGAGGAGGCGGTGGCTCGCATGGCCACCGCTCGGCCCACATCGCTCGGGGAATTCATTCCCCTTTTTCTTCGCGAGCGATTCTTGTGGGATTACCTGGACGATGGCAAACTGTGTTACCGGTTGAACCAAGTCATGCGGCGCGTGGGGCTGCCCCTGCTACCGCCGACCTTCGGCGACCTGATCCCCGCCATGCGGGAGTCGGTCGGTGAGCGGTGCGACGATCTGCTCACGCCGGAGAATTCTCACACTGCGAGGTTGCCTTCATGAAATTCGGCATGAATATGCTGCTCTGGACCGACACCCTCACCGATGCTCATCGGCCGCTCATGGAACGGCTGAAACAGATGGGCTACGACGGTGTCGAATTTCCCATCTTCGACCACGATACAAAGAAATATGCCGCGCTCGGTCGATGGTTTGACGACGTCGGTCTCGAACGAACGGTGGTCACCTGCCGGTTAGCGGCCGACAATCCGATCAGCCCCGATGCCAAGGTGCGCGCGTTGGGCGTCGAGAACAACAAACGCATCCTCGATTGCGCCCAGGCGGTCGGCGCGAAGATCATGGCCGGTCCGTTCCACTCGGAACTCGGCGGCTTCACCGGCGGTGGCCCGTCAGCCGACGAATGGAAGTGGGGTGTCGAGAGCATGCGGGCCGTGGCCGAGCACGCCGGCCAATGCGGCGTGACGCTGGCGGTCGAATACCTCAATCGCTTCGAGTGTTACTTGCTGAACACGGCCGCCGACACCGCGCGCTTCATCCGCGACGTCGGGCATCCCAACTGCCGCATGATGTACGACACGTTCCACGCGAATATCGAAGAGAAGGATATCGCCCAGGCCATCCGTTGCTGTTCGGAGTATACGGTGCACGTTCACCTCTCCGAGAATGACCGCGGCACTCCCGGTCATGGCCACGTGCACTGGGACCTGACGTTCGACACGCTCAAGCAAACGGGATACGACGGCTGGTTCGTCATCGAAGCCTTCGGATTGGCCTTGCCCGCCTTGGCCGCGGCTACCAAAATCTGGCGGCGGATGTTCGAGAGTGAAGACCAACTTGCCCGCGACGGCCTGGCCTTCATCAAGAGTGAGTGGGCGAAGCGGCAGAAATAGAAGAGGCGCGTCCGGAAGGCCGCGTTGGCAGCGAAATGACCTCCAGGGACGAAGATCGATCGCAGCCGAGCGCCGGCGAGTTCGGGTTGCACGAATTCCGTCAACCGCCTGGCGACGGCGGGCTGTCGCTCGACGACCTCAATGCGGCCTTTGCCGAGATGCTGTCGGGCGGCCACGATCCGTACGGAGCGCCGGCTGCGAGTGCCGATGAGGCGGCCGCTGGGCTGGAGGAAGCGCCTGCCCGGCCCGCGGCCGAGATCGACGATGCGGTCGGCTGCGAGATCGCCCCGCGGACGATCTTGGAGGCGATGTTGTTCGTCGGCGGCGCGGGCAACGAACCGCTTACGAGCCGGCGTGTCGCGAGCATGATGCGGGGCGTCCGCCCTACGGAGATCGACGATCTCGTGCGCGATTTGAACGAGCGGTACGAAGCCGACGGACGGCCTTACCGCATCGAAGGGCACGGCGAGGGCTACCGGCTCGCCCTCCGCGAGCCGTATACGTCGGTCGTCGACAAATTCTTCGGCCGCAATCGCCAGGCCCGTCTGTCGCCGGCCGCCGTCGAGATTCTGTCACTGATTGCCTATAATGGCGCACAGACGTCGGACGATGTGTCACGGCTGCGCGGGCGACCGAGTAGCGCGGTTCTGTCGCAACTCGTCCGCCGCCAACTGCTGCGCATCGAGCGAGATCCGCAGGACCGGCGCCTCGCCCGCTATTATACGACCGACCGTTTCTTAACGCTGCTGGGCATCGAATCGCTCGACGATCTGCCCCGCAGCCAAGACGTCGAACGCCGTTGATGCGGCGCGAAGCGATTTCTGTCGATACGTGGGAACAAAAAACCCCGCGTGCGGCGCTAGGGCCGACACGCGGGGCCACACGGAGTTTATCAAGGGCCCGGTTGGCCCAACGGCCGCAAGTATCGGCCGGTTATTGGAACAGCTCCGGTTCTTGGGCTCGCTTGGCATTGCCTTGCTCGGCGAACAGGTCGAGCAGATTGTCTTCGGCATTCACGCCGACCTCGACGTTACCGCTGAAGTTGACGATCTTGGTCACCCGTTCGGTTCCGTTACCGCGATCGTATTCAATGGCGATTGGGTAGGCGTTGCTGATCTTGCGCGAATGTCCCGCGCGGACCACGAGCGGTTCGTCGTTGACCACGAAATGGAAGTCGCGTGGATTGCGCGAGTTATCGATGACGAGGTCGTAACGCTGCTTATAGAGTTGCCAGCCTCGGTCGGTCGGTGTCCAGACATAGGTGCCATCCGTGAGGGAATACTCGGCGAGGCCCGAGTCGCCACCACGGTCGTATCCGATCCGCCACGCCTGTCCGGTACGCAGGCGTTGCGACGTGCCGGGCCGCATGACATATTCCTCGCCGTTGAGGACATAGCGGATGGTCTCGCCGTGCTTGCGCGGATTCATGATGAGCGTGCCGCTGCGCTGCGGAGAACCTTCCGCATCGGCGAGCGGTTCGTCGTTGATCACGGAGAGGCCGAGTGCTTCGGCCGCGTTGCCGCGGACGATTTCCACCCCGCCGTGCCCACGGCTTCCCACCATCACGGTCGTATTGTTCAGCACGACGGCCGTGCCCACCGACAGGTTCGGGTTCTTGATCAATTTGACGCGGCCCCTGGGCAGTGCCTTGGCGGCACCCGTATCGGGTTCGGCCTCGTCGAGGATTTCCTGAATTCGTACCCAGGTATCCAACGCGTCCAGCTCTCCACCGAGTTGGCCGGCCAGGTCGACCGAGACGGCCAACTTGTCGAGCGCGTCGCGAAGATCCTCTATTTGCGCGCTGGTGGCGCTGCCTTCCTCGCCGCTCTGTTCCAAACGCTTGAAGGCCCGCTGCAATTCGGCCTCACGCGCGATGCGTTCGGCGCCCGAGGTATTGTTGGGCTCTGCCTGCAACCACGCTTCATAGATCTGTTCCGGATCGCCCGCACGCAGCGCCTTGGTCAGGGTGGTGCGCGCTTCGGGGGTCCAGCCCGAGGTGCCGGAGAGTGCATCGAGCTTGTCGGGGAACAATTGACGCATTTGTGGCCGCAGGTCTTCGACCGCGTCGCGGATCTGACGATCGACGCCGTCCTTCGCGGCTTCCAAGCGCGCGGCCGTCAATGGAATCGGCGTAATGACTTCGTTGATGGTCGCGTCGGTGTTGCGCAACGGCATATCGTTGCGGCGCAAAGCGCCGGCCCGTTCGATAGGTCGTCTCGCAACCGTCGGCCGACCCTGTTGGGGACCGCCAGGGGCGGGGCCGTTGTATTGGGCGAGTGCCGCGATGGTGGCAAGCTGCCAGCAGCCAGCACCCAAAGTCAGGGCGATCGATCGGCGTAACAGCATGTTCTCTCCTCCCTTTGCCTTTTATCTTGCAAGAATGTTTTGAAGCGTGATGGGTCCTTCACGGGCAAAGCGTCGCGGCGGCGTGCCGCGGATGCATGCGGTCCATTGTTGGCCAGGCGAGCAACGATTGTGCCAGTCACCGAGAAGGGACATCGCCCGGCCGATTGGCCGGATTGGGACGCCAGCACCGCCTCAAAAGCCGCCGCGCAGGTTCGTGAAGAACCAGGTCGAGAGGCGAGCCGGGGATTTTGAGAACGCTTCCTGGTGCTTAGAGCAACCGACAAAACCGGATTTAGCTTCACAGGAATCGGCGTTTCACGGCCGATTCTTGCGCCCAAGGCGCTCGGACTTTCGGGTTCTGTCAGCCGCTCTTAAGACGCCGTGCGTCGCGCGAGCACGAGCACCATTGTTGCCAGGACCACGTAGCCCGGACCTTCGATGATCGTCCAAAACAGCGGAATGGGCGCGAGTAGGTCGATGGCGAGCATGATGCCACCCGATATCAGGGCGATGACGGCCATCAAGCAAATGAGATCGCGGTAATGGCGCACATCGCGGCTGAGGAAGAGAAATACGGCGCCGTGCTGGGCGTACATCAGCGAAGCACTGCGTGCCAGATAGTCGACGACCGGCGCCTGCGGCAACTCGCCCATGCCGAGCGAGGCATGGGCTGCCGCCATCCAGTCGTATGGCATGAAGACCGCGAAGAAGGCTAACAGATCGAGCGTGCCGAGCGCTCGCAGCAAAAGCTGTAGTTGCCGTTCGCGGGTCATTTTGCCGCCGCCGGAGCTACTGCCGCGGCCGGCGGAGCAGCGGGCGGGAACCCGGGGGCCGCTTTGAAGGCGGCGATCTGCGTACCGTCGGCCAGGTTCCAGACACGGACCTCGCCGTCAAAGCTGCCGGTGGCCAACCGCTGTGTGGCCTCGTTGTACGCCAGCGAATAGATCCAATCGGTGTGGCCGCTGAACGCGCGCACCTGGCTACGATCGGCCGTCTTGTGCTGGCGAGCCGTCTTGTCGGCGGAGCAGCTATAGACCATGTCCTTCCGCACCAGCACCTTGAACACTTCACCCCCAAAGCCGCCGATGTCGGCGATCTTGTTGCCGTCGTTCGGATTCCAAACGTGAATCACCTTATTGCCGCCGCCGGTGAAAACCTGCGCGCCGTCGGCTGAGAAGGAGACGCCATACACCACCTCCTGATGCCCTGGGAAGGTGGCCAGCGATTCGCCCTTGACCGCGTCGAATACCTTGGCCGTCTTGTCGCGGCTGGCCGACGCGAGCTTGGTACCGTCGGGACTCCAGGCGATGCCCATGACCCAGTCGGCGTGATCTTCGATGATCTTCTCTTGCGCTCCGCTGGCCACGTCGAAGATGCGTATCGAGCGGTCGGCCGAACAAGCGGCCAGCTTGTTACCGGCCGGATTGAACTGCACATCGAGCGCGTTATCCGACATGTTGCTCAAGACTTTGACGACCGTTCCCTGGTTCGGATCGAGAAGGGCCACCTCGCCCGAGATACCGGGGGTGCCACTGGCGGCCGCGAGCAGCGTGCCCTCGTTGTTGTATGCCAGGGCGAACGTGCGTTGGTCGATGTTGCCGATGCGGCGCAGCAACGCACCCGTCGTCGGATTCCAAATCGTGATTTCGTAATACCCGCCCACGGCCAGTTCCTGCCCGTCGGGCCGAAACGCCACAGCGGTCACAAGGATCGGGCGGGGGTAGGCCTGCGGCGCCGAGGGCCGTGGTTCTTTGGGTACGATCGAAGCGAGAACCGCGCTCGGATCGGGGCCGTCGAACTTCGCGCCTTCTTCGATCCATTTCTTCACCAGGGCGATCTTGTCGGCCGGCAACGGATCGCCGTCCTTCGGCATGCGCTCGTCCTTGTCCTGCGAGCTGATCAGACGCAGGACTTCGCTCGCGTCCGCCTTGCCCGGTGTGATCGAGGGCGACCCCGAGTCGCCCGGCTTCATCAGTGCCGTGTAGTTGGAAAGCTGAAAGCCACCTTTGGCGTCGTTCGGCCCATGGCAAGCTTGGCAGCTTTTCAACAGGATCGGGGCGACGTCCTTGGAAAAACTGACCGGCGCCGCGGCCTGGTCCTGGGCGGTGGCCGAGTTCCAGTCCGCCGCGGCGATGACGGCAATGAGCGAAGCACAGAAGAGGGAGCGTATCGTAGACATCTTGCTTCTGACTTTCTGGATGTTGAGCGCTAGGTTGGCGGCGAGGTTTGGTTCACGCCGACTCGCCTGATACCGACCTCGATACCGACCGGCGTGTGCCAAGCGATCAATGTTGGAACAAAAACTCGTTGGCATTGAGCAGAGCCCAGCACACGTCCTCGAGTCCGCGCACCTGGTCGCCACTGGTGGCAATATGGTTCACGGCGATCGACATTTCATGTTCGCTCGGCTTGCGGGCGAATGCCGCCAAGTACAACTCGGTGATGATCTCCTCGTTCGTCTTGCCGGTCTTCAGCAGTTGACGGAAGCGGTTGTTCTCATCGCGGACCTTGCCGTGCACCAGCGGGCCGTTGATCATCTGCAGCGCCTGCGACAAGTTTGAATCGCTCGAGCGCTCGCACTGGCAGGCCGTCTCACGTGCCGGCTGGCCAAATACCTTGAGGAAGTAATTGTCCACGTCGGGGCTAGGCAACTGCGTGGCCCGCGTGCCCAGCGGCATTCCGGCAAACTTTTCGGCCACGCTCGTCACCTGGCAGATGGCATCCAAGAGCTGCTCGGCCGAGAGCAACCGCGTGCGCGCGTGTGAAAAATACTTCACGTCGCTCTGATTGAACTCGTTCTTGCGGGAACTGAGTTGATAGGTCCGGCTGTTCAGGATCGTGCGCAAGATGTACTTGCGGTCGAAGCGATGTTCGACAAAGTCCTTGGCCAGCGCGTCGAGCAGAGAGGCACTGGCGGGCGGGTTGGAATCGCGGAAATCGTCGACGGGCTCGACGATGCCACGGCCCAGCAGGTGCCCCCAGAGCCGGTTCACTTCGACCTTGGCGAAGAACGGATTATCGGGCCGCACCAACCACTCGACGAGCGCTTGTCGCCGGTCGGTCTCGCCCGGCAATTCAGCGTCGCCCGAAAGGGGCAGCCAGGGTTTCATCTGTTTGCCCGTGCGCGGTTGAGTTACCTCGCCTCCCCGCGCGATCCAGACGACCAGCTCTTCGGGCCTTGCGCTCTGTTTGCGTTGCACGCGATTGAAGAACGCGCCGATGCCGTAATAGTTGTCCTGTGTCCAACGCTCGAAGGGATGGTTGTGACACTTGGCGCACTGAATACGAATGCCGAGGAAGAGCTGCGAGGTCGTCTCGGTGCAGTCGTTCGTGTCGGTCGCCGTGCGAAAATAGTTCGCCGGCGGGTTGTCGAAGGTACTTCCGTCCGCCATCAGCAACTCGCGGGCGAACTCGTCGTAGGGCATGTTCTTCCGCCAGGCGTTCATGACCCAATGATGGAACTTGGGTACTCCCGTGACGGTCACCTTATTGTTCCTCAGCCGCAGCAGGTCGGCCCATTTGAGTGCCCAGAAGTCGGCGAACTCGGGTCGTTCCAAGAGGCCGTCGATGAGCTTGGCCCGTTTCTGCGGATCGGTGTCGGCCAGAAACGCCTGGCTCTCGGCCACGCTCGGCAATTCGCCGATTACATCGAGGAACACGCGCCGCACGAACTCTTCGTCGGTGCAGACGTCCGACGGCAGAATCTGAAGCTGTTTCAGCTTCTCGAACACGAACTTGTCGACGTAGTTGCTCTCCGGCGGGTTGTTCCAGGCGAAGCCGGGCACATCCTTGAGGAACATCATGTAGGCCGTCTCGATCTTATCGAGAAAACGTACGAGGATGGCCGCTTCACCGCGGTCGTTGCCCACGACCAATCCCGTCGCGTCGACCGAAGCGACGGCTTCGTCGGAGCTGGAGAACGACGCGAGCTGGGTGATGTCGCGCACCGAACCGTCGGAAAAGTGGGCCAGCACGTGGATCTGCTGGGTATGGGCTGGCCGGTGCAGAATGCGCTGCCGCGGGTAAACGTCGACCTTGACGCAACTGGGCGCGTCGGCCGGATCAAACTGGCAGCCCTGGGCGATCCAGTCACGCAGCAGCTCGTAGCTCGGGTCGCTCTTGCGCAAGCGTTGGCCGCCCCCGTGGGCTACTTCCATCAAGGGCTTCTGCAAAAGCAGGCTCTTTTCGGGTTCAAACATATTGGTGCGGCGGCCGTATGCCTCGCGGACGAGCGTCACCTGATCGAGTGCCGCGTCGTAGGCCCGCAACGACATACGAAAGCCACCCTTGCCGCTCGGCGAGCCGTGGCAGGCGCCCTGATTGCAACCCTGCTTGGAGAGAGCCGCCAGCGTCCCGTAATTGAAGCTCACCCGTTCGACCGTCTCCTGTCCCGCGACTTCTACGGGAACTTTCACTTCCTGTCCGGCGACGTGAACCAGCACCTCGGCCTGACCGTTGGCCGCCGGCAAGACGGCGCTGCCCGCTAGCTTGGCCACTTGTTCGTTCGTCGAGAGGAACTGCGCGGCTCGGGTCAGATCCTGCACACCGCCGCCCGCATAAAAGCCCGTGACGACAAGCTGCATCCGGGCGCGCGTCGAAGCGAGTTTGACCTGCGGCGGGTAGACTTCGATGCGTTCGGGCGTGCCGACAACGATCGGTTCGAGCACCGCTTCAGCGGCTCGAGAGAAAGCCGGCGGTCCGATCAAGAGCGTGGCCAACGCGGCCGCGGTCCAGTAGGACAGGCGCCTTCGGCCCGGCTCCACGAACTTGGTCGATGGCCGTTCCATGGCACGATGGCTCCCTTCGGCCCGCTCATGACAGAGTTGCAGACGCATTGCTTCCTCCCTCGCGTTAGCACTACGGGCTATCCAGCCCGACAAAAACCGTCAGGCCCCAATACAAGACCCTATCTACGGCATCGCCACTTGCAGCGCCACCGGGGCGCTTTCGATGGCGACGAGTTTTTCTTTCACTTTGGTGGTGGCTACGGCCACGAGCTTACACTCGCCCAAGGGAGCGTCGGCCGCGGCCGTGGCGTCGATCTGCACCTCGGTCTGTCCCTCCGGAATGGTAATTTCGGCGGGCAGGCTCAGGCCGGCCGGCACCTGCTTCAAGCGGATGGCGACCGGTCCGGCAGCCGCGGTGCGGGCCACGCTGAATTTGATTTTTTGCCCGGCGCCCCGTGTCATCGGCCCCGCCGGAGCCACGGTGACGTCGAACGGCTTCACGACCCGCAACACCACCTCGCCCAGAACGGCCTGCTTCGGCTGGTTCTGGAACGTTGCCGAGCCGATGATGCGGAATTTGTAGTCGCCCTCGGCGAGCGCGGCGGGTCCGGCCAGCGGGATGGCGACCTGGGCCTGACCCTTGGGAATCGGTGCCGCCGTGGCCGAAACGCCCGGCGGCAAACCGTCGACGGCCAAGGCGATGTTGTCGTCGAAGCCATTGCTCTTGGCGACCTTAACCGTTACCGTGGCCGCGCCGGCGATCTGCGGGAACAGTACCGGAGACGGTTCGACCGAGAGCTGGAAGAAATCGCCGAAGACCGGACCGATGCCGAGCCCGATGTCACCGTCGAGCTCCACCGGTGGATAGGGTAGGCCGTTGAGCTGTGCCCGCAAGGGAACCAGGGTGCTGGCCGTGGCGCGGACATCGACCTCGCCGATCTTCGCCTGTCCGACGATGCTCAGCCGATGTAATTGTCCGCTCTCGAGGTTCGCCGGCGCGGTGACGCTGATGGTCGTCTCGTTCTTCCCCTCGGGTATGACATTGTTCGCCACCTGGGCACCGTCGATGCCGGTTAGCGAGAGCGCGATCGGGCCGTTGTAATCGCGCCGGGCGCAAGTAACTTTGGCTACGAAGACACCTCCCTTGGGAACGTCGTACTTTTCCGCGTCGGCCAGCAACGAAAAGCCGGCCTGGTAGGGCGCGATGTCGATGCGATACACCTGTTCGGGCCCGCCCCGACGCAGCAAATCCTCGACCATCAGCCGATACGTGCCGTCTTCGGGGAAGGTGAAATTGATCGCCCCCTCGTCCATGCCGGCGTCTTCGGCCTCGGCCAACAATCCTCCCGCTGCGTTGTACAAACGCAAGAAGAGATCGGTGGGCGAGCCGATGCTGCGCGTGCGCCCGGTGAAGACGAATCGCTCGCCCTTCTTGGCGGCGAATTCAAACCAGTCGCGATCCTTGGGCGTCTCAAAACGCCCGTTGATCGACCAGGGCAACGCGATCGAGGTGGCCGTCTCCGGCGCGTCGTTCGGTTCGAACTCAACCTGCTCCGGCCCGCCCGAGGCGATCAGGCTGAGCGGTGCCGAACCCTGTCCTTGCGGATACTTGACCGCCATCGGCAACCGGCCGCTCGGCAAATTGGCGGGCACAGCAATATTGAGCGGCGATACGTCTTCACTCGAGGGCCCGGCGGTGGTGAGCTTGGGCGACGTCCCTTTCTGGCCGGCCAACGGAAACGGTGTGTTGATGAGCGGGAAGTTGCCGATGCGCAGATGGTAGCGGTGATTGGGACTTCCCTGATAGCGGATGTCGCGCAACTCCAGGTAGTAATCGCCGGCGGCCGGTACCTGGTAGACGAATCGAGAATCGGCGCCGATGCCGGGTTCGTCGTCGCTATAAGCCAGTTCACGGCCTGTTGCGTCGAGAAGGCGGATCACCGGGTCGAGCGCGGAGCCCAGGCGTCGCGCTACCACTTCGACACTGATCCGCTGTCCCGATGGCAGCGTCAACTTGTAAAAGTCGTAGCTCTCTCCTTCGGCTGCGCCATCGACGGCCGCCGGGAAGGCCACGGCCTGCGCCGTAGCCAGGGTCTTGTTGTTGCCGTTGTCGGCCACGTACGGCAAGTCATCGACCATCACTAACCGTAGGTTAGAGACGCCTTTGGCCGTGGCCAGGCGAAAAGCATAGATACCCACCGGCGCGTCGGCGGCCAGCGTGCAGCGATAGACGACCTGGTCGCCCTTGGTGCCGTTGCCTTCGATGCCGGGCGCGAGTTCGATCTTGGCCGAGGGAAGGTTGGTCCAAATCGCCGTGGGACCGGCGAGGTTGCCACCGAACAACGTGAGGTCGGTCGCCTGTCCGACAAGAGCCGCGGCGGGTATCGGGTAGTTGACGGCGGGGGGCTGGGCCGAGGTCATGCGGCCGGCGACCGCAACGACCAAGGCTGCCAACAGAAACCGCTTCATCGCAGCTTGGTCCTTCTTGGGGTGAACCCGGGCGTGGGCGTGCTACGTTTGTGCGTCGCCAGGGGATAGCGACGCGGCAGGATCAATCGACGTTGATGGATTATAAACCGCCTGCAACTCCCGCCGCAAGCGCCAAGCGGTTGCGGACTTCCGATCGCCCAACTAGGTTGACGTGCAGAAATGGTGTCCGTCGCTCGCGGGCCGTTTCGCGCTGGAACGTAATCGCCCCTCCGCTCTGGGCAACGCCTCCGGAAACAAAGACGAATTATGAATCGCTGGAACGCTCTGACGGCTGTGGTGGCGATCGTGGTCTGCTCCGCGGTTGCTGCTGACGAACCACCGAGCAAGATCGACTTCAGCCACGATATTGCGCCGCTGATCAAGAAGCATTGCGGCAAGTGCCACACGGGTGGCAAACGCGAAGGCTCATTGTCGCTCGACACCCGCGAAGATCTCCTCAAGTCCGACTCCGTCGTGCCGGGCAAGAGCGCCGCCAGCGAACTCATCCAGCGCCTGACCACCAACGACGCCGAGGAGCGCATGCCCGCCAAGGCCGACGCGCTCTCGGCCAAGGACGTTGACCGGTTTCGGGCATGGATCGATGAGGGGCTGCCGTGGGAGCCGGGGTTCACGTTCAGTACCGATCGTTACATAGCTCCGCTGCGGCCGCGGCGGGTCGAGTTGCCCGCCGAGCGCGCGGGCGTATCGCATCCGATCGATCGGATCGTGGCCGCCTATTACGACGAGCATGGTGTGATGCCTCCCGCACCGCTCGATGATGCGGCCTTCGCGCGCCGCGTCTCGCTCGACACGGTGGGCCTCTTACCGACGGCCAGCGACCTGACCGCGATGGCGGCTGATCAATCGCCGGGCTACCGTGAGCGCTTCGTGGAACGGTTGCTCCAAGACCGGCGCGCCTATGCCGATCACTGGATCACGTTCTGGAACGATCTCTTGCGGAACGACTACCGTGGCACGGGTTATATCGACGGTGGTCGCAAACAGATCTCGGCCTGGCTCTACCAGTCGCTCGTCGACAATAAGCCATACGACCGGTTTGTGCGCGAGCTGATCCGTCCCAACGCCGATGCGGAAGGTTTCGTGCTTGGCATCAAGTGGCGCGGACGCGTCAATGCGAGCCAAACGGTCGAGGTGCAATTCTCGCAAAACGTGTCGCAGGTGTTCTTCGGCATCAACATGAAATGCGCCTCGTGTCACGACAGTTTCATCGATACCTGGAAACTCGACGACGCCTACGGTCTGGCGGCCGTTGTGGCAGAGCAGCCATTGGAGATCTACCGCTGCGACAAGGCGACCGGCCGCTTCGCCGCGCCACGGTTCCTCTGGCCCGAACTCGGCCAAATCGACCCTTCGCTCCCCAAGGCGGCCCGCTTGGAGCGACTCGCCGAATTGATGACCGATCCGCAGAACGGCCGCTTCGCACGGACCATCGTCAACCGCGTCTGGCAGCGCCTCATGGGCCGCGGATTGGTGCACCCGGTCGACGTGATGGCCAATCGCCCCTGGAGTGAAGACCTACTCGATTACCTGGCGAATTATCTAGTCGATTCGCACTACGACCTGAAGCAACTCCTGACGCACATCTTAAGCTCGCGGACCTATCAATCGGAGTGCGCCATCGTCGAGGTCCCGAGCAGCGGCGACGACTATGTCTTCCACGGTCCCGAGGTGAAACGTCTGTCGGCCGAGGAGTTCATCGACGCGATCTGGCAGTTGACCGGAACGGCGCCCGATAAGCCCGTTGCGCCGGTCTCGCTGCCCGCCTTTGGCGCCGAAACGCCGCGCGAACAACAGTTCGTGCGGGCATCACTCGTCTTCTGCGACGAATTGATGCGATCGCTCGGCAGGCCGAACCGTGAGCAAGTTGTCACCACGCGTGGCGAAGTGCTGACGACCCTCCAGGCCCTCGACCTGGCGAACGGCGCCGTGCTGTCTGCCACGCTCGAACGGGGCGCCGCCAATCTGCTCAAAGACAGTTCATCGGTCGATGCCGGCAAGCTCGTCCGATCGCTATACCTTCAAGCCTTGTCGCGTCCGCCGTCGGCCGATGAATTGGCCACAGCCGTCGAATTGCTCGGGTCGCCACCGACTGTCGCGGGGCTTGCGGACGTGCTGTGGGCCATCACGATGCTGCCCGAGTTCCAACTCGTTCGCTGACGGAGGCGGGCCGATGCGGCCGCCTCAATTCTTTTTGTCGGGCACCGTCCGATCGAGCGCCCAGAAGACACCGTTGAGCAACAACCGGCGAAAGGCGGCGATTTTGAAATCGTCGGGGTGGCCGAGCGAGGTATAAAAAACTCGCCCGCCGCGATAATCGGTATTCGTCCACGCGACCGGCTCGGCGGCGCGATCTTCGGCGGTTTGGCCGCCTTCGAAGCGTCCCATCAGCAGCACCTTCGTGGACTCGCCCAAGGGCCTCGTTTTGTAGAGCGACGAGCCGACACTCCATTCTCCCTGCGGCAGTCCGACCAGGATGGGGTGAGTTTTTGCCTCGTCCTTGATCCAGACAATGGTGCGGGCGTTCTCCGTCGGCGCGGGATGATGGTTCGTGTAGTGACCACCCAGAACTCGAGCGTCGAACTCGGGCCATGCTGCGTGGCCGGCGGGCGGCGGCTGGTTGCTACGCAACGAGAAAGCATGGCTGGCCGTGCGGATGCCCACGACCGGCTTGCCCGCTTCGATGTACGTACGGATGCGTTGCAACTGCTCCGCCGGCGGCGTGCGGCGACGAACGCTAACGACCAGCAGATCCGCCTGATCGAGTGCGTTTGCCAGATCGGGAAAGCGGTTGGGATCTTGAACGTCGGAGTGAACCGCCGTCAAACGCAAACCCCGGCTGGCGAGTTCGGCGTCGGCGAAGGCCGGCAGCGTCTTCTCGGTCTGGTATTCGTCTTCGCCGATCAAGAGTACGACGTGCGGCGGAGCATCGGCCGCCGCCGAACTTCTACCCATTAGGCACGCGGCAGAAAGGGCCACTAACAGGCTGCACCAACGCATAGATGTCCCTCCCAGGGGCTTTCTTGGGCGATTTGGGTCGGCTTCCGCTCGCCGATCCGAGGTGCCCGGCGCCCTGACAAACTACTGGCGCGTGGAACCATCGTCAACCGAAGGGCGCTCGCTCGGTTCCTTCCCGGAGATGTCGATATAGACGTCGAGTTGTTGGCCCACGTAGAGACGCTCGTCCTTGGAATCGATCCGGTAGATCAGTTGCAGCACACGGGTATCGACGCGTTCCGTGTTGTCGCCCGTGAGCGAGCGCTTCGGTACGACGTACGGTTCGTCGCGCACGAAACTGAGCGGAAACTGGGTCTCGGGCCGGCCGCGCAGGGTCGCAATCGCCGGTGCCCCGGGCAACAAGCGATGGATGTCGTGCTCGTCGATGTCGACTCGCACGTGCAAGCAGTCGATATCGCCCAGGATGACGAGCGCCTGATTGGCCGGCGCCGCCACAAACTCGCCCGGCCGCACGTTGACCTGCAAGACCTGACCGTCGACCAGGGCCCGTACGGTGCGCTGTGCGATCTCGGCCTTCGTCTGCTCGACCTGCGACAACGCCTCTTCGAGCGAGGCCTGCTGCACCAGCAGGTCGTATTGCCAGGTGCCGGCCTTGAGCAGCTTGAGCTGGGCCCTCATGCGGGCCAGTTGCGCCTCGGCTTTCTGGTACTCTTGCTCGCGGGAGACGACGTCCTCGTCCGTCAGCACTCGGTTGGCGGAGAGCCGCCGGGCGCGCTCGAGCGAATCGCGGCGCGCGACGAGGTTGGCTTCCATTTCGGTCACCTGGGCCTCGGCAGCCGGCACCTCTTCGGGCCGCGGGCGGCGTTGCATCTGCGTCAACTGCGCCTCGGCCGCGGCCGCCGTCGCTTGCCGTGCCCTCAGTTCGGCCTGTTGGACACGATCGTCGAGCTGAAACAAGGGCTCGCCGGCCTTCACGCGCTGGCCGACCTCGACCTCGACCTTCACTACCACGCCGGGCACTTGCGATCCGATGGCGATATTCTGCGTCTGCGGCTCGACCATGCCGGCGCCCGCCACCGCTTGCGGAAACGGAGTGTGCGAGGGCTCGACCGGCGGCTTCGTGTGCGACACTTCTTTCGCGGCCCCGCCCACATGCAGCGCGGCGAAGACGATTAGCCCCAGGGCGACGACGGGTAACAGGTATTTGGTGAACATGGTCGATGTCCTTGTGATTGCCAACTACAGGCGGGCCGGTTCCTGCGCCGTCGATCGCCCATCGATTACCGCTCCGCGCTCGTCGACTCCCGTGACGCGGCCGTCTTCCATGCGGGCGATCCGATCACCGAAGTCGTACACGCGACTGTCGTGCGTCACGACCACGACGGCTCTCCCGCTCTCGAGCGCCACCGAGCGGAGCAGCTCCATGATCGAGTGGCCCGTGTGCGCATCGAGCGCCGAAGTCGGTTCGTCGCAGACCAGCAGGCTGGGGTCATGGATGAGTGCTCGGGCGATCGCCACGCGCTGTTGTTGCCCGCCCGAGAGCGTGCTGGGCAGGTGCCGGCAGCGTTCTCCCATGCCCATTCTGCCCAACAGCGCCTCGGCCTGCGCCATCGCCTTGCGCCGCGAACAACCGGCCAGGATCAGCGGCACCGTTACATTTTCTGCCGCGGTCAGGGCCGGCAGCAGGTTGAACTGTTGGAATACGAAGCCGATGTTCTGTCCTCGAAAGCGGACGAGTTGTTGTCCCCGGAGCGTCCCCAGGTCGGAGCCCAAGACGTGTACCGACCCGCTCGTCGGCCGCATGATACCTGCGATGACCGAGAGCAGGGTCGTTTTGCCGCAGCCACTCGGCCCGACCAAGAGCGTGATCTCGCCACGATAGACGTCGAGATCGACTCCGCGCAACGCCTTGACCAAGGCGCCGCCGGAGCCGAACTCCTTCGTCACGTCGCGGCAGCTTATGGCCGCGGAGGGCGTGGCGTCGCTCATGGTTCGTCTCCGCGTACTCCCGTGACGCTAACTCTGGAACACGACCGCCGGTTCCAAGACCAAGACCCGGTGCATCGACAGCAGGCTGGCGAGCACGGCAATCACCACCACTGCCACACCCGTGCCGGCCAAGACCTGCCAAGGCATGAAGAACGCGAGCTGCGGCGAGTCTTTGACGGCCACGCCGAAGGCCGCCGCGGCACCGACGCCCAGCCCATAGCCGATGATGCCGACGACCAAGGCCTGGAACAGGATCATGCCGACCAAGCGCAGATTGCCGGCGCCCATGGCCTTCAGCGCACCGAACTGCTTCAGGTTTTCGATCGTGAACAGGTAGAACGTCTGCCCGGCGATCGCCGCACCGACGGCGAATCCCAGTAGTACCGTGATGCCGAAATTGATCGGTATGCCCGTCTTGCGCATGTAATACATGATCGTCGTCCTGGCGAATTGATCGCGGGTCTGGGCCTGCAGGCCGGTCCGTTCTTGGATGCGGCGGCAGACTTCGAGCAGATCGGATCCAGGTTCTGCCTGGGCCAGCACGAACGACAACACCTTGCGTTCGCGCGGAGCGAAATTCGTCGCCTCGCTGTACCGCGTGTACACGATCGGGAACGTCTGGAACGTCCGCCGCGCCTTGCACACGCCCACGAGCACGGCACGACGGTCGTTCATCTCGAACGTCTTGGGGAGCCGAAACGGCTCGTCCGGCCAAAGCTGCTTGTATCCGGACTCGTCCATGAGGATGGCGTCCGGTCGGCGCAGGTCCGAGAGTTGGCCAGCGACGATTTCGAGCGGTGCGCCGACCAGCGTCGCGTCGTCGAGACCGAGCAGGATGATTTGCTGAAAGTTGCCGTTCTCCATGCGGGCGCGGCTCAAACCCTTGTACAATCGGACGGCCCATTGCACGCCGGGCACGCCGCGGACGCGATACAGATCGTTCTCCGACAGCGGTTTGATGTCGTCGATGAATTGGACGTTGCGATCCATCACCCAGATATCGGCCCCTTGCAGGTCCTTGATCTGGCTCGTCGTGAGCAACATCAAACCGCAGAAGATCGAGCTCTGTTGAGCGATCAGCAGCGACGCGAAGGCGATCCCCAGGATGATGCCCAGGTATTTCCCGCGATTGCCGGTGAGCATTTTCCAGGCGATCCAGGTCATCGGCCCGTCTCCTGACGCTTGCGGCCGGCCACGCCGTCGGGCGACACGAATTGCCGCCGGCCGAGCGCGGCCAACGTCCAATGCGTGATGTGATCGGCCAGGCGGCCCGGTTCAACGTGCGCGAACTCGGTCTGGTCGAGCAGTTGCCGCACCACCGGCTCGGCGATGCGGAAATACAGGCATTGGCCGACGATGCCGAAGGCGATCAACCGCCGTTGCTGTTCGCTGATGCCCGCCGGAGCCAGGTCGGCGATGATCGATTGCAGCAGTTCGAAATGCGGCCGGATATATTCCTCGACGAGCTCGCCGCAGGCCGCCGTCGGCTGCTGCATCTCGCGGAACATGAGCTGCGCCTGCCAGGCCGAGCGCGGGTCGCCGAGCATTCGGCTGAGCAGAGTTTGCACGAAGCCGTGCAACTTGACCTCGGGCGGCGTGTCGCTCGGCCAATATGGCAGCGGTGCGGCTTCTTCGCGGCGGGCATGCGCCCGCTTGACGCTCTCGACGTAGAGACGCTCTTTGTCGCCGAAGTAGTAATTGACGGCGGCCAGATTGGCGCCGGCCCGCTGGCAGATCTCCCGCACGGTCGCTGCGCGGAATCCCCGTTCGGAAAAGACCATACCGGCCGCTTCGAGCAGCCGTTCTTTCGTTTCGTCAATCCCGCCGGTCATGGGCGAACCATAAAACGATTGTTTTAAACAACTGTATCATGGCGGGCGGGGGCCGTAAAGCCCATTTTGAGAACCCGTCGGCTGCTACACTGGATTCGATGGAGCACGTCTGCTCCGGCTCCCCTGCCCCGTTCGTCCTCGTTGGCCCGATGTTTCGGATACCGCAGCACCGTCTTGCCGCACCGGTCGGAGGCCAGCGCCTGTTGCGCAGGCTGGCCGAGAAGGGCCGCGTTCTCGCCTGCTGTGGGGTGCTTGCCGGCCTACCGCTCCAGGCCTCGGCGGCCGAAACGACGGCCACCAAACAGACGAGTATCGAGCGCGAGTACGCTGACGAGTTGGAACGTTTGGCCGGCTGGTGCGACGAGCGAAAGCTCACCGAGCAAGCGGGCACCACGCGACGATGGATCGTGCCTCAGGCGCCGCTGACGCTCGTTGTGGCGCTGGCCGATGCGCGCCTGCCGGAGGTCGAGCCCCAAGCAACCGCTGCGGTCCGCGATTGGACCGAACGGTTCTGCAAACTACGACAGACGCACGGCGCACGGCTGTTCGAACTGGCCGAATCGGCAGCCGCCGAGCGCGATTATGGCCGGGCGTTGCAACTGATCTATGCGACCTTGCGGGAAGATCCCGATCACGAAGAGGCCCGGCGGCTGTTGGGTTATACGCGCCATGAGGGAACGTGGCTCACCCGCTACGAACTGAGTAAGTCGCAGGGGAACCAGGTGTGGCACGATCGGTATGGCTGGTTGAAGAAGAACCAAGTCGCCAAGTACGAAGCGGGTCAGCGGTTCCTCAAAGGCCGCTGGATCTCCGCCAAGGACGACACCTGGCAACACGCCGACATCGACCAGGGATGGCTCGTGGCCACGGAACACTATCAGGTGCGCACCAATCACAGCTTGGAGGAAGGGGTGCGGCTGGCGGCGCGTCTCGAGGAGTTCTATGACGTCTGGCGGCAGATCTTCGCCCGGTACGAGGCAACCGACGAACAACTCGCCCGGCTCTTTCGCGACGGTGCGCCGGCTGCCGGTGGGGGGCGGCGCACTACGTTCCATGTGACGTGCTATCGCGACCGCGAAGAATACGTCGCGGCGCTGCGGAACGAACATCCGAACATCGGTCTGACGACCGGCTATTATCTGGAAAAAGCCCGCATGGCCTATTTCTTCGCCGGGCCTGAAGCAGACGATGCCAATCTCTACCACGAAGCGACACACCAATTGTTCTCCGAATTGCGGCCCGGCAAGTCGGTGGCCCGCGATGCGAATTTCTGGGTCATCGAGGGGATCGCCTGTTTCATGGAGTCGTACAGGTCGGCCGATCGGTTGGTGGTGCTCGGTGGCGTTGAGGCGTTGCGGCTGAGGAACGCGCGCACGCGTTTGCTGCGAGACGGGTTCTATTTGGGTCTCGCCGACCTCTGCAAGCTGGGCATGGAAGCTTTGCAGCGGCATGAAGACATTGCGGCGGTCTACAGCGAGGCCGCCGGCATGACCTACTTTTTGATGTTCGCCGCCGACGGGCGATTCCGCCAACCGCTGGTCGACTATCTGACGAGCGTCTATACCAATAGCGATCGGGCGGATACGCTCGCCGAATTGACGGGCTTTTCCTACAAACACCTTGACGAGCAATACCAACACTTCATCCAGAACCTACCATGACGATGCGACCGTGGAAGCTGGCCGAAACCAACTACGGCTATACCAAGACCCATGCGTTCGAGGTGGCCGTGCTGCCATTGGGGGCGACCGAGCCGCACAACCTGCACTTGCCCTATGGCACCGATACCTACGAGGGCGACATCGTGGGCGAGGCCATCTGCTACGCCGCCCATGAGCGCGGAGCCAAGGTGGTTCTCTTGCCCACCGTCCCCTACGGCACCGAGACCAACCAGATGGCCTTCCCGCTGGCCATGAATCTCAACCCGTCGACGCTCTTCGCGGTCGTCACGGACCTGGTCGATTCGCTGGCCCGGCACGGCATCAAGAAGATCGTGCTCCTGAACAGTCACGGTGGCAACGACCTGAAGCCCCTGCTACGCGAATTGCACGGCAAGACGTCGGCGCATCTCTTCCTCTGCAATTGGTATCGTGTGCTAGCCGACGTGGAACGCGAGATTTTCACCGATCCGGGCGACCACGGCGGAGAGATGGAGACGTCGCTCATCTTGGCCTATCGACCCGAACTGGTATCGCGGCGATCGGACGGCATGCTCGATGCCGACGAGGGGATGATGGCCGCCACGCGGTTCCAAGCGGTGAATCGCGGTTGGGTTTCGATCACACGCCCATGGCACCTGCTCACGACGAACACGGGCGCGGGCAATCCGCACCCGGCCACCGCCGAGAAGGGCCGCCGCATGATGGAAATCCTCGTGGAACGGCTCTCCGGCTTCTTGGTCGAGCTTTCGCAAGCCGAATTGAACGAGCGGTTTCCCTACTGAACGAAGCGGCGGATCTATCGGCGATAGGTTCCCCGCGCGGCGCCGCCGGGCGTCGTGAGCGCTCGATCTCGCGAGCGCGTGGCTACCGGGTCGGCGTTGTCTCGTGCGGGCATGGCTAATTGCGTTCCGGGTGACAGGTAGTTGAAATCTTCGCCGACTTGGTCGCGGTTGAGGTCGTAGATCTCGGCCCAGCGAGATGCCTTGCCGAGTTCCTGCCGCGCGATATCGAACAGGGTATCGCCCTCGGCCACCGTATACGTCTTTCCGCCGCGCGCCGGCGAGCTGACGAGAGCCGTGTTGCGTCGTTCGGTCGGTAACTTACGGGGCTTCGGCGACAGGTCGGGGTATTTCTCCTGCAACATCGTCACGGGAGGGACCGATATCGCATCGCCCACGTTGATCAACGGCCTGTCGCCGAACTGTTGGCGGTTGTGGGCTTCGAGCGCCTTGAAATAGGCTCCCGTGCCGTAAACCTTCTGCGAAATGCGCCAGAAGTTGTCGTTCGGCTCGACGGTGTAGGTGTCGCCATCGACCGGCTGGAGCCGACGCGGTCTGTCATCGACGGGCTCTTCGACGCGGGCATCGGCTTCGTCGACCAAGTCGGTCGCCGCCGGCGACGAGTCCCTGAGCATGCGGTCGTCGTTCAACCGATCTCGGAAACGGTCGTTCGCCGCCGGGCGCAGGTCGTCGTCGCCCGCCAGCGGTTCGAAACGCGAGTCGGCATCGTCCCGGTTTGACTGTTCGTCGCCGGCGAGTTCCCGTTCGACGACGTCTTCGTTCGCCGCGGTGTCGACCGTCTGATCCATGGAGAACCTTGGCGCATCGGACGGTTGTTCCTCCGTGTCGTTCGCGCCGCCGTCGGTCACCTCGGAGAACGAGACGCCTTCGGCCCTCTGAGAGTAACGGTCGGCGGGCATCGAGAGATCTGCACCGCCCGCGTCATCGTCGGCCGGATCGGCAGGCCCGTTTTGATCATCGATCGCTTCGGTATCGCGGTCGTTATACCGCCCGAAACGGTCGCCCGACCCATCTCTGCTATAGGGCGAGAGACGCGGATCCGGCGCTTCCGTTTGCTGCTGATCGGTCTGATTGTCGTTGAATGAGTTGCTGTCGCCCTGGTTGGACGGTTGATTCAGGTCCGCGGGCGGTTCGTCGTCGAGCGGGCGTCCGTAACGGTCGGTCTTGGGCGTATCGGTCGGTTCGGACCTGTCGTGGCGAGAACGGCTCGACAGGCGGTTCAGCCCACCGCCGAACGACGGACCACCTCCGTCTTTGCTCCCTTTGCCCGGTTTCTCGGTCGCTTTCTTGTCGGCCTTCGGTATCTTCCCCTCTTTCTCGGCAGCGGCGACCCTCTCTTGGGCCGTGCTCGGATGCTCGCGTTTGAGCCGCATGGCGAGCACGCCGCCGAAGATGCAGAGCAATACGCCGATGACGCCGAGGCCGATCTTGACTTCCTTGCCCATGAGCAATGCCGCTCCTTGCGGGAATTCCAACGGATTTGGACTTTTGCGGCGTAACTTTTACACGCCTGAGCCCCGCGGAGCCATGCCAATCTGGGGATTGGTACTCGGAGCAACCGACAAAGCCGGCCCAAGCTTCCGAAAGATCGGCATCAGCCGCTCTCAAAACAACGAGGGCTCGGCCGGATACGTCAACCGTCCGGCCGAAACGCGGGCGAAGGGGGTCATGGGGTGGGGCTTGGCAGGTCCTTTGGCCAGGATGTCGCGGACTTCCCAGCCGCGTACGATGAGGGCATCGGCAACCAATCTCCTGTGACATCGCCAAGGAACGGCCTCGGAGCACATGACGGCCGTGCGGCGCGAAGCGGCCGCGACGATCAACTCGTCGAGCGCCGCGGCGAATTCGCCGGTGGTCATGTAATCGGCATACCGGTTGAAGGAATCGACGCGCCAGGCCGTATTGGGCGAATCGGCCAGCCGCGTGTTGCGGCGGCCTCCCAAGCCGCCGAAATGCCGATAATCGATGTCATGCTCGGCGAGCGATTCGGCCAGTGCTTCGCCGTTGAAATGCGGATGGGCGCGCGACGCCGGGAAACGGCGGATGTCGGCGAGGAGCTTGATCTGCTGGCCGGAAAGCAGTGTCAGGAAGTCGTCGAGAGAGCGGTTCGAATGCCCGATGGTCCAGATGATCCGCATGGCTACGCGATCAGCGGTCTGACCACTTCGCCGTGTACGTCGGTGAGACGGAAATCGCGGCCGGCGTACCGATAGGTAAGCCGCTTGTGGTCGAAACCGAGCAGGGCCAACAGCGTGGCCTGTAGATCGTAGACATGAACCCGGTTCTCGACGGCCTGGAAACCGAATTCATCGGTCGCGCCATAGATCTGTCCACCCTTCACGCCGCCGCCGGCCAGCCAGACCGTGAAGCCATAGTGGTTGTGGTCGCGGCCGTTGATCTTGCCCGCGTTCGCGCCCTTTTGCGGCAGTTCGACCGTGGGTGTGCGCCCGAATTCGCCGCCCCATACGATGAGCGTCTCGTCGAACAGGCCGCGTTGTTTGAGGTCTCGGATCAAGGCGGCGATGGCCCGATCGCATTCGCCGGCCAGGCGGCGGTGGTTGACCTCGATGTCGTCGTGATTGTCCCACGGCTGCCCGGCGCCGTGCCATAACTGCACGTAGCGCACGCCCCGTTCGATCAGCCGCCGGGCGATCAGTATCTGGCGGGCTTGCACACCCGGTCCATACATGTCGAGGATGTGTTTCGGCTCGCGGCTCGTATCGAAGGCGTCGGCCGCGTCGCTCTGCATGCGGTAGGCCAGCTCGAAGCTATGAATGCGAGCCTCCAAAGCGGGATCGCGCCCGTGCTGGTCGAGATGCCGGCGGTTCAACTCGGCCAGCAGGTCGAGTTGCCGCCGCTGATCGGCCGGCGAGACGTCGTGGTTCTTGACGTTCTCGATCAGCTTTTCGATCTCATTATGCTGCGAATTGATGTACGTGCCTTGGTAGACGCCGGGCAAGAAAGCAGATTGCCAGTTCTCGGCGTCCTTGATCGGGTATCCACCCGGACACATGGCGATAAAACCGGGCAGATTCTGGTTCTCGGTCCCCAGGCCATAGGTGACCCAGGAACCCATGCTGGGCCGCACGAGCCGAGAGTCGCCGCAGTTCATCAACATCAGCGAGGGCTCGTGATTGGGCACGTCGGCGTGCATCGAACGGATGACCGCGATCTCGTCGATGCATTGGCCGACATTGTCGAACAGTTCGCTGACCTCAATGCCGCTCTGCCCGTATTTCTTGAACTTGAACGGCGAGGGGTAGGCTGCTCCGGTCTTACGTTCCGTGCGCAGATTCTCGGTCGGCAGGTTCTGTCCGGCGTATTTCTCGAGCGACGGCTTCGGATCGAACGTGTCGACGTGGCTCGGACCACCGTTCATGAACAGGTGGATAACGTGCTTCGCCTTGGCCGCAAAATGCGGCGCCTTGGGCGCCATCGGATTGCCATATCCGGTCGCGGCCTCTGCCGGCGTCAGCAATCCATCGGCGGACAGCACACCCGCCAGACCCAACATGCCAAAACCCATGCCCGAGCGGGCCAGCATTTCGCGGCGAGAGAGGCGGTCGGCATGCGGCTTGGGGGGGAACATCGGCAGCATTCGGTGGGTCGCTACGGAAAGATACGTTGCGCGGGTGCTCGCCGTATTATACGCCCCGTTGCCAACGTGAGCGAGCCGTCGTCAATGCGGTGCCGCCGCGCTATTGCCCGGCTTTGCGCGCAGCCCGCCGCCCCCAACGTTGGTGCAGGATCAACGTCAGACTCAAATCGGTTGCTCGGGCTGGTCGACCTACTCGCTCAATTATGGCGTGAACAAGTTCGGTGGAACATGGAAATTCGACAAAGAAGCCGTGCGGCACCATGAAGCTATTCAATGGTGATCGAAAGTCCTACGAAGAGTTGAAGTCAACGCGGCGATAAAGGTGCCGATCTGCTCAACGTTCGCCTCCGCAAGCAATAGGTCGAAGCGCAACGACGTAACGCGCGAGGCGACCGGCCTTCAGGTCCATTTCACTCCGCGGGCGCCCTGGACGATCTGCCCAATGGGCCACGAGGCGAGCCCGCAGTCGGCGAGCTGGTGACGGACACTGTCGGCGTAGTAATGGCTGACGACCAGCACGAGGCCCACGCCCATGTTGAACACGCGGTCCATCTCGGCGTCGTCGATCTGGCCCAATCGCTGGAGCCATCCGAAGACCGGCGGCGCAGGCCAACTGCCTCGTTCGATCACCGCCTGCACGCCGTCAGGCAGGATGCGTTCGAGGTTTTCATGCAGACCGCCGCCCGTGATGTGGGCGATGCCGTGGACGACCCCTTTGACCTTGTAGTATTCGAGCACGCGCCGCAGGGGCCGGACATAAATCCGTGTCGGCTCCAGTAACTCTTGGCCGACATTGCGACCCAACTCGGCCACGAACGTGTCGACCGAGAGATGGGCCATGTCGAACACCACCTTGCGGGCCAGGCTGTAGCCGTTCGAATGCAGGCCGCTGGAGGCCACGCCCAGGAGGGTATCGCCGGCCAGCATCGCCTTGCCGTCGATCACGCGCCGGCGTTCGACAACGCCCACGCAAAACCCCGCCAGGTCGTAGTCGCCGCGGGCGTACAGATCGGGCATGATGGCCGTCTCGCCGCCGAGCAAGGCACAATCGCTCTCGATGCAGCCGGCCGAAACGCCCTCGACCAGCTCTTCCAGCCTTTCCGGGTCGTCGTGCGACATCGCCACGTAATCGAGGAACATGAGCGGCTCGGCCCCGCAACAGAGCGCGTCGTTCACGCTCATCGCCACCAGGTCGATGCCCACCGTGTTGTGCACGCCGGTCAGTTGGGCCACTTTCAGCTTGGTGCCCACACCGTCTGTACACGAAACCAACACCGGTTCGTTGTATCGCCGAGCGAAGAGCGGGCTGGGAAAGTCAAGCTGGAAGAGCCCGGCAAAACCGCCTTCGAGCGGCAACACGCGCGGGCTGTGCGTGCGCGTCAGCAGCCGCGGCAGCCGTGCCATGCTTTGGCGATAGACCTCGAGATCGACCCCGGCGTCCTTGTATGTTGCCTTACCCACGAGCGAGCCTTGAGAGCGAAACGGTTGCTTGCCAGCAGAATACGGCACAAGGCGGTCCTTTGCCAACCGCCAGGGCCGATTTCCGCCGATGGGGCCTTTCTGCCGCCCGTTGCCGCACCATTCCGAGTCGACCGCTGGGTCGACCCTCGCGACGGCCGGTGTTGGCTCACGCAGGAGCCGTCGTGCAGGGCACTTCCTCGCCGAGGGGCAGATAGTCATCGGTGACCGGGTAATTGCGGAATCGCACCGAATAATGCGGCTCGAACCATTCGGCGATGTGCGGTTCGATCCCCGTGTCGTAGGCCGGGGCGACGTGCAGCGTCTTGCCCTGCACCGGTTCGCGAATCTCGCCCTGCTCGACGACGATCTGCCCGGATTTGATCACGAAGCGAGGCAGCTCGAACATCGTTTCCTTGTTGTCGGCCGGCGTGTAGATGGTGATGTCGGCGTCGGCGCCGATGCCCAGGTGCCCCTTATGCCGCAAACCCAGAATTCTGGCCGGCGCCGCGCGGGTGATGATGCAGATCTCGTACAACGAGTATTCGCGATCGAGATCGGCCAGCACGCTCCGCTCGCGCACCGCCGGATGGGCCGTCTTGAGCACGTCTTGCCGATAGGTGCGGTCCATGAGCAGCCGCACGATCTGCGGGTACGCCAGAAACGACGCACCGTTGGGATGGTCGGTGCTCATCACAACCCGCCACGGATCGTTCACCATCAAATACCATTCGAGGCCGATGGCCCATTGCAGGGCGTGCACCAGGCTCTTGTTGCGGTATTCGATGGGTGCGATGCCGCAGCCCGATTCCATCTCGACGTCGGCACTGAACCATTTCGTCTTGTAGACGTTGCTCAGGTAGTAGCCGAGCGGGCCGTCGCCCGTCATGCTCGTGGTGCGGCCGAACATCACCTGGCCGACGTCGACCGTCACGTTCGGGTGCTCGTTCACGTAGTCGGCCAGCGGTTGCACCTGCGAGCGGAAGGTGTCTTCATCCGCATCGCCTCCGCCATAGCTGTGAAACTGAATGTGCGTCAGGTGCCCGCGACGCCCCTCCAAGGTCTGCATCGTCTCCAACGTCGTACGCCAATTGCCCGGCATACCCAGCAAGTTGGCGTGGATATGGAGGGCGTGCGGCAAGCGCAGCTCGTCTGCCGCCTGGGCCACGCCGGCCACGATCTGCCGCGGGGTGACGTCGAACCACGGCACCGGTTCGTCGAGGCTGTGTACGTTGCCGGCCGCCCGCGTCTTCCACGCCTCGACACCGCCCGGATTGACCAACTTGGGAGCGAAACCCTTGGCCGAGGCCAGCAGCCAGGCCACGAACGACCGCAGCCGTTCGGGCTCTTTCTCGGCGATCGACCGCATCACGTAGTGGTTGTTCCCCATCAACACATAGAAACCCTTGTCGAGACAAGGTGTGTCGAGGAGCTCCTCGTGGGCATGCCTGGCGGCGAGTGGCGGAATGGCCGCATCGAAAGCGGTCGTGTAGCCGAGCCCGGCATATTTGTAGCCGGTCGCGAACGTGCTGGGGACGCTTCCCATCGTGCCGCTGTGAGTGCGCGCGGTGCGGTGAATCGGTGGATCGCGGCGCTTTTCCTCGGGCCGCATCTTACGGGCGAGATTGACCTTCGGACCCGCGATATGGCAGTGCATATCGATACCGCCCGGCATCACGACGAGCCCGCCGGCATCGATCGTGCGCTCGGCCGTTATCGTGGGGTCGGTCGGTCCTTCGACGATTCTGCCGTCGCGGATCCACAGGTCGCCCACAGCGCCATCGACGCCATTGACCGGATCGAAGAGGGTTCCGCCGGCGATCTTGAGCTGATGCGCCGGCACTACGATCGGACCAGTTCCGCGATCGGTTCGCCGAAGGGCAGGATGGGCATCGGCCGGCCCCGCAGATCGGGGAACGAGTCTTCGAAGTCGATTCCCAGGTGCCGATAGACCGTCGCCCAGAGATCGTTGGGCGTGAGCGGTCGGTCGGCGGGATGTTCGCCCTTGGAGTTGGTCGAGCCGACGATCTGCCCGGTGCGCATGCCGCCGCCCGCCATGATCAACGACATGGCCTGCGGCCAGTGGTCGCGCCCCGGCTGCATGACGCCGGTCTGCGATCCGACGGTATGTTCGATGCGCGGCCTGCGGCCGAATTCACCGGTGACAAGAATCAACGTCTTTCGATCCAAGCCGCGCTGGTAGACATCTTCGATGAGCGCCGTCACCGCCTGATCGTAGATCGGCAGGCGGGCCTGCAAGTCGTCCCAGATGTGGCAATTCACCGCGTGCGAGTCCCAGTTGTAGACACCCTGCTTGAGATGCGCGATGCCCGACTGATAGGGGTTCTCCATGATCACCGTCACGAAGCTGACGCCGGCTTCGACGAGCCGGCGGGCCATGAGAGCCCGCTGGCCCCAGCAGTGGCGGCCGTAGCGGTCGCGCAGGGCATCGGGCTCCTGCGAGAGATCGAAGGCGTGCTTGGCCCGGCCACTGGTGAGCATGCTCACCGCCCGCTGCTGAAACTTGTCCATCGACTCCATCAGCCGCGAGGTGTCGATGGCCCGTTCGACGCGATCGAGCGACGCCAACAGCTTCGTGCGGTCGTCGATGTGCACGGCCGCCTCGGTGGTGGGCGCGACGTTCGGCACGAAGAAATTCGGCGCCGACGGATCGCCGACGACGTTGAACGGCATATATGCCGGTCCGAGGTAGGCGGCGCCTTGGGCGAACACGTCGTCGACACGCCCGCCCGGATTCAAGGAGACATAGTTCGGAATGCCGCGGTCCCATTTCTCGCGGCACTTGGCCACGACCGAGCCGGTGGCCGGGGCGTCGTTGACCGTCTCGGTCGGCGTCAACGGGACGCGGCCGGTCATCATCCGCTTGTGGCCGCCGCCATGATCGGCAAACGTGTGCGACACCGAGCGCACGACCGAGAACTTGTCGGCGATGGCCGCGTGCCGCGGCAGCAATTCACAGACGTCGATGCCGGGTACGCAGGTCGGAATCGGGTGGAACGCTCCCTTGTAATCGGAGGAAGCGTTGGGCTTCATGTCGTACATGTCCATGTGCGGCGGCCCACCCGGCAGCCAGACGAAGATGATCGACGTGTCCTCGTCGACGATCGTTCCACGCTCCGCGGCCGTGGCTCGCAACCTGTATAGATCGGCCAGGGTCAGGCCACCCAAGCCCAACATACCCGCAGACAAAAACTCGCGGCGCGTGGTGGGGCCCTGGCAGGATCGAAGCGTCTTGTGCATCGAGATTCGTCTCGGTGGGAGGGAACGTCTTGCGGCACCCCCAAGATAGCCGAAATCGGCCCGATCTTCCACGTCGTCGTCCCGCAGGTTGCTTCCGCGCGGGGCCCGCGGCGAATTTGAATACTTCGCGGCCGCTACAAAATGCGGTCGTGCGCCCAGGGATATCGGCGGCCGGTGAGGAACTCTTTGAACGGCGCGGCGACGGGCGTGTGGATCTCCTCGGGGTTGAAGTTGGCGTTGACCATCTCCAGCAACGAGACGATCTCGGCGTTGCGGTATCCCACGCCGCGGACCTCGAAGTAATCGTGATTCACGTCGAACACCTGGAGCCGATCGACCCACACCCGCACCATCCGCAACGAGCGCAGCTCGCTACGCGTCCGCTTCAAGAAGTCGAGCGTCTCCGCGAGCCGCCCCTGCATGAAATCGAACGCGGCCCGCGGCGTTGGTTCGATGGTTGGCGGATCGGAAGCCATGCGATCATTTTGCCGACGGTCGTTGACGGCGGCAAACTAATGTACGGCCGGCGGGCTGACAATGTCGTGTGGCGACATCGCCGTGATGGATTGATAGCGGGCGAAATCGGCTTTGTTGAAAGTCAGCAGGCGGCTGACGCCATGCACCAACATCGCGGCTACGAGACGTGCATCATGCGCATTCTTACCCTTGATATCGTACTGCAAGACCAACCGATTCCACACATTGAATACGGCCGGTACGTCGTCGAGCACAGAAAAGTCGATTTTGAAACGAATGAGTTCCGCAGCAGCTTGTGAAGGGCTCATCCCGAGCCCGTTTTGCGCCGTAGCTCGAGTAGCCACAACCCAGAACTCATAGAAGTTCTGCGGCACCAACAAAATCTCTTCGCTTCGTTGCAACAAGAGGCCGACCGCATCAACCGCAATTCGGTGCAGCGGGTGCAGCGGTTCGCTGCTTCGCGTAAGGATATTTGTATCCAGTAAGATGCTCATTCGCCCCGGTCGCCGTAAATGCTCTCGCGGCTATCGTCGGCGACATGGGGATTAGCGGCATGGCTCTCAACCCAGGCACGCCATGCGGCGACCTTCTCTTCCGGAGTGCGATCGATCCGGGGGCCATTGATGTTGCCGGCGGAGACGCCGGCGAGCCATTCCAAATACGCCTCGAGTGTCTGTCCGCGACGCGATGCAGCTTCACGGAGTCTTTGCTCCGTATTCGCCGGCAGATTGATACTCACGATCATCTTCGCCTTCCTCGTCTCGACACCTTCGACGTCTATTCAAAGGATAGGTGGAACGGGAGCGGCGGTCGAGCCGCTTGCCAGAGCATAGGGCGCGAACATCATATCCGGTTTGGCTCGCGCTGGGGCGCTGCGCGCTAACCCAAGTTAGAGAGTTCGAGTGCGGTTTCGAGAATTTTTAGCCGGGAACCGACCGTAAGTTCAAGGTTGATGGGGCCCGGCGTGGCAAAGGGCGATGTAGTGAAGACCTACTTTCTTGACGTCGCCCAACCCTGTG
>DASZTS010000053.1:0-1847 GCA_035547915.1 Pirellulales bacterium | reverse complement strand
GAGTTGAATATTGGCCGAGACGACGAACGACGACGTAAAAGAGATGAGCTTCGAGGCCGCCCTGTCGGAGCTCGAAAGCATCGTGTCGCGGCTCGAGGGCGGCAAGGCCCCGCTAGCGGAGTCGATCGCCATATACGAGCGCGGCGAGGCGCTTAAGTCGCATTGCGAAGGATTGCTCAAGGCGGCAGAAGCGCGGATCGAAAAGATCACGCTGAAGAACGGCAAGCCCGTGGGGACCGAGCCGCTCGACCCTTAGAGCGGCGCACTGATACCTAGAGTCGGCGATCCATACTTGGCTCTGCCCGATCGGCCGCAAGGGCGCCCGATCATCCAACCGCTCCAGGAGCAGCCATGGCCGCGTCGCCCGCAATTGCGCGTTTCCGCATCATCCTGTGGACCCTGGTCGTCGTTGCCGCGCTGGCGGCCACGGCGCTCTATGTGTTCAAACCACCGGCTGTGCCAGTCGGGGTGACCGGAACGCCCTTCACCCTCAGTTCGACCAAGGGCGGCGAGTTCACGCAGGGCGACCTCAAGGGGACGCCGAGCCTCGTGTTCTTCGGCTACACGTTCTGCCCCGACGTCTGCCCGACCACCATGGCTGAGAGCGTGCAGTGGCGCGAAGAGCTCGGCATCAAGCCCGAGCAGTTGCGCACGATCTTCGTGACCGTGGACCCCGAGCGCGACACCAAGCAGGTGCTGACCGAGTATCTGGCCGCGTTCGACCCCAACATCATCGGACTGGTCGGCAATGCCGACGAGACGAGCGCCGCCAAGGCGTCGTTCGGGGTCTTTTCGGAAAAGGGACAGGTCGACAAGACGGGGGGCTATTTGGTCAACCATACTGCCAATGTGTTCCTGATCGGCAGGAACGGCGAGTTCGAGGGCACCATCGCCTATGGCGAGGACAAGCAGAGCGCCGAAGCCAAGATCAAGCGGCTGATCGGCTCCTGAGCCATGGCGGAACGGGTCCGCCTCGACATCGCCCTCGAACAGCGTGGCCTGGTACAGAGCCGGGCGCGTGCGCGCGACGCAATACTGCGCGGGACGGTGCGGGTGAATGGCATTCCAGCCCTGAAACCGGCGGTCCTCGTCGGCGCAGACGATGTCGTAGCGATCGACGATCCGGCCGGTGCCTATGTATCGCGGGCGGCGCTGAAGCTGATTGCCGGGCTCGACGCGGGCTATATCGACGTGCACGGCAGGATCTGCCTTGACCTCGGGGCTTCAACCGGCGGCTTCACGCAACTGCTGGTCGAGCGCGGCGCTGCCAGGGTCTATGCGGTGGACGTGGGGCACGAGCAGCTGCACCCGATGGTTCGCGCGATGCCGCAGGTGGTGTCGCTCGAGGGGATGAACGTCAAGAACCTCGGGCGGGCGCAGATACCAGAGCCGATCGACCTTGTGGTCTGCGACATCAGCTTCGTGTCGATCGCCAAGGTGCTGGCGGCGCCGCTCGCGCTCTGCCGGCCCGGCGCCGAAGCGGTGCTGCTGATCAAGCCGCAGTTCGAGGTGGGGCGCAACCATATCGGCAAAGGCGGGATCGTCAGCGACGCCGCGGCCGTGGCGGATGCCGAAGCGGGGATCATCCGATTCATGGCCGAACGGGGGTGGGCGCATCGCGTCTCCCTGCCCTCGCCGATCGCGGGCGGGGACGGGAACAAAGAAATCGTGGCGCTCTTCGTCCGCCGGGTCTAATATCGTCAATTGACGATTGAAGCCGCCTGAGCGGCGCCGACCTCCCCGGCCGGGACGCGATCGTTTCCGACAACAAGACGAATCAACGGGTGATGCGATGCAATACCGCCGCTTGGGCAAATCCGGCCTCAAGGTTTCCGAATTTTCCTTTG
>DASZTS010000052.1:0-20351 GCA_035547915.1 Pirellulales bacterium | reverse complement strand
TCCTTGTCCTAGCAGACGGTCTCGCCGCACGGCCTCTGATCGCGCTCCCATGCGAGTACCGCATAAGGCCAAGGTGTAGCATGTCTGAGTCCACCGCGCTAGTCTTCGCAAATTGCCCAGCCATGCGCGCTGGCCGTGGGTCATGGGTGGGTCATGGGTCGAATGGCACTAGGTTAAGGAACTCTTAGCCGGGAGATGTGCCTGAAAAGGAGGCAGTCACTCGGCTGCCCTTTTCCGGTGGCGCTCTTTTACCCACTCCTCTTGCAGAGATTGTATGGTGCGATGCAGTCGCATCGACTCGGCATTGCGCTGCCGGATGGAGTCGTTCGTCGCCAACCGTCGCGCGAGCCACATTTCGAGTATTCTGAGGCGGCCGTTTGTCGGATCTTCAGTGGGCATTGCCATCAGGTTATCCAGGGGCGCATCTTCGTCAACGTTTCTATACCGTCTACCTTACTCGATGCACACTTGCGCAGAACGACCATAACGCATTGTGGCATTTTGAGACGGCTGCTAGGGTGGCGGTCGGGTCATGGGGAGGTCTACTCGGAAGAGTGGCGCTGGGTTAAGGAACCGAGTCGGTTGGCACGGAGCCAGTCTGTTCCGAATCTTTTTTGACAAACGGCGCGCCTAGCATTTCCTTCCATTTGGCCCGCTGCTCGTCGGTCAGCACGGCTAACATCTCGGCGTCCTTTGCCATTTGCTTTTGCTTATGCCAGTTCTTCGGGTCGTCACCTTCCTCCCGCAACACGCTCCTATTGTTGATTTCGGCGGTTTTTGCCACCTGCTCTTCCGTCAACTCAAGCTGCGCGGCGATGTCGGCATATCTCATCGCCTTCGGCCCCTCGTGTTGCATCCATATCTGATTCAGCCTTGTTAGCTGCTCCTGGATCAGTATCTCCCGGAGCTTCGCTTCGGCCTTCTCGCTGAACTTTCGACGTGCCGCTAACCTGTCTGGCACTGGTGGCCCTCCCGGTTTGGGGAATGCCATCGACAGCACTTGCCTATTTTCAGCAGCAAGATCGTTCACAACTTGGATCTGATCGGCGTCTAATCCGAGTTCATCCTGCACCTGCACGTTTCCTGCCACCAAAACGAAAGAAGAATAGCGCGACGCCTTGATGAGTTCGGCTTTGCGTGATGGACGTAGTTGACGTGCTTGTCCGAAGGCGGGCGACGCCGCGAGTACGAGCATCAGCGTCAGGAAGAACACGGATCGGGCCATCGCGATTGCTCCCTTATCAAAGTTGACGTGCTCGCCCCGCCCGCCCATTAGAGCTAGCGGGGTGCCAGGATTTTAGAGCAACCGACAAAACCGGATCGAGCTTCACAAAATCGGCGTTTCACGGCCGATTCTTGCGCCCAAGGCGCTCGGACTTTCGGGTTCTGTCAGCCACTCTTAGGCAGGTACGGCCGGAATCGTGCCAGCAGCGAGGACCGCCATCACAACGACGATGGCCACCAGCACAAAGACGGCAGCGCTCCATTCGACGACAGTGGCCACGCTAAGAAAGGGCATTGGTTGCCTTGGCGATTCCTGCGTGGGCGCCTTGTACGGGTTCTCGTCCATGCCAGAGGATACCACGGGGGGCGATTAACTGATCTTGATCATGGCGCCGGCAATTGCTAGAGGTTACGCACTTTTCGAGTGCGGCGCCATATGTTCGCTACCATACGCTCGCTCACCGTCCTCGTTGCCCTGCACGCTGGCGTGGGTTTCTGCGATCCCCCTAAATCGGATCCTGTTCGGCAGCCGAACAGTGATCTCAAGAACCTCCAAGGCGTGTGGACGGCAACCGACTTCAGGATCGGCGGCGTGCCGGCGGACTACGGCGGCAAGGAGCTGATCTACGTTTTCAGGGATGGTAAGGTCAAGATATATCTTGACCGTCGGGAGTTAGCCATCTTCTACGTCTCTCTGACTTCGTACAACAAGCCGCCAACGATCGACTTCACAGGAGACGGAGACGACGTCGTGCGAATGTTGGGTGCCGGCAAGGGCATTTACGCTCTCGATGGTGACAAATTGACGCTGAGCTTCAATCCAATCTCAAAACGCCGGCCGAAAGAATTCAACTGGGGCTCCAGGGCTTGGACAATGACGCTTGAGCGGTCCGAGTGAAATCGCGCGGCTTGTTTCTGACAACCGACTCAGTGCTAACGGCAGCGCTCCATTCTCGCGCTCCGCATGTTAGCTCCGCAAGCCTTTCACCCCGTTTCGCAGGGCTCTCTCCAAGGTGTCTGCCGCTACCACCTACCGATACGGTTTGCGCTGGCAACGGTTCGCGATATTACGCGGTATTCAGGAAAGCAATGGCTAAAATCCAAGGAGCGATGCCAACCATTCGGGAAAGTAGCCCGGCGCGTCTTCAAAGCGGCGACCGCCCCTTTCCGCCCACGCTACCTGTTCGTCATTCGTGTCTGAGACGTAGACGCGCGCGGAGCGCCTGCATAATTCATTTGCGCGGTATCTGGAGTCGAGACGCATCCAATACTGGCGGCACATGAAAGGATAGCGACAAGACGCTTCATGGCTGGCCGTTCTCGACTGGCGCAGAAAGCAGGAAATGGTTGCGATCGATAGCAGTTTCCGCCAAAGCAAGCAATGCCACTTCTCGAAAACGCCATGCCAAATAACGCCATGCCAAATGTGGCCATAAAAAGAGTCAAAATAAACTGCTGCCCACCGTTTCGGCAGCGTTCTCTCAAAGGTGCCTGCCGCCAGCATAGCAAATTCCTGGTCGTAGAGCGGCTGACAAAACCCGGAACGCCCGAGCGCCGCGGGCAAAAAATCGGCCGTGAAACGCCGGTTTTGTGAAGCTCGATCCGGTTTTGTCGGTTGCTCTTAGCATTCTGGTACTTGATTCCATTCGCTGGCTTCACGGGCGTCTTTGTGGAATGGTTGGTCAACCGAGACGCGTGTTGACCAACAGTGGTAATCCCTTCCGCGGTGACCTGAGGGTATGAGAGCAGAAACAAGGCGCTGTGTGCGACGCTGAGAGCAGTCGACAAAAACGGATCGGGCTGCAAAAGCTCGGCCGCGGAACGCGGCGTGGAGCGGCTTCCAACCGCATGCAAAGACCGTTAACAGGACAAGCCATACCGCCGGGGCATCGTTCCGCTTCATGATCTCTCTCGCTAGCGAATTGGTTTTTCCACGGCGAGCTACGCTGCAGCCCGATCCCACGTCTGCGGCCCAGTCGACTGCCGTTGCACGATTTTGAACATTTGGCGTAGTCTTCCGCTGTTAAAGCGTCAGCCGACCCCGGTTCCGTTGGCCATTCGAAGCAGGGGCGTTACTCAACGATGTACGAAATCCGGCAGAGGGATCAGATCATGCGTAGCTCGATCATGTTGCGGTCGGCGGTTTGGTTGTCATTACTCGCTCGGCCGGACATCACCTTTGCTAACGACAGCGAGGACTGGGTCGGTCGCGATGTGGTGATCATCTCGCCCGATGTCAAGCCACGCATCGGCAATTGTCAAATCGATGTTTTACCCAAGATCGCTTTCTCCGTCACGCGAATCGACGGCGACTCGCTGTGGGTCGATGATGGTTGGTTGCGGAGCGACGAGGTCGTGCCAATAGACAAGGCGATCGAATGGTTCACGGCTCAGATTGAGAGAGAACCGACCCCGTTCGCCTACGTCGGCCGTGCCGTGGCCAAGAATGAGACGGTCGATTACGACGGCGCCTATGCTGATTGTATGGCGGCGATTGAAATCGATCTTCACTGCGAATTGGCATATTACTGGCGAGCCATGGCACGAATCAACCAGCGAAGATTCACCGATGTCATAGTCGACTGCAACGACGCGATCCGTCTCAATCCTAAAAGCGCTATGCTCTGGTGCGAACGCGCTTACGCCTACCAACTTGACGGCAATCTGCATCAGGCTCGGCGCGATGCAACCGAGGCCGTGAGGATCGCACCAAACAGCGCGATGACTTATATCAGGCGGGCATGCGTTTACCGTAACCAAGGGGATTTTGGCGTGATGCTCGAAGACGCGACGCATGCTGCTCGGCTCGATCCACGCAATGATGTGGCATATTCGCTTGCAGGAACGGCGCGATGTAGCTTGGGTGACTATGAGGCGGGGGTTCGCGATTTGACCCGGGCAATTGAGATTCGCCCGAACCATGCCCCGCACTATGCCGATCGAATTCGTATTTATCGAGCAGCGGGTCAACACGTCCAAGCCCTGACCGACTGTGATACGGTCGTGCGGCTCCGACCTCGCGACCGAAATGTGTTACTCCTGCGTGCGCGCATTCAGAACGATCTCGGCGAATCGGAAGCGGCTAGACAAGACATCAATCGTGCTGTTGCACTGGCCCCCGACGACGTCGCGATTCCTTACGCCGTACTCGTAGACATCAGCCAAAAAGAGGGCGGTTGTCGCCACGCGGTAGCTGCCCTGGAGGCGATGCTTCCCGGTGCGACGCGGACACAGCAGGTGGAGATCTATGGCCGTCTGGCCATGATCCGGGCCAATAGTGCCGACGACCGAGTCCGCGATGGACGCAAGGCGGTGGATACGGCGAGAATGGCTTGCGATCTGAGTGACGGGCAATCCGTCACAGCACTTGAAGCCCTCGCGGCAGGGTTGGCAGAATCCGGTGACTTCGTAGCGGCGGTCGAGAAGCAGCAAAACGCCATCGATCTGGTCACTCGCGGAAATGCCACCCCTTCTGCAAAGGACTCCTCGAAACCCGATCTCACCGAGCTACAACGGCGTCTTACGCTCTACAAGTCGGGCAAGGCGTTTCGCGAAGAAAGTGAAAAGCACGGCTGGGTCGGCGAAAAAATTGTGGCGCGATTGCCGGCGACAAGATTACAACTCCGGAATCACGCGGTCGACGAGGAGATGGGCGAAAGGACGTTTGTCGTTGAACGCACGAAGGGCGACTCCCTGTGGTTGGGTCAAGGCTGGGTTCGGGCCAGTGAGGTGCAAACCGTCGACGTGGCTGTAGCGACTCGCCTTAATCGTTGGCTGGGCAACTCACCGAATATTGATTTCGACCGTGCCCTCCACGACTGCGACGCGGCCGTGCGCTTGTCGCCCGACAACCCGTGGGCATATTCCCAGCGTGCTTCGATCTGGCGATTGAAAGGTGATGCCGCGCGCGCCGACTCCGATCTGCAAAAGTCAATAGAACTCGCACCGGAACACCGTGCAGAGTTCTTGATGAAACAGGCCTTTGCATTGGTAGGTCGAGGGGACGATGCAAGGGCCATTGAAATGTATTCGACGGTATTAGCAGCCGACACGGCTACCCGCTACCAACTAACCCAAACGTACCTCGCCTTGGCAACCATTCGGAGCGAGGCTACCGATGCAGAGATCCGAGACGTCCGCCGCGCGGTGCAGGAGGCAACAAAGGCCTGTGAATTGAGCCGTTGGAGCATGCGCGAGGCGCTGTCGACACTGGCTGCCACACATGCAGCGTGTGGCGAATTCAAACAAGCTGCACGATGGCAGATGAAGGCCATCGAATTGACTCCCGAGGCCGAAGAGGCGGCCTTTGACAAAGACGAGGCCACGCCGACAGGGGTCGCTACGGCAGCAGTACACCAGGAGCAGGAACGTGACCTGAAGACGCGACTCGAATTCTATAAAGCAGGCAAGCAATTCGCCAAATCCAGCCGTACTTGGACGGCAGTAAGGTAGCCGGTCGGCTCTATCGGCTCCCGGCACCACCGGCTCCTGGTCCCGGCGGGCGGCGGCCATTACGATGAACGCCAATACTCGGCACAAACCAAAACCGGCGAAGCGATACGGGGCAAGAGCAAGTTCTGATGAGCGACCGGGCCCAGGACAGCGAACCGAATCCTCACGCTCCGACCTTCATCGACGGTGACGCCGGACGCGATCCGAGCGAGTTCTTCGCATCGCTGGCGTCGCTCAACGCGGCACACGACAACGACAGCCTCGTGCCGCCGGGCCAGCGGACCTGCCCGATCTGCCGCGCAGCGATGCAGTCGCGTGCGCTGCATTCGATACCGGTCGATATCTGCCCCGACCACGGAATCTGGCTCGACAACGGAAAGCTCGAATCGCTCACCGAGAATATCAGCGTTTCCGTCAAGCTAAGAGCGGCTGACAAAACCCGGAAGCCGGAGCGCCCGTGGGCGAAAAATCGGCCGTGAAACGCCGATTTTTGCGGAGCGAGATCCGGTTTTGTCGGTTGCTCTAAAGCAGCGCCGCGATATGGAGAAGGTTCGCCGTAAAGCGAAGCTGAAAGGCGTACTGGGCGGATGGCTCTCCTTCTTCCTCGATTGACCTGCCACGTTTCAACCGCGGTCACCCACCACGGTCACCCGCCATGCACGACGCACCGCTCATTAGCGCGTGGGCTTCGCCGGACGGGAGGCGGCGGCGGAGTGGTAGGTCTGCCAGTTCGTGCCGTCGTAGTACGACCAGCGGTTGCCGTCCAACTGATACCACCAGCGACCACGATAGAGATGGTATCGCCAGCGGTTTTCCGGCCGCCCGCCGATCGGACCCACGGCGACCGTCCCGACTTTGCGGCTCGGCGGCGGCGTCGGGGCGTTGTCGCGCTGTGCCCGTTTCGCGGTCACTCGCTGGGCATTTTGAGACGGGTTGGGCGTGATGGCATGACCTCGGTGACGGCCGTAGTTGGTGCCGTCGATTTCTCGCAGCATGGTCTCGGCGGGGTTTTCCTCGGCCGCCGCGCCGGCCTGGCCGCCCGTGCCGCGCCCGAAGCGCGCACCGCTGCCCGACGCGCCATCATGCCTTTGTAGTTCGCTCGCGGGATCGAAGGGCATCGTGGGATTGGGATCGATCGACCCCGTCTGCGCCGAAGCGACGCCTGCTCGGGCCAGTCCCAGAAACGCCGCTAGAACGGCTAAAAAGAGATATCGGTCGCGAAGAATGACGCGCATGGCTCCCGCCCTCCGGACTCAACAAAAATGTCCTCGGTAATGGAATTATACGGCCGGAGCCAGCCGGAGAAAGTTTTAGAGCCGATCCCAAAACCTGTCGGTGAGTCGAACCATTACTGTCGCAATATCGGTTCTCGGATAGGCTCTTAGTCAGAGCCGATCCGAAAACCTGTCGGTGAGTCGAACCATCACTGTCGCAATATCGGTTCTCGGATAGGCTCTTAGTCAGAGCCGATCCGAAAACCCTGCTGGCGAGTCGAATCGTTCCTGTCGCAACATCGGTTCTCGGAGAGGCTCTTATGCCAATGGCGCGGATGTGCGAACCGCACGGGGCGATCAGGCCAGCACTTCGGTGCCCAGCAGCGCTGGCGGGGCGAAGGCACGGCCGCAGTGAGTGCAACTCTCGCGGTCCCTGGGGGCCGAACGGTGGCAATCGCCGCAGGCGTCGAGGACCGGCCAGCGGCGGTGCCAGCGATACGCAAGCCATCCCGGCACGCCCAACAGAAAGACGAACGTCGCCCACGCCGCGGAGCCGGCGAGTGCATACCGCGAGTGGCGGCGATAGGCCAGCCCGGCCAGCACGGCCGAGCCCGCGATGACCACGATCAGAGCGCCCCAATTGTCGGCTATCAGATACGACAAGCTCTCGGCGGGTGAATTGCGATCCCAGTAGTCCGCGGCCAAGGCGAACGTCATAAGCGCGGGACCGAGCGACAGCGCCGCGGCCGTCCAGCCGGGGCTTTCCTCACGACGACCCGAAGCCAGTTCGAACGATTCCTGGCGTGTGATCTCGCCCTTTCGGTTGATCCAGGAAAGCCGGGTTTGGGTCCAATACGGCCCGTCACCCTGTCGATGGAACGACTCGGCGATCGCGCCCCCGTCGTCTAACACAAACCAGCGCAGCGCCTGGCCCTGCAACTCCGTGGGAATCGGCCAGACCCGTTCTTGCTTGCCATCCAAGTCCATCAAGGTGACGGCCGTCCGCGTGCGTACCAACAGGCGCGACATCGCCGTGTCGGATTCGCCGGCGGCGAGGCGGGTTTCGTTCTCGCGCGGCGCGGGTGCGGCGTCGAGGTCGATGACGCCGTCACCCTGGGCGAGGGACTCGGCCGTTCGTTTGGTCAAGTCGATCTTCCACAACTGACCGCCCGCCGCCAGGAACACCACCGACTCGGGCCAATAGGCCGTCGCGTCTTTTATCGAAATGCCGTTGCCATAGAAGGTCGAACGGTCTTGGCGGCGTAGCAAGACGTGGTTTACGCGTCGCAGCGAGCGACCGTCCACGCCGAAACAGTCCTCGCGCCGGGGAACATCCTGGGAGGGCCCCTGCTTGCCGATATATCCCAACGAGAGCTTGCTCTGCGTGTCGAAGCCGACGAAATAACCGCTTCCGACGATCTGGCTATCGTGCACGAAGTACCAATTCTGTCCGAGAGAGTTGCCCGTCCAGAGATCGGTCAGCCGCTCTTGCGGGGTGAGCCGGCCGGGACCATCGCCAGGCCCCAACGCTTCGCCCAGATCGGCTGCCGCGATCCATCGTTCACTGCCGGTTGGCTGAAGCGGCTGTAGATCGAGTGTATAGAGACGCGCGGCGCCTTTCGTCGTACCCCACGCTTCTCTGCTGACGAGTACGGTTCCGTCGGATTGGACCATGATCTCGGCCGGGTACTGGATGAGAATGCCGCGCGCGGTGCGAACGGGTGATCCATCGGCCGAAACAGCTACGGGTTCGCGTGGCACGGAGTCGAAGGTGACCGAGGAGACGACGGCCCAAGTCAATTCGATGCCGACGGCGACGAGGAACGCCAAGAACAGGCGGTGCGCCAATTGTGGGATGCGTGGCATGGGGAATCCTGTCAGGAGAAATCTCGCGATCGCGCGATAAACAAGATGCTCGACACCAATCCGACCGCGAGTACCGGCGGGATGATCCAGCCGAGCGGCCACCAGGACGATTGATGAAACCCGAGCGCGAAAAGGAACAGAATCGCTCCCGCGCCGACGAGCGCGAAGATGCGAGCGCCAAGCCAGCGTCCGGGCCAGACGCCACAAAGAAAACTCGCCGGATACAGCGCGGCCACGGTCAGCCAGACCAGCCATGCCTCGCCGGTCATCCACCAATAAAACGGGGCCGCGCGTTTGCCGGGCGTGCCCGCCCAGCAGGCATACCAGACGATGGGCAAGGCCGTACAAAGGGCGTAAATGCCGCCGCCCACGATCAACTTGACGGCGAAGAGCTTGGTGCGCGGCAGGGGCCGGTGCAACAGCCAGACCCACGTGCCCGTCAACGATTCGGCGACCGTTTGTCGCAATCCCAATGCGATCGCCAGGGGCACGGCGACGAACCCCAGGCAGGGCACGAATTCATCGAGAACGAAGGCGGCTCCCTGCGATCCCGCATCGAAAAACGGCACCCTGTAACCGATGCTACGCCCGACGATCGAAAAGCAAGCGAGCAAAGCGATGGCCGCGATCGGTGCCAGTTCACGCAGCTCCTTGTGTACGAGCCCTTTCCACATGGCGATTCTCCGTGGCGAAGATGGGGAGCGAGCGGCGCGGGCCGCGCGTGTATTCGATGAAGGCGTCTTCCAGGTTCAGGTCGATCACGTCGATCGAGCGAGGTTCGAGGGCTTCGCAAACCTGCCGTTGCTCGTCGCCGAAGCCGACCACGACCAGTTCCAGGTCGACTCCCACTTGGCGGCTGCTGACGAGCCCGCGGCAGCCGGGAAACTCGGGCGGTGCGCGGCCGAACTCCAACACGATCTTTCGTACCGACTCCTTGAACACGTCGGTCGGGCAATCGACCCGCAACACGCCGTCGACGAGGACACCGATGCGGTCGGCCACGCGCTCGACATCGCCCAGGATGTGTGAGCTGAACAGGATGGTGCGCCCGCGGCGTTGGATGAGCTGGATCAGCGACTCCAAGAAATCGCGCCGCACCACCGTGTCGAGCCCGAGCGTCGGGTCGTCCAAGATCAACAGCTCTGGGTCGGGCGCGACGGCCAATGCGAGCGAAAGCTGCGCGCGCTGGCCGTTCGACAGGCGGCGAATCTTGCCCCGCCGCGGCAAGGCGAAGTGATCCAAGATCTGTTCCAGCAAGGCATCGTTCCAATCCCGATAGCAGGAGCGCGTCAAGCGGGCCATCTCGTCGACCGTCATCCAACGATAGAGCGGATGGCCCTCGGCCAGGTAGGCGATGCGGGCCCGCGTGGCCGGCGCGAGCCGGGCTACGTCTTCGCCCAGAACGAAGGCCTTGCCCGAATCCGGGTGCACCATGCCCGTGAGCATCTTGATCGTGGTGCTCTTGCCGGCCCCGTTGCGGCCCAAGAAACCAAACACGCTCCCCTGCGGCACGCGCAGGTCGAGCGAGTGGACGACGGGGCGGCGGCCGTAATACTTGGTCAATCGCTGCGTGAAAATCGCGTCGCTCATCAGGCATGGCTCCATTGAAACTGGCCCGCGCGTTCGGTCACGGCCGCCACGACCTCTTCCGCGGAGAAGCCGAGATAGACGGCTTCGGTCAGCAAACCATCGAGCAGCTCTTCCAGCCGTTCCTTGCGGGCACGCTTCGTCAGGTCGGCCTTCGGCTCGGCCACGAACACGCCCAAGCCCTGTCGGGTGTGCAGCACGCCTTCGCGTTCCAGCTCGGTGTAGACGCGGGCCACGGTGTTGGGATTCACGACGAGCGTTCGCGACAGGTCGCGCACGGACGGCAACTGCTCGCCGGGGCGCAGACGGCCGCGTGCCACCGACTCGCGAATCTGGTTGCCGAGCTGACGGTAGATCGGCAGTCGGCTCGACGGATCGATGCTGAATTCCATTAGCTCCTCGCGAACTGTTCTAATAGTACTAGTACAGTTCGGAGAATGCAAGGGCTCGCCGGAGATTTTTTATGGCGAGGGGTGCCTGTCGCCACGGCGCGAGACAGCGGACCTGAACGGCGAAAGAGATCGTATGGCAAAAGCGCTCATTTCAGGCCCAGGCGTTCATTTTCAAAGAGAACTGGACGACCGCCGATCGTCGGCTATAATTACTTCCACATGACGCGGGGTGGAGCAGCCCGGTAGCTCGCGAGGCTCATAACCTCGAGGTCGCAGGTTCAAATCCTGTCCCCGCCACTTAGGAAGAAGGCCGCCCGTCGAGGCGGCCTTTTTCGTTTTTGCCGGCCGTTTAGGGCGCCGGACATCCTTCTTGCCTTGTGCCGAAATCATCAGGGCCCTGCGACCGCGCGGTTTCTGCGTACATCGGGAATTTCTTTACAATTCTTCCCAGTCGCACCATACTGGGTAAATTGCCAAAGATAATCGCCGAGGGCTGTACCTGTGACCATCCGTCGCCTGCTCTTCGTATTCCTCGCGTTGGCTTGCCCGCTCTTAGCCACGGTGGCCGCCAAAGACCGCGTGTCGGCGAAAGGAGGCAGGGCGAACGTCGAATCGGAATACCCCGCCGAGACCGACGATAAAGAGGCCCCTGGCGCCGCTCCGAGCGAAGAAGCCGACACCGACGCTCGCGAAAACAAGCGCTCGTCGATCAAGCCAGGCGTCAGTCCCGACCCGGCCATCGCGTTGCTCGAGCCGCGCACATACCGCTTGAAGATCGTCGTCAAGGTCGAGGCGCCGGAGGAGGCCGATAGCCGCAATGTGGTGGTCGTGGCCCCGATTCCCATGGATTGGCCCGAGCAGCGGGCCCGTCAGATCGGCGCCCCCAAATTCACGGCCGGCGGCAAGTACACCGAGACGGTGAAGCGGGGCCAATGTGCCACGATGAAATTTACGATTCCGACGATCGCGGCCGGCGAATCGGCCGGCGTCGAGTTGCTCTACGAGATCACCCGCTGGCGGATGGAATTCGATTATCCGACCGAACAGCTCGACATGCCCCACGGTGCCCCCGCCGAAGTGCGCGACCAGTTTGTGAAGAACGACGCACCGGGGCTGGAAATGAAGCATCCCAAGATCGTCGGCCTGACCCGCGAGTTGGAGAAAGAGCACGCCGGCGAGCGCCCTTGGGATCTCGTGAAGGGTTTTTGGCAATGGACCCGTGACAACGTAGAGTTCAAGAACGGCAATTTCCGCGGAGCCCTGTTCGCCATCGAGCAAAAATGCGGCGATTGCGAGGAAATGAGCGCCCTGTTCGTGAGCATGTGTCGTCTATCGGGCGTGATCGCGCGCAGCGTATGGGTCGAAGGGCACAACTATCCCGAGTTCTATCTGGTCGACAGCAAGGGGAAGGGGCATTGGATCCCGGCCCAGGTGGTCGGTCCGGCCTGGTTCGGCGAGATGACCGAGTACCGGCCGATCTTTCAAAAGGGCGACCGATTCTTCGATCCGTTCCAGCGGCAGTACGTTCGTTACACGCCGCAGACGATGAAGGCCGACGGAAAGGTGCAGCCCAAGTTCACGGTCGACCACCAGATCTTGGCCGACTCGGACATCAACGGCCCCACGTACGAAAACAGCCGGGAGCCGTAGGCGGGTCGGGGCGTTCGGAGACTCACGGCATACCCCTGGGCGATTCGCATACGGCAAGATTGGGCCGGGCAGCCTGTCGCGTTCTGATGTTGCGATACTCGTCGATCTTGTTGGTCTTGGCCGCCTGGGGCGTGCGTGCCGGCGCTGCCGCCGCCGCAGAACCGGCTTCTCCGCGCCGCAGTGGACCGGCTGGTGTTGTCGACAGTGAGCAACGGCTCATCGAGCGCCGCGCCGAGCAGCTAAAAAAGCTTCCACGCCCGCCGTCGCCTCCCGATTTTGAATTGCCGCGCTCGACGAAGGCACCGGCTGTGCTTGGGCCGATCGACCGCTTCATCTACACGTCCTGGGCGGCCGCGCAGCTCGCCGAGGCCGCGAAACCTCCGGCACTCTGCGACGATGCGACATTCTGCCGCCGCGTACACCTCGACCTCATCGGCGTGATCCCGACCGTCGTCGAGCTGAATCGTTTCTTGGCCGACAGCTCGCCGCGAAAGCGCGAGAAGCTGATCGACAAGCTCCTGGCACGCGACGCGGACTACGCCGCCCATTGGACCGTCTTTTGGGAAGACGCGCTCGCCAGCCAGTCGGTGCTCAGCCAGGGCGGCATCCCGACCCGCGGTAATTATCGCGAATGGATCTTTGGGAGTCTGAAGGAGAATCGGCCCTACGACTTGATGGTGGCCGAATTGATCGACCCCACGATGCCGCGCCGCCACCGCGCCGTCACCGAAGACCTGTTCGGTGTCAAATACAACATCGAATACGTCCGCAACGAGGACCACACGGTCACGCTCCAGACCGCCGCGAACATCGGGCAGGTCTTCTTGGGCACGAGCATGAAGTGTGCGAGCTGCCACGACCATTTTGATCATCCCGAATGGACGCAGCAGCGGTTCGTCGGGTTTGCCAGCATGTTTGCACCGGACGACTTAAAACTGATACGCTGCGACGTCGACCTGGGCAGAACGGTGCCGGCCCGCTTTCCGTTCGAGTTGCCCCGCGTGAGCGAAACGCAAGCGATTCCGACCGATCTCGACGGCCGCTTGCACGTCGCGGCGCGGATGATCACAGACCCGTGCAACGGGCGTTTCGCGCAAACGATCGTCAATCGGCTCTGGAAACGCTACTTGGGCCTGGGCCTGATCGAGCCGGTCGACGATTTCAGGGTCGACCGGCCTGCCAGCCACCCCGATTTGCTGGCGTGGCTGGCCTATGATTTCGTCGAGCACGGCTGCGATCTCAAGCACGCCATTCGGCAAATTTTGAATAGTCGCACGTATCAGCATCGCTACGATTTCGCGATCGAAGACCATTACGATGTTGGAGCGGACACGGCGGCGCGCTATTTCCGCTCGCCGGCTCTGCGACGTTTGACCGCCGAACAACAACTCGACAGCCTGCGCGTGGTGCTCATCGGCAAGCTCGATCCGCAGGAGCGATGTTATCTCGACGCGCGGGCCACCGCGTTGATGCGGGCCCTGGGACGGCCCGATTCACGGAACGAAATCAGCACCTCGCGGCCCGACGATTTTGGCGCCGTCTCGGCGCTCGAATTACTCAACGGTCCGGAACTGCACGGGCTGATCGAAGAGGCGACGTTGCAAATCAAGCCGGCCGTGCGGCACGACCCGCGGCGCCTCGTCGATCAGCTCTATCTGGCCGCCCTGAGTCGCCACGCCACCAACGACGAAAAGAAACGCGGTGCCGATTGGTTCGGCGACGACGAGTCGCTCGACGAGGCCAGCCGGGATTTGTTGTGGGCGCTCCTCTGTTCGCCGGAATTCCAGTACCTCCAATGAGCCACGTTTCCTGCCCAATCACTCGCCGTGGGTTTCTGCAAGCCGGCCTGGCCGCGGGCCTGGCTGGCCCGACATTCGCCGCGGGGCAAAAGCAATCGCGCCGACAGGCCGCGCAGGCCGACGCGGTGATTTTCGTCTGGCTGCCCGGCGGCGTGGCGCAGGCCGATACCTGGGATCCCAAGCAACACACTCCGTTTGAAAAGGGGATGAAGGGGAGCCAGCTCTTGGGCACATGCCCGACGATCCCCACGACGGTCGACGATCTGAGGATCGGCGCGGGATTGGAGCAGATGGCCTCGGTCATGCACCACGCCACCGTGCTGCGCAGCTTGACGAGCGACGTCATGTTCGGCGCGGTACACCTCAAGGCTCAGTACCGCATGATGACGGGCTATCTTTTCCCGGTCGGCGTCAAGGCGCCGAGCATGGGGGCGGCGGTAGCTCGCACGCTGGGGCCGCGGCATCCGCAGGTGCCGCCGTACATCTACCTCGGCCGCGATATCGACACGAGCGACACCGAAAAGCAATTCATCAACGAGTACATCGGCCCGGGTTTTTACGGGCCCAAGTTCGCTCCCTTGATGATTCCCGATCCGGTTCGCGGGCTCGCGACGCTCGGGGCCGCCGCCGGGATGACGACCGAGCGGCTCGACCGGCGCCTAAAGATGCTCCGCGACGTGAACGGCCTGGCCGATGGGCGGTTGCGTGGTTCGGCCAAGGTCGAAGACTATCTGCACGTTATGTCGCAGGCCCGTGAGATGATGGATTCACCGGTGCGCCAAGCGCTGGATTACACAAGCCAGGAATCGGCGGCGACCATCTCCGCCTACGAACCGCGGATTGCCGCCGAAGAAGTGAAGGACAAGAAATATTATTTCGGCCGGCGCTTCGGCCACGGACTGCTCGTCGCTCGCCGTCTGGTCGAGGCCGGCGCCCGGTTCGTTCAGGTCGAATATCAATACGGCGCCTTCAAAGGGTTCGACACGCACGAAGACGGCTCGACGCGCATGGTGGAGCTGAAGAAGCAAGTCGACGCGCCGCTAGCACAGTTGATTCGCGATCTCGATGCGCGGGGGCTGCTCGACACAACGCTCGTGGTGGTGGCCACCGAGTTCGGCCGTACCATCGCCAACCAGCCCAAGGCGGGCGTCGAGCCGATCGGGTTCGCCGAGCGGCAATCGGGCGACGACCTGGTGATCGAAACGGAAAAGATGTACGGCTTTCATGGCCATTTCAGCAGCGCGAACACGCTGCTCTTCTTCGGCGGCGGGTTCAAGCCGGGCCTGGTCTACGGCCGCACGGCCGATCGCCACCCCATGACGGTGGTCGAGAATCCCGTTTCGCTCACCGACGTCCATGCCACGATCTACCGCTCGCTCGGTATCGCCCCCGACACAGCGTATGTCACCGAAGGGCGCCCCTTCCACGTCACCAAGGACGGCAAAGGAAAGCCGATCGACGATCTGCTGGCGTGATGCACGGAGCGATCGGCCGTTCCTAGGGCGGCTTTCACGACGGAGCGAGCTGCAATTCCTCTTCGGTCTCCTCACTGGATGCCGGTTGTCGGGGTAGCTTTGTGGCCCACGCCACCAGCCCCAATCCGACGAAGAGGGGTGCCAGCAAATAGAAGGCGCCGGCATACGATCCGGTCTGTTTGTGCCACAGGGCGAACAGGATGGGGCCCAGCGCCGAGGCGACGACGGTCATCATCTGGGCCCAGGCTTGGATCTTGCCAAGATGCGTTTGGCCGAACGCGGCTCCCCAGACGGTAAAGAAGGTCACGGTCACGATGCCGCCGGCCGCACCCATTACGACGGCATAGGTATAGACATGCCAGGCGGTGCTCACCAGCGGCAGCGCGGCAAGCGAGCCCGCCATGAGCACCATCGCGACTGCCAGCAAATGGCCCAGCGCCATACGCGTGGCTGCCCAACCGCTGGAGAGGTTCGCGAGCATTCCACACAGCGCGCTGATGGCCAGCACGGTGTGGTAGGTCTCGGGCGCAAATCCTCGTTCCTTGAGAATCCCCTCGTTGAACAGGCCGATTCCCGACGAAACCAGGCCGTACATCGAGCTGGCGATGGCGAAGGCCCAGAATGCCTGCGAGCGAAGTGCCTGGCCGACCGTGAAATCAGCGGCCGCGCTCGTATTCTCCGCTCGTGCGGTTGCCGGCGTGTCGCGCCTGTCGCGTACCAACCAAGCCGCCGGCGCGAGTACGGCGATCAAGGTCCATCCGATCGTCGACCAGGTATCTCGCCAGCCGAAGTGGAGCACCGCCGCCCCAACACCCTTGAAGGCGGCACTGAATCCGATACCGATCAAGAGCGAATAGACACCCATCGCCAGGCCGAGCCGGCCGCGGAACGATTTGCCCACGAGCGTCAGGCTGACCACCGAGAGCATGCTCTGCCCCAAGGCCCTCGTAAGAGTAACCAGTACGAACAGTTCGGCCGGCTCGCCGGCAAAGCGCATCGTCACGACCACGATGCCCAGCAACAAGGAAACGGCGGCCAGCACGGGCCGCACGCCGAACCGATCGAGCAGAACGCCCGCGGGCCAACACAAGGCGGCGCCCAGCAAGGTCGCCCAAAGATTGATGCTGGCGTAAAGCGTGCGATCGAGCCCCAGGTCGGCGAGCAGCGGTTCGGTGATCAGGCCCAAGCCATGCGTGCGTCCGGGAAGTGTGCCAATCATGGCCGCCGCCGCCAGCAACACGTGGACCCAGCCGTACCAGTCGGCCGGGGCGCTCGCCGGCCTCTCGGACAGGGGCGGTGAATACGGATTGTCGCGCGAGTGCATCATGCGCAAACAACGGAACGTTAGGCGGGGCTTGTCGAATTCGGCGTGATGGGTGGGAGACGGAGAACCTCACGCTTCGTGGCTACGCCCATCCACGGAGTCGCCACGGCACCAGTTTGCCGACACCGCGCACGTAGGGCAAGCCACCCAGGCTCGCCGCAAGGCTAAGGGCCAAAATCCCATGAAGATGGATTGGGCCGGTGTAGCCATTTGGCCAGCGCTCGTTCACGCTGCCGGCGAACTTCCTCGCGGCGTAGCTCCTCGGAGCGGGCCGCCGCGGTTGCCCTTTGGAAGCCGAAGGACAGGATCGCGCAGATGATCGCCGTGCCGGTGGTCACCCAGAAGATGAACCGCAGATTGAATTGCCGACGTTCCATCGATCGCATTGAGAGTATTCGGTTCGGCGCGTCGCGTCTTGGCCGTTGCACCCGCCGCCGGCCGGGCGACTGGATAAAGCGTGCCGCAAAGACCGGCTTTTCCGTCCCGCCTAACGACGGTCCGACCCCCTTCCAATAATACCCGGCCCAACAAATCCGCTTAAACGTAACGCGCTTCGGCAAGCGCGCCCCGGTCAAACATAAAAATAGGTCGATGTTTTCGACGAGGTCAGATGGTCCGGTGCAACGCGATCCACGAGGCGTGTAACCTTACGCAGCCAACTTTGCACTTTTCAATTCGAAAACCCTTTGACAGGCGCGGCCGGCCGGGACGGCACCGATTCCTCACACTTCGGGTTTTTCGCGATTAGCCGGGACCGAGTTCTATCAACCCCTGCATCGGCCGGATGTTCGGCGGCCGGGCGACGGAAACATGAGAAGAGATGCGGTGCCGTGCGCAACGGTCGACCGTCCGATCTTTGTCATCGGCAGCGGACGTTGCGGATCGACCATTTTTCACCAGGCCCTCAGCCACCACCCTCACGTCGGGTTCCTTACGTCGACGTGCGCGAGTCATCCGACGAGCCTGTGGCGCAACCGCTTGGTGATGCGAAGCCTGGATGCTCCCTTGGTGGGCGGCTACCTGCGCCGGAGATTTCCCGCAAACGAGCATTGGGCCTTTTGGAATCAACACCTCCGCGGCTTCAGTCGACCGTGTCGCGATCTATTGGCAGAGGACGTGCGGCCGGCCGAAGCGAGCCGTATGCGCCGCTTGTTGAGCGGGCTCGTCGCCGGTCGCCGCAGGCGGCTGTCGATCAAGCTGACCGGCTGGCCGCGGATCGGTTTCTTGGCGCGGATCTTTCCCGACGCCTACTTCATCCATCTGGTGCGCGACGGCCGCGCCGTCGTCAACTCGTTGCTCAATGTCGAGTTCTGGCAAGGGTGGGCGGGGCCTACGCATTGGGGCTGGGGCGACCTGACCGCCGCCGAGGAGGAGGAATGGTTGCGCAGCGGTAAATCGTTCGCCGTCCTGGCGGCCATTCAATGGAAACGCCACATGGACGCCTTCGCTGCCGCCAGCAATCGCATCCTCCCGTCGCGGTACATGGAACTGCAATACGAAGGGTTCGTCGCCGACCCCTCGGCCGTGCTGTCCCGCGTGCTGCAGTTTTGTCAGTTGGAGCCGAATGCCAAGTTCCAGGCGCGCGTCGCCTCATTGCCCATCGAGAGCAAGAACTACAAGTGGCGCGAGGAGCTGACGCAGCAGCAGCAACTTCTCGTCGAGAACTCGTTGCGCGACCATCTGCTCCGTTACGGTTATGACGTCTCGACGGCGACGGCCGGCGGCGAAGCCCGCAACGGCCCCCATCGATGGCGGCAGCGCTTGATCTGGCCCAGCCTTCATCCGCCCGTATTGCGTGCCGGCCCCTGCACGCCCCTGCCAGGTCATTCGTAAGGGCGTTCGCCCGCGTCCGACCAACGGGCCAAAAAAGAGGGAGGCAAGGTCGCCGGCATCATGATCGAATAGCCGGCCGTAGCGTTATTCGGCCTGCATGTAGCGAAATCGATCAGGCTAGCGGTCGTTTCGCCGGTGGGGTGCACGAAAGAGTGTCGCCATTCGCGTCGTGTCCGTTCTTTTGGGCGGCGGAAAAAGGTCGTGTTTTGCACGCCCGTGGCTGACGCTAACTCGCAGAACGACCGGTTCTTAGTTCACATTTCGCAGTTTTTGCTAGCAGGGACGATGCTAGCAGTCTGGCCCTTTAAAACGGGCGGGCTCCCTCAAGAATGCCTTTAGAAGAAGCACTTGAAGGAGGCCCGCCATGTACCTGGTAAGTTCGTTCGCGGTTTTGTTGCAAGACTTGGCCGTCACCATGACCATGCCGTCGTTTCACAATTTTACGGTGCTCGTCACGGGCTGGGTATTCGCCTCGCGACGCACCGTGACGGGCATGATGATGGCTGCCGGCGTGGCCGGCGTGCGCCATCATGCCGCCTTCCATCGGCTGTTCGCCGCAGCTCGTTGGTCGTTGGACATGGTCGGCTTGGCGGTGTTTCGGATCTTGGAAGTCTGGCTCGAAGAACAGCCCGTCTTGTTGGCCGTCGACGATACGCTAGCCGCCAAACGTGGCTTGAAGGTATTTGGTGCTGGGATGCACTACGACCCACAATTGTCGAGTCGAAGCAAAACGGTCACGCGCTGGGGCCATAACTGGGTGATTCTGGCCGTCATCATCCGCTTTCCCCTGTGGCCCGAGCGTCCTTTTAGCCTGCCGGTCCTCTTTCGCTTGTACTTGAATCACAAGAGCGCGACGAAGCACCGACGAACGTATCGCACGCGTCCCGAACTGGCCTTGGAAATGCTTCGCGTCCTTTGCCGACGTTATCCACAGCGGCATTTTCATGTGGTGGCGGACTCGGCTTATGGTGGACAAGGCGTGCTTTCGTCCCTGCCCGCGAATTGCGACCTGACCAGTCGTCTGGTGCTGAACGCTCGTCTGCATGACGCCCCGGTGCCGCGTAGCGGAGGACGCGGACGACCGCGCAAGCGCGGCCTGCAACTTCCCACCCCCGAGCAGATGCTGAAAGACCGCGCGCGGCACATCGCGCTGAGGGTCTACGGCCGGCAGCAGTCCGCGCGTGTGTGCGATACGCTGGGCTACCTGTACCACGTGCCGCAGCGCCGCGTCCGCGTGGTGGCTGTCGAAGCACTCCGCGGAGGCCGTGGTCGAGAAGCGTTTTATTCCACCTGCTGCGACGCGACCGCGGAGCAGGTGTTGACTTGGTATTCTTGGCGATGGTCGATCGAGCAGGCCATTCGCGACAGCAAACAGCATTTGGGATTCGAAGAGCCCCAAGGCTACAGCCGAGCCGCCGTTGAGCGGACGGCCCCCATCGGCATGCTGCTCTACAGTTTGATCGCGCATTGGTTCGTCTTGGACGGGCATCGGCATTACCAAGCTCTGAATCGTCCCTGGTATCGCCAAAAAGCGC
>DASZTS010000051.1:0-1983 GCA_035547915.1 Pirellulales bacterium | reverse complement strand
AGCCCCCTCCGCTCGCGAGTTTCACCTTGTGACGATTACTTGGGGACCGAACGGCGTCGCGGCATACCGCGACGGTTGGCTCGTCGCCACGGACAAGGCCATCCAAGCTGTGTCGTCCGATCCGCAGATCACCGCCTTACGGATCGGCGGCCCGGGCTCGGGCGGAGCCCCCCGATTTCGCGGCGAGCTTGCCGAGTTGCGAGTCTATTCTGCTCCGTTGGATGCTGCCAAGCGGAACCAAATTGAAGCAGAGCTCCGCCAGCGGTGGTTCGAGGCAGATCTTCTCGCCGAGCGGCCTTTCGACCCGATTGCCGATCTGTACCAAGAACTGTTGTCGCCACGTGGACCTTACTGGGTCGTGGAAGCCGATCGAGCGAAGCTGTCACTAACCGACGGGCGGCCAACCGATGCCTCCGGCGGCTCAAAGTCCGAGTCGGACTCGTGGGCCGAAGACGGAACCGACGGCAAGCCGCTCAATCTTGATTTTGAGTCGGGTACGTTGGCCGATTGGGAAGCCGAAGGCGAAGCGTTCGCCGGCCAGCCAGTCGAGGGCGATACGGTGGTCGCTCGTCGTTTCGACATGCGCAGCCAGCACGCCGGCCGCTTCTGGATTGGCACCTATGAGCGAGCCGGGGATCAACCGCAGGGATGCCTCACCAGTGTGTCATTCCGAGTGACGCACCCCTATGCCAGCTTTCTCGTAGCGGGCGGACCGCACCAGGAAACCTGCGTGCAAATTGTCCTTAAGGATTCGGGCAAAACGATCTACCAGGTGAGCGGCGACTCCACGGAGAACCTGAAGCCAGTGGCGATCGATCTGCGCGAGCACCAGGGCATGGAGATTTTCATCCGGCTGGTGGACCGGCACAGCGGACCATGGGGACACATCAACTTCGATGACTTTCGCTTTCATGAAGCTGAACCCTCGGAGACACGGGTCGGTCCGGTACCGTCGCGAAGACCTGCCGCAGCCTGGGATGCGCATGAGGGCAGCCCGGTACAGCCTACCGACAATTGGGTCCAAACACCGAACGAACTGGCCGCAGGCGATCGAGTTCTCGTCGAGCAAGCAGGCGCCTGGTGGCGAGGGCGAGTGAAGAGCGTCGCCGCCGACGGCAGCGTGGCGATTCATTACGTGGGATGGGGATCGAGTTGGGACGAAAGCGTGCCCGTTTCTCGACTCCAACTGCCCTGATAGCGCATCGTCTATAACGTACTTCTCGTCAAGGTACACCCGGAGTGCAAAGCGTGCTCCGTTTGACGCCGCGCGTGATCGACGTGTCGGTGCCGATGCCCGCCTCGCTGAGGGCTTTCCCGTCCACTTCTATACGGATTTCGTGACGCAACTGCCGGTGCTCGATTACGTCAGTCTGGGGCTACTCGGCGAAATCGAGGTCGTCATGATGACCTGGTGGTCCGATTGTTGGATTTATAATAGTCACTCACCGAGCGGGTTTATTGGCCATCACGGAGGTCCCCTGCCAGCTCGCCCACCGCTGCTGTTCGACCAGTTTCGCTGCCCGGTTGCAGCAGTCGACCATTGGCTGTGGAAAAACGCCACCGATCAAGATCAGCGCCGCCAAGGCGAGCACGGCATATCGCTCCCTCGCGCGAACCTGCAAAGAAACCGCGGAAAAATACTTCTTCCCGGTAAAAAGCAGGAAAAAGGCACGCACAATCGCGATGCCATTCACGGCCGCCGCCAGCAAGATCAGCACGCCGACGTAGGGGTACGCGGACACCACCCCGTCCACGAGCAACTCCATGCCGACGAAGCCGAAGGCCCCCGGAAAGCCGACACTCGCCAGCCCGGTCAATAGGAAGCAGATGGCAAGATTGGGCGTGTGTTCATACAGTCCGTGAAAATCAGTGAGCGAGAGCGGCCCGATTCGCGTCTCGAGCGCCCGCAACGTCAATCCAAACCCACCCAGCGCCAGACCGGCTGACAGCCACACGCACATGGCCCCGGTCAGGCTGAGCGGC
>DASZTS010000050.1:0-15892 GCA_035547915.1 Pirellulales bacterium | reverse complement strand
TTCCGCTGTCGACCACCGCACGGCGACATCGGCATCCTTGTCGATCACACTCATCGCAGCCTCCTTGCTACGTGGGACTTATGACATCCCCATCGTCGCAGGAGGCTGCGAATTCTCTTAGGTCAATTGAACGGTATTGGGGCTAACGGCCACGAAAGCGGTAATCATCTAGTTACCCGGCGGTGCTGCCGCGGGCGGAACTCCGGGTGCTGCCGCGGGCGGGGCGGCGGCGGGTGCTTCGGCTCCGGCTGCGGGCGCGGGCAAGGCCTCTTCCGGTGGTGCGACCGGCACCTGCACTTCTTCGCCCGCGGGCGGCGCGGGTAGCGGCGGAGCGGCCCGCCAGCCACCGCCGAGCGCCTGGTAGGCGTTGACGATGGCGGACAGTTGCTCTTGCTTGGTCTCGATCAGGACCATTCTCGCGTCGACCAGGTCGCGCAGGGCGTACAACACGTCGATGTATTCGACGCGGGCGTTCTGGAACAGATTGCCGGCCACGGAGACCGAGGTCTCGAGTGCCTTCAACTGCTGCTTCTTGATCTCGATGCTGTTGCTGTAGTTCTGCACCTTGTACATGCGGTTGATCACCTCGGTGAACGCGTTGAGGATCACCCGCTGATAGTCGTACAGGGCTTGTAGTTGCCGGGCGTTGGCGTTCATGTAGTCGGCCTTGATGCCCATTCGGTTGACGAACGGCGCGACCAGGCCGCCGGCGACGTTATAGATCAACGATTCCGGAGTCAAAAACATGTACTTCGGGTTGAAGGCTTCGTAGCCGATGCCGCCGGTGATCATCAAGCGGGGATAGAAATTGGCCCGCGCGACCCGCACGTCGAGTCCGGCCGCCCCGAGTTCTCGCTCAGCCTGACGGATGTCAGGTCGATTCTGTATCAGTTGCGGAGGCACACCCACGGCCAGCGGGTGTAGGGTCAGATCGAGGAAGCCCACCGACGCGCGTTCGACCGGCTGCGGATAACGACCGGCGAGGAAGTTGATACGGTTCTCGACCTCGATGATCTGCTGCCGAATGATCAACTTCTGGCTCTGGTTCTTGCGAACTTCGGCCAAGAAACGCTGGACGGCCAACTCGTTGCCGCGGGCTCCTTGCTTCCTGAGCCGGGCGATGTTGAGGGCCTGTTCCTGCAACGCGATGATGTAATCCAGGTTCGCCAGACGGTTGTCGAGCGACATCAGCATGTAATAGTTGTCGGCGATCTCCGCCACCACGCGGGTCACCACGTAGTTCCGGCCGTCCTGCGTGCCGAGGAAGCGCAGGCCCTGTGCGTCGCGAGCGTTGCGCAACTGCCGCCAGATGTCGATCTGCCACGAGAGTTCGGTGGCCATCAAGAAGTCTGGCAGCGGGGTGGGGAAGCTCGGGGCGTTCAACGGAATGTTCTGTAGGTTGTCCGCGCCTTCGATCGTGTTGTAGCTGTATTTGTTGAGCTGGGCGGTCGTTCCCAGGCTGAGGAACGGCAGGTAGGCCCCGCGCCGCCTCATGATCTCGTTGTTGGCGATGTTGATCTGCTCGGCCAGGATCTTCAGTTCCAGGTTGCGGACCAGCGCCTGGTCGATCAGGCTCAAGAGCCTGGGGTCGCTGAAGAATTCTCGCGCCGGCACCATGGCCGAGTTTTCTGTGGCGTCCGCCCCGCTGAAGTTCTGCGGCAAGAAGAAGCTCTGCGGCGAGCCCGGGCCCGGCAAGGGCGGACGGAGCGCCGGCAGACAGCCCGGCAATACCAGCAGGGCGCCCCAGGCCAACGCGGTCACGAGAACGTTGTACTTGAACTGCGTCTTCAGATATCTCACGAAGGGCTTCATCCTGGTCGTCCTTGATGAGCTTTCGCTTGTCGGCAATCCGTTCGGGTTGCGCGACCCGCGTCTATGCGGGATTAGAAAGCGGGATAGCAATTTGGTGTGGTTCGGGTGCTACGCCAGACCAGCTCCGTCGCACGACGCCCACTCGTCCCGCCTGTGGCGTCGTGCGCGAATGTGCTGCCGGCGCAACCGTGCATTTACGAAGAAGTTCATCGTCCGCTCAAATCGGAAACGACGCCAAATTGCGAATACTCACTACAAATTAACACTCGCGAAGCTCACAATCGACACAACTACCACAGCTACCCGGCTTTGCGCGATGGTAGGCGGGATAGATAAAAAACCGGAAATTTATGCGATTGACGCAGAGGGGTCTCTGAGACGAGGCGTCGGAGGGCGGGTGCCGGGCGATATGCGTGGACTTTTCCGCCCCGCGGTGGCGGCCGAACGCCCCCAAGGCTACTGGTAGCAAGCGAGTGCCCCAATGCGAACGCGGCTGCCAGCCCGAAACCGAGAGAAGGCTCACAAGATTGCCCGGAAACCGGCCGGGGCGCACGACGCCCGCACTATTAATAATACTGGCGCAAAAAAGGGGCCCGAAAACGATCGCCGTCGCGAGGCGGGCCTACGCTTGGGGTACGGCCGTCTGGTGCTCGAAGGCGTCGTGCGCGCCGTGTCCGAGGGCCTCGTGCGAAAACTCCGCGTCCAGGGGTTCGTCTTCGTCGTCTTCGATGAGCCTGCGGTCGCCCGCGACGCGAGCGAAGAGGTAATAGAGGCCGGGGATCATCAACACGCCGATCACGGTGCCGAGAAACATCCCGCCGACGGCCGTGCTGCCAATCGTGCGGTTGCCGATCGCGCCGGGGCCGCTGGCGCGGATCAGCGGCACCAGCCCGGCGATGAACGCGAAGGAGGTCATCAGGATCGGCCGGAAGCGCAACTTGCCGCCTTCGATGGCCGCGTCCTTGATGCTCACGCCCTCATGGTGCCGTTGCACGGCGAACTCGACGATCAGGATCGCGTTCTTGCCCAGCAGACCGACCAACATGACCAGACCGATCTGGGCGTAGACGTCGTTGGCCAATCCCATGGTCTTCAAGAAGAAGAACGATCCGAAGATGCCGACGGGGAGCGACAGGATCACCGCCAGCGGCAGCATGAAACTCTCGTACTGCCCGACCAATACCAGATAGACGAAGACGACCACGATCAAGAAGATATAGATCGCCAGGTTCCCCTTGCTCGCCTCGTCGTACGAGAGCCCTTCCCAACCGAGGCCGTAGCCGCGCGGCAGCGCGTCTTCGGCGACCTCCTGGATCGCCTTGATCGCCTCGCCGCTGCTGTAGCCGGGAGCGGGTGCACCTTGGATGGCCGAGGACGGATAGAGGTTGTAGCGGTTGATGCCGTTGAGGCCCTGTTGCTTCTTGATCGTCATGAACGACGAATAGGGGACCATCTCGCCGGTGTCGTTCTTGACGAACATGTTCTCCAAGTCGTCGGGATACCGGCGGAACTCCGGCTTCGATTGGAGGAAGACCTTATAGAACTGCCCGAAGAGGATGAACCCCTGATGCCAGGTGCTGCCCATGACGATCGATAGGTTGTTGATCGCTTCGCCGATCGCCACGCCCTTCTGCATGGCCACGTCGTTGTCGATGAGCACTTCGTACTGCGGGAAGTTGCCGGCGAAGAAGGTGAACAGCCCCTTCACCTCCTTGCGTTTCTCCAATTCGGCCATGAAGTGTTCGGTGACTTCTCCGAGCCGCTGGTAGTCCATCGAGTTCGTCTTGTCGAGGATGCGCACGGAGAATCCGCCGGCCGCGCCGAAGCCCGGCACCGCGGGCGGCTCGAAGAACTCGAGCTTCACGTTGGCCATCTTGCGGCATTCGCGTTCGAGCTGCTCGATGATCTGTCCCGAGGTCATCTTGCGCTCGGACCAGTTCTTCAGATTGATGAGACACGTCCCTGCGTTCGAGCCGCGGCCCTCCGTCAACACCTCATAACCGGCCAACGACGAGACCGAGTTGACGCCGTCGATCTGCTTGGCAATCTCCTGGAGTTCGTGCGACTTGGCGTTGGTGTATTCGATCGTCGAGCCGGGCGGCGTCTGCAAGATCCCGTAGATCATCCCCTGGTCTTCGAGCGGAATGAAGCCGGCCGGGAGCTGCGTGTTCACCACAAAGATGCCGACGCCGAAGCCCGTGATGACCAGCATGGTCAGCAGCCGCAGGCTGACGACCGGACGCAGGAACGCCGCATAGCCGTTCGTGATCCTCTCCACGCTACGGTCGAAGAAATGCAGGAAGAGCCCCAGCGGTCCGCGCTTCTTCTGGCCGGTGTGTGGCTTGAGGATCAGGGCACATAGGACCGGTGTCAGCGTGAGGGCCACCACGCCCGAGAGCACGATGGACGTGGCCATGGTGATGCCGAACTGCCGATAGAAGGTTCCCACCGGACCGGTCATGAATGTGACCGGGACGAACACCGCCGTCATCACCAACGTGATGGCGATGATCGCGCCGCTGATCTCGTTGATCACCTCGTGGGTCGCCAGGTAGGGCGTGAGGTGCTTTTCGTGCATCTTGGTATGCACGGCTTCGACCACCACGATCGCGTCGTCGACCACGACGCCGATCGCCAGCACCAGCGCGAACAGGGTGATCATGTTGATCGAGAGGCCGAGTATCTGCAAGAAGAAGAACGTGCCGATCAATGAGACGGGAACCGCCAGCGTGGGAATCAGCGTCGAACGCCAATCGCCGAGGAAGAGGAAGACCACCAGCGAGACCAACACGAAGGCTTCCAACAGGGTGTGCAGCACCTGGTGGATAGAGGCTTCCAGGAAGCTCGACACATCGTAGCTGACCTGATAGGTCATGCCACGCGGGAACGACCGTTCCTTGATCTCCTTGAGCTTCTCCTTAACCTCGTCGATGACGACGGAGGCGTTGGTGCCGGGGAGCTGCTTGAGGACGATGGCGGCCGAGGGACGCCCGTCGATATCGGAGTAGATGTTGTAGTACGAGGGGCCCAATTCGATCTGGGCCACATCCTTGAGCCGCAGGATCTCGCCCTTCGGATTGGCCTTCAAGACGATGCTTTCGTACTGCTCGGGCTTGTTGTAGCGCCCCACCCAGGTCAGCACGTATTCGATCGTCTGCGACCGCTTGCCCGTCGCCTGGCCGATGCGTCCGGGCGAACCGATGATGCTCTGTTTCGCCAACGACTCCATGACGTCGTCGGACGATATGTTGTAGGCCCGCATGCGGTCGATATCGAGCCAGATCCGCATGGCATATTGGCGGCTGCCGAGAATGGTGGCGCTGCCGATGCCGCGCACCCGCTTGATCTCGGGCAGCAGGTTGGCGAAGGCGTAGTTGTAGCAGAAGTTCTGGTCGTGCTCCGGATCGGTGCTGTAGATGTTCACGTACATCAACATGCTCGTCATCGACTGTGTGACGATCACCCCTTCGAGCTCCACCAAGGCCGGCAGTCTCTGTTTCACCGTCTGAATACGGTTTTGCACGTTGAGGACCGCGATGTTGGGGTCGGTGCCGGGGTCGAAGATGATCTGGATGGTCGCCTCGCCGGCGCTGGTGGCCGACGAGACCATGTAGCGCATGTCGGCCACGCCGTTGATGGCCTGCTCCAGGATGATCAGCACCGAGTCGACCAACACGTTGGCGTTGGCGCCCGGATAGTTGACCGAAACGACCACACTCGGCGGCGCGACGTTGGGGAACTGCGAGATGGGCAGCGTTTTGATCGACAGCCCCCCCAGGAACAAGATGATGATCGAGATGACGATCGCCAACGCGGGGCGCTGGAGGAACTTGGAGAACATGGGGTGTGAGGACCGGTTCGGTCTGAGTGTTTTCGGAGTGCACAAGATCCGCGGTGCGCGATCGTCGGATGGTGTGCGGGATTAGTGACGGCACGACGGGCACGTGCCGGTCGCGCGGTGACGCAACGCTGGAAACGGTGACGCAACGCAGGAAACGCGGATGAGCTCCACCGGGACGAACCCGCTGGTGGCGGAGCGGAAGCCCCGGCGCTCGGGCTCCCGGGTCTTGTTGACCGCTCTTATGGGTCGGACCGCACGCTTTTCCGTCGGTTAATTCAGGTTCGTGGCAACCTGTTCCGCTGGGTGATCTTCGAATTCCACCTTGTCGCCGTCGCGAAGCTGCCGGATCCCGTCGAGGACGATTTTCTCCGTCACGTCGACTCCGCTCTTGAGGACGTAGGTATCCTCCAAGTTGTGTTCGACCTTGATCTCGCGCTGATGCACGACATTGTCGTCGTCGACGACGTACACGTACCGCTTGGCGAGCACCTCGAAGGTCGCCTTCACCGGGATGACGAGGGCGTCGGTCTGCACCTTGCTGATCAACACGGTGCCGGTCTGGCCGTGACGCAGCAGGCGGTTGGGGTTCTGAAAGTCTGCGCGGAAGGAGATATTGCCCGTCTGGTTGTTGAAGTCGGCTTCGATGGCACCGGCCTTCCACATGGTGCCGTCCCACGTCATCTTGCCGAGCTGGTCGAACTTGTTGCCGTTGGCCAGCACGAGTTCGATCTGTAGCTCGTGATTCTGCTTGAGGTTGGCCATGTATTCGAGATAGCGGGCTTCGGGCACGTTGAAATAGACCCACATGACGCTGTTATCCGACATGGTCGTGAGGACTTCGCCCTCTTCGACCAGGCTGCCGTGCTGGTGATGCAGGCGATCGATGATGCCCTCGAACGGTGCCTTGACCGTGGCGAAGTTCAATTCGGCCGTGGCCAACTCGGCCTTGGCTTGGGCCCGGGTCCACTTGGCCTGGAGCAGCAACACCTCGTTCTGCGAGACGACTTTGTCTTCGTACAGCTTCTTGGTGTACTTGTACTCGAGTTCGGCCAGCTTGGCCTCGGCGATCTCGGCCTCGGCCCGCTTCTGATAGAGAATGGGGATGACCTTGAACAGCAGGTCGCCTTCCTTCACCTGCTGACCCTCTCTGACCGTGATCTGTTCGAGGTAGCCCATCTCCAAGGCCCGCACCTTGATGTGCCGTTGCGAGTGGATCTGGCAGACGTACGGCTGTTTGAGGGTCACGGACTGCGACTGCGGATAGGTCGCCATCACCTTATGGACCTCCTCGTGCACCTCTTCCTTGGTGCAGGCGGTCACAGAGAGGCAGAGCAGCGTCAGGATGACGGCCGGGATCGGGGAAACTTTCATGTTTTTCGCTCGTTGCTTGCGTATTTAGGTCGCGTTCGGGGGTCACTTAGCGTGGATCGAAGAGGGCCGGATCGCTTACCGCGGATCCAGAGAATGAAGACGTCCACGGACATCTTCTCCAGCACTGGCCAAGCGCCACGAAGAGGGCGACCACCCGACATCCATGTCATCACCCGGCCGCCCACGCGATCGAATTCGGCGGCCAGTTCCGCCCCACGACCAGACAGCTTGCGTACCGCAACAGGTGACCCACGTGGGGCGGAAGGTATTACGCGACATGAGGTCGTAAATTCGGTTCAGTTGAATTTTACGTTACACGCGGTAAATACAGATCCGCCAAGCACGCAACCACAGGTGGTTTGAATTGGAGGCTTATTGAAAACCGTGTGCCAATCTGCGAACCTCGGGTCGATTAGGCAGGCCGGCCTTCGATAACGCCTTTGCAGGGGCCGACATCGGGCGTACAGATTTTTTTCTTTATTGCCACGCAGCGATAAAGAATCCGACGCGGCTTGCCGAATCTTTAGGCGAAGCTGCTTATGACAAAGGCAGCGGGAGCCGTAGTGCAAGGGTTTGCGGCAGAGGGTGGGTTCACATCTGAGCCAATTATTGCTTCGCTAAGTTAGTGACGTTGATGTGGCACTCGCCAGCTTTGCCCCTCCGCTCTGGCGCGGTCTAATGCCCTTATGCGCTTTTCTCTTCGCTGGCTGTTCGCTCTGGTGACCTTTGCGGCCGCTGCCTGCCTATCGCTGATTTATGCCACAGGGATCACCGGCAAGCTGCTCTGCGTAGCGCTTTTTGCCTTCTTGATGGCATCGGTTTTGGGAACGATCTACGCTACCCCTAATCGCCGCAAAGTGTGGGCTGGCTGCGCGCTCCTAGGTTGGTCCTACCTCGCTACGGGCTACTTGCCGGCTATCGCCAACGCGCCAAGGCCGTGGTTCGTCACCAAGGCGGTGCTAGACGAGCTTTATCCGAGAATAGTTCGGAGGGAGACCGTTGACCTACCTCCAGAGGCGCCGATGATGGTCTATCCTGACGGAACGGCAGTCAGGACATATAACGTCGATCATCCGCATCCGCACGAATTTCAAACCGCTGGCCAGATGATTGCCGCCTTCATTTGGTCGTTCGTCGGCGGCTTCTTGGGCGGACGATTTCGACGTGATGAATAAAGCGCCTCGCCGGCGAGCCCTCTTTAGACCAACCGACAAAACCGGATTTAGCTTCACAGGAATCGGCGTTTCACGGCCGATTCTTGCGCCCAAGGCGCTCGGACTTTCGGGTTCTGTCAGTCGCTCTTAAGTCAGTGCCGGCCCATGACGCGACTTGAGTAAACGAATCACCGAGTGGATCAGGATGCGAACGAACTAACCGCATTGCGGAATGCGCCCGACCGTGACCGACCCTCGCAATGGCACGACGAACCCGAATAGCCTGCCCACTTCCCGAACACGCCAATTAAGCCAAGTAATTTTTACGGTTTGCGTTTGGCAGTCGGCGAGCAACGTAAGATGATGTCACTGCCCAGCAGCGAGGGGGCGGGGCATTCAGATGCCGGTCAGGCACGCTCTCACGGCACCTCGTCCGAGCCCTCCGGGTCGCGCAGCCCGGACAAGTCATAGACGGACGACCGCAAATCGCCGGGCCCGCGAGCCAGCCAATCGGCGAGCGCCCTCGCGGCGGCGAGTTTGGGGTTCTGCGGAGCGGGCTCCGGAGCATCCGGCAGGCTTCGTACCAGGTTGTGAGCCCGACGAGCATCGGCGATGGCCAATGCCATGAAGCTAGGCATGGCGGCGGCCTCGTTTGCGGCAGCCTGGCCCGCAACGTCGCGTATCCGCTCCGCCAAGCCTTCCAGCAACTCGCGGGCGGCGGCATGATCGTATCGTGCGACGAACGCGGCCAGTTTCTGTAGCTCGTCGCTGCCCGTCGTGGCGGGATTGCGCCGCGCGAGGCCCGGACCGCGCAGCGCCAGCGCTCGCCAAAAATAACCTTCGACGAGCGTGGGATCGATCCTCTCGGCGACGGGCAACAGCGCCGCCCCAGTCACGGCCGCAGGGTAGTCGGTCTTTTCGCTCTCGCCACGCTGTTGGCTGCGTTCGAGCAGGTCGAAGGCTTCCGCCAACAGTCGCTCGGCCGACCGGCGATCGGTTGCCGCCAGGCCGTGGGCGACGAATCCGAGCGCGTAGGCCCGCTCGCCGGCTTCCGCATAGTTTCGCGCCAGTCGCGCGGCCCTTTCGGTGTCGACCGCGGCCAGGCGGTGCAGGGTGGCCAATCCGTAAATGAACCGCAGTGCAGGCGATTCGATCAGCTTGTATACGCGTTCGGCTGCGGCCGGATCGTGATCGGCCAATCCTCGGGCGAGATTGGCGCGATACCAATCGCGATACGGCTCGCCGAATCCCTCGATGAGCCGCTCGGCGGCGGGGCCATCGATGCGAGCGAGGGTCCCCGCGAATCGTCCCCGCAGATGAGTCGCCTCGTCGCGCTGCGTCGTTTCGCTGGGGGCCGGCAGTCCTTCGGCCACGGTCTGCCCCTCACGTAAGAGCGATCGGGCACGCTCGCGTTGGCCTTCGTCGAGCCAGCGGTGGGCGATCTGGCCTAGCAGGTAGATCTTATGTCCCGCGTCCGGTTCGGCACGGGCATGCACGAGCGCCTGGTCGAGCAATGCGAGCTTCCGATCGCCCGGCTCGCGGGTCAAGGCATTCCATGCGTCCAAATAGACCTGCGCACGGACGTACGGCCGAGGGATCGACTCGGCGATCCCGAATGCCTCGTCGAGATCGGTATATGCCGCGGCCAGCGCCGCCGAGTGCCGAGCCATGTCTTTGATATCGGGGTCGGTCAGAACGTTCTCGGCGATGTCCAGCGCCCGCTCCGGATCGGCGCGGGCGATGATGCGAAGCAGCGTAAAGTGATCTCGGCCGAAGACCGGGTCGCGCATCATCGGCAACAGAGGTTCGACCAGCGACATGGCCAGCTTGCGCTGTTCTTCGAGAGATACGCTCGGTGGCAACGTCGACATCGGGCGGACCGGTTCGTCGGCGCGCCGCAGGACGATTTCGCATCGTTCTGCCTTCGCGCCGTGAATGGCGCCGCCCGGCCGATATCCGTCCTTCCTCGCGAAGAGAAACGCCGCGCCGCTGTACACGCCCGACAGCCGGAAACGGCCGTCTCGGTCGCTTGTCGTCTTCGTGCGGCGCGGGCCGTCGCCCGACTGCCAGACGACGGCGTCGGCGATCGGACGCCCCTCGCGATCGACGACTCGGCCATCGACGGCGCGCAGCCGCGGCAGCGCGTGCATGACGACATCGGGAAATCGTGTTGTCTGCGCGGTCGCCAGATGCAACGGCTCGGTCATGGCCGGCGACATCCCGCCGGCCACGATCTCTAGGGCATACCATAGTTTCGGCGGTAGGCCGCGGGGAGTGCGAAAGCGACCTTCGTCGTCGGTGCGCAGCCGATCGCTGGCATCGAAGATGACCGACCCGCGGTCGCGGCCTCGTTCCGATGCTTTATCACGTTCTTCCGCCCAGACGCGAACCACGGCGCCTCGCATGGGACGGCCCGCCGCATCGACGACGCGGACTTCGAGTGGAACGGTCTGATCGGGCTCGAGCACCAAGGTGATCGAATCGCCACCCGGCCGCGCGGCCACGGCTTCGGTGACCAGCAATTCCCCCTTCACGGCCCAGATCTGCGTTTGGGCGCCGGACGCGACTCCCTGGACGACGAACTCGCCGCGATCGTTGCTCCAAGCGTGGATCGGTACATCGCCTCCTGCGGGCATCTGCCAGTGTCCAATGATCTCGGCACCGGCCACCGGATGCTGCTCCCGATCGACGACCCGCCCGCACACCGTCTCGCCCCGAGCCAACCGCATCGGGTTCAAGACGATCGTGTCGCTATCCTCTCCGACGGTTTGGGAATCGAGCGCCCGCTGCGGGTAATAGTAGGCGGGCGGAGCGCGCATCGGGACAGGCGTGGCAGGGCCGGGCAGCATATACGTGAAGAATCGCCCGGACTCGTCGGTCGTGCCGATCGCCGCATTATTGGCCCACCAATTGAGCGAGACCCTGACGCCCGCGATCGGGCTGCCGTCGTCGCGGTCGCGAACTTCCTGTGTTACGCGAACGGCTCGGCGAAGTGGGATTTCGAGCGCGGTGGCTTCGCCCGGATCGATCTGTGGGCCGGCGGTCTGATCGGTCAGGTACATCGGCCCTGTGGCTTCCTCGGTTGTGCCTTTCTCGGTTTCGCCTCTCTCGATTTCAAAAGTCAGGCTGCCGGCCGCGATCGCGGAAACCTCGAAGTGTCCGCCGTCGTCGGTCACCGCTTCGGCCAGTCCCCCGCCGGCCGTCTCGTCGCCCGCTTCGAGCCAGGTAGCGAAGCGAACTCTTCGCCGTCGGCCCGCGTGCGCGTCGTCGGCGATCAACCGGCCGGTGAGCCGCCCGACCGGCGCGAGCGCGATCGTCGTGGGCCTGCCGACCTCGAGCCGTGGCAAGACGACCCATTGTCGGCCGCCCGTTTCGCTTTCGACGATCACCGCATCGAGGTCACTTGCCGCCGGGCCACCGACAATCACGAACCCCTCGGCATCGGTCACCGCGGTGAGCAGCCCGGCGATGACCTCGGGCACCGGACGGCCGGCCACGCGCTGCGGCCGCACGCGCGCACCGGATAGGGGTTGCCCGGTGGCATCGGTGATCGTGAGCCTGGCCGGATCGGCGCGAGCCAACTTCAGCGGCATTGGCAGACCGGCCCGCGCCCAGTCGCGCTCGATCGATCGCACGGCCAGCGCAAAGTCGGCATGGTATGCCCAGGCGGTCAGCCGCGATCTTCGCCAGCCGATCTCGGGCATCTCGTCCGGCATGGCGACGGCGAACTTGCCGGTATCCTCGGCGGCGCCGCTCGCCAAAACCTGGGGCGCCCTTGGCACCACCGCGGAAACGAATCGTTCCATGAACCTCGGCACGGGCAGTCCTTCGGCCACCACGACCATCGCTCCCGGCTGCTTGACCGTCTCGACGAAGACCGGCGCCAGCGGCTGGCCATCCGGCCCGACCACCGTGCCCGACAACGTGACGGCCGTTTCGCCAGCAGCCAGGCCGACCAGTAGGAAGAGAGTGGTTGATAACATAGGAGCGGCGTTATACCCGTTGGCGTTTAATCGGAGGAATGCCCGGCGGATCGTCGCCCAAAGGGCCACGTAGTCCGATCGCTATTTCTCTACTTCGCTGTCGGCGCGCGGTTGGCCGTCCGTCTCTAACTGCCAGAGAAAGAGTTCGCGGCCCGAAAATCCTTGCACGATCCGGGTCGCGGCGAACCAGCGACCGTCGGGGGAGAACCGTAGACCGCCGACGTCCCACCAAACAACCGGTTGTTGGTCGTCTTCGGGCAAGGTCATGTCGAAGCTCTTCTGCGTCTGCCAGTATTTCGTATCCACGAACTTTATTTCCGGCCGAGGTTGCCAGGAAGCCATTGCCAGCGTTTCACCGTCGGGCGAAAACCTCGCGCCGCGTCCGAAGTAATAGGATTCCTTCCCGGTCTGCGACTGCAAAACCATCTCTTGGCCGGAGACGACGTTCCAGAATTTCATAATCGTGCGCAAGTGTTGCTTCGGCGACCCGATCGAGATCGAAGCCGTCGTCACCAGCGACTTGCCATCCGGCGCCAGCGCGAACCCACAATCGCCCCTCTCGTCCTTGGAGATATCGAAGGTCGTTGCGGCCACCATCTTGCCCGTATCGACGTTCCACACCCGCACGCCAAGGGGATCGCTGTTCGTCCGCTTCTGGCAGCCAGCGAAAACGAAGCGGCTATCCGGCGAGAAACGGCCGAGCCTCGCGTCGGCCGAGCCCGGCAGCGATCGCACGCGGTGCCAATCGGCCGCGTCCCAGATGATCGCACCGTCGTTCGCCGACGTGAGCAACCACTTGCCATCCGGCGAGAAGTCCAGGCTGGCGTTGTTGGGTCGGTGCTCCTTGCCGCGCTTCTGGGTCTGCAACCTTGCCAGCTCTTCACCCGTGGCCATACTCCATACGGCGACCTTGTTCTCGAGCGGGTCGTCTTTGTGCAGGCTTTGGCTGGACGTGACTAATTCGCCGCCATCGCGAGAGAAATCGGCGTCCCAGCACGTGCGGCCTTCTTCCAGTCGGCGGACGATGGTCAGGGTTTCGAGATCCCAGAGCACGATCTCCGATTCACCCGCTTTGGCGCCAGGCTGATCGAGGGCTACCAGGAGCTTGCGCGAGTCGGGCGAGAAGCGGACGAATCGCAACCACCCGCGATGGTCCAGCCGAGCCAACTCGCTCTTCTTCGTCAGTTGCCACAGCACCAAGGTGGAATCGTCGAGCGGTCGCAGCAGGAGTTCATTGTCGGGCGAAAACGCGATCGTACCGCCCGATCCCTGACCGGTGCTATCACCATCGCCGAGCCAATCTGACCAATTGCCGTTCGTACTCTGGCATCGAAAGCGAATTGGCGCATCGGCGCCCGGCAGGTCGACGGTCAGCACCGCGGCGAGCATCACGCCGCCGAGCCACGCGCGTGTCAGAAGAGACATGACGAGTCCTCCTCGATTCGGTTTCGTCGGTTGCTCCTAGAACGTCCCACCACCTGTTTTTTTGCGCGGTTCCTCGCGCTCGCGCCGGGCCGACTCTTTCCACTCACCGAATCGCGCGCCGCCGAGGGTAACGTCAGCAGTTAAAGACCTTAATAACGAACAGCGCCAGCAACAGGACGGCAGCGCCGGCAAAACCGGCAACCCACGGATGACCAAATAACGCCCCAAGAGACGCACCCGCGAGAGCACTGCCAACGATCAGCAAAAGAATGGTCGTTATCTCGCCGCAGAAATCACTGAACACGCCGAGCACCAAGCAAATGATAGCAGCCAATCCAAGCAGTCGGCCATGGCTGAACGGAAATCGTCGGGTCATGGGGCTTGTCATGGGGTAAATGGCACTGACGTAAGGACGTTCGCGCCGGCGACCGTGCCTGAAAGTAGGCACTTAACTCGTTCCATTAAGATGCTTCGCGCAGGCTTCCCTCCGATTTGAGAACGGCACAGCTTGCTCAGCGCGCAGAAGTTTGACGGATGCTTCATAAATCTCTTTGTCTTCCGTCACGCCGACGTCTCGCCCCGGCCTTTGCCGAGCCAAGTTCGTGTTCCGCCTCAGAAATGCGGCGCTGAGTTGCGTACCAGTGAGCGGCAAGGGCGCTGATGGCCACGACGGCCAGGCTCATTCGGCATAATGCGCCCTATGAACACCGCGATCTTCGTGGCACTGTCATTTCTTCGGCTGCCAACCACTTTTTGATAACAGCGAACCGAACGGGCTGACACATGGCAATTCATCGCCCGCATCAACCTGCGTGCCATACCTAGACAGGGTAACCGCGACGCAAATCTGGTTCAACGGAGCCACTCGGCTCGATCGTCGCTATGATTATCCTGGCGGTGCCGGGCCAGAGACGGACAAATTCGCTGAGCGTCGATTCGACTTGGTGGACCAGGGTTGATCAATAGGCCGACTTTCACCAAGCACACCTTGCTCGTCGACCGGCATGGCGTGTCGATGGCCATTCGCACCGCAGGTGCTAATGCCAGCGACCACACGCAGATCCTGCCCATCGTCTTGGATCACCCGGCGTAGGTGGCAAGCCAAAAGCCGGAGATCCTCGTCGTCGACCGGGGCTACGACAGCGACGACACCCGGCACCTGCTTCGCTGGCTGGGCATCGAACCATCGATCGGTCGCCGCAAGACAGCGCATGGCAGCGGCTTGGGTAAAGTCCGTTGGGTGGTTGAGCGAATGATCAGTTGGTTGAAAGAGCTGCGTCGGCTGCGAGTAGGTTACGACCGCTTGCGCGTCATCCAGTACGCTTGGAACACGTTGGCTGCCGCCGTGATCTGTTACCGTATCGCTCATCACGACTGCATTTTATAAAACACTGGTTTTGTCCGAGCCTCTAAGGATTATGCCGACGAGGATCGTATCAAGGAAATGGTGCTCTCCCGCGACGAATTCATCCGTCGGTTTCTCTTGCACTTGTTGCCAAAAGGCTTCGTCCGCATCCGGCACTACGGCCTTCGGGCAAGCCGCAACGTCACAACGAAACTTGCGCGAGCGCGCGAGATCTTGGGTGGAGGCACTGCCGACGAAGCACGCCCCCGCTCAGCCCGCAACTGGCTGTGGGACACATCATGAAAGCGGTCGCATCCGGTTTCCGGTTTCGAGCAATCTGACACCCTTGCCGCGCGACGTCCACGGCAGAGGTAGGCGACCGCGTGATTTGGCCCGCGTTCGACAAGGGTTCCTTTCGGGCGGCGGAAGGAACCGGGTTGTTAACTCGGCGCGCCTGTTAAGCGAGAGAGCGCGAGAGTTCGTAGCCGATTTTTCGGGCGCCCGAAAGGAACCCGTGGATTTCGTACCCGGCGGACAACGGGGAGAGAGTCCGAGGCTCGCGGACCAATGGTCGCAAAACCTTGAAAGGAAAGGCGAAAAACGCGGGTCGCCGACTGGCGACTCGATTGGGTCGTAGCCGTTAACCGCTCGGTCGGCCGGGTTCGTAGCGGAAAAACCAGCTCCCCGACAAGGACTCGAACCTTGGACCTAGCGGTTAACAGCCGCTTGCTCTACCAACTGAGCTATCGGGGAAGGTAGACTCGCTATTTTACTTCATCGCGAAATATGCCACAAGGCGACCAAAGCTCGGCAGGGCTGTTCGGGTGCATAAGGGGAATTGCGCGCGGAGCAGGTCGCCCGGCGCGTGTCAATCGGAGAGTTAGCGTAATTTTTGGCGCTTCCACCGGAAGTTAGGTGGGCTGGGAAGTGCGAGGGACAAACTACCACACGCTGTTCCGGA